>NZ_JAYMYY010000004.1:0-427019 GCF_039889165.1 Pseudocitrobacter cyperus | reverse complement strand
GGGATACTGATGATCTGTTCGCCGGAAAAACGCTTATTCATGGGGATGTCCTCATGTGGCTTGTGAAGACATTACTAACATCGGGGTGTGTTAATCAACGGGGAGCAGGTCAAAAAGGCCGTTCTGTTCCGACAGTGAACAATTACATGAAAACGACGGCAGGCATGTTTCAGTTCGCTGCGGACAGCGGGTACATCAAGGCCAATCCGTTTGCAGGTATTTCTCTGTTGAAGAAGTCACGAAGCGAACCGGATCCACTCACCCGTGATGAGTTTGTCAGATTGATAAATGCGTGCCGGCATCAGCAACTGAAAAACATGTGGTCTCTGGCAGTGTATACCGGTGTCCGCCACGGCGAGCTTGTGTCACTGGCCTGGGAAGATATCGACCTGAAAGCGGGAACGATGATGATCCGCCGTAACCACACTCTGACGAAGGAGTTTACCCTTCCCAAGACAGAGGCCGGAACGGACCGCATCATCAACCTGATTCAGCCAGCGATTGACGTATTGCGGAATCAGGCCGAGATGACGCGACTGGGTAAGCAATATCAGGTGGAAGTCATGCTACGAGAGTTTGGGCGTTCAGAAATGCATCCATGCACTTTCGTCTTCAATCCACAGATAGCGACTCGTAATGGCCGTGCCGGGCATCATTACGCTGTGGGGTCGATTAATCAGTCATGGGAAGCTGCAATGCGACGCGCCGGGATTCGCTATCGCAAAGCATACCAGTCACGCCACACATATGCATGCTGGTCGTTAGCTGCCGGTGCCAACCCGAACTTCATAGCGAAGCAAATGGGCCACACCGACGCGCAGATGGTTTATCGTGTTTACGGATCCTGGATGGCGGAAAACAATCAGGACCAGGTACTTATTCTGAACCAGAAATTAAGTGAGTTTGCCCCATCCATGCCCCACGCTGTGGGATCGGATGTGATAAAACAATTATAATCATAAGGTTAGATAACCTACACCTGCATGCTCATCACTTCCTGATACGCACTCACCATCTTATTCCTGACCTGAATCCCCATCTGTAGCGACACGGACGATTTTTGCAGATCGGTCATAACATCATTCAGCGCCACGCCAGGTACACCCAGAGTAAATTTCTCTGCCTGCGCGCGGGCGCTGTTTTGCGTATCGCTGATGCGATCCAGGGCGGCACTCAGTTGCCCGGCAAAGCTTACGGTTGACTGAGCATCAACCTGTTGATTCCGCGCCACATCGGCTGTCATCTGTAACTGTGACAGCACGCCCTCAATCCCCTGAATCGCCATAAACCACCTCTGAAAATGTTAATTGAGCAGAGATTAGCATCTTGTCAATAAGATAAAGGCGTTAAATAGCGCCAAAAAAACGGGTTATTTGGCGCATAGAAAATCCGGAAGCACCAAATAATGGCAGCGCTGTCACTTTGTGTTCGTCGCCCGGGAGTCTGCTTTGTTTTTGTACACATTTAACGCCATCGATCAGGATTTACGAGGTGCGCAATGAGCGTGAACGCCACGACTACGCCACAAACTAAAACGCTGGAGTGGGTCAGTCGCCTGCGCGCGAATCCGAAAATCCCATTGATGGTGGCCAGTGCTGCGGCAATTGCCATCGTCGTTGCATTAGTGCTGTGGGCGAAGAGTCCCGATTATCGCACCCTGTTCAGCAATCTCTCCGACCAGGATGGCGGAGCCATCGTCACCCAGTTGACGCAAATGAACATCCCTTACCGCTTTGCCGATAACGGTGGCGCAATCGAAGTGCCGGCGGATAAAGTGCATGAACTTCGTCTGCGTCTGGCACAGCAGGGGCTGCCGAAAGGCGGCGCGGTCGGTTTTGAACTGCTCGATCAGGAGAAGTTCGGTATCAGTCAGTTCAGCGAGCAGGTGAACTACCAGCGTGCGCTGGAAGGTGAACTGTCGCGCACCATTGAAACCCTCGGCCCGGTAAAAAGCGCACGCGTTCACCTGGCGATGCCAAAACCCTCTTTATTCGTGCGTGAGCAGAAATCCCCTTCTGCTTCCGTAACCGTGAATCTTGAACCGGGTCGCGCGCTGGACGAGGGTCAGATTTCCGCCGTGGTGCATCTGGTTTCCAGTTCCGTCGCCGGGCTGCCGCCGGGAAATGTCACCCTGGTCGATCAGAGTGGGCATCTGTTAACGCAGTCCAATACCAATGCTCGCGATCTCAACGATGCGCAACTGAAATACGCCGCCGACGTGGAAAGCCGAGTTCAGCGTCGTATTGAAGCGATTCTGGGCCCGATTGTGGGTAGCAGTAACGTGCACGCCCAGGTGACCGCGCAAATTGATTTTGATAACAAAGAGCAAACGGAAGAGCAGTATCGTCCGAACGGCGATGCCAGCCAGGCAGCGCTGCGTTCGCGCCAGGTTAATGAGAGCGAGCAACTGGGCAGTCCATATCCCGGCGGCGTACCGGGCGCGCTGTCAAACTCCCCCGCGCCGACCCCAACTGCGCCAATTACCACTCCGCCAGCCAATGCCAATAGTCGCGCCACGACCACGCAAGACAGCAGCGGCCCGCGTAATACGCAGCGTAATGAAACCAGTAACTATGAAGTGGATCGCACCATTCGCCATACCAAACGCAACGTGGGTGATATTCAGCGCCTGTCTGTGGCGGTGGTCGTCAACTATCGCGCCCTGGGCAACGGCAAAAGCGAAGCGCTCTCAGCCGGACAGATGAAGCAAATTGACGATCTGACCCGTGAAGCGATGGGCTTCTCCAGCCAGCGCGGCGATACCCTCAACGTGGTGAACTCTCCGTTCACGCAGTCAGAAGAGACGGGCGGTGAACTGCCCTTCTGGCAGCAGCAGACGTTTATCGACCAGTTGCTCTCTCTGGGCCGTTGGTTGCTGGTGTTACTGGTGGCCTGGCTGCTGTGGCGCAAGGCCGTGCGGCCGCAACTGGTACGCCGTCAGCAGGAGACTCAGGCGGTTGCCGAACAGGCGCGCGTAATACAGGAAACGCAGGAGGCGGTGGAAGTCCATCTCAGCAAAGATGAGCAACTTCAGCAGCGCCGCGCCAATCAGCGCATGGGCGCAGAAGTCATGAGTCAGCGTATTCGGGAAATGTCAGATAACGATCCGCGCGTCGTCGCGCTGGTCATCCGCCAGTGGATGAATAACGATCATGAGTAAATTAAGCGGTGTAGATAAAAGCGTCATTTTACTGATGACCATCGGCGAAGACCGCGCTGCCGAAGTCTTTAAGCACCTTTCAGCGCGCGAAGTACAGCAACTGAGCACCGCGATGGCCAATGTGCGGCAGATCTCCAACAAGCAGCTTACCGAAGTGCTGGCGGAGTTTGAGCAGGAAGCCGAGCAGTACGCCGCGCTGAGCGTCAACGCCAATGAATATCTCCGTTCGGTACTGGTGAAAGCGCTGGGTGAAGAGCGTGCCGCCAGTCTGCTGGAGGATATTCTCGAAACCCGCGAAACCGCCAGCGGCATTGAAACGCTCAACTTTATGGAGCCGCAGAGCGCCGCCGATATTATTCGCGACGAACATCCGCAAATCATCGCCACCATTCTGGTGCATCTCAAACGCGCGCAGGCTGCCGATATTCTGGCGCTGTTCGACGAACGGTTGCGCCACGATGTGATGCTACGTATCGCCACCTTCGGCGGCGTGCAGCCCGCCGCGCTGGCGGAACTGACTGAAGTGCTCAATGGCCTGCTGGACGGTCAGAACCTCAAGCGCAGCAAGATGGGCGGCGTAAGAACCGCGGCCGAAATCATCAACCTGATGAAAACGCAGCAGGAAGAAGCCGTTATTACCGCCGTGCGCGAATTTGACGGCGAGCTGGCGCAGAAAATTATCGACGAGATGTTCCTGTTCGAAAATCTGGTGGACGTGGATGATCGCAGCATTCAGCGCCTGTTGCAGGAAATCGATTCCGAGTCGCTGCTTATTGCGCTTAAAGGCTCCGAACCGCCGCTACGCGAGAAATTCCTGCGTAATATGTCCCAGCGTGCCGCCGACATTCTGCGCGACGATCTGGCCAACCGTGGCCCGGTGCGGCTGTCGCAGGTGGAAAACGAGCAGAAAGCCATTCTGCTGATTGTTCGCCGTCTGGCGGAAACCGGCGAAATGGTGATCGGCAGCGGAGACGATACCTATGTCTGATACCACGCCATGGAAGATCTGGCTGCCTGACGATCTCGCCCCCCCCTTAGAGGACGAATTGCCCATTCCGGTGACAGAGAGTGAGCCGGAGGAGGTCGCCCTCTCTGAGGAAGCGCGACGTCAACAGCAACTGGCGCAGATCCAGATGCAGGCGCATGAGCAGGGTTATCAGGCTGGTATGCAGGAAGGCCGCAGCGCCGGGCAACAGCAGGGGTACCAGGAAGGCCTTGCTCAGGGACGCGAACAGGGGATGGCGCAGGCGCAACAGGAGCAGGCGCCGCAGCACGCACGCATGCAGCAACTGGTCAGCGAATTTCAGCACACGCTTGATGCCCTGGACAGCGTGATTGCCTCACGCCTGATGCAGATGGCGCTGGAAGCGGCGCGGCAAATCATCGGCGAGACCACATCGGTCGACAGTTCCGCGTTAATTAAACAGATTCAGGCGTTGCTGCAACAGGAGCCCCTGTTCAGCGGTAAACCACAGTTGCGCGTCAGCCCGGAAGATCTTCCTCGGGTCGAAGCGGTGCTGGGGGCAACATTAAGTCTCCATGGCTGGCGACTGCGCGGCGACCCGACACTGCATCCCGGCGGCTGCAAAGTCAGCGCTGACGAAGGCGATCTCGATGCAAGCGTGGCGACCCGCTGGCAGGAACTCTGCCGCCTTGCCGCTCCGGGAGCCTGCTGATGACCGCTCGTCTCACCCGTTGGCTAAACACGCTGGATAACATGGAAGCGCGCATGACCCAGCTCGCCACCGTGCGTCGCTATGGCCGCCTCACCCGCGCCACCGGCCTGCTGCTGGAGGCGACCGGGCTGCAACTACCGCTGGGCGCAACCTGTATTATTGAACGCCAGTCCGGCAGCGAGACCCAGGAAGTGGAGAGCGAAGTGGTCGGCTTCAATGGCCAGCGTCTGTTCCTGATGCCGCTGGAGGAAGTGGAAGGCATATTGCCCGGCGCTCGTGTTTATGCGCGGAATGCCTCCGGCGACGGCCTGCAAAGCGGAAAACAGCTACCGCTTGGCCTGGCGCTTTTAGGCCGCGTACTCGACGGCAGCGGCAAACCGCTGGACAGCCTTCCCGCCCCGGAAACTACGGAAACCGGCGCGCTCATTACCCCTCCCTTCAACCCACTGCAACGCACCCCGATTGAACAGATCCTCGATACCGGTGTGCGCCCTATCAATGCGCTACTCACCGTCGGCCGCGGGCAGCGTATGGGGCTGTTTGCGGGTTCCGGCGTCGGTAAAAGCGTGCTGCTGGGGATGATGGCTCGCTACACCCAGGCCGATGTGATTGTCGTCGGGCTGATTGGCGAGCGCGGACGCGAAGTGAAAGATTTTATCGAGAATATACTCGGCAGCGAAGGCCGCGCGCGCTCGGTGGTGATCGCCGCCCCCGCGGATGTATCACCGCTGTTACGTATGCAGGGCGCCGCTTACGCCACCCGCGTCGCGGAAGATTTTCGCGATCGTGGGCTGCATGTCCTGCTGATAATGGACTCCCTGACGCGTTATGCAATGGCGCAGCGTGAGATTGCGTTGGCGATTGGTGAACCCCCCGCGACGAAAGGCTATCCCCCTTCGGTATTCGCCAAATTGCCCGCGCTGGTTGAACGTGCAGGCAACGGCATTAGCGGCGGCGGCTCTATCACCGCATTTTATACGGTACTCACCGAAGGTGACGATCAGCAGGATCCGATTGCCGACTCCGCGCGCGCCATCCTCGATGGTCATATTGTCCTGTCGCGTCGCCTGGCGGAGGCGGGTCACTATCCGGCCATCGACATTGAAGCCTCTATCAGCCGCGCAATGACCGCGCTAATCAGCGAACAGCACTACGCGCGAGTGCGGAATTTTAAACAACTGCTTTCCAGCTTTCAGCGCAACCGCGATCTGGTTAACGTCGGCGCCTACGCCCGTGGCAGCGATCCCATGCTGGATAAAGCCATCACCCTGTGGCCGCAACTGGAAGCATTTCTACAGCAGGGCATTCTGGAAAAAGCTGACCTGGAGAGTTCTCTGCAGGGGCTTGAGCGAATTTTCCCTTCAACGTAATGAAGCAGGAGGCGCAGAAAAATGGCGCAACATGGTGCATTAGCCACGCTCAAAGAGCTGGCAGAAAACGACGTAGATACCGCTGCGCTGAAGCTCGGCGAGATGCGTCGCGGCTTTCAGAAGGTCGAAGAGCAGTTACAGATGCTGATGGATTACCAGCTTGAATACCAGAATAGCCTTAATAACGATATGAGCCAGGGTATTGCCAGCCTGCGCTGGCAGAACTACCAGCAGTTTATTCAGACGCTGGAGGGGGCTATTGAACAGCACCGCCAGCAACTGCTGCAATGGAATCAGAAAGTGGAACAGGCACTGACCTTCTGGCGTGAGAAAAAGCAGCGCCTTCAGGCCTGGGAAACGCTTCAGGAACGTCAGGCCAGCGCCGCCCTGCTGGCGGAAAACCGTGCCGATCAGAAAAAAATGGATGAATTTGCCCAGCGGGCAACGTTAAGGAGGGGTCATGATTAATTTACTAAACCTCCTGACTACGGACGTTGATAGCACAACCTCCGACCCGAGCGCCCCGGCCAGCGGTGAGAACAATTTTCTCGCCCTGCTGAGCGATGCCCTGGGAGCAGGCGACAGTAAAACAGGGAGTCCCCTGCCGCTATCTGCTGCGCTGAATAACGTGGCGGATGAAAAAACACCGGCAAAAACATCAATTACCGAATGGCTGCTCCGGCAGGAAGCGGTGCAGATCCCAACCGGAACGCCGGAGGAAACCCCCACTCTGCTTAGCCAGTTGGCGTCGCATCTGAAAAGCGATCTTCAGGAGGCCAGGCAGCCTGAGGAGAGCGATGAAACGCAAGCGGCTGACGCCCCCTCCGCAGCAGGCATTAGCGCATTGATGGCGATGCTGCCAGCGGCGCCCCCCCTTCAGCAAACCACCACGCCCGTTAGCGAAAACGCCACGGTATTCGCTGGTCTGTCAAACCAGAGTACGCAGAAATCAGGCGACAAGCACTCTCTTAGCCAGAATACGCTGAGCGTACAGACCCAAAATGAACTGCCCGCGGGCGCGCAATCTGCGCCACAGCTCGCCCCGCAGATGCTGAAAGTGGAGGCTGAAAGTACCCCGACCGCCGCCGCGCCGATAACTGCGCCTTCCCCGCTGGTAAGCGCGCCGACGCAAACCACGCCGCCGCTACCTGCGGCGACTATCCAGTCGCACCTCGGTTCACCAGACTGGCAGCAGAGCGTCAGCCAGCACATCACCCTGTTTACCCGCCAGGGTCAGCAGACGGCGGAGCTGCGCCTGCATCCGGAAGATCTCGGCCAGGTGCATATTTCACTCAAGCTCGATGATAACCAGGCGCAAATCCAGATGGTGTCGCCGCACAGTCACGTGCGCGCCGCGCTGGAAGCCGCGCTGCCCGTTCTTCGTGCGCAACTGGCCGATAGCGGTATTCAGCTTGGACAGAGCAGTATCAGCAGCGAGAGTTTCGCAGGCCAACAGCAACAACACTCTTCAGGGCAACAGTCCGCCTGGCGTACTACGGCTAGCGTCGATGAAGAAGAAAACACCTCTATCGCTCCCGCCACGCTGCAATCTGCTGCGCGCGGTGACGGGCGAGTGGACATTTTCGCCTGAACGCCAGAGGAAGCATGATTATCCCCGTCTTTTCCGCGCTTTGACCCGCCCGGGAGACGGGATAATCGTTCGATAAGCTGTACCGCAACAGGAAGACCGCATCAGATGACCGACACCGCTATCACCAAAAACCGCAAGCGCGCGATATGGCTGCCGCTGCTGCTGCTCGTTACGCTCGCCGCCCTTGCCATTGCCGGGTACAGCTACTGGCGTATGCAGCAAAACAGGACGCACGAGACTAAAGCAGAAGCTCCCCCACCCGCTGCACCGGTGTTTTTCGCGCTGGATACCTTTACGGTGAACCTCGGTGACGCGGATCGCGTGCTCTATCTCGGTATTACGCTGCGCCTGAAGGATGAAGCCACGCGCGCCCGTCTGAATGAATACCTGCCGGAAGTACGCAGCCGTTTGCTGCTGTTGCTGTCTCGCCAGGATGCCAGCCAACTGGCGACAGATGCCGGCAAACAGAAACTCGCCGCCGCCATTAAAGAGACGTTGAGTACACCGCTGATTGCCGGTCATCCAAAGCAGGACGTCACCGACGTTCTCTATACAGCTTTTATTTTGCGGTAATCCCATGGGCGATAGCATTCTTTCACAAGCCGAAATCGACGCCCTGCTAAACGGCGATAGCGATAACAGCAACGAACCGCAGGTGGGCGTGACGGGCGAAAACGATATTCGTCCCTATGACCCGAATACCCAGCGCCGCGTGGTGCGCGAACGTTTACAGGCGCTGGAGATCATCAACGAGCGTTTCGCGCGCCAGTTCCGCATGGGGTTATTCAACCTGCTGCGCCGCAGCCCGGATATTACCGTCGGGGCAATTAAAATTCAGCCCTATCATGAATTTGCGCGCAACCTGCCGGTGCCGACCAACCTGAACCTGATCCACCTGAAACCGCTGCGCGGTACCGGGCTGTTCGTCTTCTCCCCGGGTCTGGTGTTTATTGCCGTCGACAACCTGTTTGGCGGCGACGGGCGTTTCCCGACCAAAGTGGAAGGCCGCGAGTTTACTCATACGGAACAGCGCGTTATCAACCGAATGTTGAAGTTAGCGCTGGAAGGCTACAGCGACGCGTGGAAGGCGATTAACCCGCTCGAAGTGGAGTACGTCCGCTCCGAAATGCAGGTGAAATTTACCAACATCACCACGTCGCCAAACGACATCGTGGTCAATACGCCGTTTCACGTCGAAATTGGCAACCTGACCGGCGAGTTCAATATCTGCCTGCCATTCAGCATGATTGAACCGCTGCGGGAATTGCTGGTTAATCCGCCACTGGAGAACTCGCGCCATGAGGATCAGAACTGGCGCGAAAATCTGGTGCGCCAGGTGCAACATTCAGAACTGGAACTGGTTGCCAGTTTTGCCGATATCTCCCTGCGCCTGTCGCAGATCCTGAAACTGAAACCCGGCGATGTGCTGCCGATTGAAAAGCCCGATCGCATTATCGCTCATGTCGATGGCGTGCCGGTGCTCACCAGTCAGTACGGCACCGTGAAGGGTCAGTATGCGTTACGCGTCGAACACCTGATTAACCCGATTTTAAATTCGCTGAATGAGGAACAGCCCAAATGAGTGATATGAATAATCCGTCCGACGACAACAATGGCGCAATGGACGATCTGTGGGCTGAAGCGTTGAATGAGCAACAAGCTACCGGCAATAAAAGCGCGGCGGATGCCGTGTTCCAGCAGCTTGGCGGCGGCGATGTCAGCGGGACATTACAGGATATCGATTTGATTATGGATATCCCGGTTAAGCTGACCGTTGAACTGGGCCGCACCCGGATGACCATAAAAGAATTACTGCGTCTGACACAGGGTTCCGTCGTGGCGCTGGATGGTTTAGCGGGCGAACCCCTCGACATTCTGATTAACGGCTACCTGATTGCCCAGGGCGAAGTGGTGGTAGTGGCGGATAAATATGGTGTGCGGATCACCGATATCATTACGCCCTCCGAGCGTATGCGGCGCCTGAGTCGTTAACCATGAAAAGCCCAACCCACGCCACCGTTGCACACGCCTCTGCGCCCGATGCCTCGCCGTTAATCCAGGTGAGCGGCGCGCTGCTGGGAATAATCGTACTGATCCTCGCCGGTGCGTGGCTGGTCAAGCGTCTTGGCATTAGCGGCGCAAATACACGCGGTATACAGGGGCTGAAGGTGAGCGCCAGCGCCTCTCTTGGCCCGCGCGAACGCGTAGTGGTGGTTAACGTAGAAGATGCGCGGCTGGTGCTGGGTGTCACGGCCAATCAGGTCACGTTACTGCATACGCTACCTCCCGCATCGCCGGAGCCTGCCCCAACCTCTTCCCCCGACTTTTCATCACTGATGAAAAACGTTTTACAGCGTCCCCGGAGATCCTGATGCGCCGTTTTCTCCCTGTTCTGTTTGCCGCGCTGTGGTTGCTCTCTCCGGCGGCGTTCGCCCAGTTACCGGGGCTGGTGAGCCAGCCGCTGCCAGGCGGGGGCCAGAGCTGGTCTTTGCCGGTACAGACGCTGGTGTTTATCACCTCGCTGACCTTCATTCCCGCCATCCTGCTGATGATGACCAGCTTCACCCGCATCATCATCGTTTTTGGCCTGCTGCGTAACGCCCTCGGTACCCCTTCCGCCCCACCAAACCAGGTGTTGCTGGGGCTGGCGCTGTTTTTGACCTTTTTTATCATGTCGCCGGTTATCGATAAAATTTACACCGAGGCGTATCAGCCTTTCAGTGAGGATAAAATCTCATTACAGGAAGCAATGGATAAAGGCTCGCAGCCGCTGCGAGAATTTATGCTGCGCCAGACGCGAGAAGCCGATCTGGCGCTGTTTGCCCGCCTGGCGAACAGCGCGCCATTAGAGGGGCCGGAAGCGGTACCGCTGCGCATTTTGCTGCCCGCCTACGTAACCAGTGAACTCAAAACGGCATTCCAGATTGGTTTCACCATTTTCATCCCGTTCCTGATTATTGACCTGGTGATCGCAAGCGTACTGATGGCGTTGGGGATGATGATGGTGCCGCCTGCCACCATCGCGCTGCCATTTAAGCTGATGCTGTTCGTACTGGTCGACGGCTGGCAACTGCTGGTCGGTTCGCTGGCGCAGAGTTTTTACAGTTAACAGGAGCATGCCATGACACCAGAATCGGTGATGATGATGGGCACCGAGGCGATGAAAGTCGCCCTGGCGCTGGCC
The DNA here is from genome assembly GCF_039889165.1 of Pseudocitrobacter cyperus. NCBI lineage: Bacteria > Pseudomonadati > Pseudomonadota > Gammaproteobacteria > Enterobacterales > Enterobacteriaceae > Pseudocitrobacter > Pseudocitrobacter cyperus. Next base: position 416,038 of record NZ_JAYMYY010000004.1, on the reverse strand, counting down.
GCCCCGCTGCTGTTGGTCGCGTTGATAACCGGCCTTGTGATCAGTATTTTGCAGGCGGCGACGCAAATTAACGAAATGACCCTGTCATTCATCCCCAAAATTATTGCCGTGTTTATTGCTATTGTTATCGCCGGGCCGTGGATGCTCAACCTCCTGCTGGATTATGTCCGCACCCTGTTCAATAACATCCCTTACATCATCGGCTAACCACGATGATTAACATCACCAGCGACCAGTGGATCCACTGGCTAAGTCTCTACTTCTGGCCGCTGCTGCGCGTACTGGCGCTGATTTCGACAGCCCCCATATTAAGCGAGCGAACCGTGCCCAAACGGGTCAAACTCGGGCTGGGGCTGGTGATCACGGTGGTTATCGCACCCTCAATACCCGTGCCGGATGTCCCGCTATTTTCACCCGATGCGCTGTGGCTGGCGCTGCAACAGATTCTGATCGGCATCGCTCTCGGCTTTACCATGCAGTTCGCCTTCGCCGCCGTGCGAACCGCCGGGGAGATCATCGGTCTGCAAATGGGGCTATCGTTCGCGACCTTTGTCGACCCGGGCAGTAACCTGAACATGCCGGTGCTGGCGCGCATTATGGATATGCTCGCGATGCTGCTTTTTCTCGTTTTTAATGGCCATTTATGGCTCATTTCGCTGCTGGTCGATACATTTCACACCCTCCCCATTGGCGGCGAGCCGATTAACAGCAATGCGTTTCTGGCGCTCTCCCGCGCCGGAGGGCTTATCTTTCTCAACGGCCTGATGCTGGCGTTACCGGTCATTACACTGCTGCTCACGGTTAACCTTGCATTAGGTATGCTTAATCGTATGGCACCACAGTTATCCGTATTCGTGATTGGCTTTCCGGTCACATTAACTGTAGGGATATTATTAATGGCGGCGTTAATGCCATTGATTGCACCTTTTTGTGAACATTTATTTAGCGAAATATTCGATCTTTTAGCCGATATTATCAGCGAGTTACCGCAACTCAACTCTCGATAATTCCCTCTCCGTTATTGTAAGGAAATTCCTAAAATAAATTATCTAAAACATCAACCAGGATATATCTGGCGCGGATTATTTGTTTTTACCCTCCTCACATAACATAACATTTACTTTACTTTGAGATGATTCCTGGCAAATTATACGTAACTTTACGGGATAGTTGAGGCCGCCTGATCGTCTTCACCCTGCTCTTTGATTTATTAATTTAGCCAGACAGTTATGGAGCGCTCAGGCATGGGGTTAATTATCGTTACGCATTGAGTGAGGGTATGCCATGTCAACGATTATTATGGATCTATGCAGTTACACCCGGCTAGGATTGACAGGGTACTTGACGAGTCGAGGGGTTAAGAAGCGCGATATTGATAACGTTAGCGACGTCGACGGATTAGCAGCTTTGTGTACAGCCCGCCGCCCGTCTGTGGTGTTCATTAATGAAGACTGTTTTATCCATGATTCGCAAAGCAGTCAGCACATCAAACAAATCATTAATCAACACCCCAGGACGCTGTTTATCGTTTTTATGGCGATTGCAAATATCCATTTTGATGAATATTTACTGGTTAGGAGTAATCTGTTAATTAGCTCCAAGTCGATCAAACCAGAAACGTTAGATGATATTTTAGGGAATTATCTGAAAAAAGAAACTGACAACGTAAAACAGATCAACATGTCAACTTTGTCATTAAGTCGCACGGAATCGAGCATGTTACGGATGTGGATGTCGGGACAGGGAACGATTCAGATATCCGACCAGATGAATATTAAGGCCAAAACGGTATCGTCACATAAGGGTAATATCAAGAGGAAAATTAAAACGCATAATAAGCAGGTGATCTATCATGTTGTGCGTTTAGCAGAGAATGTTACCTCCGGTATTTACGTGAATATGCGTTAATGTCGGCTTACTGGCGGATAATACCGCCAGTCAATTCAACCACGCGTTAATCAACTTTCTCTACAAAAATGCCGTCCGGGTGGCCGTTTTCATTAAAAAACCAGATGCCGAGCGGATAATCTTCCAGCGAGACCAGATACATCGTTCCTTCACTAAACTGCTCAATCGCCAGCACGACGCCCGATCGGCGTGGGCCGCCATCCGTTTTGACCGTAACACGATCATTCACCTGCATATGTACACTCCTCAACGTTTTAGCCCAGTGTAGAACAAAACTTCCCCGCTGACAGCGCCTTACTGCATAACTGCTGCTTTCTTCACCAGCCACCATGTCGCTCATAAAATAAGCACATTAATAAATGGCAGATATACTTATTATTGCACGGGCTGTAAGAGGTAGTGATGATGAACAATGCCAAAGCGACCAATGGTGTCAATGTTGATGCGCTGCTTGCGGCGATCAATGAGATCAGCGAAAGCGAAATCCACCGCACCGCGGATGACCCCTACCATGTGAGTGTGGATGGCCGCGAATACCATACCTGGCGTGAGCTGGCAGAAGCGTTTGAGCTGGATATTCACGATTTTAGCGTGACGGAAAGCAATCGCTGACGGGTAGGATAAAAAAATCCCGACGCTTGAGGAGTCGGGATCAAACTTGCATCTGCAAGAAGTCATCGAAAATTCGTTACACCAGGAAATCTGATGTGGGTAAAACATTATCCGCGTTTATATCTTATGACAAGATTTATTCACTGCGCCAATTAATCCTTTCACAAACAATGCTTTTGCAGTGGGCACCTGATACAGCGGGTGACGCGGGTTGCCGTCAGTTTTATCTCAAATATGCCCTGACGAAAATTTGAGACTTTTCTTAACGAAGAGCGCGTGCATTAGGAGAACTTATGTTTGACCCGCAACAGCCGCTGGTGATTTTTACCGATCTTGATGGTTCTCTGCTGGATAGCCACAGTTACGACTGGCAGCCCGCCGCGCTATGGCTGATGCGCCTTAAGCAGCAGCATGTTCCGGTTATTCTGTGCAGCAGCAAAACGGCTGCGGAAATGCTGTTGATCCAAAAAGAGATAGGCCTCGAAGGGCGTCCTTTCATCGCCGAGAACGGTGCGGTGATCCAGCTTGACGCACAGTGGCGGGACGATGAGTCCTGGCCGAGGCTTATCAAGGGCGCACCTCATGCAGAGATTCTTAGCGTCCTTCAGCATCTGCGCGAACGCGATGGCTATAAATTTACGACCATTTCTGATGTCGATGAACAGGTGTTTAGCGAGTGGACGGGACTGGATCACAAACATGCTGCGCTGGCACGTCTTCAGGAAGCCTCTGAGACGCTTATCTGGCGTGATTCAGATGAACGCATGGCGGCATTTTCGGCGAAGCTCCAGCAGCTTGGGCTGCGCTTTATTCAAGGTGCGCGTTTCTGGCACGTGCTGGATGAGCAGAGCGGGAAAGCCCAGGCAGTCAGTTTTTTACGTCGGCGAATGTTACAGCGCGAAGGCCACGATCGTCTCGCAATTGGCCTTGGCGACGGCCCCAATGACGCAGAGCTACTGGACGCCACCGACTACGCGGTGGTCATCAAAAGCCTGAGCCGCGCGGGCGTTCAGTTGCAAAATGATGACCCACAACGGGTCTATCACACAGAGCAGCGCGGCCCGCACGGCTGGAGCGAAGGAATAAATCATTTCCTCGGCGGCTAATCTTCTGCGCGCACCTGATTGCGTCCGGCCTCTTTCGCCAGGTAGAGACGGCGGTCGGCAACGGACTGCAAATGGGCAAAATCATAACGATGATGCTCATTGCTGGCAGAAACACCCACTGAAGCGCTGACCCGAATGGTTTGCCCTTTCGATACCAGGATCTCCCGGCTGTTAATACTCTCGCGGATCCGCTCCGCGATCTCACGAGCATGCGCCAGAGTCGCGTTAGGCAATACGACACAAAACTCTTCACCGCCCACACGCCCGGCGATATCGCCTTCGCGTATTTTATTGGCGATCAGGCGGGCGATATGCGCAAGCACCCGGTCTCCCGCCTGATGTCCGTAGTGATCGTTGATTGACTTAAAGTGATCGAGGTCGAGTTGCAGAACCGCCAGCGGTTTTCCTTCCTGGCGGCACAACGCTGACGCCGTGGCCGCACGTTCAAACAGCGCGCCACGATTGTAGAGCCGCGTCAGCGCATCGTACCAGGCGCGCCACTGCAACGACTCCTGCAGAGTGTACATATTGCTGACCATCTGGCGGATAACCACCCAGGAGAGGATCAGCATGCCGGTAAACAGCACCCACAGAAGCGTCAGTGCGATGCTGATACGGCCGAAATCACCGCGCAACCCCTCATTCAGACTGTGGATCCGCAGCAGAACACCATCGAAATTACGCAACTTCTCCCAACTGATATAACGCGTCATTTCCCGCAGGCTACCGTTGTTATCCTTTTCATACGCATTGGCAAGCTGCGCCTGAAGCTGCGGCGATAATGGCACAACCTGCTTTTCCGAAGAGGCTATCAGGTTCATACGGCTATCATAGAGTTGATATTCACCTTCCGTTTCACCTTCAACCGCGTGCAGCAGGAACGCCCCCATATCGCTCACCGACAGTTGTGTAGCCAGTACGCCAAACCAGTAATTCTGAGCGTTCAGCGAGACGGAGGCGGTAACCTGTTGCGCTTCATGCTGTTTATCATCTGAGAAAGTGGTGTACCAGCGCACGCCCCTCCCCGGGTTGCTGCGTTCAGATTGCTGGGTAAACCAGGGGCTGGTCACCAGCCCGTAATATTGCTCGGTGATATTTTTCGTGACGGGTTCGTTGCTGAGGAAAAACCCCGCACGCGAAACGTAAAGCATCCGCGGGGAAAAACGTGAAAGATGGTGGCCGGTAATCGACGAAAGCCGCAGCAAATAGCCTAACTCCATCGCGGCGGTAAATTCATTCCCCAGCAACGGGTTATCACGGGACAAAAAATGGGTCTGTTCGACAAACGCATCCGAGACGCCATTCAGCGGCAGCGTGCGTCGATTATCCAGTACGATATGCCAGTCTGGCAGGTGACGCTTGCGGGAGAACTCCTTTTCAGAATCACGCAGCACCGCAATAGCAAGCGGCGTCTGCAAAGCGGCCTGCATTCCATTGCGGAAAAACAGCAGGCGATCGACGTTGAATTGCAATTGCGCGTCCATCTCGCGAACAACGTTTTCCAGATTGTTACGTTGGTTGGCAATATATGCCTCTTCCAGCACCACCGTTTCACGCCACGTCAGTAGTGTTGAAAACAGCAGAACCACGCAAAAGCAAATGTTAACCACCCTGCCAGGTCTGGATTGCTGGCCGAGTTTTCTTAACCAACCGGGGGATTTTTCGGGGGCTACGGGATGCACAAAAACTCCCTGCGAAACTCCTGATGGACAGACAACGTACTCACTCCTGTTAACCATTTCACCGAACAGCGCTGTGTTTACCCGGCTTACAATACTGCCTGGTGACAAAAAGCCCGGCCTGCGCCGGGCTCTTCACTATCTCTTTTCCTGTGACGATTTACCACCGGGCATAAGCTCATCTTCGCGGAACGCTTCCCGCTTGACGCCAAAACCATCATACCAGCGGCATTCAACCATACCGCTGGAATACCCCGTGACGACCATCCGCTGACCGCCATTTTTTGAGCGAACTTCATCACTGACCAAAAAGACCATAGTGCCTCCGGTATCAGAGTGAAACAATTTCACATTAGACGATCGCAGAGGAGTTTGCGTAGTCGGCGCGCACTTTTTATCCTTCTTGCCCGCGCAGGCGGTTGATGCCATTCACCGCAACCACGACCACAGCACCAATAATAAAGCCAAGAACCAGATTCATCAGCGTCGGCAATAACATCGCCATCAGCGCGCCCTGCCCGGCGGCAAAGCTTTCAATCGCATGATGTAACGGTGCAACACCGTGAACCACAATGCCGCCACCGACTAAAAACATCGCCAGCGTACCGACCACCGACAAAATTTTCATCAGCCAGGGTGCAACAAAAAGTAACCCTTTGCCAACGCCCTGAGCTAACGCGCCCTGTTTTTCCGCCAGCCAGTACCCCATATCATCCAGCTTGACGATAACCCCCACCAGCCCGTAAACGCCGACGGTCACCAGCAGAGCAATACCAGAGAGGATCAGCACCTGATTCAGCAAGGGTGCATCGGCAACAATACCAAGGGTGATAGCGACGATTTCTGCCGACAGGATAAAGTCGGTACGGACAGCGCCCTTCACTTTGTCCCGTTCGTAGACCATGGGATCCTGCTGCGCTATCGCATCCAGTCGCTGTTGACGCGCAGCATCGTCCTCTTTGTGCTTGCGGGCGTGGAGCGTATGCACCACTTTCTCAACGCCTTCGTAGCAGAGAAAAGCGCCGCCAATCATCAATAACGGCGTTACAGCCCAGGGGATAAAAGCGCTGATCAGCAAGGCCAGGGGCACCAGAATCACTTTATTCAACAGCGACCCTTTTGCCACACTCCACACCACCGGCAACTCACGGTTTGCGCGCACACCTGAAACCTGCTGCGCATTCAGTGAGAGATCATCGCCTAAAACACCTGCAGTTTTCTTCGCCGCCAGCTTGCCCATCATTGAGATGTCATCCAACAACGTGGCAATATCATCCAGTAAGGTTAATAAACTACTTCCCGCCACAATGGGTTCCTTCCGTTATTCTGTTTATACAATACACAGTATGGAGCACGTGCCTGGGCTAAATATAACATACATACTGCAAACACAAATGCAACATAAACCCTGCCAATAAAAGCACTCGCCAGGGGATCGTTTTGCCGCTTACTATATCCCGCCTTTGTCACACTCCGTGAGGAATTATGCGTTTTAAACATCTCTTGCCGCTCGTCGGCGCGCTTTTCGCACTCTACATAATCTGGGGGTCGACCTACTTCGCCATCAGCATTGGCGTTGCCAGTTGGCCGCCGTTTATGATGGCTGGCGTGCGCTTCCTCTCGGCCGGGATTTTACTGCTAAGTTATCTGTTGCTGACGGGCCATCGCCTCCCCGCATGGCGGCCGTTGCTGAACGCAGCGCTGATTGGCGTGTTACTGCTCTCGGTGGGTAACGGCCTCGTCACCGTCGCGGAACACCAAAACGTGCCCTCAGGCATTGCCGCAGTCATGGTGGCTACCGTCCCCCTCTTCACGCTCTGTTTCAGCCGCTTTTTCGGCATCGCCACGCGCAAAGTGGAGTGGCTCGGTATCGCCATTGGCCTTGCAGGGATTATCCTGCTCAACAGCGGCGGCAACCTGAGCGGAAATCCGTGGGGCGCGGTGCTGATTTTAATCGGCTCGATGAGCTGGGCATTTGGTTCCGTTTACGGCTCCCGTATTGAATTACCGGTCGGGATGATGGCGGGCGCGATTGAGATGCTTGCCGCCGGTATCGTACTGATGTTCGCCTCGTGGCTCACCGGCGAGCGCCTGACCGCGATGCCGGATACCTCCGGTTTTCTGGCCGTGGCGTATCTGGCGATTTTCGGCTCGATCATCGCCATCAATGCCTACATGTTCTTAATTCGCAACGTCACGCCTGCGGTCGCTACCAGCTACGCCTATGTCAACCCGGTGGTTGCCGTCCTGTTGGGGACTGGCTTTAACGGCGAACGCTTATCCGGCGTTGAGTGGCTGGCGCTGGTGATTATCATCACCGCCGTGGTACTGGTTACGCTGGGAAAATATCTTCTGGGTGGCAAAAGCAGCGTTACATCGTGTCAGGTAGAGAAGTAATCGCCAGTTGCGACATCCCCTGAGTGCCGATCTGTGCGCTACCCTCACCTGCGCAGATCCACTCTTCCAGTCGCTCATTCAGACCGCGATCGCTCAGTTTTTCGCGCCCGCGCAGGGCGCATTCCCAGATAATCAATACCCGCCAGCCTAGCTGATGCAGTCGTGCGACATCACGCTTATCGCGTTCGACATTGCCGGCGATTTTTGCCAGCCAGAATGCCGTGCGCGTGGCCGGTACTTTAAACAGATAGCAGTCATGGTGATGCCAGAAACAGCCGTGGGTAAAAATTACGCAGCGGTAATCGTGCAATGCAAAGTCGGGACGCCCGGGCAGCGTTTTTTCCTGTGCCGTCCAGGTGAAGCCACACTCCGTCAGCAGCGTGGCGAGGCGTTTTTCAATCGCCGTATCGCGCGTCCCTATCGCCCGCATATTTTTACTGCGGGTGGCTTTATCGTGAACGTCCGCCATCTTTTTCTCGCATGGAAACCGCCTGCAAAATACGCGAACGCAGCAGACGCGCCACCGCCGCAAACACCGGCACCACCACCGAATTACCAAACTGGCGGTACGCCTGGGTGTCCGATACCGGGATGCGGAACTGATAGCCCTGCGGTTTCTCAAAACCCATCAGGCGCGCGCATTCTCGCGGCGTCAGGCGGCGCGGGCGATGAAGCTGGTTTTGCGGATCGTCGAAATGTTTTTCACCCAGCGCTTTATCCCAGCCACGGTCGATCAGGATTTCCGCGCCATCTTTGTAATAACGTGCGGAAAGTGTGCGCGCCACGCTGCCCGGACGCGTGGGATCAACCATTCCATATCCAAAGCCGTTGCCTTTTGCCTGATGTTTTCGCGCATAGCGATAGAGGTATTTCCACAACACAGGCGTGAGAATGAATTTCTCCTCAACGGTTGGCTCCAGCAGCTCACCAAACTCCGGGCGTCGCGCCGGGTAATAGTCAGGGATATCGCGCAGAGTAAAGCCTTTATGCAGGCCCAAATCACGGCGGAACCCTACCAGCACAATGCGCTCACGGTGCTGCGGCAGGAAATGCTGGCCATCAATAATTTTCGGATCGTCTGCCCCCATATCGGCGGCATCGGCCACCTCATAGCCCAGTTCATCGAGCGTTTGCATTATAATGCGGAAGGTTTTGCCGCCATCATGGCTTTTGAGGTTTTTAACGTTCTCCAGCACGAAAATCGGTGGGCGACGGGCATCGATTATCCGTACCACATCAAAAAACAGCGTCCCCTGCGTATCACAGGCAAAACCGTGGGCGCGCCCGAGCGCATTTTTCTTGGAGACGCCCGCCAGAGAAAACGGCTGACAGGGGAAGCCCGCCAGCAGCACATCATGCTGAGGAATATTCTGACGAATATGTGCCTGAGCGTCACTGTCGCTCACGGAGGGTTGATGGCTGAGGGTGATATCGCGGATATCGGCATTAAAATGATGTTCGTTCGGGTCACAGTACCAGTTGGCTTTATAGGTACGTACCGCGTGTTTATTCCACTCGCTGGTGAAAACGCACTGCCCGCCGATAGCTTCAAAACCATGGCGGATGCCGCCGATTCCGGCAAAAAGATCAACAAAGCGAAACGCGTAATCAGGATGATGTGCCGGGGGGTGCGGCAACATGCCCGCCAGTTGTGCCGTCTCATTTTCACTCAGACGGGTATTCGCCCGCGCCAGCGTGACCACACGTTTGACAATCGCCGGGCTCCAGTGCTGCTCGCCGACGGCGTTCAGTTGTGCAACGACCGTTTTGAGATCGTAAATTTCCAGCACATGCTCAAGCAGCGCCTGGGCATCGGATACCTCCGTCCGGTGCGGGGCCGCATGAAGTGACTCACTCTGTTGCATAGATTTAACCAGACCAGACAAATAATCGTGAGATTACCATACTTTGCAGCAGGAGATTCATTCAGGCGGCGTAAATCGGCGTAGCACCGCCTCGTCCAGTCCCTGTGGATCACCGCTCAACTCTGCGCTGAGTTTGGCCATAAACTGCACCAGGTAATCAGCATTATGTTGCGCAAGCTCTCGCCCTCTTCTTGTCTGCATGGTTTGCGGCAGACGTAACAGCTTGGTTTGGAAGTGATCCAATGCCCAACGTTTATCATCCAGCGCCCGCTGGTCAGCGAAAGGATCGTCAGCATCGAAAAGCGCCGAGTTCATCGCCCCTGAGACGGCAAAAACCCGAGCCAGGCCGATTGCGCCCAGCGCTTCAAGGCGATCGGCATCCTGCACAATCTTTGCCTCCAGGGTAAGCGGCACGATCTGCGCGCTAAAGCTATGTGCTTCGATGGCGTGCGCCAGCGCAGGAAAGTGTTCGGCAGGAAAATCGGGGAAATCCTGACGCAGGATCGTCTGCGCCCGTTCCGCAGAGAGGCGTGAAGCACGCGAACGATCAGGATGGTTTTTCGGCGGGCTGATAATATCGTGGAAATAACAGGCGGTGAGGAGAACCAGGAAACAGACGGGTTCTTCCCCTGCGATGTGCCTGGCAGTGTGCCAGACACGTCGAAAATGGGAAATATCGTGGGCTGCGTCACCTGCGGGATAGTTTTGCGCAAACCAGCGTTCAAAACGCTGCTGCCAGACATCAATAGTCATCTCGTTACGGCCTTTAATGGTACTCAGACCGCGAGCATAGCAAGTTTAGTTTGACGCTTCATTCCTGGATCTGACGCGGACGGGTGTACCAGGCGATCCCCCCCAGGATCAACCCAACAATGCCCAGCACGATAAAACCAGCCAGTGCGGCCAGCAGCTTACCCGTGGTTGAAGCGATTTCGCCGTCGAGCGTTGCGCCTGGGATGGTTTCAACCTCGCTAATAACCCAAAAGTAACGCACCATCGCCCAAACAAAATAGCCGCAAAACGCATAAAAAACCCACAACGCCAGCTTGCCGCCAGGGCCACGCGTCATCGTCTCTTCCATATAACTCTCTCATCTGGCGAAGAAAATCGTCGTTATCGATACCACGCCATAATAGATAATGTGATTTTCGTCACATTATAACGGTTCTTTTTCTCCTGAGTAGCGTGGGGAAGCCCTGCGTAAGTGCAAAATGCCGATCATTTGATCTTCGGCAATTTTGTGAAGATTCTCACAGTTTCTACATTCCCTCCCCCTGTCGCTGTCATTTTTCTCGGATAAAAATAGTTTTCCCATATGCATATCAAATAAGAAATTCACACCTCTAATATAAATCACTCCGTATTCAGACTTTCTTTTTTATTTCTTTCGTGCAACCATAAATTCGTTATTAGCCTTTTGTTGTTTTACACTGCACTCGTTAAATTTTTCATCTATCGCAGGCCCGATAAATACTTTTATCGGGCTTTTTTTTGTTTCCCGCTCTCGAATGATGTTATTTTCAGATATAAACCCGCCAAATACCTCATGCATAAAAAATACAAAATCATTATTAAATCAACCATATACATTCAAGAAAAAGATAAATTTTTCCATAACAATACATATTTAATATTATTGAAATAATTTGAAATATTTAATATAAAATAGTTACATCTTTATCGTAAAACAAAATGAACTCTACCGATAATATCGCCAACGCAATACCGAGATAATTAAAAGCATTCATAAACATTATTATTTAAAGGAAATAAATAATGAAAAGAAAAGTATTGGCAATTCTGGTTCCGGCGTTATTAGTGGCTGGTGCAGCAAATGCGGCAGAAATGTATAACAAGAACGGAAACAAAGTTGATATTTATGGAAAGGTTGACGCACGTCACACTTTCTCTGACAACCCTGGCGACGATGGCGATGAAACCATCATCGAGCTGGGCTTCAAAGGCGAAACCCAGATCACCAACGATTTAACCGGTTTCGGTAACGCGCTGATGAAGGTAAAAGCAAGCGATACCGAAGGCAGTGACAACATGTACGCAAAACTGGCCTTCGCCGGTTTGCGTTATACCGATGCAGGTTCATTCGACTATGGCCGTAACTACGGCGTCGTATACGACGTAGAAGCCTGGACCGATATGCTGCCAGTCTTCGGTGGCGACTCCTACACCTGGACCGATAACTTCATGACTGGCCGAGCAAACGGCGTAGCCACCTACCGCAATACCGACTTCTTCGGTCTGGTTGAAGGCTGGAACTTCGCGCTGCAGTATCAGGGCAACAACGAAGGCAGCAATACTGGCGAAGATCAGGAAGGTACTAAAAACGGTCACGACGACGTTCGCTTCCAGAACGGCGACGGCTTCGGTATTTCCACGACTTATGACTTCGGTGACGTACTGGAAGGCCTGAGCGTCGGCGCAGCATTCTCCTCTTCTGACCGTACTAACGAGCAAGCAATTGCAGGTGGCATTGACAACCGCTACAGCAAATCTGCAGGTGGTTCTGAAGCCGACGCCTGGACTGTAGGTATGAAGTACGATGCCAACAACGTTTACCTGGCGATGATGTATGCGGAAACCCGTAACATGACCCCGTATGGTGACAGCGGTATTGCCAACAAAACCCAGAACTTTGAAGCCGTTGCTCAGTACCAGTTCGACTTTGGTCTGCGTCCGTCTTTAGCATGGGTTTATTCAAAGGGTAAAGACCTGGGCGGCTACAACCACTGGAACGGCCAGTACCACGAGACCGACTACACCGACAAAACGCTGGTGAACTACATCTCCGTAGCAGCAACCTACTACTTCAACAAAAACATGTCTGCTTATGTTGATTACAAAATCAACATGCTGGACAACGATGCTGATTTCTACAAAGACAACGGCATCTCTACCGACGACGTTGTGGGTGTTGGCCTGACTTATCAGTTCTAATTCCCGAAAACACTAAAGCCCGCGATGCGGGCTTTATTCGTTCATCGTTTATTCGTTGCTGAACGTGCCTGATTTATGGCGCTTCCTGCAGCGCCACCCGCACGAAGCCGTTATTTTGCGTCAGTAGCGCATTCGCATCCTGGGGCTCCATCCCGGTGAGCACCATCAGGATCGCCGTTTTACAATGATGATCGCAACGTTCCAGCGCCGCTTTTGCCACCGCGCGTGAACAACTCCCCGCTTCCATCACTATCGCAATCTGCCGCTCGCACCACTGCGTGGTATCGCCCTGTACATCGACGCGCAGGTTGCTGTAAACCCGACCACTGCGAATCGCCAGCCCGGTGGTTAGCATGTTCAGGATCAGCTTCTGCGCGGCGTTCGCTTTCGGATCGCCGTAACCTGCCACCACTTCGGCCCCGGTTTGCGGTGCAATAACCAGCGAAGCCAGTTGCGCAGCTTCGCTCTGTGGGTTGCGGGTGATCACGGCAACGGGTGCCCCTTTCGACCATGCGTGACGCAACGCCCCCCATACCCACGGCGTTTTACCGCCAACGGTCAACCCCAGCAGCATATCTTTGTCGTTGAAACCAATGGCCTCTAAATCGAGCGCGCCGCGATCATAATCGTAAGCGGCTTCACCTTTTTCAGTCAGCATCGCCTGCGGCCCACCCGCGATAAGCCCAACCACCGGGCCATTGCCCTGCGGCGTAAACTCACTTGCCGCCAACATGCCCGCGCGCCCCGACGCTCCTGCGCCAACAATAACCAGACGCCCACCGCGGCTCAGCGCCGCCGTAGCCTGATCAACTAAACGGGTAATTTCATCCAGACAAGGGGTAATAGCATCGGCAATACGTTTATCTTCCTGATTGATAACGTTGAGCATGTCCTCGGTGGACAATCTGTCGATATCAGCGGTCACTGTACTGCGTCGTTCCATGACTGCATCGGTAAGCTTAATGCTCATATACTGCCTCCTTATTATGAGTTACCGAACAATATAAAGTGTTTCATATGGGTAACCTGCGAGTACGGTCACAAAGAGACGTTTGATTTTGTAAGGTTTAGACTGCTTTAAGAAATCCTGCTTATCAGCGATAATGCATCTTTATCACCGATTTCTGGGATCCTGATGCACGACTTTCAGCAGCCTCAGGGCGCGCAAAAACGCCCGATGAAGCTCAGTACTCTGGTAACGTTGATGGTCTGCGGTGTTATCGGTGCCGTCCTGCTGGTTATCTACACCTTCTATCTTGCGCAAATCACCAGGGCGACACGCACGGGATTGCAGGATACCGCCTTCGCCATTGCCAGAACCCTGGCCGACTCCCCCGAAATCAAGCGCGGCTTACTGTCGCCATCGTACAGCGACATCATTCAGCCCCTGACAATGGATGTGAAGCAGCGGAATCATCTGCTGTATGCGGTTATCACGGATATGCACGGTATTCGCTATTCGCATCCGGATCCACGCCGCATCGGCCAGCGCTTTATCGGTGAGGATCTACAACCTGCCCTGCACGGCCAGGAAAACGTCTCCGTTAACCACGGCGTACTTGAAGAAGCGCTGCGCGTATTCACACCGATTTATAACACTCAGCGCCAGCAAATTGGCGTGGTGATTGTCGGTATCTCGATGAATGACGTTCAGGCGCAAATCAATCGCAGCCGCTGGAATGCCATCTGGTTTGTACTCTTTAGCGCCATTATTGGCACATTTGGCACCTGGGTACTGGTGAGGGTTCTGAAAAACATTCTGTTTGGCCTTGAGCCCTACGAGATTTCCACCTTATTTGAACAACGCCAGGCCATGCTGCAATCTCTTAAGGAGGGCGTCATTGCCGTAGATAGTCAGGGGAATGTCACGCTTATCAACCACACGGCGCGACAGATACTGCTGTCGACAAGCAACCGCCTGCCAGGTGAATCGCCACACGCGCCATTACAGGGCGGACTGGAGCAAGTGCTGTCCAGCGGTATCGCCCTTCAGGATCAGGAAGTTGGCTGCAATGGTCGATTGCTACTGACCAACACGGTGCCGGTACTCAGCCAGAGCCGGGTGATTGGCGCCATCTGTACTTTTCGTGATAAAACCGAAGTCAGCCAGCTTATGCAACGAATGGATGGGATGGTGAACTACGTTGACGCCCTGCGCGCCCAGTCCCACGAGTTTATGAATAAATTGCATGTCATTCTGGGGCTTTTGCATATCAAGCGCTATGACAAGCTGGAAGAGTACATTCTGCAAACAGCGCAAAATTATCAGACCGATATTGGTGAGATTCAGCATAAAATAAAATCACCCATTGTCGCAGGGTTCCTGTTAGGCAAGATTAACCGCGCAAAAGAAGCCGGTATTACCCTCACGCTTGCTGAAGAGTCGCGGGTTCCGGACAATGCCAATGAGCAGCAGGTCGCCGTGCTGGTGACGGTTCTCGGCAATCTCATTGAGAACGCCCTCGATGCGATGGCCAGCCAGCCAGAAGGTGAAATCAGCCTCCTGCTCCATTATCAGAATGGCTGGCTTAGCAGCGAAGTGAGTGATGATGGGCCGGGTATTGACCCGGACAAAATCGATGCCATCTTTACCAAAGGTTTTTCGACGAAAGGCGAGAATCGCGGCGTCGGGCTTTTCCTTGCCCGGCAGCAGACAGAAAACCTCGGCGGCAGTATTGCCGTGGAATCCGAGCCTGGCGTCTTTACTCAATTTTTTGTACAAATCCCCTGGGATAGCGAGAGGAATGCCGAGTGATTAATGTGTTAATTGTTGATGATGATGCCATGGTGGCCGATCTTAACCGTCTCTATGTCGAACGGGTTGATGGGTTTACCTGCTGCGGCATCGCCTCAACCCTCAGCCAGGCTCGCGAGTTAATTGAAGAGAGCATTCAGCCTATTGACCTGGTGCTGCTGGATGTCTATATGCAACAGGATAATGGCCTGGATCTGTTGCCGATAATTCGCGCATCGGGACGTGCTATCGATGTCATTATGATCTCCTCCGCCTCCGATGCGGAAACCATCCAGACTTCAATGCATTATGGCGTGGTGGATTATCTGATTAAGCCGTTCCAGTTCCCGCGTTTTGAAGAAGCGCTGACCGGGTGGCGAGAGAAAAAACAATTGATGGGTAATCATAAGTATTACGAGCAAGCGGATGTTGACCGCCTGTTACATGGCGGTGCCCCTGAGCTTGCTGATACAAAACGGCTACCAAAAGGCTTAACCCCGCAGACGCTGCGAACCATTTGCCAGTGGATTGACACCCATCAGGAGAGTGAATTTTCGACAGACGACCTCGCAAACGCGGTCAGTATTTCGCGAGTCTCCTGCCGTAAGTACCTGATTTGGCTGGCGCAAATCAATATCCTTTTTACCAGCATTCACTATGGCGCAACCGGTCGCCCGGTTTATCGCTACCATCTGCTGCCTGAGCAGTACGCCCTGCTTAAACAGTACGCGCAATAAGACGGTAATCGTCATCAAGCAGCGTAAAACGGTAATGATTTGCCGATGAGAGAATAATCTCGCGCTGTTTGGTGACAAATATTGCTTCTATATCTGACCGTGCGCGCAACGCCGCGCAGCCTTTCTCAACGCCCATCCCGTAAATCAGCGTGGACCAGATATCGCAATCCAGAGACTGGCGGGCAATGATAGTCACGCTATCAAGTTCGTTGTCCAGCGGGTAGCCGGTACGCGGGTCAAGAATATGGTGATAGCGGCGACCGTCCTGTTCAAAATAACGTTCATAGACGCCGGAAGTAACAACAGATTGGCCCATGACCTCAATGGTGCCCAGCAATGCTGTACCCGGGGCGAACGGTTTTTTCAGGCCGATTGACCAGCCGCCTTCCGGCGACCCCAGGGTCTGGACATTGCCGCCCAGGTTAATTAATCCCAGCGTGACGCCCTGCTGGCGTAAATAATCACGCACCCGGTCAGCGATATACCCTTTTGCAATCGCCCCCAGGTCAATTTCCATCCCGGGCAGAGTGAGAAAAACGCTGGTTTGCTCGTCATTAAGTACCACGTTTTGCGGGTCAGTTAGCGTCAGGCGCTGCGCAATATCTCCGGCAGGCGGCACACGGTCGCCTTTAAAGCCAATTTTCCAGCATTTTACCAGTGGGCCAATCGCCAGATTAAACGCGCCTCCGGCAACCAGGCTCGCTGCTTTTGCGCATTTGATCAGTTCATACACCGGGCGACTCACACTCACCGGTTGCTGACCCGCCGCCTGGTTGATATCCATCACCTGCGAGTGGGCACGATTCACGGTGAGGAGATCTTCATACTGTTTGATCAGGCTGAAAACGCGGGAAGCAAGAGGTTCGTTATGTTCGAAGAGTTTAAGCAGAATGGGGGAGCCCATCAGAACCGCAGAATAACTGTACATACGTGCATCGTCTGACATTCCAGCCTCCTGTCGCAAAAGAGAACCCGGTAGCCTGGGCTACCGGGATATCAAGGACTGCTAGCTGCGTTTTGCGCGCATCGCGGCCTGATGACCGGCGAGTGTACCAAAGATAATGATGTCGGCAACAGCGTTACCGCCGATACGGTTGCCACCGTGGATACCGCCAACCACTTCACCTGCGGCATATGCTCCGGCGATGGCGTTATGCTCTTTATCCAACACGCAGGTGTCGGTGTTGATAGTTACGCCGCCCATGGTGTGGTGTACGCCCGGCGCAATCTGAATGGCGTGGAACGGCCCTTCATTGATAGGTGCGCGCAGCGCGGTGGTGCGGCCGAAATCATCATCATGCTGTTTTTCAACAAAGCCGTTGTAGCGTTCCAGCGTCGCCAGGAAAGCATCTTCATTCAGCCCCAGTTTTTCCGCCAGCGCGCGCGGTGAACTGGCGCTGGTGACAAACCCACGGCCAATGTATTCATCAGCGGCTTTATTTTTCGCCCGAACATGCTCATCAAATACGATATAAGCATATTTTTCCGGCAGGGCGATGATTTGCGCCGACACTTTGTCGCGGGTTTCCATTTCGTTGAAGAAGCGGCTGCCCTGCTGATTGACCAGAATCGCCCCACCGCCGCGGATGGATTCGGAAATCAGATACGAGGTTTTCTGCTCAACGGTCGGGTGGATCTGAATCTCACCCATATCGACGGTGCCTGCGCCGATTTTTTCCAGCAGTGCAATACCGCCGCCGGTCGCACCTTTATGGTTGGTGGTCACGAAACCAGCGAGATCAGGGCGATATTTCACCACCATCGCACTGTTAGCGCTGAAACCGCCGGTCGCCACGATAATGCTTTTTGTGGCGATGGTCAGGGTTTCTTTCTCTTCCGTCAGCAGGTTAACCGCAGAGACTTCCCCCTCTTCCATGACAATATCCACCACGGAAGTATCGAGCATCACGTCAATATTACGTTTGTTAACGTTACGCACCAGGCCGCTTATCAGATAGCCGCCGACAGCCGATCCATCACGCGGGCGATGGGTACGGTCAATGCTCATCCCACCGGTGGTAGTGATGTCATTAAGCATGATGCCGCGGCTCGCCAGCCATTCAATGGCTTCAGGCGCGTTTTCCACAAAGCGACGCAGCAGTTCCGGGTTATTTTTGTTTTTCCCGCCTTTCAGGGTTTCCTGATAGAACAGCTCTTTGCTGTCCTGAATGCCTTTCACGCGCTGGAAGCGGGTTTCCGCAGCGTTCATCCCGGCAGAAGCTTTAATGGTGTTCCCGCCAATGGTCGGCATTTTTTCGACAATCAGCACGCTCGCACCTTCGTCGTGTGCCTGAATTGCCGCCGCCAGACCTGCGCCGCCGCTACCGACAACCACAACGTCATAGCTTTTCGCTTCTTCGACGTTACCGCCCTCTTCTGCCACCCGCGCTTTGCTCGATTTCAGCATCGCTTTGGACACCGCTTTTTTCACCGCTTCACTCTGGCTGGTTGCGCCGGAGATAGCATCGACGTGCGGCGTGTTGGCCTCAAGAATGCGGGTGCGAATTTCTTCAAAGCTGGTGGTAAATTCAACGCTCTGGTCAGGTGCGCTCGCCAGTTCGATATCCGCGATGCTATCCGTCGCCAGGCTGACGTTGATCACCAGTTCATTGGTATCATCCATCACGGTTTCTACGAAGGTGCCCGCTTTAAATTTCGACTCACCCATGCTCATGTCGCGGATCATGGCTTCAACCAGGAAGAAGCGCCACAGGGGTTCCGGAATGCACAGGGCTTCACGTTGAGTGCTGTCGATGAACAGTTCCGGCGCTTCGCCACGCGCAATACGGTCAGTCCAGTCCGGATAGGCAATGCAGGCGCGTCCGACAGCGACCAGGTCATAACCGTTATCCAGCGCCGTGTCGACATCGGCCTCGTTAACCACCCCGCCCACGCCCATCACCGGCACCTGTGCCAGGGTTTCAGAACGCATCGCGACATATTTTTGGATCAACGGCGTTGGGTCATTGGTCTCAACGATGGAAGGACGCAGCGTCGCGCCCACAGAGAAGTGCAGATAATCCACGCCGCGTTCAGCCAGTTTTTCCAGCAGATACATGGTGTCATCGAAACGGATGCCCGGAATTTCCATCTCTTCTGGTGAGAAACGGTAGCCAATGATGAAGGAATCATCCGCGTACTGGCGAGCCATTTTGTGGGTAATATCCAGCACCGCCAGCGGGAATTTCGCGCGGTTATCGCGACTGCCGCCCCACTCGTCGTCGCGCAGGTTAGAGTTAGGGGAGTAGAATTGTTGAATCAGATAGGTGTTGGCGCCGTGGATTTCCACACCATCAAAACCTGCCTGAATGGCACGGCGTACCGCGTCACCGAATTTCCCCACCATGCCATAGACTTCTTCGGTGGTCAGGGCGACCGGCGTCGCTGCACCATCACGCGGAGCCGCAACGGCACTCGGGCCCACCGGTGTGCGCCCGCCAATCAACTTCGGTTCGACCATGCGGCCGCCGTGATAGATTTGCAGCAGCGCTCTGGAACCCCGTGATTTTATCGCTTCGGCGATTTTCGCCAGCCCGGCGATTTTATCATCGTTGTCGATACCCAGCGCGCCCGGGAAGGCGAGACCGAGATCGTCAACAAAGCAGCACTCCACAATGATAGTGCCGATGCTGCCGGAACGGGCGCGATAGTACTCAATCAACTCACTGCTGACCGAACCGTCGTAATATCCCGAACAGGTGGTCATCGGTGCCATAAATAAACGGTTTTTAATTTCAGTACCGTTAGGTAAGGTGAACGATTCAAGTATGCGATGGTTTGTGCTCATCATATAAAACTCCAAACTTTTTAAAATTGAAATCTGCGAATTTTGAATCGGTGTGTATTTGAGTTATTTTTTCTTCCCGATATTGATGCTACTAATATAATGGTATTTTTAGTTACAAAAGTAATTACGTTAGTTAATAAACTAATGAATCACCGAAATAACACCAGTACCCCCATAGTGTTATTAATAAAAAATACTTTATTCACAATTATTTAAATAATTATTACTTTTCTGTTACCTTTAACGGCGCAAACCCAACGTCAAGGGAATCTTGATAGCTCAATAAAAACAATGCATTAGACAACATTAACCTTATGCTCTATATTTAAAGTAAGCGCCTCCCATCGGGGATAAACGGCAAATATCCCTATAGTCCAACAGGGTTATTCGGAAATAATAAAAAAGCGCATAACCATCCTGTTTTCTTGATCGAGATCAATTGCCTTATTCTTTAAAAGAGCATTAAATAAATATAAAGAACTCCTGATTTATCGCTGACAAAATAGCGCTAAATCTTCATGCCAGTAATACCAAATGCTGCCTTTAATAATTAAATAAAGTAAAAAAACTAAAGAAAGCAAAAAGTCATTTTTGGCATAACCGAATTACTAACAACTTAAGACGCAAAACTATGAAAGAGAAAACCGCCGTAACGCCCCCCGTGGCGAGCAAGCCAAAAGACGGAAATACAAAACGTCTGATGATGATGGCACTGCCGATTATCGTCGCCGTGCTGTTGCTGTTTGTGCCGGTTCCTGAAGGGCTGCCGCCGTATGCCTGGCACTACTTCGCAATCTTTGTCGGCGTGATCGTCGGCCTGATTTTCGAGCCCCTGCCGGGTGCGGTAATTGGCCTGACCGGTGTCGTTGCCATCGCGCTGTGCAGCCAGTGGGTGCTTTTCAGCCCGGAACAACTGGCCGACCCAAAATTCAAACTGGCAGGCGCGTCCTTTAAATGGGCGGTGAGCGGCTTCGGTAACTCAACCGTCTGGTTGATTTTCGGCGCTTTCATGTTTGCTGCTGGCTACGACAAAACCCGCTTCGGCCGCCGTCTGGCTTTGATTCTGGTTAAATACCTTGGTCGTCGCAGCCTGACGCTCGGTTATGCCATCACCTTTGCCGACCTGCTGCTGGCGCCGTTTACGCCGTCCAACACCGCACGTAGCGGTGGGACTATCTACCCTATTATCGCCAACCTTCCGCCACTGTATGGTTCTAAACCGAACGATCCCAGCGCGCGTAAAATTGGTTCTTATCTGATGTGGGTGGCGATTACCGCAGCCTGTATCACCAGCTCCATGTTCCTCTCTGCTCTGGCACCGAACCTGCTGGCGCTGGCGCTGGTAAAAAGCATCCTCGGCATCACCATCTCCTGGGGCACCTGGTTTATCGCCTTCCTGCCGCTGGGTATCCTGCTGATTCTGACCATGCCGCTGCTGGCTTACTGGTTCTATCCGCCAGAAGTGAAAGTAAACGACGAAGTGCCGCTGTGGGCGAGCCGTGAACTGGAAAAACTGGGCAAACTGTCGCGCAACGAAATTCTGCTGCTGGTCTTCGTATGCTGTGCGCTGATGATGTGGATCTTCGCCGCCGCGTGGATTGAACCGGCGATGGCCGCACTGTTGATCGTCGGCCTGATGCTGTGGACTGGCGTACTTGAGTGGAACGATATCACCGGTAACAAAGCCGCGTGGAATACCTTTGTCTGGTTCGCCACCCTGGTTGCGCTGGCAGATGGCCTCTCCTCTACCGGCTTCATTAGCTGGTTGGGTAAAGAAGGTGGCCTGCTGATGAGTGGTATCTCCCCAGGCGTCGCCACTATCGTGCTGCTGCTGGCGTTCTATCTGTTGCACTATCTGTTTGCCAGCACCACCGCGCACACGACGGCGCTGCTGCCGGCAATGCTGACTATCGCCGCCACCATCCCAGGCATGAATATGGAAGTATTTGTTCTGCTGATGGTGACTTCACTGGGTATCATGGGGATCATCACCCCTTACGGTACTGGCCCAAGTCCGATTTACTACGGAAGTGGCTACCTGCCGACCAAAGACTACTGGCGGCTGGGCACCATCTTCGGTGCCATATTCCTGGCAGCCCTGCTGCTGATTGGTTACCCGTGGATGTCCATGATGTTCTGATTCTCAACCGCCGGACGTTAACCTCCGGCGGTTTTATTTTATGGAGCAATAGCTATGTCGAATAAACCCTTTGTTTACCAGAACCCCTTCCCTCTTAGCAAAGATGATACGGAATACTATCTGCTGAGCCGCGAGCATGTTTCTGTTGCCGAATTTGAAGGTCAGGAAATCCTCAAAGTAGAACCTGAAGCGCTAACTCTGCTGGCGCAGCAAGCTTTCCATGACGCCTCTTTCATGTTGCGCCCTTCTCACCAGAAACAGGTTGCCGCGATCCTGAGCGACCCGGAAGCCAGCGAAAACGACAAATACGTTGCCCTGCAATTCCTGCGTAACTCAGAAATCGCCGCCAAAGGCGTACTGCCTACCTGTCAGGATACGGGTACCGCCATCATCATGGGTAAAAAAGGCCAGCGCGTCTGGACTGGCGGCGGCGATGAAGCTGCGCTGGCGCGCGGTGTTTACAACACCTACACCGAAGATAACCTGCGCTACTCACAGAATGCGCCGCTGGATATGTACACCGAGGTGAACACCAAAACCAACTTACCTGCGCAGATTGATCTCTACAGCGTTGATGGCGACGAGTACAAATTCCTCTGCGTCGCGAAGGGCGGCGGTTCAGCGAACAAAACCTATCTCTACCAGGAAACCAAAGCGCTGATCACCCCGGCAAAACTGAAAAACTATCTGGTTGAGAAAATGCGTACCCTGGGTACCGCGGCCTGCCCTCCGTACCATATCGCCTTTGTTATCGGCGGCACGTCAGCCGAAAGTACGCTGAAAACAGTTAAACTGGCGTCAACCCGCTATTATGACGGCCTGCCGACTGAAGGTAATGAGCATGGCCAGGCATTCC
This sequence comes from Pseudocitrobacter cyperus, assembly GCF_039889165.1. Lineage (NCBI taxonomy): Bacteria > Pseudomonadati > Pseudomonadota > Gammaproteobacteria > Enterobacterales > Enterobacteriaceae > Pseudocitrobacter > Pseudocitrobacter cyperus. Next base: position 393,265 of record NZ_JAYMYY010000004.1, on the reverse strand, counting down.
GCGATGTAAAACTTGAGCAGGAACTGCTGAAAGAAGCACAGAATCTGGGTCTGGGCGCACAATTCGGCGGCAAATACTTCGCCCACGACATCCGCGTGATCCGCCTGCCGCGTCACGGTGCATCCTGCCCGGTTGGCATGGGTGTTTCCTGCTCAGCAGACCGTAACATCAAAGCGAAGATTAACCGCGACGGTATCTGGATCGAGAAGATGGAGCATAATCCGGCTCAGTACATTCCAGAGGCGCTACGTCAGCAGGGTGAAGGCGATGCGATCGCCATCAATCTGAATCAGCCGATGAAAGAGATCCTCGCTCAGCTTTCCGCTCATCCGGTATCGACGCGCCTGTCGCTCAACGGGACGATTATCGTTGCCCGCGACATTGCGCATGCCAAACTGAAAGAGCTGATTGACAACGGAGAAGAGCTGCCACAGTACGTAAAAGATCACCCGATCTACTACGCCGGCCCGGCAAAAACCCCGGAAGGTTACGCTTCTGGTTCTCTTGGCCCAACCACCGCGGGCCGTATGGACAGCTACGTTGACCTGTTACAGTCTCATGGTGCAAGCATGGTGATGCTGGCGAAAGGCAACCGCAGTCAGCAAGTGACCGACGCTTGTCATCAGCACGGTGGCTTCTACCTTGGCAGTATCGGTGGCCCGGCGGCAATCCTCGCACAGGACAGCATTAAAAGCCTGGAATGTGTGGCCTACCCTGAACTGGGAATGGAAGCTATCTGGAAAATTGAAGTGGAAAACTTCCCGGCGTTTATCCTGGTGGATGACAAAGGAAATGATTTCTTCCAGCAGATCCAGAACAAACAGTGTGCGGGCTGCTCGCAGCGCTAACTGCCCCATCACCATCACGCATAGCGGTGTTTGTGCGTGATGGCGGCCTGATGCGCGCGATGCCATCAGGCCATTTCCCCGGCTATCAATAAAAAGTCGCTTTCGTCATCACCTTCAGCCTGAGCGGCTTTCTTGCAGGGTGATCGTCATAGGTGATGGTGACATCACAGGAACTGGGCGTACCCTGTTTATCGTACTTGCAGAGGCTTTCGCTGGTGTAGTTCTCGGAGTACTGCGATCTATTAATCAGTTTATAATCCAGTGGTTTATGTTCCGGGTCACTGTAGGTGACAACATTCGTTGCCGTTACACCACGCGATGAGAAGAATTTGGTCATCGTCATCCGCCCGCTTGCATCATAAGCATATTCTGAGACTTTATTTCCCATAAACCGTGTTGCCGTCAATAACCCGTTTTCCCCGGTATTATATTCCTCAAAGCCACCATTCTCCGTTTTTGACACAATATTACATTTTTCATCCAGAGTAATTACAATGATTGACCAGTCCTTCACTCCTTTTAGTGAACGACCATCACGTTTGAGAATGAGCTCTGATTTTTTTCTTACATCATTAAATTGCATACTATCGATACAGCCACTTTCGTTAAGGGATGCCTCAAGCTCATACACCATTTTGCCTTTATCATTTTCAATGACGACGTTTAAATTCTTGACCGCACCAGCAACAGGCATAAATCCATATAAAAGCGAAAAATTATATAAAACAGGAACATATGAATTACTCGCTAATACAGAGGTCGATACCACGAAAAATCCGAACAATAAATCCCTCTTTATCAAAATCATGATCCCCTCCGTTATAATCTATTGCTGCTTTCTTATAGTAAGCCACATCCCTCTCCCACGCTCAATATACTTAACGTATATTTTGACAATGAATAATCTCATCAATAATAAATTAAACATTAGACTCGTAGAATTAATGCAATACACGTACTCAGGAAATTATTATTCCATATCGGTGTTAATAGTTGCATCATGGTATTAATCTGTCGCAGCAAAATAAATATCCGGGAAACGCATTGGCTATTTTCTTTGATGTACAAGTGAACGTCGGGGCTAATGGAATAGACAGCGGATTGCACAGCCGCTAGCATGCCATAACGTTTCTTATCTCTCAGTGACATTTCCATTATGAAAAATGATATCAGATCTCTGGATCTCAATCTGCTCAAAGCGCTCGATGCCCTGCTTGATGAAGGGAGCGTCACCCGGGCGGCACAGCGGCTTTCCCTGACCCAGCCAGCCGTCAGCGGGATGCTTACCCGCCTGCGCGACTATTTCGACGACCCGCTGTTCGTGCGCGCCCAGCGCGGGATGGTGCCCACCGCGCGCGCCTGCGAACTGGCTGCGCCGGTAAAACAGATTTTGACTGATATCTCTGTTCTGCTGCAGCCCGTAGATTTTGACCCGCTGAGCGCCAGGATGACCTGTTCCATCATGGCTACCGATTACGCTCTAAAAGCCGTCATCGTTCCTCTGATGAGCGCACTCAAAAAACGTGCGCCGGGTATCCGTGTCGCCGTTCATCCGCTCGATAACACGCGACTCTTATCCCTGCTGGAACGGGGTGAAATCGACCTGGCGCTGGTGACTCCAGAGAGCACACCCGAAGACCTTCACGGACGAGCACTCTACGAGGAAGAGTATGTCTGTATGATGCGCGATAGTCATCCCATCCTGCTTTCCGGCTCAATGACGCTGGATACCTTCTGCGAACAGGAACATATCCTCGTCTCCTCCGGGGGAGGGTTCTGGGGAGTCACGGATGAAGCGCTGGCGAAACTCGGAAGGAAGCGGCATGTCGGAATGTCTGTTAACAGCTTCCTAGTGTTACCGGAAATATTACGCACGACAGACATGATAGCCGTTGTTCCCCGTCGTCTCGCCTGCCAGCACGACAATTTGACTATTGTCCCCCCACCGCTGGCAGTACCCGGTTTTACCAAAAGCATGGCCTGGCACGAGCGTAACCATCGCGACCCGGCGCATCAGTGGATACGCGCATTGTGTGCGGAGGTCAGCCAGCCGGGATCGCTGTGATATAAGTTATCTTATGTGCTTCATCGTGATTACTAATTTGTCTTATATGTGGTTCTGCCGATAATAGCTTCATACCGCCGGAACAGCGTTTAGTGACACAACTCAGCCTCCACTGCCGGCGACATCGACACTATATTCAGGAGAAACACGATGAATGCAATTAACTGGCCGGAAGGTTTTGTACCGGGCTATACCGATAACTTCGTTTCTAACGAGATGATTGTTGCCAATTTGAGCGTAAAAGATGTTTGGCCATTTCTGAATCAACCTTTTTTGTGGCCTGATTACTACAAAAACTCAGCAGACATTCGTTTCTACGATAATAAAGGCCCTGAACTGGAAAACGGCGTTCGCTTTTACTTCAGCACCTTCGGCTTCCCGGTAGAGTCTCAGGTGGTTGAATATCTTCCCCCGGCAAATGGCCAGGCCGCGCGTGTCGCCTGGCACGGTTGGTCTGGAGAGGTAAACAGCGCAGACCGCCTGGACGTGCACCACGCCTGGTTACTGGAAGATCTTCCTGGCAACCGCGTACGCATCCTGACCCAGGAAACTCAGAATGGTCAGCCTGCGAAAGCCCTCGCGGCAACCCGCCCTAACCCGATGCTGAACGGCCACCAGGAGTGGCTTGATGGGCTGGTTGACGCAGCGCTGAAGGCAAAAAAAGCCTGATGAGGGATCCCCCATCAGGCCTGCCATTCAGCGCTTTGGCACGGTGATGAAATGCCGGACAACGGGAGGTTCATCGCCCACATGATATTTCAGCAGTTCAGCTTGTATATCGGCATCAGATTTAGATACTCGCTGGTGTTGACGTAAATGTTCCGCCCAGGACTCAACCATAAACCACTCCAGTAGTATTCGCGGATTGGATGAGTCCTCGGTGATCCCCCAACGGTATGCCCCATCACGGCGTCGTTCATGGGAAAATGCGTGGATGATACGCAGAAAATCCTGACGCTGCTGTGGGTCGATTTCATATTCAATCTGCACCAGCACCGGCCCGCGATCGTGCTCAACGTCTCCCGACGTCAGCGGCTCAGGCCAGTGGTTTGAAGGCATCAGGTCAGACTCCCCCGTCGGCAAGCGCAGACGATAGCTCACCGCGCCAATAACGATAATCCCTATAGCCCCGATAAAAAGTGTCTGCTGCACGCCAGCCGACTGCGCCAGCGCGCCCCAGGCCAGGCTTCCCGCCGTCATTGCGCCATTAAAAACGGTCAGATAGACCGCCAGCGACCGCCCGCGAACCCAGTTAGGTAGAATAGATTGCGCTACGCCATTAAAGGTCGTCAGCGCGATAATCCAGCCGCATCCCAACACGACCAGCGCCACCACAGCCAGCCACTGCGGCGGGGCAATCGACAACAGCGCCATGACCGCAGCGGTAATGACCGACGCAAGCAGCAGCAGACCGTCAGCGCTGCATTTTTGTCGCAGAGTCGGCAGCAGAAAAGCCCCCAGAATCGCACCAACCCCCACCGCGCCCAGCAGAATGCCGTAAAATCCGGCATCCCCACCCAGAACCCGACGAGCAACCAGCGGCAGAAGCGCCCAGACAGAACTACAAAAGGCAAAAAACAGGAAGGTACGGATCAATACGACATGCAGTTCGCGGCTGGCCATCGTAAAACGCAGCCCGGCGCGGAAGGCACCGAGAAACTTTTCCGCCAGCTCATCACTCTCGGTTTTTGTTCGTTTCCACCATAGCAGTGCGGCAATCACGAAAAGGTAGCTGATCACATCCACGCCGTAAGTGACCGAAGTACCATAGGTCGCCAGCACGATACCGCCTAACGCGGGGCCAATCGCCCTGGCAATATTAATGCCCAGAGAGTTCAGTGCGACGGCGTCGCGCAAATCCTGTTTTTTCACCAGTTCGGGGACGATAGCCTGCCAGGTCGGCCCCATCAGTGCCGCACCAATCCCGCCGACAAATGTCAGCATCACCAGCGAAAGAATGGTTTGCAGACCTGTAGCAGAAAGCAATAGCAAAGAGATGCTCACGCTCGCCATCAGGAATTGAATGCCAATCAGAAATTTACGCCGATCGAGAATATCGGAAAGCACGCCTGCGGGAATTGCGAGCAGAAATACCGGTAACGTCGCCGCCGCCTGAACCATAGCAACCGCAAATGGCGATGAAGAGAGGTCGGTCACCAGCCAGGAACTGGCAATATCTCGCGCGAATGAACCAATATTACCGATAATCGTGGCCACCCAAAGTACGGCAAAAACCGTCTGGCGCAGAGGGCCAAAACCGCTGGATGTGGCGGTTGTCATGATTGCTCCCCCCACGTCCCGCTATGACGCAACAACAACATTTCTTTTTTCTGTTCAGCCATCGTTAACCCTCAGTCAATGTTCCCGGGATTAAAGTTAGCCGAAAGAAGCGATTAACACCCAATATCCTTATTAAAAAAGCCCCGACAGTTTTACCGGGGCAGAAACGGCGATCAGCGATAATCAATTACATCATTGTTTGAGGCAGAATTGCGATCGGTAGCTGGTGAGACAGCACCCTCAATCCGATCACGGTAAAAATGCAGACGCTGCTGGAAGTGTTCAGACATATCTAACGGCATATTACCCACTACAGCACGTGCGCACAGGCCACGTTGTTCATACTCCATTTTCGCAACGGTAAAGGCGATAAAATCTACGTTAGTTTTCATAGACTTTGGACAAAACTCAAACATATAAGCTCCTTTATTGTTTGTTTTCTCCACCCGACACACAGAGTCGGCTTTTTAAGCATAGCCTTTTTTTTAACCGCTGCGTCAAATAGCATCACAATAACAGTGGATACTTACCTGTTTTTAATTTTGCTGAAATATCTATACGATGAAATAAGGTATTTAAAATCAGAAGATATAATTTAGCCGAGAACTAATGCATCTCTGCGATTATTTCATCGTTTTGTACCCTGAATAGGAAAAATCAAAATGTCGTATCAGTGTCTGCATCCTGGTCCGCTTAACCTACAGGCGCCGCTCACTCAAAAGTCTGTACCGGCTTGAAGGCGTTAAGGGTAAACCAGACGCTGTGATTTTTTGAGGATATTCTCAGATTATCTCAATGCGAGTTGGGTCACTGAAAATAAAAGGGGTAAGTGCTTGAATAGTGGCGGAGAGAGGGGGATTTGAACCCCCGGTAGAGTTGCCCCTACTCCGGTTTTCGAGACCGGTCCGTTCAGCCGCTCCGGCATCTCTCCGTTATGATGGTTGCCATGATGCCAGGTTATTTGGCATTTTAACAGACCCAGTCCCTTCAATTGCGTTCAAGTGACGAGTTTGCGAGCAAAATGATGATTAAATGGCCCTGGAAGGCAGACGACTCTGCTGATAAAACCGACATCCCCTGGGAACAAGCGTTCTCCGTCCCGCTTTTGGCCAATCTCAGCACCGATGAGCAAGCCAGGCTACAGCCGCTCGCCGATCGTTTTTTGCAGCAAAAACGTCTGGTGCCACTTCAGGGATTGGTGATCGAGCCCGTTACCGAGGCGCGTATTGCCCTGCTATTTTGCCTTCCGATCCTCGAACTTGGGCTGGAGTGGCTCGATGGCTTCCATGAAGTGCTAATCTACCCTGCTCCATTCGTGGTGGATGATGAGTGGGAGGACGACATTGGCCTGGTGCATAACCAACGCGTGGTACAGTCCGGACAGAGCTGGCAGCAGGGCCCCATCATTCTCAACTGGCTGGATATTCAGGACTCCTTCGATACATCAGGTTTTAATCTGATTATCCATGAAGTGGCACACAAACTGGACTCACGCAATGGCGATCGTGCCAGCGGTATCCCTCTGATTCCCCTACGTGAAGTTGCGGGGTGGGAACACGATCTCCATGCCGCCATGGATAACATACAGGATGAGATAGACCTGGTCGGAGAAAGCGCCGCCAGCATTGATGCTTATGCGGCAACTGACCCCGCAGAATGCTTCGCTGTACTCTCTGAATATTTTTTCAGCGCCCCCGAACTTTTTGCGCCGCGATTCCCTGCCCTGTGGCAACGTTTCTGCCGGTTCTACCGTCAGGATCCACTGGCTCGTTTACGTGATAATGGCGAAGACGAGGAGATCCCGCCGGTAGTTCACTAAAACAGCAAGTCGCACTAAAATCATGCAATTGAATCAGTTAGTTAATTTTACTGTTGACACAAATATTCGGGGCCAGTAGTATTCGCCCCGTTCACACGATTCCTCTGTAGTTCAGTCGGTAGAACGGCGGACTGTTAATCCGTATGTCACTGGTTCGAGTCCAGTCAGAGGAGCCAAATTCAGAAAAGCCTGCTCAGGAAACTAAGCAGGCTTTTTGCTTTCTGCATTATATCCTCGCCAGAATACGCCGTACCATTTCTTCAAATTCAACCAGATCGATATGATCAATATCCCTGCCGACAACAAGCGTCTCTGAAATCTCCTGCATCGCTGGCCAGCGCGTTTTATAGTCAGCATAAATGGCAATTGCAGGAGTATTGTATGCACTAGCCATGTGCAGGATGGATGTATCAGGAGTGATAGTCAGAAAAGCATCTTTAATGACGCTTGCCGATCGCATTAATGAAGGTGCTAAAGAGAGGTGATAAACATCATCGTATGATTCGGTTAATTTAACTGCACAGTCAGCGCCTTTCGGCCCGTGAACAATAATGACTGGCATATCAGTTGCTTTTTTAATCGTCATAATGATCTTTTGTGCAACGGTAAAAGAAAATGTCCGTGCCTGCACACTCCCTTCCAGATTAAGCGCAATATAATCCCCCCACAAGGTCGTCTCGCGACGCACTTCCTCAAGAACGTCTTCGCTTAGGGGAAATTCATATTTTGCGATAACGGCTGGAAAGCCCGCCTCCCTCATTAATAGTGCCCAGGTCATGGGTACGGGCGCGCGCAGCGTCTGATCCATCCTGGAGGCCATCTTACAGACTGGGGAGTAACATTTTTGCGATAACCCAACGACCTGAAAATTGGTTGTTGCTCGCAGAGTACGAACAAAAAGCATCGTTTTCAGGTTTTTCTTGCGCATGGCTTCAATACAGAGATCCGGCGTACCGTGCTGATCTTTTATTGCTTTTGCGACATTTTTTATCTCTTTGAGACTGGCATAGTCTTGCATCGTCATGCTGACTACCGTCAATTGTGTATGACTTAATTTAAGTGATTCAAACACCGGTTTATTCATTACCGATGCCACAATAAGAAGATGTTTTATCTGCTGTTTTTCCAGAGAGCGAATAAGCGGAAAAATTGCCATCGCATCGCCTATCTGATCGGGAATATGAATAACGACAAATTTTACATTCCCACTGTCGATGGGTTTTTCTTTGTAATCATAAAAATTAAAAATAATATTCCTGAGAAGATTAATTAATAACATTTTTAACTACACCTCCCTGTAGATTAAAATAGTGTGCAGTCTAACAGATCCTGGCATAAATCGTAAAATAATCGTTACACTAAAATTCAGCACATAAAACCATTCACTCTTCAGGCCTGCCGAGGTAGTCTCATAAGTGCCAGTTATGAACCGGCGCAATGTGTACAATTTAATTTACATTATAAGAAAAAACAGCACAGACAGGATAACTATGGACTCCACCCTCACCTCCACGCGTCCTCAGGAGACAACGCCTTCACTTAACCGCGCGCGACGCGCAGCGCTGGGCAGTTTCGCCGGTGCCGTCGTCGACTGGTATGATTTTTTGCTTTATGGCATCACTGCCGCGCTGGTTTTCAATCGGGAATTTTTCCCCCAGGTCAGCCCGGCGATGGGCACACTGGCCGCATTCGCCACGTTTGGCGTCGGCTTCCTTTTCCGCCCGCTGGGTGGGGTAATTTTCGGTCACTTTGGCGATCGCCTTGGCCGTAAACGTATGCTGATGCTCACAGTATGGTTGATGGGCGGTGCCACGGCGCTGATCGGCATGCTCCCTTCTTTTGCTTCAGCAGGCTGGTGGGCCCCGGTGCTACTGGTCACGCTGCGCGCCGTTCAGGGATTTGCCGTGGGGGGTGAATGGGGTGGCGCGGCCTTACTCTCCGTAGAAAGCGCGCCAGAGGATAAAAAAGCCTTTTACAGCAGTGGTGTCCAGGTGGGGTATGGCGTAGGTTTACTGCTCTCCACCGGGCTGGTTTCACTTATCAGTATGATGACCACCGATGAGCAGTTTCTGAGCTGGGGCTGGCGCATTCCATTCCTCTTTAGCGTTGTACTGGTGCTTGGCGCGCTGTGGGTTCGCAACGGGATGGAAGAGTCTGCAGAATTTGAACAGCAGCAGACACCATCAGTCAAAAAGAGACTTCCGGTAATAGAAGCATTAACCCAACACCCAGGCGCTTTTGTAAAAATTATTGGCCTGCGCCTGTGCGAACTGCTGACCATGTATATTGTCACCGCCTTCGCACTCAACTACTCAACGCAGAACCTCGGCCTCCCCCGCGAGCTGTTTCTCAATATCGGTTTGCTGGTGGGCGGGATAAGCTGTCTGACTATCCCCTGCTTCGCCTGGCTTGCTGACCGCTTTGGTCGTCGCCGTGTGTACATTACCGGTGCGCTAACCGGCACCCTCTGCGCCTTCCCGTTCTTTATGGCACTGGAAGCACAATCGATTTTCTGGATCGTATTCTTCTCTATCATGCTGGCGAATATCGCCCATGACATGGTCGTTTGCGTTCAGCAACCCATGTTTACCGGCATGTTTGGCGCAGGCTACCGCTATAGCGGCGCGGGGGTGGGGTATCAGGTTGCAAGCGTAGTCGGTGGCGGATTTACCCCGTTTATCGCAGCGGCGCTGGTCACCTTCTCCGGCGGCGACTGGCACAGTGTGGCAATTTATCTGCTGGTAGGCTGTCTTATTTCCGCCATGACCGCGTTGCTGATGAAAAATAAACCGCATCCCTGACCCTCATGCTTAAAGGTTAACCAGTTGTAACAAAGGCGTCGTCTGACGCTTTTGTTTCATCCGGGGCTGACATACTATCGATGAACGCCGCAGACCTGACACAAGGAGCGAAGGATGAATACTACGAGCGCGAGCCTGACGCCGGAACAAGCCCTGGAAAAACTTCAGGCACTATACGACCAATCAGTCACCGCCCTGCGTGATGCCATTTCCATCTATATTGACAATCATTCGCTGCCTGATCCGAAAGCGCGCGCAGACGGGCTTTTTGTCTACCCTCAGCTCTCCGTTTCATGGAATGGAAACGCGCACAAGGCACAAAAAACGCGGGCTTTTGGCCGCTTCACCCACTCAGGGTGTTACACCACCACCATCACCCATCCGACGCTGTTTCGCCCCTATTTACTCGAACAGCTTACGTTACTGCACGAAGATTATGATGCGCATATTGAGGTTGGCCTGTCGCAGCATGAAATTCCTTATCCCTATGTCATTGATGGTTTACTGCTCGACCGCTCAATGAGTGCTGATTTAACCCGCTTCTTCCCTACCACCGAACTGGCGCAAATTGGCGACGAAACGGCTGACGGCATTTTCCATCCCACGGAGTTTTACCCGCTATCGCATTTTGATGCCCGTCGCGTCGACTTCTCTCTGGCCCGACTGCGCCACTATACCGGCACACCGGTTGAACACTTCCAGCCCTTTGTACTTTTTACTAACTACACCCGCTATGTGGATGAGTTCGTGCGCTGGGGATGCAGCCAGATCCTCGATCCTGAGAGCCCTTATATTGCTCTCTCCTGCGCGGGCGGTATCTGGATCACCGCCGAAACGGAAGCACCGGAGCAGGCGATTTCCGACCTGGCCTGGAAAAAGCACCAAATGCCAGCCTGGCATTTAATTACTGCGGATGGTCAGGGGATCACGCTGATTAACATTGGCGTCGGGCCATCAAATGCCAAAAATATCTGCGACCACCTTGCGGTGTTGCGCCCTGACGTCTGGCTGATGATTGGCCACTGCGGCGGGCTGCGCGAAAGCCAGACCATCGGTGACTACGTGCTCGCCCACGCCTATCTGCGTGACGACCACGTACTGGACGCCGTTCTGCCGCCGGATATTCCAATCCCGAGCATCGCGGAAGTGCAGCGCGCACTCTACGACGCGACCAAACAGGTTAGCGGCATGCCGGGTGAAGAAGTCAAACAGCGCCTGCGTACAGGCACCGTGGTCACGACTGACGATCGAAACTGGGAGCTACGCTACTCTGCCTCGGCTCTGCGCTTTAACTTAAGCCGCGCGGTAGCGATTGATATGGAGAGCGCCACCATTGCCGCCCAGGGCTATCGCTTCCGGGTACCTTATGGCACTCTGCTGTGCGTCTCAGATAAACCGCTGCACGGCGAAATTAAGCTGCCGGGTCAGGCTAACCGTTTCTACGAAGGCGCGATTTCCGAGCATCTGCAAATAGGCATTCGGGCCATTGACCTGCTGCGCGCCGAAGGCGACAAGCTCCACTCCCGTAAGCTGCGCACGTTCAACGAACCCCCGTTCCGCTAATATAATGAAAAGGGTCAGAAATGGCCCTTTTTGCTTCCTGCCAACCCAACGCGGTATAGCGCTTTCGAGAGAGCGCATGCCTGATGCTGTCGTGAATGCCGGCTGGAAGCTATTCTGAGTTGAAACGCAGAAAAGCAAAAAGCCCGCTAAAAAGCGGGCTTCTCAAATTTGGCTCCTCTGACTGGACTCGAACCAGTGACATACGGATTAACAGTCCGCCGTTCTACCGACTGAACTACAGAGGAATCGTGTGAACGGGGCGAATATTAACGGGGTGCCCCGGGGTTGTCAAAGCCTGATTTCACAAAAAAATGCCGTTTGCTGAATTATTCCGCACTTCGGTCAAAAATTGTTGTTTGCGGATGTTTTTCACAGCAATTACGCGTCTATTCCGACTTCACTCGCGGATATTTCCACAGCCAGCGCCCGCTCACTAATCGCCAGTAGAAAAACGCCCCACGCACCGCCCAGTCGAGGAACATCCCCAGCCAGACACCGACAACGCCCATGCCAAGCACAACCCCCAGCGTATAACCCGCCACCACGCGACAGCCCCACATGCCGAGCATTGACACCCACATGGCAAAACGCACGTCGCGCGCCCCTTTAAAACCTGACGGTAACACCCAGGACGCGGCCCAAATAGGCATGAAAGCCGCATTCAACCACAGCAACACTTTCACTACTTCTTTCACATCTTGTTCCTGGGTGTAAAACGACGCGAATAGCCCGGCAAACGGTGCGGTTCCCCAGGCGATTGCCGTTAGCACAATGGTCGACATCCAGAACACATGGCGCAACTGCCGCTCTGCCTGGCCTATCTGACCGGTACCCAGTCGTTTTCCGGTAATAATCGTGGAGGCCGAGCCAAGGGCATTCCCCGGCAGGTTAATCAATGCCGCCACCGAAAAGGCAATAAAGTTACCGGCAATGACATTCGTCCCCATACCGGCAACAAACATCTGCGTCAGCAATTTCCCGCTATTGAACAGAACGGATTCAATACTTGCCGGAATACCAATTCCCATCACCTCCCAGATAATGGCGAAGTTAAGTGGCTTGAGATAGCTTTTCAACGGAATACGCAGCGCAGGGTTAAAACCTATCATCAACACCCAGATAATCGCCGCTGCGCCGATATAGCGAGAAATGGTCAACCCAAGCCCCGCCCCTGCAAACCCCAGCCCCTGCCAGGAAAAGGCACCGTAAATCAGAACGCTGCTGATGACGATATTGAGGATATTCATCCCGCCATTAATCATTAGCGGAATTTTTGTGTTTCCGGCTCCCCGCAACGCCCCGCTGCCAATAAGAGCAATCGCCGCTGCCGGATAACTCAGCACCGTCAGTTCAAGGTAAGTTAACGCCAGTGCTTTAACTTCCTCTGTCGCCTCACCGGCGACGATATTAATGATTTCACTGCCGAAATAGTGGATAACGGCCGCCAGCACGGCCGCGAACAGCGTCATGATCACCAGCGACTGCCGCGCAGCCGCCCTTGCGCGCCGCCGGTCACGCTTACCCAGGCTGAATGCAACTACCACTGTTGTACCAAGATCGATCGCCGCGAAGAAGGCCATGATGACCATATTGAAACTGTCAGCGAGGCCAACGCCCGCCATCGCTTCTTTCCCCAACCAGCTAACCAGGAATGTACTCAATACCCCCATCAGCAGGACGCAGGTATTCTCCAGAAAAATAGGTACAGCAAGAGGGGTGATTTCACGCCAGAAGAGAACACGGTAGCTTTTGCGTTTTTTATACCAGGGCGTGCGTGCAACGGCCTGACGGAGCGCAGTGGTGACGTTCAAAGTAGACCTTAGTGAGAAAGTTGAAACTCCATTTCAAATGATGAGCGAGAAAGCTAAATCCTGCAAAACATTTTTCCTTAATATTTGTCGGTAATTACGACAAATTGTTGTCAGAAACGGCAATCAGCAACACCAGCCAGAATTGGTGTTTGACAAAAAATTTTTCGCCGCTAATATGAGCCTCCACAACGATTCCTCTGTAGTTCAGTCGGTAGAACGGCGGACTGTTAATCCGTATGTCACTGGTTCGAGTCCAGTCAGAGGAGCCAAATTTAAAAAGCCCGCTTTTTAGCGGGCTTTTTGCTTTTCTGCGTTTCAGCTCAGAATAGCTTCCAGCCGCTTACCATTTCAGACACCCATATCAATGGTTCGGGGCTGGTTGCAACGGATCACGTCCGTTGTTTTTGTCCCCGCGCGTCCAATGAAACGGTAAAACCGGCTGCTTGGGGCAATTCACAAGGAAACGTGATCCTCCTCGCTGATATTCACCGGCATCCCGGAACGTCGCTGCATTTCACTCTGCGCCCGCTCGACATCCACGCCTTCGCCGCGCACGAATGCCTGCATGGCTGGGGTAACTGGCAGCGGTACCTTTTTGTCCGACTCATATTCCGCGCGGTTACGCGATAACGGTTCATGGATCTCAATCCATCGGCTGCCATCCGGCTCAGTGGTATATTTCACCGGCCGGTCAATAATCTGTACCCGCGTCCCCACCGGAACGGTGTCGAAAAGATATTTGATGTCATCGTTACGCAGACGAATGCAGCCCTGGCTCACCCGCAGACCGATGCCAAAATTCGCATTGGTACCGTGGATAGCGTACAGGCGGCCAATATAGATGGCATACAGCCCCATCGGGTTTTCTGGCCCGGCAGGCACCATCGCAGGCAGGGTTTTGCCTTCTTTGGCATATTCACGTCGCGTATTGGCCGTCGGTACCCAGGTCGGCCCTTCCTGCTTACGTTCCACCTTAGTCACCCAGTTACGTGGCGTTTCGCGCCCTGCCTGCCCAATGCCGATCGGTAATACCTCCACCGTATTCCCCTCCGGCGGATAATAGTAGAGTCGCATCTCGGCAACGTTAATCACTATTCCCTGCCGTGGTGTGTCGGGCAGGATGAGCTGCTGCGGGATAGTCAGCGTAGAGCCTCGCGCAGGGAGGTAGACATCCACACCAGGGTTCGCCTCCAGCATATTGCTCAGTCCCTGACCATAACGCGCCGCAAAGGCTTCCAGCGGGAAATGGCTATCGAGCGGAACAATGATTTGCAATGGGCTGCCGACCAGTCGGCTTCCTTCCGGGGGCAACGGATAAGTGACTGCCAGCGCGCTGTAACTGGCTAACAGCAGCACGGCGGGCCATAACAGTTTGACACGACGCATAATTTCCCTTCCTCAGCCGTGAAAAGATGATTGTTAATTATAGCTTTTTTATCCGCCTTATGTCGGTAAAGAAAGCCATTAAAGGAAGGGATTTCATTCAGGTCAGGAGAAACCGCTCCGACGGGAGCGGTGAAGGGAAAATTACTTCTCCGGCAGGACGATATTACTTTCAGCCAGTGTTCCCATATTGTTATAGATAGCGCAGGCTGATTCAACGATATGCATCGCCATTGCCGCCCCGCTCCCCTCGCCAAGACGCATCGCCATATTGAGGTACGGTTCCAGCTCCAGCGCTTCAAGCGCAATACGTGCCCCCTTCTCCGCAGAAAGATGCGACGGGATCAAATAAGGTTTTACGGCAGGGGCGATCCGACACGCTGCCAGCGCTGACGCATAGGAGAGAAAACCATCCAGCACCACCGGCAGCCCACAGGAAGCCGCGCCAAGCATGACGCCCGTCATCCCCACCAGATCAAAACCGCCCACTTTCGCCAGTACATCCATACCATCCGCAGCATCGGGCTGATTAAACGCAATTGCACGACGCACCACGTTCACTTTATTCGCCATCTGGGTTTGTGGCAGGTTAGCACCGATACCGACGGTATCCTGCGGATCGACCCCGGTTAGCACACTGACGATGGCGGCGGCAGGCGTGGTGTTAGCCATTCCGAGCTCGCCTACGCCAAACAGCGTAACACCCTGCTCCGCCAGCTCGCGCGTATAACGGATAGTTTCCAGCAGCAACTCCTGCGCCTGCTGGCGGCTCATCGCGGGCTCTCGGGCGATATTGCCGCTGCCGCGCGCCACTTTCATGTTGACCACGCCGGGGATGGGATCGGCATCAATCCCGACATCAATAACATGCACCTTCGCCCCGGCCTGCGCTGCCAGTACACATACGCCGGTATTATGGCGAGTCATGTTAACCGTTTGGATTGCGGTGACGACCTGCGGCGATATCGCTACACCTTCATGCCAGACGCCATGATCGGCACACATCACCAGAATGGCTTTTTGCGTTACCTGCGGCCGCCCTTTTAAACCCGGCATGCCCGCCAGTTGTACCGCCAGCGCTTCGAGACGCCCCAGGCTTCCCGGAGGTTTAAGCAACCCATCAATGTGATGTTGCGCCTGCGCCATTGCGGCGCTGTCCGTCTCCGGGATGGCGTCGAGCAGCGTTGAAAGTGTTTGCATCTTGTTCCCCGATATTCTGATCAGACTGACTTAAATTAACGCCAGCAGAAAAATAAGTTCGCCCAGTTCAATGCCTGCGCCCATGGTATCGCCCGTCAGACCGCCCAGCGTGCGTTTGAGCAGTTGCCCGAGAATAAAGACGCCGATAAGCGTCACCAGCAACGCGCGCAGCCCCTGCACGCCAAGTAGTGTCGCCACCAGCACGGCGCTCAGCCCCAGCGTGATCCCCGTCTGGCGCAACGACACTTTGCCAATAAACAGATTGCCCAGCCCCTCTTCGCGCGCATAGCGGTGGCGGTACATCATCAGCACCACGCAACCGCGCCCGGCGATGCAGGCACATGCCAGAGCCGCCAGCATCGGCGTATCGCGCAACGCCAGTTCATTGACCGCCAGCACTTTGCCCAGCAGAATAAAAATCAGCGCCAGCCCGCCGTGAGTCCCCAGACGGCTGTCGCGCATGATCTCCAGCATTTTCTCGCGACGACGTGCCGAGAAAACGCCATCACAGGTATCCGCCAGGCCATCAAGATGAAAACCCCCCGTTAACAGCGCCAGCGCCAGCACGGCAAAAAATGCCGCCAGCGGCACGCCGCACCAGGGTTGCAGCAGCATAAAGGCCAGGCCGCTTAAGACACCGAGCAATAGCCCGACAAGAGGAAACGTCACAACCCCACGCACATACTGGTCGATATCCAGCCCCTGCGACCAACGCTGCGGCACCGGCAGACGGCTCATAAAAGACAGCGTGGCAAAGAAGATCCTGCTCATTTTATTTTGACTCCAATTCCTGACACCACCAGCCAGACGTCATCTGCCGCCTGAGCCAGTTTTTGATTCACTCGCCCGGCAATGTCGCGGAAATGGCGCGCCAGACGGTTCTCCGGCACGATGCCCATCCCCACCTCATTAGTAACCAGCACGACCGGCGAAGGACAGTGCTGACAGGCTATAATAAGCGTCTCAATTTCCAGGTCTACCGCCCTCTCCAGCGCGGCAAAATCCCACTGTTCAATGTCACCCTCATCTTCTGTGGCAAACAACACATTCGTTACCAGAGTGGTGATGCACTCCAGCAAAATGGCCTCGCCGGGATCGTTGTCGGGGGTGATGACCTCACTCAAATTCTGCCAGCGCTCTGCGGTACGCCAGTGCGCCGGACGGCTGTCACGATGATGCTGAATGCGCGCCGCCATCTCGGCATCGGTAATTTGTGAAGTGGCGATGTAGAGCACATGCGGGTAATCGCGCAGCAGGGATTCAGCATGGCGGCTTTTCCCGCTGCGTGCGCCGCCAGTCACCAGTATCATGATTGGGGCTCCTGATAGTCCTGCATAATCTGATAAATTCTCCCAATATCGATATGTTCGCGCATGGCGTCGGCAAGGATATCAAACTGCTGCGCTTTGTAATCGGCGTAGCTCATCACAGTATCCAGCGCGGGCAGCCCTTTACGCTGGCGCAGCGCGTTGATAATGCCGCGAGTAAATACATCGCAGTCGAACAAACCATGAAGATAGGTGCCGAACACCAGGCCGTCGTCGCTGACCGCGCCATCCTCCAGCGTTGAACCGTCCTGGCGCTGCAGGGATAGCCCCGCCTTGCAGTGGGCGCGTCGCGTGGTGGTGCCCATATGAATTTCATAACCCGCGATTGCCATACCGGACACAGCGGCTAACCAGCCTGGCAGGGCGTCGGCCATTACCGCGCGCGTTTGTTCGGTGGTTTTCTCCGGCGCAAACAGCGTGTCCGTCGCCAGCAAGCCAAGCCCAGGCACAACGCCCAGTCCCGATTCAATCTCATCGGTAATGGTCTCGCCCAGCATCTGATAACCGCCGCAAATACCCATTACCGGCGTCCCTTCCCGATGGCTTGCCAGCACGGCCTGCGCCAGCCCACTCTGGCGCAACCAGTTCAGGTCGCCCAGCGTATTTTTACTTCCCGGCAGAATAATCAAATCGACCTGCGCCAGCGCTTCTGCCGTGCGTACATAACGCACCTGGACATCGGGCTGCGCCGCCAGCGCATTCATATCGGTAAAGTTTGAGAGGTGGGGAAGTTGCACCACTGCAATCGTTATGGGACGATCGCCGATATGGCGATAGAGCCCGCGCTGCATCGCCACGCTATCCTCTTCTTCCAGGTCTACCTCCAGCCATGGCATCACGCCAAGCACCGGCACCCCGGTCAGCTCCTCAATCTGTTTCACGCCCGGCATCAGGAGCGAAACGTCGCCGCGAAATTTGTTGATGATAACGCCCTTCACCCGGGCACGTTCGTGCTCTAACAGTAGCGCCAGCGTACCGTATATCGACGCAAAGACGCCCCCACGGTCGATATCCGCCACCAGGATCACCGGGCAATGTGCCAGTTCGGCCATTCCCATGTTGACGATATCACGGTCGCGCAGATTAATTTCCGCCGGGCTACCCGCGCCTTCGAGCACCAGCGCATCATACTCCTGCCCAAGATGGGTATAGACGTCAAGGATCTGCTGACGCAGCCGCGGTTTGTATTCGTGATAGCTGACCGCATCCATATCTGTCATCACCTTGCCCATCAATACCACCTGCGCTTTGCAGTCGCTGGTTGGTTTCAACAGCACCGGGTTCATGCGCACATCGGGCGTGATACCGGCGGCTTCAGCCTGAAAAATTTGTGCGCGCCCCATCTCTTTGCCATCCGGAGTAATACCGGAATTAAGCGCCATATTCTGCGATTTGAACGGCGCGGTTTTCAGGCCATCCTGATGAAAAATACGGCACAGCCCGGCCACCAGCACACTTTTGCCGACGTCGGATGCGGTACCCTGAATCATAATTGCCTGCGTCATGATGCCTCTTCATGCTGGCTGTTGCGCATAAGCCCCGTGATGGCCAGCGCGTCAGCCGTTAAACCATTTTGCTGTGACCGGGAATGATACTTGTCATTAGGGAGCCGCCGCCAGTCAGATCGTCTGGCATTCAGAAAGTAAGCGGGCAAAAGCGCACAACATTGATGCATGTCGCTCAATCAGTGCGAAATTATCGGCAATGCAATTCAGGCCGGCTCTTCTGAACGCTTTTCGCGGATTTGTTGGCGGTACGCCTGCGGTGTTATCTGGTAGGTGTGGCGAAAAACCTTACAAAAATAGCTGGTCTGAGAAAACCCTAAATTGCGGGCAATACTGGCAATGCTCCAGTTACTGTGGCTAAGCAACTCTTTGGCGCTCGCCATACGTTGTTGATTGACCCAGGCGTTAAAGCCAATGCCCTGATATTTTCTGAACAGCTTGCTGAAATAATAAGGACTGAGATAAACATGAGAAGCCACCTCTTCGAGACGAAGTTCATCAGACAAGTGTGCCTCTATGTAACGTAGTGCTTTATTCATTTTACTGTCATGGGGATTCGCCTCCCGCTGGGAACGGGGCGACACCGCCTGCGGAGGGTTATCTTTAATCACCACAAAGTTAAGCTGCTTTTTAAGGCAGTTTTCTACGATCAATTTCAGCAGATCCGCAGAGGCCATCACGCGCGAAAAATCCATTTCCGGGACATTGCGAAACTCATTAAGCAGTTGCGGATCCGCCTGCCAGCGATCATCAACATTCAGAATATCAATCATGCCCGTTTCTGCGTCATTGCGCACACGCACCTGACCGCACAGAACGAACCCGACAAGATGCCCGGCTATAATCAGTGGAATAGAAATGTCTGTTAATCCGGCATGGCAGCGATAGATGCACGGCTGGTCTGATTTGGATGCTTCCAGCCCGCCGCAGCGATCGCTCATTCGGCAGCGAGTGCTGTGCTGCGGGTGCTGACGCATCATCTGGCAAAATGAGGTGAAATTAAACAGTTCAGAAATTTCATCACCATGTATATTGACCACTACAACCGCCAGACTGGTGGCCTGTGCAAAATCCTGCGCGATTTTATTAATGAGTTCTGAGTTCAGTGTACTCGCAGAAATCATGATAAAACCCCTCAGTTAATTCATTGTTACAGTGAAACATTGTTTTCACGCATCTATTTCACATCATCTTTAATGCTTATCGATGGTATGACGTAGGGTGGACAATAACAAAAGCCCCTCGAAACCGAGAGACTTTTTAATAAATCCGGAAAGCGGATCACGAAATAATAATGAATAAAATGCTACTGCTAATCAGAAGCCTAATGAATGCGCTACTTAATATTCACTGGCAGATTATTACTGAACAAATATCGATAAATGGCAGCCCCCGCACAGGCACCAATAAGCGGCGCGATCAGCGGAACAATAAAGTAAGGAATGTCACGCCCACCGGTGATAGCCACATTTCCCCACCCGGCAAGCCAGGTAAAAATTTTGGGGCCAAAATCACGCGCAGGATTCATGGCGAACCCCGTCAGCGGCCCGGTTGCCGCACCAATGACCGCCACCAGAATACCGATAAGCAGCGGTGCCAGTGGGCCTTTTGGCATGCCATTACCATCGTCCGTCAACGCCATAATCAACCCCATCAGCATTGACGTGATGACGATTTCCACCAGCGCTGCCTGCCAAACGCTCAGCGCCGCGGCCGGGTAAGTGCTAAATATTCCCGCCAGTTGCAGGCTTTCGACACTTCCGCGAACCATATTGTGGGCTGATTCAAACTCAGTGAAGAGAGAGGCATACATCAAATACGCAAGCAGTGCACCACTGAAGGCACCCGCAAACTGAGCAGCGGCGAAGGGGAGCACTTTGCGCCCAGGAAATTGCGCAAACAGCCAAAGTGCGACAGTAACGGCCGGATTAAGATGTGCGCCAGAGATCCCCGCGGTTAAGTACACAGCAAGTGAGATCCCAAGCCCCCAGACAATGCAGATCTCCCATAAACCGAAGCTCGCGCCCGCAACAACCGCTGCGCTCAGACAACCGATACCAAAAAAGAGAAACAGGCCTGTGCCTAAAAATTCAGCAATACATTGTGTTTTTAGTGAATCATTCATAGTGACACCTTTTAAGCAGGGGTTGTGCCTTCGCCAGCCGCTCCACTGCTGACGATGAAGTACGTCGCCCCTTACTATAAAAAGTGGCGTATGAAAATTGTTGGCAACCTGAATAAATCCACATTGGTAAAATCGCCTTGCGATAGCAAATTCTTGCCATGCCCTTTTCATATATCTATACACACCGGGCACTCCAGCTAATAATTTAATTTTTTAAAATATGAAAATATTGCTTTCATCAGATTTATTTTTTCCAATGAGCATCACACATCGGTTCATTTTCGCCTGGCACACAATGTATTCACTGTCATCAAAAAAAATGTAAATATGGATTGTTAATAGCTAATTATTCACATAATTAAAAACTGCAAAATCAATTCAAATCATCAACATAAAAAAAGCAATGACAATTTTATATCATTGCTGCGCCACTATTTTTTCACGCATGCCATCAAGTCAGCCATTCTTTTTTCTCGCTTCTTTTTATAGTCATCAATATCAAAAAAACCAGGCGAGGTCTTTATGCAACAAGAAGCGTTAGGAATGGTAGAAACCAAAGGATTAACTGCCGCGATAGAGGCCGCAGATGCAATGGTGAAATCGGCCAACGTGATGCTGGTCGGTTACGAAAAAATCGGTTCAGGGCTTGTGACCGTTATTGTCCGTGGCGATGTTGGCGCGGTAAAAGCGGCCACGGATGCGGGGGCTGCGGCAGCGCGCAACGTGGGAGAAGTGAAAGCCACACATGTCATTCCTCGCCCACACACCGATGTCGAAAAAATCTTACCAAAGGGAATTAACGGATGAGCAGCAATGAACTGGTGGAACAGATCATGGCACAGGTGATCGCCCGAGTGGCGACGCCGGGGCACTCGGTTACTCCTGAAACCTCCAATACACAACGAGAAACAGCTATGGCAGAGAAAAGCTGCAGTCTAACGGAATTTGTGGGCACCGCGATGGGTGACACGGTCGGCCTGGTTATCGCAAATGTGGACAGCGCCCTGCTGGACGCCATGAAGCTTGAAAAGCGCTACCGCTCAATCGGCATCCTGGGCGCGCGCGTCGGCGCAGGCCCACACATTATGGCCGCCGATGAAGCCGTGAAAGCGACCAACACGGAAGTCGTGAGCATCGAACTTCCTCGCGATACCAAAGGAGGCGCTGGTCACGGCTCGCTGATCGTTCTGGGCGGCAATGACGTTTCTGACGTCAAACGCGGCATCGAAGTGGCTCTGAAAGAGCTCGATCGCACCTTTGGCGACGTCTATGCCAATGAAGCCGGGCACCTCGAATTGCAGTACACCGCGCGCGCCAGCTACGCGCTGGAAAAAGCGTTCGGCACGCCAATTGGCCGCGCCTGCGGCGTCATTGTCGGTGCGCCTGCGGCTGTCGGTGTGCTGATGGCCGATACGGCACTGAAATCGGCCAATGTCGACGTGGTGGCTTACAGCTCCCCTGCACAGGGCACCAGCTTCAGTAATGAAGTCATCCTGGTGATTTCCGGCGACTCCGGGGCTGTGCGTCAGGCGGTGATCTCCGCCCGTGAAATCGGCAAAACCGTACTCTCGACGCTCGGTTCTGAACCGAAAAACGACCGCCCCTCCTACATTTGATATCCATGAGGCTGATTCATGAGATCGAAAAGATTTGAAGCACTGGCAAAACGCCCTGTGAATCAGGACGGTTTTGTTAAAGAGTGGATCGAAGAAGGCTTCATTGCGATGGAGAGCCCGAACGACCCGAAACCGTCAATTAAAATCGTTAATGGCGCCGTCACCGAACTGGACGGCAAACCGGTCAGTGAATTTGATTTGATTGACCACTTTATCGCGCGTTACGGGATCAATCTGGCACGAGCGGAAGAAGTCATGGCGATAGACTCTGTCAAACTCGCCAATATGCTGTGCGACCCGAATATAAAACGCAGCCAAATCGTTCCGCTGACCACCGCGATGACGCCGGCAAAAATTGTCGAAGTAGTATCGCACATGAACGTGGTTGAGATGATGATGGCGATGCAGAAAATGCGCGCCCGTCGTACCCCTTCTCAGCAATCGCACATTACCAACGTAAAAGATAACCCGGTGCAAATCGCCGCAGATGCGGCGGAAGGTGCCTGGCGTGGATTCGACGAACAGGAAACTACCGTTGCGGTGGGGCGTTATGCGCCATTCAACGCCATCGCGTTACTTGTTGGCTCACAGGTCGGACGCCCTGGCGTACTGACACAATGTTCCCTGGAAGAAGCGACTGAGCTGAAGCTCGGCATGCTGGGGCACACCTGCTACGCCGAAACCATCTCCGTTTATGGGACGGAACCCGTCTTCACCGACGGCGATGATACGCCGTGGTCGAAAGGCTTTTTAGCCTCATCCTACGCATCGCGCGGCCTGAAAATGCGCTTTACCTCAGGTTCCGGTTCAGAAGTCCAAATGGGTTATGCCGAAGGTAAATCCATGTTGTACCTGGAGGCACGCTGCATTTACATCACTAAAGCCGCAGGTGTTCAGGGGCTACAAAACGGTTCCGTGAGCTGCATCGGGGTACCTTCTGCAGTGCCATCAGGGATCCGCGCGGTGCTGGCGGAAAACCTGATCTGCTCCTCACTGGATCTGGAATGCGCCTCCAGTAATGACCAGACCTTCACCCACTCCGATATGCGCCGTACCGCCCGTTTCCTGATGCAGTTCCTGCCGGGTACAGACTTTATCTCCTCCGGTTTTTCTGCGGTACCGAACTACGACAACATGTTCGCAGGCTCCAACGAAGATGCCGAAGACTTTGACGACTACAACGTTATTCAGCGCGACCTGAAGGTTGATGGTGGCCTGCGGCCGGTGCGTGAAGAAGACGTTATCGCCATTCGAAACAAAGCCGCCCGGGCGTTGCAGGCCGTATTTGCCGGTATGGGGCTGCCGCCTATCACTGACGAAGAAGTTGAAGCCGCAACCTATGCGCATGGCTCGAAGGATATGCCTGAACGCAATATCGTCGAAGATCTCAAATTTGCCCAGGAAGTCATCAACAAAAACCGTAACGGCCTGGAAGTGGTGAAAGCACTGGCTCAGGGCGGTTTTAACGATGTTGCGCAGGACATGCTGAATATTCAGAAAGCCAAACTGACAGGGGATTATCTGCATACCTCCGCCATTATCGTGGGCGACGGACAGGTGCTCTCTGCGGTAAACGACGTCAACGATTATGCCGGTCCGGCAACAGGTTATCGCTTACAAGGCGAACGCTGGGAAGAGATTAAAAATATCCCTGGCGCACTTGATCCCAACGAGCTTGGCTAAGGGGTGAACAATGGAAATTAATGAAAAGCTACTGCGCCAGATTATTGAAGACGTGCTGTCCGAAATGCAGTCCAGCGATAAGCCTGTCTCCTTCCGCGCAGCAGGCGCATCTGCAACGCCCACTGCGCCACAGGGTGAAAGCTTTCTGACGGAAATCGGCGAAGCAAAACAGGGTACCCAACAGGACGAAGTCATCATTGCGGTGGGGCCAGCCTTTGGTCTCTCTCAGACCACCAACATTGTCGGCGTACCCCATAAAAATATCCTGCGTGAAATGATCGCCGGTATTGAAGAGGAAGGGATTAAAGCGCGCGTAATTCGCTGCTTTAAATCCTCCGATGTGGCATTTGTTGCCGTCGAAGGTAATCGTCTGAGCGGCTCGGGTATCGCCATCGGCATCCAGTCCAAAGGCACGACCGTTATCCACCAGCAGGGTCTGCCGCCGCTGTCGAATCTCGAACTGTTCCCGCAGGCACCGCTGCTGACGCTTGAGACCTACCGTCAGATTGGTAAGAACGCCGCGCAGTACGCAAAGCGCCAATCACCACAGCCAGTTCCTACGCTGAATGACCAGATGGCGCGCCCGAAATACCAGGCCAAATCCGCCATTCTGCACATTAAAGAGACGAAATATGTCGTAACGGGCAAAAACCCGCAGGAACTGCGCGTGGCGCTTTAATAAGGATCGCTTTATGAATACCGATGCAATTGAATCGATGGTTCGGGACGTGTTGAGCCGCATGAACAGCCTGCAGGGCGATGCTTCTGTTCCGGTCGCCGCCCCCGGTAATACCACACACACCGCAAAAGTGACTGACTACCCGCTGGCGAATAAGCATCCGGATTGGGTAAAAACCGCCACCAATAAAACGCTGGATGAGCTCACCCTTGAAAACGTCCTGAGCAATAAAATCACCGCGCAGGATATGCGTATCACACCGGAAACGCTGCGCATTCAGGCTGCCATCGCAAAAGATGCGGGGCGCGACCGCCTGGCAATGAACTTTGAACGTGCAGCAGAGTTAACGGCCGTGTCGGACGACCGCATCCTGGAAATCTACAACGCCCTGCGGCCCTATCGCTCCACCAAAGAAGAGTTAATGGCTATTGCGGACGATCTCGAAAGTCGCTATCAGGCGAAGATCTGCGCTGCTTTTGTTCGTGAAGCGGCAGCACTGTACGTCGAACGTAAAAAACTCAAAGGCGACGATTAAGGGTAGGACATGAAATATATCGCTGGCATTGATATTGGCAACTCATCAACAGAAGTCGCTCTGGCGACGATTGATGAGGCGAATGCATGCACCATAATTGGTAGCGCACTGGCAGAAACCACCGGAATTAAAGGCACATTGCGTAATGTGTTTGGCATTCAGGAAGCGCTCACGCATGCGGCCCATCACGCAGGCATCAATGTCAGCGACATTTCACTTATTCGCATCAACGAAGCCACGCCGGTCATTGGCGATGTGGCGATGGAAACCATCACCGAAACCATCATCACCGAGTCCACCATGATTGGCCATAACCCCAAAACACCGGGTGGTGTTGGCCTGGGCGTGGGGATAACCATTACGCCGGATACGTTGTTAACCTGTTCCGCGGATACGCCTTATATCCTGGTCGTGTCATCAGCATTCGATTTCGCGGATGTTGCCGCCATGATTAACGCATCCACGCGTGCGGGGTATCAGTTAACCGGCGTGATTCTGCAACAAGACGATGGCGTGCTGGTGAGTAACCGTCTGGATAACCCGCTGCCTATTGTCGATGAAGTGCGTTACATCGACCGTATTCCTCTGGGAATGCTGGCCGCCATTGAGGTTGCCGTTCCCGGAAAAGTGATTGAAACACTCTCTAATCCCTATGGCATAGCCACTGTATTTAACCTCAATGCGGACGAAACCAAAAATATCGTTCCCGTGGCAAGGGCATTGATTGGTAACCGTTCCGCCGTGGTGGTGAAAACACCGTCGGGTGATGTAAAAGCACGCGCGATCCCAGCCGGACACATTGAACTGCAATCTCAGGGGCGCACATTACGGGTCGACGTGGCGGCGGGAGCCAACGCCATTATGAAAGCTGTCGGCGAGTGTCCAAAACTGGATAACGTCATCGGCGAAGCGGGCTCCAACATCGGCGGTATGCTTGAACACGTTCGCCAGACCATGGCAGAACTGACTAATAAACCCGGCAACGAAATTTTTATTCAGGATCTGCTGGCCGTTGATACCTCCGTCCCGGTCAGCGTCACCGGCGGATTAGCGGGTGAATTTTCGCTGGAGCAGGCCGTTGGTATCGCGTCGATGGTGAAATCCGATCGACTGCAAATGGCGATGATTGCCCGTGAAATCACGCAAAAGCTGGGCGTGGATGTTCAGGTGGGTGGGGCTGAAGCGGAAGCCGCGATTTTAGGGGCGTTAACCACGCCCGGGACAACGCGGCCACTGGCGATTCTGGACTTAGGTGCGGGCTCAACAGACGCCTCAATTATCAACCCGAAAGGGGACATTATTGGCACACACCTCGCGGGAGCGGGCGATATGGTCACCATGATCATCTCCCGCGAACTTGGGCTGGACGATCGTTATCTGGCAGAGGAGATTAAAAAATATCCGCTGGCAAAGGTGGAAAGTCTTTTCCACCTGCGACATGAAGATGGCAGCGTGCAGTTCTTCCCTTCCCCGCTCCCCCCGACGGTCTTTGCGCGCGTCTGCGTCGTAAAACCCGATGGGCTGGTACCCCTGCCCGGCGATCTGGCCCTTGAGAAAGTGCGTGCTATTCGCCGTAGCGCTAAAGAGCGCGTCTTTGTCACCAACGCCCTGCGCGCGCTTCGTCAGGTCAGCCCCACCGGCAATATTCGTGATATTCCGTTTGTGGTGCTGGTGGGAGGTTCATCTCTTGATTTTGAAGTTCCACAGCTTGTCACCGACGCGCTGGCACACTATCGCCTGGTTGCCGGGCGGGGAAACATTCGAGGAACAGAAGGGCCACGCAATGCCGTCGCTACGGGGTTGATCCTCTCCTGGCACAAGGAGTTCGCGCATGGACAGCAATAACCCTATTCCGGCCATTGTCATTTCCCCCATCGGAGAAAGCCTCTTCGACTGGCATGACGTCCTGCTCGGCATCGAAGAAGAAGGTATCCCCTTCGTTATCCAGCCACAACCAGACGGCGATGTTACACATTGCGCATGGCAGGCGGCGTGCCGATCGCCGCTGCTCGTGGGCATTGCCTGCGATAACAACGCGCTGGTTGTGCATTACAAGAATTTACCCGCATCAGCGCCGCTTTTTACGCTGACGTATCACCAAAACAGCCTTGATCGCCGAGGTACAGGAAACAACGCGGCAAGGTTAGTCAAAGGCATCCCTTTTCGGGATCTGAATAAGTAATCCACAGGAGAATCGCTGTATGAATAACGCACTGGGGCTTGTTGAAACAAAAGGACTGGTCGCCGCCATTGAAGCGGCGGATGCCATGGTGAAATCCGCCAATGTGCAACTGGTTGGCTACGAAAAAATCGGTTCTGGCCTGATTACCGTGATGGTTCGTGGCGATGTGGGTGCCGTAAAAGCGGCCGTCGATGCTGGTAGTGCCGCAGCCAATGCTGTGGGTGAAGTCAAATCATGCCATGTCATTCCACGCCCTCACACTGACGTTGAGGCCATTTTACCGAAGTCAGCTTAAATCGCAGATAAAAGGAGTTCAGCGTGAAGCAATCACTGGGATTACTCGAAGTTAGTGGTCTGGCATTAGCCATCAATTGCGCGGATATCATGGCGAAAGCCGCTTCCATCACGCTGGTTGGCCTCGAAAAAACCAACGGTTCAGGCTGGACGGTTATCAAAATCACCGGCGATGTGGCATCCGTGCAGTCCGCCATTATCACCGGTGCCAGTTTTGCAGGCCTTCAGAACGGTCTGGTCGCACACAAAGTGATCGCCAGACCCGGAGAAGGCATTCTTTCTCGCGCGGCATATGCTGGTTCTGTGCCCATGAAAGAAGCCGCCCAACAGCCTGAGACTGAGGTCGCTGTAGAAGAGTCAGCACCGGAAAAGAACCCTGCGGATCGAGGAGTCATTTGCAATCTGTGTCTTGACCCGGCCTGTTCGCGCCAAAAAGGTGATCCCCGGTCACTCTGTCTGCATTCCGGTAAGTAAGGTAAAGCGTAATGGACAAACAAGAACTGGAAACAACGGTCAGCAAAGTGCTGGATGAAATGCGTCAGCGGCCTATTCCGCTGGGCGTTTCAAACCGTCACATCCATCTTAGTGAAGACGATTATGCCCGGCTTTTCCCGGGGCAACCGATCAGTGAGAAAAAAGGGCTTCTCCAGCCGGGTCAGTTCGCATCGAACCAGACGCTCACCCTCGTCGGGCCAAAGGGGCAGTTGAAGAATGTCCGTTTGCTGGGGCCGCTGCGCAGCGCCAGCCAGGTTGAGATTTCGCGAACCGATGCCAGAACATTGGGGATCGACGCGCCGCTGCGTATGTCCGGCGATTTGGCTGGCACGCCAGGCGTGCACCTTATCAGCCCGTTCGCCGAACTGGATTTAACGTCTGGCGTCATTGTCGCTCAGCGTCATATCCATATGACGCCGCTGGATGCGTTGATCCTGCGTGTATCGCACGGCGACAGCGTTTCTGTTGCCATTGAAGGCGATGCGCGCCAGTTAGTGTTCGATAACGTCGCGGTTCGCGTCTCACCGGATATGTGCCTTGAGATGCATATCGACACAGACGAAGCCAACGCCGCGGGGGCCGATAACCCCCAGATCTGCGCCAGACTGGTCATGCCGTGATGGACAGCGAACAGTTGCAGCGAATCGTCGAAGAGGTTGTTTACCGCCTCACGCGTCGTGCCGGGCGTGTTGCTACGCTCAGCGTCGCACAACTACGGGAAGCCAACGTCCGCGCGTTGTTTTGCCACTATGCCTCCCTGACGATCCAGCAGGTTGATCTGCCGTTGCTGCAGCACATTGCTTGTGCCTCTTCGTCAGATACCGCGGCAGCCATCATTCAGGAAGCGCTGGCTTCCGGGCTTTGCGTACACCTGTCAGTGCAGCAACGTTTGTTATCAGCACTACCGGTGAAAAAGCTGGCGCGACTGCCTCTTACGTTCAGCGATGAGCACGGGAAAGGCGTTGTTTTGTACCCGCATACACTGCTGAGCTATGCCGATGTGGCACATCACAGCGGGGGAGTACTGGTATTAGGTCGCCAGTGCGTTGTTACCGCGTTAGCCCGTGAAGCCGCCAGCGCGCGGAATATTCAATTCATTAAGCAGGAGTAAACCATGCATCTGGCCCGGGTTACTGGCGCAGTGGTCGCCACACAAAAATCGCCTTCTCTGGTGGGCAAAAAACTCCTGCTGGTGCGTCGGGTCAGCGCGGACGGTGAATTGCCCGCGAGCCCCGCTTCAGGTGATGAAGTGGCGGTGGACTCGGTAGGCGCAGGGGTTGGTGAACTGGTGTTGCTGAGTAGCGGTTCCAGCGCGCGGCACGTTTTTTCCGCCCCCAACGAAGCCATCGATCTGGCCGTTGTCGGTATTGTCGACACACTTTCTCGCTAAGGGGACGCCATGCCGATTTATACACGCACGGGTGATGCCGGAACCACCGCCCTGTTCTCCGGTCAGCGCATCAGCAAAGCCCATCCGCGCGTTGAGTCCTACGGCACGCTCGATGAGCTTAACGCCGCACTGAGCCTGTGTGTTTGTGCCACGGGTTGCGGACAACATCGTTCACTGCTGGAAGCGATACAACAACAGCTTTTCTGGTTTAGCGCCGAGCTGGCCTGCGAAAGTGAAACGCCCACGTCGAACCAGCGTTACATCAGTATGGAAGACATTGCCACACTGGAAGCCGCCATTGATACCGCGATGGCGCGAGTACCACCTCTGCACGGTTTCATTTTGCCGGGTCGCAGTGAAGCCGCTAGTCGGCTGCATTTCGCCCGAACCATCGCCCGCCGTGCGGAACGTTGTCTGGTTGAACTCTCCACAGAGGTAGCCGTCAGGCAGGTGTTAATGCGCTATATCAATCGGCTATCTGATTGCCTGTATGCCCTGGCGCGCGCCGAAGATCATGACGCCCACCAGCAAACCATCATTCAGGAAGTGACGAGACGCTATCTGGCGTCCACTCACGCCTTACCCGCAAAGGATTACGCTATGAGTCTCTCTTTTCAGGATCTCCACCAGTTGACCCGCTCTGCCGTAGCTCGTGCAGAAGAAGTAAACATCCCCGTGGTTGTCAGCATTGTTGATGGTAACGGTACGCAAATGGTGACGTGGCGTATGCCTGACGCCCTTTTAGTCAGCAGCGAACTCGCGCCTAAAAAAGCCTGGACCGCCGTGGCAATGAAATCCGCAACGCATGAGCTGGCCTTAGCCGTTCAGCCGGGCGCACCGCTGTTCGGGCTTGAGAGCCATATGCAGGGAAAAGTGGTCACCTTTGGCGGGGGTTTCCCACTCTGGCGTGACGGACAACTTATTGGTGGTCTCGGTATCAGCGGCGGAAGCGTTGAACAGGACATGGATATTGCGCAAGCCGCCATTGCGGCGATTAACGTGAGTACACATCGATGAACAGATCTGAACTGGAAACCCTTATCCGCTCAATTCTGAGCGAACAACCGGTAACGGGTAGCGAAGAAGCCAAACAAAACGGCATTTTCCAGTCTGTCGGCGAAGCCATTGATGCCGCTCATCAGGCCTTCTTGCGCTATCAACAATGCCCGCTAAAGACCCGCAGCGCCATCATCAGCGCGATGCGTGAAGAGCTGACCCCACACCTGCCTGCGCTGGCGACAGAAAGTGCGGACGAAACCGGTATGGGAAACAAAGAGGATAAACTCCTTAAAAACAAAGCCGCGCTGGATAACACGCCGGGCGTCGAAGACTTAACCACCACGGCGCTAACCGGTGATGGCGGCATGGTGCTGTTCGAGTACTCGCCATTTGGCGTCATTGGCTCGGTCGCCCCCAGCACAAACCCGACGGAAACCATTATTAACAACAGCATTAGCATGCTGGCGGCGGGAAACAGTGTTTACTTCAGCCCGCATCCCGGTGCAAAAAACGTGTCCCTTAAGCTGATTGCGATGATCGAGGAAATTGCCTTCCGTTGCTGTGGCATTCGCAACCTGGTCGTGACGGTTGCAGAACCGACATTTGACGCGACCCGGCAAATGATGGCCCATCCCAAAATTGCCGTGCTGGCAATCACCGGAGGCCCTGGCATTGTGGCGATGGGCATGACCAGCGGGAAAAAAGTGATTGGCGCGGGCGCAGGTAATCCACCGTGTATTGTTGATGAAACGGCAGATTTAGTGAAAGCCGCGGAAGATATTATTAATGGCGCATCGTTCGATTACAACCTGCCCTGCATTGCCGAAAAAAGCCTGATTGTTGTTGAATCTGTCGCGGAAAAACTGATTCAGCAGATGCAAAGTTTTGGCGCGCTGCTTCTCAACGCGGCGGACACCGATAAACTCCGGGCGACCTGTATGCCGAACGGCCAGGCCAACAAAAAACTGGTCGGTAAAAGCCCGTCAGCCATGCTTGAGGCATCCGGGATACCCGTTCCTGCCAAAGCACCACGCCTGCTTATTGCCGTGGTGCAGGCAGATGATGCCTGGGTTACGGGTGAACAACTGATGCCGATGCTGCCCATCGTCAAAGTAAACGATTTTGACAGTGCGCTGGCGTTGGCGCTGAAAGTTGAAGAGGGCCTGCACCACACCGCCATCATGCATTCGCAAAATGTGTCGCGCCTGAATCTGGCGGCGCGTTCCCTGCAAACCTCTATCTTTGTGAAAAATGGGCCGTCCTACGCAGGTATTGGCGTGGGTGGCGAAGGGTTCACCACGTTCACCATCGCAACGCCCACCGGGGAAGGCACGACATCAGCCCGCACCTTTGCCCGCTCGCGGCGCTGCGTGCTGACCAACGGTTTCTCCATCCGATAACGAGGTCGTAATGAACAGGTTTTCACTGCAAACCCGGCTATACAGCGGCAAAGATTCTTTGAATGTGCTGAAGCGCTTTACGAATAAGCACATCTGGGTTATCTGCGACGGGTTCCTGGCGCGTTCCGAACTGATTGAAACGCTGCGCGGGGCGCTTCCCGCGAGCAATCGCATTAGCGTGTTTAGTGAGGTCACACCCGATCCAACCATCGCGACGGTCGCGCAGGGGATCGCGCAAATGCACTCCCTGGCACCTGATGTGGTTATTGGTTTTGGCGGTGGTTCGGCACTCGACGCCGCGAAAGCCATCGTCTGGTTCAGCCGCCAGTTTGGTATCGAAATTGAAACCTGCGTGGCAATCCCTACCACCAGCGGTACGGGTTCAGAAGTTACCAGCGCTTGTGTGATAAGCGATCCCGAAAAAGGGATTAAATATCCGTTATTCAATAACGATCTTTACCCCGACATGGCCATTCTCGACCCTATGCTGGTGGTCAGCGTTCCTCCAGCAATCACAGCCAATACGGGGCTGGATGTTCTGACTCACGCGCTGGAGGCTTACGTCTCTTCACGGGCCTGTGATTTCACGGATGCACTTGCGGAAAAAGCCGGACAGATCGTTTTCGAGTATCTACCTGTCGCCGTCCATAAGGGCGATTGTGTGGCAACCCGCAGTAAATTGCATAATGCCTCGACCATGGCCGGGATGGCCTTTAGTCAGGCAGGGCTCGGGCTTAATCACGCCATCGCCCATCAACTGGGCGGTCAGTTTCATCTGCCTCACGGCCTGGCAAATGCGCTTCTGCTGACGCCGGTCATTCGCTTTAATGCGTGCGACCCACGTGCGGAAAAACGTTATGCCCGATTCGCCAAAGCCTGCCATCTTTGCTCACAAGATGCGAATGAAACCGCCAGCGTAAACGCACTCATCCAGCACATTGAACAACTCAAAAAAGCGTGCGCTATCCCCACGCTTTACGACGCACTTAAAGAGCAGAGACAACGCTGGTCGCAACATATTCCGGCAATGGTTCAGGCAACCCTCGCGGACGTCACGCTGAAGACGAATCCGCGCACCGCGGATGCGAATACCATCAAGGAACTGCTTGAGGAGTTGTTATGAACAGAGCCCTGAATACAACCCCCCCTGATTTGGACGCGCAAACTATTCGCGAGGCTGTTCGCAATGCGGGCGTCGTGGGTGCCGGAGGAGCGGGTTTTCCGGCCCATATCAAATTGCAGGCGCAGATAGAGACCTTTCTGGTCAATGCCGCCGAGTGCGAACCCATGCTGAAAGTTGACCAGCAACTGATGGTTCAACAATCTGCCCGGCTGATCCGTGGCGTCCAGTATGCCATGATGGCAACGGGTGCGCGCGAAGGCATTATTGCGCTCAAAGAGAAATATCAACCTGCTATCAATGCGTTAACCCCGCTTTTACCCGGCAATATCCGCTTGCATATCCTGCCAGATGTCTACCCGGCAGGTGACGAGGTGTTAACAATTTGGCTGGCAACGGGCCGCCGTGTTCCCCCCGCTGCCCTTCCCGTCAGTGTGGGCGTGGTGGTCAATAACGTCCAGACAGTGCTGAATATCGCCAGAGCCGTTGAGCAAAATTATCCGGTGACACGCCGGACATTAACGGTGAACGGCGCAGTGGCGAAACCGCTCACGTTAAGCGTGCCCGTTGGCATCTCTCTGCGGGAAGTGCTGGCACTGGCTGGCGGAGCAACCGTCGATGAGCCCGGTTTTATCAACGGTGGCCCGATGATGGGAAGCCTTATCGCGTCGCTGGATACCCCGGTAACAAAAACCACTGGCGGCCTGCTGGTACTGCCGAAATCGCATCCATTGATTCAACGGCGCATGCAGGATGAACGCACCGTGCTGTCCGTGGCGAGAACCGTTTGCGAACAGTGTCGTCTGTGTACAGACCTCTGCCCGCGACACCTTATCGGTCACGAATTGTCACCGCATCTGCTGGTTCGGGCCGTCAATTTTCAGCAAACCG
The DNA here is from genome assembly GCF_039889165.1 of Pseudocitrobacter cyperus. NCBI lineage: Bacteria > Pseudomonadati > Pseudomonadota > Gammaproteobacteria > Enterobacterales > Enterobacteriaceae > Pseudocitrobacter > Pseudocitrobacter cyperus. The sequence goes on along the minus strand of NZ_JAYMYY010000004.1, from coordinate 359,253 downwards.
CAACACCGCAATTGTTACTCAGCGCGCTGACCTGCTCCGAATGCAATGTCTGCGAAAGCGTAGCATGCCCGGTGGGGATATCCCCGATGCGTATTAACCGCATGCTGAAACGCGAACTGCGCGCGCAAAACCAGCGCTATGCCGGGCCGCTGAATCCTGCTGATGAGATGGCAAAGTACCGGCTGGTACCTGTGAAACGATTGATCGCCAAACTGGGCCTCACTCCGTGGTATCACGATGCGCCACTCTCTGACGCTGAGTTCAGTACCAAGACCACCACGCTGCTGCTGCGACAGCACATTGGCATGAGTGCGGTTCCTTGCGTACAAAAAGGCGACCACGTTGTCCGGGGTCAGCGTGTTGCTGACATTCCACAAGGTGCGTTAGGTGCGCCTGTCCACGCCAGTATTGACGGTCTTGTCACGGATGTGACCGATCAGGCCATCACCGTTGTGAGAGGATAACCATGTCTCAGGCTATAGGTATTTTAGAACTCACCAGTATCGCGAAAGGAATGGAAACCGGCGATGCGATGCTAAAAAGCGCCGGTGTGGATCTGCTGGTCAGCAAAACGATTTGCCCGGGCAAATTTCTGTTGATGATCGGCGGAGATGTCGGCGCGGTGCAGCAGGCCATTGAAACAGGGGCTTCACTTGCCGGTGAAATGCTGGTCGATAGTCTGGTTTTACCCAATATTCATGCCAGCGTATTGCCCGCCATTAGCGGACTTAACAGCGTTGATAAGCGTCAGGCCGTTGGGATCGTAGAAACATGGAGCGTGGCCGCCTGTATCAGCGCCGCCGATCGCGCGGTCAAAGCGTCAAACATCACATTAGTGCGTGTGCATATGGCATTTGGCATCGGCGGGAAATGCTACATGGTCGTCGCCGGAGAAGTTTCTGATGTCAACAATGCCGTCACGGTTGCCAGTGAAAGCGCAGGGGAAAAAGGGTTACTGGTCTATCGCTCCGTGATCCCCCGCCCTCATGAGGCGATGTGGCGCCAGATGGTGGAGGGATAATGGATAAACAAGCCACGACGGATCGCATGATCCAGGAATATGTGCCGGGGAAACAAGTCACGCTGGCGCATCTTATTGCCAATCCTGGCAAAGAGTTATTCAAAAAACTGGGATTACAGGATGCGGTTACCGCCATTGGTATTCTGACAATCACACCGAGCGAAGCGTCGATTATTGCCTGCGATATCGCGACGAAATCAGGGGCGGTAGAAATTGGTTTTCTCGACCGCTTCACGGGCGCGGTCGTGCTGACGGGCGACGTGTCGGCAGTCGAGTATGCGCTCAACCAGGTCACACGCACGCTGGGGGAGATGATGCGGTTTACCGCCTGCCCCATTACGCGGACATAACACCATGAAAAGAATGATGTTAATTGGCCCCAGCCAGTGCGGTAAAACATCGCTTACGCAGGCAATGCAGGGGGAAGCACTTCACTATCAAAAAACGCAGGCAATCGTCTGGTCGACTAACGCGATTGATACCCCTGGTGAATATCTGGAGAACCGACGGCTGTACAGTGCGTTACTGGCCAGCTCCTGCGAGGCAGATGTCATTGCGTTGGTACTCAATTCGGATGCCCTCTGGTCACCGTTCTCACCGGGATTCACCGGGCCGATGAGTCGCCCGGTGATCGGGCTGGTAACCAAAGCCGATTTAGCAACCTCAACGCGCATTTCAGCCGTTGCGCAGTGGCTGGAACAGGCAGGAGCGGAAAAGGTATTCATCACCAGTTCACTCGCAAAATCCGGGCTGGATGAGGTATTGACCTATCTGAATGAAAAGGAACTCACATGTCTTACAAAGTAATGGCGATCAACGCAGGAAGCTCATCCCTCAAGTTTCAACTGCTTTCAATGCCACAGGGAGAGCAGATCTGCCAGGGGCTGATAGAGCGCATCGGAATGGCCGACGGGAAGGTCACTTTCAGGGCGCAGGGGCAGAAATGGCAGGATACTCTACCCATAGCAGACCACCGAGAAGCGGTGGCGCTACTGCTGGAAAAGCTGCTCGGTCACAATATTATCCGTAGCATCAACGAGATTGAGGGTATCGGCCATCGCGTGGCGCACGGCGGAGAGTCATTTAAAGATTCAGTGCTTGTCACGGATGAAACGCTGGCGGAGATTGAGCGCATTTCTGATCTGGCTCCCTTGCATAATCCTGTCAACGTCGTGGGCATTAACGTGTTTCGCCAGTTGCTGCCCAACGCGCCTGCGGTCGCCGTGTTTGATACGGCCTTTCACCAGACGCTGGAGGCAGCCGCCTATATCTACCCTCTTCCCTGGCGCTATTACGCAGAACTGGGGATTCGACGCTACGGTTTTCATGGTACCAGCCATAAGTACGTCAGCAGCACCCTGGCGGAGAAACTGGGTGTTCCTCTGAGCGCATTACGGATTGTCAGTTGCCATCTGGGCAACGGCAGTAGCGTTTGTGCGATTCAGGGGGGAAAATCCGTCAATACATCAATGGGTTTCACACCGCAATCCGGCGTGATGATGGGAACGCGAAGCGGTGATATCGATCCGTCTATTCTGCCCTGGCTCGCCCTGCGTGAAGGTCAAACGCCTCAGCAACTCAACCATCTGCTTAACAACGAATCAGGGCTGTTAGGCGTCTCTGGCGTATCGCACGATTGTCGCGATGTCGAAAACGCGGCCGCCGCAGGCAACCCGCGAGCCAAACTGGCGCTAACGCTGTTTACCGAGCGTATTCGTGCCACTATCGGAAGCTATATTATGCAGATGGGAGGTCTGGATGCCCTTGTCTTTACAGGGGGGATCGGCGAAAACGGCGCTGACATCCGGCAGGCGATTTGCCATAACCTTCACTTCCTGGGGCTATCCATTGACGATGAGAAAAACCAGCGAAATGCAACCTTCATTCAGGCTGAAAATGCTCTCGTCAAAGTGGCCGTCATTAACACCAACGAGGAGTTGATGATTGCCAAAGATGTGATGCGTATTGCTTTAACAAACACGCGGGAGACCTGCCTTAGTGCCTGATAAGAAAAAAGGCGATATGCGGTGGCCGCAAAAACAGTGCTGGTGATGATTGAAGGCGGGGTGAGGTAGCATTCAGGTGGCGTTTCCGCCACCTGATGGGAAATTACTCAGCTTTCGGCTCAGCAACTTTCTGTTCGCCCATCGCTTTCAACTTTTTAGAGATGTCGCGACGTTCTTTAGAAATTTCAGCATTTTTGATGATGTAGTCATCAACACGATCTTCATAATCGCTCTTCATGCTGGCGATAATGCCCTGAATCGCTTCAACGCTCATGCCAGGTTTGATGTAGTCGCTAAGGTTGTCCAGCAGCAGTACGCGTTTCTGGTTGTCACGGATCTTTTTCTCAACGTCCTGAATTTCACGCTGCAGTTTGTTTTTACGGCGGAACAGACGAACAAACTCCAGTACATCCTGAAATGAAGGCTTAGTTGTTTCCATTTTTACACCCCTGATATTTGAGACTCGGATTCGTAAATACAACGGCTATAAGACTATATATACGTATAGGCGCTGCTAATGACAATGGTTTTTACCTGTCCCTCATCATAACCCTAAACGCGGCTGAATCGAAACAACCCGAGGCCAAAGGTGTTGCATTCGTCGCTTATTTACGCAGCGCCCGACAGATAAGCAGCGATAATAGCTCAAGCTGACGCGCCAGCTCCATGCTTAGCCAGACATAACCGTGCATCGGCGTCTCTGCCAGGTTCTCGCTCTGGTGCTCGCGTATCAGTTGCCGCAGTTCAGCGACGATATCATTCAGCTTTTCCGTATTGGCCTTCACCGGCTGCGGATTTCCCTCATACAACGCATGGGCGATGGTCAGCAGCGTTTGCTGTGTCATCTGCTGGGTCTCCCGAAGTGTATGAGCGTTGAGCATCAAAAAGTGGCTTTCACGGGAGGCCCAGTGGGCGTTGATTTGCAGTTCGAGGATACACACGAGGTTGCGGCTGACGGTCTGGATGGCTTCGAAAATGCTCTTATGAATATGCGTCTCTTTGCTGGCGGGGGTAATCAGGCCACGCATTTTAACGACGTCGTTAAGCACCGATTGCAGGTGTTTTTCCAGATGCGGACGTTCGACCAGGTTTGGCGAGAACCCGGCCTGATACAGCCGGTTGAACTGGGTCACGAAGGTGGCCATCTGGATGCGCCAGTGAATAAATGCCCGCTGCGGCCAGACCCCGGTAAAGAGCATCGCCAGCAGCGAACCAAAAATAACATCACCGCTTCGCCACAGAGCGGTATTCATGTCGCCCGGCGGCGCTCCCACGACAACCCCCAGCGTAATACCGATCAACAACGCCTGATAAGGCTTTTTCCCCAGCGCCAGCCAGCCGCACAGGAACATCGCCCCGGCACACCAGAGAAGCATCAGCGGCAGGGAGATTAGCTCCAGCTTGAGGGCTATCAGGCCCAGCGCCGAACCGAGGATCGTCCCGCCGATACGCTGGAACGCGCGCGGCACCACGTTTCCCCAGAAAGAAATAGGCCCCATAATCACCACCAGAGTGATCAACGGCCATGACCCTTCCGGAATGTTGAAGATGCGCACGACCAGGAAGGCCAGCACAAAGGCAAGGGCTATACGCGCACCATGCACCGCACGGTAGTTTCGGTATAGCCTTATTTCAAAAGGACTGAGAGATTTATCAGGACGCACACCGGCTCTCCGGCAAAACTAAAGAGCGCAATTGTACCTGCTTTTGCGCATCACGCATCACGGCTCGCCAAAAATCCACTGCCCTACCCCTTATTTCCCCGCGCGCTTATTATTTGCGTACCACCGAAATGTACATCTGGATATCCCAGTAACCATCCTGGTTGCCATCATTAAGGTAGATTTCAAAGCACGGGTTATCGCCCATCAGCCAGTCTCGGTCTTTGAACAGGGCCTCGAAAAACTGCAGCCAGGGCGTAGAGAAATCATGATTGACGACGCGCGCGCTGGCAATGGCATACTCGCCGCCTGCAATATGGGTAAGAATAACGCCTTCACTGTTCGGCGGGAGAGTGAAATCATCGGCCACCGTCACCACCGTGTTGCAGCGCAGCTTTTCAGGCGGCACTTCATCGGGATTATCAAAATAGACCGCAACCCACTCCTTCGCCGGGATAGCCTGGCCATCTACCCACATCATGAGTTGCTCGAAACCTTGTTTAACGGTTTCTTCCCATGGGCCAACCATGTGAAAACCGGCAACGGTACGTGCTGGAACGTGTTCGATACTGTAATGCATAGATCCCCCTGAGATAGAAATGACTGTATATAAATACAGTAAAAATATAGCAGTGCCACACGTGTTAGTATGTGCACTGCTTCACGTTATCGCGAGGATTTGCCGGATGGCTCTGGCGCTTATCCGGCAGGGAGGATCGTTATGCTTTGTGGTGGAAATAGTCACTTAGACGCGAGAACATCCCGCCTTTCTTCACGCTTTCCAGCGTGACCAGCGGCCAGTGGGCGACAATTTTATCGCGGTCATAAAGCTGAATTTCGCCTACGCGTTGATGCGCGGCGATAGGGGCTTCCAGCTCTTTACCATCAAGGACGTATTTCGCTTTGATGTTAGGAATTTCAGTCTTCGGCAGCGCCAGCCAGAAATCCTGATCGGTACCGAGATTAATGGTCTCTTTATCGCCGTACCAGATCCGCTCGGTGCCCACTTTCTTACCATTTTGCAAAACCTGCACCGTATCAAAGTTCTGCTGGCCCCAGTGCAGCAGCGTCCGCGCCTGATCTTCACGCCCTTTAGGACTATCTGCGCCCATCACCACCGCGATCAGACGGCGTTTACCGTCAACGGCGGAAGCTATCAGGTTAAAACCTGCGCCTGAAGTATGCCCAGTTTTCAGGCCATCGACGTTCATGGTTTTATCCCATAACAGGCCGTTCCGGTTCTGCTGGGTGATACCGTTCCACGTCAGGCTCTTTTCGCTGTACATATGATAGAAGTCAGGTTCACCGTGAATAATCGCCCGCGACAGCACCGCGAGATCGTAAGCAGAACTGTGCTGCCCCGGCGCATCAAGGCCGTGTACGGTTTCAAAATGGGTATCGCGCAGCTTCAGGGTTTCCACATAGTGGTTCATCATGGCGACAAACTGCGGCTGACCACCGGCGATATAATCCGCCAGCGCGACGCAGGCGTCGTTCCCGGAATCGACAATCAGACCACGGCTCAAATCGTGCACGCTGACGCGGTCGCCCTCTTTGAGGAACATCAGTGAAGACCCATCAAACACCGGGTTGCCTTTCGCCCAGGCGTCGCGCCCGACGGTTACGATGTCGTCAGGCGTAATGCGATGGCTGTCAATAGCGCGATCAACGACATAACCAGTCATCAGCTTGGTCAGGCTCGCCGGGTTGCGTTGTTGGTGTTCATTCCCGGCAGTCAAAATTTGTCCGGTGGTATAGTCCATTAAAACCCAGGAACCCGCCTGAATGGCGGGCGGCGTAATGGGAGGAATCGCGCTGTCAGTGGCAAAGGCGCAAGAAATACTCGAAGCGAGCAAAGATACAGCAATAAAGAAACGGGCTTTCAACAGCAAATCCTCAGCAATTACAAAATCGTCGTCCTTTTTACGGAACTTCCCACTTTCATACAGCCATTAATTGCAAGAAAATATGACACAGCCTGAACCGGCCTCGAAAAACCGCCCTTCTGATGGCTCTGTAAATCGTTTACCATGGTCTTAATTCGCCCGCTCGCTTATCAGGGATTACGTTAAGACCATGCAAGAACCTGCCAATACCCCCGGATTCCTCTTCCACGATTACGAAACCTTCGGCACCAGCCCGTCGCTGGATCGCCCGGCGCAGTTTGCTGCTATTCGTACCGATAACGACTTTACTATCGTGGGAGACCCCGAGGTCTTTTACTGTAAACCGGCGGACGACTACCTGCCGCAGCCGGAAGCGGTGCTCATCACCGGCATTACGCCGCAGGAAGCGCGTACCAAAGGCGATAATGAAGCCGCGTTTGCACGCCGCATCCACGACCTGTTTACCGTGCCGCATACCTGCGTGGTGGGCTATAACAATGTGCGCTTCGATGATGAAGTCACGCGCAATATCTTTTATCGCAACTTTTACGATCCCTATGCCTGGAGCTGGCAAAATCATAATTCGCGCTGGGATCTGCTTGATGTCATGCGCGCCTGCTATGCCCTGCGCCCGGAGGGGATCAACTGGCCGGAAAATGAAGACGGACTGCCGAGTTTCCGCCTCGAGCATCTGACCAAAGCCAACGGCATTGAACACAGCAACGCCCACGACGCCATGGCCGACGTTTATGCCACCATCGCGATGGCAAAGCTGGTAAAAACGCAGCAACCGAAGCTGTTTGATTACCTCTACGCTTACCGCGGTAAACAAAAACTGACCACTCTGATTGATGTGCCGCAGATGAAACCGCTGGTGCATGTGTCGGGGATGTTTGGCGCATGGCGGGGCAACACGAGCTGGATTGCCCCGCTGGCCTGGCATCCCGATAACCGTAACGCGGTTATCATGGTGGATTTGGCGGGCGATATTACGCCACTGCTGGATCTGGATGCCGACACGCTGCGCACACGCCTCTATACGCCAAAAGCAGAACTGGGCGATATGTCGCCTGTACCGGTAAAACTGGTGCACCTCAATAAATGCCCGGTGCTTGCCGTCGCGAATACCCTGCGCCCGGAAGATGCCGAACGGCTGGGGATCAACCGCCAGCACTGTCTGGATAATCTTAAAGCGCTGCGCGAAAACCCGCAGGTACGCGAAAAAGTGGTGGCGATCTTTGCCGAGGCTGAACCGTTTGTACCATCGGAAAACGTCGATGCGCAGCTCTACAATGGCTTCTTCAGCGACGCCGATCGGGCGGCAATGAAGATTGTGCTGGAAACGGAACCGCGCAATTTGCCCGCCCTGGATCTCACCTTCGCCGATGGGCGCATTGAGAAACTGCTGTTTAACTACCGGGCGCGCAATTTCCCGGGCTCACTGGATGAACAGGAACAGCGGCGCTGGTTAGAACATCGTCGCGATGTCTTCACGCCAGAGTTTTTACAGGGGTATATGCAGCAACTTGAATCGCTGTACGCGGAATATGAAGGGAACACTGAGAAACTGGCGTTGCTGAAAGCGCTTTATCAGTATGCGCAGGAGATTGTTTAACGCCCACCGCCCCGGTTCCGGGGCGGTTTGCTGTATGGCCTCTTAAGCTCGGGCTCTTTTCTGATTTTGCCTCCTCCAGAATAAAAGCACTTCATCCATCCAGGTGAATTGACTCATCATACTTAGGTCGAAAATTATTCATGGAATAGAATAATGACCCTCTATCAGATAAAACCCGCTTTTCAGCGTCTCTTACGTCCGCTGATGTTTTGGCTGCATCAACATCAGATTACGCCCAATCACATCACACTCTCTGCAATGGCGCTTTCGTTTATCGCTGGCGGGATACTGGCGCTGTTTCCTCAACCGGGTTACTTTGCGCTGCTGCCCGTCGTGCTGTTCGTCCGCATGGCGCTCAATGCCCTGGATGGCATGCTTGCGCGCGAGTGCAATCAAAAAACCTCTCTCGGGGCCATTCTGAATGAAACGGGCGATGTGCTCTGCGATATTGCACTCTATTTACCCTTCATGCTTCTCCCCGGCAGTAACGCTACTCTGGTTTTATTCATGTTGCTTTGCATGCTGATGACAGAATTCTGTGGAGTGTTGGCGCAAACCATCACAGGCACCCGTAGTTATGGCGGGCCGCTTGGCAAAAGCGACAGAGCGCTGATATTCGGCGCGTGGGGGCTCGCGTTGGCATACCGGCCCTCGTTAGTGCAATGGAACAATGCATTGTGGGGCGCTGTGACGCTATTGCTGCTTTGGACCGTCGCGAACCGTTGCCGCAGTGCCGCACATCAGGGAGAGACATCATAATGTTGCTTGAAAAATCGCTGGCCGTCATTTTTCTACTGTTGCTGGTCGCGACATTCATCAATGGAGTACTGCGGCTGTTACGCCCAGGCAAAAACTGGAGAGAATTAACCCTGCGTATACGCACCTGGTGGGTCATTATTATCCTGTTCTCGCTAGCTCTACTCAGTCCCCACTGGCTGGCACTCACTTTCTTCGGGCTGGTGAGCTTTGTCGCACTTAAAGAGTTTCTGACCCTGGCGCCATTACGCCAATCCGATCGTATGCCATTGTTATGGATGTTTATTGCTATCCCCATCAACTACTGGCTGATAGGAATTGGCTGGTATGGCATGTTTACAATATTTATCCCCGTGTATGTTTTTCTGTTCTTACCCACACGGATGGTGATTGCTGGAGACACCCACAGCTTTTTGCGCACCGCATCTCAACTCCACTGGGGTCTGATGACCACGGTTTTTGCCTTTAGTCACGTCGCCTTTTTGCTCATTTTACCGGCGGATAATCAATCCACTGGCGCATTACTGGTACTTTTTCTGGTCGGTCTGACCGAGTTTAACGATATCGCGCAATATCTATGGGGGAAATCGCTGGGCCATATCAAAGTTACCCCAAGGGTCAGCCCCAACAAAACGCTGGCCGGTCTGTTGGGCGGAGTGGCAACCACAACTATCGCCGCAACGGTATTGGGGCCAATACTGACGCCGCTCTCCTCCCCTATGGCATTGGCCGCAGGTTTCATCATCGGCATAACCGGATTCTGCGGCGATGTGGTGATGTCGGCCATCAAACGCGATATCGGCGTGAAAGACAGCGGTACCCTACTGCCCGGGCATGGAGGCATCCTCGACAGACTGGATTCATTGCTCTTCACTGCGCCGGTATTCTTCCATTTCATTCGTTATTTTTATTACTAGCTATGCCGAAACGTATCCTTCATTTTCTGTTCTCACTTTGCATAGTCTGGCCCGTGATGTGGCTATGGTTAGGCCTGCGAATCAAGCACCGTGAAAAATTGCCCAAACGCGGCCCGGCAATTGTCGTCGCAAATCATAATAGCCACATGGACGTGTTCGCGCTGTTGTCTCTTTTCCCGCTGCGCCAGCAGGGCAACATTCATCCCGTTGCGGCCGCTGATTACTTCCTGCGTAACAAACAAATGGCGTGGTTTTCGCTTAACATCCTCAACATTATTCCCGTTTCACGTAAAGGTGGCGAATCCAACCCATTGGCGCTGTGTGAGCAAGCATTGCGCGCAGGCGAAACAGTCATTCTGTTTCCTGAAGGAACACGTGGCGAACCGGGAGTGATGTCGCCCCTGAAATCAGGCGTCTGGTATTTGAGTCAGGCCTTACCGGAAGTGCCAATCATTCCCATCTGGCTTCATGGAACTGACCAGGCAATGGCCAAAGGAAGCCTAATCCCCCTACCGTTGTTTATTGATGTCACAATCGGTGATGCGTTGCATTTTAATCAGGATAAAGAAGTGTCTATGAGCATGCTGAAGGAACAACTGCTTGCGCTGGAACAACAAACAACAGGGAGTCATTCTCATGATTAATACGCGGACGGCGGAAGAACGACAATTTTATACCGGCGATAACGTTGAGTTATTTTATCGCTACTGGCCTGCAATAGCAGGCGAAACAGTGCGAAAAATTATTGTGTTATTTCACCGCGGTCACGAACATTCAGGTCGATTGCAACATATCGTCGATGAACTGGCCATGCCGGACACGGCTTTTTATGCCTGGGATGCCAGAGGCCATGGCCGCTCACCTGGCCTGAGAGGTTTTAGTCCTTCATTGGCGCGTTCGGTACGGGATGTCGACGAGTTTGTCCGCTTCGTAGCACATGATAGCCAGGTGGCGCTGGAGGATATTGTTGTTGTGGCGCAAAGTGTTGGCGCGGTGCTGGCTGCAACCTGGGCCCATGATTATGCCCCAACAATACGCGGGCTGGTTCTGGCGTCTCCCGCTTTTAGGGTCAAACTGTATGTACCCTTCGCTCGCTCCGGGCTAACGTTGATGCACCGGCTACGTGGTCTCTTTTTTGTTAACTCTTATGTTAAGGGTAAGTATCTGACTCATGATCCAGACCGGGTGGCAAGTTTCAACCAGGATCCGCTGATTACCCGTCCGATTGCCGTCAATATCCTGCTCGACCTCTATAAAGCGGCTGAGCGCGTGGTCAGTGATGCCAGCGCAATTACTCTGCCTGTTCAGATACTTGTCTCAGGGGAAGATTACGTTGTGCATCGCCAGCCGCAACTTGATTTCTACCATAAGCTACGTAATCAAAATAAAGAACTGCATATCCTGAGCGGCTTTTATCACGATACGCTGGGAGAAAAAGATCGCCATTTGGCATTTGATAAAATGCGTGGATTCATTGATTCGCTTTATACCAACCCACCACAGCATTTTGACTACAGCGCTGAAGACCAACGCAGCCCGGGAGCCGACAACTGGCGCATATTGAGCGGAGGGCCAGAGCCCTATTCACTGGATGACTTTGCATACCGTGGCTTACGTTATGCCATGAAAATAGTGGGAACCCAATCCAGCGGCGTACGCCTGGGTTTTGAAACCGGATTTGATTCCGGTAGCACGCTCGATTATGTCTATCGTAATCAGCCACAGGGAAGCAGCAAGTTGGGGCGATTGATTGACAAGAACTACCTTAACAGCGTGGGCTGGAAAGGTATTCGCCAGCGTAAAGTTCACCTTCAGATGCTAATCAGGCAAGCGGTCGAACAACTGTCGGCACAAAACAAGCCAATACGGGTGGTAGATATTGCCGCAGGACATGGGCGTTATGTGCTTGATGCACTGGAGGACATCCCTGCGGCAACTGAAATTCTCTTGCGAGATTTTAGTGAATTAAACGTTTCAAAAGGCCAGGAGATGATCGCGAGCCGCGGTATGGCTGGCCGCGTGCGTTTTGAACAGGGCGACGCGTTTAATCACCAGCAATTGGCCGCCCTCACTCCGCGCCCGACGCTCGGTATCGTCTCCGGGTTATATGAACTTTTCCCTGAAAACGAAGGGATACGCCACTCACTTGCAGGAATGGCTGACGCCATCGAACCTGGCGGTATTTTGATCTATACCGGGCAGCCCTGGCATCCACAGTTAAAAACTATCGCCTGGTCGCTCACCAGTCATAAAGATGGCAAACCATGGATTATGCGTGTGCGTACACAAGGGGAGATGGATACGCTGGTTCGCGAGGCAGGTTTTGATAAATGCACCCAACTTATCGATGAATGGGGAATTTTTACCGTTTCTCTCGCGGTGCGGCGCACATCATGACCACCCGACGGGCGCGTTTCAGGCAGGGAACTGGCTGGCTTGTGGTACTGGCACCCTTTTTTTTCTTAACCTACGGACAGGTGAATCAGTTTACTGCCGGGCGGGGAAATATTGGCAGCCTGGTGTTTGACTGGGAACACGCTATTCCCTTCATACCGCTGACGATCATTCCGTACTGGAGTCTGGATCTCTTGTATGGCGTCTCGTTATTTGTCTGCTCATCATGCAAGGAACAGCGGCGGCTGGTGAGCCGGTTGCTGCTTGCGTCGCTTATCGCCTGCTCAGGTTTTCTGCTATTTCCGCTGCGGTTTACGTTTGTCCGCCCGGAGATAACCGGCGTTGCCGGCTGGTTATTCGCGCGGCTTGAACAATTTGATCTGCCCTATAACCAGTCCCCGTCGTTACACATCATTTTGTGCTGGTTGCTGTGGCGTCATTTCTCTCGCCATGTTACTCCGAGGTGGAAGCCGCTTAACACCGGCTGGTTTGTGCTGATCGCCGTGTCTGTTCTGACAACCTGGCAACATCACTTTATTGATGTAATCACAGGGCTGGCGGTAGGTCTGTTCATCGATTGGATGATTCCAGAGCAGGCTCCAGGGCCTGTGCAAATAGCACATGGCAAACGGCGGGGGCTGGCCCTACGCTATTTTAGCTCGATGTTATTGGTCATCCTCTGCGCAATGCTAATCAGCGCATGGTTTTGGTGGCCCGCCCTGGCGTTACTTGTTGTCACCCTGGCTTATGGCGCGCTCGGCGTTACCGCACTGCAGAAAAGTGCACAGGGAGCGATAACACCAGCCGCCTGGTGGTTATTAGCCCCCTGGAGGATGGGGATGATGATATCAATGCGCGTCTACACACGCACTTTGCCGTCAATCAGTCTGGTTGCAGATGGCGTATTTATTTCCGTTTACCCCCGAACAATACCGGTGCAGCGCGCGGTACTCGATCTTACCAGTGAGTTTTCCCGCTCCCGGGCGACCCGTGGCCTGGCTTATCGTTGCGTGCCAATGTTGGATTTGGTTAATCCGGATCTCTCTCAGCTTCACATGGCAGTGCTTGAGCTGGAACAGTTACGCAAGGAATATGGCAGCGTACTTGTGCATTGCGCGCTGGGCTTGTCACGCAGCGCGCTGGTAGCGGCAGCTTGGTTGATGCAAAGAAAGCCAGCGCTTACGCCACTACAAGCTATTACGCAGATCCAACGGGCTCGCCCGGAGGTTGTTTTCACCACCGAACACAGAGAGCTTCTGCAAATATGGGCAATAGAGAGACATAGTTAACCCCCGATACGTTTTTACAACGTAAACTCCTGCAACAGACCCTGGAAAGCTGGCGTTTTTTCATTTTCTATTCTCTGCCACCCATGACGTGGGCATTGTGTGCTACACCCTATCTTTTCGCGAAAGCGATCATCGTGTTGCTCGTTGGGCTTGTCTGGTTTGGATGCTGGCGACTCTGGCTGGATAGCCGCTATTTTCGCTGGATTGATGAAGAAAACAATCAGGCTGCGGGAGAGGCGCTCTGCTATATCTGGCATCGCGAGAGGCTGAGAGTGCTTACCTTTAGCGAGCGCCAGTCAGGGGCATTAAAGCAATACCGGTTGACGATGCGCCTGACCGGCATAATGTGGTTAATGTGGGTACTTACACTGCTAATGCGATAAAACACGCCCCGCAAATTGCGGGGCGCATTTTATCAGGCTTTCTGCACCGTAATACTCCAGGCTGCATCACCCGCCTGCTGAAAGTCGGTGACGATATGCCCCTCTTCCGCCGCCCACTGAGGAATGGCTTCCGTCGCCTGAGTACAGTCGAACTCAATGACGAGTTGATCTCCACTGGCCATTTCTGCCATTGCCGCTTTCGCTTCAATCAGCGGGAACGGGCACACCTGAGTGACCACATCGAGTTTTTTTACCGTCATACTATTACTCCCATTATGCCGTAGCGGCTTTCAGTTTTGCTTTACGCTGCGGACGCACATATAACATCCAGGACGCAGACCACACACCGAGGATCATAAAGACCAGTCCAACCCAGCCCTGCCAGGTCATCATCGCCGTCATCACCAGGCCATTACCAATAGAGCAACCGCCCGCAATGCTGGCGCCAAAGCCCATCAACACGCCGCCGGAGGCGCTGCGCAATGTGGTGCTGGCATCGGCTGCGCGGACGCGGAACTCACGACTGCCTTTAGCGGCGATAAAGGAACCGAGGAAGATCCCCAGTACCAGGAATACGCCCCAGTTAACATATTTGCTTTCGCCAGAAACGAGAAATTGCAGAATATTGGCGGTCGGTGAGGTAATGCCTAAACCGAACATACGCCCGGTGGCTTCGCTCAGCGGCCACGCCAGCAGCGCAATCAGACCAATCAGCACTGCGGTAACGAACGGGTGCCAGCGCTTTTCAAATAGCAGATGCGCCAGACCGGTACGCCGCGGCGGCAGTGAGGCCACTTTGAGCTTAGGCTTACGCAACTCTTTACTGACCAGCCAAACGGTGGCCACCAGCAGCACAGCAATCAGCGGCCATACGGAAATATTGAAGGTTTCCGCGATGCCGTTGTGCGCGGTGGTATGTTGGCCGAGAAACGCATTCAGCCCGGCCGCATGCGGCGAGCGCATCACCGCACTCATCACCATATAAGTGACCAGCGCAATCCAGCTACCAATCAGCCCTTCTCCGGCGCGATACCATGTCCCGGTGGCGCAACCGCCCGCATAGACAATACCAATACCAAAAACAAAACCACCGATAATGGTGCCAAGCCATGGGAACGCCCCTGCGTCGTACTGCACCAGCCCGGTTTGAATCAGGGCAAACACGCCAAGGCTTTGAACCGAAATGGCAATCAGTAAGGCATAAAACATGCGATTGTTTTTCGCGATATACATATCGCGAAAACCGCCGGTCAGGCAGAAGCGACCACGCTGCATCACAAACCCCAACAGCGCCCCGCAAATTATTCCGCTTACCATCATCTGCAACATAAAAATTAATCAACCTGGGAAATATCAATGGGTAAATTATTCCAGCCACTCCGGCCAGGAACCAATAACCAAAAACTCTATGTTATTCCGTTTGGTTATTTATTCGTTGTTTTTAAAACCCACACGAAATTAAGACATAAAAAAAACCGGAGGCATTTGGCCTCCGGTTTTCAGCGTAACGAAATGAATTACGCGATATCTTCGTACTGCGGAACCGGGTTACGGAAACGCTTAGTCACACACGCCAGATAAATCAGGCCGATGGTGCCCCAGATAAGACCCAGGATCATGGAGCTCTGCTCCAGGTTGACCCACAGCGCACCAACGGTCAGCGCGCCACAGCTTGGCAGCACCAGGTAGTTGATATGATCTTTCAGCGTTTTGTTGCGCTTTTCGCGGATCCAGAACTGCGAAATCACGGAAAGGTTAACAAAGGTGAACGCCACCAGCGCACCAAAGTTAATCAGCGCGGTTGCGGTAACCAGGTCGAATTTAATCGCCAGCAGCGCAATTGCACCAACCAGCAGAACGTTGAACGCCGGAGTACGCCATTTCGGGTGAATGTAACCGAAGAAGCTGTTCGGGAATACACCATCACGCCCCATCACATACATCAGACGTGAAACGCCCGCATGTGCTGCCATACCGGAAGCCAAAACGGTCACGCTGGAGAAGATCAGTACGCCCCACTGGAAGGTTTTACCTGCCACATACAGCATGATTTCAGGCTGAGAAGCGTCGGGATCTTTGAAGCGCGAGATGTCCGGGAAGTACAACTGCAGGAAGTAAGATGCACAAATGAACACCATACCGCCAATCAGCGCCGTCAGGAAAATCGCACGCGGGATCACGCGCTCAGCGTCTTTGGTCTCTTCAGAAAGCGAAGAGATGCCGTCGAAGCCGAGGAATGAGAAGCACAGAATCGTCGCACCGGTAATCATCGGTACCACATGTGCGCCCTCAGACCAGAATGGACGAGTGCTGGTCAACGTACCGGCGCCTTCACCGTGCATGACGCCATAGATGATAAGGCCAACGATCACCGCCACAATCCCCATCTGTAGTACCACGATCAGGGTATTGAAGTTCGCTACGGCTTTAATGCTACGCAGGTTGGAGACGGTCATAAAACCAACCAGCGCAACGACAAAGATCCACGACGGAACTGACGGCATCAGTGCTTCAAAGTAAATTTTCGCCAGCAGAATGTTGATCATCGGCATGAACAGATAGTCGAGCAGCGATGACCAGCCCACCATAAAGCCAACAACCGGGCTGATGGATTTCTGAGCGTAGGTATATGCAGAGCCTGCAGACGGGAAACGGCGAACCAGTTTACCGTAGCTCAGCGCTGTAAAAAGAATCGCGATCAGCGCAAAGGCATAAGCCGTTGCAACGTGACCGTCGGTAAGGCCTGATACGATACCGAACGTATCGAACAGCGTCATTGGCTGCATATAGGCAAGGCCCATCATGACAACCGGAATCAACGTAAGCGTTTTACGTAATTCCACGCGAGAGGTGTTTGGAGTAGCGTTATGCGACATGGTTATTCTCCTTACGGGTGAAAACCGTCGCAAAAACAAAAAATTGCCCCATTTTTTTGATTTCCTCAGCGACAACAACTGTCGTTTTTTAAGTAAGTATCTATCCGGTACGAAGCCCGGCCTCTTTTATTGAATGAGTTGTTTGATGCAAAAAAATAACCGACGCGTATTAAAACGTCGGTTAGTATCATTTTTTGCAAGCGGCATATTTTGCATCAAATTGACATAAAAATACAAGAGAATGTGAAGGCGATCGTTAAACTTCTCCATCTAACTGATTGATTATTCAACTGTGGTCGAATTATAGACCGCAGCTATAGCACTATTTGCTAAAACCGCATCTCGCCACCAGGCACTTGCGAGCCCGGCGGTCTGTTCATTCCAGCCAATCCAGACCGATTCGAAAGCGATATGGGCGTCGACGGATTTTTCAACCAGCGCCCCACTGTCGAGGTAGCGCTGCGCCAGATAGCGCGGAATATACCCGCAGCCCAACCCACTAATTTGTAATTCAAGTTTTGTTTTAAAATCAAAAACCGTAATGGCTTGCTGATCGTCAAGAAGTTGCTGAAATGTCGCACATTCCGGGGCCGTATTGTCACCGACAACAATAGCCCGAAAGCGTTTTATGGTACGCCGTGCTAACGGTTCCGGCATTTGCGCCAGTGGATGGTGAGCCGCCACGACAAAAACCTGCTCCAGCCGACCAAGCGGTGTAAAGCCAAAACCACTTAACAGCGGAGGGTCGCGAAGCGCGCCAACGATAATATCGGCTTTGCCCTGGGCCAGCGCCTGCCAGGAGCCGCCCAGTACACCATTAATAAATTTCAGCCGGGTAACGCTGTGATGGTGGTAAAAAGTTTCTATCAGCGGCGCTAATAAAGAGAAAGGGAAGGTATCATCGACGCCGATCACCAGCTCATTTTCCCAGCCCTCATGCAGCTTAATGGCTTGCTGTTCCAGCTCACGCACCGTGTGTAGCACCTCCCTCCCCTTTTCCAGCAGCATCTGTCCGGTACGGGTAAACGTTGCCCGGTGGCCGCTGCGATCGAGAAGTTGAATATTGAGGTCGCTTTCCAGCTTATGAACGGTGTAGCTGAGGGCTGACGGCGTTTTGTAGAGCTTTGCCGACGCCGCGGCAAAGCTCCCTTCTTTATCTAATGCATCAAGAATAATCAGCACATCCAGCAAAGGCTTCATCGTCGTCCCCTTGCATCAGGCTGAACGCCAAGGATGTATTACTCCATCGGCATTAACAGCGGATCAGGATGCTGGTACTCAAAACCCAGCTCATGGCAAATACGGTTGCCATCAATAATTTTGCCCGTGCCGCTGCCCGCATGTTGCGAAAACACCGGCGTCTCCAGACCCAGCTCCCGCGCCATTTGCGGGTAGAAAATTTCACGAGCCGGATGAAGGGGCGCACATATATTATAGATATGTCCGCCCCTGGGAGCCTGCAATAACAGCGTAATGGCGGAAATCACGTCATCCAGATGCACCAGATTCACACCATGCTGGCCGTCCGGCGCTGATTTTCCGGCAAAGAAACGCCCCGGATGACGCCCGGGGCCCACTAGTCCCGCCAGACGCAGGATGTCGACGGACGTGCCCGGCAAATGATGCAGCCAGTCTTCCAGCTCTTTCAGCACTTTCCCGCTGGACGTCACCGGTTCACGCGGGGCGTTCTCTTTCAACGTTCCCTGCGCGTTGCCATATACCGAAGTCGAGCTGGTAAAAATGATGCGCGGTATATGATGCACGAGAGCCGTATCGACAATCTCCTGCACCGCCTGCAGGTAAAAATCCTCACCCTCGCCGCTACGACGTGCCGGTAAGGTAATGACCAGCGCGTCAACATTCATTAAAGCATCTAAATCTTCGGCTTCACACACCAGTTGGGGTTCAAGGCGTAGCGGGTAGCCGTCAACCCCACACATCCGCGCCGCCTCCACCCCATCCTGCGTCGTTTTGCTGCCGGTGACCTGCCAGCCGCGCGCCGTCAGCGCCAACGCCAGTGGCATTCCTAACCAACCTAATCCGACAATCGCGACCTTCTTCATGCCTGCTCTCCTGGTTTCTGGCTATCCTTCTGCTATAAGGCTACGCCAGCCCGCGGAAACTGACAATTTATAGTGTGAATATGAAATGATTTAAAGTTTGAAAAAACCCCTTGCCTTCAAGGGCAAAAGTGGGCTAGGTTAAAAGACATCAAGTGAATACTCATTCAACGAGAAATTTATTATGTGCGTTCAATTTAAACACCACCATCATCACCATCATCCTGACTAGTCTTTCAGGCGATGTGTGCTGGGAGACATTTAGATCTTCCAGTGGTGCATGAACGCAAGAGAGCCCCCGGAAGATTTCTTCCGGGGGCTTTTTTTTGGACAAAATTCAGCACGGTAAGAGGAAATCAGAATGTTAGATAACAGCCGTTTACGCATAGCTATGCAGAAATCAGGTCGCCTGAGCGATGATTCACGTGAATTACTCGCCCGTTGCGGCATCAAGATCAATCTCCACACCCAGCGCCTGATTGCGATGGCGGAGAACATGCCCATCGATATTCTGCGCGTGCGTGACGACGATATTCCGGGGCTGATTATGGATGGCGTGGTCGACCTCGGCATCATCGGTGAAAACGTCCTGGAAGAGGAACTGTTGAGCCGCCGCGCACAGGGCGAAGATCCGCGCTACTTCACTCTGCGTCGTCTGGACTTCGGCGGCTGCCGCCTGTCGCTGGCCACCGCCGTGGATGAAGCCTGGGACGGCCCGGCCGGTCTGGACGGCAAACGCATCGCCACCTCTTATCCACACCTGCTCAAGCGTTACCTCGACCAGAAAGGCATCGCCTTTAAATCCTGTCTGCTGAACGGTTCCGTAGAAGTCGCCCCGCGTGCTGGCCTCGCCGATGCCATTTGCGACCTGGTCTCTACCGGCGCGACGCTTGAAGCGAACGGCCTGCGTGAAGTGGAAGTGATTTATCGCTCCAAAGCGTGCCTGATCCAGCGCGACGGCGAGATGAGCGACGCCAAACAGCAGTTGATTGATCGCCTGCTGACTCGTATTCAGGGCGTCATTCAGGCGCGTGAATCGAAATACATCATGATGCACGCGCCAACTGAACGTCTGGACGAAGTGATCGCCCTGCTGCCGGGCGCTGAGCGCCCCACTATTCTGCCGCTGGCGGGCGACCAACAGCGCGTGGCGATGCACATGGTCAGCAGCGAAACCCTGTTCTGGGAAACCATGGAAAAACTGAAAGCGCTGGGCGCCAGCTCGATTCTGGTGCTACCGATTGAGAAGATGATGGAGTAACGACCATGAGCTTTAACACCCTGATCGACTGGAATGGTTGTAATAAGGAAGAGCAGCAGGCGCTGCTGATGCGTCCGGCGATTTCAGCATCCGACAGCATTACGTGCACCGTCGCGGAGATCCTGGATAACGTTAAGCAAAACGGCGACCGCGCCCTGCGTGAATACAGCGCGAAGTTTGATAAAACGGAAGTGACGGCGCTGAAAGTCACCGAAGAGGAAATAGCCGAGGCCAGCCGCCGCCTGAGCGATGAACTGAAAGCCGCGATGAACGTCGCGGTGAAAAATATCGACACCTTCCACAGCGCGCAAATTTTGCCGGGTGTGGATGTTGAAACCCAGCCGGGCGTGCGCTGCCAGCAGGTAACACGTCCTATCGCCTCGGTGGGCCTCTATATTCCGGGCGGCTCCGCGCCGCTCTTCTCGACCGTATTAATGCTGGCAACACCGGCGCGCATTGCCGGTTGCCAGAAAGTGGTGCTCTGTTCCCCGCCGCCAATTGCTGATGAAATTCTTTATGCCGCACAGCTTTGCGGCGTGAAAGAGGTGTTTAAAGTGGGTGGTGCGCAGGCCATCGCCGCGCTCGCGCTTGGTACCGAGTCAGTTCCGAAGGTGGATAAAATCTTTGGCCCTGGCAACGCTTTTGTCACTGAAGCCAAACGCCAGGTTAGCCAGCGTCTGGACGGTGCCGCTATCGATATGCCTGCCGGCCCGTCTGAAGTGCTGGTGATTGCCGACAGCGGCGCGACGCCGGACTTTATCGCTGCCGATTTACTTTCGCAGGCGGAACACGGCCCGGACTCTCAGGTGATCCTGCTGACGCCGGATGCCGACATCGCGCGTGGCGTGGCGGAAGCCGTGGAACGTCAGCTTGCTTGTCTCTCGCGTGCCGACACCGCGCGCCAGGCGCTTTCCGCCAGCCGTTTGATTGTCGCCCGCGACATTGCCCAGTGCGTGGAGATTTCCAATGCCTACGGCCCGGAGCACCTGATCATTCAGACCCGCAACGCCCGTGAACTGGTGGACAACATCACCAGCGCAGGCTCCGTTTTCCTCGGCGACTGGTCACCGGAATCAGCAGGTGATTACGCCTCCGGCACCAACCACGTGCTGCCAACCTACGGCTATACGTCGACCTGCTCCAGCCTGGGGCTGGCGGATTTCCAGAAACGGATGACCGTACAGGAACTCTCCCGCGACGGTTTCGCCTCTCTCGCCGCCACAATTGAAACCCTGGCGGCAGCCGAGCGGCTGACCGCCCACAAAAATGCCGTCACCCTGCGCGTAAACGCCCTGAAGGAGCAAGCATGAGCATTGAAGAGTTAGCCCGCGAGAATGTGCGTAATCTGACGCCTTACCAGTCCGCTCGCCGCCTGGGCGGCAAAGGCGATGTCTGGCTCAATGCCAACGAATTTCCGACGCCGGTCGAATTTCAGCTTACCGCGCAAACGCTGAACCGCTACCCGGAATGCCAGCCGAAAGCGGTGATTGAAAACTACGCCGCCTATGCAGGCGTGAAGCCGGAACAGGTGCTGGTCAGCCGCGGCGCAGATGAAGGCATCGAACTGCTGGTGCGCGCGTTTTGTGAACCGGGTAAAGACGCGATTCTTTACTGCCCGCCAACCTACGGCATGTACAGCGTGAGTGCGGAAACCATCGGCGTAGAGTGCCGCACCGTCCCGACGCTTGCAAACTGGCAACTCGACCTTCCGGCGATTGCCGACAAGCTCGACGGCGTGAAAGTGGTTTACGTTTGCAGCCCTAATAACCCCACCGGGCAACTGATTAACCCGCAGGATTTCCGCACGCTGCTGGAGATGACGCGCGGTAAAGCGCTGGTGGTTGCCGATGAAGCCTACATCGAGTTTTGCCCGCAGGCGACGCTGGCGGGCTGGCTGAGCGAATACCCGAATCTGGTGATTTTGCGCACGCTTTCCAAAGCCTTTGCCCTCGCCGGCCTTCGTTGTGGTTTTACCCTGGCGAATGAAGAGGTTATCGCCCTCCTGTTGAAAGTGATTGCCCCTTATCCGCTTTCTACACCGGTTGCCGATATCGCCGCACAGGCGCTGGCGCCACAGGGCATCACCGCGATGCGCGAACGCGTGGCGCAAATTCTGGCGGAGCGTCAGTATCTGGTGGCGAACCTTGACGGCATCCCGTGCGTGGAGCAGGTCTTCGACTCTGAAACCAATTACATTCTCGTGCGCATTAAAGCCTCCAGCGCAGTGTTTAAATCTTTGTGGGATCAGGGCATTATCTTACGAGACCAGAATAAACAACCTTCTTTAAGCGGCTGTTTGCGTATCACCATCGGCACCCGCGAAGAGAGCCAGCGCGTTATTGACGCTTTGAATGCGGAGAATGTATGACCCAGAAGTTTCTCTTTATTGACCGCGACGGCACCCTGATTGCAGAGCCGCCGAGCGATTTCCAGGTTGACCGTTTCGAGAAGCTGGAATTTGAGCCGGACGTGATCCCGACGCTGCTGACGCTGCAAAAAGCGGGCTATAAGCTGGTGATGGTCACCAATCAGGATGGGCTGGGCACGGATAGCTATCCGCAGGCCGACTTTGACGGCCCGCATAATCTGATGATGCAGATTTTCACTTCGCAAGGCGTTAACTTCGAGGATGTGCTGATTTGCCCGCACTTCCCGGCGGACGACTGCGACTGCCGCAAGCCGAAAACGAAGCTGGTCACTGCCTGGCTGGCCGATGGAGTGATGGATAAAGCCAACAGTTACGTGATTGGCGATCGCGCCACCGATATCCAGTTGGCAGAAAACATGGATATCATCGGCCTGCGCTATAACCGCGAAACGCTGAACTGGGCGACGATTGGCGAACAACTGACCCGCCGCGACCGCTACGCCCACGTTGAGCGGAAAACCAAAGAAACCCAGATCGACGTCAAAGTATGGCTGGATCGCGAAGGCGGCAGCAAAATCAGCACCGGTGTCGGTTTCTTCGACCACATGCTGGATCAAATCGCCACCCACGGCGGCTTTCGCATGGAGATTGCCGTACAGGGCGACCTGTATATCGACGATCACCACACGGTGGAAGACACCGGGCTGGCGCTGGGCGAAGCGTTGAAACTGGCGCTGGGCGACAAACGCGGCATCAACCGTTTCGGCTTTGTGCTACCGATGGACGAATGCCTGGCGCGCTGCGCGCTGGATATCTCCGGGCGTCCGCACCTCGAATATAAAGCCGAATACACCTATCAGCGCGTCGGCGACCTGAGCACCGAGATGATCGAGCACTTCTTCCGCTCGCTCTCCTACACCATGGGCGTGACGCTGCACCTGAAAACCAAAGGCAAAAACGACCACCACCGCGTGGAAAGCCTGTTCAAAGTCTTTGGCCGCACCCTGCGCCAGGCGATCCGCGTGGAAGGCGATACCCTTCCCTCCTCAAAAGGAGTGCTGTGATGAACGTCGTCATCCTTGATACCGGCTGCGCCAACCTGAACTCGGTGAAGTCCGCCATCAGTCGTCATGGTTATGACCCGGTGGTCAGCCGTGACCCGGACGTGGTGCTGCGTGCCGACAAACTGTTTCTGCCAGGTGTGGGTACCGCACAGGCGGCGATGGATCAGATCCGCGAGCGTGAACTGGTCGAGCTGATTAAAGCCTGCACCCAACCGGTGCTGGGTATTTGCCTCGGGATGCAAATCCTCGGCAGCCGCAGCGCGGAAAGCAACGGCGTCGACCTGCTGGGCATCATCGACCAGGATGTGCCAAAAATGACTGACTTCGGTCTGCCTCTGCCGCACATGGGCTGGAACCGCGTCTACCCGAAAGCGGGCGACCGACTGTTCCGGGGCATCGAAGATGGCGCGTACTTCTATTTCGTCCACAGCTACGCCATGCCGGTGAACCCGTACACTATCGCGCAGTGTCACTACGGCGAACCGTTTACCGCGGCGGTGCAGAAAGATAACTTTTACGGCGTGCAGTTTCATCCGGAACGTTCGGGTGCGGCCGGGGCGCAACTGCTGAAAAACTTCCTGGAGATGTAATGATCATTCCAGCTTTAGATTTAATTAATGGCACGGTAGTGCGTTTGCATCAGGGCGATTACGCCCAACAGCGCGATTACGGCAACGACCCGCTGCCGCGTTTACAGGATTACGCCTCTCAGGGCGCGCAAGTGCTGCACCTGGTCGATTTAACCGGCGCGAAAGACCCGGCACTGCGCCAGATCCCGTTGCTGAAACAACTGGTGGCGGGCGTGAATGTTCCGGTACAGGTTGGCGGCGGCGTGCGCAGCGAAGATGATGTGGCGGCACTGCTGGAAGCGGGCGTTGAACGTGTGGTTGTGGGCTCGACGGCGGTAAAATCCCCGGAGGTCGTCAAAGGCTGGTTTACCCGCTTTGGCGCGGAGCACCTGGTGCTGGCGCTGGACGTGCGCATCGACGAACAAGGTACAAAGCAAGTCGCGGTTAGCGGCTGGCAGGAAAACTCCGGCGTCACGCTGGAAGAACTGGTCGAAACCTATCTGCCGGTTGGCCTGCAACACGTACTGTGCACCGATATTTCGCGTGACGGCACGCTGGCGGGTTCCAATATCTCGCTGTATGAAGAAGTCTGCGCCCGCTACCCGCAGGTGGCATTTCAGTCTTCCGGCGGCATCGGCTCGCTGGCGGACATCGCCGCCCTGCGCGGCACCGGCGTGCGTGGCGTGATTGTCGGCCGCGCACTGCTGGAAGATAAATTCACCGTAACGGAGGCCATCCAATGCTGGCAAAACGGATAATCCCCTGCCTGGACGTGCGTGATGGCCAGGTCGTTAAGGGCGTGCAGTTTCGCAATCACGAAATCATCGGCGACATCGTGCCGCTGGCAAAACGCTATGCCGACGAAGGCGCAGATGAATTAGTGTTTTACGATATCACCGCCTCCAGCGATGGCCGCGTGGTTGATAAAAGCTGGGTCTCACGCGTCGCAGAAGTGATCGATATCCCCTTCTGCGTCGCCGGTGGTATCAAATCCATCGACGACGCGGCGAAGATCCTCTCTTTCGGCGCAGATAAAATTTCCATCAACTCCCCGGCGCTGGCCGACCCGGAGCTGATTACCCGCCTGGCGGATCGCTTTGGCGTGCAGTGCATCGTGGTCGGCATCGACACCTGGTTTGACGCCGACAGCGGCAAATATCACGTCAATCAATACACCGGCGACGAAAGCCGCACCCGCGTCACCCAGTGGGAAACGCTCGACTGGGTGCAGGAAGTGCAAAAGCGTGGCGCGGGGGAAATCGTCCTCAACATGATGAACCAGGACGGTGTACGTAACGGCTACGACCTGGAACAACTGAAAAAAGTCCGTGACGTCTGCCATGTTCCGCTGATTGCCTCGGGCGGCGCGGGCACGATGGAACACTTCCTCGAAGCCTTCCGTGATGCGGATGTCGATGGCGCGCTGGCCGCCTCGGTATTCCACAAGCAAATTATTAATATTGGTGAATTAAAAGCGTACCTGGCCGCACAGGGCGTGGAGATACGGGTATGTTAACTGAACAACTGGACTGGGAAAAAACCGACGGACTGATGCCCGCCATCGTACAACACGCGGTCTCCGGCGAAGTCTTAATGCTGGGCTATATGAATCAAGAGGCGCTGGCACAGACACAGTCGTCCGGGAAAGTGACGTTTTACTCGCGCACCAAAGAACGGTTGTGGACTAAAGGTGAAACCTCCGGCCACTTCCTGAACGTGGTCAGCATCACGCCCGACTGTGATAATGACACCCTGCTGGTGCTGGTTAACCCGATTGGCCCGACCTGCCACAAAGGCACCTCCAGTTGCTTCGGCGACGCCAGCCACCAGTGGCTGTTCCTCTACCAACTGGAACAACTGCTGGCCGAGCGTAAAACCGCAGACCCGGAAAGTTCTTACACCGCGCGCCTGTATGCCAGCGGCACCAAACGCATCGCGCAGAAAGTGGGTGAAGAAGGCGTTGAGACGGCGCTTGCCGCCACGGTGAAAGACCGCTTTGAGCTGACGAACGAAGCGTCGGATTTGATGTATCACCTGCTGGTGCTGTTGCAGGATCAGGAACTGGATTTAACTACGGTGATTGAGAACCTGCGGAAACGTCACCAGTAAGTTTTCATCAGGCGTAAAAAAACCGGGCGAGCCCGGTTTTTTCTTATCTGGCGTAAGCGTTATGCTTTGGCTTTATAGTTACGCAGCGCGTTGCGGCCCAGCACAACACCAGCGCCAATCATCCCGCCCAGCAGCACAGCCAGAACCAGCGTCAGGCCACGTTTCGGGCTGTCGCGACGGATTGGCAACGTTGGCTTCATCACGTAGCGATAGACGTGGATAGTTTTCGGGTCAACTTTCAGCTTTTCGATATCGAGCAGATTTTTCTTCAGCGCGTAGTAACCTGCGCCAAAAGTCAGCGGACGGCTGGCTTCATTGGCAACCATTGAGCCCAGTGCTTCAGTGCCCAGCAGGAACATGGTCTCCTGGGTCACATCTTGCGTCTGCTGAAGCTGCGGTTTAGTGACGTTACTTTTTTGCGCATATTTCAGGGATTCGGTGATCTGCTTAATACGCAGGTCTTTTTGTTCCTGAGCAACGGTTTCCTGGTTTTCCAGGTCGTCCTTAATGTTCATCACACGTAATTTGACGGTGTCATTAAGGTCAAGCTCCAGCTCGTCCGCGATTTGCTCGTCGATTTTCTGGATGTATTCGGCAATGCCACGCTGGGCGGATTGGGCGGAGTCACTGACGTAAGTTACAGTTAGAGGCAGAGACTGGCCCTTAACCGCTGGCTCAATAGTCAGTTTTTCAGGTTCTTCCTGATTATCCAGCGCTTCTGTCAAAGCGATAAAAGCAGAATTAAAGCGGTTAATGACCTGGTTTTGAACATCAGACAAGGTTACCGATGAATCCAGGGTATTTACGGCATTGTGGTAGGTCGCAATCTGTGCCGCATCGGGGCGCGTGATAGTCGCGGTTGAAGTCCACTTCTCTTTCGCCAAAAAGACATAAGCCAGAGCAATTGCTATTGCGATGATAACACACACGATGATAGTCAACTTGCCACGCCAGAGCTGCATTAACAGATCGATGAGGTCGATCTGCTCCGACTCCCTGTCATACCCGCTACGCCCATTATTATTATCTTGAATCATAAAAACCTTATGTGACATCCAAACAAAAACCCCACGAAGGCACAAGTTTACCTACCGCATCCGGAATTTCTATAGGATTTTCACCAAAAACAGAGAAACCTGAAAAGAATCAGTAAAAAGTCTGAATGCCAGTTGCGAAGGCATTCAGATTGTCAATAATTTTAGTTAATCGTTGCCAAAAAGATCGCGGGTGTAAACTTTCTCAGCAACATCTGCTAACTCTTCCGCCATCCTGTTGGAGACGATAACATCCACCTCCTGTTTGAACGCATCAAGGTCACGCACCACCCGAGAGTTGAAGAACTCATCTTCTTTCATCACCGGTTCGTACACAATCACCGTTATCCCCTTCGCCTTCAGGCGTTTCATAATGCCCTGTACGGAGGACGCACGGAAGTTATCGGAACCGCTTTTCATGATCAGCCGATAGATACCAACAACTTTCGGCTTCCGCGCCAGAATGGCATCGGCCACGAAATCTTTTCTCGTGCGGTTAGCGTCAACAATTGCCGAGATAATGTTGTTTGGTACCGACTGGTAGTTGGCCAGCAACTGCTTAGTATCTTTCGGCAGGCAATAGCCGCCGTAGCCAAATGACGGGTTGTTATAGTGATTGCCAATACGCGGGTCGAGGCATACACCTTCGATTATCTGACGAGAGTTCAGCCCCAGCGTTTCAGCGTAACTATCTAATTCATTGAAGTAAGCGACGCGCATCGCAAGGTAAGTGTTGGCAAAAAGCTTAATAGCTTCCGCTTCAGTAGAATCAGTAAATAATGTAGGAATATTCTGCTTGATTGCACCTTGCTGTAGCAGTGAGGCGAATTTTTCGGCGCGGTCAGAACGCTCCCCGATAACAATTCTGGACGGATGGAGGTTATCGTAAAGGGCTTTACCTTCACGTAAGAATTCTGGTGAAAAAATGAGATTCTTGATTCCCAGTTTCTCTTTTATCGACTGTGTAAACCCAACGGGAATGGTCGATTTAATGATCATTACAGCATGGGGGTTAATATCAGTAACATCACGAATGACGGACTCTACACTAGAAGTATTGAAATAATTAGTTTTAGGATCATAATCAGTCGGTGTCGCAATTATGACATAGTCAGCATTCTGATAGGCATCATGCTTATCAGTGGTTGCACGAAAGTTGAGATCTTTCGTTGCCAGATACTCTTCAATCTCTTTATCGACGATAGGAGAACGCTTCTGATTAAGCATATCAACTTTAGCCTGCACGATATCAAGAGCAACCACTTCATGATTTTGCGCAATCAGAATGCCGTTCGAGAGACCTACATAACCTGTTCCTGAAATCGTTATTTTCATTAGCTCTGACTTCTATTAGTTAAACGTTTGCGGGATGACTCACCGACATAAAATACAATACCGGGTTTTTTTAACCCTTATATCTCCAGGCTGTCAAGAAATGTGTCGGTCAGAAAGGTCGAAATCCGTAGCCTGTAAACTGATTAAATTACACGTTTGCGCGGTGAACGCCCCATATTTAGTAATAAAAAAGCCCGGAAGAATGTCCCGGGCTTAAATTTTAGTTGACCATCAAATCAGACTAATCCAACCATTCGGTATGGAATACACCTTCTTTATCAGTACGCTTATACGTATGCGCACCGAAGTAGTCACGCTGAGCCTGAATCAGGTTAGCCGGCAACACCGCTGAACGGTAGCTGTCGTAATAGGCAACCGCTGCGCCAAATGTCGGAACCGGGATACCATTTTGTACAGCGTAGGCAACCACGTCACGCAATGCCTGCTGATACTCATCAGCGATATTTTTAAAGTACGGCGCCAGGAGCAGGTTAGCAATGCCCGCATTTTCCGCATAGGCATCAGTAATTTTCTGCAGGAATTGCGCACGAATGATACAACCGGCACGGAAGATCTTAGCGATTTCACCGTAGTTCAGATCCCAGTTGTATTCATCAGACGCGGCACGAAGCTGAGAGAAGCCCTGCGCGTAAGAAACGATTTTACCGAGGTACAGCGCACGGCGTACTTTCTCAACGAAAGCTGCTTTGTCGCCAGCCAGCTCCGCTTTCGGGCCAGAAAGCACTTTAGAGGCAGCAACACGCTGATCTTTCAGAGAGGAGATGTAACGCGCAAATACGGACTCGGTGATCAGAGACAGCGGTTCGCCGAGATCCAGAGAGCTCTGGCTGGTCCACTTACCGGTACCTTTGTTTGCCGCTTCATCCAGGATCACATCCACCAGGTAGTTACCGTCTTCATCTTTTTTGGTGAAGATGTCTTTGGTGATGTCGATCAGGTAGCTACTCAGCTCGCCTTCGTTCCACTCGGTGAAGGTTTTCGCCAACTCGTCGTTTGACAGGTTCAGGCCACCTTTCAGCAGAGAGTACGCTTCTGCGATCAGCTGCATATCGCCGTATTCGATACCGTTGTGAACCATTTTCACATAATGGCCAGCACCATCAGCACCAATGTAGGTCACGCACGGCTCACCATCTTCTGCAACCGCAGCAATTTTGGTCAGAATTGGGGCAACCAGTTCATAGGCTTCTTTCTGACCACCAGGCATAATGGATGGGCCTTTCAGAGCGCCCTCTTCACCACCGGAAACACCGGTACCGATGAAGTTGAAACCTTCAGCAGACAGCTCACGGTTACGACGAATAGTGTCCTGGAAGAAGGTGTTACCACCATCAATGATGATGTCGCCTTTATCGAGATACGGTTTCAGGGAATCAATCGCGGCATCAGTGCCTGCGCCTGCTTTCACCATCAACAGGATACGACGAGGTGTTTCAAGAGATTCGACGAACTCCTGTACCGTGTAGTAAGGAACCAGTTTTTTGCCTGGATTTTCGGCAACAACTTCTTCAGTTTTTTCACGGGAGCGGTTAAAGATGGAGACGGTATAACCACGGCTTTCGATGTTGAGCGCCAGGTTGCGCCCCATCACTGCCATACCGACTACGCCGATCTGTTGCTTAGACATTATGTACTCCTGTCAGG
Organism: Pseudocitrobacter cyperus; assembly: GCF_039889165.1. Lineage (NCBI taxonomy): Bacteria > Pseudomonadati > Pseudomonadota > Gammaproteobacteria > Enterobacterales > Enterobacteriaceae > Pseudocitrobacter > Pseudocitrobacter cyperus. The sequence continues at coordinate 328,984 of NZ_JAYMYY010000004.1, read as the reverse complement.
TGTGGTCACCACGGTTATGCCGTGGCTAAAATGTATTGAGATATTAACCCAAGAATAACAAACGTGTGTAGTCAATAAATGTGCTTATATTTCAGTGTTGACATGGCGTAGAAGAGCAAGATGAGCGTTAATTGAGCAAATTTTATTTCGTTTTATTATGCTTTTTATAGGCTTTCACCAAGTAAAAACTAAAATAATAAGCAGATTTAAATAGACTATATTTAAGATAGTCTCGATAAAACCCCCATTGGGACTTAAGAATTTTTAACTTGTTCGACGAGAGAGATTCATGCCCCTCTCTGTAATACGCAAGTACATCATTAAGGCACCAGGCATAGTCTATTTTTTCTAAAATTAGTAACCACAGAGCCATGTCTTGTCGTTTGCGGATGACTGGCATATATATTTTCCCAAGAAGTTCCGTATCGTATATAGCTGTTAAACAACCGATTACATTCGACTTAAGTAGATCGGAATAACACGTACGCATTGGAGGATAGATACTCCCCTTAAGATTATTATTACCGTCAATTTTCCGATACGCGGTATAAGTCAATGCATACTTATTGTCAAGCATAAACTTTATCTGCTTTTGCAGTTTTTTTGGATGCCATTCATCGTCACTATCCAAAAAAGCAATATATCTTCCACTTGCATGATATATTGAGTTATTCCTTGCTACTCCTGCGCCTCCATTTTCATTAAGTACAAATACTTTAATTCTTTCGTCCATTTCAGCATAATTTTTCAGGAGTGAAAGCGTATCGTCAGAAGATTTATCATCAGTAACAAGCAACTCCCAGTTATCATACGATTGTGCAATTATCGAATCAATACTGCGTCTAATTGTCTTTGAACTATTATAAGAAGGCATGATAATTGAAACAAGAGGTCTAAGTCGCATAAAATCTCACAAAAATATTTTACGGAAGTTTTTTACACAAAAAGCAATAAAAACTATAGGTGCTTGATAAAAGGGATAAACTCTTTTAAAACATATCCATCTAGTCAGTAATGCATACCGTGACTTCAAGGACTTACCTGAGGAAATACGGGGATGAATGCATAATGTCAAAGGAACATGATATCCAGCATTTTTTTTATCTTTTAACTTATTTATTATATTGGATAAATATACTGGCTCATCACAACAATATAACTTCTTCCCTGCACCCATATCCTCAGGGAAATTTACACCCCGGCATATGTCCATATTAACCGCGACCTCAATAGTCCCGACCTTCATTATACTAAATTTTGAGTGTCTGATAACAGTTTGAGGATATTGCTTCAGATTAATACCATTTTCATCTATGACGTTATATGTAAGAAAGGCGGCATCTGGGTTTTCTTCAAAAGAGGAAATTACCTTTGCCAAAGAACCTGGAACATATTGTATATCGTCATCACAGAATAAAGCATAAGGTGTGGTACAAGAATTGATACCAATATTTCGACTCGAGGTGACACCAACAGTGTTACTATATAATATTCTGGATCCATATGATTTTGAAAGGGATTGTAAATATTTTTTTATATCACCATCACAATGTCCTTGAACAATAATTATTGTATAACACGCAATGTCTACCGAGTCGAGTACGCTCTTTAGCCCGTAAACTCTGCTAGCTAAAGTGGATATCAGAATCGTAAGCTTCACATTATTTTCCCTTAGTATAATAGTAAGCCGCCCTCAAAATAACTTTATTATATAATTTACTTTTGAAGCAATAAAAAATAAAAGTAAACGCATTTATTTTTTTCTTAAGTAACAAATGTGAGAAAACACATGACTTACGAAGTTTCAATATTTTTGATTTTGCTTTTTTACTATTAAATTTACTTTTTAAAAAATAACCATCCCGCGTGATAGATTTAAAATATCTGGAACGACGGTACATTAATCGAGCATACATTTTCAAACATTTTCTACCAGAGATTGTAACTCCAGAAGTACGTCTGTATTTGACTAAAGGCTCCTCATAAAAGATAACTTTACCGATAAGCGCACCACGAAGACTAAGAGACTTATCTTCGCTAAAAGCAACTACCGCCAGAGAAAAATCGGAGATCAACTTGGTACGATATGCGGCCGAAGCGCCAAGCACACCAGCCTCATCATAGAGGCAACTTGTAATAGATATACCACCTAACCTCATATTTCTTTTATTGATAGTGTATCCATAATCACTACCCAGGCTGTTCCCAGCATCATCAATATCATACGTTGCGCTAAAACAAGCAGACACCTCATTGTTATCAAAAATTCTTTTAGTGACGGAAACTCTGTTAGCTAGTGATATATCATCACCAGCTTGAGTAATAAAAAAATCACCCACTACATATTGTAATGCCCTATTAAAGTTACCAACAATACCTATATTTACCTTATTTTCAAGAAAGATTACCTCAATATTATCCTTAATATTTTGCTTCAATACTTCTCGGATAATTATGTTCGTACCATCTGTACTCCCATCGTCACAAATTACTAAACGAAAATTATCGCAGTCCTGCTCAATCGCAGATTGTATTGACTCTCGGATAGTATCTGCTTGATTAAAACTAATAATAATAAAAGTACAAGTCATATCATTCATCTTTTAACCGCCAATACATTAAGAGCGGCCATAATGATAAAAATTGGTATCATAGCAAAACAAATATAATGCAGAAAGTATTTCAATGTTAAAATCTCAGCAAGAGAACGATTTACTGGATAAAAAGAAAAGAAAGAGATCGCAAGACTCGTAAATAAAATATGTCCATATTTTTTCATTCGCTCAAAACAATACATTTGAAGCCAAAATATTAATGCGCAAATGATAGGCGAAACGATCATTCCTGCCCAACCAAAGAAAGACCATGCATCACCAACGATAAACGTATTAACATTCACTAACGTTGCATTCCCCCAATAGTATGGAATGAAATCAATCACTCGTATATTAGGTGGTAGAATAGCTACACTATCTAGAGAGGAAAAATAGAAGTTATAAAAAAATCCATCAGTAGTAGGCGAAAGGAATTCTAGCATGTAATACATCCCTTGATTTTGCCCAAATATGACACGATCAAAAATACTTACGAATGAATCAAAAGGATTATCACTTCCAGTGATGAACACTACACACAAAGTTAATCCAGCAATCAATATAATACTAAAGGCCAATACCTTTATGTTAACCTTGTGATAATATACATAAATCAACAACATATTAATTAACATTAGAAAAACAGGTGCTTTTTGCAAATCTAAAGTGAGTGATATTGCACAGGCCATAAAGGCGATAATAAATTGTATAATGCAGATTCTGAATCTTAGAAAGATGATGAAATAGTAGTAAACGCAAACAATAGAAAAGCTTTTGAATACAGCACCGATATATGGAAAATCGATATTGTTCTCTTTTAACTGCGTCATTTGCCTGAGTCTTGCCGCCTGCAAAAGATCACCTTGCAATGCTGCAAAAAGAGGTGTCAACTTATAGAATGCGATCATGCGTAAGACAAGATAGCATAGCGACAATACAAATAGTACAGTCACTACAGTTTTCTCACGAATATCAATTCCATTATTTCTGGTATTGCTTTTACGACTAAATATAAACGGGACTAGTAAAATAAGTATCGAATATACTGTAAACAAAGTTATTAAGATTGAAGTTTGTAAGGAAATCCCTTCAAATCGAGGGCTGACGGTCAGAAAAAAAGGAGCAAAAATTACACCACTTAAAGTGCCAAACAAAAGCGTGTATACAAGATACGCATGATATTCAACCGGTTGTTTTTTTATTAGCCTTATTATAATTAGACTTATTACAACTAATGAAAAAAAAGCAAAAACACCATAAAAATACAGCATTAAAAGTTCCTTAATATATGCTCGCGTATTTTTTAAACATATTTATTAAAACCAAATCTAACCGCAACAAAATATAAAATATACGTGGCAGCATAAGCATAGTTGGCCCCCTCTATTCCATAATAATGTATGCACAAGTAAGAAACCAAAACAAAAATGAAAGCGAATGAAAGCTCAATTACTATAAATAGCTTAGTCATACCTTTTGCGAGTAGTACGTACGAATATAGCCATGCAAGCACTTTTATTACATCACCCACTAACTGAATTAAAAAAAGACGTCTAGCCTCTTTAAATTCTTCGGTAAACAGTACCTGTATGATAATATCTTTTAGAATAAATATTATAATCGCCATTAAGACTACAAGCGGGAAAACAAACATCAAATTATTTCTTACTTCCTTTTCAATTAATTTTTTGTCTGTAAGCTTTGAAATGGTCGGGAGATAATAAGTAGCTAAAGCCATAGTAATTATAGCAAGGTAGGCTTCAGATATTTTCCAAACCGCCTGCCATTCTCCCGTATCTTGCCAGCCACAATCGGCTATCATTATTTTCCGAATAAATACTAAGGCTGCAGGTAAAGCAAACGCACTAACTAACGCCATGAGCACATAATTTTTTATATCAATAAAATGATGTTTTTCAATCCGTCCCCATAGCAAAGTCACTTTTAGCCATCTCTGCTTTAATGACAAAAATATTATAACAACTCCAATTACTCCCAACTGTATTGAGGTTGCAATCAACGCACCTAAAATCCCTAACTTAAATGTTAGTACAATCATTACCAGACTTGAGACGAATACGGATGCAAAACCTATAGCTATATATTGCTTGTAATGCTGAAAACCATTTATGACAGAAGTTATAAATGTACCTATCCCACTTAAAGGTAATAACAACGAAATTACTATAATAAAATTCTTGTATTTGCTTTCTGAAAAAAGATACATGGATATATCTTCGGAAAACATTACAGTTAGGGGGATAATAATACTACATAATGCTAACAGCCAAACAAGCCCTGCTCGCCACCAATATGCACACATCGATATACCTTGAGCACTTTTTTCGGAGGTATATTTTACAATGCCTGGGCCTACAGGGGAGTTTGTTATTCCTGTTAATATACTAGCAATTCCTTGCAACTGTCCTATTACTGCCAAGCCTCCAGGGCCGGCATATATAGCAACAACTTTACCAATTGCAAACCCAGCCCCCATTTTGAAAAGAGTCAACAATCCAGTGAAAAAGGAAACGCTTACTATCTTCCTCATGGCTTAAATTCATTTATTGCAGTAATTACTTTATCAATTTGTTGCTTCTCTAAAGTAGGGTCCATCGGTATTGAAAGTACTTGCTCATGAATTTCCTCGGTAACAGGGAATTTAAACGTATTATATTCAGCATACGCTTCCTGCTTATGAGGAGGTAATGGGTAGTGTATTAAAGTACTAATCCCATTAGTCTGAAGATGCTGTTGCAAAAGAGACCTGTGCTTCGTCTTAATAACAAATAAATGCCAAACATGCGCATTTTCTCCGCCTTTTATTGAAGGCAGGGTTACAAAACTATTAGTAATTTCATCTAAATATCTATTTGCAATCTCACGCCTACGCTTTGTGTCCTCGTCAAGATATTTTAATTTTACACTAAGTATGGCAGCTTGTATTTCATCTAAACGACTATTAACACCCACATAGATATTTTTATATTTCTCTTTGGAACCATAATTTCGCAGCGCCATCAAAGCATCAGCTAATTCATCATCGTTAGTTGCTATCGCACCAGCATCCCCCATAGCACCTAGGTTTTTACCTGGGTAAAACGAGAAACCAGCAGCGTGTCCCCAGGCCCCGGCTTTAATACCATTCAAAGAACTACCATGAGATTGCGCAGCATCTTCCAAAATTAAAAGATTATTTTTTTCCGCAAATTTTACTATTTCAGCCATTTCACAGATCTGCCCATAGAGATGGACCGGTAAAATGGCCTTCACTCTCGTATCATAAACAGACTCAATAGATGTTACATTTATATTGAATGTATATGGATCTGGTTCACAAAAGATTGGTATTAAATTATTCTCTGATATGGCCAGCACAGAAGCAATATATGTATTAGCAGGGACAATTACACCATCACCATCTTTAAGTTTACCCTGAAGTTTCCATGCCTTTAATACTAAGTTCAATGCATCTAATCCATTAGCAACACCAATTACATGTTTAACATTACAGTATGCAGCAAAATCTTTTTCAAAATTTTTCAGCTCTTCTCCGAGAATATACCAGCCGGATTCAATGACACGCTTGCATGCAACTTCAATCTCTGAACTTAATCGAGAATTGATTTTTTTTAAATTTAGAAACTCAATCATCTTTGTTAACTCTTTTAATGAAAATAGCTGGATTACCAAAAACTAAAGTATACGGTTCAACATCCTTTGTAACTACCGCCCCTGCACCGACCATAGCTCCCTCGCCAATAGTGATCCCCGGGAGAATGGTAGCATTAGCGCCTATTGAAGCCCTACTTTCAATTATAATCTTGGTATATTCGGAAGGATAGTGTTTTGATTTTGGATATTTATCATTACAAAAAGTCGCATTTGGGCCAATAAACACATCGTCATGGACAGTAATTTCGTCCCATAAGAATACACCACTTTTTACAGTCACTCTATCGCCTAAAATAACTTTATTTTCAATTAGGCTATGAGCACAAATATTACAATCTCGACCAATAATGGCTCCCGGCATGATGACTGCATATTGCCATATTCTTGTTCCATCACCAATCTGAGTGCTTTTAACATCACTTAATTCATGAATCATCATAGTTCGGAAACCAATTTTAAAAAATCATCATAATTACGAATATAATCGTTTTCATCATAGTGGGAGTCAGCTAATACTACCAAAACACAATCGTCTGAGAAATCATACATCTCTCTCCAGATTAATGAATCAAGCAATAAACCTTGTGCTGGGTTATCTAATACAACTTCCACCCTTTCCTTTCCATCGTCTAATACAAATCGACATGTTCCTTTTAAAGCAATTACTAATTGCTTAAGTTTTTTATGAGCATGGAATCCTCTACGCGTGTCATTTCTAGTGTCATACATGTAGTACACACGTTTAATTGAGAATGGGATATTATTGGTTTCTTCAAGCGATACGAGATTACCTCTATCATCACCATGTGTTTGTAATGGTATAATATTAATATTCATTATTGCCTCTGAGACCGTTTAATAATTTGAAGAGGTATTTTCCATAATCATTTTTCTTTAACAGTTCACCTCTCAAAGCTAACTCTTCGTCTGATACCCATCCATTTCTCCATGCAATTTCTTCTGGGCAGGCCACCATCATCCCTTGACGTTTTTGCACAGTTTCAACGAAGCTACTAGCTTCAATAAGACTGTCATGAGTACCTGTATCCAACCATGCAAAGCCGCGTCCAAGCAATTCAACCCTCAATAAGCCTTTAGATAAGTAGAATTCATTTATTGATGTTATTTCTAACTCACCTCGTGCTGATGGTTGTATTTGCTTTGCTACATCTATAACTGTATTATCGTAAAAATAAAGTCCGGTGACAGCCCAACTGGATTTCGGTTCCGTAGGCTTCTCTTCAATACTGATTGCAGTATGGTTTTTATCAAATTCTACAACACCAAATCTTTCAGGATCCATTACCTGATAACCAAATACTGTTGCTCCTCTAACACCAATTGCCGCAGATTTAAGTTTGGGTGTGAAACCTTGGCCATAAAATATATTATCCCCCAGAACCAAACACACTGAATCTTTGCCAATGAATTTTTCACCAATAATAAATGCCTGGGCTAATCCATCAGGTGATGGTTGAACTGCATATTCAATACTGACTCCTAAATGGCTGCCATTACCTAATATGCGTATAAATCCTGCCTGATCTTCTGGAGTTGTAATAATTAGTATCTCATTTATGCCTGCTAGCATAAGTACCGATAAAGGGTAATAAATCATTGGCTTATCATATATAGGCAACAATTGCTTCGAGATACCCAAAGTAATCGGATAGAGTCTAGTGCCAGAACCACCAGCCAATATAATTCCTTTCATTTAACTATCCTCTCTTGCTCACGCCAATAGCTTCCATTTTGTACTCGTGTATACCACGGTTTATTATTTAAATACCACTGGATTGTTTTTTTAATACCACTCTCGAACGTCTCTTTGGGTTTCCACATCAGCTCTGCTTCAATCTTATCCGCATTTATAGCGTAACGACGATCATGTCCAGGTCGATCTGCTACAAAAGTAATTTGCTCTCGATAAGATTTTTCTTTTGGAACCAGTTCATCCAGTATGTCACAAATTGTCTCGACTACTTCTAGATTACGTTTTTCGTTATGTCCGCCGATATTGTAGGTACTTCCAATCTTACCATAATTAACTACTGTATATAAGGCGTTAGCATGATCCTCTACATACAGCCAATCTCGGATCTGATCGCCTTTACCATAAATTGGTAACTCCATCCCTTGTAAAGCATTTATTATTACGAGAGGAATCAGTTTTTCGGGAAAATGATAAGGTCCATAGTTATTTGAACAATTAGTTACGATTGTTGGTAGACCATAAGTTCTCATCCAAGACCTGACAAGGTGATCGCTAGATGCTTTTGACGCGGAATAAGGGCTACTAGGTGAATATGCCGTAGACTCTGTGAATAAAGGAAGATTAGTTCTTTCTTGACTATCATCAGGATGAAGAAGATCTCCATAGACTTCATCGGTTGAGATGTGATGAAACCGAAATTTCATTTTTTTTTCTTCATATAGTTGTGACCAGTACGCTCGCGCAGATTCCAACAAAACATATGTTCCCACTATGTTTGTTTGAATGAACGCTGCAGGACCAGTGATCGAACGATCGACATGGCTTTCTGCGGCCAGATGCATTACCACATCAGGCTTATGATGTTCAAAAATAGCATTGAGTGAACCTGCATCACAAATATCTGCTTGTTCAAAGTGATACCTAGAACTGTTAGAAACCTCGCTAAGTGAATCTAAATTTCCCGCGTAGGTTAATTTATCAACATTCACAACTGAATCTTCAGTATTGTTTATGATGTGTCGTACTAAAGCAGACCCAATAAATCCTGCTCCACCAGTAACAAGTATTTTCACGCTTCTATTCCGCTTTATTAAAACTTACTTTGAGCACCTGAAAAATGGTTTAATTGATGAGTAAAACTCACGCTACCGCCCCTGGCTCTACAGCTACCAGTGCACTAGAAAAACAGTTTTAAATGCATGCATGTGGCACAAAATTTAGATTCTACTGTCACAAGCTGTACAACGATTCTCTTTTTCAAGAGAATCGTTGTACAGGTAAACTAATCTAAATCATACGAGCCAAATTATTAAACATAAGCAATAGTTCACTATAAAACCTACAACTGAGTGTTTACCAAGTATGGTCAAGACAATCTAATGCCTTGATCAATCAAAAATTTTAGTTGTCAAGCAACTTTTCAATCCCTTTACGGAACTTCGCCCCTTCTTTCAGGTTACGAAGCCCGTACTGGACAAACGCCTGCATATATCCCATTTTCTTACCGCAGTCGTAGCTGTCGCCGCTCATCAGCATCGCGTCAACGGACTGTTTTTTCGCCAGCTCGGCGATAGCATCCGTCAACTGAATACGCCCCCAGGCACCCGGCGCGGTTTTTTCCAGTTCGGCCCAGATATCAGCAGAAAGAACATAGCGTCCCACGGCCATCAAGTCGGAATCCAGGGTTTGCGGTTGATCCGGTTTTTCGATGAACTCAACGATACGGCTCACCTTACCTTCGACTGTCAGCGGCTCTTTGGTCTGGATAACGGAGTATTCAGAGAGATCGCCCGGCATACGTTTCGCCAGCACCTGGCTACGCCCCGTTTCGTTGAAACGTGCCACCATTGCAGCAAGATTATAACGCAGTGGATCAGCGGTCGCCCCGTCAAGAATGATATCAGGCAGCACAACCACAAACGGATTATCTCCAACGATTGGGCGTGCACATAAAATTGAATGCCCGAGGCCCAGCGGCTGTGCCTGACGCACGTTCATGATGGTTACGCCCGGTGGGCAAATAGACTGAACTTCCGCCAGTAGCTGACGTTTAACGCGTTGCTCCAGCAGGGCTTCCAGTTCGTAGGAGGTGTCGAAGTGGTTTTCCACAGCATTCTTCGAAGCATGCGTAACGAGAACGATCTCTTTGATGCCCGCGGCGACGATTTCGTCGACGATATACTGAATCATCGGCTTATCTACAATCGGTAGCATTTCTTTAGGAATCGCTTTAGTGGCTGGCAGCATGTGCATGCCCAATCCTGCTACCGGGATAACTGCTTTCAAGTTCATTATAATATCGTCCACCTATAAGTAGTTGATGAAGTATAGACTTTCACAATGTGATAGTCAGCATTTCCTTCGCTTATCCTTGAGTGCCCAAAAGCATCTGGGACACGAATTTTACTACTACACTTCATCATCTCGCTATGTAGTCTCAGAAGATTCGGAAAGTGTCTTCATCGAGCGATTTTCACGTCCTCTTTCCGAATTTTCGCAACACTGCAAATTTTCGGGGAATTACTCGCTAACGAAAGTGATATCGTCCTTCTTATCGTGAACGAACTCGTACTTAAGCGTGCGATCCAAACCTTGAGAGAGTGAATACGGCGCGACAAAACCAGATGAATGGACTTTCGAAGCATCGAACTGCGTAGTTGCACAGAATTTTTTAACACGTACAGAGCTGATCGCAAATTTTTTGCCCGTGACCTTGCTCAGGATATCGAAGCAATATCCACCCAACATCCCCAATGCATAAGGCAAATGGGTGGACGGAATCTTTTTATTAAGGCTTTTTTCAACTTCTGAAACGAGTTCGTTCATGCTCAGATCTGGCTTGTCAACGTAGTTGTAAACTTCATAACCAGCATTCACATTCAGCAGCTTGTATTTTATGAACTCGACAATATTGCCAACATAAGCCATTGATTTATAGTTTGTCCCAGCACCAACCATCGCAAACTTACCACCTGCGATTTGTTTCAGTAAATTATAGACATTGCCGCGGTTACGCTCACCAAAGATAACGGTTGGACGAACGATTGTCAGGGAACGATCGGTTGGTGACTTATTAAACCATTCGCGTAAAACTTCCTCAGCCTGCCACTTGCTTTTACCATAGTGGTTAAAAGGAGCGTGAGGATGATTTTCGTCTGGGTTAGTCTTGTTCAAACCATACACTGCGACAGAACTAGTAAAGATGATGTTTTTGACACCATTTTTTTCCATTGCAGCAAGCACATTTTTTGTGCCCTGTACATTGACATCGTAGTAGAGCGAAACAGGGCTGACATCATCACGGTGCTCTGCAGCAAGCAGTACAACAGTATCGTAACCGGTCAATGCAGCGTCCAGAGACTCCTGATTACGAACATCACCAAGTTCAGTGATTTCAGGATGGAAGTGACTTTGTTGCTTATCGAGATTCTTTATTGAAAACTCGTTTTTAGCTGTCTCGATGAGTCGAGTTCCTACGAAACCAGATGCGCCAATAAAGCAAACTTTGTTGTTCATAATCATTTAATAAGTTTGATGCTATATGAATGTAGATAGATACCATCCCTGGGGAGAGACTATCGCCGGTGGACACAACGCTCATGACGGATTATAAGCTTTTGGCACGCGATATCCAGTAAGAAATTGGCAGGCATCCAGATGGACTTAGGCATGTCGGCATGCCCAATAGTCATCTCTTAGGTAGCGCAAAATTTAGACGCTCCGAATTTATAACCTCCTGATCTAAAAGGTCAATATCAACTGATTGCTCACCTTTTTCATTTGTTGCATTGACTGAGGCTAACGAAAGAAGTGTATCTTTTCGCGCCATGAACTTGCCACGAACATCTTTTCTCAGATCGAAATTTAATGTCAAAGCAGGCCCTCTTGTTGCATCCTGTATAATGTTGATATTACGCAGAAAAAGATGCTGTGGCTTGTTGTGAAGTTCAAGAGATGCTTGCTGTAGGTCGAGGTTAGTGAGCGACACAAACGACGGCGCATTGCCCGATGAGATCTGTATCCCCCGCAGCTTTTGCGTTAATTGGCGATTATCCATCCGCACATTATTTACTCTGAAATTCTGCGGTATCGACAGATATTTCCCTTTGATAACACCATAGCCAATTAACATACCCGCGCTATTAACCATGTCGACATTATCAATAACGAAGTTATCACATCCATATATTGCTACCGTTGCGTTATCAATTCCCGCTTTTTTGCTGTATGCCGGGGTGATATTTCTGGCTTTGATATTACGGATAATAAAGTGTTTTCCGTTTTCCACATGCACCAACTGGCGGCAATGGCTGCCGGTTATATTGGCGACGACAAAGTTCTTTACCGCCTGGTGCTCCGGGTAGTCGTTATCGTAAGTGCTTCCTGCCAGGCCAATACCAATCCCCCAGTTCGTCTTTCCATTGGTACAGTCGATATGGTCGATAACGTGATCGGATATCAGGATATTCTTGTCGTTAATCGCGACGTTCCACTCAATTGCGTCTCCCTGCAGATAGCTAAACTGACTGTCAGTGATTTTCACGCCATCGAGTTGATTATGAAATCCCTGCCGCAGGATACCGTAGTTTGCTTTCGTGACGGTGATACCGGTAATGGTTAAATTACGCATCATCCGCTTTTGTTTACCACCGATATAAATCTGCGTTACCGGGCCATATCCGCTCATCGTCAGACCTTCAATCGTGCAGTCAGAACCACGCACATCGAGCATAATATTGTTGAGGCTCCCCTGCCCCACCACTTTGCAGCCGTCCTGTAGCGCGAAACGTCCCCGACCACTACCTTTCAGGGCACCATTAACCTGTAACGTTTTTCCTGGCGGCATAATAATGCCGGTATTGATATTGTCGCAAACCACGCCTTTCGGCACTTCTATAATGTCAGCATCAGCGAAAGCCTGGCGGAATGCGCGTATCCAGTCCCCTCCCACCAGATAATTACGAATATCGACGGAGGTATTGCGCCCCAGCGCAAACGCGCCGGGGCTATGTAGCAGGGATGTCGCGGCAAGGGCAGAGCCTGCCGTTAAGAAATTTCGTCGGGAGATACGTTGTTTATCCATGCAACCTCATTAGCAAAGGGTTTGCAGCAGGCTGGCAAGCTGACGGTTGATCACCTGCTGGTTGAAATCGGTTTCGACTTTTTCGCGGGCACGCCTGAGCACCGGGCGCAGCGTCTGTTCATCGAGATGGCGCAGTTCGCTCAATTTCCCCGCCAGCGCCGGGGCATCGTTTTCAGCCACCAGCCAGCCGGAGGCATTTGCCTCAATCAGTTCAGGAATGCCGCTGTGTTCGGTCGACAGCACCGGAATACCGACCGCCATCGCTTCCATCAGCGCGACAGGGATGCCTTCCATATCGCCATCCGCGCCAGTAATAGAGGGGAGCAGAAAAATATCCGCCTCATCCAGCATCGCTTTGACCTCGTGGCTGGGCTTGAAGCCTGGCATCTCCACGTAGCCCTCCAGTTGATACTGTTCGATAAGCGTCCGCAGGCGTCGTTCCCACGGGCCAATGCCGAGGATGCGATAATGAAATGCCACACCGCGCTCTTTAAGCTGGCGGCAGGCTTCTATCGCTACATGCAGCCCTTTTTTCTCGGTCAGGCGGGCGACGGAGATAATTTGCAGGGTCTCACCGGGCGCTTTGGTTGGGCGCAGGGCGAAACGTTCCATATTCACGCCCATTCTTGAGACGACGATTTTTGCCCTCGGGCAGCCCATTCCCTGCAAGCGTTTTGCCCATAAATCACTGATGGGCAGCATCAGATCGCCGCGGTGGAACAGTTGTTGGTACTCCGGGGTGTAGTGGTTCAGCACGTCCCGGCTGGAGATATCGATGCCGTGAAAGACGGTGGCAATTTTACCGCGAATAACGCCTAACTCGCGCAATTTCGCGGCGGTTACGCCTGCCGGCCCGAAGTGAGCGATAAACACGTCCGCGCTGAATGGCCGTGCGTTATTGCCACAAATGGCGGAGAGGATCAGATTGCGCGCCTCATGACCATAGCGCTTCATATTCAGCGCCTGCCAGGTGGCCGGGCGATGTAATCCACGCAGGGTGCTAACGGCGCGATAGCGAAATTTTGCCCCGGCGCCTGAAGGTTCATCCTGCAACCAGCGGGTTTTCTCCGCCAGGTTGTACTGGGTATATGCCGCATGGGTATTGGTCATATCACCCTTTTGCAGGGCGATAATCTCCACATCGTGACCCATTTCGATAAAAGCCACAATCTGGTTAAGCACGAAGGTCTCAGACGAGAGCGGAAATTTCAGTAAGAAGAACCCAACCTTCATTTCCCCTCCCCGATACGCGTTAATACCGACTCGACCATCGCAAGCCCCGCCGCGCGTTCGCGCGCCACCGCTTCATTCAGGCGTGGTACCAGCGTGGAAAGCTGGCCCAGCGTATCTGCCGCCATCGCTTCCAGATCGCCGTTGAGCAGATGGCGAATATCCACTGCCATCTCTGGCATGCCAAGCTGCTGCATAATGCCTGCTGATTTGTGTTCGTAGTTAATCGCAATGGCCGGTGTACCGAAGTTCATCGAGATGATCGCCGAGTGAAGACGCGTACCGACCGTCAGGTCGCAGGCGCCCAGCAGTTTGCCCATTTCCAGATCGTTGAGTTCGTCCATCACCACGTGGTAGCGCGACGGATCCTGAATATATTTACGCAGGTTAAGTGCCACCATGCGGTCATCTTTGTTGTAGCTATCGATACCCGTACAGGTAGACAACGCCATCACCTGCCAGCCGCTGGCGATAATGCGGTTTACCACGCCCGCAAAAGCTTTTTCATAGGCTTCCTGCGTGGTGCCGAGGCGCTTGTCGAACGGTGCCAGTTCGCGCAGAGTAATCGCGACGGTATTCTGCTGTTTCGCGATATTAAGCCAGTGCGCAACGGCATAACTTGCCTCGAAGCTCGCATCGTGATGATCCACAAGCCAGGCCGTATCGACACCCTTTTCAACTTTGGAAGTGTCGATATCGCTGCGTTTCATCAGGTCGAGACTGACGGACTCACGCAGGAACAGCGCGTCGCAGTGGCCAAAAACGTAGTTCGCCATCTGATTAAACGCTGGCGCCTGGAATGGGCCGACGCTATGGCCAACCATGTAAATCGGTTTTTTCGCCATAAAGGTACAGAGCGCATGCTCAAACTGGGTCACGCCATATAAATCAACGAAGAAAGAGCCCCCGACCTGAATAATCGCGTCATACCCTGACAGCAGGCGCACAAAATCGGTAAAGCCCTGGGCTATGGCGATATTGCGCAGCTTGCCGCTATCGGTGACGCGAGAGAGCAACACCTGGTGCTGGTAGCGTCGGCGCAGCACTTTTTTTACTCGCCCGACCATTCCCGGCGCGTTGTTGTGTTCTTTCATCTGCAAATAGAGCGGGTCGCCCATCACCGGGCGATTCAATAGCCAGGAGGAGCTCACCGGGTAGCGGCTCATCACATCCACTTCAGCATCAGGCGAGAGCGTGTTGATGGCATCTAAAAGCCCGCGCAGAATGGCGCTATCGCCACGGTTGCCGCAGGTGTGGTTGCCAAGAATCAATAATTTCATAATGACCTCAAAAAATTAGCCTGCGCGAAGCAGCGTTTTCATTTTCTCGTTACGGCAGAGCTGACGCTTCATCTCCACCACCAGCGGGTGGCGGGAGAGCACAATCATCGCGCCAAATGCCAGTACGCCTGCGGCAATCTGCACCGCCAGCAGCAGTGCCAGCGACAAATGACCGCGCAGCACCCACCCCAGGCCATAGCTCATCACGAGCGTTGGAAGGGAGAGATAAAACGGCAGCCACAGGCTGAGAATATATTCACGGTAGCTGGAGCCCAGAATGGGTTTAATCAGCACGAAATAGCTCAGAATGGTGTTGATAATCTGCACCAGCAGGAAGCCCAGCGTAACGCCAATAGCGCCGCCCAACTGGCCGCCGACGATGATCGCCGGAATAAACAGACAGGTTTTAAATACGTTGAATTTAAAGCTAATATCGACGCGCGCCTTCGCCATCAGCAGCGAGCCTATCGGGTTACCGACCGAACGCAGCAGGCCCACTACGCACAGCAGTTGCAGCACCGGAATAATGCTCGCCCACTTGTCGCCAAACACCAGCGGCACAAAGTTGTTGCTCACCACCATCAGCCCCAGCAGCGCCGGGAAGTTGATAATACCCACCACGGAAAGCAGCTTGTAGAAGTTCACCCGCAGCTTGCTGGTGTCGTCCTGAATTTTGGCGAACGCCGGGAACAGCACGCGGGTGATTATCGGGTTGAGCTTCATCGGCGGTACCACCGCCACGTTGTAGGCCAGGTTGTAGCCCCCCGCTACGCCGGCGCCGAGAATACGTGCCAGCACCAGCGTTGAGAGGTTGGTGTTCACATAGTTGATGACGCTGTCTGCCGTCAGCCATGCGCCAAAACGCAGATTAGACGACACGCTCTTCAGTGAGAAATGCAGCCCCGGTCGATAAATTTTACGGCCGAAATAGCCAAACAGCAGAGTGCGAACCGCGCTGTTGACCAGATAACCAAGGATCGCGGTCATCGCCAGCGGCCAGAAGTGCGCCGACACCACCGTGAAGGTGAACCCCGCCAGCACCGAGCTGGTTTCAATCAGGCCAATCTTGTTGAACTCCAGCTCTTTTTGCATCAGCGCGCGGAACTGCTGCCCATGGGGGATAACAATAAACGCCAGTGACAGGGTCTGCATCAGCGGCCGTAAATCCGGGTTATGCAACACATCCGCAATGGCACCGCTCAGGGCAAAAACCGCCGCGCACACCACCACGCCAAGCCCAACATTCAACCAGTACAGGGTGGTCAGTTCGAGGTGACTAATCTCTTTGCGCTGAATAATTGAGTTGGCGATACCAAAATCGGACAGCGTATCGGCCAGCGCAATAATCACCAGTGAAACGGTCAACAGACCAAACTGGTGATTATCGATAATGCGCGCCAGCACTGTCATCTGCACCAGCCCAAGGCCGATAATGATGACGGTGGCCAGCGCCGACCACTTCGCGCCGCTGATGGTTTTTTCTCTCAGGCTCATACCCGTTCCTCAATACGCCGTTTTGCTGACGAAGCCTTTGAACACCGTCAGGAAAACAATTTTGATATCGAACCACAGGCTCCATTCGCGAATGTATTCCAGGTCGAACTCAACGCGTTTTTCCATTTTTTCCAGCGTATCCGTCTCGCCGCGCCAGCCGTTAATCTGAGCCCAACCGGTAATGCCCGGTTTCACTTTGTGGCGCAGCATGTAGCCTTCGATTAACTGACGATACTGTTCGTTATGCGCCACCGCATGGGGACGTGGGCCGACAATCGACATGCCGCCGGTCAGCACGTTGATAAACTGCGGCAGTTCATCGAGCGAGGTGCGGCGCAGAAAGTTGCCCACCGGCGTAACGCGCGGATCGTTCTGCGTGGCCTGCGTCACCACCGCATCGTTTTCCATGACTTTCATGGAGCGGAATTTCCACACTTTGATAGGCTTACCGTCCATGCCATACCGGGTCTGACGAAAAATGACGGGGCCGGCGGAGGTCAGTTTCACCGCCAGAGCGATACAGCACAGCGCGGGGGAAATCAGCAGCAGGATCATGCTGGCCAGCACGATATCTTCCAGCCGTTTGATGATGCGGTTAACGCCAGAAAGCGGCGTGTCATACAGCGGTACCACCGGCACACCGTTCACTTCTTCGATGCGGGAATGGAGAATATTAAAGGTGAAGACGTCCGGGATAATCAGCACCGAGCAGGTGGTATCCGCCAGTTCGCGCATCAGCTTTTTAATCAGGCGCTCTTCCTGCATCGACATCGCGATATAGACGTTATGGATTTTTCCCGCTCGCGCATCATCCAGCAGTTGCTGAATATTCCCCGCCCAGTCGGCGCTAACGCCCCCCGGTTTAGCATCGTGATAGGTTCCGACCACGTCATAACCCAGCCAGGGCTGATTACGGAAGCTCTCCAGCAGTGCCTGCCCCTGCGGGAGATCGCCCGCAACGGCGACATAACGGGTGTTATAACCGTGATTACGCAGCACCCCCGCCCCATAACGAATAAACGCCCGGCTGGCTAACATGCCGCAGCTTGACAGCAGATACCAGGCGAGCCAGACGCTAACATGGGTGCTGAAATCATCATCAAATGCCAGCAACCCGGCGCTGAACACCAGGCTCAGAGTCCAGTTTTGCAATAACAGCAACAGTTCGGTTGTAATGCGCACACCGCGCCATGAACGATAGAAATCAGTAATACCGCCAATCATCTGGAAAACGACCAGCGTCACCAGCGCCATCAGCAGATGGAGATAAAGAAATGGCAAAGCGGCGGCCTTACACACCAGCCATAGCCCGCCAAGCATAATGGTGATATCAGAAAAACGCTGCACCATTGAGATTAACGATGCATTCGTTTTGGCTCGTTCGCGCTTTTTTAGAGTCGTCATCGTTGTTCCTTTTTCATCGACAGTCACCCTCACCCTAACCCTCTCCCTCAGGAAGAGGGAACCGATCGCGCCATGGGTTAAGTGTGTGCGGTTTTCTCCCTCTCCCTGGGGGAGAGGGCGGGGTGAGGGAGTGCCCTTACTGCTTAAGCAGCGCCAGAATATCCTGCGTTCGCGCCTGCATCAGCGACGTATCGCCGCGAGACTCCACGTTCAAACGCACCACCGGTTCGGTATTGGATGAGCGCAGATTAAAGCGCCAGTCGGCAAACGCCAGGCTGATACCATCGGTACGGTCGATCTCCAGCGCCTCGTGGGCAAAATGCTGTTCGACACGGGCAATCGCGCGGGCAGGCTCTGCCAGCTTGCTGTTGATCTCCCCGCTTGCCGGGAAGGCCGCCATGCGGTCACGCACCAGTTCACCCAGCGATTTTCCTTTCAGGCACAGCAGTTCACTCACCAGCAGCCACGGGATCATTCCACTGTCGCAGTAGGCAAAATCGCGGAAGTAGTGATGGGCGCTCATCTCCCCGCCATAAATGGCGTCGTCTTTGCGCATGCGCTCTTTGATAAAAGCGTGACCGGTTTTTGACATCACCGGCGTGCCGCCCGCCGCCGTCACCACATCGACCGTGTTCCAGGAAAGACGCGGGTCGTGGATAATTTTGGCGCCCGGATTTTTCTCCAGGAACGCTTCCGCCAGCAGGCCGACAATGTAGTAGCCCTCAATAAACTGGCCGCTTTCATCGAACAGGAAGCAGCGGTCAAAATCGCCGTCAAAAGCGATGCCCATATCCGCACCGTGTTCAATCACCGCGTTGCGAGTGTCATCGCGGCATTCAGGTAACAGCGGGTTGGGAATACCGTTGGGGAAATTGCCGTCCGGGGTGTTGTGCACTTTAATCAGCGTCACCGGCACGTTCAGCGTCTTAAAGCGAGCTTCCAGCGCATCGATCACCGGCCCTGCTGCGCCGTTACCAGCGTTGATCACAAGCTTGAGCGGCGTCAGGTTTTTCACGTTGATGTACTGCAACAGATGGTCAATATAGGCATCACGCAGGTCGATTCTCTGGTAGCTGCCGCGCTTTGATTCCTCTACCGGCGGGAAATCATTGGCTTCAGCCAGGCGCTGCACATCGCGCAGGCCGGTGTCGCCGCTGATCGGACGCGCGCCTTCACGCACCAGCTTCATACCGTTGTAATCCATCGGATTATGACTGGCAGTCACTTCGATACCGCCGTCAATACCGAGGTGGAAAGTGGCAAAATAGATCTCTTCGGTGCCGGAAAGGCCGATATCAAGTACATCAACGCCCGCATCGCGCAGGCCACGCGCCAGCGCCAGCTTCAACGCTTCGCTGGTCAGACGCACATCGCCGCCCAGCACAATGGTTTTCGGCTGCAAAAACTCGCCATAGGCGCGGCCAATACGCCACGCAATATCTTCATTCAGCTCTTCGCCTAATTTGCCGCGAATATCATAGGCTTTGAAACAGGTTAATTTTTTCATGTTTTACCCTTCTTCAGGCAACAGTGAGCCCTGGCCTGTGATGGCCAATATTTTCATTGTTTTATTAGCGGATGGCTTATACGCGCCCGTAACGATCCGCGAAACGCACCACGTCGTCCTCTTCCAGATAGGAGCCGGAGCGAACTTCAATTAAATCGAGCGGGATCTTGCCGGGGTTTTCCAGGCTGTGGGTCGCGCCGAGCGGGATATAAATAGATTCGTTTTCACCCAGCAGTTTGACCTCATCATTGATGGTCACTTTGGCGGTGCCCGCGACCACAATCCAGTGCTCAGCCCGGTGATGATGCATCTGCAACGACAGCCCTTCGCCCGGCTTAACGGTGATCCGTTTCACCTGATAGCGCTCGCCTTCATCAATCGAGTCATATTTCCCCCACGGGCGATACACTTCCCGGTGGATATGGTGCTCGTGACGACCATCGGCTTTAATCTGCTCGACCACTTTTTTGACGTCCTGCACCGAACCGCGATCGGCTATCAGCACCGCGTCTTTGGTCTGCACCACAACAAGATCCTTTACGCCCACAGTCGTCACCAGCCCGGATTCCGCATAGACGTAGCTGTTCTCGGTTTTATGGCTGATGACATCACCGTGATGCACGTTGCCTTCCGGCGTATGCTTGCTGATTTCCCACAGCGAGGACCAGGAGCCCACATCGCTCCAGCCTGCGTCCATCGGCACCACCACCGCATCGGCGGTCTGCTCCATCACCGCGTAGTCAACAGACTCTTCCGGGCAGGCGAGGAACGCCGCTTCATCAACGCGAATAAAATCGAGATCCGGGTCGGTAACGTTCATCGCCTTCTCGCAGGCCTCGAGAATATCCGGGCGATACTTTTTCAGCTCTTCCAGGAAGCGCCCGGCGCGGAACAGGAACATGCCGCTGTTCCAGTAGTATTCACCGCTGGAGACATACGCCTGGGCTGTTTCCAGATTGGGTTTTTCGACAAACTGCGCCACATCGAAGGCCACGGCGTCTTTTTCACCGGGGCTCACCTCGCCACGGCGAATATAGCCATAGCCGGTTTCCGGCAGGTCGGGCACGATACCAAATGTCACCAGCTTTCCGCTTTCGGCGTAAGGCGTGGCGTTGCGTACCGCCTCGCGGAACGCCTCTTCATTCTGAATGACGTGGTCAGCCGCCAGCACCAGCATCAGCGGGTCACACCCGGTGTCGCGACGCACGGCGGCCAGCGCCGCGAGGGCAATGGCGGGCGCGGTATTACGCCCGACAGGTTCGAGAATGATATTTTCGGTCAGCTTATTCATCTGGCGCAGTTGTTCGGCGACGATAAAGCGGTGTTGTTCATTACAGATAACCACCGGGCTTTCGCACTGGACGCCGTTCAGGCGGTTGACCGTCGCCTGCAACATGGTCAGTTCCCCTTTCAGACACAGGAACTGTTTGGGATAAAGCACTCGGGACAGCGGCCACAAACGGCTGCCGGAGCCACCGGCCATCACTACCGGAAAAAGTGTTGATTGACTCATCGTTTAACCCCGAATATCAGCAATAAATTGACTCAGCACGTTCTCTTTATCGAGCGTGCGTTCCGCGTAGGCCAGCGCCTGCGCGTTGCGTTTTGGCATCGCTAATGCCTGTTCAATACCTTCCATCAGCGCCGGAACCGATTCCGGCTCCACGCAAACGGCGATCCCCGGGTCGTTCTGGCACAGTTGCCCCAGTTCGGTTTCCGCTTCGGCGGTGATCACCGCATTGCCGCCAACCGCGAGGATATTGGTCAGTTTGGACGGCAGAACCGCATCTGCCGCGCCGCGTTTTTGAATAACCAGATGGCAATCGGCCATGGATAACAGCGCCGGCAGCGCGTCGTAAGATTGCAGCGGGAAGAAGCGCACATTGTCTAAACCGCGCTCAAGCGCCTGTTTTTCCAGCCGGGCTTTACCGCCCCCCTGGCCGACAATCACAAACAGCCACGGCTTATCGCGCAACTGTTCAGCCGCTTCAATCACGCTCTCCAGCCCCTGCTTTTCGCCGATGTTGCCAGAGTAGAGGATCAGTTTACGATCGTCCGGCAGGCCGAGCTGTTCGCGCAGAACAGCAACATGCGTGCTGTTCACCTCGCGAAAACGTTCCACTTCCGACCAGTTGGGGAAGAAAATGACCTTCTCCGGCGCAACCCCCTTCTCGCAGGCTTTTTTCATCATTGAGCGTGAGATGGTTGAAACGTTGTCGACGTTGTGCAGGCCGCTGCGCTCAAAGGCGCTGGCGAGTTTCGCCACTTTGCCAGGCTTGCCTTTGCCCGCCATCCCCAGACCGAGCATGGCGTCTACTTCATAATCCTGAATATGCAACAGGGTGCGCGCACCGGAGAGTTTTGCCAGCAGGCGCATCCCCGGCGTGCAGAACAGCGTTGGCACCACGCCGATGATGCGATCCGGCTTCCAGCGACGCTGGGCCAGCAGCGGGAAAAAGCTGCTGGCGGCAAAACTGCCTAAATGGATCAGGCGCTTGAGCGTAGAAGGCTGTTTCGGAACGTACAGCGGGCAGCGCCAGACGGTCGCCGCGCCCTCTTCCCGGCGGTAGCGCCAGGCCGAGTAATGCTCGCCCACCTGCCATTGCGGGTAGTACGGCGGTGCGGTGATCACCCGCACCTCATGGCCCTGGCGCGCCATCCACTCCACCATCTCACCGGTGTATTTGCCGATGCCCGTCAGTTCCGGTGAATAATTGATGCCATAAACCAGTATTTTCATAATCCCGGAACCCCGGCACGCCGCGCATCCTGGAAGTAAGCACGGCTGTTATCGTGCACATTGTCAGCCGCCAGCAGCGCGGAAGGCGTCCACCAGCGGTATTCATTGTGTTGTTCATCCGACAGCGCCAGCGCGCTTTCCTCTACGCGCAGACGAAAAGCGAGCACGATGTAATGGGTGGAAAAATCCTCTCCCGAGAAATTATCGGCATAGAAATGCTGCCAGACGCCATCGAACTGGCCTGCCGTTATCGGCAGACTCAGCCCGAGCTCCGCCTGCGTTAAGCGGGCGAAGGCATCGGCAAGCGTTTCATCTTTCTGCACGCGACCGCCGGGAACAAACCAGAACCCTTGCGCCGGGCGGTTGGTGCGTTTGCCAAGCAGATATTCGCCCTGCGCGTTCTCGACGATCAAATCGATAGAGCTAAGCGGCGTCGAACGCACTACGGTGGCAAAATCCTGCGTGCTCAGAAACATGCTCTACCCCCGGAAATGGTGCTGGTTTTCAAGAAACCACTGGTAAGTGCTGGCAAGGCCAGCTTCCAGAGTGATTTCGTGATACCAGCCCAGTTGATGCAGGCGGGAGACGTCGAGCAGTTTGCGCGGCGTACCATCCGGTTTTGACGCATCGAACACGACGCGACCTTTAAAGCCGACAACCTTCGCCAGCGTCTGCGCCAGTTCGCGAATGGTGCAATCAATGCCGGTTCCAACGTTGATGTGCGACAGCATCGGCTGGGTATTCTCCAGCCACACATCGCGATCCAGCTCCATCACGTGGATGCTGGCAGCCGCCATATCGTCCACGTGGAGGAACTCGCGCATCGGCGTACCGCTGCCCCAGACAACCACGTCCGACGCATTCTGCTGCGCAGCTTCATAGAAGCGGCGCAGCAGCGCCGGGATCACATGCGAGTTACTCGGGTGGAAGTTGTCATTCGGCCCGTACAGATTGGTCGGCATCACCGAGCGATAATCCCGGCCATACTGGCGGTTATAGGATTCGCACAGCTTGATCCCGGCAATTTTGGCGATGGCGTAAGGCTCGTTAGTCTCTTCCAGCGTGCCCTGCAGCAGCTCACTTTCAGCCATTGGCTGCTTCGCCAGCTTCGGGTAAATGCAGGATGACCCGAGGAACAGCAGCTTATTCACGTTGTGCACATGCGCGGCGTGAATAATGTTGCTTTCCATCATCATGTTTTCGTAGATGAAATCCGCCGGGTAAGTGTTATTCGCCACAATACCGCCGACTTTCGCCGCCGCCAGATAAACCTGGTCTATCTGCTCGGTGGCAAAAAATTCATCCACCGCCTGGCTGTCCAGCAGGTTGAGCTCGTCACGGGTACGCAGAATCAGATCCACGTTTTCTCGCTGCTCAAGCTGGCGGACAATGGCCGAACCGACCATTCCCCGGTGGCCCGCCACAAAAATACGTTGTCTGCTCATACTCAGGACTCCAGCGCGATCGCCACATCGTAACCGTGTGATTTCAACAGCGAGTGTTTCTTCGCCGCTTCCAGGTCTTTGGCAACCATTTCAGAGACCATCTCCTGCAAGGTGGTTTCCGGTTTCCAGCCCAGGGTTTCGTGCGCTTTGGTCGGGTCGCCCAGCAGGGTTTCCACTTCCGCCGGACGGAAGTAGCGCGGGTCAACGGCGATAATCACATCACCCGGTTTCACACCCGGCGCATCGTGCCCGGTAACGGAAACGACAATGCCCTTCTCTTCCACGCCTGTGCCTTCAAAGCGCAGTTTGATACCCAGTTGCGCAGCCGCCATTTCGACAAACTGACGCACGGAATACTGCACGCCGGTGGCGATGACGAAATCTTCCGGTTTGTCCTGTTGCAGCATCATCCACTGCATTTTTACGTAATCTTTGGCATGGCCCCAGTCACGCAGGGAGTCCATGTTGCCGAGATACAGGCACGACTCCAGCCCCTGGGCAATGTTGGCAATCGCGCGGGTAATTTTACGGGTGACGAAGGTTTCGCCACGACGCGGGGATTCGTGGTTGAACAGAATGCCGTTACAGGCGTACATGCCATAGGATTCGCGATAGTTTACGGTAATCCAGTAAGCGTAAAGCTTGGCCACCGCATACGGAGAGCGCGGGTAGAACGGCGTGGTCTCTTTCTGCGGAATTTCCTGCACCAGGCCATACAGCTCGGAAGTCGAGGCCTGATAGAAGCGAGTTTTCTTCTCAAGACCCAGGAAGCGGATCGCTTCCAGCAGACGCAGCGTCCCCATCGCATCAACGTCGGCGGTGTATTCCGGCGATTCGAAGGAGACCGCAACGTGGCTCATCGCCCCCAGGTTATAGACCTCATCCGGCTGCACTTCCTGCAGGATGCGGGTCAGGTTGGAGCTGTCGGTCAGGTCACCGTAGTGCAGGTGGAATTTAGGGTTGCTGGTGTGCGGATCCTGGTAGATATGGTCAACACGTTCCGTGTTAAAGGAGGATGCGCGACGTTTAATACCGTGAACTTCATAGCCTTTTTCCAGCAGAAGCTCTGCAAGGTAAGAACCGTCCTGCCCGGTTACGCCGGTGATGAGAGCGACTTTTGACATGTTTATATCCTCTGTACTTATCAGAAATTATTCAGTTTCAACGCGTTCGCGTATCACCACTGCGGGGTTGCCACGGCAAATCGTGTTTGCCGGAAGCGATTTAAAAACACTGCTTCGCGCACCGACTACGGTGCCGTCGCCAATCGTGATGCCGGGTGCGACAAAAACATCCGTCGCCAGCCAGCATTTCTCGCCAATCACAATCGGTGTGGCGGTAATATCGAAATATTGACTCTGGAAGTCGTGGCTTCCGGTACATAAATAACACTTTTGCGATACCACTGAATTTTCACCAATGGTGATATCACCTAATGTATATAAAACAGCGTCATCACCGACCCAGGCGTTATCACCGAGGGTCAATTTCCACGGATAGGTAATTTTTACCGACGGGCGAATGACTACGTTTTTTCCTATTTTTGCGCCAAACAGACGTAATAAAAATGCACGCCAACGGTAGAGTATTTGCGGAGACCAGGCAAACAGTGTTGATTGCACCGCCCACCATAATTGCACTTTAAA
This sequence comes from Pseudocitrobacter cyperus, assembly GCF_039889165.1. Taxonomy (NCBI): domain Bacteria; kingdom Pseudomonadati; phylum Pseudomonadota; class Gammaproteobacteria; order Enterobacterales; family Enterobacteriaceae; genus Pseudocitrobacter; species Pseudocitrobacter cyperus. Next base: position 303,172 of record NZ_JAYMYY010000004.1, on the reverse strand, counting down.
CCCTCCCGCTCCGCGGAAATTTTTCGGCACGGAGAAGCCAGATAAATCCTGCATACTTTTCCCTTATATTTAAGATTTGTTATATAAGGCTTTGGTTTTCCCGGTGGTACGTAACCGTAATAAATAAGACAATTCTGTCAGCAGCTTTGGCATGCGTAATATTTCTCGCTGAACATTTTTTGCATCCTGACACAACTGTAAATTATTGGTGGTTGACACGCCGCCCATCGAAAATTCAGAAACGATCCCTTTAATACGCTTAAAGGCATAACCTGATTTATACAATTTTGCCGCCAGCGCATAATCCGATGACACACGATATTGCATATCATAAGGATTTTGTTGCAACCCTGCGCATGGGAAAAAGATAGCCTGATGGCTGGCCGGTAAACTGTGATAAATATACCACCCCCTTTTCGCCCGACGCGTCAGTTGTGTGCCGTCACCAAAATCAAGGATGGCATCACCAAGGTACATAGCATCATCTTTTTTATTGCGTAATTGACGCACAAATTGTGATACATCCTGGTGAAAAACATCACCCGAATTGAGGAACAGCGCGAACCGGCCTTGCGCCATAGCGATACCTTTATTCATGGCATCATACAGGCCATTATCTGGCTCGCTGACATAGCGTAAGTTATACTGGCCATTACGTTTTTGCAGAAACTCCGCCGTACCGTCAGCCGACCCGCCGTCGACCACAATCCACTCAAACTGGATGCCAGGATCGTTCGCCAGATGCGCCAGTGAACGCCAGGTTTTGACCACACCGTCGTGGTTGCGAAAAGCTACGGTAATCACACTCAGCAGCATTGTTTTTCCACCTTATCAGCTATCTGTAATATTTAGTGCTTTACGCAGAATAAATGGACAGACAATTAAAAACGCATATTCCGGGCTAAATATCGAACCGGTAAAAAACAGCGATATCGGCGTAAAAAGAAACAACTGAACTCTGAAGTTACGATTATTCCCAAAAGCGTTTATTGTCATCTTTCCGACATTAAACAGATACCAGGCCGTCAATATCACTGCGAACCAGGAAAAATAAATAATTAGCAGATACAACCCATTGTCTATTGTTTTTCCGACGTCCGCACCGTTAAAGATTCCGAATGATGCCACATATTCGTAAAGAGAACCGAAGCGAACCACACCATCAATATTGGTCAGGGAGTAACCGACCATCACGAGCGGGCCGATAATACGGTAATAAGATGACGAACCTTCCGTCCCCAAATCGCCCAGACGCTCAGAAATATACGGAAATGCAAATATCAGGCCGACTAAAAAAACGGCCAAAGAGATAATCGCTAACGGCAGTTTTTTCCGAATTGCTTCTTTGTTCAGGTACTGGAAAGCCCATTCCAGTAAATAGAACAAAATAAACGTCATGACTCCGGAAAATGATCCTGAAAGAATTATCCCTGCCAGAATCATAGCATCTGCCTTAGGGGTTTTGATACCAAACTGTTTGATACAAAGCCAAATTGAGATTAACGCCAGAGCGAAAAACGCTGGTTCAAAATAGAGTGCAGTGGTTCGCTTACCGCCGAACTTGATAAAGTTCAGAACATAACTGTTGCTGTATATCAGATATTTCGAAATTATCTCCATCAGGCTACTGCCGCCAGAGACAATAATTTGCAGCATCTCAACGGCCGCCAGCATGACAATCACGCCGATCACCATATAAAAGCCACGCAGGATCTTCCGATGGTTGTGTGGAGAAATAACTTTGAAGCGAATACTCCACACCATGCCGACGATAATCACGATATAGACAAACAGCATCGTCGAGGTGACGTACTTGCTGGCGTCATAAGACTGACCGAAGAGATAGTTAAAAAGCGTCAGCCCTACCCCCGCACCGAGGGCAATCATCAGTTTTTTAAGGTTAATCAGGTCAACGTAGAGTAAAAGCAGCAACGGCAAAAAGGTCACGATAGTTATCGGGAAGCTCTCGCCGAGCTGGGCAATTTTTACGTTAACCAGCAGATAGATTAACGGTAGCAGCAGATAGCTACAGATTCTGATAGAACGAGACATACTCCTCCAGCATCTGTTGACCACTGTAGGCCTGACGACTGCGGGCGCTGAACTGTGCAAGCGTGGTGCCAAAAATCGCCTGTGCAATCTCCTCTTTTGGCCGTTGCGCCAGCGCCAGCACTTCGCCATCATCAACCGTGCGGCCGCCCGATTTATTCAGCACTTCCTGCGCCGCTTCGCTATGGGTGGCAATGACCGGCACACCTATCGACAGCGCTTCGCAAAGAATTAACGGATAGTTATCCACGCGAGAACTGAAAAGCAGCGCATCCATGGCATTGAGCTTGCCCATCAACTGGCGTTTGTCGGTAAGAAAGCCGTGGTTGACCACGTTGTCGGCGCTGAAGGGGGAGAATTTGCCAAACGTATGCACTTCAACCTTATCGCCCAGCGCGATAAGGTCACGCACCAGTTGCTGGTTAGTTTTGCCGTCGTAGCGCAGATCGTGCGCCACAACGGCTATTTTCGGGCGCTGCGTGCTGACACTCATCGGCGCAAGATCCGCCAGAATAGTCTCTGTCGCCACGTCAATGCCGTTATTAATCACCCGGCAACGCCCCTGCCCGTACAGACTGTTGAAAGCATCAGCGACATGATGACTTGGCGAAATGAAATGGCAGCCCAGCGCCAGCATCTGGCGAAACAGCGCGCGCTTTTCATCAAGCTGTTGATGGGCGCGGTCGACCTTCACCGGCGGATAGTTACTGAGCGTCGGGCACTGCGCGCAGCCTCGCTTCCAGCCTTCGCAGCCGTCGAGAAAGGCGCAACGTCCGGTGACGCTCCAGTGATCGTGCAGCGTCCAGACAAAAGTGACGTCACGTTTATCAGCCCTGACGCGCTCGCAAAATTTCACCACTTCCGCCAGATTCAGCCAGTAGCTGTGCATCACATGAAAGTGCAGCACCACCGGGCCGGACGTCCGGCTAACCGTGCGGAAAAGACCGTTCAGGTTGCCGAAGAGATCCCGGTTGAAGAGACGAAACAGCGCCAGATTGGCGATGGAGGTAACGCGCGGCGTATGTTTAATGACGTTCGGGTAGCGGTCATGGCTTTCGCTCTTTTTGCCGCCTTTACCGTAGCCATAGACAAACTGCGACTTCAGCCCCTGCTGTAGCGCTCGCTGATGTAAATCAAGCGCCACGCCTGCCGCCCCGCCTTCTGCGAGACGCACGTTAAATTGCATAATATTCATTTCAGTACCTTCACCCGCGCTTTCTCACCCACGACCAGCGCATGGTCAGGAATGTTATCCAGCACAATGCTGCCTGCGCCGATAGTGACCTGATTACCGATAGTGATATCGCCGATAATCACCACGTTGGCGCCGAGTTCCACCCCGTTGCCAATGACCGGACACGCCAGGCTGCCGGGCCCGCGATTGCCGATGGTCACACCATGGCGAATAGTAAAATCATCCCCCGCCACCACATTTTTGTTGATGACCACCGCATAGCCGTGGTGGATGGTGAAGCGACGCCCAATGGTGGCGGCGGCCTGAATTTCGTAACCAAACAGGCATTCGGTAACAAAGCGATAGAGCAGCAGCAGCGGCGCGGCCCACAGATTATTCAGCACATTTTTTTTGCGCCAGACGGAACAAAAATGCGCGATGCGGTAGGCCATCACCATGCAGCACGGACGCAGGCTCCAGCTATTGGCGCGTAAATCTTCCAGCATGGTTATTTCCCTCGCAGCCCATCAGCCAGGCGTTTGCCGTTGCGGATGGAAAACAGCGTCCACAGCGTCCGCCAGTTCATGCGTTTATTGCGGATCTGATACAGGGTGAAGAGTTGGTATTTCTTGCTCGCCCGGTCAAATTTGTCTTTGTGTTTACGGTAAAAATGGAAGTAGCCGGAAAACTTTTTCGGCGAATTGGTGATTTGCATCTCGCCGTGGTTGATGTGCAGGATCTGCGTAGCTTCTTCGATTTTCCACGGTTCGCCCCAGGCCACCACCATGCGCAGGAAGATGTCATAGTCCTGAGCCGCCTTCAGTTGCGTATCAAACAGGCACTCTTTAAACCGCCACGCCGAGGTAAATACCTGGTTGCCGACAATGTTGCGCTTATAGAACAACTTGCGGGAAAACGGCGACTTCGGGTAAAGCGGCAGGCTCGCTGGCTGCGAGTACACTTCGCCCTGACACAGATAGTCATTGGCGTAAAGAAACGCGTGAGTCACCAGTTGGTGCTTCTGTTCAAGAAACACCGATAAACGGTTAGGTGTCCACTCGTCATCGTCATCGATACCAGTGATGAACTGGCCTTTTGACTGCCTGATGGCCTGGTTACGCACCGCGCATGCCCCGGAATTGACGTCGTTATGGATGTAACACACACGCGGGTCATTCAGTTCGGCGATAAATTGCGCAAGCTGTTCGTAAGATTCGGAGCAGTCATCAACGATGATCATCTCCCAGTTCGGGTAATCCTGGCGCAGCACCGATTTAATGGCGCGGATGGCCAACTGTTGCCGATTCCAGGTCGGCATATAAATAGAGATCAATGGATTTTCTGTAGTCATGAGGATCTCCCGAAGAAGTAAAGTCCTGGCATTTTTCTCCCCTTCCCTCAGCCCTCTCCCTGAGGGAGAGGGTTAGGGTGAGGGCAAACACACCTTATTTAGAATCAGATTTATATTCGTATTCGTAGTAGCCATAATCCTGATAGCCCGTCGCGCGACGGAAGATAGAGTTCAGGATCACCCCTTTCACTTCGATACCGTTTTGCTCAAAGCGGCCGAGGCTGGTTTCCACTTCTTTAAGGGTATTCACCGCGTAGCGTGCGACCATCAGCGTGGTTCCCGCATGGCGGCCGACAATTGCCGCATCCGTAACGGCCAGAATCGGCGGGGTATCAATCAGGATCAGGTCATAGTTGGCGCTGGCCCAGGCCATCAGTTCGCTGAATCGTTCGCTCATCAGTAGCTCGGAAGGATTCGGCGGCACCTGACCGCGCGGCACCAGGTCAAAGTTGTTGATAGACGTGGGCTTCGCACAGGAGGCGATATCCGCTTTACCCACCAGCACTTCCGACAGCCCGTTATCATTGCTGGTGCCCAGCAGCTCGTGGGAGTACCCCTTACGCATATCGCAGTCGATCATCAGCACCCGCTTCCCGGTCTGGCTGATCACCGCCGCCAGGTTGGCGCAGACGAAGGTTTTACCGATCGATGGGCTGACACCGGTCATCATCAGCACTTTATTACCGGCCTGCATCATGGCGAAGTGCAGGCTGGTACGCAGACTGCGCACCGCTTCAATCGCGAGATCGGTCGGGTTGCCCACCGCCAGCAACTGGCTCTGCTTATAGCGCTTAACGCCTTTAACGGTTTTGACGCTGTCGCGCGCTTTTTGCCACTCAGAGAGCGGAATGCTGGCATAGACGTTGATCCCATGCTCTTCCAGCACCTGCGGGCTTTCGATACCGCGGTTGAATAGCGAGCGCAGCAGCACGCCAACGATAGAAAGCATCAGGCCAAGGATCAGGCTGCCGAGAATAATCAGCGCTTTCTTCGGCTTCACCACGCCCGGTTGGGCAATCGCCGGGTCGACGATGCGCACATCGCCCACGGTACTGGCTTCGGTTATCTTCAGCTCCTGCTGTTTATTCAGCAGTTGCATATAGACCTGTTGACCCGATTCCACATCGCGCGTTAATCGCAGGATCTCCTGCTGCGTTTTCGGCATCGCCGTCACGCGTTTTGACAGACGTCCCTTCTCCTCTTCCAGCGCCCGGCGTTTTTCAAGCAGCGTGCGGTAGGCCGGGTGAATGCGGGTGTAGAGTTTAGAGATTTCCGCTTCTTTGAAGGTCAGTTCATTAAGCTGGGCGTCGATGTTCACCATCGAATCGAGCACCGATTTCGCTTCCAGCGGCAGGTCGACAGAGTCTTTCTGCTGGCGATAGGCGTTGAGATTATTTTCGGCAACGTCAAGATTGTGGCGAACTACCGGCAGTTGTTTATCGAGGAAGGCCAGGCTTTTCGCCGCTTCTTCCGATTTACGCGCCACGTTCTGTTCAAGGTAGTTCCGCGCAATACTGTCGAGTATTTTGCGGATCTGCTCTTTGTCTTCCCCGGTAATGCTCAGGGTCAACACGCCGGAATCTTTCCCATCCTCAGTGACGCTGAGGCTGTTTTGCAGGGAATTAATCATACCCAGCGTCGAGTAACGGGTGACGGTAAAAGAGGCGCCTTCATGCGCGGCAATAGATGTCACCAGCAGGGACACGCCGTTTTTCTCCAGCGGTTTACCCACTTCACCCTGCGCACTGAAACCATCGTCATTGCTGAACTGGTAGCGTGTCGGGCTGAGAACTTCCAGCGTAAAGGTGCTTTCTCCCATGGATGACGGACGGTTAAAAGTCGTTACCTTTACCGTTTCGTTTTTGCGCCCCATCAGGCGATCCCACCCGGCACCTATCAGCGGAATGTTGTTCTTCTCCACCGCGATGTCGAGGTCAAGATCGTCCACGGTTTTACCCAGCACCAGACGCGAGGTGATCATTCTGATCTCCGCATCGGAAGCCGGGGGCTTATTACTCAGGGCGCTGCTGATGTCCTGCACCAGCGCACTCCCCTGATTCTGTTCAATGCGCACCAACGCATCGGCGCTGTAAATTGGCGTGGCAAACAGGGTGTAGACAATTCCCACCAGCGCAAACAGCGCAGTGATGCCGAGCACCCACCATTTCGCTTCAATAACCGTGCCAACCAGGCGGCCGATATCAATTTCATCACCGCCCGTGGCCTGCGGGGCTATCTGTTTTACTTTTTCTGTCATTGTTATCCCTGCTGAGCTTTCAGTGCCTGCGCCCACTGTTGAGCAGACCGGTCGAGTAACTGATACACCGCTTCAAAGGCTTCGCGGCTTTTGCGATAAGGGTCAGGGATGTCGCGTTCATTATCCCAGTGCCCAAACAACATCACCTTGCCGCGCATTTCCGGCGCGATATCATGCAGTTTCGAAATGTGACGGCGCTCCATTGCCAGAATCAGGTCATATTCCCGGCACATCGCACCGGAGATTTGCCGGGCGCAGTGCCCGTCGAGGGAAATCTGATGATCTGCCGCCACGCTTATCGCGCTGGCATCCGCCCCCTTCCCGACCAGCGCGCCCAACCCGGCGGACGCGATGGTCAGCGTTGGCAGATGACTTTTCAGCAGACGCTCACCCGTAGGGGAACGGCAAATGTTCCCCACGCATACCACAAGAATTTTGTTAAACATGTCGGCTTACCACGTATGAACATCTTTTGCCGTGTCCGTCATGTAGCGAACGCCACTGATGGTCGGCAACAGTTGGTTGATCAGGCGGTTCCAGCGAGTCACCGGCGCGGTCGTCACGTAGACAACGTCATAAGGTTGCAGCACAAAGTTGGTCGCCATAACCAGCGAGGTCGCATCAGACATATCAAGCTGATAAATATTGGCCATCTTGCCGTTGTTGCCCTCTTTGGTCGGTCGAATGACGAAGATACCGCTGGCATCCGACGACGTGAGATCCAGCCCTTCCGCCTGGCCGAGCGCTTCGGTGAGCGTCATGCCGCTGAAGTCCATTTTGAGGGTGCTCTGTTTCTTCACTTCGCCCATGACGAACACTTTCAGGTCGTCGTTACGCGGTACAAAGAGGATATCGCCCGGATAAAGCAGTCGGTTCTGTTTGAGGTCGCCGTTTTGCATCAGCGCCTGAATGGAGATTCGTTCTTCACGACCATTGTGGGTCAGCACAACGTTGCGCCAGTCGGCCATATCGGTCAGGCCGCCTGCGGCGTTGATAGCATCCAGAATCGTCAGCGGCACGTTGGTGATAGCCTGTTGCCCGGATTTATTCACCTGCCCTGAGACGTAAACTTTCTGCGAGCGGAAAGCCGCGACGTTGACATCCACCTGTGGGTCAGTGATGTAGGCTGCCAGGCGCTGGCTGACAATCTGGCGAATTTCCGAGAGGGTTTTGCCCTTCACATCCACTTTACCAACGTAGGGGTAGAATATAGTACCGTCAGGCTGCACCCAGTTCCCCGTGTCGCTGGAGCTACGGTACTGGCCTGCCGGAGTGGTGAGTTCCGGGTGATCCCAGACGGTGACGTTCAGCACGTCGCCTGGCCCCACGCGATACTGGTAATTGCTTAACTCCTGATCCAGCGATGTGTTCGGTTGCGCGACATTCGGTCGCGGACGCAATTGTTCAATCAGTCGCGGGGTCAGCGGATAAACATTCACCATCCGGTCGATATCAAAGTCAGCATCTTGCTGCTTAATGACATCTTTTCCATAGGTAGACATATTGCTGCCGGGAAGGACGGTGCAACCACTCATAAAGGTTACAGACACCAATAATGGCATCAATTTTAGTTTGGATTTCATCATTGATTATTTATCACTTTGGCAGAGAAATTGTCCTGTGCGAATTAAATAAATCCGAACATCTCCATTACCTGAACATTCAGAATGCATTTAATCATTCGTGAATATAACTGGCATATATCCTAAAAAAGATCGTATTCATCCGCAGGCTATTGACAGAATAATCCAGGCTGATTATCACGCTTCAGGCACGCTACCGCCCTTGGTCTTTAGCTACCAATTCACCTAAAATTCAGAATGTTAGAAAGAGGCTTTCGTTTATTGCAATGAATAAAGAATATTCCTGGCGCAATACTCATCTGACGTTAAATTTCGTGCCAATGGGTATATTTGCTATTTATCATTCAATGCCGGAAGAATTGTTACAGCAATGCAAACAGCAGGCAAGGTAACGACGGCTTAAAAATAGTTTTTAAGAATAATATTAAGCGCCACAAAAACGATATTTTAGGATTTTATTTATATTGACAGAATGACATTATCTGTCGCCCGAGAATTAATTCTCCCATCGGCTATTGGCTCCTCTTATAATAAACGCGAGAAACAATAGGGGTTTCTTGTTGTTGATAATTCTGTTTTGGTCGGACAAATCTCAGTGAAACATTGCAATTTGCCCCAGCTTTATCCATGATCGAAGTGTGACAAATGTCATATGACTTAAGGTATTAAACTACGTATGGAATGGATTGCCGATCCCTCAATCTGGGCGGGTCTTATCACACTTGTCGTCATCGAGCTCGTTCTCGGGATTGATAACCTGGTGTTTATCGCTATTCTGGCCGAAAAGCTGCCTCCCGCGCAGCGTGACCGTGCTCGCGTCACTGGCCTGATTCTGGCAATGTTGATGCGTCTGGTGTTGCTGGCCTCAATCTCCTGGCTGGTCACGCTCACTAAGCCACTTTTTGTCTTCCGCGATTTAAGCTTTAGCGCCCGTGACCTCATTATGCTCTTCGGGGGTCTCTTCCTTCTCTTTAAGGCAACCGTCGAACTTAACGAACGGCTGGAAGGCAAAGACAGCGATAACCCCACTCAGCGCCGCGGCGCGCGTTTCTGGGGCGTGGTTGCGCAGATTGTGGTACTGGACGCAGTCTTCTCGCTGGACTCGGTAATCACAGCGGTAGGGATGGTGGATCATCTGGCGGTGATGATGGCGGCCGTGATTATCGCTATCAGCTTGATGCTGCTGGCCAGTAAAGCCCTCACCCGTTTTGTGAACAGCCATCCAACGATTGTGATCCTCTGCCTCAGCTTCCTGCTGATGATTGGTTTCAGCCTGGTGGCAGAAGGTTTTGGTTTCGCCATTCCAAAAGGCTATCTGTACGCCGCAATTGGCTTCTCTGTGATGATCGAATCACTCAACCAGTTGGCTATCTTTAACCGCCGTCGTTTTCTGTCGGCCAATCTGACGCTGCGCCAGCGCACGACTGAAACCGTCATGCGCTTGCTGAGCGGGCAGAAAGAGGATGCAGAGCTCGACGCTAACAGCGCCTCCATGATTGCCGATCACAATGACGATCAAATCTTTGAGCCGCAGGAGCGGTTGATGATTGAGCGGGTGCTCAATCTGAATCAGCGTAGCGTCAGCAGTATTATGACCTCGCGGCATGATATTGAGCACATCGATCTGAGCGCCCCGGAAAGCGAAATACGCGCATTGCTGGAGAAAAATCAGCACACGCGGCTGGTCATTACCGGCGGCGATGATGAAGAAGAGTTGTTGGGGGTGGTGCACGTTATCGACCTGCTGCAACAGTCTCTGCGCGGCGAAACGCTGGATATTCGCGCCTTAATCCGCCAGCCGCTGGTGTTCCCGGAAACGCTGCCGCTGCTTTCGGCGCTGGAACAGTTCCGCAACGCACGTACCCACTTTGCCTTTGTGGTGGATGAATTTGGCTCTGTCGAAGGGATTGTCACCCTCAGTGACGTGATGGAAACCATCGCCGGTAATCTGCCTAATGAAGTGGAAGGGATTGATGCCCGTCACGATATTCAGCGTAATCCGGACGGTTCCTGGACCGCTAACGGCCATATGCCGCTGGAAGATCTGGTGCAGTACATTCCACTGCCGCTGGATGACAAGCGCGAGTATCACACCATTGCCGGGCTGCTGATGGAACATTTGCAGCGCGTACCGAAAGCCGGCGAAGAGGTGCAGATTGGCCCGTGGACGCTGAAAACGTTACAGGTTGAAAGTCACCGCGTACAAAAAGTACAAATCATCCCGCCCGTTCAGGAGCAGGATGAACTCGATTACGAAGTGTAATTATCGGGGGCTGATTCCTGTCAGCCCCTAATCTTGTTTTCTATCAATTTTCCCGCACATTTCTTCCCTCCTTCCCGGCGCATTTGCCCTACGCTTATCAATGACACTTTTTTCAGTGTTTGCGATCACCGCGTTTATTGATGAGACAACATTATGGAATTAAAGGATTACTACACGATTCTGGGGGTTAAACCAACGGACGATCTGAAGACTATCAAGACCGCCTACCGCCGCCTGGCGCGTAAATACCACCCCGATGTCAGTAAAGAAAACGATGCTGAAGCCCGCTTTAAAGACCTCGCCGAAGCCTGGGAAGTGTTGAAGGACGACGAGAAACGCGCCGAGTACGATGAACTTTGGGCGCATCGTAACGATCCGCAATTTGGCCGTCAGCAAAAGGGCCATGCACAGAACCATAGTCAGCAGGATTTCGATGATATCTTCTCATCGATGTTTGGCCAGCAGGCCCATCATGCCCGACGCCAGCGCGCATCGCGGGGTCAGGATCTGGAAATTGAAGTAGCGGTGTTCCTTGAGGAGACGCTGGCTGAGCAGCCGCGCACCATCAGCTATAAAGTCCCTGTGTATAACGTCTTCGGTATGGTTGAACAGGAGATCCCAAAAACGCTGAACGTGAAGATCCCCGCAGGCGTCAGCGATGGGCAACGTATTCGCCTGAAAGGCCAGGGGGCGCCTGGCGAAAACGGTGGGCCAAATGGCGATCTGTGGATGATTATTCACATCGCGCCGCACCCGCTGTTTGATATCGTGGGCCACAATCTGGAGATAGTCCTTCCGTTAGCTCCATGGGAAGCCGCGCTGGGCACCAAAGTCGAAGTACCGACGCTTAAAGAGAATATTCTGCTGACTATTCCGCCGGGTTGTCAGGCTGGGCAGCGCCTGCGTATTAAGGGTAAAGGGCTGGTCAGCAAAACCGTCACCGGCGACCTGTTTGCGGTGATTAAAATCGTGATGCCGCCAAAAGCGGATGAGAAAATCAGTGCGCTGTGGCAGCAACTGGCCGAGAGTCAGGCCAGCTTCAACCCGCGTAAAAACTGGGGGAAAGCATAATGACTACCGTTACCGTAACATTGACCGTAACCGAGTTTTGTCTGCGCACAGGCGTGTCGTCTGATGAGCTGGATGAAATTGTGGGGCTGGGAATGATTGAACCGCACCTCTCCCAGGCGCAGGAGTGGCTGTTTGATGACCATGCGGCGGTGGTGGTGCATCGCGCCATGCGTTTGCGTCATGAGCTGGAACTGGACTGGCCGGGGATCGCCGTGGCGTTAACGCTGTTGGATGAAAATGCGCGACTGGCGCGGGAAAATGAACGGCTGAGGCAAAGGCTGGAGCGGTGGTAGTCCGAACCCCTCACCCTAACCCTCTCCCCAAAGGGGAGAGGGAACCGCTCGCGCAGCGATTAAAGAACTGCGCTGGTTTTCACCCTCGCCCCTTCGGGGAGAGGGCCGGGGATCGCCGTAGCGTTAACGCTGTTGGATGAAAATGCGCGACTGGCGCGGGAAAATGAACGGCTGAGGCAAAGGCTGGAACGGTAGTAGTCCGAACCCCTCACCCTAACCCTCTCCCCAAAGGGGAGAGGGAACCGCTCGCGCAGTGATTAAAGAACTGCGCTGGTTTTCACCCTCGCCCCTTCGGGGAGAGGGCCGGGGATCGCCGTAGCGTTAACGCTGTTGGCTGTTGGATGAAAATGCGCGACTGGCGCGGGAAAATGAACGGCTGAGGCAAAGGCTGGAACGGTGGTAGTCCGAACCCCTCACCCTAACCCTCTCCCCAAAGGGGAGAGGGAACCGCTCGCGCAGCGATTAAAGAACTGCGCTGGTTTTCACCCTCGCCCCTTCGGGGAGAGGGCCGGGGTGAGGGGGGACATGTTTTAATGACTCTCTAAAAACTGCTTCACATCCTTCCCGGACTGCCTGTCTTTATTCTTATCCGCCCACTCATTGAGACGACGGCGCGCTTCGCTTTGCAGATGTTTGCGTAGCGCCTGATCCACCTGAAGGCTGTAGTTGAGCGCCTGCCATTTGCCATATACGCGCAGCGGAATGGCGGTTTGTTTGAGGATCTCAACCAGCGAGCTCTGCCCCTGCCAGCCATCCACCACGCGGACGTTAAACTGCATATCGCCCTCTTCCGCGACCAGATCCAGCGAACCTTTACCGTCAACGGCCAGCAGTGGCGATTCACCCTGCAGGTCAGTAAGCATCAGTTTGCCATGGTCGAGATTAAACGCCGTGGTCAGATTATCCAGTCGCGTTGCGCTGTCGTAGCTCTCTTTGGCTTTGACATCGGCGCTGCGCTCAACTGCCTGTTGAACCAGTTGCTGGAAGTTCAACCCTTCAGCGCGGACGTCTTTCAGAGAGAGAGAAGCCTGCCCTTCCCAGTTGCGGCGGAAACTTTCCGCATCAATCGCTGAACCGGAGAACTCGCCTCCGAGCGTTAAGCGCCCGGTCAGCTCAATAGGATAGTTAAAGGCTTTCAGCAGGCTGCCAATCTGCACGTTTTCAAGCTGCGGATGGAACGCTGCCCGAGGGACAGATTCCCGCGCATCAAGCTGGCCTGGCAAGGCGATTTTGCCGCCATCCAGCGTACCTTCCAGTTGCGTAATGTCGAGCAAACCGCGTTCATTACGAGCCTTGTGCAGCACATCGGTAAAATTCAATCCGCGCCAGATGACCTGCTTTGCCGCCATGGACAGAGAACCGTCAAAACTCTTCAGGCCGCTGTACTGCGGAAGGCTATCGCTATTGGCAATTACCGGACGCGTCTGCTTCGGGGCGCTCTGCGCTTGCTGGGCACCGTTCGCATCGGTCATTGCCGCACTGCGGGTTAACAGATTGTCGAGATTGAGCTTATCGGAGCTTAAATCAAGCGCCCATATAGGGTGATCGCTCAGCACCACGCTGCCGGAGCCGCGCAGAGAGCTGTCGTTAGCGGTAAAGTTGATATCGCTGAAGCTCAGGGTTTTCTGTTCTTCCTGCCAGCGCGCATTCACGCTGCCCGTCCCGCTTATCCCCTGCGAAGGAAGATCGGCGCCCTGAAGCTGCCAGTTAATTTGTGAAAGTTGCGCATCCAGGCGGTGCGGGTAATCCCCGGCTTGCACCTGCGCGGAAAAACGTAAGGCTAAATCACGCTGGTCGCGATTCACGCGCCCGGAAAAATCGACGGTCGCCAGATGGTGATCGTCCTGTTCCATATCAAGGCGAATATCGCGCACGGTAACCTGTTCATCATCAGCGTGCTGGAAAACCAGTACGCTATCCGCCACCTTCAGTTGTGCGATATCAAACGACCAGCCACGGTCTTCCGGCACCAGCGGCAAGGTATTCTCTTTCGGCGCGACAGGCGCGCTATCGTTTCGCACGGCTTCGCTCTGAGGCGTCAGTTGGATCACCGCCCCTTTCAGCATCACCTGGCGAACCTGCAACTGATGTGAGAGCAGCGGCAGAAGCGCCACGTCCAGACGCATGTTGTCAGCGCGTACCAGCGGCTCTGTGGCACCCGGGGCAGTCAATCGCATTCTGCCGGACAAAATGCTCAACTGCGGCCAGACATGCCAGCGCAGCGGGCCATCAAGCTGAAGCTGATAACCGCTACGCGCCTCGACCTGCCGCACCATATAACTGCGGAAGTCGTTGGGGTTGACTAATAAAACCAACGCAGAGAGGCCGGCGATAAGCACCACCAGCAGAATCATCAGCGTCGTTAGTATACGTCTCATGGTATCCTCACCAGACCAGCGACAACTCAGTCTTTATCGATACGACTGGCAACCGCGCCCTGCTGGTCACGGTATTTCGCATCTTCACGACGGTTGTAGGGACGCGCCGCCGGGCCGGAAAGCGGCTCGAAGCTCAGTGCGCCAATTAGCATCCCCGGACGCAGCGCCAACGGCAGCTTTCCTGAGTTATAAAATTCAAGCACGATGCAGCCAGACCAGCCCGGGTCGATACGGTGCGCGGTCACGTGAACCATCAGGCCCAGACGCGCCAGTGAAGAGCGCCCATCAAGCCAACCGACCAGATCCGATGGCAGCGTAACGGACTCCAGCGTCACCGCCAGCGCCAGTTCACCCGGATGCAGATAAAAGGCATCGCCTTCATTAAGCACGATTTCTTCGCTCATTACCCGATCGAGCGCTGCGCTCACTTCTGCTTTCGGGCCGCTTAAATCAATATAGGCGGCAGTATGACCGCTGAAGGTACGAAATTTATTGCCAAGGCGTACATCAACCGTCGCGCCATTGATACGCTCAACGGGAGGGCGTGGGTTTATCGCCAGTCGGCCGTCATCCAGCCAGGCTTCAATATCTCGGTCACACAGACGCATGCCATTCTCCTTATGCTACAAACCTGCCCCCATAGACAGATGCTCTGGGGCGATTACTGCACGTTACACAATTCGCGTGAGTTATTCAAAAAACTGACTAATTTTCGCTTTCAGGATATCAATCGCAATACGGTTTTTTCCGCCTCGCGGCACAATGATGTCGGCATACTGTTTAGAAGGGTCGATAAACTGCAGGAACATCGGACGTACCGTTTTCTGATACTGCGCCATTACCGAATCCATCGAACGGCCACGCTCGTTAACATCACGCTTGATACGACGCATCAGGCAGATATCCAGCGGAGTGTCGACGAAAATCGAAAAACTCATCTCTTCGCGCAAACGCGCTTCCGTCAACAGCAAAATACCTTCAAGAATAATGACTTTTTTCGGCTCGACGTGGACTGTCTCTGACGTGCGGGTGTGCTCTACATAGCTGTAAACCGGAAGTTCGATGGGCTCGCCGCGTTTAAGCATTTGCAGATGCTGCAATAAAAGACTGTGATCCATCGCGTTCGGATGGTCATAGTTCGTCTTAACACGCTCTTCCATCGACAAATGTCCCTGGTCTTTGTAATAGCTGTCTTCAGGAATGACACCGATGTGTTCATCACCAACCTGTTCACGCAATTCGCGATACAGTGTGCTTGCGATGAGACTTTTACCTGAAGCCGATGCGCCGGCGATGCCTATAATGACGCACTGATGGGACTTATCAGTCATAAATTTTTGCGACCCGATTAACCTGGATGAGAAGGAAGGACGACGCCAGAGCGTCAAACGCGGCAATTATAGGGATTTCGCGCCCGTGATACCAGTCGAATGCATGCTATTGCGTGGGTTGGAAGTGAAAAGTCGTCTGCCATAACCACGACGAGGTTAAAACCGACGCAACGTATAAGACATTACTATCAATTTAAGCTACCGCCATGGAATTATTAACCCGGTGTACTAGCATGGACTTATCTCCCATGAGATAAATCTCAAATAACCTTGCGTCACTTTGCGTGAAAATAGTAATGAATACTGCATCCCGGTTTGTATCCGCTCTCCCCTTTTATCCCGTGCTGCGCCTGGCCAGCCTGGGGGTCGCGACATTCATTTTCACCCTCTTTTCTCTTGAACTCACGCAAACAGGTACGCTGCTGGCGCCATTATGGTTCCCCACATCAGTCATAATGGTGGCGCTTTATCGCCACCCCTTCAAAATGTGGCCTTTCGTGGCGATGGTTTGCTGCTGTGGCAACATTGCCGCCTCACTGGTGCTGTTCCCGTTGCATGAGCTGAACCCGGTCTATACCTTCATTAACATTGTAGAAGCGGTCGTCGGCGCCGGGTTGCTAAGACAACTTCTCCCTGCCGACAACCCTTTGCAGAATTTACGCGACTGGATACGCCTTGCCATCGGTAGCGCGCTCATCCCCCCGCTCATCGGTGGGTTGATGGTTTATTTGTGGGTTCCGGGCACCAATCCGCTGCAATCTTTTATCATCTGGTCGCTGTCCGAGGCTATCGGCGCACTGGCGCTGGTGCCACTGGGGCTGATTATCAAACCGCGCGTGCTGCTGCGCCTCAGTAACTCCCGCTTACTGCTGGAAACGCTGCTGACCCTGGGCGTTACACTGGGGCTTAGCGCTCTCGCCATGCTGTATATGCCCTGGCCTTATACCTGCATCATCGTTCTGCTGATGTGGAGTGCCATACGTTTACCCCGTATGGAGGCGTTTCTGATCTTCCTCTGCACCGTGATGCTGGTGGCCCTCATCATGGCGAACAACGCGCCTGCGCACCACGCATCGACGATCGCCACCGCTGCCAATGCGTCCTGGCTGCCGTTTGTCCTGATTCTGCTCCCGGCGAACATAATGACAATGGTGATGTATGCGTTTCGCGCCGGAAGCAAACACATTATTGAAAGTGAAGAGCGTTTTCGTAACGCGATGGAATATTCCGCCATTGGTATGGCGCTGGTAAGTACCGAAGGTCAGTGGCTGCAGGTGAACAAATCCCTGTGTCAGTTTCTGGGTTACAACGCGGATGAGCTGTGTGCGATGACCTTTCAGCAACTAACGCTACCGGAAGATCTGGATGCCGATCTCAGACAACGCAGTAGCCTGATAAATGGCGAAATTAATGCCTACTCAATGGAGAAGCGTTACTACACCCGCCAGGGGGAGGTCGTCTGGGCGCTGCTGGCCGTTTCGCTGGTGCGTAATCCGGACAGTTCGCCGCTCTACTTTATTGCGCAGATAGAAGACATCAATGAACTGAAAAAAACCGAGCAGATTAATCAGCGGCTGATGGAGCGCATTACTCTGGCCAACGAAGCGGGTGGCGTGGGGATCTGGGAGTGGGATCTCCGGACAAATAAAATCAGTTGGGACAAACGAATGTTTGAACTCTATAACGTCCCTGCCGATATCGACCCCACCTGGCAGGTCTGGGAGTCGTGTTTACTGGAAGAAGATCGCAAAGACGCAACCCGTAAGGTGCTGAGCTCTTTAAACGCCAGCACGCCGCTCATTCTGGAATTTCGCGTTCAGCTTAAAGGGAAAATTCGCCACATCCGCTCACTGGCAAATCGCGTAGTCAATAAGCACGGCGAAGTTGAGCGTCTTCTCGGCATCAACATCGATATGACCGAAGTTAAAGAGTTAAACGAAGCGCTTTTTCAGGAGAAAGAGCGTCTGCACATCACCCTCGATGCCATCGGAGAAGCGGTGGTGTGTATTGATGTCGACATGAACATCACCTTTATGAATCCGGTCGCGGAAAATATGAGCGGCTGGACGCAGCATGAAGCGCTGAATAAACCCCTGATGAGCGTGTTACATCTTAGTACCAGCGAAACCGGCCTGATGAGTGGGCCGCTCAGCAGCAGCGATCTGGCCCATAGCTCGATTGACGAAGATTTGATTCTGCACAGCCGCTATGGCGGTAGTTTCGATATCCAGTACAGTATTACTCCGCTAAGTACGCTCAACGGGCAAAACATCGGCTCGGTACTGGTCATACAGGACGTCACGCAATCACGCAAAATGCTGCGTCAGTTAAGCTACAGCGCTTCTCATGATGTACTCACCCATCTGCCAAACCGGGCCAGTTTTGAAAGTCATCTCAAACGCTATCTGCTCAGTATTGATAATGCGCAAACTCGCCACTCGCTGGTCTTTATCGATCTTGACCGCTTTAAGGCCGTCAATGATAACGCGGGCCATGCTGCGGGCGATGCGTTACTCAGGGAGATTTCCGTCCTCATGCTAAGCCTGCTGCGAAAGGGCGATATCCTCGCTCGCCTGGGCGGCGATGAGTTCGGTTTACTCCTGCCGAATTGCTGTAAACAGGATGCAATCGACATTGCCCAGCGCATTGTCAAAAGCGTCGGCGCTTACCACTTCACCTGGAAAGACTCCACACATCACGTCGGGGTCAGCGCAGGGATCACGTTCATTCATAAAGAAAATGCCGACCTTACCGAACTGCTCGCCCAGGCTGATATGGCGTGCTATGCCTCAAAGCATACCGGCCGTGGACGCGTGTCGGTATATAGCGATGGCCTTGATGCCACACCGCGGCTGCAGACGCGTTTCTCGCAAAAAGAGTAGATTACGGTGCCCAGCCGTCCGTATACCAGATGTGCAACAGAGCGTAGGAGCGCCAGGGCTGCCAGCGTTCAGCATAGCGACGGATCTGCGCAGGCGTCATGCCGGGGAATCGCTGCTTAATCAAATAGTCATCCGGCAAAAAAACATCGGTAGCCTGCCAGCCGCGCAGGGCAAAATAGTTCGCCGTCCAGCGCCCGATGCCGGGGAAGCTCTGAAGCGTCTTCATTCCCAGCGCAATATCCGCAGGCGCGCGGGTCGGCAACGCATCCGATAACGCCGCATTAGCCAGAAAAATCAACGACTCAGCCCGTTTAAGCGGCATACCTAGCGCTTTAAGCTTTAGGGGGTCGGCGGCTGCCAGTTGTTCAGGACGCGGAAAAAGAAAAAAACCGGGAGAGTCGGGTAACGGTTCGCCAAACGCCGCGACCACCTTTCCTGTCAGCTTTGCGGCCATGGATACGCTGACCAGTTGCCCCAGAATGGCTCTGACGCCCTGCTCAAAGGCGTCCATCGATCCCGGCAGACGTAATCCCGGACGCGCCGCCGCCAGCGGGCCCAGCGTGTCGAGAATGGCCTGCGGCGCACAGTCGAGATCCAGCAAACGTGAAACCCGTGTCAGACAAGGCTCAGCCACCACCCGCAAATCGTCAGACAGGGTGACGCGCAACACCTGTCGCGATGTATCCGGTGTCATGGTGATGACGCCGCGATGGCCGCTGTATTCAAAGCTTCGCGTGTAGCTGCCAGCCTCGAAACGCTCGATGCCAGTCACCGCACGCGCCTGCAAAAAACCAAACATCCACCGCCAGTCGTATGGCGCCTGCCATGATAATTCGAACATATTTTCTCCCCGGTTTGCGCATACAGCATAGCGAGAAAAGCGCTTTTATTCCTTGCTTTCATATTCCGACTTGTCGTCAGGAAAAAATGCAAGTAAAGTCGCCCCCCTTCTTCACCGGCATGGGGATCTACAGGTGTTTATTGGTTTTGACTACGGCACGGCAAACTGTTCAGTTGCGGTAATAGAGGAGGGTAAACCTCGTCTGCTAACCATGGAAAATGGCAGTACACTGCTGCCATCGATGCTCTGTGCCCCCACCCGCGAAGCGGTCAGCGAATGGCTCCATCGCCATCATCAGATCCCTGCGACCGGCAACGAAACCCAGGCGCTGCTGCGTCGTGCGCTCAACTACAACCGCGATGAAGATATTGACGTTCTGAGCAACAGCGTTCAGTTCGGCCTGGCTTCGCTGCGCCAGTACATCGACGACCCGGAAGAGGTCTACTTCGTTAAATCGCCAAAATCATTCCTTGGCGCAAGCGGGCTAAAACCGCAGCAGGTTGCGGTATTTGAAGACCTGGTGTGCGCGATGATGCTGCATATTCGCCAGCAGGCTCAGGCGCAATTACCGGAAAGCCTTGATCAGGCCGTCATTGGGCGACCGATTAACTTCCAGGGGCTTGGCGGCGATGATGCCAACGCGCAGGCGCAGGGTATTCTGGAACGCGCCGCCAAACGCGCCGGATTCCGCGATGTGGTATTCCAGTATGAGCCGGTTGCCGCCGGGCTGGATTTTGAAGCGACGCTGGATAGAGAACAGCGCGTACTGGTTGTCGATATTGGCGGCGGTACCACTGACTGCTCCGTTTTGCTGATGGGCCCGCAGTGGCGTCAGAAACGCGATCGCGAACAGAGCCTGCTTGGCCACAGTGGTTGTCGCGTCGGCGGGAACGACCTCGATATTGCGCTGGCATTCAAAAGCCTGATGCCGTTGCTCGGCATGGGCGGTGAAACGGAGAAAGGTATCGCACTGCCGATACTGCCCTGGTGGAATGCGGTCGCTATCAACGATGTCCCGGCGCAAACCGACTTCTACAGCAGCGCCAATGGCCGCATGCTTCGCGACTTAGCGCGCGATGCCCGCGACGCTGACAAAGTCGCCCTGCTCTATAAAGTGTGGCAACAGCGCCTGAGCTATCGCCTTGTTCGCAGCGCCGAAGAGAGCAAAATTGCCCTTTCCGACCGCCCCGAAGTCGCAACGACCTTACCGTTTATCAGCGATGAACTCGCCACTGCCATCACCCAACAGGGGCTGAAAACGGCGCTGGATCAACCGCTGACGCGCATTATGGAACAGGTACATCTGGCGTTAAATGAAAGCGCGGAGAAGCCGGATATTATCTACCTGACGGGCGGCAGCGCCCGTTCTCCGCTGATCAAAAAAGCGCTGGCGGAGCAACTGCCGGGGATCCCGATTGCCGGCGGCGATGATTTCGGTTCGGTCACCGCCGGATTGGCTCGCTGGGCGCAGGTGGTGTTTGGTTAACGCCTCGCCCTACCGCAAAGTGGCTGACTAGCCATTGACTTCCTCTGGATGCAATCCTAAATTAAGGAGTGAGGGTAAGGGAGAGGTTTCCCCCTCCCCCTGGTGTCTTAGTAAGCCGGTAAGCTAATCACTAAGAGGATCACCAGTATGATGACCAGTTTCATCATAACCCTTTCCTTATTTAAGGCCCCTTCTTCGGGAGGGGCTTTCCCTTTTCAGCCCCCTGCAGAACACCTTTTCTGCATCGTTGTGGCGACATACGCCAACTGCTATCCGTGCCGCAAAGTCAGCCACGCATTATTGACTTCCCGTTGATGCAACCCTAAATTAAGGAGTGAGGGTAAGGGAGAGGTTTCCCCCTCCCCCTGGTGTCTTAGTAAGCTGGGTAGCTGATCACTAAGAGAATCACCAGTATGATGACCAGTTTCATCATAACCCTTTCCTTTTTAAGGCCCCTTCTTCGGGAGGGGCTTTCCCTTTTCAGCCCCCTGCTGAACACCTTTTCTGCATCGTTGTGGCGGCACTCTGGCGGCATACGCCAACTGCTATCCGTGCCGCAAAGCCAGCCACGTATTATTGACTTCCTATTGATGCAACCCTAAATTAAGGAGTGAGGGTTAGGGAGAGGTTTCCCCCTCCCCCTGGTGTCTTAGTAAGCGTGGAAGCTGATCACTAAGAGAATCACCAGTATGATGACTAACCTCATCATAACCCTTTCCTTTTTGAGGCCCCTTCTTCGGGAGGGGCTTTCCCTTTTCAGCCCCTTGCTGAACACCTTTTCTGCAATGCAGCAATTCTGGATGCACTCTAACGCAGCCTGATTCTGCTGTGCTTCCCGCTTATCAATTTCCCGAGCAGCCTCGCAAAGCGTCCCGGATTAGGACAATTCGTCCCGGTGTTTCATATTTCCTCCATTTTTCCCGACCATTCGGTCACTAAACTAGTATCATTCCGCGAAATGGTTCAGGACGAGAAACTGATTAAGATGAAAGGCAGTAACAAATCCCGCTGGCTGGTTGTGCTGGCATTGCTGATCGTGGCCGGAGCAGTGACAGGCTACTGGCTGATGAATCGCACACCAGAATCTGCAGGCCCGGCAGCCGCCGCTCAGGGAGAGCGCCCGGCGAGTGGCGGACGTCACGGTGGCCGTTTCGGCGCAACGCTTGCCCCGGTTCAGGCGGCAACGGCCACCAGCGAAGCGGTGCCGCGCTATCTGAGCGGGCTGGGGACGATTACCGCGGCTAATACCGTAACGGTACGTAGCCGCGTGGATGGTCAGTTGATGGCGCTGCACTTTCAGGAAGGACAGCAGGTCAAAGCCGGCGATCTGCTGGCAGAAATCGACCCGAGTCAGTTTAAAGTCGCCCTCGCTCAGGCGCAGGGGCAACTGGCGAAGGATAAAGCCACGCTGGCCAATGCCCGTCGCGATCTTGCCCGCTATCAACAACTGGTGAAAACCAATCTGGTTTCTCGTCAGGAACTGGACACCCAGCAGTCGCTGGTCAGCGAAACGCAAGGCACCATCAAGGCCGATGAAGCCGCCGTTGCCAGCGCGCAGCTACAGCTCGACTGGAGCCGCATCACCGCACCAGTCGATGGCCGTGTCGGCCTGAAGCAGGTTGATATCGGCAACCAGATATCCAGCGGCGATACCACCGGCATTGTTGTGCTCACCCAGACGCATCCGATCGATCTGGTTTTCACTTTGCCGGAGAATGACATTGCGACAGTCGTCAATGCGCAGAAATCAGGTAAACCGCTGACCGTTGAAGCGTGGGATCGCACCAACAAACAGAAACTGAGCGACGGTGTGCTGCTAAGCCTCGATAACCAGATTGACGCCACTACCGGCACCATCAAGCTAAAGGCTCGTTTTAACAACCAGGACGATGCCCTCTTCCCGAACCAGTTCGTCAATGCGCGGATGTTAGTGGATACCCAGCAGGATGCGGTCGTTATTCCAGCAGCAGCCCTGCAAATGGGCAACGACGGTCATTTCGTCTGGGTACTGAATAGCGAGAATAAAGTCAGCAAACATACCGTGGTACCGGGCATTCAGGATAGCCAGAAAGTCGTGGTCAGCGCCGGGCTTTCCGCAGGCGAACGCGTGGTGACGGACGGTATTGACCGCCTGACCGAAGGGGCAAAAGTGGAAGTGGTGGAGGCGCACAGCGCTGCCGCCGAAAGTACCTCAGACTCTGCCGCAGGCCATAAAGGAGCGCGCTCCTGATGCAAGTTTTACCGCCGAGCAACACAGGCGGCCCTTCACGCCTGTTTATCATGCGCCCGGTCGCCACCACCCTGTTGATGGTGGCGATACTGATCGCCGGGATCATCGGCTACCGCTTCCTGCCCGTTTCCGCGTTGCCGGAAGTGGATTACCCGACGATTCAGGTGGTCACGCTCTACCCTGGTGCCAGCCCGGACGTCATGACCTCTGCCGTCACCGCGCCGCTGGAGCGTCAGTTTGGCCAGATGTCCGGCCTAAAACAGATGTCGTCCCAGAGCTCCGGCGGAGCATCCGTCGTTACCCTTCAGTTCCAGCTTACGCTGCCGCTGGACGTCGCCGAGCAGGAAGTGCAGGCCGCCATCAACGCCGCCACGAACCTGCTGCCGGATGACCTGCCCAATCCGCCGGTTTACAGTAAAGTGAACCCGGCCGATCCGCCGATTATGACGCTCGCCGTCACCTCTTCCGCCATGCCGATGACGCAGGTGGAGGATATGGTGGAAACGCGCGTGGCGCAGAAAATTTCTCAGGTTTCCGGCGTCGGGCTGGTGACACTCGCGGGCGGACAGCGCCCTGCCGTGCGCGTGAAGCTGAACGCGCAGGCCATTGCCGCATTAGGGCTGACCAGCGAAACCGTGCGCACCGCCATCACCAGCGCCAACGTCAACTCGGCAAAAGGGAGCCTTGACGGCCCAACCCGCGCCGTAACGCTTTCCGCCAACGATCAAATGCAATCCGCCGAAGAGTATCGGCAACTGATTATTGCTTACCAGAACGGCTCCCCGGTTCGTCTGGGCGATGTCGCCACCATTGAACAGGGCGCGGAAAACACCTGGCTTGGCGCATGGGCTAACAAAAAACAGGCGATCGTGATGAACGTTCAGCGTCAGCCGGGAGCGAATATTATCGCCACCGCTGACAGCATTCGTCAGATGCTGCCGCAGCTTACCGAAAGCCTGCCAAAATCAGTAAAGGTGGAGGTGCTGTCCGACCGAACCACCAATATCCGCGCCTCAGTTACCGATACCCAGTTTGAACTGATGCTGGCGATTGCGCTGGTGGTGATGATCATCTACCTGTTTCTGCGTAACGTCCCGGCGACAATTATTCCCGGCGTCGCTGTCCCGCTGTCGTTAATCGGCACCTTCGCCGTGATGGTATTCCTCGATTTCTCGATCAACAACCTGACGCTCATGGCGCTAACCATCGCCACCGGTTTTGTGGTCGATGATGCCATCGTGGTGATTGAGAACATCTCCCGCTATATCGAGAAAGGCGAAAAGCCAATGGCGGCGGCGCTGAAAGGCGCGGGTGAAATTGGCTTCACCATCATCTCCCTGACCTTCTCGCTGATTGCAGTACTTATCCCGCTGCTGTTCATGGGGGATATCGTCGGCCGTCTGTTCCGGGAATTTGCGGTGACGCTGGCGGTGGCAATCCTGATTTCCGCCGTTGTGTCATTAACGCTAACGCCGATGATGTGCGCACGCATGCTGAGCCATGAATCGTTGCGTAAACAGAATCGTTTTTCCCGTGCCAGCGAGCGTTTCTTCGACCGTGTGATTGCAGGTTATGGTCACATTCTGGCCCGCGTGCTGAAACATCCGTGGCTTACGCTCAGCGTGGCGCTGGGTACACTGGCGCTATCGGTCATCCTGTGGGTGGTCATCCCGAAAGGCTTCTTCCCGATCCAGGATAACGGCATTATTCAGGGTACATTGCAGGCTCCACAGTCGGTATCCTTCGCCAGCATGGCGCAACGCCAGCAGGAGGTTTCAGAAATCATCATGAAAGATCCGGCGGTTGAGAGCCTGACCTCTTACGTGGGCGTGGACGGCACCAACCCGGCGCTGAACAGCGCGCGTTTGCAGATCAACCTCAAACCGCTGGATGAGCGCGACGACCGCGTACAGAAGGTGATTAAACGTCTGCAACAAAATGTTGATCGTGTGCCGGGTATTTCACTTTATCTGCAACCGACACAGGATCTCACCATCGATACCACCGTGAGCCGCACCCAGTATCAGTTCACGCTGCAGGCAAACTCGCTGGATGCCCTGAGCCTGTGGGTGCCGCAACTGGTTGAACAACTGCAAACCCTGCCGCAGCTTTCGGATGTCAGCAGCGACTGGCAGGATCAGGGGCTGGTGGCCTACGTGAACGTTGATCGCGATAGCGCCAGCCGTTTGGGGATCTCAATGGCGGACGTGGATAACGCACTGTATAACGCCTTTGGCCAACGCCTTATTTCAACTATCTACACCCAGGCGAACCAGTATCGCGTGGTACTGGAGCATGACACCCAGGCGACACCTGGCCTGGCGGCGCTGGATAATGTGCGTTTAACCAGCAGCGACGGCGGCGTTGTACCACTGACGGCTATCGCCAAAGTTGAACAGCGTTTCGCCCCGCTCTCCATCAACCATCTGGATCAATTCCCCGTCACCACGATTTCATTCAATGTGGCGGGTGACTATTCGCTGGGTGACGCGGTTGATGCCATTCTGAACGCCGAAAAAAACCTGAGTTTCCCGACGGATATTCGCACCGAATTTCAGGGCAGTTCGCTGGCCTTCCAGTCAGCGCTCAGCAGCACGGTCTGGCTGGTGGTCGCGGCCGTGGTGGCAATGTATATCGTGCTGGGTGTGCTGTATGAAAGCTTTATTCACCCAATCACCATCCTCTCTACCCTGCCGACCGCAGGCGTCGGTGCGCTACTGGCGTTGATGATAGCCGGCAGCGAGCTGGATGTGATCGCCATTATCGGCATCATTCTGCTTATCGGGATCGTCAAGAAAAACGCCATCATGATGATCGACTTCGCGCTGGCGGCGGAACGCGAACAAGGCATGCCGCCGCAGGAAGCGATTTATCAGGCCTGTCTGCTACGTTTCCGCCCGATTCTGATGACAACGCTTGCCGCCCTGCTTGGCGCGCTGCCGCTCATGCTCAGCACCGGCGTCGGCGCGGAGCTGCGTCGCCCATTGGGGATAGGCATGGTCGGCGGCCTGCTGGTCAGCCAGGTACTGACGCTGTTCACCACGCCTGTCATCTATCTGCTGTTCGACCGGCTGGCGCTACGCCTGAAAAAACGCTTCCCGCGAAATGAGGAGGAGGCGTAAATGAAGTTTTTCGCCCTCTTCATTTACCGCCCGGTGGCGACGATTTTAATCGCCATCGCCATCACTCTTTGCGGCGTTCTGGGTTTCCGGCTGCTGCCGGTCGCCCCGCTGCCGCAGGTTGATTTTCCTGTCATTATGGTCAGCGCCTCGCTGCCTGGCGCGTCGCCTGAAACCATGGCCTCGTCGGTCGCCACGCCGCTGGAGCGTTCGCTCGGGCGCATTGCCGGGGTCAGCGAAATGACCTCCAGCAGTTCGCTCGGCAGTACGCGTATCATTTTGCAGTTTAATTTTGACCGCGATATCAACGGCGCGGCGCGTGATGTGCAGGCGGCGATCAATGCCGCGCAAAGCCTGCTGCCGAGCGGCATGCCAAGCCGCCCGACCTATCGCAAAGCTAACCCGTCAGATTCGCCGATCATGATCCTGACGCTCACCTCAGATACCTATTCGCAGGGTGAGCTCTATGATTTCGCCTCAACGCAGTTAGCGCAAAGCATCGCGCAAATTGACGGCGTGGGGGACGTCGACGTCGGCGGCAGCTCTCTGCCCGCGGTGCGCGTCGGTCTTAACCCGCAGGCGCTGTTTAATCAGGGCGTATCGCTGGACGACGTGCGCAGTGCAATTAGCAACGCTAACGTGCGTAAGCCACAGGGCGCGCTGGAAGATAACACCCATCGCTGGCAGATTCAGACCAACGACGAACTGAAAACCGCCGCGGAATATCAGCCGCTCATCATCCACTACAACAACGGCGCGGCGGTGCGTCTCAGCGATGTCGCCACCGTCACCGACTCGGTGCAGGATGTGCGCAATGCCGGGATGACAAACGCCAAACCCGCCATTCTGTTGATGATCCGCAAACTGCCGGAAGCCAATATCATCCAGACGGTAGACAGTATTCGTGCTGAACTGCCGGAACTTCAGCAGACCATTCCGGCGGCAATCGATTTGCAAATTGCCCAGGATCGCTCCCCTACCATTCGCGCCTCTCTTGAGGAAGTTGAACAGACGCTGGTTATCTCGGTGGCGCTGGTGATTCTGGTTGTATTCCTGTTCCTGCGTTCCGGACGCGCGACGCTTATCCCTGCCGTAGCGGTGCCGGTGTCGCTTATCGGCACTTTCGCCGCCATGTATCTGTGCGGATTTAGTCTTAATAACCTGTCGCTGATGGCGTTAACCATCGCCACCGGTTTTGTGGTCGATGACGCCATTGTGGTGCTGGAGAATATCTCCCGCCATATCGAAGCGGGCATGAAACCGATGCAGGCGGCGCTTCAGGGCAGCCGGGAAGTGGGTTTTACGGTGCTGTCGATGAGCATTTCGCTGGTGGCGGTATTCCTGCCGCTACTGCTGATGGACGGGCTGCCGGGCCGCTTGCTGCGTGAATTTGCTGTCACCCTCTCGGTCGCTATCGCGATTTCGCTGGCCGTGTCGCTCACCTTAACGCCCATGATGTGCGGCTGGATGCTCAAGCGTCAGCCCGCCCACACGCCAACCCGTAACAAAGGTCTGGGGCGGCTACTGGTAGGTCTACAGCAGGGCTACGGCAAATCGCTGCATTGGGTGCTGAAGCACTCACGGATGGTTGGCGTGGTATTCCTTGCGACCGTCGCGCTGAACGTCTGGCTCTATATCGCCATCCCGAAAACGTTCTTCCCGGAGCAGGACACCGGGGTATTGATGGGCGGTATTCAGGCCGACCAGAGTATCTCCTTCCAGGCGATGCGCGGAAAGTTACAGGATTTCATGAAGATCATTCGTGAAGATCCGGCGGTAGATAACGTCACCGGCTTTACCGGCGGCTCGCGCGTCAACAGCGGTATGATGTTTATTACCCTGAAGTCTCGTGACGAAAGGCATGAAACTGCCCAGCAAATTATCGACCGACTGCGCAAAAAACTGGCGAAGGAGCCCGGTGCCAACCTGTTCCTGATGGCGGTACAGGATATCCGCGTCGGCGGGCGTCAGTCCAATGCCAGCTATCAGTACACCCTATTGTCGGATGATTTGAGCGCCCTGCGCGAATGGGAGCCGCAAATTCGCAAAGCCCTGGCGGCGCTGCCGGAACTGGCGGACGTTAACTCAGATCAGCAGGATAACGGCGCGGAGATGGAACTGACCTATGACCGTGAAACCATGTCACGCCTCGGCATTAGCGTACAAACCGCCAACAGCCTGCTGAATAACGCCTTTGGTCAACGCCAGATCTCGACTATCTATCAACCGCTTAACCAGTACAAAGTGGTGATGGAAGTGGATCCGGTTTATACCCAGGACGTCAGCGCGCTGGATAAAATGTTTGTCATTAACAACGAAGGAAAAGCGATTCCGCTTTCCTACTTCGCCAAATGGCAACCGGCCAATGCCCCCCTCTCGGTCAACCACCAGGGGCTGTCTGCCGCCTCGACGGTGTCGTTTAACCTGCCGACGGGGAAATCGCTGTCAGAAGCCAGCGACGCCATTGACCGCGCCATGACCCAGCTTGGCGTACCCTCGACGGTGCGTGGCTCGTTTGCCGGCACCGCACAGGTGTTCCAGGAGACGATGAACTCACAGGTGATTTTAATTATCGCCGCCATTGCCACCGTCTACATCGTGCTGGGGATGCTCTATGAGAGCTACGTTCACCCGCTGACCATCCTCTCAACGCTGCCGTCAGCGGGCGTTGGCGCGCTGCTGGCGCTGGAGCTATTCAATGCCCCGTTCAGCCTAATCGCCCTCATTGGGATCATGCTATTAATTGGCATTGTCAAGAAAAACGCCATCATGATGGTCGATTTTGCGCTGGAAGCGCAGCGAAACGGTAATCTGTCGCCTGAAGAGGCCATTTTTCAGGCCTGTCTGCTGCGTTTTCGCCCGATCATGATGACCACCCTGGCGGCGCTGTTTGGCGCGCTGCCGCTGGTGATTTCCAGCGGCGATGGCTCTGAGTTACGCCAGCCATTGGGGATTACTATCGTCGGCGGTCTGGCGGTGAGCCAGTTGCTGACCCTGTACACCACCCCGGTGGTCTATCTGTTTTTCGATCGTCTGCGCCTGCGTTTTTCGCGTAAATCCCGACAATCGGTAATTGAGTAAATGACAGAACTTCCCGCCAGCGTGCGCTGGCAGCTCTGGATTGTGGCCTTCGGCTTCTTTATGCAGTCGCTGGATACCACTATTGTTAATACCGCCCTCCCCTCAATGGCGGCAAGCCTGGGGGAGAGCCCGTTGCATATGCATATGGTGGTGGTTGCCTATGTGTTGACGGTGGCGGTGATGCTACCTGCCAGCGGCTGGCTTGCGGACAGAGTCGGCGTGCGTAATATTTTTTTCACCGCTATCGTGCTGTTTACCGCCGGGTCGCTGTTCTGTTCACTGGCGGGCACGCTCAATGAACTGGTGATGGCGCGCGTATTACAGGGCGTCGGCGGCGCAATGATGGTGCCAGTAGGAAGGTTAACGGTGATGAAAATCGTCCCGCGCAATCAGTATATGGCGGCGATGACCTTCGTCACCCTGCCCGGCCAGGTTGGGCCGCTGCTGGGGCCAGCGCTTGGCGGCGTATTAGTGGAGTACGCCTCCTGGCACTGGATCTTCCTCATCAACATTCCGGTCGGCATTATCGGCGCCATCGCCACCTTAATGCTAATGCCCAACAACACCCTGCAAACCCGCCGTTTCGATCTAAGCGGTTTTATCGTGCTGGCGCTGGGTATGGCGGTGCTGACGCTGGCGCTGGATGGGCAAAAAGGGCTTGGCATCTCAACGCTTACGCTCGGGATTCTGGTTGCCGTTGGCGTGGCCTCGATTCTGTTTTATCTCTGGCACGCCAAAGGTAACGACAGTGCGCTGTTTAGCCTGAAACTGTTCCGTACCCCTACTTTTTCGCTGGGGCTGGTCGGTAGTTTTGCCGGGCGTATCGGCAGCGGCATGCTGCCGTTTATGACGCCCGTATTCCTGCAAATTGGCCTCGGTTTTTCACCGTTTCACGCCGGGCTGATGATGATCCCGATGGTGCTTGGCAGCATGGGCATGAAACGCATCGTGGTGCAGGTGGTTAACCGTTTTGGCTATCGCCATGTGCTGGTCGCCACCACGATTGGCCTCGCGCTGGTCAGCCTGCTATTTATGGCGACCGCGCTGGCGGGCTGGTATTACGCATTGCCGTTGGTGCTGTTCCTTCAGGGGATGATCAACGCCAGCCGTTTCTCATCAATGAATACACTCACGTTAAAAGACCTGCCCGATGAACACGCCAGCAGCGGCAACAGCCTGCTGTCGATGATCATGCAGCTCTCGATGAGTATCGGCGTCACGGTAGCGGGCTTACTGCTCGGTATGTTTGGCCAGCAGCACGTTGCCGCCGATAGCGCCGCCACGCACCAGGTCTTTATGTATACCTATCTTTGCATGGCGCTGATAATCGCCCTGCCCGCCCTGATTTTTGCCCGCGTCCCTGACGACGTCAGCAAAAACGTGGTTATCGCCCGACGGAAAAGGAGTGAACAGTGAAACTATGGCGTCCGGGGATCACCGGAAAACTTTTTCTCGCCATCTTCGCCACCTGCATCGTGTTGTTAATCACCATGCACTGGGCGGTACGCGTCAGCTTTGAGCGCGGGTTTATCGACTACATCAAACACGGCAACGAACAGCGTCTGGAACTGCTGAGTGATGCGCTGGCGGAGCAGTACGCTCAACATGGCAACTGGCGTTTTCTGCGCAACAACGATCGCTTCATCTTCCAGATTTTGCGCTCCTTTGAGCATGATAACAATGAAGAGCATCGGCCTGCAGGCCCGCCGGGCCCCACCATGCCGCCCCACGGCTGGCGCACCCAGTTCTGGGTGGTCGATCAGCGTGCGAACGTACTGGTTGGCCCACGCGAGCCCGTTCCGCCGGATGGCACACGACGCGCTATCGTTGTCGATGGGCTGGAAGTCGGCGCAGTCATCGCCTCACCGGTGGAACGCCTGACGCGTAACACGGATATTAATTTCGACGAACAGCAGCGCCGTACCAGTTGGCTGATTGTCGCGCTCTCGACGCTGCTTGCCGCGCTGGCAACCTTCCCGCTGGCGCGCGGTCTGCTGGCACCGGTGAAGCGCCTGGTGGAAGGAACGCACAAACTGGCGGCGGGCGATTTCTCCACTCGCGTCGATGCGAGCGGCAGCGATGAACTCGGCAAGCTGGCGCAGGACTTTAACCAGCTCGCCAGTACGCTCGACAGAAACCAACAAATGCGCCGCGATTTTATGGCCGATATTTCTCATGAGCTGCGTACCCCGCTGGCGGTGCTGCGCGGCGAACTGGAAGCCATTCAGGATGGCGTGCGTAAATTTACCCCGGAATCGGTCGCGTCATTACAGGCTGAAGTGGCGACGCTGACCAAACTGGTGGACGATCTGCATCAGCTTTCCATGTCCGATGAAGGCGCGCTGGCCTACCAGAAAGCCTCCGTTGACCTGGTCTCTCTGCTGGAAATAGCCGCAGGCGCTTTCCGCGAGCGCCTGGCCAGTCGGGGCTTAACGCTACATCTTTCGCTGCCCGACAGCGCCATGGTGTTTGGCGATCGCGACCGCCTGATGCAACTCTTCAATAACGTGCTGGAAAACAGCCTGCGCTACACCGATAGCGGTGGCGACGTCCATATCCGCGCCACGAAAACAGTGCAAAACGTCGCGGTAGAGTTTGCTGACAGCGGCCCGGGGGTGAGCGATGAACAACTCGCGATGCTCTGTGAACGTTTTTACCGCACTGAAGGCTCGCGCAACCGCGCCAGCGGCGGTTCCGGGCTGGGGCTGGCTATCTGCGTGAATATTGTTACCGCCCACGGCGGCAGGCTTGACGCCGCGCATTCGCCTTTTGGCGGGGTAAGCATTAAAGTAGAATTACCGCTGGATCGCGACACATCGAGAGAGTTATGACTGAGTTACCGATAGACGAAAATACCCCGCGCATTTTGATTGTTGAAGATGAACCTAAGCTCGGGCAATTGCTGATTGATTATTTACTGGCGGCCAACTACGCGCCCACGCTTATCAGCCACGGTGATCAGGTTCTGCCTTTTGTGCGCGAAACACCGCCGGATTTAATCCTACTCGACCTGATGCTACCGGGCACCGACGGCCTGACCCTGTGCCGCGAGATCCGCCGTTTTTCAGAAGTCCCCATCGTCATGGTGACAGCCAAAATAGAAGAGATCGACCGCCTGCTGGGGCTGGAAATTGGTGCCGATGATTATATCTGCAAACCTTACAGCCCGCGTGAGGTCGTTGCGCGCGTCAAAACCATTCTGCGCCGTTGCAAACCACGCCAGGATGTACAGGCGCTGGACGCGCAAAGCCCGCTGATAGTAGATGAAAGCCGTTTTCAGGCCTCATGGCGCGACCGCCTGCTGGATTTAACCCCGGCAGAATTTCGCCTGCTGAAAACGCTATCGCAGGAGCCAGGGAAAGTCTTTTCCCGCGAGCAACTGCTTAACCATCTTTATGATGACTACCGCGTGGTGACAGACCGCACCATCGACAGCCATATTAAAAACCTGCGCCGCAAGCTTGAATCACTGGACGCTGAACAGTCGTTTATCCGCGCGGTGTATGGCGTGGGATATCGCTGGGAAGCGGACGCCTGCCGGATGGCTTAATTTGTCCATCTGGCCTGTCTCAATCCCCAGGCCAGATGGGGTAAGGTTTACTCCAGCCCCCTACAGCGCTACAATGCCCGCCCTAAAAGTATGGGAACCCTCCCTGCCGCGCACATCGTGACGCGGATCTGACCTGTCATCAGAACGAGAAAATCATGTTTAAACCGGAACTCCTTTCCCCGGCGGGAACGCTGAAAAATATGCGTTACGCTTTCGCTTATGGCGCGGATGCTGTGTATGCGGGTCAACCGCGTTACTCTCTGCGTGTGCGCAACAACGAATTCAATCACGAAAACTTGCAGCTTGGCATTAACGAAGCCCATGCGCTCGGTAAAAAATTCTATGTGGTGGTCAACATCGCGCCGCATAACGCCAAACTGAAAACCTTTATTCGTGACCTGAAGCCGGTGGTGGATATGGGGCCGGATGCACTGATTATGTCTGACCCGGGCTTGATCATGCTGGTGCGCGAGCACTTCCCGGATATGCAGATTCACCTCTCCGTACAGGCCAACGCGGTCAACTGGGCGACGGTGAAATTCTGGCAGCAGATGGGGCTCTCCCGTGTGATCCTCTCCCGCGAACTGTCGCTGGAAGAGATCGAAGAAATTCGCCAGCAGGTGCCGGAGATGGAGCTTGAAATCTTCGTACACGGCGCGCTGTGCATGGCCTACTCTGGCCGCTGCCTGCTTTCCGGCTACATCAACAAGCGCGACCCAAATCAGGGCACCTGCACCAACGCCTGCCGTTGGGAATATAATGTGCAGGAAGGCAAAGAAGATGTGGTCGGTAATATCGTGCACAAATATGAGCCGATCCCGGTGCAAAACGTCGAGCCGACGCTGGGTATCGGCGAGCCAACCGATAAAGTGTTTATGATTGAAGAAGCACAGCGCCCGGGCGAATACATGACCGCCTTTGAGGACGAGCACGGCACTTACATCATGAACTCGAAAGATCTGCGCGCCATCGCCCACGTTGAGCGCCTGACGCAGATGGGCGTGCATTCGCTGAAAATCGAAGGCCGTACCAAGTCATTCTACTATTGCGCGCGCACCGCGCAGGTATACCGCAAAGCCATTGACGATGCTGCCGCCGGTAAACCGTTCGACACCAGCCTGCTGGAAACTCTGGAAGGCCTGGCGCATCGCGGCTATACCGAAGGTTTCCTGCGTCGTCACACCCACGATGATTACCAGAACTATGAGTACGGTTTCTCCGTTTCTGAACGTCAGCAGTTCGTTGGGGAATTTACCGGTCAACGTAAAGGCGCACTGGCGGAAGTGGCGGTGAAAAACAAATTCGCCGTCGGCGATAGCCTGGAGCTAATGACGCCGCAGGGTAACGTGAATTTCACGCTGGAACAGATGGTTGATGGCAAAGGCGCAGATAAACCCGTAGCGCCGGGCGACGGCCACATTGTCTGGCTACCGGTGCCGGAAGATATCGCCCTGGAATACGCACTGCTGATGCGCAACTTCAACGGCGAATCGACGCGTAACCCGCACAGCAAGTAGTTCACGATGGGTAATTTTGCAAGCGAGAAGAATCTTAGAATTGGATCACATACCTAATTGTTTATTCCGGGTATTATCTCTTCGCTGAAAAACATAACCCATAAATGCTAGCTGTACCAGGAACCACCTCCTTGGCCTGCGTAATCTCCCTTACGCAGGCTAATTTTTTATCTGCCGCCTCTTTTTTCTGAAAATCAGTTCGTTCTTATCCCGCTATACTTCTTGTGCCATATACTTTTATTACATTGATTCACGAGGAAAAAGGATGACTAACTTCCCCGCCAGCTTATTGATCCTCAACGGCAAGAACACGGATAACCCGCAACTGCGTCAGGCGGTTGATACCCTGCGCAAAGAGGGGGCTGATATTCATGTCCGTGTTACCTGGGAGAAAGGCGATGCGCCGCGCTATATTGAGGAAGCGCGACAACTCGGCGTCGCAACGGTAATTTCCGGCGGCGGCGACGGCACCATCAATGAAATCGCGACCGCATTGATAGATCTGAAAGACGCGAACGCCCCGGCGCTGGGTATTCTTCCCCTTGGCACGGCCAATGATTTCGCCACCAGCGTCGGGATCCCAATGGATCTTGAGAAAGCGCTGCGGCTGGCGATTTCCGGGCGCGATGTCCCTATTGATACCGCCCGCGTGAACGATAATACCTGCTTTATTAATATGGCGACGGGCGGGTTTGGCACCCGCATTACCACTGAAACACCGGAAAAACTGAAGGCGGCATTAGGCGGAGTGTCCTACCTCATTCATGGTTTGCTGCGAATGGACACGCTCAAACCTGACCGCTGTGAAATTCGTGGCGAAAATTTTCACTGGCAGGGTGATGCGCTGGTGATCGGTATCGGTAACGGGCGGCAGGCCGGTGGCGGGCAGCCGCTCTGCCCTGATGCGTTGATTAATGATGGGCTCCTGGATTTGCTGGTTATCACCGGCGAAGAACTGCTTCCTGCGATTTTCACGACCATCACGCAGCAGGAAGAGAACCCGCATCTGGTGCGCGGCCGTTCAACCTGGATAGAAATCACCTCCCCTCACCCAATGACCTTCAACCTTGACGGCGAACCGCTTAGCGGGCAGACATTCCGCATCGATATTGTGTCGGATGCGCTACGCGCCCGCCTGCCGCCGGATTGCCCGTTATTGCGCTAACCTGAATGCCCGGTGGCGCTGCGCTTATCGGGCTTACCACGAAAGCCGGACAAACGAAGCGCCCACATCGGGACTCAGTACGCCGCCACCTCCCGCGCCATCTCGCGCGTGTACTGCTGGCTGGCATTCACCAGCATGCGGGTATACTCCGTATTTGCCTTTCCGGCGACCAGGTCGTCAACGGTCAGCGTTTCCAGAATTTTGCCGTACTGCATCACCGCCACCTTCTGGCACAAATGGGCTATGACGCCCAGATCATGCGTCACCATCAGATAGGTGAGACCCGACTCCTGCTGAAGCTCCGCCAGCAAATTCAGGATCTCCGCCTGCACCGAGACATCCAGCGCCGAGGTCGGCTCATCGAGCAGCAGCACCTGCGGCTCCAGAATCAATGCCCTGGCAATCGCCACGCGCTGACGCTGCCCGCCGGAGAGCTGGTGCGGGTAGCGATCGCGGAAGGCACGGTTCAATCCCACGCGATCCAGCAGCGTGTTGATACGCTTATCGCGATCGGCGATACCGTGGATTTGCAACGGCTCCTCCAGAATATCGCCAATGGTATGGCGTGGATGCAGCGAGCCGTAAGGATCCTGAAATACCATCTGCACCTGGCGACAGCGGGTACGGCTGATGCTGTGATCCAGTGGCTGGCCGTTAATCGCCAGCGCCCCCTGCCAGTGGGTAAACAGCCCGGCGAGGCACTTCAGTACGGTGGTTTTCCCGGAGCCCGACTCCCCCACCAGCCCGTAAATCTCGCCCGGCTTGACGTGGAAGTTCACGTCATACAGCACCTGATTCCGCTTTTCGCCCTCGCCAAACACCAGATTCAGGTTATTCACTTCAATCATGACGCGCTCCTTATTCCGTCAGCCAGCTCGCCTGGCGCTGCAGTACCGGCAGCACCGGGCGGCGATGGTGCATATCCGGCAGCGAATTGATCAGCCCCTGGGTGTAGGGGTGCTGCGCCTTATCGAGATCTCTCGCGGCAATCGATTCCACCACCCGCCCGGCGTACATCACCAGCACCCGGTCGCAAAAACTGCGCACCAGGTTGATATCATGGCTGATAAAAATCAGCCCCAGCCCGCGTGATTTCACCAGGTCGTCGAGCAGCCCCAGCACCTGCAAGCGCACGGAAACATCCAGCGCCGAGGTCGGTTCATCGGCGATCACCAGTTCAGGGTCAGTGATTAACATCATCGCGATCATCACGCGCTGCCCCTGCCCACCGGAGATTTCATGGGGATAGAGCGAATAGACGCGTGCAGGATCGCGGATCCGCACCACCTCCAGCATCTCCATCGTTTTGGCTTTCGCCTCGGCTTTACGCCCCGGATGGTGCGTCAGCCAGGCTTCAGCAATTTGATCGCCGACGCACACGACAGGGTTTAGCGAGTATTTCGGATCCTGCATTATCATCGAGATGCGCTTGCCGCGAATAGCGCGCATCTGCGCTTCGCTGGCATGTTGCAGGTCGATATCGCCAAACTGCAGCCGCCCGGCGGTAATGCGCGTCTTTTTCGGATGCAAATGCAGCAGCGCCCGCCCAACGGTGGATTTACCGGAGCCCGATTCACCGACAATCGCCAGTTTTTCGCGCCCCAGTAGAAAGGAGACGCCGCGCACCGCGTGGGTCACCGCCTGGCCGTTCACAAACTCAACGTGCAGGTCGCGCACATCAAGCAACGGCGTATCACATGCTGCGAGGATCGAGGATGTCACGTAAGCCATCTCCTAAGAAGTTGAACGCTAAGCTGTTGATAAGGATCGCCAGCCCCGGGATCGTCACCACCCACCAGCACTCCATCATGTAGGTGCGGCCGCTGGAGATCATCGCCCCCCACTCCGGCTCCGGCGGCTGCGCGCCAAGACCGAGGAAGCCAAGCCCGGCGGCGGTCAGGATGATCCCCGCCATGTTCATGGTGATACGGATGATCACCGACGGCAGGCACAGCGGCACAATGTGTCGCCATAACACCCGCACCGGCGATGCGCCCTGCAAACGGACAGCCGAGATAAAATCGGCCTGGCGTAGCGAGAGCGTTTCCGCACGCGCCAGGCGGGCAATCGGCGGCCAGGCGGTTAAGGTAATCGCAATCACCACGTGCTCCAGCCCCGGCCCTAACGCCGCGACAAACGCCAGCGCCAGCACCAGGCTTGGGAAGGAGATAAAGATATCGGTGACGCGCATCAGCACCATATCGACCTTGCCGCCAAAATAACCAGCCGTGACGCCAAGCAGCAGACCCAGTGGGCCGACCGTTACCGACACCAGCAGCACGATGTAGAGCGTGATGCGCGAGCCGTACACCAGGCGGCTGAAGATATCGCGGCCAAACTCGTCGGTGCCAAACCAGTGCTGCGCATTGGGTGCGGTAAGCGCGTTGTTGAGATCCTGCACCAGCGGGTTATACGGCGCGATAAGCGGCGCGAAAATCGCCACCACCAGCAGCAGGAAAATAATCCCGCCGCCGATGGCGGTCAGCGGGTTCCGCGCCATCTTGCCGATAAAACTGCCCGAACGCTGTAGTGCGCGTTTGATACGCGCTGCGCCTTCGCCGCCGCCCGCGCGTACCGGCGTATCCAGAGAAACGGTCATGATTTTGTCCTCGGATCAAAGAGTTGATAGAGCATGTCGGAAAGCAGGTTCAGCATCACAAAAATAACCCCGACCACCAGCACGCAGCCCATCACTGCATTCATATCGCCCAGCAGCAGGCTGCCGGTAAGATAAGAGCCAAAACCCGGCCACGAGAAGACGGTTTCAATCAGCACCGCGCCTTCCAGCAGCGAGCCGTAGGCCAGCGCGACCACCGTCAGCAACTGAACCAGAATGTTGCGAAACGCATGGTTCCAGATAACCTGGCGCTCGGTCAGCCCCTTCACGCGGGCGGTGATAATGAACTCCTGCGACAACTGCGCCAGCATAAAGCTGCGGGTCATGCGGCTGATGTAGGCCAGCGAGTGAAAGCCGAGCAGCGCGGCGGGCAAAATCAGGTGATTGATCGCATTCCAGAACACCGTGCCGTTGCCCGCCAGTAGCGCATCGACGGTCATCAGCCCGGTGCGACGCGGTACAATGCCATCGAGCCCTAAGTCGACGCGCCCTGCGCCGCCCACCCAGCCGAGCCAGGCGTAAAACACCAGCAGCCCCATCATCCCGACCCAGAAAATCGGCGTCGAGTAGCCCGCCAGGCTGATGATCCTCACCACATAGTCGGAAATGCTGTTGCGACGCGCCGCCGCCAGTACGCCCAGCGGAATACCGAGCCCGGCGCCGACAATTATCGCCATCGTCGCCAGCTCCATCGTCGCCGGGAAGACGCGGATGATATCGTCAAGCACCGGCTTCCCGGTCAGTAACGCGTTGCCTAAATCACCGTGCAGCAGGTTACTGAAGTAGATGCCGAACTGCGCCGCCAGCGATTTATCAAACCCCAGTTGCTGGTAAACCTGCTGATAGGTGCTTTGGTCGGCGTCCGGGCCGACAATCGCCAGCACCGGGTCGATAGGCATCACGCGCCCGATGAAAAACGTGAGCAACAGCAGGCCGAACAGAGTGATAGCGACCTGCACGACCCGCTTAGAGAAACGCCGGGTACGGGAGCCGGACGCCAATACGTGCGTACTCATCCTTTATCTCCTTCATCAACTTTCCAGACATCGCGCAGGAACGTCGTCGCGGACGGGTGAGGCTGATACGCCTGCACCTCATTGCGCACCACCACGGAATCGACCATCTGCGATATCGGGATCATCGCCGGGATCAGTTGATCGTATCGAATCTGGATCGCCTGATAATCGGCAATCTGTTTCTGCGCATCGCGTTCGAGCAACGCGCTATCGATCATTTCGTTGAGCTGTTTATCGTAAAAACCGGTACGCCAGCCCTGGAAATTGGTGAGCTTTGCGGCGTCGCTGTTATCCGGGTTGTAAACCAGCGCACGCAGGCTGGAATGCGGATGCGGCTCCATCCCGCTGCCGCCTCGCCCCACCAGAATGTCGAACTTGCGTTCACGCATTGCGCCGTACACCTGGTTGCCGGTGCCGGTAATAATTTTGGCGTTGATCCCCGCCTGCATCAGCGTTGACTGCACGGCGATAGCGATATTGAGATAAGGCTGGTCGGACAGCACCCGCAGCGTCGTATCAAACCCATCGGGATACCCCGCCTCGGCCAGCAGCTTTTTGGCTCTTGCCAGATCAAATGTATAGCCGGGATCGGGCAGCGTAGAAGGCATACCGGCTTTGATGGGGCGCTGATGCAGCACGCCGTATCCGGGCATGAGCGCCTTGTTAATCCCCTGATAATCAATTAAATAGCGAACGGCTTCGCGCACTTTCGGGTTGGCGAAGTGCGCTTCTTTCATACTCATCGCCACGTAATACATCGTTCCGCGCTGCACCGCATCGACGGTCAGTTGGGGATCTTTACGCAACGCGTTGATATCGGATATCGCCATATTGCTGGCAATATCCAGATCGCCTTTTTCAATCATCAGGCGCAGGGTTTGTGATTCCTGAAAATGGCGCAGGACGACGCGATTCATTTTGGCCTCGCCGCGCCAGTAGTCAGGATTGCGCTTCATGCGCAGCACATCTTTCGCCTGCCAGGTTTCCAGAATAAACGGGCCGGAACCCGCCTCGTTGGTGGTTAACCAATGATTACCCCAGTCTTTATCCCGCTCATGACGTTGCACCGTTTTGCTATCGAGCACGCCGAGATTGCCGAGCGCCGCGAGGGAGTAGATAACCAGTTGCGGATCGTTCGCTTTCGGCAACGTGATTTGCACCGTGTAAGCATCGGGTGCGCTGACCTGCTGGTCGATATTTTTCTTGCTGAAACCGTAGGATTTCCACACCGACGCCTGCGCCAGATTCAGGTGCAGAATGCGGCGCATCGACCACACCACATCTTCTGCGGTGAGCGGGTTGCCGGAGTGAAACCTGACGTTATCGCGCAAATGGAAGGTCAGTACCTTACCGTCCGGGCTGATATCCCAGGATTTCGCCAGCGCGGGTTTGACGTTGGTAAGCTGGTTGGCATCCAGCTCCACCAGCGAGTCATAGAGGTTAACGACAATGCCCACCACCTCGTTACCGGTCATCGCTGCCGGGTCGAGCGTCAGCAGGTTGTTCATATTCATGCCAATGATGAGCTGATCGGGGGGCGTTTTCGCCAGCGCCGCCCCGCTCCCCATCATCAGCGACAGCGCGAGTAAACACGCGCCCGCGAGGGAAGTTTTTTTCATCTGTGTATACCGTTTGTAGGGTTGAAGTATTTTTATCTGTCAGTCGTGGCTGACGGTATTAGCTTCGATATACGCAAAATTAATGTCTTCGCCGAGACCCGGCCCCTGCGGCAGATGCACAAAGCCCTCTTCGTCCATCGGGTCGACGAGAGTGTTCAGGTAAGCCGCTGGCTCATCGTAGTTGAGGAACGGATGCAGCAGGCCGCGCTCGTACCAGCGGCAGTTACGAATCGCCCCCACCACCGCCAGGCTCGCTGCGCCGTTGCCGTGGACTTCGCAATCCATGCCGAAGGATTCCGCCAGCGCCGCCACTTTCATGGTTGGCGTGATACCGCCCACGCCGTTAGCTCCGGCGCGCAGAATGTCGCAGGCGCCGGCTTTCACCCAGTCGGCGCGGCTGTGGTGTTTACCGCCAAAGCTTTCCGGGCCAATCACCGGAATAGAGAGATTTTCCGCAAGCCAGGCGTAAGACGACATGCTGTCCTCTTCCATCGGCTCTTCAAACCAGGCGAAGTTGAGTTTTTCCAGTTCCTTGCCGATCCACAGCGCTTCGGTACGGCTGTACCAGTGATAGCCGTCGATCATCAAATCAATGTCCGGCCCCACCGCTTCACGCACGGCGGCGCAGGCTTTGATATCCATTTTCGGGTTCGGCGCGAAAGAGACCGGCGGCATCCAGGTGTGCAGTTTGATGGCCTTATAGCCCCGCGCCACCAGGGTTTGTGCGAACGCCGCATACTCTTCCGGCGTGGAAAGACCGCCCTCCAGATCGTCGCCGCACATGGTGCTGCCGTAGGCAGGCACTTTGTCGCGAAAGCCGCCCAACAGCTTATAAACCGGCATATTGAGTTTACGACCGATCAAATCCCACAGCGCCTGCTCGACAAACGACAGCGCGCGTTCGGTCAGTTGATGCGCGCTGCCGCGCTGCCAGTGCGCCAGATCCTGCCAGATGCGTTCGCGATTAAACGGATCCTGGCCTACCAGCACCTTACGGAAAAAAGTGTTTACCACAAACGGGCGCACCACTTCCGGCGGGGCGAAGGCGTACCCTTTCGTGCCGTCATCGGCGGTAATCGAAAGCATCGCCATTTTCGCCAGGCTCTCCGCCCCCGGATGAGAGTGCCCCGCGCTGTCGGCGACCCGGCGCGTAGGGTATTGAAATACAGTGACGTTTACGGATTCAATTTTCATTATGTGTCCTTAGTACAGCAAGCAAATTGGCATTACCGATGCCACACCCCTGTGGCTCACACTGTCCGGCAAGCCGGTTTTAAGTAATTGAAAAAGCGTTTCACTGACTAATCTAAGCACAAAATATGAGCCGTGCCTCGGACAAATCCCGCTAACGGTAGGTTGTTTTTTGGGCATAAGCACGAGGGTGCGTGACTGTTTTCACAAAAGAAGGGAGAAATGTGAGGGGGATCGTGACGAGAAAAAGTAAAACCGGCGAGGTAAAACTCGCCGGGGAAACGGGTCAGGCGATGGTCACTTTGCCATCAAGGTAAACATCCTGTACGGCGTTGATTAACTGCACCCCGTCGGACATCGATTTCTTAAAGGCTTTGCGCCCCAGAATCAGCCCCATCCCGCCCGCGCGTTTGTTTATCACCGCCGTGCGTACCGCATCGGAGAGGTCGTTCTCGCCGCCTGCCGCACCGCCGGAGTTAATCAGCCCGGCGCGGCCCATATAGCAGTTCGCCAGTTGGTAGCGCACGAGATCAATCGGGTTTTCGCTGGTGAGTTTGCTGTAGACGCGATCGTCCGTATAGCCAAAGTTCACCGCTTTATAGCCGCCGTTATTCTCGGCCATTTTCTGTTTCACAATATCCGCGCCGATGGTGGCGGCCAGATGGTTCGCCTGACCGGTCAGGTCGGCGGAAACGTGGTAATCCACCCCATCTTTCTTGAACGCCGGGTTACGCAGGTAAGCCCACAGAACCGTAACCATCCCCAGTTCATGTGCACGCTCGAAGGCGGCGGAAATTTCTTCAATCTGGCGGCGCGACTCTTCCGAACCGAAATAGATAGTCGCCCCCACGGCCACCGCACCTAAATTAAATGCCTGCTCGACGCTTGCGTACAGCGTCTGATCAAAGGTGTTCGGGTAGCTCAGGGTTTCGTTGTGGTTGAGTTTGACCAGGAATGGAATGCGGTGCGCATAACGACGGGAGACCGAAGCCAGCACGCCATACGTTGACGCAACGCAGTTACACCCGGCTTCAATCGCCAGTTCAACAATATTTTTCGGGTCAAAATAGAGCGGGTTGGCGGCAAACGACGCCCCGGCCGAGTGCTCCACACCCTGATCAACCGGCAGAATGGAGAGATAACCCGTTCCCGCCAGACGTCCGGTATTATAGAGGGTCTGCATGTTTCGCAGCACCGCTGGCGGACGGTTATTGTCCGTCATCACCCGGTCAACGTAATCATGGCCTGGCAGGTAGAGTTGATCGGCTGGAATGGTCATACAACGATGCTGTAAAAGGCTGTCGGCGTCTTTGCCAAGCAACTGCGCAATATCAGTCATAGCTATGCTCCCGTAATGCCAACGTCGTGTCGGCGTGAATTTCCCGCCCGAAATTTTTGGGCAGCAATAAGTCTGGTCGCTCAACGGCGATTTTTCCATTTAGCAGCCATTTTTTAAGCGCAATCTGCTGGCACGATTCATGGACGGTAAAGTGTTACATCGGTCAACTTTCCACCTTAAAGGTATTTAAAAGGTATTACATGATGGTATTGTCTATACGTACCTTACCTGTCATGAAGGATTTAAAGATGAAAACTACAGTAAAGCTGTCGTTCATGATGTTCATTGAGTGGTTTATCTGGGGCGCGTGGTTTGTGCCTTTGTGGCTATGGCTGAATAAAAGCGGGTTTACGGCCGGAGAGATCGGCTGGTCTTACGCCTGCACCGCAATTGCGGCGATCCTCTCACCGATTCTTGTTGGTTCGCTGACTGACCGCTTCTTTTCCGCGCAGAAAGTGCTGGCTGTGCTGATGTTTGTCGGTGCGATACTGATGTATTTTGCCGCACAGCAAACCACCTTCAGCGGATTTTTCCCGCTGCTGCTGGCCTATTCGCTCACCTATATGCCAACCATTGCCCTGACCAACAGTATTGCGTTTGCCAATGTTCCCGACGTGGAGCGTGACTTCCCGCGTATTCGCGTTATGGGCACCATTGGCTGGATAGCCTCCGGCCTGGTTTGCGGCTTCCTGCCACAAATGATGGGTTATGACGATATCTCCCCAACCAATGTCCCGCTGCTGATCACTGCCGGTAGCTCGATGCTGTTGGCGGTGTTTGCGTTGATCCTGCCGGATACGCCACCGAAGAGCACCGGCAAACTGAATCTGAAAGTGATGCTGGGGTTAGATGCCTTAATCCTGCTGCGCGATAAAAACTTTCTCGTCTTTTTCTTCTGTTCTTTCCTGTTTGCCATGCCGCTGGCGTTCTACTACATCTTCGCCAATGGTTATCTGACAGAAGTCGGTATGCAAAACGCCACCGGCTGGATGACGCTCGGCCAGTTCTCTGAAATCTTCTTTATGCTGGCGCTGCCTTTCTTCACCAAACGCTTTGGTATCAAAAAGG
Source organism: Pseudocitrobacter cyperus (assembly GCF_039889165.1). NCBI lineage: Bacteria > Pseudomonadati > Pseudomonadota > Gammaproteobacteria > Enterobacterales > Enterobacteriaceae > Pseudocitrobacter > Pseudocitrobacter cyperus. The sequence goes on along the minus strand of NZ_JAYMYY010000004.1, from coordinate 258,701 downwards.
TGTTATTACTTGGTCTTATTACGGCCGCGATTCGATATGGCTTTTTCGTTTACGGCGGCGCCGAGCAATACTTCACCTACGCCCTGTTGTTCCTTGGTATTCTGCTGCACGGCGTCAGTTACGATTTCTACTACGTTACCGCCTATATCTATGTCGATAAAAAAGCCCCGCCGCATATGCGCACTGCCGCACAAGGGCTTATCACCCTCTGCTGCCAGGGCTTCGGCAGCCTGCTTGGCTACCGCCTGGGCGGCGTGATGATGGAAAAAATGTTTGCTTATCAAGAGCCGGTGAATGGGTTGACCTTCAACTGGGCAGGAATGTGGGGCTTCGGCGCCATCATGATAGCCGTTATCGCCGTGCTGTTTATGCTGTTCTTTCGCGAGTCGGATAAAGAGATCACCGCCATTACGGTGCAAAACGACCCACGCGACACTGCACTGACACAAGGGGAAGTGAAATGAAGACACAACGTATTCTTGGTGCGCTCTATGGACAGGCGCTGGGGGATGCCATGGGCATGCCGTCAGAGTTATGGCCGCGTTCACGCGTAAAAGCGCACTTTGGCTGGATCGACCGCTTCCTGCCGGGGCCGGCGGAAAACAACGCCGCCTGTTACTTTAATTGCGCAGAGTTTACTGACGATACGTCGATGGCACTCTGCCTTGCCGATGCCATTTTGCAACGCGAAGGGCAGATTGACCCGGATCTCATTGGCCGCAACATTCTGGCGTGGGCGGAGGGCTTTGATGCCTTCAATAAAAATGTGCTGGGGCCTACCTCTAAAATCGCCCTTAACGCCATTCGTGATGGCAGGCCGGTGAGTGAACTGGAAAATAACGGCGTCACCAACGGCGCGGCGATGCGCGTCTCGCCGCTTGGTTGTTTGCTGCCTATAGGTAGCCTCGATCATTTTATTAATGAGGTCGCGCTCGCCTCCAGCCCGACGCATAAGTCCGATCTCGCGGTAGCCGGCGCGGTTGTCGTGGCGTGGGCGATTTCCCGCGCTATTGAGGGCGATGACTGGCAGAGCATTGCTGATTCACTGCCCCCAGTCGCCCGCCATGCACAGGAAAAACGTATCACCACATTCAGCGCCTCGCTCGCCGCACGGCTGGAGCTGGCGCTACATATCGTGCGCAACGCTGGCGGTACTGAATCCGCCAGCGAGCAGCTTTACCAGGTTGTCGGCGCAGGCACCAGCACCATCGAATCGATTCCCTGCGCTATCGCCATGGTTGAACTGGCACAGGGCGACCCAAACCGCTGCGCGATTTTGTGCGCCAACCTTGGCGGCGATACAGACACCATCGGCGCGATGGCCACCGCCATTTGTGGCGCTCTGGGCGGCATCTCGGCCATCGACCCGAAACTCAAACAACAACTGGATGACGTTAATCAGCTCGACTTCACCCGCTATGCCACCGCGCTCGCGCACTATCGCGAGCAACGGGAGGTATCATGACCCTGGCGCAGCAGTTAACCACCCTGGGCAACCAGCGGCCAATTACCGTCGTCGGCGCGGCGGTGATCGATGTGATTGCCGACGCTTATGCCCTTCCCTGGCGCGGTTGCGATATCGAACTGCAACAGCAGGGCGTCAACATTGGCGGCTGTGCGCTGAATATCGCCGTCGCCCTTAAACGGCTGGGCATGCAGGCCAGTAATGCGCTGCCGCTGGGTCAGGGCGTATGGGCAGAGATCATCCGCAATAATCTCTCCCGCGAAGGGTTAGTGAGTTGCCTTGATGATGTGCAGGGCGATAACGGCTGGTGCCTGGCGCTGGTTGAACCGGATGGCGAACGGACGTTTATGTCGTTCAGCGGCGTGGAAAATTTGTGGAATCCTGACTGGCTGGCGCAGCTTACTGTGGCGCCACACAGCCTGATTTCGCTTTCAGGTTATCAACTCTCCTCGCCCTGTGGCGAGGTGCTGGTGAGCTGGCTGGAAAGCTTAACCGGGGTGACGCCGTTTATTGATTTTGGCCCACGCATTGCCGATATTCCCGATGCATTAATGCAGCGGATTATGGCCTGCAAACCGATTATTTCCCTGAATCGTCAGGAGGCAGAGATTGCCGCTGCGCGCTTTAATTTACCAATGGAACCCCGGCAACTGGGATCAGCGTGGCTGGAGACGTTCGCCACACCGCTAATTGTACGGCACGATAAAGAGGGCGCATGGTATTTCAGTCAACAGGAACAGGGGCTGGTCGCCCCCTTCCCGGTCGTGGTTGCCGATACCATTGGCGCAGGAGATAGTCACGCCGGCGGCACGCTGGCTGGTCTGGCATCGGGCTGGACGCTAAGCGAATCGGTACGGCTGGGCAACGCGGTGGCATCCTGGGTCGTCGCTCATCGAGGCGGTGATTGCAGCCCAACCCGCGACGAACTACTCCTCGCACACAAAGACGTATAAATCACTGCGGCAGTGGCTGATGCTGTATTCAATCGGCCGCTGCTGCTGATCGAGCGCCACCTGTTTGATCACCAGAACGGGGATCTTTTCATCCATTTTGATATGCGACTGAAATTCAACATCTGGCATTCGGGCGCTGACGCGAGAGCATGTACGCTGTGGGAAAATATGCTGACTACGAAAATAGTCGTACAGAGAAATACCGATGGCATCAACATCATGGATTAACTGCGCAGGCACCCATGATTCTTCGATAGAGACCGCTTCATCATCCACATAGCGGATCCGCTTGAGAAGAAAAACATCACTTTGCGGGGCGACGGCCAGTTGTGTCGCCACCTCTTCCGGGCAGGGAACAACTCTTTTGTTAACCCATAGCGTGTCCGGCTTTTTGCCGCGCAGCACCACCTGCTGAGAGAAACCGCGCGCCTCTTTCAAAGAATATTCAAAAATATTATTGATTTGCGTACCATAGCCACGCGCTCGGGTCACTACGCCTTCATCCTCCAGCGTCTGCATCGCCTTGCGTACTGTAATGCGTGACACACCGGTTAACTGACTCAGGTCGCGCTCGCCGGGCAAAATATTGCCGTGCTCCAGCACACCGTTGCGCACGGCATTTTTTACCGTTTCAGCAAACTTAAGGTAGAGCGGCATATTATCGCCCGCGGCAATTCGCTCATTGAGCTGCGCAATCAACCGGGTATGTGCTTGTTCCATTTATCTTTCTCTGCAATAGGCCCCAGGCCAGTATAGCCCGGAAGAGTACGCTCTGGCAGAGGAAATAGCAGTGAACATTACCACCAGGCATGGAAATGGTGCACCGGGCCAATCCCGCTGCCGACCTCCAGCGTATCGGCCTGCGCCAGCGCGGCGGAGAGCCAGGTTTTAGCTTCCAGCACCGTGTCACCCCAACTGCGATGACGCGGACGTAGCGCCGCCAGCGCGGCAGAGAGCGTACAACCGGTACCGTGGGTGTTTTTAGTCTGTACGCGCGGCGCGGTAAAACGCTGTTCACCCTCGCGGGTAAAGAGCCAGTCAGGACTTTCGGCATCATCCAGATGACCGCCCTTCATCAACACGGCACCACACCCCATAGTCAGCAGCGCGCGTCCCTGTTCGAGCATCTCCCGTTCGTTGCGCGCATGGGGAACATCCAGCAACGCCGCGGCTTCCGGCAGGTTTGGCGTGATTAACGAGACCTGGGGCAGCAGGCGTTTACGCAGAGTTTCCACCGCTGCCGGGGATAACAGCGCATCGCCGCTTTTCGCCAGCATTACCGTATCCAGCACCACGTTTTCCACACGGTGGCGCTGCAAACGCTCCGCCACGGCTTCCACAATATCCGTTTCCGCCAGCATGCCGATTTTGGTGGTATCAATGCGCACATCGTTAAAGACTGAATCCAGTTGCGCCGCGACAAAATCGGGTTCAATACGGTAGACCGACTGCACTCCATGCGTATTTTGCGCCACCAGCGCCGTGATCACCGAACAGCCGTATGCGCCCAGCGCCGAGAACGTTTTCAGATCAGCCTGAATCCCCGCACCGCCGCTTGGGTCAGTACCGGCTATCGTTAATGCGTTAATCCGTTTCATGCCAGCGCCTCCCCGTTGAGTGCATACAGCGCATCGAGGAAAGCCGGGGTAAAACTGCCAGGCCCCTTCCCTGCGGCGGCCTGTGCGCCCGCCCGCTTCATAAAGGCGCAGGCGGCAGCAACATTATCGAGCCTGTCGCCCGGCAGCGCACAACTCGCGGCAACCACCGCCGATAGCGCGCATCCGGTTCCAACCACGCGAGTCATCAGCGGATCGCCGCCCGTAACGGCGACAACACGTTGACCATCAGTGATGTAATCCACTTCGCCCGTCACCGCCACAATGGTGTTGATCTGACGCGCCAGCGCCTGTGCGGCAGGCAGTGCCGCGGCCGCAGTGTCGGTTGTGTCCACGCCGCGCCCGCCCGCGCTGATTCCGGCAAGCGCCATAATTTCTGAGGCGTTAGCGCGAATAGCGGCAGGTTTTAACTTTAAAAGTTGCTGACAAAATTCCGTGCGCAGCGTCAACGCGCCCACCGCCACCGGGTCAAGCGCCCAGGGTTTGCCTGACTGGTTCGCACTCAGCGCGGCGGCATGCATTGCCTGCGCGCGCGGCTGAGTCAGCGTACCGACGTTTATCAACAGCGCATCGGCAATCGCAGAGAACTGCGCGGCTTCCTGCGCATCGATCACCATCGCGGGCGATGCCCCCAGGGCAAGCAGAACATTGGCGGTAAAGGTCTGCACGACATCGTTAGTCATACAGTGAACCAGGGGGGCGTGTTGGCGGAAAAGATGTAGCGAATGCGCAATTTGCGCGGGACTAAGCGGCTCTGCTTGCATGGTTTGCTCCTGCCAGGACGTTCAGAAGCAATGACCGGATGGTCTCTGACTTCCCTACGCTGGCATTATCCAGATCAGGTGGTACGGGTTTTTCTCAGCCTTCACAAAGAAGGGCACCCCGAGTCATTTAAAATCAGTGTCGATAGTAATGCCCGCAGATCGTCTTGTAAACGGCAAAAGCCCAACACCACGGGCATTAGCGCTCTTTTACGATTTTTGGCGCATCAGGAATGCTCGCGAGATCGATTTCAAGTTCATCCCCGGTTTTCGGCAACCATACCCCAACCGTGAAGCCGCCCCATACCTGCAGGCGCAATTGCGCTCTGCGCCCCCGGAAAGCGACTTTCATTATCGAAGGTGAAAAAGTAGGATGGAGCACAAACCACGCGAAATCGCCGAGCGCCACACGCTCTGCGCTATCTGCCTCAACGATCAGCGCAACGTTAACCCAGTTTTGTCGTTTCGAAGCCGAGAACGCCGCCGCGATCCGAAAACCGCCCTGCCTCGCTTCCCCGCCAAAACGCCCCTTGTTGGGATCATCATCCGGGCCTGGCGGGCGCCTGAACGCGGGGAGATCGATAGCGTCATCAGGGCCAACAGAGAACCAGGATGAGGAAGTCACCTTATCGTAATCTTCCGGGGGATGAGCCGGTGAGTTGTCCTTGCCGATGATCTCTATCTGGCCTGCACTTACCCTACCTTCGAATATGACGAGGGTATCCTGGGTGCGAAGCCTACCAGACGGATTCCTGTGGGGAACCAGCAGGTGATGTTCTTTTAATGCGGCCTGATCCCGGGCGAGCCATGTGAATGTAGGGCCCGCGCCCCGTTGCAGCGGAAGCTCCCTGTGCCAGCGATTATAAAGACGATAAAACCGCTTCACCGCGGGGGATATCTTCCCGCTACTGCTTTTAGCAAGGTAATCGGATATTCCTAAGGCCATCTCAGCAAACAACTGATTCGTATAGCGAAAATAGGGAGAGCCGGCAACCTGGGCTTGCGCCAGGTACGTAATTGCCTGCTCAACCGTCTTCTCCAGAGAGGCCGTCGACGCGTTGCTGGCCGTGCTCAGCGTCAGGCTGGCACGAATGACATGCGCCTCAAACGCCCAACTGGCGCGCTCAACCAGCGCGTCTGCCCAGGCAAGATCGATACTCTGAAATATGTCCGGAAAGCGAATCGCCAGCAGACCGACCAGCATTGCCCGCCAGGGATCCGCATCATCGCGCAGCAATGTCCAGCGATCGCTCAGGCCAGGAATATCATCACGAACAGCGGTAGCATCAGCCGAAGTCCCGGCGTCCAGGGTGCGGATGAGCGCCCGTAGACGTGGGTCGACAGGCAGAATACTAAGCTCGATATCTGCGGCTGAAAACGGTGGGGCGACAAGCACAATTTTCGTTCCTCCCTGATAGAGCGGAAGCAGACATCTCTCAATACGCACCCCCTCGCTGGAAGCCGAGAGCCTGACGCGCTGCCCGGCCCAGGGATTACGCAAGGGATCGGCAGGTATTTCGATTTCCAGCCGCCCGGGAAATAACGCCATACGCGATTGGCCGCTGAAGAGACCAAAGGTTTCACGCCCGTTTTTCTCCTCGGATAGTCCAATAGAAAGACGTATTTTCTTGCGGGAAATGTCAGGAGCAACATTCGATAAGTGTTCAGATACCAAATCACTTTCCCGGGAGCGACTGGCTGTCTCGCTCTCATCGGCATCAAATATCCTCCACATAGACTGAAGTTGCTGGTTCATCGATGGTGGGACTTCCGCTACCGTCTGCTGACTGGTCGAATCAAAAAAGCTCGTCTTACTGCCAGATGAAGAGAGCGCAGTAAACGAAGGCAGCACCACGCTGTTGACTCTCCCTTCTTCTACCTGAAACACAACAGATTGCGGCGATACGCCCGCCGGGCTTATCTCAGCCGAATAGATACCGGATTTCAGATCATCCTGCCGAAAGATACGATTGTCAGGCGTGGCGACCCAGTCGGCGATAGTTTCCCCCTCCCCGGTGATCCTGACCGTTCCAACCGATAAATCACCGGGAGCTTCGAAGTGCAGCGTTGTTTTCATGGCACAGTTACCCATTGATCAAACAAGGGCTCCTTGGGCTGGAGCAATAAGGTGTAGTGGTTATTGTCCCTGACGGCAATGGCATAAAGCGCCTCCAGCCCCGGCGGAACAGTCGTCGCCCACGCACCGGCATTTCCCGCCGCCCGAGTCTGTAACCACGGTGAAGCCGGGTCATTCTTCGGGCTGATGATGAAGGCATAATCCTGCATTCGCTCCGGCGGATCCGTGATGACAATAAGCGGCAACCTGAATTGGGTAGCGTCGGGAAAAACGACAGGAAGCATGTCCGTTTGAGCAACGGCGTAGTAAGGCTCAAACGGCAGGTCTTCCCAGTGCCCAAAGAAGACGCGACGCAGTGATTTCAGGTCGTCGAGGAGATCGCGACAACTGACGCTCCACCTGCCACGCCGCCATCGGGCCGACGATCCGCTCAGGCCTTTCAGCACGGCCTGAGTGAATCGCCCGAATCTGAGATCGCTGTCCGCTGCCTCGGCACCTTCATACGCCAGCGCCTTTTCCGCAGCCGCACAAAGGAGTGCGACACGATTGTGCGTCGCCCCCGCAGGGGAAACGTTGAAAAAGCGACAATCCTGTACTCTCCTTTCTAATTCCAGCTCGGGAACATATTCGCCACAGGAGTCCGAAAACATGACTGCGCTGGCGACCGTGGGCATTTTCCTGAGCGAATAGGCAAGAAGGCTGACATTGACGTGCGTCCAGATATTCCGGGCAGCTTTATTCAGATCGTCCAGAAACAGTATCGGCTGCTGGAGGTGAGAAGCGCCATGCCCACAGCAATAAAAAAACGCAGTACACCCCTCGTCAGAGAGTCGTTCGATCCACTTTTCCCCCCTGTCCATAACGTTACTGTAATTTGCTGCGTCGACGGGGCCTTGCGTCCAGGCGTATCTGTTTTCCCCCGGAGCCGGGTCTGATATTAATACTTCCAGCGTTGCGAGAGGTGCTGCCAGCCTGTCCTTGTTGTCGACGAGCCAGTCACACATGAGTTTGGCACTGTCTGCGGCGCTGGGGATATCAGGAACGCCTCGAAGCTTTTCATAGACCCCCTGCGCAGCAGCAGGATAATGCCCAACGCCGATGACGAAAGCATGGGTCTTTGGGCCGACAATGGGACGATCCAGTATTAGCGTCATTGAAAACCTCACAGAACCTGTAATGCCTGAAGGCGCACGCGTGAACGGGCGTAAAATTGTGGTCGTTGAAAATATTTAGAATGTGCTTCCGCGACGCCAGTAATGGAATTGAATACCAGATCCTCCACGCCCTGGAACAGGGGTTTTGCTTTGAATGCTAAAGGATCAATGGGGTCGAAAACATTAAGCCAGTGTTTTACGCAATCGGGTTTACGGATGAGTGGGTTTTTAGCCAGCACATCGAGTGACATAAATAAACCGGGCTGTGAACCGACCGTTAAAAGCGCATCAATCTTGAGATCTGCGGGCAGACCTGCCGCTGCCGGTTCAATCAACATATCGACGAGGATGACCCCGCCCATACTGTGCCCGATAACCACGAGGGGGCCCTTTTCCGCTTTTGCCGCCTCATAAGCGCTGATCAATGCCTGGCCTATTTCATTGCGAATGTCATTTCGCCGCGACCCATTTTTGAGATAGACAAAGACGTCACCGAAGAATTGCCCGATCGCAGGAGAGAGTTTGCCCCGAACAGCGCCAAAACCAAGCGTTGAGGCTGCATTGCGCACACGGTCAGTTGCATTTTCAACGGCCTCCTGGATACTGCTGATAATGCCAAAAGGGTTAGCAGGACTCTCTTTTTTCAACTGGCTGGCAAGGGTACCAGGGCTGAGATCACCGGCAAATACGCTGCTGGCCGTTTCTGTCGCAATCAGTTTCGTTGCCCTGCGAAAGACGGAGATCTCCTCCGGGGTGAACTCGGCGCAATTCTGCTCTGCTTTATCAGCAATTTCGGAGCAAATTGCATCCAGTGCCGCCACGGGATCCTGAATACCTATCGCACCAATAGAAATAGCAGAGTCGCCATTTTTGGCGTTACCATTTCCAGCGAGCCCCCCGCCCATTACCATGGATTTACCTATATTCAGAGCGTAGGTATCACTCCCTTTATTTGTCATAAAAACATCAGGATTAATTTCCGGAATATACTTTCCCCACATCGGAGAATGGATTCTGAGAGGGTCATTGTCAAAAAGCAGAGTCTGGAAAAGTTTATCCCGGTTACGCACCGCAGTGCGATACTCCTGAGTATCACGCGTTGCGACGCCATGCACGAACACTAATTGCGCCATACATCCTCCCACCCGTTTTTTTTGAGTGTAGATGATACAAAAAAAACTGATGTGGGGTATTCACTGCGACGCTATAAATAAAAACAACAACAGCTTCAAAATCATTTAATTAAAAAATCAGCGCACAGAAAATATATTAATATTTAAGTCTAAAGTATTAGTAGATGCCCCTGTTAATAACGCGCTACACAAACCATTTTTCATTGCAAGCATGCGACCCAACTTAACGGTTATTCAATCCCCAGGACGGCGTGATGGCCGGGAGCTAGCCCCGGCGCAGCATCAGCGCTTCGCAGCGCTCTTTTACCGCGGCATACAGTAACCGCACCGCAGGCGAAAGCTGCTTGCGATGCGGGCAGATCATATTCAGCGGGACACAGTCACCCTCATAGCCCGGTAGCAGCAGTTTCAGCCGCCCTTCAAACACATCTTCGCTGACGTCGAGCCAGGATTTATTGGCCACGCCTTCCCCGGCAATTGCCAGACGGCGGATCACCTCTGCGTCATCACTGATGATTGTGCCGTTGACCTGAATTTCGTGCGTTTCCCCCCTCGCCGTGAGCGTCCAGCGGTCAAATAACCGGCCGCGCAGCACATAAGTCAGCGCATCGCACTTTTCCAGTTCGGCGGGCGTTTCAGGCTCGCCGTGCTGTGCTATCCACGCGGGTGAAGCCACCAGTACCCGGCGGTTATCGGGCGCAACGGGCAGAGCAACATAAGAGGCATCATCATTGGTGCCGTAGCGAAACGCCACGTCGACCGGATCTTTAAACACATCAGTGACCTGATCGGAGAAAAGTATGCGCAGCTTCAGCGCCGGGTGGCGTTCGCGGAACTGACGGAAAATACCAAGCAGCAGATTGCGTCCTAAATCAGAGGGCACCGCAATTTGCAGCGTGCCGCGAATTTCATCATCCGGCGTCTGAATCTGCTGCAGACCGGCCTGCATCGTTTCCAGCATCTGCGTTGCGTAAGGCAGCCAGGTTTCGCCTTCCGGCGTTAAGCGCAGGCTACGCGTGGAGCGGGCAAACAGACGAATATTGAGCGCCGTTTCCAGGCGTTTAATGGCGGAACTCACCTGTGCCGGAGGCAACCCGGCCTCGCGTGCCGCTTCGCTGAAACTGCTTAACGCCGCCGCACGCACAAATAGGGTTAAATCTTCCAGCCTGAACATTTTCACTCCTCAACGATAAGTCCTGTCACCGTGAACACATTTTTTCAGCAAATATCACCAGATAATATCATTCTTATAATTTATCCAACATCACAGAGGTTGATATGAAAGCAATTGCGATTACTCAGGCTGCCGGCGCGCAGAGCAACATTGATGCATTAGAAGAAATTACGCTGCCCGTCCCTACGGCTAAAGGTCACGATTTGCTGGTCGAAGTGAAAGCTATCTCCGTTAACCCGGTCGACACCAAAGTACGCGCCGGTTTTAGCGGTGATACACCGCGCGTTCTCGGCTGGGACGCAGTGGGTGTGGTGAAAGCGGTCGGCGAAAGCGTCACCCTGTTTAACGCGGGTGATGAAGTCTGGTACGCCGGTGCGTTGACGCGACCGGGCAGCAACAGTGAGTTCCAGTTGGTCGATGAGCGTATTGTCGCCCGCAAGCCACGGTCGCTGGATAACGTATCCGCCGCCGCCCTGCCGCTGACCTCCATTACCGCCTGGGAGTTACTGTTCGACCGCCTCGGTGTTCAGGAACACGGCAATGAAGGCGATGTGCTGCTGATCGTCGGTGCCGCGGGTGGTGTGGGCTCCATTCTCACCCAGCTCGCGCGTAAGCTCACCAAAATGACCGTTATCGGTACGGCGTCACGCCCGGAAACGCAGAAATGGGTGGCGGACGCGGGGGCGCATTACGTTATCGATCACAGTAAACCTATTGCCGAAGAACTGGTTCGCATTGGCATTCCGGCGGTGACGCACGTCGCCAGTCTGACGCATACGGATAAGCACTATTTGCAGTTGATTGAAGCCCTCGCCCCACAAGGTAAGCTTGCGTTAATCGACGATCCTGAAACGCTGGATGCGCGCCCCTTAAAAACCAAAAGTATCTCGCTGCACTGGGAGTTCATGTATACCCGCTCGATGTTTGAAACGCCGGACATGATAGCCCAGCACCAGTTGCTGACCCGCGTGGCGACACTGATTGACGACGGTGTGATTAAAACCACGCTGGGTGAAAAACTGGGCACGATCAGCGCCGAAAATATTCGGCAGGCGCATCGCCAGTTAGAGACGGGCAGGACGATGGGTAAACTGGTGCTGGAAGGGTTCTGAGGCGGCGCTGTTACAATTTTTACTAAAAAACCGATTCTGTGATACAAAAGAGGCTCGATCTGCCTGTTAATTTTAAGAGAAAAAGGCAGACTCTCCCCTGAGCATTCTGGTTATCGTTGGAGATAGAATGGGTAAATGTAGATTATGGCTTCTGGCTGGCCTGATGGCCGCCGGAACCGCCTTCGCCGCGCCGGGTAGCGGTATTCAGAAGTATGAACTGAAAGAGTTTGTCGCCGATTTCACCCACTTTAACATCGGGGACGCTGTGCCGGAGATGTACCGTACCGATCAGTACAACATCAAGCAGTGGCAGCAGCGTAACCTGCCCGCCCCCGCAGCCGGGACGCACTGGACTTACATGGGTGGGAACTACGTGCTGATTTCCGACACGGACGGGAAAATCAGTAAAGTGTATGACGGTGAAATCTTCTATCACCGGTAATGAAATGGGCGCATAACCCGCAAAGGTTATGCGCCAGTAGAGTTAAACCGCGCGGAAGGCGATTTCGCCGGGAATAACTTCACCCTGCCAGTAGAGCTGAGCGGCTGTCAAATCAGCCAGTTGGCGATAAATCTGCGTAAATTCACTGTCCGGGCGGTTCACCACCGTCGGCGTGCCTTTGTCGAGATCTTCACGCAGGCTGATGTGCAGCGGCATCTGACCAAGCAACTGTGTATGGTATTTCTCTGCCAGTTTCTCCGCACCACCGGTACCGAAGATGGGCTCGTGATGACCACACTGGCTGCAAATATGCATGCTCATGTTTTCCACGACACCCAGCACCGGCACTTCAACTTTCTCAAACATCACGATACCTTTTTTGGCATCGATAAGCGCGATGTCCTGCGGCGTCGTCACGACAACCGCACCAGTAACCGGAATATTTTGCGCCAGCGTCAACTGAATGTCGCCGGTGCCCGGCGGCATATCCAGCACCAGGTAATCGAGATCGGGCCACAATGTTTCCTGAAGCATCTGCATCAGCGCCTTGCTGGCCATCGGGCCGCGCCACACCATCGCGTTTTCATCAGTAACCAGGTATCCGATTGAGTTCGTCGCCAGCCCATAAGCCATAATCGGCGCCATATGAGTGCCGTCCGGCGAGGTTGGACGCTGGTTTTCCGCCCCAAGCATGGTTGGAATGGAAGGGCCATAAATATCAGCATCAAGAATACCGACTTTCGCCCCTTCCGCCGCCAGCGCCAGCGCCAGATTGACCGCGGTAGAGGATTTCCCTACCCCGCCCTTCCCGGAACTCACGGCAATGATGTTTTTCACACCATTGATACCGGGCTGATTTTTAACGCGTTTCAGCGTCGCGATGTTATGGGTTAGCTTCCAGTCAATGGCATTCGCACCGGTAATGCGCAGAAGATCGGCACTGCATTGCTCTTTTAGCTCTTCAAACGCGCTGCTCCAGACAAACGGCATCTGCAGCTCAATGTGCACGGTGCCATCCAGCAGCGTGACGTGATGCAGCGCCTTCAGCGTGGTGAGATTATGCTTCAACGTGGGGTGCTGAAAATTAGCCAGCGTCCCGGCAACCATCGCGCGCAGGCGCTCGGGGGATGTGGCCTGGGATTGAGAACTCATCCCGACTCCTTTGTTCTTGTGAATAAAACTTTGTTGATCAAGTTTACCTGAAAGGCCATGGTTTGTGCTTACTTAATATTGCCCCTTTTGGTAATATCAGAAGCCCTTTTCACACTATAAGAAGTAATGTTCACTATGACTCAAGTCGCGAAGAAAATTCTGGTAACGTGCGCTTTGCCGTATGCTAACGGCTCAATCCACCTCGGTCACATGCTGGAGCACATCCAGGCTGATGTCTGGGTTCGTTACCAGCGAATGCGCGGCCACCAGGTTAACTTCATCTGCGCGGACGATGCTCACGGCACGCCGATCATGCTGAAAGCTCAGCAGCTTGGGATTACCCCGGAGCAGATGATTGCCGAAATGAGTCAGGAACATCAGACCGATTTTGCTGGCTTCAACATTAGCTATGACAACTACCACTCGACGCACAGCGACGAGAACCGTGAGCTGTCAGAGCTTATTTATGGCCGTCTGAAAGAGAATGGTTTTATCAAAAACCGCATCATCTCTCAGCTTTACGATCCGGAAAAAGGCATGTTCCTGCCAGACCGCTTCGTAAAAGGCACCTGCCCGAAATGTAAATCACCGGATCAGTACGGCGATAACTGTGAAGTGTGCGGCGCGACCTATAGCCCAACTGAGCTTATCGAGCCGAAGTCCGTAGTATCGGGCGCCACGCCGGTGATGCGTGAATCCGAACACTTCTTCTTTGATCTGCCGTCCTTTAGCGAGATGCTGCAGGCGTGGACCCGCAGCGGCGCGCTGCAGGAGCAAGTGGCGAACAAAATGCAGGAGTGGTTCGAGTCCGGCCTGCAACAGTGGGATATCTCCCGCGATGCGCCGTACTTCGGCTTCGAAATCCCGAATGCGCCGGGCAAATACTTCTATGTCTGGCTGGACGCGCCAATCGGCTATATGGGTTCTTTCAAAAACCTGTGCGACAAACGCGGCGACACCACCAGCTTTGATGACTACTGGAAGAAAGATTCCGATGCCGAGCTGTATCACTTCATCGGTAAAGATATTGTCTACTTCCACAGTCTGTTCTGGCCGGCCATGCTGGAAGGCAGTAACTTCCGTAAACCGACCAACCTGTTCGTTCATGGTTATGTGACGGTGAATGGTGCCAAGATGTCCAAATCGCGCGGCACCTTCATTAAGGCCAGCACCTGGCTGAATCACTTTGACGCTGACAGCCTGCGCTACTACTACGCCGCCAAGCTCTCTTCGCGTATTGATGATATCGACCTTAACCTGGAAGATTTTATTCAGCGCGTCAATGCCGACATCGTGAACAAAGTGGTCAACCTGGCATCGCGTAACGCGGGCTTTATCAACAAACGTTTTGATGGCGTACTGGCGGCAGAACTGGCTGACCCGGCACTGTACAAAACCTTCACCGACGCCGCTGCCGTGATTGGCGAAGCGTGGGAGAGCCGTGAATTTGGTAAAGCCATTCGTGAAATTATGGCGCTGGCGGATCTCGCCAACCGCTATGTTGACGAACAGGCACCGTGGGTTGTGGCGAAACAGGAAGGTCGCGATGCCGACCTGCAGGCGATTTGCTCAATGGGCATCAACCTGTTCCGTGTGCTGATGACATACCTGAAACCGGTACTGCCATCCCTGAGTGAGCGTACTGAAGCGTTCCTTAATACCACGCTTGAGTGGGATGCCATTGCCCAACCGCTGCTGTCGCATAAAGTGAATCCGTTCAAAGCGCTCTACAACCGCATTGAGACTAAACAGGTTGAAGCGCTGGTTGAAGCGTCGAAAGAGGAAGTGAAAGCGGCTGCCGCACCGGTTAGCGGCCCGCTGGCAGAGGATCCAATTCAGGAAACCATCACTTTTGACGATTTCGCTAAAGTCGATATGCGCGTGGCGTTGATTGAAAACGCAGAGTTTGTTGACGGTTCCGATAAATTGCTGCGCCTGACGCTGGATCTCGGCGGCGAGAAACGCAATGTCTTCTCCGGCATTCGTTCCGCCTATCCTGAACCCGAGGCGCTGATTGGCCGCCTGACGGTGATGGTAGCGAACCTGGCACCGCGTAAAATGCGCTTTGGTATCTCTGAAGGGATGGTGATGGCCGCAGGCCCTGGCGGGAAAGATATCTTCCTGTTAAGCCCGGACGACGGTGCGAAGCCAGGTCAACAGGTGAAATAAGCTTCACATAAAAGCGCTGCTCCGGCAGCGCTTTTTTTATGGGGCGGGAATATCCCGAACCCGGTGTGGCGGGCGAGAGAAGCGCCCGGAACAAACGTTCAGGTTTGCGAACGCGTAATCAGCCCTTCGCCGCATGCTCACGCACTGCCAGGCCGCGCAGGAAATAGCGCAGGAACTGGTCGCCGCATTCGCGGAAATTTTTATGGTCAGGCGCGCGCATCATGGCGGTAATTTCCGGCATTGAAACGCGGAATTTCTGCTCGGTCAGAATGGCGAGGATATCGTCCGTTTTCAGGGAAAACGCGATACGCAACTTCTTGAGCATAATGTTGTTATTCACGCGACGCTCAACCGCCAGCGCGGGCGCGGATTCATCACGGCCGCGTTTTTCGTAAATCAGCCCGTTCAGGAAGCAGGACAGCATAATATCCGGGCAGCGTACAAACCCCTCTTCATCTTCTTTGCGCAACCAGGGAGCCAACTGCTCTGCGGTGACCACGGTGTCGCCCAGCGCAAAAATACGCAGCAGATCTTGATTGTTCATTTTCAGGATGTAGCGCACGCTACGTAAAATATCGTTACTGACCATAATGCCTTCGGTGATGAAAATTGCGGTCGGCTAGTTTAGCACGATTTACAGCCCTAACGCCTCTTTCAGGCTCTTTAAGTAGCGGCGGCTGACCGGTACGGTCTGCCCGTTACGCAGCAGTAATTCAGCCTGACCATTGTCTTCCAGGCGAATTTCCTGAAGATGCGCCATGTTCACCAGATACTGGCGATGGCAGCGCAATAGCGGCGTGCGCTGCTCCAGCGTGCGTAAGGTGAGTTCGGTAAAGCCCTCTTTTCCTTCGTGGCTAGTCACATAAACCCCGCTCATTCTGCTGCTGACAAACGCGACTTCATCCATCTGCAATAGCCAGATGCGGCTGTGGCCGGAACAGGGAATAAACTTCAGCGCTGCCTGGTTTTCGGTCAGCGCGGAGATGTTCTGAACGGTGCGATCCTGGCGTAAACGTGTCAGCGTTTTCTCCAGCCGAATCTCTTCAATCGGCTTGAGGAGATAATCAAACGCATGCTCTTCAAAAGCTTTCACCGCGTACTCATCAAAGGCCGTGAGAAAAACGATATAAGGACGATGCGCTGGATCAAGCATGCCGACCATCTCCAGCCCGCTGATGCGCGGCATTTGTATATCGAGGAAAAGCACGTCCGGATGCAGCTTGTGCACCGCGCCAATGGCTTCAACCGCATTGCCGCACTCACCGACAATCTCGACATCCGGCTGCGCCTGCAACAGTACCCGCAAATTTTCCCGCGCTAACGGTTCATCATCGACAATCAGCACTTTAATCATGCGTTCTCCTCCAGAGGCAGCCTTAGGGTGATACGGGTAAATATCTCAGGTTCACAGGCCACGCTGATGCCGCAGTCGTCGCCAAAACGCGCGCGTAACCGCTTATCCACCAGACTCATCCCGAGCCCGCTGGCCTGTGCATCGGGTTGAAAGAGCCCGGCGTTGTCTTCAATGGCCAGCAGCAGATGTTGCCCATGACGGCTGGCGTTAATACGGATTTCCCCCACCCCCAGAAGCTGTGAGGTGCCGTGCTTAATCGCATTCTCTACGATCGGTTGCAGGGTAAAAGCCGGTAGCCGCAGATGCGACAACTCATCCGGGACAAACAGTTGAACCTGTAAATTGGCCTGAAAGCGCGCCTTCTCAATTTGCAAATAAGCGTTCACATGCTCAATTTCATCGGCAAGGGTGACAATCTCCGAGGGCCGTTTCAGGTTTTTACGGAAAAAGGTGGAAAGATACTGCACCAGTTGGCTCGCCTGCTCGCTGTCGCGGCGAATCACTGCTTTTAGCGTATTCAGAGCATTAAACAGAAAATGGGGGTTGACCTGGGCATGCAGCAGTTTGATTTCCGACTGGGTCAGCAGCGCTTTTTGTCGCTCATACTGCCCGGCCAGGATCTGCGCCGAAAGAAGCTGCGCTATCCCCTCGCCCAGAGTGCGGTTGATTGAGCTAAAGAGGCGATTCTTCGCTTCATAAAGCTTAATGGTGCCAATCACCCGCTGGTTTTCTCCCCGCAGAGGAATAACCAGCGTCGAACCAAGTTTGCATTGCGGATGAATTGAGCAACGATACGGCACTTCATTACCATCGGCATAGACCACTTCGCCGGTCTCAATCGCCTTCAGGGTATAGCGGGAAGAGATCGGTTTGCCCGGCAGGTGATGATCCTCACCGATGCCGGTAAACGCCAGCAGGCGCTCACGATCGGTTATCGCCACGGCGCCGATGTCCAGTTCCTGAATCAACACCTGCGCGACTTTCATACTGTTCTCTTCATTAAAGCCCTGCCGGAGTATCCCCTCGGTCGAGGCTGCTACTTTCAGCGCCGTCGCGGAAAACGCGGAAGTGTACTTCTCAAACATCGCCCGCTTATCAAGCAAAATGCGCATAAAGAGCGCCGCGCCAACGGTATTCGTCACCATCATCGGCGCAGCGATACTCTGTACCAGATTCAGGGCATCTTCGAACGGGCGGGCGATCAGCAGAATAATCAGCATCTGCACCAGTTCAGCAATAAAGGTGATGGCGCCAGCAGTCCATGGGCTAAAGACTTTATCCGGGCGGCCCCATTTCACCAGCAGACTGTGAACCAGCCCGCCCAACAACCCCTCGACGATAGTTGAGATCATGCAACTTAACGCCGTCATGCCGCCCATCGAATAGCGATGCAGGCCGCCGGTTAACCCAACCAGCCCACCGACAACAGGCCCGCCAAGCAGTCCGCCCATTACCGCGCCGATGGCGCGCGTATTCGCAATGGAGTCTTCAATGTGCAGGCCAAAGTAGGTGCCGAGGATACAAAAAATAGAGAACGTGACGTAGCACAAAAGCTTGTGCGGCAGGCGTACAGTCACCTGCATTAACGGGATGAACAGGCGCGTCTTACTCATCAACCACGCGATGACCAGAAACACACACATCTGCTGAAGCAGCAGCAACACCAGATTAAATTCGTACATACCCGCAAACCACAAGACCAATGAAGCTGCGTAACATACACCGACTGGCCATAACTTTCTTTGAAGCTATGCAAAAAAAGATGAAATAGCGGCCAGTATCACACTTTTAAAACTCCCCGGGTTAAGCCTCGCGTAAATATCTCTCGTTCGGTGCCAGGGTTCTAAACCCGGCCTAAAGTTATAGTGCATATATTCATCCAGGGAGACCCCATGGCGTGGTATACGATTGGCGAAGTGGCACAGCTCTGCGACATTAATCCGGTCACGCTGCGCGCCTGGCAGCGCCGATACGGGCTGTTGAAACCACAGCGTACCAATGGCGGGCACCGCCTGTTCAACGACGCCGATATCGATCGCATCCGTGAGATTAAACGCTGGGTGGATACGGGCGTGCAGGTCAGCAAGGTGCAAAAGCTGTTGATTGAAGGTAACAAAGAGCAGCAGCAGGACTGGAGGGAGCGTCAGGATGAGGTGTTGCGCTATCTGCAAAGCGGGCGTATCGAACGCCTGCGTCAATGGCTTAAAGAGAGTACCCGTCACTACCCTGCCCGCACGCTGGTCAATCAGCTTATTACACCGCTTCGCCAGCGCCTGGACAGCTCGCAGCCAACGTTTTGCGCCATGCTTGGCATGCTTGATGGCGTACTGATTAACACCATCGCGCTGACCCTCGCCGCCTCGCGAAAGAGAGCAGGACATGATGCGCTGGTGGTGGGCTGGAACGTTAACGATATCACGCCATTGTGGCTCGAAGGCTGGGTCGCCTGCGAACAGGGCTGGCGAGTCGATGTGCTGGCGCACTCCCTTGTACAACTGCAACCCTCGCTGTTTCCCGGGCAAACGCTGCTGGTATGGTGCGGCGCAATTTCAGCCCCACAGCAACGGTTGCAAATCCAGCGTTGGCAGGAGCAGGGCTACGCGATCCGTTTGTGTTCAAATTAATGGTTCATTAACAACCATGCTTCGCAGTATAATCCTTTAATTAACATAAGGAGCACACTATGAAGCCAGCTAAACTTGCCGTTGTGGCGCTATTTCTGTTCATGGCCGTAAGCGGCATTGGCGGCGTGATGCTTGCGGGTTATTCGTTCATTGTTCGCGGCGGTATCGGCTAAGCCTTTGGCTCAGGCGCTCGAATGCCCGATCGACGATCACCGCGGCCAGCGCCACCAGCACCGCCCCCTGAATCACATAAGCCGTATTAAAACCGCTCAGGCCGATAATAATCGGCGTTCCTAACGTATTGGCTCCGACCGTTGAGGCAATAGTTGCCGTACCGATATTAATAATGACCGATGTTCTGATCCCCGCCAGCATCACCGGCGCGGCCAGCGGCAGTTCCACTTTCAATAAGCGCTGCCCCTGGCTCATCCCCATCCCCTGGGCGACAGCACTCACCCCGGCAGGTACCGATGCCAGCCCCGCTAATGTCCCCTGTAAAATTGGCAGAACGCCGTAGAGGATCAGGGCAATAATCGCCGGTTGTTGTCCAAAACCCAGCACCGGTACCGCAATCGCCAGCACCGCCACAGGAGGAAAGGTTTGCCCCATCGCCGCGATGGTTTCCACCAGCGGGCGAAACTCTTTGCCGGCTCCGCGCGTAACGGCAATCCCTGCGCTGATGCCAATCACCACGGCTATCAGACTGGAGACGCCCACCAGCCAGAAATGCGCCAGCGTCAGGGTGAGAAAACTCTCCTGCAGGTAAAGCGGGCGCGACTGCTCCGGAAACAGGATGCGAAACAGGGGCTCGCTGTGCGGCAAACCAAACAGTAACGCGATAAACAGGCCGACAAGCCACAGCAGGGGATCACGCAGATATTTCACCGTCGCCCTCCTTGCGCAGGAGATCGGCAAAATGCAGCGAACCGCAAATCTCGCCCTGCTCGTTGGCGACGGGAAGCACCAGACTCCGTTGCGCCACAAACTGCGATAATGCCTCGCGCAACGACATGGATTGCAGCAACGCCTCCCCCGGCGCAGGTTCCGCTTTGCGCTGATAATCCCCCACCTGACGCAGGGAAAGCAGCCGAACGCCCAGCTCGCTCTGGCCAAAAAAGGTACGCACGAAATCATTCGCCGGCTGGGTCAACATCTCCAGCGGCGTGCCCTGCTGCACCACTTCGCCGTTATCCATCAGGATCAAGCGATCCGCCAGGCGCAGCGCTTCATCAATATCATGAGTCACCAGTACAATCGTGCGCCCCAGCAACTGGTGGATACGCCGCATCTCCTGCTGCAGCGCGCCGCGGGTGACAGGATCCAGCGCGCCAAACGGTTCATCCATCAACAGCACTTCCGGATTCGCCGCCAAAGCACGGGCGACACCCACGCGCTGCTGCTGCCCACCGGAAAGCTGGTGCGGATAGCGATCGCGTAGCGCGGGCTCCAGCCCCAGTAAAGTCATCAGTTCATCAACCCGCGACCGGGTACGCGCTTTCGGCCACTTCAGCAGTTGCGGGACAGTGGCAATATTCTGCGCGACCGTCCAGTGGGGAAACAGCCCAATCGACTGGATGGCATAGCCCATCCGCCTGCGCAGCGCCAGCAACGGTTGCTGGCGAATATCTTCCCCGGCGAACCGGATAGTCCCGCTGTCATGCGCTTCCAGACGGTTGATCATCTTCAGTGTGGTCGATTTCCCCGATCCGGAGGTGCCAATCAGTACCGTAAATGCGCCCTCTCTGACATGCAGGGTGAGATTTTTTACCGCGGCCCGTTCGCCGAAATATTTACTGACCTGTTCAAACTCAATCACCCTGCTCTCCTTCTAATAACGCGATGCCAAGACTAAACAGCGCATCGGTTATTACCGCTAACGCCACAACCGGGATCACTCCCAACAACACTAAATCGAGCGCACTGCTGAGTAATCCCTGAAACACCAGCGCGCCAAACCCGCCTGCGCCAATCAGCGCCGCCACAACCGCCATCCCGACGGTCTGAACCGCCACGACGCGCAGGCTGCGTAATAAGACCGGCATCGCCAGCGGCAACTGAACCTGCCAGAACCGTTGCCCGCGCCCCATTCCCATCGCCGTCGCGCTCTCCAGCACATCCGCCGGCACCTGCTGCATGCCGGCAACCACCCCGCGCACCAGCGGCAATAAGGCATACAGCACCAGCGCTATCAGCGCAGGGGTGAGTCCCGTTCCCGCCACGCCAACTCGGGAGAGCCACGGAAATTGCTGCACCAGCCCGGCGAGCGGTGCTATCAGCAGGCCGAACAGGGCGACGGAGGGAATGGTCTGGATAACGTTCAGCACAGCGAAAACCCGGGTCTGACGCGCAGGATGGCGCCAGCACCAGAGACCGAACGGAATGCCGATCAGCAGCCCCGGCAGCAGGGTGCCAAACAGCAAGAGAAGATGCTGTTGCAGCGCATCGTCGAACACATCCTGGCGATTGGCGTACTCCTTCAGCAGGGAGAGCTCGTCAAGCTTACCCAACCAGAGCAACAGACAGGGAAGCAGCCAGATTTGCGCATTGAGCAACCAGCGCCAGGCGGTACGGGACGTCAGTCGGCGAATGGCGTCGCTACTCGCCAACAGCGCCAGCATCAGCCACAGCCAGACCCCGCTGCCGGGAGAGGTGCGCGCAAGCGGACTGCCGCTTTCGGCGAGGCGTATTGCCGCATCACCAATGGCCCACAACAGCAGCGTAAATACGCCCTGCGCCAGTAGCAGAGTGGCTATCGCGACATATCGTCCACGGATAAAACTGAGCACGATAAACAGGAGCGGAACACCCCACGCCAGAAGCAGAGAGCGGGGCCAGATCTGCCAGAGGGCGCGCGCCTCGCCGGAAACCAGCCGATTAGGCGCATAATTCCCAAACGGCAGCAGCGCCGCAGCCAGCGCGATAAGCGCCAGCAGCAGCAACACACGATTTTGACAACGAATCAAGACGTTATACCCGGTTTACTTAACCAGCCCCTTCTCTTTCAGGTAATCGGCCGCCACTTTTTTAGCGTCGACGCCCTCGACCGCAATGCGGGCATTAAGCTGCTGAAGGGTCTTCTCATCCAGGCTGGCAAAAACCGGTTGTAACCAGGCGTCTATCTCCGGGTACGCTTTCAGCACGGCTTCACGCACGACGGGCGCCGGAGCATAAATGGGCTGTACGCCTTTGGGATCGCTCAGGGTCTGTAACCCCAGCGCCGCTACGGGCCCATCGGTTCCGTAGGCCATCGCCGCATTGACGCCGGAGGTTTGCTGTGCGGCAGCTTTGATCGTTACCGCCGTGTCCCCACCCGCCAGCGACAATAACTGCGGCTGGTTAAGTTTGAAACCATACGCTTTTTCAAAAGCGGGCAGCGCATCCGGGCGTTCGATAAACTCAGCGGAAGCCGCGAGCTTAAAACTCCCGCCCGCTTTCAGATAACGGCTGAGATCGTCCAGAGAAGTGAGTTTATTTTTATTCGCCAGATCCTGGCGTACCGCAATAGTCCAGGTATTGTTAGCAGGTGCAGGTGTCAGCCAGATAAGGTGATTTTTATCGGCATCCAGCTTTTTCACCTTTTCATAGCCCTGTTGGGCATTTTTCCACGCGGCATCGTTTTCATCTTTGAAGAAGAACGCGCCGTTACCGGTATATTCCGGATAGATATCCAGCTCACCGGAAGTGATCGCCCCGCGCACGACAGGCGTGGTGCCGAGCTGAACTTTATTCACCGTTTTAACGCCGTGGTTTTCCAGAACCTGCAAAATGATATTGCCCAGCAGCGCGCCTTCGGTGTCGATTTTAGATCCCACTTTTACCGGCGAAGCGGCCTGCAGCGGCAGGCTCACGGCTGCCAGTAGCGCCAGCGAACCTGCCCATCCTTTTAAACCCACCATAGTTTTTTCCTCGTTCTTTTTCACGTTCCTGAGAAAAAAGCGTAGTCGATCAATCCCTTTGTGGCACTTTTAACGGAATAGTCAGCGCACTGGCGGCGAAATAGAGTAACGCAATGACCCACAGCGTTCCTTCCACGCCGAGCGGGCCGACGCAAATTGTGACGATCATCGGCCCGGCAAAGTTGCTCAGGCCGGAACCCAGATTAAGACAGGAGATTGCGGCACCTTTGTTTTCCGGCAGCAACGCGGGAATTAATGCGCTCAACGGGCCAAAGGCGCCGAGACCAATGGCGTAAATAGCCAGTGCGGCAAACAGCGCCGTCTCGCTGTGACCAAACAGCACCGGCGCGTAACAGACCGCCAGCGACGCCGCGCCGCAAAGCGTACCGGAGAAAAAAACCACCGTTTTGCGCCAGCCGATGGTATCGCCCAGCCAGCCGAAGAAGTATCCGGCAAAGATGTTCAGCACATTGACCAGCCCCCAAATGGTGAGCCACTCCTGAATGCTGAAGCCAAAGCGCGGTAAATAGACCGGCATCAGGATCACCAGCGAGAATTTACCAATATCGTTGATGGTTTTGACCAGCACCGCCAGACGCATCTTCGGCTCGCGGGTCAGAACCATCAGCCCTTCAGCCAGCGCAGGTACAAGTTTGCTCCCGGACTGGCGCTCCGGCTGCGCCCGGTTAAGCACCAGCGCGCAGCCGCTACCAGCCAGCACAAACACAAACCCCACCAGCAGGGTCGTGGTCTCCCCGCTGCGCGAGATCATAAAGCCGGAGAACCATGGCGCGATAATGGTCATACCGACGCCGAAGGCAATCCAGAACCAGGAGACCGCCCGCCCGAGGATGCGCGTTTCACAGCACTGGTTAATCCACACCAGAAACGAATAGGCAAACAGCGGGTAAGCCACGCCGCGTAAGGCATAGCTGGCGACCATTAGCGGATAGTTGCCGCCAGGCAACGCCCAGAAGATAAACGGCACGGAGCCGAAAAAATAGACCAGCGTTGCCGCCCACATCAGGCGACGAATGCCCAGAACGCCTGCGCCAATCCCGGAAAACCACGAAACCAGCGCCACACAGAGGCCAAATACCGAGGACATCATGCTGATATCATGGGCATCGAAACCACGCTGCTGTAGCAACGACGCCAGCCAGCTCTGCTCTATCGTCGCGCCGGTAATAAACAGAAAGACGCCAATAAAGCCCCACAGAAGCTGACGTGGAAGCCCAATTTTCGCCCAGATTCCCTGCTGAATGTACACGCTATGTTCAGTCATAAATGCCAGTAAAAAAGTAAGCCCGGCGCTTATAGATGCCGGGCGGGTTAGTCGTTACGCGTTCTTGAGTCGTACCGCGCGCTCTTTTGCTTTCATCAGGCTACGGTTGACGCAGCCCACGGTGTTATCGCCCCAGCACTGCTCATAAGGCAGGCCCGTCAGCGCTTCAATGACCTCTTTGGTTTCGGCGGTCACGGTCGCTTTGCTCCCTCCCTGCTTCAGGCGCGCCACTTCTTCATTGAGAATGGCGTGGGTGCGGCCATTAACCCGGAACTGGAACGCTGACCAGATCCCCCAGACGGTGAGGATCACCGGCAGGATTATCATGATGGCGAGGATCATATTTATTGCAGACTGCGGCTGGCTGGTGTGCCCGGTGACAAAGCCGGACATTTGCAGCGCCACACCCACCAGGAAAATAGAGAGCGCCTGGGAGGCTTTACGCAGCAGGCTCATAAAACCTGCGAAGATCCCTTCACGACGGTTACAGGTGAGGATTTCATCCACATCTGCCACGAAGGTGTAGTTATTCCACGGAATGGAGTAGATGCCGCCCCGCGCCAGACCGGCGATCCCGGCGGCGAGGTAAAGCAGCGCCATGCTGGTTGAACCGCTCAGATAGGTCACGCTGAACAGTGCGAAAGCGACCAACGCCATGCTGGCCTGGGTCGCAAACGCGCGGGAGGGGGAGTAGCGCAACGTCAGCCAGGTGGCGACGCCGACGCCAAAGAATTGCAGGCCGTTGATGGCGCTGAGCAGATTCGAAGCCACCACCGATGAGGTCGAAAGCGCAAAGACCACAAAGTAGGTAAAGACGGAGTTAAAAATATCCTGCCCAACGGAGCCGCCCAGATACATCCCCAGATGGGAGCGGAAGGTTTTGATCTTCAGGGTCGAGACAAAGTCGTAGTAGATATTAAAAATACGCTCTGAGAGCGGCAGTTTCTCCTCAGTGACGATAGTGCGTTCACTCTGTTCAATCTCTTCCAGCGAACGTTCCCAGGTGCCGAAATAGACAAAGAACAGCACCACCATGAAGGAGGCGGTGAAAATCAACCCGGCGTACAGGAAAGAGTCAGCCGAGTCGGAACCAAAGTAGTTGATCAAACGTCCCGGCAGAAACGCTGCCGTGAAGCCGGCAAACTGCGCGATATACATACGGGCGCTGGTGAGCTTCGAACGTTTGGTAAAATCTGAAGTCATTTCCGCCGACAGCGTGTCATACGGGATCAAAATCATCGAATAGACGATTTCGAACAGGATATACACCAGCAAATACATCCAGTAGTTAAACCCGTCCACCCACAGCAGGCTGTAGACCGACACCAGCGGAATACTCAGCAGCAGAAAGAAACGGCGGCGGCCAAATCGACGACCGAGCCAGGTTTTATGGAAGTTATCGGAAATGTAGCCCATCAGCGGACACATAATCACATCGACAATACGCGCAACCGCAAACAGCGACCCGGCCTCAATGGGCGTCAGGCCGCAGAAAGTGGTTAAGAAGAACAGCAACCAGGCGCTGACCAGCGTAAAAGCCCCGGAACCAATTACATCCGCAAGGCCGTAACAGATATAGTTATGGAGTTTTATCTCCCTGACTTTTTTTATCATTTTCCATCCCCTTAGACTGACATTGGGCGGTAAGGGCCCCAGAGCCGCACCGCCGCTCTGAATGCTTACTTGCCGTTGTCCATCACCACGTCCTGTTCGTGCCAGCCCGCAGGCAGCGGCGAAGGTCGGCAAACGTTGAACTCCCGTAATACCAGCCCGGCAACGCCGCTGGCATACAGCGCCGGAAGCCCGCCGGGATAGGGTTCAACGCCCCACGCCCGCCCGCTCTCCGGATTGACCAGATAGGCGTTATCGCGCCCCATACCGGTTGGTCTCGCCGGGTTGCACGGCGGACGGACATCAAAACAGCCCTGCTCCTGCGCATCACCCAACACCTGCTGCAACTGAACACCGTTGAAAACGATGTCGTGAATATCACCGGGCGTTTCGCTGTGCAGATTGATAGCCCCTTCGCTGATGCCGGAAAGGTTGCTGAAGGTGATGTTCTGGATCTGCCCGGCGGGGATCTGCGGGTCACGGCGACGCGCGGAGAGATAAACCGGATCGGCCTTCCCCCAATGACATGGATGACCGTGACGGCAGTCGAAAAGGATGTTGCTGAAGCTCATCTGGCTGAACAGGCCGCCGTCGCGTGAAACCAGGCCGATACCACGATTGGATTCAAAAATCGTACAGTTACTGACGATGATGTGGCTGATATCCGCCGCCGTTTCTGTGCCGACTTTGATAGCGCAGCTTTTCGAGCGAATAATGCAGTTGTTCACCACCACATGCCGGGTCGGCTGCTGTAGTGCGGGGGTTTTACGGGTGGTTTTCAGGCAAATGCCATCATCGGCGGCGCTGAAATAGCTATCGCTGATATGAACAAACTGGCAGCTATCGAGATCCAGCGCGTCGGTATTGGAGAGTGTGAGATCGTTATCGATAGTCAGGCGATGAATAAACACATGTTTACAGCCGACCAGGTGTGCTGTCCACATCGGTGAATCAGCGAGGGTGATATCGCCTATCCGTACCTGTTCGCATCCCTCCAGCACCAGCAGACGCGGACGCTGTTCGGCAGGCTGGCGATAACCTTGTTCATCGGCCTCTTTCGCAAACCATGCCGCCGCATTGCCCTCGACGCGCCCTTCGCCACTTATTGTCACCCGTCGTTGGTTACGGGCGTAAAGCAATGCCATATGCGACAACTCGGCCATGGAGAGCGTCAGGTCAGCAGGATAGTCCGCCGCGTTAGGGCTCGCGCGCAGGCAGGCGCCCGCCTCCAGATGCAACGTAAAGTGCGAAGGCAGCACCAGCGTACCGGTCAGCCAGATACCCGGTGGAACGGTAAGCGTACCGCCGCCCGCTGCGGCGAGGGTGTCTATCATCTGCTGCAACTGTGCCGTAACCGGGTGCGTACCGGTGTTATCCAGCCCGGCATGTTCAAGAGAGAGTTTCATTGCGCTACCTGTTTGATTTGAGATAGGCGCATTTAACGAAGTTTCAGCCCGCCGCTGGCGCTCTGTTTCCAGGCTTTTTTACGTAATAGTGAAAATCATCACGTCCACCCGGCGGAGGACAAATGGCTTTTGACGACGCGCACAAAATCGGCAGCACAGGTGAAGGAGAATTGCGTTGAAGTTCACATTTTCACGGATGAGGGGAAATAAAAGAGCGAGCAAAATGGGGGTGACGGCGAAATGTTATTGCAGAAGGTGATGCCGTTCACGGAAGTGGGAAATGGGTGGAGGATGGGGATTGATTTTTGGTTGGTGAGGTGGTTTTCCCCTCACCCCGGCCCTCTCCCCAAAGGGGCGAGGGTGAAAATCAGCGCAGTTCTTTAATAGCTGCACGGACGATCCCCTCTCCCCTTTGGGGAGAGGGTTAGGGTGAGGGGTGAGGGCCTACTTCAGCTCAAACGTCCCCTGCTTCACGCGCGCAGAATCCACGCCGATAAAGACATTAAACTTGCCCGGTTCCGCGTCATATTTCATGCTCTGATTCCAGAACTTGAGCGCTTCTACGTCAATCGGGAAGCTGACAGTCTGCGTTTCGCCAGGTTTCAGCGTCACTTTCTCAAACCCTTTTAACTGCTTCACCGGGCGGCTCATCGAGGCGGTGACATCCTGTAAATACATCTGGATGACCGTTGCCCCTTCACGTTTACCACTGTTAGTGACCTCCACGCTGGCGGTGACTTTACCCGTGCGCGTCATGGAAGGTGCCGACATTTTCACATCTGAAACTGTGAAAGTGGTATAGCTCAGGCCGTAACCAAACGGATACAGCGGCCCGTTAGCTTCATCAAAGTAACGCGAAGTATATTTGTTTGGTTTATCAGCATTATACGGGCGGCCGGTGTTCAGATGGCTATAGTACACCGGGATCTGACCCACGGAGCGCGGGAAGGACATGGGCAGTTTGCCGGACGGGTTGTAGTCGCCAAACAGCACGTCGGCAATGGCATTGCCCCCTTCCGTACCGGCAAACCAGGTCTCCAGAATGGCATCCGCCTGTTGATCTTCTTTGACCAGCGCCAGCGGACGACCGTTCATCAACACCAGTACCAGCGGTTTACCGGTGGCTTTCAACGCGGCAATCAGGTCACGCTGGCTTTGCGGGATCTCAATACTGGTACGGCTGGAGGCTTCATGCGCCATCCCCTGCGCTTCACCCACAACCGCCACCACCACGTCGGACTGCTTCGCGGCGGCGACCGCTTCATCGATCATCGCCTGTGGCGAACGCGGGTCAACCTTCACCGCTTCTTCATACTGATTCAGGAAGTCGACAATGCCTTTGTCGTTAGTGACGTTCGCGCCTTTGGCATAAACCACTTTTCCGCTATCGCCCAGCGCATTTTTAATGCCGGTCAGTACCGTAACGGATTGACTCGCCACACCCGCTGCAGACCAACTGCCCATCACGTCACGCTTGCTGTCTGCCAGCGGCCCGACGACCGCAACGGTGCCCGATTTTTTCAACGGTAGCGTGTCGAGACGGTTTTTCAACAGCACCAGGCTTTCACGCGCCACTTCACGCGCCTCTTTACGGTGCAGGCGGCTTTCGGCATTGGTATCCTGTGGGTCAGACTCTTTCGGCCCCAGGTGGCTGTAGGGGTCGTTAAACAGCCCCATATCATATTTGACGTTCAGCACATGGCGCGCGGCGTCGTCCAGCTCCGCCATCGTCACCTTGCCAGACTTCAGCAGCCCCGGCAGATATTTACTGTAGTATTCATCGCTCATACTCATGTTGATGCCGGACTTGATCGCCACACGTACTGCATCTTCCGGGTCGGCTGCCGTACCGTGTTTAATCAGTTCCTTAATCGCACCGTGATCGGAAACGGTGATGCCTTTGAAGCCCCATTTATCGCGCAGGATCTCCTTGAGCAACCAGGAATCGGACGTCGCAGGCGTGCCGTTCAGTGAGTTCAGCGCCACCATTACCGCGCCGCTGCCCGCATCCAGCCCTGCTTTGTAAGGCGGCATATAGTCGTTAAACAGACGCTGAGAACTCATATCGACGGTGTTGTACTCTTTCCCGCCTTCTACTGCGCCGTAGGCGGCGAAGTGTTTGACGCTGGTCATAACCGAGTAGCGATCTGCCGGGCTTTTACCCTGCATCGCTTCAACCATGGTTTTGCCCATTACTGAGGTTAAATAAGTATCTTCACCAAAGCCTTCAGAAGCACGGCCCCAGCGCGGATCGCGCGAGACATCGACCATCGGCGCCCAGGTCATGTTCAGGCCGTCATCCGCTGCTTCATAAGCGGAGATGCGCCCCACGGTGCGCACGGCGTCAAGGTTAAAGCTGGACGCCAGGCCCAGGCTTATCGGGAAAACGGTTCGCTGGCCGTGCAGTACATCGTAGGCAAAGAAGAGAGGGATTTTAAGGCGACTGAGTTCCATCACCTGATCCTGCATTTTGCGAATGTCCTGGCGAGTGACGGTGTTAAAGATGGCGCCCACCTGCCCCTCTTTAATCATCTCGCGGATCGCCTCTTTCGGGTTATCCGGCCCGACGCTAATCAAACGAAGCTGGCCGATTTTCTCATCAACCGTCATCTTAGTGAGTAACTGCGTCACAAAGGCATCACGCGCTTCGGGGGTCAGCGGGTGATTGCCGAAAAGATCGTCCGCCAGCGCGGGTTGTAGCGCCAGGCTCACAGCGACGCCTACAGAAAAGAACCATTTCATGTCGTTAGTCTCTTTATTCCATGCCAGTCATCGGCGAAAGTTGATGAAAAACCGCAGTTTGCCATAAGCCTAAACGGCTGGGGAACAGAAAGCGAAGGTTATTCTCTGAATTTTCGAAACATTCGTACTCCCAATAAATCCTCAAAGCGCTATTCTTAGGGACGACAAATTAGTCTCACCACAAGGAGTGGAATGATGTCTTCACAAGCCACCACTGATAATAAAGCGCTAATTAACGAACTTACCCGCCTTGTCGGTCACGCTCACCTGTTGACCGATCCGGCAAAAACCGCCCGCTATCGCAAGGGCTTCCGCTCCGGCCACGGCGACGCGCTGGCCGTTGTCTTCCCGGGCTCGCTGCTCGAGCTGTGGCGCGTTCTCAACGTCTGCGTTAACGCAGATAAAATCATTCTGATGCAGGCGGCGAACACCGGTCTGACCGAAGGTTCCACACCGAGCGGCAATGATTACGATCGCGATATTGTCATCATCAGTACCCTGCGCCTCGATAAGCTGCATCTGCTGGATAAAGGCGAACAGGTGCTGGCCTGGCCGGGTACCACCCTCTATTCGCTGGAAAAAGCGCTTAAACCGCTGGGGCGCGAACCGCATTCGGTTATTGGTTCATCCTGCATTGGCGCATCGGTCATCGGCGGGATCTGCAACAACTCCGGCGGCTCGCTGGTACAGCGCGGCCCGGCGTATACCGAAATGTCACTGTTTGCGCGTATTGACGAGAACGGCAAGCTGACGCTGGTTAACCACCTGGGCATTGATCTGGGTGAAACACCGGAACAGATCCTCAGCAAACTCGATGATGAACGCGTGAAAGAGAGCGACGTTCGCCACGATGGCCGCCACGCGCACGATCATGACTACATCACACGCGTGCGCGATGTTGAAGCGGATACACCGGCACGTTACAACGCTGACCCGGCGCGTCTGTTCGAATCTTCCGGTTGTGCGGGTAAACTGGCCGTTTTCGCGGTACGTCTCGACACCTTCCCGGCCGAGAAACGCCAGCAGGTATTTTACATCGGTACCAATCAGCCGGATGTGCTGACAGAAATTCGTCGTCACATTCTGGCTGAGTTCAAAAATCTGCCGGTGGCGGGTGAGTATATGCACCGCGATATTTACGATATCGCCGAGCAGTACGGCAAAGACACTTTCCTGATGATCGATAAGCTCGGCACCGACAAAATGCCGTTCTTCTTTACGCTGAAAGGACGCACCGACGCGATGCTGGAAAAAGTGTCGCTGTTTAAACCGCACTTTACCGATCGCTTTATGCAGAAAGTTGGCCACGTTTTCCCGGCCCATCTCCCGGCGCGCATGAAACAGTGGCGCGATAAATATGAGCATCACCTGCTGCTGAAAATGTCCGGCGAGGGTATTGAAGAGGCGCAGGCCTGGCTGGCGGATTACTTCAAAAAAGCGGAAGGCGGTTACTTCGTCTGTACCGCTGAAGAGGGCAGCAAAGCCTTCCTGCACCGCTTTGCGGCGGCGGGCGCGGCCATTCGCTATCAGGCGGTTCATGCCGACGAAGTGGAGGATATTTTAGCGCTGGATATCGCCCTGCGCCGTAACGACACCGAATGGTTTGAACATCTACCGCCGGAAATCGACAGCCAACTGGTGCATAAACTCTATTACGGCCACTTTATGTGCCACGTATTCCACCAGGATTACATCGTCAAAAAAGGGGTGGATGCGCATGCGCTGAAAGAGCAAATGCTGGCGCTGCTGCGCGAGCGTGGCGCACAGTATCCGGCCGAGCATAACGTCGGGCATCTGTACGAAGCCGCCGATAGCTTAAAACGTTTTTATCGTGAAAACGATCCGACTAACAGCATGAACCCAGGGATCGGTAAAACCAGTAAGCAAAAATACTGGGGCGAGGAGAAGCCGCACAATAATAACGTTTCTGCCGCAACCGAAGAGCCCTCCCTGAAATAGGGATAGAATGCGCTTACCGGGTCTGGCAATTCATTGATGTTGATGCATATTGTCGGGCGGGTTGACGTAGCGCGACCCACAAAATGTAAACGCTATCCGTCAAGCGGGTGTGTCAGTCATCTGACCGACACACCTCGTTTTTAATCTTCCTGCGTGGTCGCCTGACCGTGGGCAATGTTTCCTGCAATCTGCGACTCTTTCTGCTTTTTATAGCTCAGCGCAGCCGCAGGCACCGGCATCACCTTACCGGTTTCAACCCAGGTGCGCAGACGGCTGGCGTCAGCAAAGTGGGTATATTTGCCGAACGCATCCATCACCACCATCGCCACCGGCCGTTTATTCATTACGGTACGCATCACCAGGCAGTGACCCGCCGCATTGGTAAAACCGGTTTTGGTTAACTGAATATTCCAGTTATCGCGATACACCAGGTGGTTGGTATTACGGAATGGCAAGGTGTAGGCCGGGTTGGCAAAGGTCGCCATATCTTCACGCGTGGTGCTTAACTGGCCAATCAGCGGATACTGTTTGGTGGCAATCAGCATTTTGGTCAGATCGCGCGCCGTTGACACGTTGTGAATCGACAGTCCGGTCGGTTCCACATAGCGGGTATGCGTCATGCCCAGTGATTTAGCTTTAGCATTCATCGCACGAATAAACGCATCGTAGCCGCCCGGATAATGGTGCGCCAGGCTTGCCGCGGCGCGGTTTTCCGACGACATCAGCGCCAGCAGCAGCATATTTTTACGGCTGATTTTACTGTTCAGACGCACGCGGGAGTAAACCCCTTTCATCTCCGGCGTATGGCTGATATCTACACTTAGCATCTCATCAAGTGGCAGATGCGCATCCAGCACAACCATCGCCGTCATCACCTTAGTGATGGACGCAATCGGGCGCACCAGATCCGGCTCGCTGGCATAGATAATTTTATTGGTTTCAAGATCGACAATCATCGCACTGCCGGAAGCGATCTCCGGGTGTGCGGCTGCGGTAGCAGCAGCCGTTTTAGCACTCGCCTGTGGCGCAAAAGGCACAGCCAGCATTAACGCCAGGCTGAGCAGGGAAACGCGAAATTTCTGCATGATGAGTTTTCTGGTGGTTATTTACGCACTGTATGAAATCGA
The DNA here is from genome assembly GCF_039889165.1 of Pseudocitrobacter cyperus. Classification (NCBI taxonomy): domain Bacteria; kingdom Pseudomonadati; phylum Pseudomonadota; class Gammaproteobacteria; order Enterobacterales; family Enterobacteriaceae; genus Pseudocitrobacter; species Pseudocitrobacter cyperus. Next base: position 225,489 of record NZ_JAYMYY010000004.1, on the reverse strand, counting down.
GTCGCGGCGATACACGGGGCAGCGCAGCGAGTCAGCCATCATAGCGCGGAGCATAAGGCGGCGACCAGAAAAGAATAGTGAATAAATGCTGCATTGCTGACGCTCAACAATTCACGCCAGCAATGCAAGAAGGTAGATCAGAACAATCGATAACCATAGCCCCACAGAATGACTGTGATCGCCAGCAGAACCTCCAGCACCAGCACGCCAATGGCCAGGGTTGAACTGGCGAAGCTAAGACCCTCCTCCCGGTCGATGTTGAGGAATGTTGGGATCCCCACATAGAGCAGATAACCGGTGTAAAAGAGCGCAATTGTCCCTACCAGCGCGCAGAGCCAGACCAGCGGATAAAGCGCCACAATTCCGCTCAGGAAAATCGGTGTAGCCACATAACCGGCAAACACCATACAGCGCTTGAGCGACGGACGCTCCGGATAGTTACGCGCCATCCACCAGATGACGCGCCCCATCACCGCAACGCCCCCCAGCATGACCCCATAAAAAAGCACCGCCAGAATTAAGCCCGTCACAGGCGACAGTTTAACGACATTGCCATCACCGAAATTCCAGCCCAGTTGCGTTGTACCTATGAATGCGCAGATAACAGGAATCGCGGCCATCAACAGAACATGGTGCGTGTAGTGGTGTGAAACGGTTTCGTTTTCACTCCGAATAACATGCATTTCTCGATCGGGATGGGATAACAGACCCCAGACATGGTTCATAACGCCTCCTCGACACGGCTTCGTACCACGTAGAGTAAGTATAATTCACACTTATAGATTATTTATTGAGCAGGTGAAAAATAACCCGTTCACCCGGCTTACGTTCAGGGGTGTATGCTTAAAGGAGGCGTTTGAAGGAAACCAATAAAACGATGGATATATCGGCTCTGATTTCACAATATGGTTATGCGGTTCTGGTACTGGGCAGTATGGCGGAAGGCGAAACGGTGACGCTACTTGGAGGCGTTGCCGCCCATCAGGGGTTACTCTCTTTCCCACTGGTGGTGCTGTCCGTCGCGCTCGGCGGGATGATCGGCGACCAGGTGCTTTATTTGCTGGGACGTCATTTTGGCGGGCGTATGCTGCGACGCTATTCACGACAGCATAAGAAAATACGCACAGCGCAAAACCTGATCCAGCGCCACCCCTATCTTTTTGTCATCGGCAGCCGTTTTATGTACGGTTTTCGCATAATCGGCCCGCTGCTGATAGGCGCCAGCCGGGTGCCACCGAAACTTTTTATTCCACTAAATATTCTGGGTGCTATGGTGTGGGCGTTGCTCTTCACCACCCTGGGCTATCTGGGCGGCGAAGTGGTGGCCCCGTGGCTGCATGACCTGGATAGCCACCTCAAACACGGGATCTGGTTGATTCTGGCGGTGGCTATCGCATTGGCGCTACGCTGGTGGTTTAAGCGACGCTCAGACAAATCATGACGCGGGCGCCTGATATCCGCCGCCAAGAGCGGACGTCAACTGGATGGAAGCATCGAGCCACTGCCCCTGCAGCATCAGGCTGTTTATCTGCTCGCGCAACGCCGGAAGCTTCGCATGACTGTACTGCGCATCAGAAATAATCCCCACCTTCAGGCGCGCCTGTGCCAGCGAGGCCACGCGCCCGGCGTCGTGCTGTACTTTCACCTGCTGCTGATTTTTCGCCATCAGCGTTTCCACCTGGCTTGCGCACTTCGCCACCTGATTCACCGCGTCAACCACCGCTTTGTTGTAACGCGCGATGGAGTAGTTATTCTCTGCGCTGGCGATATCCAGATTGGCATTCAGCCTACCGCTGTCGAAAATCGGTAGCGTCAGACCCGCCGTTACGCCCATCTGCTGAGCCGAATGGCGGAACAGGTCGCTGAGGTGCAGTGCATCCTGTTGCAGGAAAGCCATGATATTAATGTCCGGGTAAAACGCGGCTTTTGCGGCATCGACGTCGCTCATTGTGGATCTCACCAGCCATTGCACCTCCTGCAGATCCGGACGACGTGCAAGCAGTTCATACCCCAGTTGAGCCGGAAGCTGCGCCGTGGCGATGGGTAATGTCACCGGATGCAGGTGCAATGGCGTCGATTGCGTATTCGTTAACGCCATCAACCGCGCTTCAATTTCTTTCAGATGACCATCAATATCCGTTATCTGCTGTTGCGTTTTACCCACATTAATATCGTTTTCGACGCCCTCTACCGAGTCAGTGATCCCCGCCTGATAGAGCTTTTTATCCACGGCGACAATTTTTTCCTGTTCGGTCTGGATAGCCACCAGTTGCTGGCGGATCGCGGCTTCCGTTTGCCACTGCCAGTAAAGACGCGCCACGCTGCTTGCCAGCAACTGACGCGTTTGCGCCAGCTCAGCGATATCGGCTTTAACTTTGCCGATGCGCGCCCGTACCTGGGCCTCATCTTTACCCCATAGATCAACATTCCATCCGGCGGTCAGGCCGAATGTGCCGTTGGTGTACCACGGCCCGGTCGTGCCCGCAGCCGGATCGTCAAGGGCAAAAGGCCCCATCACCCCTTCCGCTGACATCTTCTGTCGCTCCAGATCGGCGGAAAAATCGACCTGCGGCCCGGCATTCGCTTCGGCCATTTTAGCCTGCGCTTCAGCAAGCTTAATGCGCTGCTGCGCGACGGTCATATCAGGCGCATCACGCAGTGCGCGCTCAATCAACCCGGTAAGCTGTGGGTCGTGGTAGTCATTCCACCACGCCGACTGGGGCCAGCCATTTTTCAGCGCGACAGGAAGCGACGTATTGATATGCGATGCGGGCAACGTCTGCGCCAGACGCGCATCCGTATCATGGGATGGCGCACAGGCACAAAGTGTAAAAATTAGCGGTAAGCTTAATACCGTGCAGGTTTTAACAGATGATTTCATGGAATAAGTATGCGTCTGAATAGAGGCGAAGATAATAGAGAAAAACGGCGGACTTGCTTTAGTAACGCGTGTGAAAAAATAAAGACGCAGAAATGATTCCTTAGCGAAAATTATTCTTATCGTGAATGAGTTTTCGCTATTATTTAAAAATAACGAGATTATTTTTTGACGCAGATCGCCTTAATTAGTACGGCATAATATTATTCAGCCAATAATTCTGGCGGAATTATTTATGGCATGAATAAATTAGAGGTTGATGATGACGCAAAATATTTATGGCGATCCGCACTTTTTTGCTGGCTATGCAACACTGGATCGCACCGTAAAAGGTTTAGATGGCACGCCGGAGTCGCCGCGTATTGCGCAGAGCAAATCGCCGCCAGCCCGGCGCTGGAAGAAGAGAAAGAGCGCCCAATGATATTCATTCAGAGCGCCCGCAAGGCTTATCGCCAGCGCAGGATTTCGCGCGCCACCGACGCCGAATCCTGCAATGCCCGCACCGCCATAAACAGATCCGTCGCTTCGTCGTACTCTTTACGCAGATAGCCCAGCCACTGCTTAATACGCGCCAGATGATAGAGCCCGGTATCATCCTGTTTCTCCAGCAGGCAATATTTTTGCAGCAGACGCACCACATCCGGCCACGGCATGCGCGGTTCGTTGTACTTCACCACCCGGCTCAGGTTTGGCACGTTCAGCGCCCCGCGGCCTATCATCACGGCGTCACAGCCAGTGGTGGCCATGCACTGCTGTGCGCTTTGCCAGTCCCAAATCTCACCGTTGGCGATCACCGGAATAGTCAGACGCTGACGTATTTCAGCAATGGCCTGCCAGTTGATACGATCGGCTTTGTAGCCATCTTCCTTAGTGCGCCCGTGCACCACCAGTTCGGTTGCGCCCGCCTGTTGTACGGCATCGGCAATTTCAAACTGACGCGCACCGCTGTCCCAGCCCAGACGTACTTTCACCGTGACAGGAAGGCTGGCAGGTACGGCTTCGCGCATCGCTTTCGCGCCACGATAGATAAGTTCGGGATCTTTCAGCAGCGTCGCCCCGCCGCCGCTGCCGTTGACCATTTTCGACGGGCAGCCGCAGTTGAGATCAACCCCCCACGAGCCAAGTTCGACCGCGCGAGCCGCATTTTCGGCGAGCCATTCGGGATACTGACCCAAAAGCTGGATGCGCACCAGCGTGCCACTCGGCGTGCGGCTGTGGTTGTTCAGCTCCGGACAGAGTTTGTGGAACGATTTTACCGGCAGCAGTTTATCCACCACGCGCAGAAATTCGGTGACGCAGAGATCGTAATCATTCACTTCGGTCAGCAGCTCACGCACCAGCGAATCGAGCACGCCTTCCATCGGCGCCAGTAAAACACGCATATTGATACCCGGTAAAAAAAGAGACGCTATGTTAGCGCCTCTTTTCATCGGTTAAAAGCCTGTTAGCGGGGTTGCAGGCAGTTATCTTCCTTCCAGCCGTAGAGCCACTCCATTGCGCGATAAAACTCATCCTGAGTTTTCCCTTTCCACAGCAGGTTACGCACATGGCGCTCAACGCCTGCCGCATGGTAAATCCGCCCCATTTCACGCGTAGACCAGACAATACGCGCAGTACGCGGAATGCGCACCGACTCATACAACGCGAAGGCTTCTGCCGCATCGCCATCACACTGGGCCAGCGCTTTACCGATAGTGACCGCATCCTCCAGCGCCATACAGGCACCCTGTGCCATATACTGCGCCACCGGATGCGCAGCATCGCCCACTAAGGTGATGCGGTCATTGCCCCATTTTTCTACCGGCTCGCGGTCGGCGGTAGACCAGCGACGCCAGGAGGTCGGCTTATCGAGCATCTGGCGCGGGCGTGGGTGAATCCCTTTGAAGTAAGAGAGCACCTCTTCTTTGCTACCGTCTTTCACGCCCCACTCTTCCGTCTCGCGGCTGTGGAACGTCACCACCAGGTTGTACTGCTTACCGCCGCGCAGCGGGTAGTGCACCAGGTGGCAGTGCGGCCCGGCCCACAGCACCGGCGCGTTAATGCGCAGATCGTCAGGCATATCGTCGCAATCGATGACCGCACGATAAACAACATGCCCGGTCACGCGCGGTGTGTCGGCCAGCAGGCTTTGACGCACCACCGATTTCACGCCATCGCAGCCGATGAGAACATCCGCCGTCCAGCTATTACCTTTGTCATCAAACACGGTGACATCATGATCGGTCTGGCGAATATCCACCACATGCGTGGAGGTACGGTACTCGACGCACGGATGCACCATCGCCGCTTCCCAGACCGTCGCATGAATATCGACACGGTGAATCACCGCATAGGGGCCGCCAAAGTGATCGCGGAACGCCTGCCCGGTTTCGATATGCACCACTTCTTCACCGTTCACCGCATCCATCATAGTGATGTGGTCGGTAAACACCGCGCGCTGGCGAGCGACATCGCCCACCCCAAGGCTATCGAGAGCCGAAAACGCGTTCGGCCCAAGCTGAATACCGGCGCCAATTTCACCAATCTCATGCGCCCTCTCCAGCAGCATCACTTTGATGCCCTGACGCGCCAGCGATAATGCGGTTGCAGCACCGCCAATCCCGCCACCGACAATAATTGCACTTGTCACTTTTGCCATGATAACTCTCCTTATTATGCCGGGATTTTGTCCTGTTGGTTCTCAGGTGCGGCAGCGACAAACGCTGGCAGCGCAGAACAGGCCTCATACACGGCTTTACAGCGGGGATACCCGCTAAGACTGCAACCCATACGTAATGCATTCGCCCACTGCGGCACTAAGCAGCAATCGGCAAGCGTGGGGGTATCTCCAACACAGAATTGCCCCGACTGGCTATGACGCAGCAGTTGCTCCACCGCGCCGAGCCCCTGTTGAACCCAGTGCGCGTACCAGCGCTGTTTGTCCTCGTCGCTGACGTTCAGTTCGTCGGTCAGATAGCGCAGGACACGCATATTGTTGATGGGATGAATATCGCAACTGATAGCGTAAACAATCTCCAGAATCCGCATGCGATCGGGATCGTTTTGCGGCAGCAACGGCGTTTGCGGGAAATGCCTGTCCAGCCAGTCAATAATGGCCAGCGACTGTCCCAGCGATTCGCCGTCGTCCGTCACCAGCGCGGGCACCAGCCCAACCGGATTGAGGCGGCGATACTCCAGCGCGTTCTGCTGGCCGATACGAATATTGACGCCGACGGTGTCATAATCGATTCCCTTGAGCGCCATCGCGATGCGCACCCGATAGGAGGCCGAGCTATTGAAAAAACTGTACAGCTTCATCCGTCACCTCAAACAATCTTCACGGCGATAGGCGTTAAGCCGTCTACATTGCCGGTAATGGTGTCGCCCTTCACCACCGCCCCGACGCCTTCCGGCGTGCCGGTGAAAATCAGATCGCCCGGCTGCAGTTCGAAGAAACCAGACAGATAGCTGATGGTTTCATTCACTGACCAGATCAGGTGCTTAATGTCGCTGCGCTGGTGATCTTCACCGTTTACCTTCAGCCAGATAGGCGCATTATCCACACCGCTGACCTCCGCCGCTTTATGCAGTGGCGAAATGGGCGCGGAGTGGTCAAATGCTTTGCCGATTTCCCACGGACGCCCCATCTGACGCATCTCCATCTGGCGGTCGCGACGCGTCATATCCAGCCCGGTGGCATAGCCCCAGACATATTCGTGTGCGTTTTCCAGCGGGATATCGCTGCCTTTTTTACCAATCGCCACCACCAGCTCAATTTCATAGTGATAGTTATCTGTTTGCGCCGGGTAAGCCAGATCCAGGGTTTCACCTGCCGCTACCGGAACAACGGCATCAGCCGGTTTACAGAAGAAGAATGGCGGTTCGCGATCCGGATCAAAGCCCATCTCACGTGCGTGGGCAGCATAGTTGCGGCCTACGCAATAAACGCGGCGCACCGGGAACTGCTCATCGCTGCCGACAACCGGAATGGCAACGGGGGCCTGGGGTTCAAAAACGTATTTGCTCATTGTTCTTCTCCTGATTAATAACGTGCTTCACGGAACAGGCCCAGCGCTTCCTGAACGGGGCGGTCAGAGAAGCTGAATAGTACGGTCTCTTCCTGCGCATCGAACGACACGCTGTGCCAGGTCGGCACGACAAAAATATCTTTCTCTTTAAAGCTAAAGACCTGATCGCCCACCGTGACCTGACCGCTGCCTTCCACCACATGGTAGATAGTGCTGTCAGTGGTTCGCGCCTGACGGGAGCGGAAGCCCTTCGGCAACAGTTGCAGGAAAGCGCCCATGGATGGCATGGGGTAGCCGCCCGTTACCGGGTTGACGTAGCGCATTTTGTAACCATCCCACTCATCGGCATCACCCAGACGAGTCAGGTCGTGCAGCGCTTCGCGACTACGGTCATAGCGATAGTTGAAAATCGGCGATGAGTTACCGGTTTGATGACGCAGCGGCAGCATATTGGCGGCGTAACGCGGCAGATAGTCGCCCTCTTTGCGGGTAACGGGTTGCTGATCTTCCGGGTAATCTTCGGCAAAACCGCAGCCAAGGTAGTTCACCAGCGGTAAGTCCAGGCCATCCAGCCAGATAACTGGCTCGTCACCGGGGTTGCCGTGGTCATGCCAGCGCCACTGCGGGGTAAGGATAAAGTCGCCCGGATGCATTTGGGTACGTTCGCCATCAACCGCCGTAAAGGCACCTTTGCCTTCAACAATAAAGCGCAGCGCCGATTGATTGTGGCGGTGGCTCGGCGCCACTTCGCCTGGCATGATCAACTGCAAACCGGCATACAGAGACGAGGTAATTGAGGACTGCCCGCGCAGCGCCGGGTTTTCCAGTACCAGCACGCGGCGAATCGCCTCTTTTGCCCCAATCAACGAACCACTTTCCAGCAGCAGCGGGCGAATTTCCTGATAGTTCCAGTGCGCAGGCGCGCAGTTCGGATTCGGCGTTTGCGGAACCAGGTGATGCAGGGATTCCCAAAGCGGCGTCAGGTTCTGCCCGGAAATGTGCTGATAATAGTGTTGGCGTTCATTTTTTACGTCCGGATTTAACTGGCTCATTGTTATTCTCCTTATTTATTCGCCACGCCCGCGGCAGGCAGCGTGTTGGGTACAGGTGCCGTCCGACGAACAGCCAGCGTCAGCAACGTCAACATAATGGCGCTGATGGCAGCCGGGACGGCAATCACGTAAAACAGTGTGTCAAATGAGAAGTTCATCGCCATCATCACCCCGCCTGACAGCGAGCCGACAATCGCGCCGCAGCGCCCCACCGCGTTAGACCAGCTCACGCCGGTGGCGCGACTTTGCGTCGGGTAAAGCATGGCGGTTAAGGCATTCAGCCCAACCTGCGAGCCGCTGATGCCGATGCCGGTGCCGAAAATCGCCAGCGCCATCAGCCAGAGGCCGTCTTCGCTCAGGCCTATCATTACGATGCATACCGCCCCCAGCGCATAGCTCACCGCCAGCACCCGGAAGGGGTTGAATTTGTCCATGAGTACGCCGAGCAGAATGGCGCCCATCGTGCCGCCAATCTGGAAGGCAGCCGTGACCCATGACGCATGTTGCAGGTCGATTCCGCGATGGTTAAGCAGTGTCGGCATCCAGCTCGACAGCAGATAGATAATGAGCAGGCTCATAAAGAAGACGACCCAGAGCATCAGCGTGATGGCCAACTGGCGGCCGGCGAAAAGCTGGCTAATGCTGCCTTTGTGCACGGAGGTTGGCTCATCAAGCCAGAAAGTGGTGTCGTCAAAGCGCTCTTTCGTCATCTCACCGACCAGCCGTGCGATGTGCGCCTGAGGACGCTGGCGGCGCACCATCCAGCGTGGAGATTCCGGCAACGCCACCAGCAGATAGAAGAACAGGATCATCGGCAGCACGCCGCCCAGCACCAGAATGCCCGCCCAGCCAATCATGCCCACCAGTTGTGCGCTGACGATCCCGCCTAAAGCAGAGCCCAGCGTGAAGCCGCAGAACATTAATGTCACCAGCGCGCCGCGACGTCGGGACGGCAGGTATTCAGAGGTCATGGTGATGGTATTCGGCATAGCCCCACCGAGCCCCAGCCCGGTTAAGAAGCGCAGAATGACCAGTGTTTCCAGGTTGGGGGAGAAGGCAGAAAGCAGCGTAAAAATACCGAACAGCACGACACACCACTCAATCACCCGCTTGCGGCCAAAGCGATCCGACAGCGGCCCGCACAGCAGCGCCCCGGCGGTAAGACCCAGCAGGCCAGCGCCAAACAGCGGCGCAAGCTCGCCTGCCGTCAGCTGCCAGTGAGTGCGGATATCAGGTGCAATAAACCCAATCGCCGCCGTATCGAACCCATCCATCATTACCACCAGAAAGCAGCAGATAATGACCCGCCACTGGAGTGCGCCGATGGGGGCTGCATCAATTAAAGCCTGTAGTTCACGTCGTTGAGTCATGGTAAATGCCTCAGGTGTGTAGGGTAGATGTTGTATTTGTTGTTTGTATGTAGCAATTTTGTGGTAATTGAAATGAGTTGTACAATGGCTTTCCGTGCAGAGTCATAACCTGGAGGTTATCGCTGATGGCAAACTGGACGCAGAAACTGAAGCTTCACCACCTGCAAATGCTGGTCGCACTAGGCGAACAGTGCAATTTGACGCAAGTAGCGAAGCAGATGCATATCACTCAGCCAGCCCTCTCGAAATGGCTGACACAGTTCGAAGAAGAGGTCGGGATCACACTTTTCGAACGTCACAGCAAGGGATTACGTCCATCGGAAGGAGGAAAATTACTGCTGGCGCATGCTCAACGTTTAATTAATGACCTGGAGCGTTCACAGTTTGAGATGGAGCGTTTTAAACAGGGCGGCCTGGTCGGGAGCCTGAAAATTGGCTGCTCACCGGTGGCGACCGATTGCGTTTCGCAGGCCATCTTTCCCCTGCTGGCAGAGATGCCTTCGCTACACCTGAACATTGAAGAAAAAGTGATGACGCCGCTGCTGCACGATTTACAATCGGGCGTGGTGGATGTGGTAGTCGGGCGTATCGGCGGCCGGGCACTGGAATTGCCGCTCAATTATCAGGTGCTCTACACTGAGCCCGTTTGCTTCGTGGCACGTACCGACCATCCCCTCGCCTGCCACGCGCGTTTAAGCTGGAAAGATCTGGAGCCCTGGCGCTGGATAGTCTGGCCAACCGGTACCCCCATCCGCCAGAGTATTGATAACGCCCTTGTCGATAACGGGGTGATGCTACCGGAAAACACCATTGAATCGGCATCAATGAACGTCAGCGTTAACCTGCTGCAAAGTAGCGATATGATTTCGATTCTTTCTTTACGTCTGGCAGAACGCTACGCCCAACAGGGACAGCTCACCATTCTGGCGCTACCGAAGATCGAGCAAAAGGGCAGCGTCGGTGTATTCTGGCGAAAGAACGATCAGCCCTCGCTGGCGCTGAGCCGTTTCCTTTATTATTTATCGCATCCGCTTCAGTCAGATGCCTGATGTTCCCGTTATCTATGTCAGGTATGCTCACAATTCATGATGTGATCAGTAGCACATTTTTAGCTTTAATTGTATGATGAATGCATTCCATCAAAGGTAACCAAAAATGAGCAAGTCGCTGAATTTAATCTGGCAATACCTGCGAGCTTTCGTTCTGATATATGCCTGTTTATACGCGGGAATTTTTATCGCCTCGCTGCTACCGATCACCATTCCCGGAAGCATTATCGGGATGCTAATCATGTTTGTTTTACTGGCGCTGCAAATCCTGCCATCCAAATGGGTTGTCCCCGGTTGTTACATTCTCATCCGCTATATGGCATTGCTGTTTGTGCCTATCGGCGTTGGCGTGATGCAGTATTACGACCTGTTAAGCGCACAGTTTGGCCCCATCGTCGTCTCCTGTGCTGTCAGTACACTCGTGGTTTTCCTGGTTGTAAGCTGGAGTTCGCACATTATTCATGGCGAACGTAAAGTGGTTGGTCAAAAAGGAACGGACAAATGATGCATTACATCTGGTGGTCGTTGCCGCTGACGCTGGTGGTCTTTTTCGCCGCCCGCCGTCTGGCCGCGCGTTTCAAAATGCCGCTACTGAATCCATTACTGGTGGCGATGGTGGTGATCATTCCGTTCCTGCTGCTGACCGGCATTCCATACGACCACTACTTCCAGGGCAGTAAAGTGCTGAACGACCTGCTGCAACCGGCCGTTGTCGCCCTCGCCTTTCCGCTGTATGAACAGTTACACCAGATCCGCGCGCGCTGGAAATCGATTATTACCATCTGCTTTATCGGCAGCATCGTGGCGATGATCACCGGCACCTCGGTGGCACTGCTAATGGGCGCATCGCCGGAAATCGCCGCCTCTATTTTACCGAAGTCAGTCACCACGCCGATTGCGATGGCGGTTGGCGGCAGCATTGGCGGTATTCCTGCGATCAGCGCCGTGTGCGTGATTTTTGTCGGTATTTTGGGGGCCGTATTTGGTCACACCTTGCTGAACCTGATGCGTATTAATACTAAAGCCGCGCGTGGCCTGGCGATGGGGACGGCTTCACACGCCCTCGGCACCGCTCGCTGCGCCGAAGTGGATTATCAGGAGGGGGCATTCAGTTCGCTGGCGCTGGTGCTTTGCGGGATTATTACGTCACTGGTGGCACCGTTTCTGTTTCCGATTATCTTATCCGTCGTCGGATAAAATGCGATAAGTCACACATTTCTCATGTCACTTGCAATCGTTACATTAACAATGAGATTTAGATCACTCATTTAAGCGCAATCGGCACGTACACTGTTTACCCTTACACTGTTACGAGGCAACGCCATGCACCCACGTTTTCAATCTGCTTTTTCGCAACTGCCCGCGGATCTGCAAACAGCTATCGCCCCCGTGCTGGCTGACGCGCACTTCTCCGCGATGCTGAGCGCCGGGCAGGTCTCATCGCTGCGTAGCGCGACTGGACTGGACGAAGACGCACTGGCCTTCGCGCTTCTGCCGCTGGCAGCCGCCTGCGCGCGCGCCGACCTCTCCCACTTCAACGTTGGCGCGATTGCGCGCGGCGTCAGCGGGAACTGGTATTTCGGCGGCAATATGGAGTTTTTGGGCGCGACCATGCAGCAAACCGTTCACGCCGAACAGAGCGCCATCAGCCATGCCTGGCTGCGCGGCGAAAAAGCGCTTGCAGCGATCACCGTCAACTACACGCCTTGCGGCCACTGCCGTCAGTTTATGAATGAACTGAACAGCGGGCTGGAATTACGCATCAACCTGCCAGGCCGTCATCCCCACACGCTGAAAGATTATCTGCCGGACGCGTTTGGCCCGAAAGATCTGGAAATTAAAACCCTGTTGATGGATGCGCAGGATCACGGCTATCCGCTCGAAGGCGATGCATTAACTCAGGCAGCCATCGAAGCGGCAAATAAGAGTCATACGCCGTACAGTAAATCGCCTTCCGGCGTGGCGCTGGAACTGGCTGACGGCACAATTTTCAGCGGCAGTTACGCAGAAAACGCGGCCTTCAACCCGACATTACCGCCGTTGCAGGGCGCGCTTAATCTGTTGAGCCTGCATGGTTATGATTATCCCGCGATCACGCGCGCGATGCTCGCCGAACGCGCCGATGCGCCGCTCATCCAGTGGGATGCCACCGTCGCGACGCTGAAAGCCTTAGGCTGCCAGAACATCGACCGCGTCCTTCTTGGTTGAACATTCAGTGCGGGCGAAAGCCCGCAACTGGTGAATTTCCCTGCAATTAAATCGCTGTTTCTTGCTCTTCATCGGCGGGTACAGTAGCCTGATGACTCCTTCCACCACCATCGAGCCAGCTTTATGTTTAAGCGCGTGTTTTACAGCCTGTTAGTCCTGCTCGGCCTGCTGCTGTTGACCGTGTTGGGTCTCGATCGTTGGATGAGCTGGAAAACAGCGCCTTATATCTACGACGATTTGCAGGATCTCCCGTATCGCCAGGTCGGGGTGGTGCTTGGTACCGCTAAATATTACCGTAAAGGTGTCATCAATCAGTATTACCGCTACCGCATTCAGGGCGCGCTTAATGCCTATAACAGCGGCAAAATTAACTATCTGCTGCTAAGCGGCGATAATGCGCTGCATAGTTATAATGAGCCGATGACCATGCGCAAAGACTTCATTGCCGCAGGCGTCGACCCCTCCGACATTGTGCTCGACTACGCCGGTTTCCGAACGCTTGATTCAATCGTCCGCACACGCAAGGTCTTCGATACCAACGACTTTATTATTATTACCCAACGTTTCCACTGTGAACGGGCGCTGTTTATTGCCCTGCATATGGGGATTCAGGCTCAGTGTTATGCCGTTCCCTCACCGAAAGATATGTGGAACGTGCGCCTGCGTGAATTTGGCGCGCGGTTTGGCGCGCTGGCTGACCTGTACATATTCAAACGCGAGCCGCGCTTTTTAGGCCCGCTCATTCCGATTCCGGCGCAGCATGAAGTGCCGGAGGATGCGCAAGGGTATCCGGCAGTTACGCCTGAGCAATTGCTGAAATTGCAGAAGCCGTAATGTGTAGAATATTACGCATTACCTACCGTACCGCCCGTTAAAGAGTAAATATTTACTCATTATTTGCGAAACATGGCATTAATGCGTAAAATATCACTCATTATGTCACTCGGGAGGCATCATGGAGAATTTAACGATACAGGCGTTTTTGCAACGCGAGTGGGTCGATATAGCACAGATTGCCCTTCCCCGCAGTGATGAAAACAACTGGCGAATTACCGAGGTAGAAATTACCCCTCATTATGGCTACCAAGATTTGACACGTTCTACACCGAAGAAGGTAATATAGGGCGCTTTGCTATGGAATCAGTCTATTCCATGTTACAAAAAGGCCCTGGCGCTGAGCTGGATCACGAAGAAACGCTGCGCGCGATTATTCAAAAAATTAATCATAGCCATATGGTCAGCGAAGGACATTTTCACTTCAGCGTTTCAGACTTTGTCATTGAATGGGTTCGACGCGATTTATTAAATATCATCTTTGGCAATAGCGATAATCATGGCCGCAACACGGCATTTATGCGCTATCAAGGCGAAATAAAACTCGCCCCGATTTATGATTTTGCCCCAATGAAAGCTGACCCGGAAGGCATTCCACGCAGTACAAAATGGGCTTCCGCGCTGGAAACCGGCGGTGAATACCATTTTCCCGCCATTGCACAAGCGTTGGCCGATCTTGTTGAACCGGACACTTTACTGGCTGCGCTACAACAAACCGCAAGACAACTTTATGGGCTTGAAAATCGACTCAGACAGCGCGGTGTGCCGGAACAAATCATGTCCATGCCATCCATTGGATTCAAATTTATTGCTGATAAATTACATCGCTGGGGGTTGCTATGACGGATAATGACAGAGACGACGATATCAAAAAAACCATTGCCCGATTACGTGAGCAAAACCGACAACCCTATTCAACATCAGGTGTAGCTGCGCCGAACCTACAGGCCCAGGAGGAAAAATTGCTGCGCACTCGCGTAACGGAGAATATTGAAAGAATAGATACCGCAGAGAGAAACGCGCTGATGAATGCAATCAGTTTGCAACTTCTCATGGGGAATATCACTCAGGGAGAAGCCCTGAAGCGCATGCGTATCAACCTGGTGGGGATGAAACAGGATGCTTATGCCCAGCTTGTTGGCGTATCACGTAAAACCATTTCTGATATTGAAAATAATAAAATAAATAATTCGATTGAAACACTCAATAAAGTATTCAAGCCCTTCGGCCTGCAATTAGGATTAATCCCCTCCTCGCCACAACGACTAATAAACTTGTTAAATTCCGCAGAAAAATAAAAGCAAATATATTATTGCAAATAATAATCAGTTATCATTTTGATAATGGTTATTATTTGCAAATTAGTATTAACTGCTATCCTCTGCAAATCATCTCTTTATTTCCCCTATGTGTGAAAAGACTCACAGAATACGCTCATCCCCAGGCATAGCTTTGCTAACAGGTTATTTTCTCTCTTTATTACGTTCTCTACGTTCGCTTTAATTTACCTAATCATTAAGGAAGATTATATGTCGCAACAAGATTATCTGGATGAGTTAATTCCGGCCTTTACGCCATTGCTGGCGATAAAAGAGGCCTCACGTTGTTTACTGTGTCACGATGCGCCTTGTAGTCAGGGCTGCCCCGCCCAAACAGACCCGGGTAAATTTATCCGCTCCATCTATTTTCGCAATTTCAAAGGCGCCGCCGAAACTATTCGCGAAAATAATGCCCTTGGCGCCGTTTGCGCCCGCGTTTGCCCAACGGAAAAATTATGCCAGGCAGAATGTTCGCGCTCGGGTATTGATAAACCGATAGATATCGCCCGTCTGCAACGCTTTGTGACTGACTTTGAGCAGCAGACCGACATGCAGGTGTATCAACCAGGCAGCAAAACGCTTGGCAAAGTGGCGGTCGTCGGGGCGGGCCCGGCGGGATTACAGGCGAGCGTCACGCTCACTAACCTGGGCTACGACGTCACACTTTTTGAAAAAGAGGCGCAGGCCGGTGGCTGGTTGCGTCATGGCATTCCGGAATTTCGTTTACCACAGGCCGTGCTGGATAACGAAATTCAGCGCATCGCGGATATGGGCGTGACCATCAAGTGCCACAGCGAAGTGGGTAAAAACCTGACGCTGGAACAACTGAAAGCCCAGCACCGTGCGGTGCTGCTGACCGTCGGTTTATCGCAGGGCTCCTCCCTGTCACTCTTTGACGATGCTGAATACGTCGAAATCGCCGTCGACTTTTTAAGACGCGCCAGCCAGCAGAATGGCAATATTGCCGTACCGCAAAGCGCCTTGATTATCGGCGGCGGCGACGTAGCAATGGACGTCGCCAGCACCCTGAAAATACTCGGTTGCCCCTCTGTTACCTGCGTCGCGCGTGAAACGCTGGATGAATTTCCGGCCAGCGAGAAAGAGTTTACCAGCGCCCAGGCGTTGGGCGTTTCCATCATTGATGGTTTCACACCGATTGCCGTTGCGGGTCATTCAGTCACCTTCCACCATGTACGCTTACCCGGTGAACTGAAATTGCATGCCGAGAAAATCATTCTCGCCGTCGGCCAATACGCGCAATTTGCCGCCTTTAATCATCTGAAAGTAGAAAGAAATACAGTGGAAACCACGAATTATCAAACATCCGACCCAACGCTGTTTGCTGCGGGCGATATTGTTCAGGGAGATAAAACGGTGGTTTACGCGGTGAAGACCGGGAAGGAAGCCGCTCAATCCATTCACCACTATTTAGAGGAAGCCTGCTCATGTTAACGAAAGATCTTTCTGTTACCTTTTGCGGCGTTAAATTTCCTAACCCGTTCTGCCTCTCCTCATCACCAGTCGGCAACTGCTATGAAATGTGCGCCAAGGCGTATGATACCGGCTGGGGTGGTGTGGTGTTCAAAACCATCGGCTTCTTTATTGCTAACGAAGTCTCCCCCCGTTTCGATCATCTGACCAAAGAAGATACCGGCTTTATCGGCTTCAAAAATATGGAGCAAATTGCCGAACATCCGCTGGCGGAAAACCTCGAAGCAATCCGTCGGTTAAAAGAGGATTATCCGGACAAAGTGCTGATCGCTTCAATCATGGGCGAAAACGAACAGCAGTGGCAGGATCTGGCGCATCTGGTTGAGAAAGCCGGTGCCGATATGATTGAGTGTAATTTCTCCTGCCCGCAGATGACCTCTCATGCCATGGGTAGCGACGTCGGGCAAAGCCCGGAGCTGGTCGAAAAATATTGCCGCGCGGTGAAACGCGGTTCCTCCCTGCCGATGCTGGCGAAAATGACGCCCAACATTGGTGATATGTGCGACGTGGCGCTGGCGGCAAAGCGCGGCGGCGCAGACGGCATCGCGGCAATCAATACCGTGAAATCAATTACTAATATCGACCTGAATCGTAAAATCGGTATGCCGGTAGTCAACGGCAAATCGAGCATTTCCGGCTATTCCGGTAAAGCGGTGAAACCGATCGCCCTGCGCTTTATTCAGCAAATGCGCATGCATCCTGAACTCCGTGACTTCCCGATAAGCGGGATCGGCGGGATCGAAACCTGGGAAGATGCAGCCGAATTTTTACTGCTCGGCGCGGCGACGTTGCAGGTCACAACCGGCATCATGCAGTACGGCTATCGTATCGTCGAAGATATGACCAGCGGCCTTTCTCACTATCTGGCCGATCAGGGCTTTAATTCAATCGATGAGATGTTAGGTCTGGCGAACGCCAACATTGTTCCCGCAGAAGAGCTTGATCGCAGCTATATCGTTTATCCGCACATTGCGGAGGATAAATGTGTCGGCTGCGGGCGCTGCTATATCTCCTGCTACGATGGCGGCCACCAGGCGATGGAATGGAACGAAGAGACCCGCACGCCGCACTGCGACACCGATAAATGCGTTGGCTGCCTGCTCTGCGGGCATGTTTGTCCGGTAGCGTGTATCAGCCTTGGGCACGTGGAGTTCAAACCAGGCGAGAAAGAACACGCCATTTCACTTTAACCTCTACAGATGAGGGCCGGCCCGGTCATGCGGGCCGGAAACAACCATGAGTACACTTGTCGCTATTGCCCTCACTACCGGTATTTTATCGGCAATTTGGGGCTGGGTTGCTGTGACATGGAGCCTGCTCAGTTGGGCAGGGTTTCTGGGTTGTACCGCCTATTTCGCCTGTCCTCAGGGCGGCGTGAAGGGTCTGGGAATATCTCTGTGTACTGTAATGAGTGGGGTGTTTTGGGCAGAAGTGATTATCTACGGCAGCCAGTTAACCCCTGAATGGGCCATGCTGGGATATTTACTCACGGGCGTGGTGGCATTCGTCATGTGCATTCAGGCGAAAAACCCGTGGCTCGCTTTTGTTCCAGGCACGTTTATTGGCGCCTGTTCTACCTTTGCCGCTCAGGGCGACTGGCAGGCGGTAGTACCGTCTCTTTTGGTGGGTCTGCTGTTTGGCTATGCGATGAAAAACAGCGGTTTACTTCTCGCTGAACGCTGGCCACAAGCGAAAAAAACGTAATAAAAAGCCCGAAGTATTTTTGCTTCGGGCTTTTACTTTTATGCGAATTATTTCTTACGCGCGTATTTCAGTGAATCCAGCGCCACGGCGAAGATAATAATCGCCCCTTTAATAATGTACTGCCAGTACGGGTTAACGCCGATATAGGTCAGGCCGTAGTTGATCACCGTGAAGATAATCACGCCGGTCACTACGCCGAGTACGGTACCTACCCCCCCGCTGAAGGAAACGCCGCCCACTACACACGCCGCGATGGCATCGAGTTCGTACATAAAGCCGAGGTTGTTGGTCGCCGACCCAATGCGCCCGGCTTCCAGCAGGCCGCCGAAGGCATAGAACACACCAGACAGCGCATAAATTACCAGCAGGTTTACGGCAACGTTAACGCCGGAGACTTTCGCCGCTTCCGGGTTGCCGCCGATGGCGAAAATGTTCTTACCGAAGCGGGTTTTATTCCACAGCACCCAGACAAAAGCCACGGCGATCAGGGCGTAGAAGGTGATATAGGAGAGGCGGAAACTGCCCAACGCGATAAACCCTTGCGCAAAGGTGGAGAAACCGCTGTCGAAACCAGAAATTGGTGACGCGCCCACAAAGTCGTAATACAGGGAGTTAATCCCGTACACGATAATCATCGTACCGAGCGTGGTGATAAACGGCGTCACGTTCAGGTAAGCAATGATAATGCCGTTAATCAGGCCGATAATCGCGCCGATAGCGCAGACAATCAGAATAACCAGGGCAATAGGCATCGTCGCCATTTCAGGGAACACTTTATTAGCATTCTCTACTGATTGCAGCAGCGTCGCGGCAATGACCGCCGCCAGCCCCACCTGACGACCGGCGGAAAGGTCAGTCCCCTGAGTAACGATCAGCCCCGCAACGCCGAGTGCGATAATAATACGCACAGAAGACTGGGTAAGGATGTTACTTAAGTTAAGCAAACTTAAAAACGTCGGATCCTGGAAAATAATAATCGCCAGCAGAACTAAAAGAACGACGTAAATCCCGCCCTCTTTCAGATAAGTAAGAAAGTTTTTCTTATTTAACGCACTCATGTCGAGCCCCTGATCTTAAAGGTGCAATGACGCAAGACGGAGAATTTCGTTTTGCGTTGTGGTTTTAGTGTCTACAATTCCGGCAACCAGGCCGTTGCTCATTACCAGAATACGATCGGTAATGCCCAGCAGCTCCGGCATCTCGGAGGAGATAATAATGATCCCTTTATCTTTCTTCGCCAGCTCAGCAATAAGCTGATAAATTTCAAACTTCGCTCCGACATCAATCCCACGGGTCGGTTCATCAAGCATCAGTATTTCAGGCTGAGTTAATAGCCAACGGCCGATAATGACCTTTTGCTGATTTCCACCAGACAGAGAACCAATTTGCGTGTAGTGCCCTGGCGTTTTGACTCGCATGGAGTCAATAACCCACTGGGTATCACTCTTCATGCGCGAGTTATCAAGCAGGCCGATTTTATTTTTGTAATTTTTAATATTGGATATCAGTGAGTTGAACCCAATATCCAGATAGGCGTAAATCCCGGTTGAACGGCGTTCTTCCGTCACCAGCGCGAAACCGTTATTAATGGCTTCATTGGCGTTATGGTTATTAATTTTTTTACCGTGGAGCTTAATCGTGCCGGACGATTTTTCACGCACACCAAACAACGTTTCCACAATATCGGTACGCTTTGCCCCCACCAGCCCGGCGATGCCGAGGATTTCACCTTTGCGCAACTGGAACGAGACGTCACGAATCGATGGCTGACGCAGGGAAGTCAGGTTTTGTACTTCAAGGATCACTTCACCAGGGGTATTAGAGCGATCCGGGAAGCGCTGATTCAATGAACGCCCAACCATCATGGCAATGATCTTGTCCATATCCAGCCCTTCCAGCGGCTGGGTGGCAATCCATTGACCATCTCGCAAGACGGTTATCTCATCGCACAACTGGAAGATCTCTTCCATTTTGTGGGAGATATAAACTATGCCGCAACCGCGATCTTTCAGCTTACGGATAATCGTAAACAAGTGATTGACTTCTTTTTCCGTCAGGGAAGACGTCGGCTCGTCCATAATCACAATTTTTGCGTTATAGGAGAAAGCCTTGGCGATTTCAATCATCTGCATTTGTGAAACGGAAAGCGTCCCCACGCGCGCGCGCGGGTCAATATCGATATCCAGTTCATCAAAAATCGCTTTGGTATCGCGATACATTTTCTCCTGATCGACAAACATGCCTTTTGCCGGGTAGCGCCCCAGCCACATGTTATCCATCACGGAACGTTGCAGTACCAGGTTTAATTCCTGGTGAACCATGGAGATACCGTTTTCCAGCGCTTCTTTTGCCGAATGGAAGTCTATCTCTTTACCCTGAAAAATAATGCTACCGGAATCTTTTTGATAGATCCCAAACAGGCATTTTAATAACGTCGATTTACCGGCGCCGTTTTCTCCCATTAGTGCGTGAATAGAATGGGGACGAACCTTTAAATTGACATTATCGAGTGCCTTAACGCCCGGAAACGACTTGTTGATATGACTCATTTCCAACAAGTATTCGCCCGACGACTCTCTATTATCGCTGACCATAGTTTTACCTGGCTGCTGGTTTTTTCTGGATCGGTGCCATGCATAATGGGCGCACCGCAGTGCGCCCAAAGCAGATATCATTATTTGCTGGTAAATTCGCTCAGGTTTTCTTTATCCACGCCAACATACGGAACGCGGACAACTTTATTTTCAATTTTCCAGTTGGTGCCGTCTGCCGCACCTTTACCATCGGCCAGGTTTTTTGCCAGGTCGAAAGTGGCTTTCGCCTGGTTATTCGCATCATTCAGCACGGTACCGGCCATTGCGCCAGATTTCACCAGCGCCAGCGCTTCAGGCAGGGCATCCACACCGAAGACCGGAACGCTGCTCTTATTGTGCGCTTTCAGTGCTTCCACTGCGCCCATCGCCATCGCGTCATTGTTGGCAATAACCACTTCAATTTTATTAGCGTTAGGGCCAGAGAGCCAGGCGTCCATTTTATCTTTCGCCTGAGCGGTGTCCCACATGGCGGTATCAAGCTGTAACTGCTGGGTTTTCAGCCCTTTTTCATTCAGCTCTTTGATAACGTAGGTGGTACGCGCTTCCGCATCCGGGTGGCCTGGTTCGCCTTTCAACAGAACGAACTGTACCTGCCCATCTTTGTTCAGATCCCAGTTCGGGTTAGCGGCCCAGTGCTTGGCAATCAGGTCGCCCTGAATAATGCCGGACTCTTTAGAGTCGGTGCCGACATAAAACGCCTTGTCATAGCTGTCCAGCGCTTTGCGCGAAGGTTCTTTGTTGAAGAAAACGATGGGTACATTCTGACCGCGCGCTTTCTCAATCACCGTGCCTGCCGCTGCCGGGTCAACCAGGTTAATTGCCAGCGCTTTTACGCCTTTCGCCAGCAAGACGTCAATCTGGTCGTTTTGTTTAGACTGGTCATTCTGGGAGTCATTCATCAGCAGTTGCACATCCGGCGCTGCTTTGGCGTCTTTCTCAATAGCCTTACGCACGACGGACATAAAGTTATCGTCATACTTATAAATCGTCACGCCAATGCGGGTATCAGCAGCGTTCGCTGCAGCACCGAATAACATGCTTGCCATAACAGCAGACAGGGTTAACACCTTCTTATTCATGGTATCTCCGGTTTTATTATGCAGGGTAGTTCGTATGGAAACAGTCGGCGGGCAGTGTTAACAACACGTTACTGCACGACGAAATTTATTTTAAGTAAAATTACTCTTCCGTGGTCGGTAACGCTCCTGAGTGCGTTTTATTGCTTGCATTTAGCCTGACTGCTATAGAAAAAGTGATTAATCACCGTGACATAGCATCTTAACTTTACAAACGCTGACATCATAGTTACGACATTGTTAATATACTGTGAATCCAATCACAGATTGAAAACGGTTACATCCCGGGAATGAGTGAGTTAGTGATGGGCTGCACAGATTGACGCTGCGCAACAGAATGACGACGCACCAGCGTTGGCATAAAACAGTGCGTTACAGACGGATCCAGCTTGCCTGCCGCCCCCTGAAGCGCCAGTTCCGTTGCCAGTTTTGCCATCGAAACAATCGGGTAGCGGATGGTGGTCAGTTGCGGATCGGTGTAACGCGCCAGAGGAATATCATCAAAGCCGATGACGGACACCTGCTGTGGCACCGCAATACCGTTATCTTTAAGCGCAGTGAGCGCACCAGCCGCCATATTGTCGTTGTAGGAAAAAACAGCCGTCAGGCCTGGATTGCGCCCCAGCAGTTCTACCATCGCGGCTTCTCCGCCCTGCATATCGGGCGAACCTGTACCTATCCAGCTATCCGGCGCAGTGATGCCCTGCTCGTGCAGTGCGCGTAACCACCCTTCACGACGCAGGTCTTCGTCTTCAATCTGATGGCTGGAAGCGAGATAACCAATGCGCTGATGACCGTGGTTTAACAATGTCCGCGTGGCCATCACTGCCCCACTGACGTTATCCAGCCCCACGCAACGGTGGGCGTATCCCGGCACAATGCGGTTAATCAGCACCATACCTGGAATATGATCCATAAAATCAGCCAGTTCCCGGTCGCTCAGTGCTTTTGAGTGTACGATCAGCGCATTACAGCGCTGACGAATCAGCACTTCAATCGCGTTACGCTCTTTTTCTGCTTCATGGTAGCTGTTGCCAATCAGGACATATTTTTGCTGTAACTGTGCGACAGTATCGACGGCCTTCACCAGTGCGCCAAAGAAAGGGTCAGAGACATCCATGACCACCACACCGATGGTGTCGCTGACCTGCGTTGCCAGCGCCTGGGCATTCGCGTTAGGACGATAACCCAGTGCGGCGACCGCTTTCATTACCACATCGCGCGTCTCCGGGCTGACCAGCGCACTGTTATTCAGGACGCGTGAAACCGTTGCAACAGATACACCCGCCTGACGCGCCACATCACGAATAGTGATCATCGCCACCGCCCTGTTCTGTATTGCTGCCATTCATAGCCACACCCTCTCTTCAGGAAGAGCGCTATTCTGTCAGTGAGCGAAAGGGGACTACGTGAAGGGCGTCACACGGCTGGAAACGGTTACATCCGTTTTGTTAATGATTGTGATCTGGATCGTTATCTGAATGTTTTACGCAGGGAAACGCCGGAGGCTCGTGCGGTAAGCTGACGCCACAGCCATTCCAGGGGGCCCTGGCGAAAATAACGCAGCCATAGCAGCGAGAATAAAATATTGACCAGCCAGATGGGTACAACAAACGCCAGAAGGGTTAAACGGTCAAATTTCATAAAGAGTTCAAAGCGATAGAAGAGCGTCGTACAAATCAGCGTTTGCAGAATATAGTTGGAAAGCGCCATCCGCCCCACACAGGCAACCGCTATCACAAGCTTAGAGCGACAAATTTGCGGCCAGAATCCCCACGCCAGCGCAGCGTAGCCCAGCGTCTGGATAGGCGCGCTGAGTTCCCGTGGCGCCTGTAACAGGAAAGCACACCAGCGGTAATCCCACCCCAGTTGCCACTGGGCGATAATCGCCGGCAGGTTGATCAGCATGCCGATAGCCACCAGCGCCGCCCCGGTACGTCGATAGTGCCGCGGACTAAACTCCCCTTTCAGCCAGCCGCTGCGCATCAGCGCCGCGCCCATTAGCATCATCCCCGCCAGTTGCCAGCCGTATTGCGCACCCAGCGCCAGTAAATTCGCTGACAACAAATCCACCCGATTGCTTACCGCTTCCATGCCACCGTTAATTTTCCAGTAGCGCTCATACAGCAGCGTGGACGCATCCGGCACCCAGGAGTTGCTTTGCCCGGAATCGGCAATCAGCCCCAGCAATACCAGCAGACCGACACCGGCCAGATAGAGCGTCGCTCCGGTCTTAAACAGCGATTTAACGTCGCGGGCGTCGCGCACCAGTCGCCAGCTTATTAAACCGATCAGCGCGTAGGCCAGCAAAATATCGCCATCCCACAACAGTAAGCCGTGAATAAATCCGAGCAGCGCCAGCAGCGTTAAACGTGACTGGATCCAGCGTTTGCCGCGCGGCAGAAGAAGTTGCAGCCCGGCGCCAAACAGCAGCGCGAAGAGTGTAAGGAATTTCACCTGGGCGAAGAGATCGAGCGCCGCCCAGGTCCAGGCATCGCGCGCGGTGATGTCGCCGTACCAGGCGGGGTTGAGATAGGCTGCTTTAGGCAGCCCGAAACCATTAATGTTAAGCAGCAGGATACCGAGTATGGCCACACCCCGTACAAAATCCAGGGTGACGTTGCGTTCCATGTACCCTGCCTCGCTTAGTTGTGGTGGCGTACAGCGCGCAGAAATTCCTGGCGGGTATTCTGGCTCGATTTAAACAGGCCGCCGAGCGATGTGGTGGTGGTGGCGCTGGTCGCATCGCGAATACCACGCGCTTTCACACAGTAATGCACCGCATCAATAGAAACCGCCACGTTATTGGTGCCGAGCAGAGTTTGCAGCGCAGTCAGGATCTGCTGCGTCAATCGTTCCTGCACCTGAGGACGTTGGGCAAAGAACTGCACAATACGGTTAATTTTCGACAGGCCAATCACGGACTCTTTCGGGATATAGGCCACCGTCGCTTTACCATCAATGGTGACAAAGTGGTGTTCGCAGGTGCTGGTCAGGGTGATATCGCGCACGGTGACCATCTCATCAACCTTCATTTTATTTTCAATGACGGTGATTTTCGGGAAGTTCGCGTAATCCAGGCCGGAGAAAATTTCGTCCACATACATTTTCGCAATGCGGTGCGGCGTTTCCATCAGACTGTCATCACTCAGATCGAGATTCAGTAACTGCATAATCTCGGTCATATGCCCGGAAATCAGACGTTTACGGGTTTCATTATCCATTTCGCGCACCGGTGGGCGCAGCGGCGTTTCCAGCCCACGCGCCACGAGGGCCTCATGAACCAGTGCAGCTTCTTTACTCAGTGATGACATCTTTTTTTCTCCAGCAGGTGGGGCGCTCTGCCCTTCATGGGGCAAAGTTTGCACTTATTGTGCGTGAGGCCGCGCACATAATCCAGTATTCGTAACGATAATTATTGCAATTGCTCCTGCCTTGCATGCCCAGGTCGCCATACCAGCATCCCGCCGATAAACAGCGCCAGTGCCGCCACGCCCAGAGCGGGATCAAGACGATGCGTAAGCCAGGTGGAAAGTGCCGAGGTCATCGGCCCCACCAGTTGCCCCACGGCATACCCCGTGGTGAGAAGCCCGGCCATGTAACGGGAATGGCGTGGTGCCAGCTCGCGCCCGTATAAAAGCGAGAGCTGAACGGCACACAGGAAACCACCGCCAACCAGCGCTGCGCCCAGCGATAACCCCATAAGCCCGGGTACCAGCCAGGCAAAGAGCACGCCGATCCCCTGTAGCCAGAGAACGATCGCCAGTCGGTGATAGCTTTGCCCAACGTTGCGCATCGCGATGCTCAACGCGATACCAATTACCGAGGCCAGGCCGAATATCGGCCAGACAAACTGGGCGAACAGGCTGCCGGGAAAGCGTTGTGCCGCCATTTGCGACAGAAAAGTCGCGGGCAGAATATAACCGAACCCTGCCAGCGTGTAGCTCCAGACCAGACGTTTGAGATCGGCGGTCAAATGGAGCGGCTCCGGCTTCGTTCCCGATGGATGCAGCGCGCCAGGACGCGGCAACCAGCGCACCACCAGAATAATCAGCACCAGCGCCAGCAGGCCGTAAAGCAGCCACCCCTCCGCTGCGGCAAGCGTTTGCGAGTGGATCCACACCGCCAGCAGGCCGCTCAGGGCGATCCCCGCGCCGGGCCCGGCGAACACCGCGGCGCTCAGCCCGGCATGGCCCAATTGCCCCAGGCGTTCGTTAGTCCATGCCGCGGTCAGAACCAGCGCCCAACCGCTCATACAGCCGAGGATCAAACGCAGAACGCCATGCAGCCAGGCGTTATCCGCCCACGCCGACAGCAGCGTGAAGATAACCGCCCCCGCGATGCCGAGGTACAGCCGCGTTTCAACATGGCGCTGCGCACGCATGGCGTCCCACGCGCCTATCAGATAGCCAAGATAGTTCATCGCCGCCACCAGCCCGGCGCTGGTGAGCGTGAGCTGGCTATCGGTAATCATCAATGGCACCTGGGGCGTATAGGCAAAGCGCCCTATTCCCATGATCACCACCAGCACGATAAATCCGCTGAATGCGATTCGTAAGGCCATTGCCGCCTCAATTGTTAACAATAAGTTAACCTTATGATGCGACATATCATGCCGTTGCGGAAGTGAAAATTACTCAACGGCGTTGAATTATCTGTATGATGATCCCGGTATTTCTGATCTTAATTAAGGAGCCTTGCATGGAATTGCTTGAAGAACATCGTTGTTTTGAAGGCTGGCAACAACGCTGGCGGCACGACTCCACCGCGCTGAATTGTGCCATGACATTCAGCATCTTTTTACCGCCGACACCCGGAACAACGCCGCCGCCAGTCCTTTACTGGCTCTCCGGCCTGACCTGTACCGACGAAAACTTCACCACTAAAGCCAATGCGCAGCGCGTCGCCTCTGAGCTGGGTATTGTGCTGGTGATGCCGGATACCAGCCCGCGCGGTGCGGATGTCGCCAACGACGACGGTTACGATTTGGGCCAGGGCGCAGGTTTCTATCTTAACGCCACGCAGCAGCCGTGGGCCGCACACTTCCGCATGTACGACTACATTCGCGATGAACTTCCGGCGCTGATTCAGGATAAATTCAACGTTAGCGAGCGCTGCGCAATCAGCGGCCATTCGATGGGCGGGCACGGCGCGCTGATGCTGGCGCTAAAGAACCCCGGGAAATACGTCAGTGCATCGGCCTTTGCGCCGATAGTCAATCCATGCCGTGTGCCATGGGGACAGAAAGCGTTTACCGCCTATCTTGGCGAAGACCAGAGCACCTGGCCGCAGTGGGATAGCTGCGCGTTGCTGCATCATCTTGATACTGAACATGCAACGCCGATGCTTATCGATCAGGGAGATAGCGATCAGTTCCTGGCCGATCAGCTTCAACCCGCAGTGTTTGCAGAGATAGCCCGCCAGAAAGACTGGCCGCTAACCCTGCGTATCCAGCCCGGTTACGATCACAGCTATTTCTTTATCGCTTCGTTTATTGAAGATCATCTGCGCTTCCATGCGCAGCATCTGTTGAAGTAAGCGTGGTGGTCGGATGGCGCTGGCGCCGTCCGACACGACCTCACTATCAGAAGCGGTAATCCACCGCCATAAAGTAGCGACGACCATCTTCGTTGTAGCTGTAATCATCGCGGCTCAGGTCTTTGTCACCCAGGTTCAGCACGCCCGCACGTAGCTTAACGTTTTGCGTCGCCTGCCATGCGCCGCCCAGATCCCAGGTGGTGTAGCCGCCCGGCGTTTTGGAGGTGGCGCTCACGGCACGCTGCTCGCCGTTATATCGCGCCGCCAGATAGAACGACCAGTCCTGCACCGGCGTCCAGTCTACGCGACCATTCGCAGTATGGAACGGCAGCTCCTGCAACGGTTTATTACCGCCATTGCTGAGATCGCGGCCATCGTTATAGGTGTAGTTCAGCGTCACTTTCCACTGCTCGCCAAACGGCACTTTCAGCTCGGTTTCCACGCCCTGAATACGCGCTTTATTCACGTTGTAGTAAGCGAAGATAGGCTTACCGCTGGAATCAAAACCGACAAAGTTGGAGTAACCCGGCGCGGCGTTCACATCCGACGTTCGCGCGATGTTAATCATATCTTCCACATCATTGCGGAAGGTCGTCACGCTGCCCTGTACGCCTTCCAGCCAGCCCTCTTCTCCCTGATAGTAGAGACCAATCTCCCAGCTTTCGCTGGTTTCCGGTTTCAGATCCGGGCTGCCAACAATACGGCAGCCGCCGCGGCAGGAATTGGTCGTCCAGTCCGGGCTTAATTGCAGCAGAGACGGAGCTTTAAAGGCCGTCGCCCAGCCGCCCTTCACCGTTAAGGTGTCGGTCGCGCTGTAGACCAGATACGCACGCGGGCTCCAGTGATCGCCGTAGGTCTGGTGATCGTCCATGCGGATACCGGTCGTCAGCGCCAGCGGTTCGAAGATCCGCCACTCGTCTTCAATAAACAGCGCGTACTGACTGGCTGACGTTTCGCTACTGCTGCCGCCCGTCAGGTTGACCGGATCTTTCAGTTTGTCGTGTCGCCATTCTCCGCCAAAAGTGATCAACTGGTTGATTGCCCCCACCGGCAGGACATATTTGCCATCGATGGTGTTGCTTTCAGAGGTGATTGGGCTGCTGTTGCCAGGGTTTTTGTTGTCGACTTTTTCGCCATAAAATTTCAGTTCGCTGTTGCCGACGTCCCAGCGCCCATTATGGCTCAGGGAGTAGTTTTGACGCTCAAGGCGGTTCTGATCCAGCGAATCGGAGTCCCTGTCCTGACGGTCAAAACCATAACCGGCGGTGATGTCCTGATTCTCCGTTGGCGTCCAGGCAAATTCGACGTTGGCATCACGACTGGTAAAACCTTCGATACGCGGCGTTTCGCCGGTGGCGCTGGTGGTGGACGATTCCTGCTTATCTTTCTCGCGCTTAGAGAGGCTGCCGAAGGCTTTCACCCCCAGTACACCGTCTACCAATGGGCCGCTGGTAAAGAACTGGCCGTTGTAAGTATCGCCGCGGTCGCGGTTTTCCTGAATGGTGGTGTCCGCCGTAATGCTGCCAGTCCATTTCTGGCCGATTTTTTTGGTAATGATATTCACCACGCCGCCCAACGCATCGGAACCGTAGAGCGAAGACATCGGCCCGCGCACCACTTCAATACGCTCGATAGAGTCCGCCGGGATCCAGTTCAGGTCGAAGTCGTTGTGGCGGAAAACGGCATTGCGCGAATTGACGCGTTTACCGTCGATGAGAATAAGGGTGTAGCTACTGTCCAGGCCGCGGATACTCACGCCCTGACGATTATCCCCTTCATTAGTGAGCTGAACGCCCGGCACTTCCTTGAGAATATCCTTCAGGTTTTGCACCGGTTTACGTTGCAGATCTTCTTGCGTGATCACGCTGATACTGGCGGGCGCATCTTTGACGCTCTGCTCAGTGGCAGCGGCGGTAACGACCATCTGTTCGCCTTCAGTGGCGGCGATAACCGGCAGCGCCAGTGACAAAGCGGACACGCAGAGCCCGCCCCGGACGAAGGGGTTTAACCTGAACATTCCAAATCTCCATGAGGTAAATACGTAATTATTTCAAAAAGGTACTGCTCACATTGACTGCTTTACGCTGTTGACCTTCAGCGTATTTTTCTTTTTTTAGAATTTATGCAGATGTGGCTGTCGCCTCTTGTCGGTCACGATTCACCGTAAGAGAGGGAGTGGCTTCATCCTGTAATGACGCCCGTGATGATAAAGAGAATGATAACAATTATCAATTGAGTTATTTAAAGTTATGTCAAGATGTAATCGTTTAATTCTATTGATAAGGGAATTATCTTAGGCGAGATGTAATTCGGGATAAAAAAAGCCCTCTTTGCGTGAAGAGGGCTTTCTGGAAAGAGGCGCTAATTATTTCTTAAAGCGTTCCGGGAAGTGCATTTCGCTGTAGCGAACGAAGCGCGTCCCCCGGCTCAGTTTGTAGCCGAACCAGATAATCAGGAACAGCGGAATACCGATATAGGTTGCCGCCACGCCGCCCCAGTCAATGGTATCAGCCAGGAATGCTTCATAGTTCTGGCCCAGGGTGATAATCAGGCACAGTACGAAGGCAAAGATTGGCCCCAGCGGGAAGAACCCGGAACGGTACGGCAGATCGTTAATATCATTCCCCTGCATCACATAGCCGCGACGGAAGCGGTAGTGACTGATGGCGATCCCAAGCCAGGCGATAAAGCCCGTCATGCCGGAAGTGTTCAGCAGCCACAGGTACACAGTCTGGTTGCCAAACATGGAAGTCAGGAAGCACAGCCCGGCAATTACCGTCGTGGCATACAGCGCATTACGCGGCACACCGCCTTTCGACAGTTTAGAGAAGATGCGCGGTGCCTTACCATCACAGGCCAGGGTGTAAAGCATACGCGTTGATGCGTACATCCCGGAGTTACCCGCAGACAGTACCGCCGTCAGAATAACCGCGTTCATCACCGCCGCCGCCGAAAGCAGGCCCGCATGCTGGAATACCAGGGTGAACGGGCTGACGCTGATATCTTTGACGTCATTACGCAGCAGGCTCGGGTCGGTGTACGGGATAATCAGGCTGATAATCAGGATTGCGAACACATAGAACAGCAGGATACGCCAGAATACCTGACGCACCGCACGCGGAATGTTTTTCTCCGGATCTTCAGACTCACCCGCCGCGATACCAATCAGTTCGGTGCCCTGGAAGGAGAAGCCGACAATCATCGCCACGCCAATCATCGCTGCGAAGCCACCGGCAAACGGCGCATCGCCGGTTGTCCAGTTGCTCCAGCCCACGGGTTGTGCGCCTTTGAAGATACCGACAATCATCATCACGCCGACCACGATAAAGATAATCACGGTCGCCACTTTAATAAGAGAGAACCAGTATTCCGCCTCACCAAACCCTTTCACCGAGATATAGTTGAGCAGGAAAATCACGCACAGGAACAGCGCGC
Organism: Pseudocitrobacter cyperus; assembly: GCF_039889165.1. Lineage (NCBI taxonomy): Bacteria > Pseudomonadati > Pseudomonadota > Gammaproteobacteria > Enterobacterales > Enterobacteriaceae > Pseudocitrobacter > Pseudocitrobacter cyperus. Next base: position 194,934 of record NZ_JAYMYY010000004.1, on the reverse strand, counting down.
TCCAGATCCAGCCCGGCGTATCCGGGAACCACCAGCTCATTACAAGCTGTGCTGCCACGAGGTCAACGGCGATAGTCACCGCCCAGTTGTACCAGTAGTTCCAGCCCAGCGCGAAGCCAAAGCCCTCTTCCACATAGTTCTGGCCGTAAGTGGCGAATGAACCCGATACCGGCATATAGGCCGCGAGCTCACCGAGACTGGTCATCAGGAAGTACACCATCAGGCCAATCAGAATATAAGAGAATAACGCCCCGCCGGGGCCTGCTGCGGAAATGGTTGCGCCTGATGCGACAAAAAGACCTGTACCGATGGAACCGCCAATAGCGATCATCGTCAGGTGACGCGCCTTGAGTTCGCGACGGAGCGCGGGCGCTTGTGTGGTTTTAGTTTCGGAAACCATTTGAAAATACTGTCCATCCAAAAAATGATGCGCGATTGTAGCAGACGATAGGGGCTGCTTCTGGTAGAAATGCGCAGTTATAAGAGAGCTTCATGATGGGGCGTAAATTATAAGTAAAGCAGTACCTGAGGCGGCTGGCGAATTTCCCGCCAGCCCTGCGTATATTCACGCCGAACAGTAGGAGAGGAATCGCATCAATGCGTTAGAAAGGTGCTTTTGCCGATGATGAATACGCCACAGGGTGCGATTCAACCCCGGCAATGGCACCGGCACTTCAACCAGCTTTCCACTTTCCAGTTGTTCCGCAATCACCCGGCGCGAGAGGCAACTTATTCCTAAACCATGGCGTACCGCATGTTTAATGGCTTCAGAATTGCCAAGCTCCATTCCCAGCCGAAACTGCGGCAAATGAGAGAGCAGCAAATAATCGACGATTTCGCGCGTTCCGGAACCTTTTTCACGCAGGATCCACGGTTCCGCAGCTAGGCGCGCCAGAGTCACCTCCCCTTCCAGCAATGAGGAGTCTGGTGCGGCAAACACCACCAGTTCATCTTCCAGCCAGGGTTCCGCCACAATATCCGCAGAGTGGCATGGCCCTTCGATAAAGCCGATATCGACGCGAAAATCCGCCACTGCGTTAATGGCATCCTGGCTGTTGCCGACGCTGAGCTCTATCGGCAGATCCGGGAAATCGCGGCGATAGCGGCCGATCATCTCCGGCAGAAGATAGTTACCAATAGTACTGCTGGCATAGACCCGAATCGCGCCGTTATCTTCGCGGAAGAGCTGCTCGATTTCCGTCGCCTGCTCCAGCAGCGCCAGCGCACGCGGATAGAGCAAACGCCCGTGCTCGTTTACCACCAGCCGCTTGCCGACCCGGTCAAAAAGCTGAACGCCCAGTTGCCCCTCCAGGTCGGTCAGCGCCGCGCTGACCGCCGACTGAGAAAGTGCCAGCATTTGCGAGGCCTGGGTAGTCGAACCGCTTTTAAGAACTTCCGCGAACACTTCAAGTTGCCGCAGCGTGATATGCATATTTTTCCTGCCCGTACAATCGGCGCTTACCAGTTATTACGATTGATTATAAATATATAATCAATTTTATCTTTAAACCAGCACGGCGTAACCTTTTAGCCAGATAAAGGAGAAGGTTATGGCAGAACTCACATTACGCGAACCTCATCGTTCAGTTAAACATTTCATCCCCGGGCTGGCGCTTAGCGCTGTGATCACCGGGGCAGCACTCTGGGCCGGGAGCATTCCCGCCATTGCAGGCGCCGGTTTTAGCGCCTTAACCCTGGCGATTCTGCTGGGGATGGTTATCGGCAACACCGTTTACCCTAAAATCTGGCAGCCCTGCGACGGCGGCGTGCTGTTCGCCAAACAGCATCTGCTGCGGCTCGGTATCATTCTTTATGGCTTTCGCCTGACGTTTTCGCAAATTGCTGAAGTAGGCGTCAGCGGCATCGCCATTGACGTACTGACCCTAACCAGCACCTTTTTCCTGGCCTGCTGGTTGGGGCAAAAAGTGTTTGGTCTGGATAAACATACCAGTTGGTTGATTGGCGCGGGCAGCAGTATCTGCGGTGCGGCGGCCATTCTGGCAACCGAACCGGTGGTTAAAGCCGAAGCGAGTAAAGTGACCGTGGCGGTCGCGACCGTGGTTATCTTCGGTACACTGGCGATTTTCCTCTACCCGGCGATGTATCCGCTGCTGGCCCACTGGTTCAGCCCGGAAACTTACGGTATCTACATCGGCTCAACGATGCATGAAGTCGCGCAGGTTGTCGCCGCAGGTCATGCCATTAACCCGGATGCAGAAAATGCGGCGGTGATTGCAAAAATGCTGCGCGTGATGATGCTGGCGCCGTTCCTGCTTATCCTTGCGGGACGTGTGAAACAACTGGCTCCGTCTGACAGCGCGCAGAAAAGCAAAATCACCATCCCCTGGTTTGCGGTGCTGTTTATCGTGGTGGCGATTTTCAACTCCTTCCATCTGCTGCCAAAAGCGGTGGTTGATATCCTGGTCACCCTGGATACGGTACTGCTGGCAATGGCGATGGCGGCCCTGGGCTTAACCACCCACGTTAGCGCACTGAAAAAAGCAGGTGCAAAACCGCTGCTGATGGCGCTGGCCCTGTTTGCCTGGCTAATTGTCGGCGGTGCGCTTATTAACATTACTGTCCACGCCCTGATGGCATAATGCATCACGACTTCTGTTAACTAACCCGCTATGATTACGGTTTGCTTTCCCTCCTCTGGCGGGTTTAACAGGAGTCGTTATGAAATACATTGGAGCGCACGTTAGCGCCTCCGGCGGCGTAGCCAACGCCGCCATTCGTGCAGCAGAATTAGAAGCGACCGCTTTCGCCCTGTTCACCAAAAATCAGCGCCAGTGGCGCGCCGCCCCACTCACTTCTGAAGTGATTGATGAGTTCAAAGCGGCCTGCGAAAAATATCACTACACTTCCGCACAAATTCTTCCGCACGACAGCTATCTGATTAACCTCGGCCACCCGGTTGCAGAAGCGCTGGAAAAATCCCGTGAAGCCTTTATCGATGAGCTTAGCCGCTGCCAGCAGCTCGGTCTGTCATTGCTGAACTTCCACCCCGGTAGCCACCTGATGCAAATTGATGAGGATAAGTGCCTGGCGCGCATCGCCGAATCCATCAACATTGCGCTGGCGCAGACCGAAGGCGTAACCGCAGTAATTGAAAACACCGCCGGTCAGGGCAGCAACCTTGGCTTTAAGTTTGAGCACCTGGCGGCAATCATTGACGCCGTGGAAGATAAATCCCGCGTCGGCGTCTGTATTGATACCTGTCACGCCTTCGCCGCTGGCTACGATTTACGCACCACTGAGGAATGCGCAAAAACCTTTGCCGAGTTTGAGCGTATCGTCGGTTTTCACTATTTACGCGGCATGCACCTGAACGACGCCAAAAGCGCTTTCGGCAGCCGGGTCGACCGCCATAACAGTCTCGGCGAAGGCAATATCGGCCACGACGCCTTCCGCTGGATCATGCAGGACGACCGTTTTGACGGCATCCCGCTCATTCTGGAAACCACAAACCCGGATATCTGGGCGGAAGAGATTGCGTGGCTGAAGGCGCAGCAGGTAGAGAAAGAGGTCGCGTGAGCATGAACGACAGGGAGAAACAGATACTCAAAATTCTGCGTCGTAATCCGCTTATTCAGCAACATGAAATTGCCGAAATCCTGCAAATAAGCCGTTCGCGCGTCGCCGCGCATATTATGGATCTGATGCGCAAGGGCTTAATCAAAGGTAAAGGTTACATCCTGACCGAGCAGGATTATTGCGTGGTGCTCGGCGCCATCAATATGGATATCCGGGGTGTCGCCGACATTCACTATCCTCAGGCGGCTTCCCAGCCGGGAAATATCCACTGTTCCGCAGGCGGCGTCGGGCGCAACATCGCCCATAATCTGGCGCTGCTGGGGCGTGATGTTCATCTGATTTCGGCGGTAGGAAGCGATTTTTATGGTGACACGCTGCTGGAACAAACCCGACAGGCAGGCGTAAATACCCAAAGCTGCATTCGCCTGCATGGGCACAACACCTCCACGTACCTGTCGATTGCCAATCCGCAGGATGAAACCGTGCTGGCAATTAACGATACCCACCTGCTTGATGCATTAACTCCCCAGCTTCTGAATGCCTCACGCGACCTTCTCACCCATGCAGGCGCTATTCTGGTTGACTGTAACCTGACGCCGCAGGCGCTCGAATGGGTCTTTACCCTGTCTGGAAACATTCCGGTGTTTGTTGATACGGTTTCGGAATTTAAAGCCGAAAAAGTAAAAAGCTGGCTCGGCCATATCCATACCTTAAAACCTACGCGCCGGGAGCTGGAAATTCTGTGGGGCAGCCCTATTGAAAGCGATACGCAATTGCAGGATGCCGTTAAAGAATTACACCGACAGGGTGTGCAGCGTATCGTCGTTTGCCTGGAAGATGAGTCGGTTTATTGTAGCGAGCATCAGGGCGAAGCCTTTCATTGCACATCGCCGGAACACCCTGTCGTCGACAGCTTCGGGGCAGATGACGCGCTGATGGCAGGCCTTCTTTACAGCTTTCTCGACGGTAGCGAGTTCAGGGATGGCGTGCAGTTTGCCGTAGCCTGCGCTGCGTTGTCGCGCGCCAGTATCAGTATCAACAACCCAACGCTGTCAGTAGCTAACGCCTTGTATCTGCTGAAAAACAGCGCACAGTGATGTGCGCTGCATCCCTGTCTCGTCAGGCCAGGCTGATAAAGAACCCCGCAATAGTCGCACTCATCAGATTTGAGAGCGTTGCGGCGGCGAGAGCACGTAACCCGAGCTGTGCGATTTCCGGTGCACGCTGCGGGGCTACGGCCGAGAATGCGCCGACAACAACGCCGATCGATCCAAAATTCGCGAAACCACACAGCGCGAAGGAAATGATCGCAATGGTCTTCACATCCAGCGTTCCCGCCGTTTGTAAATACGGTGAGAAATTGAGATAAGCGACAAATTCATTAATCGCCAGCTTTTGGCCAATCAAACTTCCTGCAAGCGTTGCATCGCTCCAGTCCACGCCCATCACCCACGCAAGCGGTGCCAGAATGTAGCCAAAGATCCCTTCCAGGGTGACGCCTGAAAAACCGAACCAGCCGCCAACGCCGCCAATAATTCCGTTAATCAGCGCAATAATGGCGACAAAGGCCATGACGACCGTTGCCACGCCCGCTGCAATTTTCAGCCCGGTCATGGCGCCATTCGCGGCTGCTTCAATGAGGCTTTTTGGCGGTACTTCGCTAAATGACAGATTCTCGAAAGTGACCTGCGTCTCTTGCGTTGCGGGACTGAGCAACCGGGCAAACAGTATCCCGCCGGGGATAGCCATTAATGACGCCGCCAGTAAATACTCAACGGGAACCCCTAACGCCGCGTAGCCAATCATCGTCGACCCGGCAATTGACGCCATTCCGCTGCAAATTGCGGTAAAAAGCTCATTACGATTCAGGCGATCAACAAAAGGTTTTACAATCGCCGGGATCTCATTCTGCCCGAGAAAAATCGTCGTCACGGCAACAAAAGATTCGATTTTACTGATGTTTAGCGCTTTCTGAAAAATCCCCCCAAGGATGCGAATCAGTACACCCATGACGCCAATGTAGTACAGCAAACTCACCAGCGCCGTGACAAAAATAATGGCAGGCAGCACCCTGAATCCAAAGATAAAACCCGCGCCATCAAAGAGCGTGTCCATTTTCGGCCCAACCAGCGAACCAAAAATAAATGCACTACCGGCATCACTGTACGACATGACTTTATGCACACCGAAAGCAACCTGCTCTGCAACCCATTTTCCGGGTGGTAAATAGAGCATAATGCCGCCAATAACAATTTGCAGAACCAGCGCCGCACCCACCGTCCGCAAACTGATCCTTTTTTTATTGACTGACAGCAGGAAGGCTATTGCCAGCAGCACCGCCATGCCCACAACACTTCTCAGTATATCCATAATGATTATCTCGCCTTACCAGCTCAGATAACGTTACGGGCGACCGCATCCTGCCCATAAAGCATGTCGGGCATACGTGATGGCATACCCGACGATTGTTTTACCCGTAAGGCTAGTGGTACATGCGTACACACTCCTCCACGAGCCCCCAGAACCAGTCAGTATCAATGGCGGTACCCACTTTGGTGTTGGCGGGTTTACCCAGTACGCCCAATTCATCACAAACGGTGCGCCCGTAACATGGCCCGCTGTTCACGTCGACTTCGACATACATGTCGCGGGTTGTAATACCCTGGGGATTGATGAGATAGCCAATACAGGTCGCATCATGTACCGGGCCCCCTGCCAGACCATAATTTTCGAACTGGGTTTTGAGGGTAAAATTCATGATATCGCTGAATAACTGCCCCGCCTTACCGCCCGCTTTTTCCATTCGGGCAATAACATCTGCGGTACAGACCGTTTGATTAGTGAGATCCAGCCCCATCATGACCAGCGGTACACCAGAGGTAAAAACAACTTTCGCCGCTTCAGGATCGGCGAAAATATTAAACTCCGCGGATGGGGTAAAATTCCCTGTGCCATATGCGCCGCCCATCAGGACAATTTCGCGAATTTTAGGCAGGATAGCAGGCTGCATTCGCATCGCCACTGCGATGTTGCTCAGGGGCCCGACCGGCACCAGCGTGATATCGCCATCGCTAGCCATCAATGTATCGATGAGATAGCTGACCGCGTGGGTGCTCTGCGCTTTGCGGGTCAGCGGCTCAAAAACCGGGCCATCAAGCCCTGTTTCGCCGTGAATATTATCCGCGACGATCTGCTTACGCATGATGGGCTGCGGCATTCCCGCATACACCGGCACCTGAATGTCCAGTTTCTGACAAACGTTGAGCCCATTAACCAGAGTTTTATCCAGCGTTTGATTGCCAGCCACAATCGTTATACCTAATAAATCAATGGCTGGATGTCTTGCCGCCATCATAATTGCAATAGCATCATCATGACCGGGATCACAATCGAGAATAATTTTTCGCTTTTCCATTTATTATTTCCTCTGTTAATCATTACGTTATTTTCGTCGCATGACGGAGCACGCAGCCTGGCCAGGGATTGAATGATAACAACGGAAAACGTATGCTAAACATGAGAAATCTCATATCGGGAAAACATCGTGAAAGAAATTAAAAATGACGTTCTTAAACAGCAACTGATTAATCAATCGGACTATAAAGAACGGTTTTCTGCTGAGGTTCTCGAAGATACGCGTCTTTTTCAGGTCGATGCCGGAGGGTATATTGTCGAAGAAGGGCAATCTCCGGTATGGTTGTTTTATCTCGTCCGTGGGCGCGCCAAACTCTACGCAACCTTACCCAACGGCCGCGTGTCGCTGATTGATTTCTTCAGCGCCCCCTGTTTTATTGGTGAGATTGAGCTTGTCGATAAGCACCATGAAGCCCTGGCCGTACAGGCCATAGAAGCATGCTGGTGTCTGGCGCTTCCGATCAAGCAGTACCGGGCGACACTTTTAAATGATGTGACTTTTCTCCGCCATTTATGTCTGGCGCTCAGTCAGAAAAATTATCGAAACATTGTCTCGCTGACCCGGAATCAATCGTTTCCGTTAAACAACCGACTGGCCGCCTTTATTTTACTGACGCAACATGGTGATGTATATCACGAAAAACACACACAGACGGCAGAATATATGGGCGTTACATATCGTCATTTATTGTACGTCATTGCACAGTTTACCCACGACGGATTATTGCTCAGGCAGAAATCAGGTTACGTTATAAAAAACAAGCAGGCACTCATTTCAATGGCAAAAGAAATGGCCCCGAACCATTCGTTTTCTGATTTATTTAATTGATAAACATGTTTGTGGTTATTTTACGCGTAAATATTTAAGCGCCAGATCGCTCTGGCGCACAGAGACATCAGGCTAATCCAATAAAGAATCCCGCAATCGTTGCGCTCATCAAATTAGAGAGCGTCGCCGCAGCGAGTGCTCTCACGCCTAACTGCGCAATTTCCGGCGCCCGCTGGGGAGCAATCGCTGAAAATGCCCCGACAACGACGCCAATTGAACCGAAATTGGCAAAACCACACAGGGCAAACGAGATGATGGCGATGGTTTTTACGTCCAGTGTTCCTGCGGCTTGCAGGTAGGGTGAAAAACTCAGATAGGCGACAAACTCGTTGATTGCCAGTTTCTGCCCAATCAGGCTACCAGCAAGCGTCGCATCGCTCCAGTCAACGCCCATAATCCACGCCAGCGGCGCCAGCGCATAACCGAAAAGGCCTTCAAGTGACGCATGTTCAAAACCAAACCACCCGCCAACGCCCCCGATAATCCCGTTCAGCAACGCGATGATCGCCACAAATGCCATCACGACTGTCGCCACACCGGCGGCGATCTTCAGCCCGGTCATTGCCCCGCTCGCAGCGGCTTCAATAATGCTTTTTGGCGGCGTTTCAGAGAAGGAAAGATTCTCGAAGGTTATCTGAGACTCCTCCGTCGCCGGGCTCATCAGTCTGGCGAAAAGTATGCCACCGGGGATCGCCATTAAGGACGCAGCCAGAAGATAGTCAATAGGAACCCCCATCCCGGCGTAGCCGATCAACATCGACCCGGCAATCGAAGCCATACCGCTACAAATGGCGGTAAACAGTTCGTTGCGGTTCAGTTTCTCGATAAACGGCTTCACAATCGCCGGGATCTCATTCTGACCGAGGAAAATCGTTGTGACCGCGACAAAAGATTCCACTTTGCTGATATTCAGCGCCTTCTGGAAAATGCCGCCGAGAATACGGATGAGCAATCCCATCACGCCGATGTAGTACAGCAAGCTGATAAGGGCGGTGACGAAAATAATAGCGGGCAACACGCGAAAAGCGAACACGAAGCCTGCGCCATCAAACAATACATCCATCTTTGGCCCCACCAGCGAGCCGAAAATAAAGGCGCTGCCCGCATCGCTGTAGGACATCACCTTATGCACTCCCATTGCCGCCTGCTCTACCAGCCATTTCCCGGGTGGGAAATAGAGCATGATGCCGCCAATAGCGATTTGCAGCGCCAGCGCTGCCCCCACGGTACGAATGCTGATGCCGCGTTTGTTAACTGATAACAGGAAAGCAATTACCAGTAACACCGCCATTCCCAGAATACTTCTCATGATATCCATAATGACTATCCTTATCGGGCGGAAAACCTGGCATATGCCAGATTTTCACGATGACAGAGACACGGGCGACAGCACGCTGCCCGCGCAGGCGTTAGGCCAGGCGTTGATACTCCTTCGCGATTTCGCAGGCCAGAATGGCGTTGTTGAATACCAGTTGAATATTCGACTTCAGGCTATCGCCGCCGGTCAGTTCCGCCACGCGCGCCAGCAGGAACGGGGTACTCTCTTTACCGACAATCCCTTGCTGAACAGCTTCAGCTACCGCGCGATCGATAGCCGAGTTGATCTGTTCTTCCGGCATCGCGAACGCCTGAGGGATCGGATTTGCCACCACCAGGCCGCCGTTAAGCCCGGTCTGCCATTTCACCGCCATGGCGCGCGCGATCTGCTCAGGCGTATCGAGCTGAATACTCACTTCGAATGGGCTGGTACGACAGAAAAAGGCGGGGAGTGATTTCGTTTGATAACCAATTAGCGGCACGCCGAAGGTTTCAAGATATTCCGTCGTTAACCCGAGATCGAGAATGGATTTTGCCCCCGCACAAACGACCGCCACATTGGTATGCGCCAGCTCCTGTAAATCGGCCGAAATATCAAAGGTCTGCTCCGCACCGCGATGGACACCACCAATTCCCCCGGTTGCAAAGACTTTAATTCCGGCAAGTGCCGCAATAATCATGGTGGAAGCGACCGTCGTTGCACCATTTTTTCCGGCGGCAACAACAAAGGGGAGATCGCGACGACTGACTTTCGTGACATTATGTCCTTCACGTCCTAACAATTCTATTTCCTGCGGGCTTAACCCCACTTTCATGACACCACCAATAATGGCTATCGTGGCAGGAATGGCACCATGTTTACGAATCGTCTCTTCTACTTCAATAGCCGTTTGCGCATTTTGTGGAAAAGGCATTCCATGAGAAATAATTGTCGACTCAAGTGCTACAACAGGTTTTTTATCATTAATTGCCTGCTGAACCTCGGGTGAAACCTGTAATAGATGTGCTGCTATTTTTAATTCAGACATTCTGCTTTCTCCACTAAAGTTAATACGTTAGCAAAAGATAATTCGGGGTTATTGGTATATTCTGACGAGAGCGCCATTGAGGCGCATCCCTGAGCAAAACGGACAGATTCCTGCAACGAAAGCGCATCACCCCAACAAACGGCCAGCCCTGCCATCATGGCGTCACCGGCGCCAGTCACATTCATGACCTGAGTTTTTAACGGCGCAGACCAGCCCTGCTCGCCGTTGATATCGCTGAAATAGACGCCATCGCCCCCCATACTCAACACCAGACGTTTAAGCCCTTGCTGATGGAACCAGGCAGCGACCGGAACGACGTCATCACGGGAAACAAGCGCTATGCCACTGAGCGTTTCGGCTTCAATCCTGTTAGGCTTTAAAGTATGAATGCGTCCTAACCAGTCGCGGATCTTGCTGCACTTCCATGCGGAGACCGGGTCAACAAAAACGGGGATATCGCCGCAATTTTCCATGACCCACGCAAGCGCCATGGCACTGAGATTACAGTCAACGACAACAACACTCGCCCGGCGAATAAACTCAGCGTGTTGGGCCAGAAAGCCCGGCGTGATTGACTCAGAAATCGCCATATCGTTAATGGCAACCAGCATTTCCCCGGTATTATCCAGCAGTGAAAGATAGCTGGAGGTACTTCCGTCCGGAACGGTCAAACATTTATCAACCTGCACCCCTGCCGACGCGGTTTGCATCAGCAACGACTGACCATAAAAATCATCGCCCACGGCGGTTAGCAGCCAGGATGATTTACCCAGAAGCGCAATATTATGTGCAATATTTCGGCCTACGCCGCCGGGCGTAAATTTTATTTTACCGGGATTTGAATCAGCGTAATTCAATTGACCATGCGAATAACCAGCGACATCCATGTTCGCAGAGCCAATAGTGACAATATAATTTTCTTCAAGCATAGAACGCCCCCGAACATAATTGTCCTTTGATACAGAGATCGTTATTAACGCCACAAAACACATTCATTAAACACATGTTCACTATCGAACATGTGTTTATCCTGGCCAGGTATGAATGCAAAGTAAAGCTAGCAACAGAAGCGTTATGGAAGAGATATGAAGTGAATCACAAATATATTAGCAATATGCGTTTTGCAGTAGAAAAAATGGGATTAAGGACACAATTATTTGAGGCATGAAAAAGGGCGAAGATAATCTCCGCCCTTTTTAACAAGAAGATAAAACCTTACGCCGCTTTCGCCACCGCTTCCACATCAGCGCGTTTCAGCACCGCGTAGGAGAGCCCGGCCACCAGCGTACCGGCAACAATCGCCAGCAGATAACCCAGTACCGGAGTAATCGCTCCAGGGATCAGCAGGACAAACAGACCACCGTGCGGCGCCATCAGCTTCGCGCCCACCGCCATGGAGATAGCACCGGTGATTGCGCCGCCGACGATACAGCATGGCAGAACGCGCATCGGGTCACGTGCCGCGAAAGGAATCGCCCCTTCAGAGATGAAGCACAACCCCAGAACCAGCGCTGCTTTACCCCCTTCACGTTGACCTTTGTCGAACTTATTACGCGCAACCAGCGTCGCAACGCCCATCGCTAACGGTGGCACCATGCCTGCCGCCATAATGGCCGCCATCGGCGCATAGGTTTGCGTACTGAGCAGACCCACACCGAATGCATAAGCCGCTTTATTCACCGGCCCACCCATGTCGGTACACATCATACCGCCGAGGATTGCGCCCAGCAGAACAGCATTCGCCGTCCCCATGGTTTGCAACCAGTGAGTCAGACCCGCCAGAATACCGGCTACCGGTTTACCAATCAGGTAAATCATCGCCAGGCCAACAATCAGGCTGGAAATCAGAGGAATGATCAGGATAGGTTTCAGCGCTTCCATGCTCGGCGGCAGTTTCAGCTTCGTGCTGATGGCTTTCGCCACATAACCGGCGAGGAAGCCCGCGATAATACCGCCTATGAAGCCGGAGCCGGTGCTCACCGCCAGCATACCGCCAATCAAACCTGGCGTCAGGCCAGGACGGTCAGCAATGGAGAAGGCAATAAAGCCCGCCAGTACCGGCACCATCAGGGCAAAAGCTGACCCCCCACCAATTTGCATCAGCGCGGCTGCCAGCGTGTCTGGCACTTCGAATGCTTTGATACCAAAGGCAAAAGAGAGTGCGATACACAGACCGCCCGCAACCACCATCGGCAGCATATAAGACACGCCGGTCAGCAGGTGACGATATGCACCACCGCCCTCTTTCTTCGCACCGTTCGCAGCCTGAGTCTGCCCCGCGGGTTGATAAGGTTTAGCTTCCGCCTGTGCTTTATCGAACTCCTGCGCCGTTTTTTTCAACGCCAGGCCGGTAGAGGTGCGGTACATCGGTTTACCGGCGAACTTCGCCAGATCCACTTCGATATCTGCCGCCACGATAACCAAATCGGCTTGCTCAACTTCTTCCGGCGTAATGGCATTGCCTGCGCCTACTGAGCCGCGGGTTTCAACCTTCACCCACATACCGCGTTTTTTGGCTTCAGTTTCAATTGCTTCCGCAGCCATAAAGGTGTGTGCGACGCCGGTCGGGCACGCTGTGACCGCCACGATGCGTTTTACCGCGCCAGAGGTCGTCGGTGCCGCAATGGCTGGCGCTTCGTAAGGCACCGCATGGCCTTTCGCTTCACTAAGGAACAGTTCCGGGTGGGATACCGCACGGTTGATATCGCCGAGATAAACCTTTTTCCCTGCCAGCGCGTTATCTGCCGGAAGGGATGAACCCAGCACAATCACCAGTTCCGCATCGTTAGGGTTATCAATCAGTTCAAGCTTTGCTTTTTGCGCTGCCGCGCCCAGCAGGGTTTTCGCCATATAGGCGCGAGCCTGTCCGAGTCCGGCATCAATAATCAGCAACGTTCTCATGATGTCTCTCCTGCTGTTAATTGAAAGGTTGTAAATCGACGCGCGCCATCATGGCCGCCAGTTGGGTGCGGTCGGTGATGCCGACGTTGCTCTGGCTAACTGCCAGTGCCGCCACCGCTGTCGCCAGACGCAGTGTATGTTCGCTGGATTCACGCATCAGCAGGCCGTAAATCAGGCCGCCGACCATAGAATCCCCCGCCCCCACGGTGCTGACCACGTCCACTGACGGCGGTTTCGCAATCCATTCACCAGAAGCATTCACCCACAGCGCGCCTTCCGCGCCGAGCGAGATAACCACATGAGCGATGCCCTGCTCACGCAGTGCGTGGGCGGCCTCAATCACATCTTTCATTTCCGGCAGTTTACGACCAGCCCAGATCTCCAGCTCGCGACGGTTTGGTTTCACCAGCCACGGCGCGGCCTTCAGGCCCGCCACCAGCGCTTCACGGCTACTGTCGAAAATGATGCACGGGCATTGACTGCGCAGGCGCGTCATCCAGTCGGTAAAGGCTTCGGGGCTAACGCCTGCGGGTAAACTGCCGCTGACGCAAACCATGTCAAACTGGCCCAGCCAGCTCAGGGAGTCGTTAACAAAACGTTCCCAGTCGGCGGCTGTGACGTCAAAACCGGAGAAGTTAAAGTCGGTGACTTCCCCGTCTTTTTCAGTCAGCTTAACGTTGATGCGGGTACGCCCCTGCACCACCTGAAAACGGTTAGCAATGCCCAGTTCGCTGAACAGTTGCTGAAAACCATCCTGATTATCTTTGCCGAGGAAACCGCCGACGGTGACGTCAATGCCCAGATCCTTCAGCACTTTCGCGACGTTAATCCCTTTTCCTGCGGCATGCAGGCCGGTAGTGCGAACCAGGTTAACTTCGCCACGTTCGATCTCCGGCGTGAACCCCACCAGATCATAGGCAGGATTCAGTGTGATAGTTGCAACGCGTCTGCTCATTTATGCGCCCTCCCCGAGGCCAGAGGCAATCGCCTCTCCTATTGCGTCCAGTGCCTGACGGGCATCGTCGCCCTGAGCGGTGAAGCGCAGGCGATGGCCTTTCTTCACACCCAGTGCAACCACTTTCATCAGACTGCGACCGTTCGCCGGTTTACCGCTGCCATCAAGGTTGGTGACGGTGATATCACTGCTGAACTGTTTGATTGTATTGACTAACATGGTGCCCGGACGCGCATGCAGCCCATGCTCGTTGCGCACCACAAATTCTTCGCTTAATACGTCTTCCGCTGCGGCATCATCGCTGGTCAGCAGCGCCAGCACGGTGGCGGCATCCGCTTTCAGCAGACGTTCAGCTTTATTTTCCAGCAGCAGGTTGCTCAGTCGACTAAGCACCGCCGTGGGTTGGTCGTCGGCCATGGCGACGGTAATCAGTACCGCTGCCGAGGCTTCGCCAACGGTAAATGGTTTAGTGGCGCGGCTAACAGCCACGGCGCTGCGCAGGTTGCCGTTCACGCCGTCGCTCAGCCAAATGCCCTGGCCCAGATTCAGCGGTTGTTCATTGATGGCATGCGCGACAAACGTTGTATCAACCGCTCCGGCTTCCTTCAGACGCGCAGCGTTTAAAGCCTGCAACGTCACCAGATCGTTAGCCGCAACATCCAGCGATAGCGTGTCGTTATCAAGCTTCAGCGATTCGCTCTGCTTTTCACCCATCAGCAGGGCGCGCAGTTCTTCCGCGCTGGCGGCGCTTTTCAGTTGTTCAGCAACCGAGTCATCGCTCAGCACGTGCGTCAGTTGACGCAGCAGGCCGAGGTGTTCGTCAGAGCTGGCGGCAATGCCGATAGCGACATAAGCCGTCTGCCCTTCTCCCCAGGTGACGCCCTGTGGAAATTGATAGACCTGAACGCCGGTTTTCAGCACCTGGTCACGCGTGTCGGTCGTGCCATGTGGAATGGCGATACCATTGCCTAAAAAGGTGGATGTTTGTTGCTCGCGCGCCAGCATCCCGGCGACGTAACCTTCCGCGACGTTGCCCGCGCTCACCAGCGCTGATGCCACCTGACGAATGGCGTCTTCTTTATCCGCGGCCTGCTGGCCGGGATGGATATCCTGAACAGATAACTGGAACATAGTTCTCCTCTCCTGCTGAATTGAATCGTTTCAGCTAACATGAGAAAAAATGCGCCATCCTGCTCCTGCAAAAATGGTCAGATGACGCTGAAACGTTTCAATGGAGTCTGTCCCTTTCTTAACCAACCTGCAAGGGAAGTTGATTTTCTGATGCGTAAATTTAGATCTACAGCACATTTTATTAGCATTATTACCACAACTGCTGATGCCAAAAACCGAACCATGCCAGTACGTCAGCACACCTTCAGCTTAAGTGAGAATTATTTTGAAAAACCTTTTTAATTTTTCTGTGCGGTATTTGATATAGATGACTGTTCATTTTCTGAGTCACGACGTAAACTCCCGCCTCCTGTCACCCCAGCGATAAAGAGATATGCAAAACAGTTCCGCCGCCGCTCCCCGACGTTCGTTTGATCTCACCTCGTCGTCGTTTTTGATTGTTGCGTTTTTGACCGGCATTGCCGGCGCGCTGCAAACGCCGACCCTGAGTCTGTTTCTGACCAATGAAGTCCACGCCCGCCCGGCGATGGTAGGTTTCTTCTTTACCGGTAGCGCAGTCATCGGCATCCTGGTAAGCCAGTTTCTCGCGGGTCGCTCCGACCGAAAAGGCGATCGTAAAAGCCTGATTGTCGTTTGCTGCCTGCTGGGTGTGCTCGCCTGCGTTCTGTTTGCGTGGAACCGCAACTACTTTATTCTGCTGTTTGTCGGCGTCTTCCTGAGCAGCTTTGGCTCGACCGCTAACCCGCAAATGTTTGCCCTTGCGCGTGAACATGCTGATAAAACGGGTCGCGAAGCGGTGATGTTCAGCTCAATCTTACGTGCCCAGGTCTCTCTGGCCTGGGTTATCGGGCCGCCGCTGGCCTATGCGCTGGCAATGGGCTTTGGCTTTACGGTGATGTATCTCAGCGCAGCGATGGCTTTTATCGTCTGCGGGATCATCGTGTGGTTTTTACTGCCGAGCATGCATAAAGGTAAAGGCGCCACGGGCGGGCATATCGAAGCCCCGAGAACCAACCGTCGCGATGCGCTGTTGTTATTCACCATCTGTACGCTGATGTGGGGCACCAACAGCCTGTATATCATTAATATGCCGCTGTTTATTATTGATGAACTGCATCTGCCGGAAAAACTGGCCGGGGTGATGATGGGCACAGCGGCAGGGCTGGAAATCCCCACCATGCTGATTGCCGGATACTACGCTAAGCGCTTCGGGAAACGCTTCTTAATGCGCATCGCGGCAGTCAGCGGGCTGCTGTTCTACGTGGGTATGCTGACGGTACATACGCCAGCACTGCTACTGGGCTTACAGTTGCTGAATGCCATCTATATCGGCATCCTCGCGGGCATTGGCATGCTCTATTTCCAGGATCTGATGCCAGGCCAGGCGGGTTCTGCGACCACGCTCTATACCAATACCACGCGCGTTGGCTGGATCATCGCAGGCTCGATGGCCGGGGTTGTCGCGGAAATCTGGAACTATCATGCGGTGTTCTGGATTGCGCTGGTGATGTGCGTCATCACCAGCATCTGTCTGATGCGGGTAAAAGACGTTTAATACTCTTTGAACGCCAGTTCGAGTCGCGCCAGCAAGGGCTTAAAGAGATAGCTCAGGAAGGTACGTTCGCCCGTTTTGATAGTAACGCTGGCGGGCATACCGGCCTTGATTTTGTAGTCGCCCAGTAGTTTCACCCCTTCGTGTGATACCTGAACTTCCGCCAGGTAATAAGGCTGCTGGGTCACTTCATCAATTAAGCGGTCAGCCGATACGGTGAGCACCCGCGCCGGCACCGAGGGCAATAACGCATGGTTAAGCGCCGGGAAGAGCACATCCACCATTAATCCGGGCGCCATTTTATCGATAGCATGTACCGGAATGCGGGCGTCAATTTGCAAAGGCTGCCCGGCGGCGACAATATCCATCAGATGTTCCCCTGGCTGAATCACCCCGCCGATGGTATTCACTTTGACATCCAGCACCGTGCCGTTAATCGGCGAGCGAATTTCCGTATTATCCAGTTCATGGCGAGTGGAAACGCGTTCATCTTCCAGCATCGCCAGTTCTTTCTGTTTCGACGTTAATTCAGATTCCACATCCTGCAGGTACTCATGCCTGACCTGATACAGCTTGATTCTGATCTCGTTTTGCTGCGACTTCAGTTTGGCGATATTTAAAATATCCTCAGAAATACTCCCTGAGATCTCCGCGGCCTCTCGTTCCAGTACCAGCATCTGGGCTTTGGGATAATAGTTTTTGTCGCTCAACGAACGGATAGCGCCTAACTCCCGGCTAATCAGACTAAACTGGTGATCGCGAAAGCCTTTTACTTTATTCAGATTGTTCATCTGCCCAACCAGCCCATCGAGATTTTCCTGCAGCATCGCCAGCTCATCCTGCACCGTCTTACGTCGGGTCTCAAATAGTCGCGCCTGAAGTTGCCGGGCCTCAATTAAGCGTTTACTCCCGGCGAACTGCCCGGTCAGCCCCGCATCAGGTACGATGGCCTCCAGCCCTTCCCGTTCCGCCAGCAGGCGCTCTTCAATACTTTTTGCAGACAGATACTGCGCCCCCAGCGCGCTATAGCGCATCTCCAGCGGGGTTTTATCCAGCCGCACCAGTACCTGATCTTTTTTGACAATGTCCCCCTCTTTCACCTCAATCGCCGTCACCCGACCACCGCTTAAGTGTTGAATAGTCTTACGATTGCTGGAGAGCGTCACCGTGCCATCGGCGACAACGCCCGCATCGAGCGGTGCTTTTACCGACCACAATAAAAAGCCGCCAACGCCGAAAAGAATCACCATGATGCCGCGCAGTAACGGCGGCCAGATATTGGTATCGACAATATCGTCATCATTTACCGCATTCTGCTTTTTCATTTTCAGGCCTCGCGTTGTTCGCTATTCGCATCCGCTACGGGTTTTAAAACGTTTGCCTGACGCAGGCTGGCAAATACCTGATCTCTGGGGCCAAACTGCTGCATGGCCCCTTCATGGAGGAGGAGCACTTTATTCACCACACCCAGTAGCGTCGGCCGATGGGAAATAATCACCGTCGTCTGCCCCTGGTTATGTAGCGTATTGATGGCTTTAATCAGCGCAAATTCCCCGGCATCATCCAGATTCGCGTTAGGCTCATCCAGCACGATAAACGCCGGGTTGTTATAGACCGCCCGCGCCAGTCCGATGCGCTGGCGTTGCCCGCCGGACAGTTGATATCCCCCCATCCCGAGCGGAGTATCGTATCCCTGTGGAAAGCGCAGGATCATCTCGTGTACCCCCGCCAGTTGCGCCGCGGCGACAATCTTTTCACTCTCCATCTGGGCAAAGCGGGAGATATTCTGCGCAATCGTGCCGTCAAACAGCTCGACATCCTGCGGCAAATAGCCGATAGCCGGGCCGAGTAACGTTTTATCCCACTGGCAAATATCTGCGCCATCGAGACGGACTTTCCCGGAAAGCGTACTCCACACGCCCACCAGCAGCTTCGCCAGCGACGTTTTTCCCGAGGCGGATGGCCCGATAATCCCCAACACCTCCCCCGCTTCAAGCTGGAAGGTGATATTACGCAGTGTGGGGGTGTTCAATCCAGGAGGTGCGGCAAACACATTTTCAACGCTGATTTTTCCCGTCGGGCGCGGCAGAGTGAGCACCGCTTTCGGCGTGGGGTAGCTCTTCAGTAGCGTCGATAGTTGCTGCCACGCGCCGCGAAACTGGACAAACTGTTTCCAACTCCCGATAACCTGTTCAACCGGGTTCAGCACCCGGCCAAGAATAATGGAGGCGGCAATCATCAGCCCTGGGGTAATTTCACCTTTGATAACCAGCAACGCCCCCGCCCCCAGCGCTACCGATTGCAAAAGAATGCGCACAAAGCGGCTAAGCCCGCTTAGCCGCGCGGTTTTATCCGCCAGCCGCGTTTGCAGTACCAGCACTTTGTTATGTTGCTCCAGCCAGTGATTTTTCAGGGTGGAGAGCATGCCCATTGCCTCAATCGCATCGGCATTCTGCAACTGTTTGTTCAGTTTGCTGGCGTTATTGACCGTTAACGCATGCGACTGCTGAATGACCCGCTTAGTCGAAATTTCAGAGAATAGCGTCAGGGCAAACAGGATAAGGATCCCTCCGGCGGAGAGATATCCCAGCAAAGGGTGCACCAGAAAGGCAATCAATAAATAGAATGGCGTCCAGGGGATATCTAATAGTGCGAAAAGGCTGTTACCCGATAAGAACTGGCGCACCTGATCGAGCTCCGCCAGCGCCTGCGCCGGGTTATTATCCCCCGTGGCGACTTTGCGCTTAAAAGCGGCATGAAAAACCAGATGATTTAATTTCACATCCAGTCGATTGCCAAGACGCACCATTACGCTTGCGCGCGCCGATTCGATGAGGCCAATCACAATATAAAGACCAAATATCAGTAACGTCAGCATTAACAGCGTGGTGGTGTTTTTACTGACCAGCACCCGGTCGTAAACCTGCAACATATAAATTGCCGGAGCCAGCATAAGCATATTGATCACACAACTAAAAAACAGCAGCAAAATAAAGGTTGGCTGCATTCCTTTTAGCACCCTGTTTAGTTCTGTTTGCGTATGCTGGCCCGACATAGTCTGCTCCTTATAAAATCAACAGGATATTGCCGTTACGGTGAAGCATTTCTAGAGAATGAAATCCCCCACCGTCATGGTGTTGGCATTCACACCATCCAGCGTGATGACGTCGTTCCCCACGGTAATAGTCGCATCACCCGCAACGGTGGTAATGCGTACCTGAGCTGCGAAGTTGGCGGTGGTCACGCCCAGCAGCCTCAGATCGATGAAGTCCTGCCCGCCAGCCGCATTGCTGTCGAAGTCGGAGATCACATCGCGTCCGAAACTTGCAGAGAAGGCAAAGGTGTCATTGCCGGCATTCCCGTTGAGGGTGTCGTTCCCGGTGCCGCCGTTGAGAATATCGTTCCCCGCACCGCCCGTGAGAACATCGTTGCCCGCCCCACCAAGCAGCGTGTCGATCCCGCCATCGCCCTGAAGGGTGTCGTTACCATCGCCACCATCAAGGCGATCGTTGCCGTTCCCCCCACGCAGCAGATCGTTTCCGCCCAGGCCTGACAGTGAATCGTTGCCGTTACCGCTGGTGATGGTGTTGGCGAGCGCGTTCCCGGTGCCGGTAAAGTTACCGTTGCCAGTGAAAACCAGCTCCTCGACGTTATCAGCCAGCACATAGCTGGCAAGCGTGGTCTGAACATCGTCGTTGCCCGCGCCATTTCCTTCAGTGACGATATCTCCCGCGTTATCGACAATGTACGTGTCGTCCCCGAGCCCGCCCGCCATCGTATCGGCATCCTGTCCGCCATTCAGAACATCATCCCCCGCATCCCCCTGTAACGTATCCCGGCCAGCACCGCCATCCAGCGTGTCGTTGCCCGTGCCGCCAATCAGGGTGTCATCGCCAGCCAGCCCCTGCAGCAGATCGTTGCCACCTTCCCCACGCAGAAGATCGCTCCCTGCGGTGCCGATCAAAATATTGGCAAGGTTGTTGCCCACGTTGAGATCGCCCACCACCTGCGTCGCCGCTGAAGTCAGTACCACCGGCGGATTACCTTCATCGTCCCGGACGGTGACAACCACCTGTAGCGCCCGACCGACGACCGCCTGAGTCGGGGTATAGGTCGCCGCAGTCGCGCCGTTGATATTCACAAAGCCATTTCCAAGGCTCATCCGCCACTGGTAGCTGAAGTTGCCGCCGCTAAGTCCATCGCCGTCAGCAATCCCGGAGACAATGGCAGTCAACGTCAGGCTTTCCGTTGGCGTCAGATCGTTGATGACAGGAAGCCCTGTCGTCGGCAGATTTCGCGGCGTGACGGCCGACGTTTGCGCGGAGACGAGCCGCTCGCTATCCCCCATTCGGTCGGTAAAACTGGCAACCACGCGCAGCGGCGCGCCCTGCAGCGTTCCCGGCACGCGAAACTGCGGCCCGGTCGCCTGATCTTGCCACTGACTGCCAATCAATGCCTGCCAGGTCATCGTGACAACCGTCGCCGCCGCAATGCCGTTACCATCCTGCAAATTACTCAGACTGGCGATCAGGAGATCGCCCTGAGAAGGTGTGGTATCGCTGATGGTGAGATCACCCGTCGCGTTTTGCGCCGTTACCCACAGTTGCTCGCCATTGCCGAACTCCACTTTTTCGATATTCAGCAGTCGGTCGACCCCATCGTTATTGACCAGCCCGGCAGCAGGCGTGGCATGATCGACCCTCAGGCTACCGTCCGCCATGCGGGTAAAGAGATAATTGCTGCTGATATCGCGGTAGACCGCAACGTCAGTTGCCGTTCCCGCCCCCTCGCGCAATATTTCGCGCACCATCGCAATCTGGTTGGGTTTGAGCGTGCCTGCCATCATGTAAGATTTCAGCTCGTTCATGCTGTCGGCGCTGGTGACGCCCGCCAGACCACTCACCGCCAGACGCACGTTCAGCCAGGCATCGCCGTCAATGATGTCATCTCCGGCCTTACCGGTAATACGGTCGCTGCCACCGCCGCCGAGCAGAATGTCGCCGCCGTTATCCGGGTTAAACACCACCGCGTTAGGGTCAGTAAGCCGCTGCCCGCCGATGATGGATTGCAGGCCGCTAATACGGTCGACCCCTTCCTGCGTCAGGTTGTTAGAGAGCGGTACCCCCTGAACCGGCGCGGTTCCAATAGGACGCTCGGTTCCATCCAGCACATCGTTGAATTTCCAGCCTGAGAGCCCCTCGACCAGGTCAAAACGGTCGCGCAGGATAAACTCCTGTTGGTTAACAAAGATAGGGATACCGAGATCCGAGTTCGCCGCGTTCGGGTCGCCTTTATGGATTGCCCAGTCGAAACCGGCCATTCCGTTGTTGCGCTGAATACCGGCCCCCTGAACCATAATGTCGTCACCGGCTTCGCCGTCGTAATCGGTGTCGTTCCCCTGGCCGTTGAGGATGTCGTGCCCAATGATGGTGCTGTTAAAGAACAACTCAGAGTTATCCCCGGTCAGGCTATCAAAGCCATCTCCGCCCTCCAGCCAGTCACTACCTTCATTGCCAAGCAGCGCATCACCGCCGGAACCACCGAGAACGAAGTCATTGTCGCGCCCGGCAAACACCTCCTGCGCATCTTCGCCCACTGACAGGAAATCGCTGCCGCCGCCGCCAAACACCAGGTCGTTACCGTTCCCCGAGAAGATGACATCATGTCCTTCATCGCCATGGAGGAAGTCGGCCCCGCCGATAGGGGTGTTGGTATCGGTGATAATGTCGTTACCGTCACCGCCATGCACCACATCAGCCTCGTCGCCACCATCCAGACGATCGTCTCCGCCATCGCCCCACAGGCTATCAATCCCCTTCCCGCCGATTAGCGTATCGTTCCCGGCTGAACCGCCGAGCACCACATGTCCGCCGCCGGAGTATTTCAGATAAGCGCCATCGCTCGCGCCGTCACCATCCACATCGCCGGTAGCAGCACGACGCACCAGCAGCGGCGACAGCAAATCTTTCAGCGGATTTCCCCAGGTCGGGTCTGCGTCCGTTTGCAGGGCACGGTTGACCTCGAAAATGTAATCAGGGGTCTGGAACAGGTTTGCAGGCAGGTGCGATGACCCGTTATTGCCGAGGTCGCTGTTGCGCATCACCAGCGCTGAAAACGAGTTTGCTTCCAGCTCATTGAGCATGTTCAGACCCTGCGTCCGGCTCAGGTAATAGAAACGATCGCCGTCCTGCAACATCTCCATTTGGGTCTCAAAGACGAAGTTAAAGGTGGAGCCCAGCATGCCGCCAAACTCATTTTTCTGCTCGGCCAGACCGCCAATCCAGAAATCAACATTATTCAGGCCTGACTCTTTCGTCGCCCAGCTACCGGTACTGTTGAAAAAATCCAGCGCATCGGCGGGCGGTGCCGATGTGCCATCCCCGAACAACAGGAAATTCACCGCCGCGCGTTTCCCGTCAAGGGTCGTCTCGTTGAGGATCAACTCATGCTGACCATACGCCGCCATAAAGTTGATAATGGAGGCCGGGTTTTTCAGGAAAGAGGCGAAATCCGCCCAACTGGTGTAGGGGCGCAACTGGCTATTGCCGCTCAGTTCAAAGAACTGTTCACGCGCCTGATTGAGGGTCGGCATCCCGGTTTCACGACCGCGCGCAATGTTCAGCGCCCCTAAATCCAGCGGCAGGCCAACGAGATTATTACGCAGCGCATCGGTAATAAATTCATCAATTTCATTTCCCACCTGCCGCGTCATCCCACGCACAATGGCGCCAATTGCCTGCGCATCCGAGATGGTCTGTCCGTTAAACTCATTAAACGCGACGGGGTTCAGGAAGGCCGTGATCAGGCCAACATCATCCCCCTGCATGGCAATATTGGTACGATCGACGGTTTCCGTCAGCATCGAGTGGCCGAAGCGGTACACAACATGCGCAAACTCGGCAAAAATAGCCGGGTTAATATCGGCACTGTTCGAGAAAACAAAGGGGTCGACCGCGGGCTGGACAGTACGGGCAAACTCTTCGAATACCAGGTGCTGATACTGCATCTCGGTTGAGAAACGCGCGGCCTGGAACAGATATTCACCGTTCCACTGCAGCGAATTGAGGTTTGCCGGAATCGCGGTTATCTGATGCTCGGGCATCAGCCACTGGTTAATGAGCGCCACATCGTTCGTCGCCAGCAGCGTTTCTTTATACTGCTCCACCAGCCGATTGTGCTCATTGTGGAACACCGAATGCACGGCAGTTAAGCCGATGTTTTCATTACCACGTCCATCACCGGTAATGAAATGGCGGGCAAGCAGTTCATCATCATACGTTCCGGCAACGGGCGTACCGCCAATGGCACTGTCGGCATCAGCCGTCAGCCCGGCAGTGGGCACGGCGGAGTGGGCAATATCGTCGAGGAAAGCATGCCCGGTACGTAGCGTACCTTCGGGAAGCAGCCCGCCATTGGCCTCAACCAGGCCGCTGGTCGTCACAATTTGCACCTTACCATTTTCGCTGAGGATCAAATTCCCGTACCGATCCGTTGCCAGCAGCGGAACATTAAATACGTCCTGATCCGTTAATTTAATACCGAGCAGCATTTCAGCCTGCTGTTTAACATCCGCCCAGGTTGCCAGCCCGCCATCTGCGCCCTCTAATAAATTCCCGGTAGGCACAGGCTTCCCGTCTACCATCACATATTCCCGGATAAATATTTGATGAGAAGGATGGGAGGTATAGGTTTGGTTTTGATCGATAAAAGGCGTTGTGAGATTGATGGTATTATGGTTTTCATCGACTTGCGATCGTGTCAGCACCATAAAGTTTGTTCGCGATCCCTCAACAAATAATGGGTCATCCGGCTGAAGAGGAATAAAAACAATACCATTCCCTGCTTTCGGAATTAAATCTAAGCCGTGATCAAAAAACTGACCGAAAAAAGTCATCCAGCCATTAAATGCCGGAGATAAACCAATATCAGGCGAGAGGTTAGGAATGGAGAGCGAACCATTTTCCGATACCGTACCGCCGCCGGGCGATCCCAACAACCCTTCATGCGCCTCAACCGCAGCGGGGTTTGACGCCGTTTGGTCGGAAATCAGGTTACTGATAATACGCGGGTCAGCATCGATAACCGTCGCACCGTTTAGCTGCGTATAGCTGGTCATCGCATCGGCATCCTGCCAGTTGAGCGCGGTCAGTCTCGGCATGGTTTGATCGGCTGCGCCGTAGAGTTCCTGGCCCGGCAGCAGGTTATTCCAGGATCCATCCACGGTGCGGATCCCATAAGGTAGAAGTGGGCTGGAGACAAGTTCGCGCAGGAGGTCGCCGTTGACACTGCCATCTGCGTTTGTCGCGGCTTCGGAGATCTTGATTTGCTTTAAAATAAACTCAAGATCGTGCAGCGTAACGGTAAAGTCGTATTGTGAGGCCATAACCATTACCTCTTTATTGATATAAAATAGTTGGCGCTTTCCCGGGCGTGTTAAAACACATCTGGAAAAAGTGCGAGCTGGAGTAAGTAAAGTTAATTACTTGATTGCTTTTACCCTTCCCTTTTGTTGTTACTGAGTCTTTGTTCATCCCAGGATAATAGATGAAAGGTGAGTTATCCCTCCAGGAAAAAGGCTTTCGTAAAATAGAGATATATAACCAGCAAAGGTATTAAATATATTAATTATCAAACTAAGATAATTCACTGCCGTTATTATTTTAATAATAAATATGATAGGCCGTTAGGTTCTTAACATCATACTTTTTCATTAAAAAAAAGGAAATTAATAATAACTTTGTCATATATCTTTTGAGGTGTTAATTCAACAGTTCAGTTTATTTTTTCGGACGGGATTATTTATTGGCGGTGTCGAGAAATATTCTCAATACGAGAGGGAAGAAACGGATATTTTCCGTTCCTTTCTATCAGGGCATCGTTTCCTGTTCCAGTTTGAGCAGATAAGTCATCGCTTCATCACGATGGGTTTTACACATCTCCTGCACGGGCTGCAGATGGCCACAAACCGTCGGGCGCTCTGGCAGACCAAAAATTTTGCACAGGTTGTTATCCGCAAGCTGAACGCAACGGGTATTCGCGGGCTTACCGTTTGGCATTCCGGGGATTGGGCTGGAGATAGATGGCGCAATACAACAAGCCCCACAGTCCGGGCGACATTCCATAATGGAGACTCATTTTCAGGGGGCAATACCGCGCACACTAACACCTTTTAGCGGAAGATAGCAAAACCCTTCAATTCCACTTGCCTGAAAGGCCCGGCGCGAGTAATTTTACGCGATATTTTTGACACCCTTGTACACAGGATAATTGCAATGCCAAGAGCGAATGAAATTAAGAAAGGTATGGTGCTGAATTACAACGGCAAACTGCTGATTGTGAAAGATATTGATATTCAGTCACCAAGCGCCCGTGGCGCTGCGACGCTTTATAAAATGCGTTTCTCCGATGTGCGCACCGGCCTGAAGGTTGAAGAGCGTTTTAAAGGCGACGATATCCTTGATACAGTGACGCTGAACCGCCGCTTTGTTGATTTCTCCTACATTGACGGTAACGAATACGTCTTTATGGATAAAGAAGACTACACACCGTACACCTTCACCAAAGATCAGATTGAAGACGAGCTGCAGTTCATTCCAGAAGGCGGAATGCCGGATATGCAGGTACTGCTGTGGGATGGTCAATTGCTGGCGCTGGAACTGCCGCAGACTGTTGATCTCGAAATAGTGGAAACCGCACCGGGCATTAAAGGCGCTTCCGCCAGTGCACGCAACAAACCGGCTACCCTGACCACCGGCCTGGTGATCCAGGTTCCGGAATATCTGAGCGCCGGCGAGAAAATTCGTATTCATATCGAAGAAAAACGCTACATGGGTCGCGCGGACTGATCGTCTGACGATGACCTGGAGTACCAGCAGCAAAAAAGGGCAGCTCACAGAGCTGCCCTTTTTCATTACTCAGTATCTATTACAGCAGATCGCGGAATTTCGTCGCTTTCAGCGCCATTTCAACGCCGCGCACTTCCGCCAGCCCTTTCAGACGACCAATCGCGGAATAACCCGGGTTGGTTTTCTTCTTCAGATCGTCAAGCATCTGATGGCCATGATCCGGACGCATCGGGATCGGACGCAGATCGCCCGCTTTCTTACGGCGCTGTTCTTCGGTGAGAATCGCATCCACAACCGCCACCATATTCACGTCGCCCTGCAAATGCGCGGCTTCATGGAACGTTTTCGGGTTGTCTTCACGGCAGGTAGAACGCAGATGCGTGAAGTGAATACGATCGCCAAAGGTCTCAATCATTTTCACCAGATCGTTATCGGCGCGCACACCGTAAGAACCGGTACACATGGTGAAGCCGTTATTGATGCTGTCGACGGTCTCTTTCAGCCACTGCATATCTTCAATAGTTGAAACGATACGCGGCAGGCCGAGGATTGGGCGCGGCGGATCGTCCGGATGTACCGCCAGGCGAACACCGACTTCTTCCGCAACCGGTACAATCGCCCGCAGGAAGACCGCCATGTTTTCACGTAACTGATCTTTACTGATGTGATCGTATTCAGCCAGGCGCGCACGGAACTGGTCAAGGGTATAGCCCTCTTCCGCGCCCGGCAGGCCAGCGATAATGTTGCGGGTCAGTTTTTCAACGTCCGCTTCGCTCATCGCGTTAAAATAGTCCTGCGCCTGACGTTGTTCCTCTGCGGTGTAATCCGCTTCTGCGCCTGCACGCTTCAGGATATGCAACTCAAAGGCCGCAAAGGCAATCTGGTCAAAACGCAGCGCTTTGGAACCATCTTCCAGCGTGTATTCGAGGTCAGTACGCGTCCAGTCGAGGATCGGCATGAAGTTGTAGCAGACAGTATCAATACCGCAGGCCGCCAGATTGCGGATGCTTTGCTGGTAGTTGGCGATCCAGGTTTTATACTCACCGGAGTGCGTTTTAATATCTTCGTGTACCGGGATGCTCTCGACAACAGACCAGGTCAGCCCTTTTTCCGCCAACAGCGCTTTACGCTTTTGAATCTCCTCAACCGGCCATACCAGACCGTTCGGGATGTGGTGCAGTGCGGTGACGACACCGGTCGCGCCAGCCTGGCGGACATCATCAAGGGAAACCGGATCATTAGGGCCATACCAACGCCATGTTTGTTCCATCGCCTCAACCTCTCAACTTGTTATACCAATAAAATGTTCGTTAATGACGACTACCATACATGTTTATGCGAGGTGGTCAAATACGGCCCCAGCAATGATTGATCTGGCTCACATTACCCGGATAAATTCGGCACACCAATTCAATTTGCTGTCATATAACTTTACACTAGCATTGTTAATTACTGGTTAATCGGACGTGTAAACAATGAAAACAATCGCCAATAGTACGCTCCCGGAAAAGGTTCAACTGCCTCATTATGATAGAAAACAGTTGCGCTCAAGGATCGTGCACTTTGGTTTCGGCGCCTTCCACCGCGCGCATCAGGCGCTGTTAACAGACCGTGTGCTCAATGCCAGCGGCGGCGACTGGGGGATTTGCGAGATAAGCCTTTTCAACGGCGACCAGCTTATGCGCCAGCTCCGGGAGCAGGATCATCTCTTTACCGTGCTGGAAAAAAGCGGCGACGGCAATCAGCCCATTGTGATTGGCGCGGTTAATGAATGTCTTAATGCCAGGCTCGATTCCCTGGCCGCAATTATCGAGAAATTTTGCGAGCCGCAGGTGGCGATTGTTTCCCTGACCATCACTGAAAAAGGGTACTGCATTGACCCGGCGACCGGGCAGCTTGATGTGAGTAATCCACGCATCGCCCACGATCTTGAACATCCGCAGGAACCCCATTCCGCCCCCGGTATTCTGGTTGAAGCGCTCTACCGCCGTCGCGAGCGTGGGCTCCCTGCTTTCTCCGTGCTCTCCTGCGACAACATTCCGGATAACGGCCACGTAGTGAAAAATGCGGTACTGGGGATGGCGAAGCAGCGCGATCCGGCGCTGGCGGAATGGATAGCGCAAAGTGTCACCTTCCCCGCCACCATGGTCGATCGTATCGTTCCGGCGGCGACAGACGCAGCGCTTGCGGAAATCACCGATGAACTTGGCGGCGTGGAAGATCCCTGCGCCATCAGTTGCGAGCCGTTTATTCAGTGGGTCATCGAAGATAACTTCGTCGCAGGTCGTCCGGCGTGGGAAATTGCTGGTGCGCAACTGGTGAAGGATGTTTTGCCATGGGAAGAGATGAAGCTGAGAATGCTTAACGGTAGCCATTCGTTCCTCGCGTATCTTGGCTATCTTGCGGGTTATCAGCATATCAGCGACTGTATGCAGGATGCGGATTTCCGCCTTGCCGCTCATCGCCTGATGATGAGGGAACAAGCGCCTACGCTTAAGATAACCAATGTGGACTTAGGCGCTTATGCCGACAGCCTGATTACCCGATTTAGCAATCCGGCGCTGAAGCATCGTACCTGGCAAATCGCGATGGATGGCAGCCAGAAGCTGCCGCAGCGCCTTCTGGATGGCATTCGCGTACACCTGGCACAGGGCTCCGCGTGGCCGCTGCTGGCATTAGGCGTCGCGGGCTGGATGCGCTATGTCAGCGGTATCGACGATGCGGGTGAAAAAATTGATATTCGCGATCCGTTATCTGAGAAGATCGCCCGGCTCGTTGCCAACAGCCGTGATGAAGAGCGCGTTGTCGCTCTGCTCACGCTCAGTGAAATCTTTGGCACTGACCTGCCGGGCAACGCAACGTTTGTCGAAAACATCCAGCAGGCGTGGCAGCGCCTGGTGCAAAGCGGTGCGCGTCAGGCGGTCATCACTACCCTGAATAGTTAACAATTTCTGCTTTTATGCGAAGAGAAATCATTTCTCTTCGCGAATTACTTCTCTTTTCATCCCCTTTTCGCCAGGATTAACGCAACCCGTAGCAACGTTGCAGATTTTTATTCTGGAGTTTTCGTGACAAAGACCAACCTGATAACCGGTTTTCTCGGTAGCGGTAAAACTACCTCCATCCTCCATCTGCTGGCCAATAAGCCCGCCGATGAGAAGTGGGCGGTGCTGGTAAATGAGTTCGGTGAAGTGGGCATTGATGGTGCGCTGCTGGCCGATAGCGGTGCGCTGCTCAAAGAGATCCCCGGCGGTTGTATGTGTTGTGTGAATGGTTTGCCGATGCAGGTGGGCCTGAATACGCTGCTGCGCCAGGGTAAACCCGATCGCCTGTTAATTGAACCCACCGGGCTGGGCCACCCGAAACAGATCCTCGATATTCTGACCGCCGCGGTTTACGAGCCGTGGATCGACCTGCGCGCCACG
The DNA here is from genome assembly GCF_039889165.1 of Pseudocitrobacter cyperus. Lineage (NCBI taxonomy): Bacteria > Pseudomonadati > Pseudomonadota > Gammaproteobacteria > Enterobacterales > Enterobacteriaceae > Pseudocitrobacter > Pseudocitrobacter cyperus. Next base: position 165,000 of record NZ_JAYMYY010000004.1, on the reverse strand, counting down.
CTCTGCGTACTTGACCCGCGCCAGTTGCTGGATGAAAAAGTGGTGCAGAATGAGAACTTCCGCGACCAGCTCGCCGCTGCCGATATTATTGTCACCAATAAGAGCGATCGGGCCACGCCGGAAAGTCTGCATGCGTTTGAGCGCTGGTGGCAACAGTATGGCGGCGCGCGGCAGCATGTTAATGCAACACAAGGCAATATTGCCCCTTCCCTGCTCGAAAAGCCGCGCAGTAATCTTATCGACCTTCCCGCCAGCGCCGCGCATACTCACGCTCACGCCGGGAAAAAAGGGCTGGCAGCACTGAGCTTGCCGGAGCATCAGCGCTGGCGTCGCAGCCTGAACAGCGGCCAGGGTTATCAATCCTGCGGCTGGATTTTTGATGCAGATACCACCTTCGACACCGTAGGTATCCTTGAATGGGCGCGCCTTGCTCCCGTTCAGCGCGTTAAAGCGGTCATGCGCATTGCAGAAGGGCTGGTGAGGATTAACCGCCAGGGCGCAGACCTGCATATTGAGACCCAGAGCGTTGCGCCACCGGATAGCCGGATTGAGCTGATTAATGATGCAGATGTCGACTGGAATGCGTTGCAAACCACTCTGTTGAAGCTCCGTTTAGCGTAGAAGCGCTAAGGTTGCAGTCGTTGTTGATTAGGGTCAAGAAAATGAAGAAAACGCAATATTCGTTAATCCTGCTGCTGAACGCAGCAGGCGCCGCGCTCTTTTTATGCTGGTTCCTGCCGCCAAATCATGGCGTCTGGTTTAATATCGATTCTGCGATTTTCCATTTCTTTAATCACGGCCTGGATGAGAGCCGCGTTTACCAGTGGTTCCTGGCCATCACCAACAACCGCGCCTTTGATGGCTGCTCGCTGCTGGCGATGGGCAGCCTGATGCTCAACTTCTGGCTGAAAGAAGATGCCGCCGGCCGCCGCCGGATCATCATCATCGGCCTGGTGATGCTGCTCGCCGCGGTAATTATTAACCAACTGGCGCAGAATTTAATGCCGGTTAAACGCGCCAGCCCAACGCTATTCTTCCCTGACGTTCACCGGGTTAGCGACTATTTGCAGATCTCCACGAAAGATGCCTCAAGAGACAGTTTTCCGGGCGATCATGGCATGATGCTCCTGATTTTCGCTACGTTCATGTGGCGTTATTTTGGCGGCAAAGCGTTCGCTATCGCGCTGGCTATTTTCGTGATTTTTGCTTTCCCGCGAGTGATGATTGGCGCGCACTGGTTCACCGATATTGCCGTCGGTTCGTTGACCGCCGTATTGATAGGAACCCCATGGGTATTGATGACCCCGCTCAGCGACAAAGCCATATTACTTTTTGAGCGCCATCTTCCCCATTTCAATATGCGGAAATCCACAAACAAGTAACGCATGTTAGGAATTAATCATCAGGGATTGTTTTCAGTCCCTGATTAATTTTTCGCTAATCAATCATCAGAACCACTCCTTCACGACAAGAAGATTATCTTTACGAATGAGTGAATTGCCTGAAATGCAGTCAAAATTGACACTATTTTACGCATTCATAAATTTTAACTTTCTGTATCACTTTTTCTTATAAGAAATCCTGTAAAACCGCTCGCAATGCCCTTGCCAATCGGGTAATCTCATTCGCGTTTGTCAGCAATGAACAATTATTCTCATCATGAATAATTTTGTGCGCTAGTCCACAGAACTGAATTTAAAGAATTGTCTCATTGTTAGCGTGTATTTAGTCTCAGACGCGTTTGGCATTTTTTATAACGACATTGTCGTTAAGGACTTCAAGGGAAAACAAATAAAATGGTCAAATCTCAACCAATTTTGAGATATATCTTGCGAGCGATTCCAGCAGTAGCAGTTGCGGTTCTGCTTTCTGCATGTAGCACAACTAAAGACACCGCCAGAAATATGCATTCTGAGACGCATGCAGTGGGCAACAATGATGCCTCGTCACTGCAAGCCTCTCAGGATGAATTTGAATCAATGGTACGCAACCTCGATGTGAAATCACGTCTGATGGATCAGTACGCAGGCTGGAAAGGCGTTCGTTATCGTTTAGGCGGTGACACCAAGCGCGGCGTTGATTGCTCCAGCTTCGTTCAGCGCACCTTCCGCGAACAGTTTGGCCTTGAGCTTCCGCGTTCTACGTGGGAACAGCAGGAAACCGGTAAATCAGTTTCCCGCAGCCAGCTCCGCACCGGCGATTTAGTCCTGTTCCGTGCAGGCTCTACCGGTCGTCATGTCGGCATCTATATCGGCAATAATCAGTTTGTTCACGCGTCAACCAGCAGTGGTGTAACGATTTCAAGCATGAACGAGCCTTACTGGAAAAAGCGCTATAATGAAGCGCGCCGGGTGTTAAGCCGCTCTTAATTTCACTTGCCGTCAGTTTCCCTTGATTAACTGCAAGTATAAGAAAGCACTGCTCCGGCAGTGCTTTTTTTTGCCACTCATCTGGTAAACCCCATTAAAAATCATCGAGGCCGCAACCTTTATGCTCAGCCGCAGCACCTCCGTTAACCGCCGACTCGCCTTTATCAGTATCCTGGTCGGGCTGTTCATCGCACTGCTGGCGGGGGGAACACAGTATTTAGTTTTTCACCATAAACGGACAGAACAACTCGACAACACCATCAGCGAACTGAAGTTTTATCTCAATGGTTACTTTAGCGATCTGATGGGCACCATCAATACCATTCAGCCACTAACCATGAGCCGTTGCGAAGATGTCGCGTCTGAACTCACCTCTCGCGCCGCTTTTAGCCTCAATATTCGCGCTTTTCTGCTGGTGAAAGAGGGACATGCATTTTGTTCATCAGCAACGGGGGCAATGGATATCGCCATCAGCGATCTCGTCCCCTCGCTCGACCTGTCGCAAAATAAAGCCATGGCGATATTACCCGGCACACCAATGATGCCGCACCGCCCGGCGTTCATCCTCTGGGTGCGCAGCCCTCTGCTGGCCGACCGCGGCGTGTTTACCTCAATCGACGCTAACCTGATGCCCTGGATCCTCACCCCGTCGAAACAGAATCAGTACAACGGCGTCGCGCTGGTTATCAATGGCGCAACGGCGATCTCGACCTTTAATCACCAGCCAGTTCCACTTTCAACCATCGACAGCCACCCAATCCGGCAGGCAAAAATCAAAGGCGTACCGCTGGAGATCTATCTCTATGGTAATGAAGTCGCCACGGACAATATGCTTTATTCCCTGCTGCTGGGGTCAATGTGCGGATTATTAAGCGGCATTCTGTGTTTATATGTGATGGCCACACGGCTTCGTCCTGGCCGGGAAATCCTTTCCGCTATCAAGCGCGATCAGTTTCACATCGTTTACCAGCCGGTCGTTCACGCCAGCGATTTGCACATCGGCGGCGTAGAAGTGCTGATGCGCTGGACGCATCCGGTGGCGGGGAATATCCCACCAGACGCGTTTATCAGTTTCGCTGAGGGGCAAAACCTGATTGTGCCCCTCACCTGTCATCTGTTTGAGCTGATCGCCAAAGAAGCGCCAGCCCTACAAAAAGTGTTGCCGCCAGGCACAAAACTTGGGATCAACATCTCTCCCAGCCACCTACACGCAGAGAGCTTCAGGCAGGACATTCGTAACCTGATCGCCAGCCTTCCGGAAAACTACTTCCAGGTCGTGCTGGAACTGACCGAGCGCGATATGCTTAATGAGAAGCAGGCCGTGAAAGTTTTTGACTGGCTGCATAGTGAAGGCGTGGAGATCGCCATTGACGATTTCGGCACGGGTCATAGCGCATTGATCTACCTGGAGCGCTTCACCCTCGATTATCTGAAAATCGACCGCGGCTTTATCAATGCCATTGGTACGGAAACGGTCACTTCACCGGTACTGGATACGGTACTCACGTTGACCCATCGCCTGAATCTGGTCACTGTCGCCGAAGGCGTTGAGACGCAGGAGCAGGCCACATGGCTACGCGACCACGGCGTTGATTTCCTGCAAGGCTACTGGATAAGCAAGCCGTTGACCCTCGCTCAGCTTATCGACGCGCATAATGAACCAGCGAAATATTTCACAAGCCGCTAAGGGTCAATTATTATTCAAGGACAAGAGGTTAGTTCAGCAGGAACTGACCATAAGGGAAGTCAGCCCAGTGATATTCGTGCGCATGTGTCTTATGCTGTTAGCGCTGAGCAGTTTACCTCTCGGCGCACAGACAATTAAAGAAAGTTACGCGTTTGCGGTCATCGGTGAGCCGAAGTATGCCATTAACTTCACTCAGTTCGACTACGTGAATCTCGCCGCGCCTAAAGGCGGCAAGGTAACGCTCTCCGCTATCGGTACCTTCGATAACTTTAACCGTTACGCCCTGCGCGGAAATCCCGGTGTCCGCACGGAGGCGTTGTATGACGGCCTCTTCACCACTTCGGATGATGAACCGGGTAGCTATTACCCGCTAATTGCCGAAAGCGCGCGCTACGCCGACGATTACTCGTGGGTGGAAGTGAGTATGAATCCGCAGGCCACTTTCCACGATGGCTCTCCCATCACCGCCCGCGATGTCGAGTTTACCTTTCATAAATTTATGACCGAGGGTGTGCCACAGTTCCGTCTGGTCTACAAAGGCACCACCGTAAAGGCTATCGCTCCGTTAACGGTGCGCATCGAGCCTGGCAAACCAGGCAAAGAAGATATGTTGAGCCTGTTTTCACTACCGGTGATGCCGGAGAAATTCTGGCGCAATCATAAACTCAGCGATCCGCTCTCCACTCCACCGCTCGCCAGCGGCCCCTATCGCATTACCGACTGGCGACTGGGGCAGTACATCGTCTATTCGCGCGAAAAAAACTACTGGGGCGCAAATCTGCCGGTCAACCGCGGCCGCTGGAATTTCGATACCATCCGCTATGACTACTACCTTGATGATAACGTCGCCTTTGAAGCCTTTAAGGCGGGCGCATTCGATGTCCGTAATGAAAGCAGCGCCAAAAACTGGGCGACACGCTACATCGGTAAAAATTTCACTGACGGGTACATCGTAAAAGAAGAACAAAAAAACGAGGCGTCTCAGGATACTCGCTGGCTGGCATTCAATATTCAGCGCCCGGTATTTGCCGACCGACAGGTTCGCGAGGCCATTAGCATGGCATTTGACTTTGAATGGATGAATAAGGCGCTGTTTTATAACGCCTACAGCCGGGCAAACAGCTATTTCCAGAATACAGAATATGCCGCCCGACACTATCCGGATGCGGATGAACTCACCCTGCTGGCGCCGATGAAAAAAGACCTGCCGCCGGAAGTCTTCACCACGATTTATCAGCCTCCGACGTCAAACGGTGATGGTGCGAACCGTGAAAATCTGCTTAAAGCGGGTGATTTGTTGACTCAGGCCGGCTGGGTGCTGAAAGGGCAGCAGCGGGTAAACGAGAAAACCGGCCAGCCGCTGCGCTTTGAATTGCTGGTCGCTTCCGGTGGCAACAACCAGTGGGTGATGCCTTTTCAGCGCAACCTGAAGCGTCTGGGTGTAGACATGTCCATTCGCCAGGTCGATAACTCGCAAATGATTAACCGCCTGCGCAATCGCGACTACGACATGATGCCAAGCCTGTGGCGAGCCATGGCATGGCCAAGCTCTGACCTGCAAATCTCCTGGTCGTCTGAATATATCAACTCCACTTATAACGCCCCCGGCGTCGCCAGCCCGGTGATTGACTCGCTTATCGCCGCGATCATTCACGCCAAAGGGGACGAGAAAAAACTGATCCCGCTCGGACGCGCGCTGGATCGGGTTTTAACCTGGAACTTCTATATGTTGCCGATGTGGTATATGGCAGAAGACCATGTGGCTTACTGGGATAAGTTTTCCCATCCGGCGATTCGCCCGCTCTATTCCACCGGTTTCGATACCTGGTGGTACGACGTGAATAAAGCGGCAAAACTGCCCGAAGCCAGACGCTAAGGAGAGAACATGGGCGCCTATTTACTCCGTCGCTTATTGCTGGTGATCCCCACCCTGTGGGCGATTATCACGCTCAACTTTTTTATCGTACAGATAGCGCCCGGCGGCCCGGTCGATCAGGCGATTGCCGCCGTAGAGTTCGGCCAACAGAGCGGCCTGCCCGGCGCGGGTGGCGGCACAGGCGGGCCAGGACATGCACGAGCGGGCGTGGGCAATATCGCTGACAGCCAGTATCGTGGCGGGCGCGGCCTCGACCCGGAAGTGATTGCCGAAATTACCCAACGCTATGGCTTTGATAAACCGCTGCATGAACGCTATTTCAAAATGCTGGGGGATTACCTGCGTTTCGATTTTGGCAATAGTCTGTTTCGCAACGCCTCTGTGTTGCAGCTTATGAAAGACAGTCTGCCTGTCTCCATCACCCTGGGCCTGTGGAGTACGCTGATTATTTACCTGGTGTCGATACCGCTTGGTATTCGCAAAGCCGTGCAAAATGGCAGCCGTTTCGACACCTGGAGTAGCGCATTTATTATCATCGGATACGCCATTCCCGCGTTTTTGTTCGCCATCGTGCTGATTGTGCTATTCGCAGGCGGCAGCTATTACGATCTTTTCCCCCTGCGCGGGCTGGTTTCAGCCAATTTTGATACCCTGCCCTGGTATCAAAAAATCACCGACTATCTCTGGCACATTACACTGCCGGTGCTGGCGACCGTCATTGGCGGTTTTGCTGCGCTCACTATGCTGACAAAAAATGCGTTTCTTGATGAGATCCGCAAGCAGTACGTCGTGACCGCTCGCGCCAAAGGGGTGAGCGAGAAAAACATTCTCTGGAAGCATATCTTTCGTAACGCCATGCTGCTGGTGATTGCCGGTTTCCCGGCAACCTTCATCAGTATGTTCTTTACCGGCTCGTTGCTGATTGAGGTGATGTTCTCGCTGAACGGGCTTGGGCTACTGGGCTATGAAGCCACTGTCTCACGCGACTATCCGGTGATGTTTGGTACGCTCTATATCTTCACGCTGATCGGCCTGTTGCTGAATATTGTCAGCGATATCACTTATACGCTGGTCGATCCGCGTATTGATTTTGAGGGGCGCGGATGATCGCTTTAAATCCCATTAATCAGGCTCGCTGGGCTCGTTTTCGCCATAACCGTCGCGGCTACTGGTCGCTGTGGAGCTTCCTCATCCTTTTTATCTGCAGCATGGGGGCAGAACTGATTGCCAACGATCGTCCGCTGCTGGTGCAGTACAAAGGTAGCCTCTATGTGCCGCTGGTGAAGGATTACAGCGAGCAAACCTTCGGCGGTCAGTTTGCCACCGCGGCTGATTATCAGGATCCGTGGTTACGCAAGCAACTGAGCGAAAATGGCTGGGTCGTGTGGGCGCCGATTCGTTATGGCGCGACATCCATCAACTTCAATACCGATGTCCCCTTCCCTTCGCCTCCCTCTTCGCAAAACTGGCTGGGCACCGACGCCAACGGGGGTGATGTGCTGGCGCGCATTCTCTACGGTACGCGCATCTCGATTCTGTTCGGCCTGATGCTAACGATTTGCTCAAGCGTAATGGGCGTGATGGCAGGCGCCATTCAGGGCTACTACGGTGGCAAAATTGACCTCTGGGGACAGCGCTTTATTGAAGTGTGGTCGGGCATGCCGACACTGTTTTTAATTATCCTGCTGTCGAGTGTGGTACAGCCCGGGTTCTGGTGGCTGCTGGCGATTACCGTACTGTTTGGCTGGATGGCGCTGGTAGGCGTAGTCCGCGCTGAGTTTTTACGCACCCGAAATTACGACTATATTCGCGCCGCCCAGGCGCTGGGGGTCAGCGACCGCAGCATTATCTTCCGTCATATGCTGCCCAACGCCATGGTGGCGACGCTCACCTTCCTGCCCTTTATCCTTTGCAGTTCCATTACCACCCTGACATCGCTGGATTTCCTCGGCTTCGGCCTGCCGCTGGGGTCGCCTTCACTGGGCGAATTGTTACTGCAGGGGAAAAACAACCTTCAGGCGCCGTGGCTGGGCATCACCGCATTTCTGTCCGTTGCCGTACTGCTGTCGCTACTCATTTTTATTGGCGAAGCCGTGCGCGACGCCTTCGATCCGAATAAGGCGGTTTAAGATGACGCATCCACTGCTTGAGATCGACAACCTCTCCATCGCTTTTCGCAACCAGGGTGAAACGCGCACGGTAGTCAACGAACTCTCGTTGCAAATTGATGCCGGTGAAACGCTGGCGCTGGTGGGGGAATCGGGCTCGGGGAAAACAGTCAGCGCGCTCTCCGTTCTGCGTCTGCTCCCGCAACCGCCCGTCAGTTACCCCACCGGCGATATCCGCTTTCAGGGCGAATCATTACTGCATGCCAGCGAGCACACGCTGCGCGGAGTGCGCGGCAACCGTATTGCGATGATTTTTCAGGAGCCGATGGTCTCGCTGAACCCACTCCATACGGTGGAGAAACAGCTTTATGAAGTGCTTTCCCTGCACCGGGGAATGCGAAAAGAGCCTGCGCGGGCGGAGATGTTAGATTGCCTCGACCGGGTAGGCATTCGCAATGCCGCAAGACGGCTGGCGGATTATCCGCACCAGCTCTCCGGCGGCGAACGTCAGCGCGTGATGATCGCCATGGCGCTGCTGACTCGCCCCGATTTGCTGATTGCCGACGAGCCCACAACCGCGCTGGATGTCTCGGTACAGGCGCAAATTCTGGAACTGCTGCGGGAACTGAAGCGCGAGCTGAATATGGGGCTGCTTTTTATCACCCATAACCTCAGCATTGTGCGCAAACTTGCCGACCGCGTGGCAGTGATGCAACAAGGGCGCTGCGTGGAGCAAAACCACGCCCGCGCGCTATTTGCCGCGCCTGCTCACCCCTACACCCGAAAACTGCTCGACAGCGAGCCATCGGGCGACCCGGTTCCTCTGCCGGACGACGCGGCAACGCTACTGGCGGTGAATGATCTCAGCGTCGAATTTCCCATCCGCAAAGGCGTTTTACGGCGGGTCGTCGACCATAACCGCGTGGTGAACAATGTGAGTTTTACCCTGCGCGCCGGGGAAACGCTGGGGCTGGTGGGGGAATCAGGTTCAGGGAAAAGCACCACCGGGCTGGCATTACTGCGCCTTATTACCTCAAAGGGCGAGATTCAGTTTGCTGGCGAGGCGTTGCAGGGCCGTAGCCGCAAGGAGTTGCTACCGTTGCGCCATCGTATTCAGGTGGTCTTTCAGGATCCCAATTCATCCCTCAACCCGCGGCTTAATGCGTTACAAATTATTGAAGAGGGGCTACGGGTGCACCATCCGGCGCTGTCAGCCGCAGAACGCGAACAACGGGTGATACAGGTGATGAAGGAAACAGGTTTAGATCCCGAAACCCGTCATCGCTATCCTGCCGCCTTCTCCGGCGGGCAGCGTCAACGAATCGCCATTGCCAGAGCCCTGATCCTCAAGCCAGAACTGATTATCCTGGATGAACCGACATCATCGCTCGATCGCACCGTTCAGGCTCAGATACTGACGTTATTGAAAGGGTTACAGGAGAAGTATCGGCTGGCTTATATCTTTATCAGCCACGACCTGCATGTGGTGCGCTCGCTGTGTCACCAGGTGATTGTACTGCGGCAGGGAAACGTCGTCGAACAGGGTGAGTGCCAGCGCGTATTCGCGGCGCCAGAACAGGATTACACCCGCCAGCTCATTACGCTGAGCTGACGGTCAGAACGGATTATTGCCGGAAAAGGTTTCGGCAATCGCCACGCCAAAATTCTTCAGTCGGCAGGTTGCGGCACACTCATCCTGTCGTTTCACAAACAGGCATGGCTCCCCTTCACACTCCAGAACGGAGCAATCCAGCGAGATATCAGATAACGCCTGGCTTAAGGTATGCATCACCGGCCAGGCTTTTTCGCCATCCGGGCTCAATAACTTAAGGGCCACCAGCGAGTTTTCACTGGCACTGCCATTTTGCGGAATCGGTTCAACTCTGGAACCTGCAAAACCGGCCGCCCAGCGATAATCCTGCGGCAGCCGATGTACGATTGAAAGCTGTAATGTCGTCACGTTCTTTCCCCGGAAGCAATTTACTTCACAATTATTTTACATCAATATTAACACATTGTTGACAAATCGTCCTACATCCAGAAAAAAACGCCTGCGACTTACGGCTTATTTTATTGACTGAGTGATTATTTTGTCGCGACAAGCGAATCGGGTCATGCTAATCGGCGCTATATGTACCCGTTTCTGTGATCTAACACAACCTTTTTATCTACAACAATGTGACTTTTTACATTATTAGATTTTACATAAAAGAAACATACATTCGTAGCATGAATAATCTATCCGTTGATATGCATCAAAAAAAAGGGGCGAAAATTCGCCCCTTTTTCAAAATGTTTGTACTACGCGCACTTTCGACGTCGGCTGGCGTAGAGCAGGAATAAGAGCGAACAACTGGCGCACAGGGCAATGGAGAGAATCATCGGCCAGGCAGAGTTGAAGGTTGCCAGCGAAAGCAGCGCGCCGATTATCGCGCCAATACCAAAACGGAAGGTTCCGGCAAGCGACGATGCGGTGCCCGCCATATGCGGGAACTCATCGAGGATCACCGCCATCGCGTTCGACGAAACCATCGACACACAACCGACAAATACCGCGATCCCCAGTACCAGCGACCAGAATCCCACATCCAGCAGTGCACAGACAACCATCCATACCGCCATAGCAAACTGCACGAACAACCCGATGCGGAACATATTCAACGCCCCAACCCGGCGCACAATACGGCTGTTAATGGTGGTCATGATGAACAGAAAGACAATGTTTAGCGCAAAGTAGTAGCCGAAGTGCTGTGGCGAGACGTGGTTTAGCTCAATATAGACGAACGGCCCGGCGCTCAGGAACGAGAACATCGCAGCAAAACTGAAGCCGCTCGCCAGCATATATGAGAGCACGCGCTTGTGGCGAAACAGCGACGCGAAGTTGCCCAACACCGTGCGCAGATGAAACTTCTGCCTCTTTTCAACAGGCAGGGTTTCAGCAATAAAGAACCAGATAGCCAGCGAAGCCACAATCGCTGCGGCGGCAAGGATCCAGAATATTGAGCGCCAGCTAAACCAGACCAGCACCGCGCCCCCCACCATTGGCGCGACCAGCGGCGCAATGGTAGTGACCAGCATCACGAACGACATCATCCGCGAGAACTCCTCTTTCGGATAAATGTCGCGCATCAGGGCGTTGATCACCACGCTTGCCGCAGCCGCCGCCAGGCCGTGGAAGAAGCGCATAACAATAAGCTGATCGATGCTTTTTGACAGTGCGCAGGCAATCGCTGCGACGGCAAAAATCAGCGTACCGCCAAGAATAACGGGCTTACGTCCGAGGCTATCCGCCATCGGGCCATACAATAACTGCCCGACGGCGAACCCCAGAATATACGTACTGAGGGTCATTTGCGCGCTACCGGCAGGTACGCCAAACTGTTGTGAAATAACCGGCAGCGCCGGAAGATACATATCAATAGAAAGCGGCATCAGCATGGCCAGCAGGCCAAGGATAAACACAATATTGAACGACGAAGGCTGCCTGGATGTCACAAGATACCTCAATGTTAGCGCGGCGGAAGGCCGACGCTGGCGATTTCTTCTTCGGTTAACGGACGGTACTCGCCCGGCTCAAGGTCATCGTCGAGCGCAATGTCGCCGATGCGTTCACGGTGCAGGCCGACCACGTGATTACCCACGGCGGCGAACATGCGTTTTACCTGGTGATAGCGACCCTCGCTGATAGTCAAACGCACCTGCGTTGGCGTCACAACTTCCAGCACCGCCGGTTTGGTGAGATCTTTCTCGTTGTGCAACTGTACGCCTTTAGCAAACAGCTCAGCCGTATCATCGCTGACCGGGTTTTCCAGGGTAACAAAATAGGTTTTTTCGCAGTGATGACGCGGAGAAGTAATGCGATGCGACCATTGGCCGTCATCGGTCATCAGCACCAGGCCGGTTGTATCTATATCCAGACGCCCGGCAGCATGGAGCTTATGCGCTACGGGTTCATCGAGGAAATAAAGCACGGTAGGGTGATCCGGATCGTCGGTTGAACAGACGTATCCTTCCGGTTTATTGAGCATAAAGTAGCGCGGGCCGTGCTGCTGGGCCAGCGGGTTGCCCTCGTAAGCCACCTCATGTTCAGGAAGCAGTTTAAACGCCGTATCGCGCACAATTTCGCCATCCACGGTGATGTGGTTGCCGCGGATCTGACGCCCGGCAATAGCACGGCTGACGCCGAGTTGCTGAGCGATAAACTTATCAAGTCGCATGAAAATTTTTAGCCTGTATGATGCCGGGTGTCGGGCAACTCGCCCGAAAAATGGAGTAACAACAATGATCAAGTATAACGGGGTTGTTATACCACTCAAGCGAAAAGATTCGTGGCATACTAATCAGGCACAAAACTAATTACCGAGACCAATGACATTTACACTTCGTCCCTATCAGCAGGAAGCCGTCGACGCGACTCTCAACCATTTTCGCCGCCATCAACACCCTGCCGTGATTGTGCTGCCCACCGGCGCGGGCAAAAGCCTGGTGATTGCGGAACTGGCGCGGCTGGCGCGCGGGCGTGTGTTAGTACTTGCACATGTTAAGGAACTGGTGGCTCAGAACCACGCCAAATATTGCGCTCTCGGCCTTGAGGCCGATATCTACGCGGCGGGCCTGAAGAAAAAAGAGAGCCACGGCAAAGTGGTATTTGGTAGTGTGCAGTCCGTCGCGCGCAATCTCGACCATTTCAGGAGTGAATTTTCGCTGTTGATCGTCGATGAGTGCCACCGCATCAGCGACGACGACGACAGCCAGTATCAGCAAATTCTTGCCCACCTGAAGAGCGTAAATCCAGCCGTGCGCTTGCTGGGGCTAACCGCAACGCCGTTCCGCCTGGGAAAAGGTTGGATCTACCAGTTCCATTACCACGGCATGGTGCGCGGCGATGAAAAAGCCCTGTTCCGTGACTGCATCTACGAGCTGCCCCTTCGCTATATGATTAAGCACGGCTATCTGACGCCGCCCGAACAGCTTGATATGCCCGTCGTGCAGTACGATTTCAGCCGTCTTCAGGCCAATAGTCACGGCCTGTTTAGCGAGGCGGATCTTAATCGCGAGCTGAAACAGCAAAAACGCATTACCCCACACATCATCAGCCAGATTGAAGAGTTTGCGCAATCTCGCAAAGGGGTGATGATTTTCGCAGCCACCGTCGAGCACGCGCGGGAAATCACGGGCCTGCTACCTGCCAGTGACGCCGCCCTTATTACCGGTGAAACCCCGGGGCCGCAGCGCGATAAGTTGATTGAGGCGTTTAAAGCACAGAAATTTCGCTATCTGGTAAATGTATCGGTGTTAACCACCGGCTTTGACGCGCCCCATGTCGATTTAATCGCTATCCTGCGCCCTACAGAATCAGTAAGTCTTTACCAACAGATTGTCGGACGCGGCCTGCGCCTGTCGCCGGGTAAAACAGACTGCCTGATTCTGGACTACGCCGGGAATCCTCACGATCTCTTCGCCCCGGAAGTGGGCGCGCCAAAAGGCAAAAGTGACAACGTCCCCGTCCAGGTTTTCTGCCCCGGCTGCGGATTTGCCAATACCTTCTGGGGGAAAACCACCGCCGACGGCACCCTGATTGAGCACTTTGGCCGCCGCTGTCAGGGCTGGCTGGAAGATGACGAGGGTAATCGTGAACAATGCGACTACCGTTTCCGCTTCAAAAACTGCCCGCAGTGTAATGCGGAAAATGACATTGCCGCCCGCCGCTGCCGGGAGTGTGACACGGTGCTGGTCGACCCGGACGATATGCTGAAAGCGGCGCTAAAGCTTAAAGATGCGCTGGTGTTGCGCTGTAGCGGAATGGTGCTGCAGGACGGCGCGGATGAAAAAGGCGCGTGGCTGAAAATCACCTATTACGATGAAGACGGTGCTGATGTCAGTGAGCGCTTCCGCCTGCACACGCCCGCACAACGCACCGCCTTTGAACAACTCTTTATCCGCCCACACACCCGCACGCCCGGCGTACCGCTGCGCTGGATCACCCCTGCCGACATCCTTACCCAGCAAGCACTATTACGTCACCCGGATTTCGTGGTCGCACGTAAAAAGGGACAGTTCTGGCAGGTGCGCGAGAAGGTTTTTGACTATGAAGGCCGTTTCCGTCGCGCCAATGAATTACGCGGATAAGCGCGCTTTTGATTGATGCAACGAACAAATAAGTATAAAATGCCGCCCGCTTTCACATCCGTGAAGCAGATCATTTGCCTGCTGCTGGGTCGCCTGTAGCAGGAATAATTAAGAGAGATTTAAATGTTTACTATCAATGCAGAAGCACGTAAAGAGCAGGGTAAGGGTGCGAGCCGCCGCCTGCGCGCAGCTAACAAGTTCCCGGCTATCATCTATGGTGGCGAAGCTGCTCCGGTTGCAATCGAACTGGATCACGACAAAGTGTGGAACATGCAGGACAAAGCTGAGTTTTACGCAGAAGTTGTAACCATCGTTATCGATGGCAAAGAAGAAAAAGTGAAAGTTCAGGCTGTACAGCGTCACCCGTTCAAGCCAAAACTGTCTCACATCGACTTCGTTCGCGCTTAATCGCTGACAAGTTGTGAAAAACCCCGCAATGCGGGGTTTTTTTATATCGTTACTTTCCGCCAACGCGACGCTGAAGCTGATCGCGCAGGTTTGGCGGCGTGCCTTTAATGGTCAGCGTGTCCGTGGCCGGATCCCAGAAAATACGCTCGCCCAGCAGCATTGAGTCGAAATTAATCGTCAGCCCGCCGCCGCTACCGGCAAACTTCGTCAACTGACGCAGCGTACTGCGATCCGCCGGGAAGCTCTCTTCCAGCTCATAGCCTTTCTCTGCGGTAAACTCGCTAAAGCTCACTTCGCTGACGCCGGAAATCTCTTTGGAGAGCGACTCCAGTTCAATCTCTTCACCCGCCTGTAGCTGTTCGTTGCAGTAGTCGTAAACCTGCTTACGCACGGTCTGGCGCTCGTTTTTGTCGAGCTGCGCTTCGGCCGAGAAGTCATCCAGCGCCTGTAACAGACCACGGTTCTGCACTTTGGCGTTCAACCCTTCGCTGGCGCCGAGGAAATCCATAAAGAAATCCGCCACTTTGCGCCCTACTCGCCCTTTCAGGAACGTCAGATAACGCGTTGACTCCGGGTTGGTTTCCCACTCGGTTAAATCAATACGCGCAACGATATCAGCATGGTTGATATCGAGATAGTGCGTGGAGCTGATGTCCAGTTGCTCATTCACGCGCATGCTGCTGAGATTATTCAGCACCGCCACCAGCAGATACTCCACCGCGAGGTAGCGATAGTGACAAAACAGCACGATGCCGCCGTCCGCAAATGGATATTTTGCCAGCTCATCGCGCAGGCGGCCGGTGGCCGCACGGCTAAAGGCCAGAAAATCTTCTTCGCCCTGACGTTGCAGACGTAACGCCTGCGCCAGCTCGCTTTCTTCATTAAACAGCCCATAGGCCTTATTTTTAGCGCTGTATACCCGATGCAGCTCCGCCATCATCTCTTCAACGGGCGCGGTGGGTTCCAGCAGCGAATCACGCAGCACCAGTTCAAGCGTCTGCTCATCGCGTTTGATAAGCTGGTGCAACGCAATCTGGTCGATATCCAGACTCATGTTAAACTCTCCTTTTAGGAAGCGTGTATTCAACCACCCCTTAGGCTGCAGCGCAACTTGCTCTTTCTTCAGATGCCCATCCTTTCATTCACGAGGAAAGGATGA
Organism: Pseudocitrobacter cyperus; assembly: GCF_039889165.1. Taxonomy (NCBI): domain Bacteria; kingdom Pseudomonadati; phylum Pseudomonadota; class Gammaproteobacteria; order Enterobacterales; family Enterobacteriaceae; genus Pseudocitrobacter; species Pseudocitrobacter cyperus. Next base: position 149,264 of record NZ_JAYMYY010000004.1, on the reverse strand, counting down.
GGTTTACGGCGAAAAAATGCGGAAAAAATGCTGGTGCTACGGTAATATATTGCCCTTCCATATATAGACAGATTTGATTTATGCCACAACAATCCCGCTACAGTGATGAACACGTTGAACAACTGCTCAGTGAGCTGGCCAACGTACTGGAACAACACAAGACTCCAACAGACCTCTCTTTGATGGTTCTGGGGAACATGGTGACGAACCTGATTAACAGCAGCGTCGCCCCGGCTCAGCGCCAGGCTATCGCCCGCTCATTTGCTCAGGCGTTACAGTCTTCTATTAACGACGACCCGGCGCACTAAGGGATATACACAACAGTTTATGGTGACTCATCGTCAGCCCTACCGAGAAAAAGTCTCCCAGATGGTTAGCTGGGGGCACTGGTTTGCCATGTTCAACATTTTGTTGGCCATGGTGCTTGGTAGCCGCTATCTTTTTGTTGCCGACTGGCCGACAACGCTTACCGGTCGCGTCTATTCGTACCTGAGTCTTGTCGGGCATTTCAGCTTTCTGGTGTTCGCCACCTATCTGCTGATCCTCTTCCCGCTGACGTTTATCGTCGGCTCGCAGCGCTTAATGCGGTTCTTATCCGCCATTCTGGCCACCGCCGGCATGACTTTGCTGCTGATCGATACCGAAGTTTTCACCCGCTTCCACCTGCACCTTAACCCGGTGGTGTGGGAGCTGGTTATCAACCCAGACCAGAACGAGATGGCCCGTGACTGGCAACTGATGTTTATCAGCGTGCCGGTCATTCTGCTTATTGAAATGCTGTTCGCCACCTGGAGCTGGCAGAAGCTGCGCAGCCTGATGCGCCGTCGCCGCTACTTCCGCCCCGTTGCATGGCTCCTGTTCATCGCGTTTATCAGTTCGCACGTCATGTATATTTGGGCTGATGCGAACTTCTATCGTCCGATCACCATGCAGAAAGCGAACCTGCCGCTTTCCTATCCGATGACCGCGCGCCGTTTCCTCGAAAAACACGGCCTGCTGGATGCTGAAGATTATCAACGCCGTCTGGTAGAACAAGGCGATCCGGAAGCCGTCTCCGTGCAGTATCCGCTCAGCGAACTGCGCTATCGTGATATGGGGGCGGGACAAAACGTTCTGTTGATTACCGTTGATGGCCTGAACTATTCACGCTATGAAAAACAGATGCCTGCACTGGCCCAGTTTGCCAGTGAAAACGTCAACTTTACCCAGCATATGAGCTCAGGAAACACGACGGATAACGGCACCTTTGGCCTGTTCTATGGTATCTCTCCTGCTTATATGGATGGCGTGCTCTCGGCACGTATCCCGGCGGCGCTGATCACCGCGTTGAACCAGCAGGGTTATCAACTGGGGCTGTTCTCATCGGATGGTTTCAGTAGCCCGGTCTACCGCCAGGCGCTGCTTTCTGACTTCTCGCTGCCGCCAGGCAAATCGCAAAATGATGAGCAAACGGCAAATCAATGGATTAACTGGCTGGGTCGTTACGCTCAGGAAGAGAACCGTTGGTTCTCCTGGGTCTCCTTCAACGGTACCACCCTGGAAAATAACCAGCAGCAAGGGTTTACCCGTCGTTACAGCGCCGCCGCCGCGGATGTCGATACGCAGATTAACCGCATCCTGAGCGCCCTGCGCGACGCAGGCAAGCTCGACAACACGGTGGTGATTATCACCGCTGGCCATGGCGTTCCACTGGGTGATGAACGTGCGCAATTTGACTGGTCACGCGCGCAGTTACAGGTTCCACTGGTTATTCACTGGCCGGGTACGCCAGCGCAACAGATCGATGCCCTGACCGAGCATAAGGACGTGATGACTACGCTAATGCAGCGCCTGTTGCATGTGAGTACGCCAGCGAATGAGTACTCGCAGGGGCAGGATCTCTTCAGTGCCACACGCCGCCATGCCTGGGTCACTGCTGCCGATAACAACACGTTAGCGATTACCACACCGCGCTTTACCGTGGTTCTCGATCACAACGGCCATTATCAGACCTGGAACCGCGATGGCGAGAAAGAGCGCGAACAAAAACCACAGCTAAGCCTGCTACTGCAAGTGCTGACTGAGGAAAAACGTTTTATCGCTAACTGATTGATTAATTATAAATCAATCAGTCAAAAGCTGGCTTGCAATCAGCACCGAAAAGGGTACTATTGCGCCATGCGTCGGCACGTAGCGCAGCCTGGTAGCGCACCGTCATGGGGTGTCGGGGGTCGGAGGTTCAAATCCTCTCGTGCCGACCAACAATATTCACTGAACGTTTAAACGCTCAGTACCCCTTAAGAACCCGCACTCTCTCTGAGTCTGCGGGTTTTTTTATGCCTGACCCACCGCTTAACCCCAAAATGTGCCCCCGCTCACCAACCCGGACTAATGCATGGTTTGTCCTGTTTTACGTCATTTCTGTCCGTTGACTGAAAATGGCTTCCGGCATTTTATGGAGCCTCGAGTTTCGCACCAGCACGTCAGATGCTGGGATCACCTGCTACCCGAGGATAAGAACAATGAGCCATCAGGTCACTCTACGTTTCGAAGACGGCGCCACGCATTTTATTCAATGTCTTAACGGTGAATCCGTTGCCGATGCCGCGCTACGTGCAAAAATTGCTATCCCTCTCGATTGCCGCGATGGCGTGTGCGGCACCTGCAAAGCTACCTGTGAATCAGGCAACTTTGCACTCGGTGATTACGTTCCGGAAGCCCTGTCCGACGATGAAGCCAACGCCGGGCATGTACTCACCTGCCAGATGCGCCCATCCAGCGACTGCGTGGTGCAAATCGCCGCCACTTCTGATGCCGCAGGCGTTAGCAACGCGACGTTTACCGGAAAAATCACCGCATGCGAACAGCTCTCCGCTACCGCTATCACCTTCACCGCCGAACTGGAAAACCGCAGCGAGCTTACGTTTCTGGCGGGACAATATGTCAATGTACAGGTTCCCGGTAGCAATCAAACGCGCTCCTACTCCTTTAGCTCCGGGCCTTCGGCAAAAGAGGTTTCCTTTCTGATCCGCAATGTTCCACAGGGGTTGATGTCCAGCTATCTTCGCGATCGGGCAAAGCCCGGTGATGCCATCACTTTTCGCGGGCCGATGGGCAGTTTCTATCTACGCCCCATCCAGCGGCCACTTCTTTTTCTGGCTGGCGGCACGGGGCTGGCGCCGTTTTTGTCCATGCTGGATAAGATCGCGGATGATGGCGACGTAAGCCAGCCAATCCATTTGATCTTCGGCGTCACCAACGATGAGGATCGGGTGGAGCTGGCAAAGCTCGAAGAGTATGCCCGTCGCCTGGCGAATTTCACCTGGCGCTGTACCGTCGCCAACCCTGACAGTCCGTATCCGTATAAAGGTTACGTCACACAGCACATCACGGCCTCGCAGCTAAACGATGGCGATGTCGATATCTATCTGTGTGGCCCGCCGCCGATGGTGGAAGCGGTTCGCGGCTGGCTGGCGGATGAAGGCGTCAGGCCACGTAATTTTTACTATGAGAAATTCGCCGGTGCCGGTCAGGTGGTACAGACGGGAGAAGAGCATATTGCGCTGTCGGACGTCGATGATTCGTTCGACCTGCGGCTGGCGCTGGAACTGGGCGCGGTGCAGTTGACAATGGGACGATTATCCGGCGCACAACTGGCCGACTTTCGCCAACTTGCCGACGCTACTGCGGCATTCGTCACCGGGAAGCGTTTTACGGATGTCGCCCGCTACGTGCAGGCCAACCATGCGTTCCACCTCTTCCTGATTGAAGCATCCGGCAACACCCCGCTTATTACGCTCTATAAGCAGCTCGCCGTGCAGGATTATATTGGTCGGGCGCTGCGGGAGGATATTGAAATTGTGGGTGATATCGTCCAGCAGCATCGGGATCTGGTCAGCGCGTTTGAGTATGGCGACATCAATGCCGCACGTGAGGTCATTGCCCGACACGCCATCCACTCGAAAGCCACCATGAGTCGGGCTTTAGGCAACAAATCCGCCTCCTCAGCGCCGGCTCCCGCACCACAGCCGGAACCTGCTCGCTGCCCGTTCAGCGCAATGGCGGAGCTGCCGCCCTACTCTCATGAAATGAACTGGCCGCAGGAACTTCAGCCCTTCAAAGTCGTCGACGACGGCTCACAGGGCGATCCTTACGAACACTACCGCTGGATGCGCGAAAACGCGCCAGTGTTACGCTGCCAGTCGGCAACTTCGGACGTCTGGTTCCTTTCGCGCTACGATGACGTCTGGCAGGCCATTCGCAATCCAAAACTGTTCTCTTCTGAAGTGGTGAGCCCGCCGCCGCTCACCTTTCTGACCCTGTTTGATGCTCCCGGTCACACGCGCCTGCGTAAGGTCGCGCAACCCTCTTTTATGCCGCTGGCCATCGAACCGTTTGCCGCGGAAATTGAGCGTCGCGCAGAAGCGCTGATCGATGCCTTGATTGCTAAAGGTGGAGGCGATGTGGTGGAAGATTTCGCGATCCCACTCAGTATCGCCACCATTTCAGCGATGATCGACGTCCCCGATGAGGACGAAGAGAAAATGAAGTTCTGGTCGGATGAAACATTCAGCTACTTTGGGCGACTGGCGCGAAACGCCCCCGGCACGGGAACCGATGAGCAGAGCGCGATGGCCTTTTTTGCCTATCTGAAAGAGGCTATGGAGCGACTTTATCTCAGCAACAGCCAGTCCATCGGCGGCCATATTGCCCGGATGTGGAAAGAGGGGTTGCTCAGTGAAAAAGAGGCCAAAGAGCTATGCGCCTTTGTCTTTATTGCCGGGCACGACACCACCACCATTCTGGTGGCCAACGCATTTCGGATGTTTGCAGAACAGCCGCATCTGGTAAGCCGGATCCGCCAGAATGAAGCTGATGCAGAGCGATTTGTCGAGGAAGTCGCGCGCTATCGCGGTACTGTACAACGCGTCAGCCGTATGACGACCGAAGAGACGACCGTGGCGGGCGTTACGCTGCCAAAGGGCGCGGTGGTGAGATTACTGCTCTCTTCAGCGAATCGCGATAGCCGCAAATTTGCCGACGGCGATACGTTTAATATCGACCGCGACACCAGCGGCCATCTGGGTTTCGGCAACGGCATCCATAAGTGTCTCGGCCAGCCGCTGGCAAAGCTGGAAACGCTGATTACGACCCGGCTGATAGCGCGTAAAGTCGCTGATATCGCTCTCGACCCCGCGCATCCTGTTGAATATGTTCGTGGTAATAACCTCACCAATTCCGGCCCCGCACATCTGTATGTGCAACTAAGCCGATTCAAAAGCTAGTCCTGCGAACCGGCTTTCGCTACGGAAGCCGGTTTTTTCTGCGCCAGCCTGCCCTGCTCCTGCTGGCGATACTCCCCCGGTCTGAGCCCGGTTTGCTTGCGAAAGAAGCGGCCAAAATAGGCTTCGTCGCGAAAACCCAGTTCTGCTGAGATTTGTTTAACGCTGAAAGAGGAGTAGACCAGCAGACGCCGCGCTTCATGCACCGCCCGGCGATCGATCGCCTCAATGGCTGAAATACCAAAGGCTTCGCGGCAAATCCGCGTCAGTTGTCCGCAGGAGATCCCCATCGCCGCCGCATAACTGGCGACAGGCTGTCGCTGTCGGCAGCGTTCATCCAGTAAGGTACGAAAACGTTCAATCCGCGCCACCAGCGACGCGCGCGCGGGGCTGTCGGCCATTTCCGCCTTTTCGCTCAGGCGTGCAACCTGCACAAACAAAGCGATGGTCAGTGCCAGCCCGGCGGTATATTGCCAGCGTTCACTATTTTCCGCTTCCTGGCCTATCGCCTCGAACAACGTCTCAAACGGTGTCCCCCGGCGACTGACAGGTTCGACCGTGAGCACCGCGGGTGTTCGCACAAACGATAACAAATCTGGCGCTGCCGTCATGGCGACGGATTCAATGGCCGATTGCGCCGCGGTGATCACATGTCCATCCACATTTTCCCGAAAACGAAAACCGTGCACCGAACGCGCGGGCACCACCATCAGGCACGGTGCGACAAACGCCCACACCTTGCCGTCGATGGTCGCCTCACCGCTGCCCTGAGTGACATACAGGGTCTGAATCAGGACATCGTGAAAATGGGGCTCAATATCAAAACCGAATCGGCTGGCGCGTGAAGGAATGCGCTCATAATGCACCATATCCAGCGAAGATTGCCCGGCTTCAGCGCCATAGAGCGCATAGTTAGGAAGCGCCCGACGACGCGGCCAGTCAAGCGGCATGACCCCTCCTTAAAATAGAAAAAGAAGACTCTGTTATAGGCAGGATTTCTCCATCCCGCCTGCCGCATGACAAAAAAAAACGATTCAGCCACCGGTTTCGTTAAATACGCCTTTCAGCGCCAAATGCTGAAGCAACATGATGGTTTTCCCATCAACGATGTCCCCCCGCTCAATAGCCGCCAGCGCCTGCTCAAACGGCCACTCCAGCACTTCAATATCTTCCCCCTCTTCCGCCAGCCCGCCGCCCTCGCTGGTGCGATCGCGTTCGCTGTATTCGGCGATGAAAAAATAGAGTTTCTCCGTCACCGAACCGGGGCTCATATAGGCTTCGAACACCTTTTCCAGGTGCGTCACTTTAAAACCAGTTTCTTCCTCGGCTTCTGCCAGGATCCGCGCTTCAGGAGATGCCTTATCCAGCAAACCCGCAGCAGTCTCGATCAGGAAACCCGAATGGCCGTTTACTGAGACCGGAAAACGGAACTGGCGGGTCAACACCACACTCTTTTTCTGCCGGTTATAGAGCAGAATGGTCGCGCCGTTGCCGCGGTCATAGACTTCGCGGTTCTGGGTCTGCCAGGTGCCATCACGGCGCTGCAAGTCAAAAGTATACTTTTTCAGCACGTACCAGTTGTCAGAGAGAAGTTGTTCCTGAACATTGCGGATGTGTTGCGTGTTATTGTGCATTTTTATTCCTCAGGTGAATGACAAAAATAATAATGTCATGCACAATCGTGCAATATCAAGAAAAAACGTGAAGAGAGATTTTCATGCTCGCCAGCCAGCGTAAACAAATCATCCTTGAGCTACTTGCCAGGGAAAAACAGGTTCTTTCCAGCGAATTGAGTCAAAAATTCGCTATCTCAGAGGACTCTATCCGCCGCGATCTGCGTGAACTGGCGGCGGAAGGGCTGCTCCAGCGCGTGCACGGTGGCGCCCTTCCCGTTTCGGCCGCCATTGCACCAATCGAAACACGCAAGAACGTGCAAAATCGTTCAAAACAAAATGTCGCCGCAAAAGCGGCTAAACTGATCCAGCCTGCGCAAGTGGTAATGATTGACGGCGGGACGACCGCCCACGAGCTGGTGATGAGGCTACCGAAGGATATGGCTTTTACCGTCGTGACTCACAGCCCGGGTATTGCGGTAAGCCTGGTGGATCATCCGCTGGTCGAGGTGATCGTGATAGGTGGGCGATTATTTAAACACTCGGTGGTCACTGTGGGATCAGCCATGATCGATGCCATCAGCCATATAAATGCTGACCTGTTTTTTATGGGTGTAACGGGGATCCACGCCAGTGCCGGGTTTACCACCGGAGACTACGAAGAAGCCTGCGTGAAGCGCGCGCTGTCACAGCGTGCGGCAGAAACAGTCGTCATGGCCTCGGACGAAAAGATGAATGCGGCTTCTGCTTTTGCCATTGGGCCACTGTCTCTTGCCAGCACTCTTGTTGTCGACAGCGAACCGGATATGGCCCTTCGTGCGGCTTTCGCGGAGCAGCAGATTGAAATACTTTAATGTTGCCAGGGATAAACGCTAACTTTATTGAAATACTCAACATTGTTGACTGGTACTAATGCAAAAATCAGTAAATGGTACTTAACATTCACTACAATGATGATAACCTTGCCGGTGAATAACTGATAAAAAGGATCCACAGTGAAAAACTCATTTACGCTCGCGGCTTTACTGCTGACCACCGTTTCCCTCTCTGCAATGGCAGCAGACCAGCCTCTGGAAAAAGTTGCGCCTTATCCGCAGGCGGAAAAAGGCATGAAGCGTCAGGTGATTCAGTTGCCTGAGCAGCAGGATGAATCAGCGCTGAAAGTAGAGCTGATGATTGGTAAAACGCTGGAGGTCGATTGCAACCGTCACCGTCTGGGTGGCAAGCTGGAGAGCAAAACGCTGGAAGGCTGGGGTTACGACTATTATGTCTTTGATAAAGTCGGCGAGCCGGTTTCCACGATGATGGCTTGCCCGGATAAGACGAAAACCAAACAATTTGTAGCCGCATACCTGGGTGAAGATGGCATGCTGCGCTACAACAGCAAACTGCCGATTGTGGTCTACACACCGGATAACGTAGAAGTGAAATACCGCATCTGGAAAGCAGAAGAAGAAGTGCATAACGCAGTAACGCGTTAAGAGACCAGAAGCCCCGGGAAGCGTTCGATGCGTTTTCCGGGGCTTCTTAGTATTAGAAGTTACAGCGCGATATCGGCCATCTCATTAACAACTACCGGCTGCGGTTTTGCCTGCGGCTGCGGCGTCGGGTCGGCATCACGAACCGGAACATAACTCAGTTCCAGCACTTCGCTGGTATGCGCCAGCGTCTCTTCAATCGCCTGCGGATGTTCATTCAGACGCGAACCATAAGTCGGCACCACCGCTTTGATTTTTGCCTGCCACGCAGCCGTCTGCATTTTTTCCTTAAACACTTTCTCCAGCAGTTGCAGCATGATCGGCGCAGCCGTTGAAGCCCCTGGCGACGCGCCAAGCAGCGCCGCAACGGTGCCTTCATCATCGCTCACCACTTCAGTACCCAGACGCAGTACTCCGCCCTTCTCGGCATCACGTTTGATTATCTGTACGCGCTGACCAGCCTGCCACAGACGCCAGTCGCCTTTCTGCGCCATCGGATAATATTCGCGCAGCGCCGCATGGCGATCTTTATCTTTTTGCAGCACCTGGCTGACCAGATATTTCACCAGATCGAAATTATCCATCCCGACGTTGATCATCGGCATGATGTTGGATTTGTTGATCGATGCCAGCAGATCCCACAGGGAGCCATTTTTCAGGAAGCGTGTGGAGAACGTCGCGAATGGCCCAAAGAGGATCACGCGTTTGCCGTCAATCACGCGGGTATCGATATGCGGAACGGACATCGGCGGCGCGCCGACATCGGCCTGGCCGTAAACCTTCGCCAGATGGTGGCCCACCACTTCCGGGTTTTCGCACACCAGGAACTGGCCGCCTACCGGGAAGCCGGCATACTCTTTCGCCTGTGGAATTTTAGTCTGCTGCAGCAGTTTCAGCGCCGCACCACCCGCGCCGATAAAGATAAATTTGGCTTTAATGGTGCGCTTCGCGTGGCTGTTGTTGGCGTCAGAGACAGTAACTGTCCAGCTCTTATCCGCATTCTGACGGAAACGGCGGACAACCGTATTAAGCTGTAGCGCGAAGTTTTTATGCACCTGTAAAGAAGAGATAAGCTGGCGGGTGATTTCGCCATAGTTCACATCAGTGCCCGCTTCGGTACGGGTGGCGGCAATTTTCTGCTGCGGATCGCGCCCTTCCATTACCAGCGGCGCCCAGGCTTTAATTTGCTCGTGGTCTTCAGAATAGCGCATGCCGCGGAACAGGGGGTTTTGCTGCAGGGCGCGATAGCGTGCACGCAGGAAATTGACGTTATCATCGCCCCAGACAAAGCTCATGTGCGGGACTGTGTTAATGAAGGATTTCGGTTGAGTGAGGACGCCACATTTCACCTGATGTGCCCAGAACTGGCGCGAAACCTGGAACGCTTCGTTGATATCTATTGCCTTTTCAATGCTGACGGAGCCGTCCGCTCTTTGCGGCGTATAGTTCAGTTCCATCAACGCAGAGTGACCGGTACCCGCGTTGTTCCAGCCGTTGGAGCTCTCTTCCGCGACGCTCTCCATCTGCTCGACCATGGTTATCGACCAGTTTGGTTCCAGTTCCTGCAGCCAGGTACCCAGCGTAGCGCTCATAATACCACCACCGATCAACAAAACATCCGTCTCGTGTATAACGCGGGAGTTGGTTTTGGCCACCACAGAAGCAGTATCGGAACCCGCTTTCTGTGCATTGGGTACATCTGTCTTTTTCTTCATTGTAGGGAGGCCTTACTTGATATGCGATTTGTTACACGCAGGTAAAAACAATTCGTGGGTATACGGTATCACCAGCAACAAAAAAATTAAATATTGTTTAAATTTTAAGTTGTGTTTTGAGACCTGTTATCAAAATGTTTAATAAATGTATACGTCGATTAAATTTTTGTATTGGCATTCTGTGACATAGAGCGGTAAACTGCTCCGTTTTGTGATAAATAGCACGAAAGTATGGTTTATAGAAAACCGGCTATCGATAACCAATGAAGACCTCATGTCAGATACCCTTTTAGCTCCCCAAAACGGTGACATCCTTACTGTGATGCGCTCGCCAAAACTGCTGCTGCGTGAAACGCTGGCCGGTGTGATCACCGCATTGGCATTAATACCCGAAGTCATCTCCTTTTCCGTTATCGCCGGCGTTGACCCGAAAGTCAGTCTGATTGCCTCCGTGGTGCTGTGCCTGGCGATGTCATTTCTCGGCGGCCGCCCTGCAATGGTGACGGCTGCGGCGGGCTCCGTGGCGCTGGTTATCGGGCCGATGGTGCATCAACATGGCGTGGGCTACATTCTGCCTGCGGTGGTGATGGCCGGCGTAATTCAAATTCTGTTTGGCCTCTGCGGCATGGCGCGACTGATGCGTTTTATCCCTCAGCCAGTGATGAGCGGATTTGTCAACGCGCTGGGTGTCCTGATTTTCTTTGCCCAGGTTCCGCACTTCTGGAGCCGCAACCCGCTGATTCTCGGGCTCTTCGCCGCCACATTGCTGATTGTGTTGTGGGCCCCACGGGTGATTAAAAGCGTACCATCCCCGTTAATTGCCATCGTGCTGTTGACCCTGTTCACCGTTACCAGCGGTCAGTTGCTGCCAACCGTTGGCGATGAAGGTTCAATGAGCGGCGGCCTGCCAGGCCTGACGCAGTTACTGGTGCCGCTGAATCTCGACACGCTGAACATTATCTGGCCCTGCGCGTTGAGCATTGCGTTTGTCGGGTTGATGGAATCGTTGCTGACGGCAAAGCTGGTCGATGATCTGACCGCCACGCCGTCAAACAAAGCGCGCGAAAGCGCCGGGTTAGGCATTGCGAATATTCTGGCGGGTTTTTACGGCGGCATCGCCGGCTGTGCGATGATTGGTCAGACGATTGTTAACGTTGAGATGGGCAAAGGACGCAGCCGCGTGTCGACAATCATGGCCGGGCTGGTGCTGCTACTGCTAGTGACTGCGTTAAGCAACGTGATGGCCGATATTCCGATGTCGGTGCTGGCAGGCATTATGGTGATTGTGGCATTTAAAACCTTTAGCTGGCACAGCATCCAGCCCGCCACGCTAAAACGCGCCCCCTGGACGGAAACGGTGGTGATGGCAGTCACGGTTGGCGCCACCGTCAGCACCGGCAATCTTGCTATTGGCGTGCTGGCGGGCGTGGTTAGCATGGCGCTCATCCCATCCCGCCTGAAGGCAAAACTGGCGCTTAAAGCAGAAAAATCGTCGCCAGCCCAAGAAAAATAAAGAAGCCGCCAGTGTCGGTGATCGCGGTGATCATCACACTGGAGCCTACCGCCGGGTCGCGGCCAAATTTCACCATGATCATCGGGATCAGCACCCCCATCAGCGCGGCAACCAACAGGTTGAGTACCATCGCCAGCGTCATGACTGCGCCAAGATGGAGATCGTCGTACAAAAGCCAGGTCACGCAGCCCATGATCCCGCCCCACACCAGGCCATTGATCAGCGCAACGCCCATTTCACGCAGGATCAGGAACGAAAAGTTCCCCGGCTGGATCTGCTGCAACGCCAGCGCACGCACAATCATAGTGATGGTCTGGTTGCCGGTGTTACCGCCAATTCCCGCCACAATGGGCATCAGCGACGCCAGCGCCACCAGTTGAGAAATGGTGTGCTCGAAACCGTCGATCACTCGCGAGGCGATAAATGCGGTACAGAGATTGATAGCCAGCCACGCCCAGCGGGTTTTGACCGCTTTCGTTACTGGTGCAAACACATCCTCTTCGGCACTCAACCCACCCATACGGCGCAGGTCGCTGTCGGTCTCCTCATAGACGACGTCGACGATCTCATCGATGGTTAAACGCCCCATCAGTTTCCCCTGCTGGTCGATAACCGCGGCGCTGATCAGGTTGTCACGTTCAAAGGTTCGCGCCACCTTTTCTGACTCTTCTTCCGGGTGGAAAGCGACCGGGTCAGACTCCATCACCTCATCAACCAGACGGTGCGCCGGATTGAGCAGAATGGTTTTAAGCTCCAGCTCGCCAATCAGCGTTTTATCGCGGCGGGTAACGAACAGTTTATCGGTGTTCTCAGGCATCTTGCCTAAACGGCGCAGATAACGTTGCACCGAGGCCAGCGTGACATCAGGCCGCACGGTGATGACTTCGAACTCCATGATTGAACCCACCCGGTCATGGGCGTAGTTCATCACCTGACGGACGCGCGCCCGCTCAGAGGCAGGTAGGGTCGCCAGCAGGCGTCCGGTCAGATCGCGCGGGAGGTGCTGTACCAGGTAAATCTGTTCATCAATATCCAGCGTTTGCAGTGCATCGAGCAACGCCCGGTCACTCATATCGTCAATGAGATCATCCCAGACGCTCTCCGATGCTTCGAGCAACACTTTGCCGCGCTTATCATCTTCCACCACGTTCCATAACGCGTGGCGTTCATCGATAGGTAACGCTTCCAGCACATCCGCCAGATCGGGGGCAGGAAGATGCGCCACCAGCGCGCCCACTTCTGCGACGTCATCCAGCAACGAACCGTCATCATACTGTTCAGCAAGGGTGAGCTTCCCCAACAATACGGAAGTGACCGCTTTGTCGGTGGTTAAAAGCCAGATAAGACGCGCGCGCTCTTCGTCACGCAGCCTGGCGCTGTTTTTCATTAATACGGACATTGCCGGTCATCCTTTCGGTCATCAGAGTACCCGGCAGACCCGCCGGGAGAGTTAAGCATAGCGTGGAGTAATGTAAATGATAATAAACAGCGTTTTAATACATACAAAAAAAGCGGCAAATGCCGCTTTTTTCATCTGCTTACGCCGTTCGGGCTACCGCATCACGCGAGGCTGCGTCACGCTCTTCGCCGATAAGCTCACTAAGCTTACCGTTACGCATTTCCAGCAGGCGGTCAGCATGGATAAAGTAGTGGTCGTCATGGCTGATGGCAAAGATGGTTTTGCCCATCTGTTGCATTAACGGTAACAATACCTGATAGAACTCGCGGCGGAAATGCGGATCCTGATCGGCGGCCCACTCATCCAGCATAATGATGTCTCGCTCTTCTGCCAATGCCAGCAGCAGCGCCACGCGCTTCTTCTGCCCTTTGGAGAGTTTAAGGTCGAGAATTTTGCCATTTTCCAGCTTAACCTTGTGGCTCATTTTCAACTGTTCCAGCCACTTATCCACCAGCGCCGGTGAAGGCTGCGTCCCTTCCGGCCCCAGCAACTGGTCAAACAGCCAGACATCAGTAAAGACCGCCGAGAACAGCTTGCGATAATCTTCCGGTTTGTCTGCCGCCAGCGGTTTACCATCCAACAGGATCTGCCCTTTCACCGGCTGGTAAAGCCCGGTCAACAACATCGCAAGCGTCGATTTCCCGCTCCCGTTGCCGCCAATCAGGAACACCAGCTCCCCACGATGCAGGGTCAGATTGATGGGCCCAACGGCAAAGGTGTTATCTTCATAATGAAACTCCACGTCACGCAGCTCGAGGGTCTGCCAGTTCGGGTACGCCTTCGGCACAGGAAATTCGGCCTGGTATGGCGCAAGCGAGAAAGTGTTGAGTTTTTTAAATGCCACCTGTGCGCTGAGCAGCGTTGGCAGCGCGCCAACGGCCGAAAGCAGCGGTGTACGCAGAAACAGCAGCGTCAGGGAGTAAGTTGCAGCCACCGCCGTGTCAGCCCAGCCGAGGCTGTTCGCCATCCAGAACACCAGCCCAATCGCCCCCAGCATCATAATATTTGACCAGTTCACCGCGCTGAGGTGGAAGGTATCGGCACGAACAATATGATGGCGATAAGCTTTAGCATCAGGAATATAGAGCTGATTAAAGACATATTCCGCACGCTCGCGGTTGAGCGTTAGCTCTTTGCGCCCTTCCAGCACCGTCTGGTAATCCTGATAGAGTTTATCTTCCGTCTCGCGCAGCGTGGCCATATGTTTGTAGACCCGCGCCACCAGTACAAAACCGCCCCAGATGGTCAGCGCCATCCATAACACCGTCACCAGCAACATTTTGGTCGACAGAAAGGCCAGGTAAGCGGCGGAACCAAAGGTCAGGATTATCCCCTGAACCAGCTCCGGCAGGCGCACGAAGGCGATGGTGATGTTACGCACATCGCTGGTCAGCCCCGCCAGCAGCGCCGCGCTGCCCAGTTTTTCGATGCGTTCGACCTGGGTGTCCAGAATACGTTTAATAAATTCACTGCGCAGCCGGTAGACAAAGTGGTGGCCGAGGGTGGTCAACGCAAGCTGTGACCCCAGCGTGACCGCCATTAACAGCAGGAGTAACCCGAGGAACTCCGGCAACACCGTCAGCGACATATCCACCGCGGTGATAAGGCGCAGGTTGATAAAGGCAATCAGGCCGATCCCCAATGCCGCGCTTAACAGGCTCAGCGCCATAACAGCAATAAACGGCCAGCGATACTGGCGCCAGACAAGCAGGAGAAGTTCCATAAAGCAGCAACCCGGAAATGAAAAACAGCGAGCAGTTTAAACTGCCCCGCGTGTACATCAAGAATAATTCTTATTTTTATTCTTTATTACCAGCGTGACGGAAAGTGAGGTTGTAACGCATCGGGCCAACCAGGGGATGATGGCCTGGTTTGAGCGGCTGAATGCCATGATAAAAGAGGCGCGATTCGCCGCCCCACACCACCACATCGCCATGTTCCAGCAGCACCCGTTGCAGCGGGTCGTTACGCTTCAGGCCGCCAAACTGGAAGATGGCAGGTAAACCGAGTGAAACAGAAACGATGGGTTCACTTAGCGTTGCCTCGTCTTTATCCTGATGCAGCGAGAGTTTTGCCCCTGGCAGATAACGGTTGATCAGACAGGCATCAGGGGAGAATCCTGCAAAACCAGCCTGCGCGGCGGCCGTTTGCGCGAGCGTGCGGAAAATATCAGGCATCGGCGGCCAGGGCGACCCGGTCAGCGGATCCACCTTACTGTAACAGTAGCCATGTAAATCCGTGCTCCAGCCGAGTGGCCCACAGTTGGTCATCGCCACCGACATGGTGTAGCCGCCTGGCGTCACCATCTGGCGAAACGGAGAAATCATCGCGACCTGATTAATGGCACTCAGCAGTTCATTCGCCTGGGCTACGGCCTGTCGGCGGAGGATTGTGGCCCCGGCTGCCAGCGGCTCCTGCCAGGGCGTTTCATCAGCAAAGAGATCGAGCATTATGACTCCGTGGAATGTTTCTCTTGTAACAACAGCGCCGCTTTTCGCGACACGCCCCAGCGATATCCCGACAGGCTACCATCTTCCCGCACCACGCGGTGACACGGGACGATAACCGCCAGTTTGTTCGCTGCACAGGCTCCCGCTACCGCGCGCACCGCTTTCGGGTTGCCAATCGCGGCGGCAATTTGCTGATAGCTGCGGGTTTCACCGCGAGGGATGTTACGCAGCGCCTGCCATACCTGTTGCTGAAAGGCGGTGCCGCGGATATCGAGCGGCAGAGAGAGCGGCAATGGCCGATTATCCAGATGCATCACCACCTCGCGGATCTGCTGATGAAAATCAGGGCTACCCTGCTGCGACTGCGCGGAGGGGAACAGGTTCCGGAGTTCGGCAATCACCTGCGCATCATTATCGCCTAACAGCACCGCGCAGATCCCGCGCGAACTGAGTGCGACCAGACAACGCCCAAGGCGGCAATCTTCCAGCGCATAATAAATGGCCGTTTCTTCACCGCCGCGTCGAAACTGTTTCGCCGTCATTCCCAGCAATGCGTCCGCATGGCGATAGTAGCTGCTGCTGTCCGGGAAACCGGCGTTCAGCACCGCATCCGTCACCGCCTCGCCTTCCGCCAGCGCATCACGCAACTTTCGCGCACGCCAGGCCTGTTGCCAGGCCTTCGGGGTCACGCCGGTAACGGATTTAAACATACGGTGGAAGTGGTAAGGGCTGACTGCCACCGCCTGCGAAAGGGTTTCAAGCGTAACCGGTACATCCTGCTCCAGCATCCGGCAGGCCTGCGCCACTTTATTCACTTTCTGCTGCTGCGGGTCGAGCGTGTCCGGCTGGCAGCGCTTGCAGGGGCGAAACCCGGCCTGCAACGCCGCATCAGCATCCGGATAAAACAGCACGTTCTGGCGCAGCGCATGGCGCGCCCGACAGGAGGGGCGACAAAAAATGCCGGTGGTGCGCACCGCAAAAACAAAATGCCCATCTGCCTGCGCGTCGCGGTTGAGTACCGCCTGCCAGCGGTTTGCATCGGTATGATAAGTTTGAGATGTCATATCAGGCTCCTCCAGTAAGTGTATCGCCACTCTGCCCTGGAGGAGACAGCAAAAAACCAACAATCTTGCTTTTTAATTTTTGCCGTTGACCAGGAAAGCGCTGAACTGCGGGGACATCCACGTGGTAAAACTATCCCCCTGCTTCATAATCATATACACCGCCAGCCCCTGCTCTCGCACCACTTCTTTGGCTTTTTCCGGCCCGAGTACCATCAGCCCGGTATCCCAGGCATCAGCTTCCAGTGCCGTTGGCGCGATGACCGTGACGGAGACCAGTTTATGGCTAATCGGTCGGCCAGTTTGCGGGTCAATAACGTGCGAGATGCGTTGCCCATCCAGCTCATAATAGTTGCGATAACTGCCCGAGGTGCTAATGCCATGGCCGTTGATATCGACAATCGCCTGCACGGCATTTTCTTTATCAGTCGGCTTCTGGATAGCAACCCGCCACGGACGCCCTTCGGCATTCATACCACGGCTCGCCAGCGCACCGCCAACCGAGACCAGATAACGGGAAATCCCCTCCTGCCCCATCAGACGCGCCAGATGATCGGCCGCGTAGCCCTCGCCCACGGTGGAAAGGTCGACATACAACGCCGGGATATCTTTTTGCAGATACTGCCGGCCCGCATTATTAATGACCGTAAGATGCTGTAGCCCGGTTTTGGCTTTTGCCGCGTCGATCTGTTCCTGAGTCGGCGTACTGACAGGCTGTTTATCCGGGCCAAAACCCCATAAATTCACCAGCGGGCCGACGGTGACATCCATCGCGCCGCGAGTTTTTTGCCCAATACGCAGCGATTCAGTCACGATATCCGCCATCGCTTCGCTCACCGGCCAGGGATCCGTGCTCGACGAATGGTTAAAGCGCATCAACGCGGAGTCGTTTTTCCACGTTGAGAGTAGCTGGTCATCGCCATCAAGCTGTGTCTGGATTTTTTCGCGCAGTTCATCGGCACGTTTTTTATCGATATCCACCACGCTGACCCGCCAGAAGGTGCCCATTGTCTTGCCTTCAAGTACCGTGGCAGTGGATTTTGGCGCGGTAGGAGTACTGGCGTTGTCGCAGCCAGCAAGCAGTAACGCGGCGCTCATCAGGGCCGCACGTAAGATATTCATTTCCATCCGTTATTATTCTCCTGCAATGGCCGCAAGAGTACACCAATTCGACTAAACAAAGCATAAAAAAAAGGAGCCTTTCGGCTCCTTTATGCAGATTCGCAGTCGATTAGAACTGGTAAACCAGACCCAGTGCTACGATGTCATCGGTAGAGATGCCAGCAGCGCGGGTGAAGGTGTTGTCATCCAGCAGGTTGATTTTGTAATCAACATAGGTAGACATGTTTTTGTTGAAGTAGTAAGTCGCGCCAACATCAACATATTTAACCAGATCCTGGTCGCCGAAGTCGCGGCCGCCTACAGTACCCAGGTCTTTGCCTTTGGACTGCAGGTAAGCAACGGACGGACGCAGACCGAAGTCAAACTGGTACTGTGCAACAACTTCGAAGTTCTGCGCTTTGTTAGCGTAGCCGCCGAAGGTAGCATCACCGAAGCGAGTCGCGTTGTAAGTCTGGGTGTACTGCGCAGCCAGGTAGATGTTGTTCGCATCATATTTCAGGCCACCAGTATAAGTGGTTGCTTTGTCGCCTTCGCCGAACGCCAGGTTGTTGTTCTGAGCGTCAGTACGCTTGGAGCTGGCAATCGCACCACCCACGCTGAAGCCTTCGCCGATGTCATAAGACAGGGAGCCGCCGAAACCGTCACCGTTCTGTTTCAGTTCGTTACGACCGTTGTTGGTCGCGCCTTCGCCGCTCACGCTGCCGTTTTTACCCTGATACTGCAGAGCAAAGTTCAGGCCATCAACCAGACCGAAGAAGTCAGAGTTACGGTAGGTTGCAACACCGTTAGCACGAGACTGCAGGAAGTTGTCAGAACCGTAGGTGTCGCCGCCGAACTCCGGCAGAACGTCGGTCCAGGAAGTGATGTCGTAAACAACGCCGTAGTTACGACCGTAGTCGAAGGAACCCGCATCACCGAAACGCAGACCAGCGAATGCCAGACGAGTCCAAGCCTGATCGCTGGAAGATTCAGTGTTGTTTGCCTGTACGTTGTATTCCCACTGGCCATAACCGGTCAGTTGGTCATGGATCTGAGTTTCGCCTTTCACGCCGACACGCATGTAGGTCTGGTCGCCATCTACGCTATCGTCATCGGAGAAGTAGTGCAGGCCAACGATTTTGCCGTACAGATCTAATTTGTTGCCGTCTTTGTTATAAATTTCAGCCGCATTTGCTGCGCCCGCTACCAGCAGTGCTGGTACCAGGAGGGACAGTACTTTAACTTTCATGTTATTAACCCTCTGTTATATGCCTTTTTATATGCCACTGCTTACTGGTCAACCCTCATTAACCAGTCGGCAAACCCATTGTGCTGCAAAATGCAGAAATATCCAACACCAAAATGATACGAAAACCTTAAAGGTGTTTCATTTATCCATATAGATGTTTCAAAATGTAAATTCAACGGAACTTTTTTTGGCACAAATGGGTAAGAAAAATAGCACGGATAAACAAAGAGTTTAAAAATAACCATTAAAATTCAATACGTTATAATAGGTTAAAAGTATAGCACTGAATGGTAAAACAAAAGTTTCGCCCGCAACTAAAATAGATATTGCTATCATCATTAACTTTATTTATTACCGTCATTCAGTTCTGAATGTCTGTTTACCCCTATTTCCACCGGATGCATCGCATCCGGTTTTTTTTACCTTTCTTTACGTAACTTTAATCCTGACGTGTTATATGGCGTAAATCACGACGGCAATTACTCAATCCGAATCCATCGGAAATTTCAGCCAGCAACATAAAAATAATATCTTGTTAATTCGTGCTATTTCTCCTTAACACAAACCTTTTTTGTGCAATCATGCAGCGGTGGTAGAACGCAATCTGTTTCGCTTTTACCTTTTCCTGAGGGGAAAATCGCCGAAGTATGGCATTTGACACAGTTCCCTTTATACTGCCTGCTGTACTCTCTCCTGTTGCATAATAATTTTACGTTGGTTAACAGGTTTAGACGTTCCACGCTCACCTATGTCTGAGCATATTCTCATTCAGATGCTGTTATGATGGGTTACACACGCCAATGAGTCAGTCTGACAAGAACACACCGGGTAAATTCTCTCTGCTGCCTGGCAGTATCACCCGCTTCTTCCTCTTAATGATTATCGTGCTGCTGGTAACGATGGGCGTGATGATCCAGAGCGCTGTCAATGCGTGGCTGAAGGATAAGAGTTATCAGATAGTCGACATGACCCACGCCGTGCATAAGCGCATTGATACCTGGCGTTACGCCACCTGGCAGATTTACGACAATATTGCCGCTGCGCCGACCACCAGTTCCAGCGAAGGGTTACAGGAAACGCGTCTCAAACAGGACGTTTACTATCTTGAAAAACCGCGACGCAAAACCGAAGCGCTGATTTTTGGCTCTCACGACAGTTCGACGCTGGAAATCACCCAGCGCATGTCCACTTATCTGGATACCCTGTGGGGCGCAGAAACCATTCCGTGGTCGATGTACTATCTGAACGGCCAGGACAACAGCCTGATCCTTATCTCCACTCTGCCGTTAAAAGATCTCTCCTCCGGCTTTAAGGAGTCGACGGTCGGCAATATCGTCGATTCACGCCGCGCAGAGATGCTCCAGCAGGCAAACACGTTGGATGAGCGTGAAACCTTCTCTTCACTGCGCCGTCTGGCCTGGCAAAACGGGCACTATTTCACCCTGCGTACCACCTTCAACCAGCCGGGGCATCTTGCTACGGTCGTGGCCTTTGACCTGCCGATTAACGATCTCGTGCCGCCAGCGATGTCGCTCGACAGCTTCCGCATGGAGCAAGACCCATCGCAAAGCGCTCTGCGCACCCAGGATAAAGAGCCCAGCGATAGCGTCGCGATTAACTTCAACAGTTCGCGCATTGAGATCTCGTCATCGCTGAACTCAACCGGCATGCGTCTGGTGTGGCAGGTTCCGTTTGGTACCCTGTTGCTGGATACCTTCCAGAACATCATGCTGCCGCTGCTACTGAATATTGGCCTGCTGGCGTTAGCGCTTTTCGGCTACTCAACTTTCCGCCATCAGACAGGGCGTAAAAATGCCGTCGCAGCTCCAGTCTCCGGAGCCAACAACGAACTGCGTCTGCTGCGCGCTATAAATGAAGAGATTGTATCGCTGCTGCCGCTGGGTCTGCTGGTACACGATCAGGAGTCAAACCGCACGCTTATCAGCAATAAAATCGCCGATCACCTGCTGCCGCACCTCAACCTGCAAAACATCACCAGCATGGCGGATCAGCACCAGGGCGTAATTCAGGCCACCATTAATAATGAGCTGTATGAAATCCGCCAGTTCCGCAGCCAGGTCTCGCCACGGATGCAGATTTTCATCATCCGCGATCAGGATCGTGAAGTACTGGTGAATAAAAAGCTCAAGCAGGCCCAGCGTCTGTATGAGAAAAACCAGCAGGGCCGCGCGGCCTTTATGCAGAATATTAGCGATACCTTAAAGCAGCCGATTAAAACCCTCGCCGCCGAAGCCGCGGCGATAGATACCAGCGAAAGCCAGAAGCTGGCCAATCATGCTGACCTGCTTGTCCGCCTGGTGGATGAAATCCAGCTCGCCAATATGCTGGAAAACGATAGCTGGAAAGGGGCATCCACGCTTTTCTCACTTCAGGATTTAATCGATGAGGTCGTCCCGGAGGTTCTGCCGGCTATCAAGCGTAAAGGGCTGCAACTGCTGATCAATAACAAGCTTCCGGCAAAAGAGCAGCGTCATGGCGACCGCGATGCGCTCCGCCGCATCCTGCTGCTGTTAATTCAGTACGCTGTCACCACAACCAAAATTGGCAAAATCACCCTGGAAGTTAACGCCGATGAGTCAGCGGGTGAGCGCCTCACCTTCCGCATTCTGGATACCGGCAACGGCGTTTCGCACGGAGAGATTGATAATCTGCACTTCCCGTATCTGAATGACACGCAGTCGGATCGCTACGGCAAAGCTAACGCCCTCACCTTCTGGCTGTGCGACCAACTGGCGCGCAAACTGGGCGGACACCTGAATATCAAGGCTCGCGAGTCACTGGGCACCCGCTATTCACTGCATGTTAAAATGGCCCCACGGGAAGAGGACGGCGAGCAGGAAGAGCGCCTGCTGGATGACGTCATCGCGATGATAGACATCACCTCCAATGAGATCCGCAGTATCGTCTCCCGCCAACTGGAAAGCTGGGGGGCGAACTGTATCACCCCGGATGAAAGAGCAACGAGTCAAGAATTTGATATCTTTTTAACAGATAATCCGTCTAATCTTACTGCTTCAGGCTTGCTTTTAAGCGATGATGAGGCTGGGATACGCAAAATTGGCCCAGGCCAACTGCGTGTCAACTTTAATATCAGTAATGCTATGCAGGACGCAGTCCTCCAGCTTATTGAAGAGCAACTGGCACAGGAAGAGGTTACGGAATCACCTCTCGGCGGCGATGAAAACGCCGAACTTCAGGCCAGCGGCTATTATGCGCTGTTTGTTGATACGGTACCGGAAGATGTTAGCAGGCTGTATACTGAATGCGACGCTCGTGATTTTGCAGCGTTGGCACAGACAGCCCACCGCCTTAAGGGGGTGTTTGCTATGCTTAACCTGGTTCCTGGCAAGCAGTTGTGTGAAACGCTTGAGCATCTGATCCGTGAGAAAGATGCCCCGGCCATAGAAAAATATGTCAGCGACATTGACGCCTACGTCAAGAGCTTGCTGTAGCAAGGTAGCCTTTATTATGAACAACATGAACGTAATTATTGCCGATGATCATCCGATAGTCCTGTTTGGTATTCGCAAGTCACTGGAACAGATCGAATGGGTCAACGTTGTCGGCGAATTTGAAGACTCCACCGCGCTGATTAACAATTTACCGAAACTGGATGCACACGTCCTGATAACCGATCTCTCCATGCCTGGCGATAAATATGGCGATGGGATCACGCTTATCAAGTACATCAAGCGTCATTTCCCGGCCATTTCCATTATCGTTCTGACCATGAACAACAACCCGGCGATTCTGAGCGCCGTGCTGGATCTGGATATTGAGGGAATTGTCCTGAAACAGGGCGCACCAACTGACCTGCCGAAAGCGCTGGCTGCGCTGCAGAAGGGTAAGAAATTTACCCCGGAAAGCGTTTCCCGCCTGCTGGAAAAAATCAGCGCTGGCGGTTACGGCGACAAGCGCCTGTCACCGAAAGAGAGTGAAGTACTGCGTCTGTTCGCTGAAGGTTTCCTGGTGACTGAAATCGCCAAGAAACTGAACCGCAGTATCAAAACCATCAGTAGCCAGAAGAAATCAGCAATGATGAAACTGGGTGTGGAAAATGACATCGCTCTGCTGAACTACCTCTCCTCTGTCACCCTCTCCCCGACAGATAAAGAGTAATAAAAAAAATCCCCCGGTCAGTTCACTGGCCGGGGGATTTTTTTATCCTACGATTCTCGCGATTTTCTGACCCGCGCGGCATACACCGCCAGCGTCTGCTTCAGCACGTCCAGCGTCACAGGTTTGGAAAGACAACTATCCATCCCCGACTCCAGGCAACGCTGTTTCTCTTCCGCCAGCGCATTGGCCGTCACACCGACTACCGGCAACGTCAGCCCAAGCTGACGAATACGCTGGGTCAGGCGATAACCATCCATATTCGGCATGTTGACATCGCTGAGTACAATATCAATGTGATTCTTACTCAGTACATTAAGGGCATCAACACCGTCAACAGCGGTCATGCACTGATAGCCAAGGGATCCAAGCTGATCCGCCAGCAGTCTGCGGTTAATCGGATGATCGTCGACGACCAGAATCATCATATCGTCATTGCTATCGACGGCGACATCATGCGCCGACGCCGACTCTACGTGATCCGCATTACCCACTTTAATACGGTAAATTCGGCCTAACAGCGTCATCAGTTCATGTGGCGACACGATACTGTGCACCCACTCACCAGGCGCGCGTTCAACCGGAATACCAATATGGCGGCGGCAGAAAACCACCGTCGCTCTGCCCGCCCACGGCTTCCCGGGATCGTCATCGGTTATCAGCATGTCATCCGAATCGGGCTCTTCGCCTTCATAACGCTGCACGTCCACACCATGCCACATCAGCAACGTTTCAATAAACTGATACAGCGATTCATTACGGATTGCCAGCCAGCAACGTTTTTGCGCCAGCGCGTCAATAATCAACGGTGTGGCAGGCTGCGCGCCATAGAGTGGAATGCGCACCGTAAACTGGCTGCCCATGCCCGGTTCCGTATCGACGGCAATATCGCCATCCATCATGTTGATAAGCTTCTCACAAATCGCCAGCCCCAGCCCGGTGCCCTGGAAGTTGCGCTGTACGCCAGTTCCAACCTGGAAGAACGGGTCAAAAAGCCGGACAACTTCTTTCGCCGGGATCCCCACCCCGGTGTCGCGGATGCTGATACTGAGATAATCGCCTTCCCGCTTAAGGTGGAGAATAATGCAGCCAATATCGGTGAACTTAATGGCATTGCTAAGAATATTGGAGATAACTTGCTGCAAACGCATCGGGTCGCCAAGCATTTGCGGCGGTACGTTCGGCTCAATGAAGCAGTACATTCCAACATGTTTGCGTACCACCAGCGGTAAATAGTTGGCGGTAATATGGTTCATCACCTCTTTCGGCGAGAACTCGCGCGGCTCAATTTTGAGCTGCTCAGATTCAATCTTCGAGAAATCGAGGATGTCGCTGATGATTTTCAGCAACAGACCCGATGAGTTATTCATCGCCGTCACCAGACGACTCACGCCTTTTGGTAACTCTTTGGTTTGTAATAAATCAAGATTGCCAATAATCCCGTACAGCGGCGTTCGCAACTCATGGCTGACGGTGGCGAGGAACATCGATTTCGACTGGCTGGCCTGCTCGGCCGCCTGGGCCATCTCCTGTAATGACTCTTCCATTTTGACACGGGAACTGACGTCGACCAGCACGCAAATCGCGACGTTTTCATTGCGATAGCGCGAATGGACAAAGCTGATTTGCAGGTTGGTATTGTTACTTGTCAGCACGTCGACAAAGTTAACCTGCTGGCCACAAATTATTTGCGTTAAGCGTTGCCTGTCCTCGTGCGTCAACATATTGAGATAGTTATGCGCCAGTTCGTTACTCAGAATATTGGTGCCGTCCTGGGTGCGCAAAATGCAGATCCCAACCGGCGCTGAGGCGACAATTTTACGGTTGAACTGTTCGTGCTCTTCCAGTCGCTGGGCATCAGACTCCGCGGGAAGGAATATCCGCCGCTCATACATTCGCGCCATGGTGAACAGGGCAATCCCGGTCAGGATATTGAGCAGTACCGCATTGAGGATCAGCATACGGATGCGCTCGAGCACCAAATCAACCGGCACGGAATAGACAATACTGAGCGATGACGGCGGCAGATTTTTCTTCAGCACCAGTTCGCGAAAACCACTACTGTAGCCAAACCATGCGCGTTCCTGCATCCAGCGCGGATCGATACGCAGCTTATTGTCCGGGCCCGTCAGGGAGATCAACGAGTCGCCGTTTTCATCAAGGATAGTGACGCCAATAGGCAGACTGCCCGGCGTGAAGAAATTTTCCATGCGAATGGTCTGCTCAACGCCCAATAGCGCCTGCAACCTGTTCGCCAGATAGACCGGGGTTAATGCATAGAAATAGCCAACACCGGGGCGCGGCCCCTGGCTTATCCAGAACAGATTATTGCCGCTCTCGTCCTGCGGCGCACTGCGATATTTCACGATGCGGTCATGCAGAGTTTTCAGCGCCTGGCTACGCTCGATAGGCAGATCCCGCAGGCCAAAATTCGCCATACAGAGATTATCACTGCCGATTAAAAAGACGCGGTTAAGATCGTAAGCGGCAGAGAAATTATCTCGCCAGTAACGCAGGAACCAGGCCAGCGACTCCAGCGAGCCGCGCCAGGCGTCATCCAGTGGAGAACAGTCGGAATCGGCAAATAGCGGTTCGAAGTCGGGCACTTCAGCGCTCTCTTTCAGCGCAGTGGGAGGGAGCACGCCATTAGACGCCGTTAAGCGATTTTCGGCGATATATTTCAGTTCTTTAATCACATCCGACGTGCGCTGGATATAGCGCTGCGCCTGATCGGAACTCAGGTTGAATTCCTGGCGTATCTCTGACTCTTTCTGATGCAACGCATTTACGATGTAGAAAACGGAAGCGAGGGCAATCAGCAACCAGAGTAGCAGCGCCAGCGCCCGAAACAGGTAGCGTGAAACTTTTAGCGTCGTGCGAAAGGAGACAAGATATTTCAAAGGGGCGAAACTCCGCCATCAAAGGCTAACAGGATGTGCTTAAGGTAACGGTAAAAGCCATTTGTCGCAACGCAGAAAAAAGGCCGGTTAATAACCGGCCTTAATATTAGCGTGTCACGATTTACTCGTCTGCGTCGTCCGCAGCATCGTCATCCTCGGTGTCTGCTTCCGGCGCGATTTCATCGTCACCTTCCGCCACACTACCGTCGATAGCATCAAGCTCTTCGTCATCAACCGGCTCAGCAACGCGTTGCAGACCCACCACGTTTTCATCTTCCGCAGTACGGATGAGGATAACGCCCTGGGTGTTACGACCGACAATGCTCACCTCGGAAACGCGAGTACGCACCAGCGTACCGGCATCGGTGATCATCATGATCTGGTCGCAATCATCAACCTGCACCGCGCCGACAACGGAACCGTTGCGCTCGGTGACTTTGATGGAGATAACGCCCTGCGTCGCACGCGACTTGGTCGGATACTCTTCCGCCGCGGTACGTTTACCGTAACCGTTTTGGGTGACGGTCAGGATTGCGCCTTCGCCGCGAGGAATAATCAGAGAAACGACTTTGTCCTCACCCGCCAGTTTAATGCCGCGTACACCGGTCGCTGTACGACCCATGGCGCGGACGGCGTCTTCTTTGAAGCGCACCACTTTACCGGCAGCAGAGAACAGCATGACTTCATCTTTACCCGCAGTCAGGTCAACGCCAATCAGCTCATCGCCTTCGTTCAGATTCACGGCGATGATACCGGCAGAACGCGGACGGCTGAACTCGGTCAGCGCCGTTTTCTTCACCGTACCGCTGGCGGTCGCCATAAAGACGTTCACGCCCTCTTCGTACTCGCGTACCGGCAGAATCGCAGTGATACGTTCGTCGGCTTCCAGCGGCAGCAGGTTGACGATCGGACGACCACGCGCGCCGCGGCTCGCTTCCGGTAACTGATAAACCTTCATCCAGTAGAGACGGCCACGGCTGGAGAAGCAGAGGATCGTATCGTGGGTGTTGGCCACCAGCAGGCGGTCGATAAAGTCTTCTTCTTTAATACGTGCTGCTGATTTACCTTTACCGCCACGACGCTGAGCTTCGTAATCGGTAAGCGGCTGATATTTGACGTAACCCTGGTGAGACAGCGTAACGACAACATCTTCCTGGCTAATCAGATCTTCGATGTTGATGTCTGCGGTGTTAGCGGTGATTTCAGTACGGCGGTTATCACCAAACTGTTCACGCACCAGTTCCAGCTCTTCGCGGATCACTTCCATCAGACGGTCGGCGCTGCCCAGAATGTGCAGCAGTTCGGCGATCTGTTCCAGCAGTTCTTTGTACTCTTCAAGCAGTTTTTCATGCTCAAGACCGGTCAGTTTCTGCAGACGCAGATCCAGAATCGCCTGAGCCTGCTGCTCGGTCAGGTAGTATTTACCATCGCGAACGCCAAATTCCGGCTCCAGCCACTCAGGACGCGCCGCGTCATCGCCTGCACGTTCCAGCATCGCGGCAACGTTGCCCAGATCCCACGGCTGTGCGACCAGGCCCGCTTTCGCTTCCGCAGGCGTCGGCGCACGACGGATCAGTTCAATGATCGGGTCGATATTCGCCAGCGCCACGGCCAGCGCTTCGAGGATGTGCGCACGATCGCGTGCTTTACGCAGTTCGAAAATAGTACGACGCGTGACCACTTCACGGCGGTGACGCACGAACGCGGAAAGAATGTCTTTCAGGTTCATGATCTTCGGCTGACCATGGTGCAGCGCAACCATGTTGATACCGAAGGAAACCTGAAGCTGGGTCTGGGAGTAGAGGTTGTTCAGAACCACTTCACCCACCGCATCACGTTTGACTTCAATCACGATGCGCATCCCGTCTTTATCAGACTCGTCACGCAGCGCGCTGATGCCTTCGACGCGTTTGTCTTTCACCAGTTCGGCGATTTTCTCGATCAGGCGCGCTTTGTTCACCTGATACGGAATTTCGTGCACGATAATGGTTTCGCGGCCTGTTTTCGCGTCGGTTTCTACTTCCGCGCGGGCGCGAATATAGATTTTGCCACGACCGGTGCGATAGGCTTCTTCGATGCCGCGACGACCATTAATAATGGCCGCTGTCGGGAAGTCCGGCCCCGGAATGTGTTCCATCAGGCCTTCAATGGTGATGTCTTCATCATCAATGTAAGCCAGACAGCCGTTGATCACTTCCGTCAGGTTGTGCGGCGGAATATTGGTGGCCATACCTACGGCAATACCGGAAGAACCGTTTACCAGCAGGTTAGGAATTTTGGTTGGCATGACGTCCGGAATTTTTTCCGTGCCGTCATAGTTATCCACGAAATCTACCGTCTCTTTTTCGAGATCGGCCATCAGCTCATGGGCAATTTTCGCCAGACGGATTTCCGTATAACGCATTGCCGCCGCGGAGTCGCCGTCGATAGAACCGAAGTTACCCTGGCCGTCAACCAGCATGTAACGCAGTGAAAACGGCTGCGCCATACGGACGATGGTGTCATACACCGCGGAATCACCATGGGGGTGGTATTTACCGATTACGTCACCAACGACACGGGCAGATTTTTTGTAGGCTTTGTTCCAGTCATTGCCCAATACGTTCATGGCGTAAAGTACGCGACGGTGTACCGGCTTCAGGCCATCTCGGACATCCGGCAGCGCACGGCCAACAATGACCGACATCGCGTAATCCAGATAGGAGCTCTTCAGCTCTTCCTCAATGTTGACCGGTGTAATTTCTCTCGCAAGGTCGCTCATCTAACCGCTATCCCTCTACTGTATCCCGGATTCAAAGGTCGCAAATTATAACACAACCGCGTAAAGACAGGTAAACCTATAGCGTCGAGTCAAAGCTTTATTCGTAGAGTTGTACTGATATACTCGCGGTAATAATGAAATAAGGACCAGGAGTGCCCATGAATGCCGAAAAAAACACGTTAGCGCCCAACGTTGACCACGACGAGATCGCCAAATTTGAAGCCGTAGCGTCACGCTGGTGGGATCTGGAAGGCGAGTTCAAACCGCTGCATCGGATCAACCCGCTGCGTCTGGGCTATATTGCCGAACGCGCTGACGGCCTTTTCGGCAAGAAAGTGCTGGATGTCGGCTGCGGCGGCGGCATTCTGGCGGAAAGCATGGCGCGTGAAGGCGCGGAAGTGACCGGGCTGGATATGGGTTTTGAGCCCTTACAGGTGGCGCGTCTGCATTCGCTGGAGTCTGGCATTCACGTCGATTACGTACAGGAAACCGTGGAAGAGCACGCGGCAAAACATGCGCAGCAGTATGACGTCGTCACCTGCATGGAGATGCTGGAGCACGTACCAGACCCACAGTCGGTGGTGAAAGCCTGTGCGCAACTGGTGAAGCCAGGCGGCCACGTCTTTTTCTCCACGCTGAACCGTAACGGAAAATCCTGGCTGATGGCGGTAGTTGGCGCGGAATATATCCTGAAGATGGTGCCAAAAGGCACACACGACGTGAAGAAATTTATTAAGCCTGCCGAGCTGCTGGGCTGGATTGATCAAACGGTTCTGCAAGAGCGCCACATCACCGGGCTGCACTATAATCCGCTTACCAATCACTTTAAGCTCGCGCCGGGCGTTGATGTTAACTATATGTTGCATACGACAGCAAAAAATCGCTAACGTCAGACTATATTCTTATAACGATTTGCGCTGTATCAATCAGCGCAATCTTCCCCTTCGATGAAGAAATCAGCACTCGATCAAATTTTCATTTTTTTTTGCAAATCGTTGACATCCCTTTCAGCCCTTACCCCATGCGGACTTAGCCTTTTTTAACCTTTCACAACCTCAAATCAACCTCAAAATCAACCCTTGTGCCTGAAAGAATCCGGACTAGAATACTCACCATATAGCGTTTCACTTATCAAAGAACCCCCATATATAGTATTTATCCACAGAGTTAGCCACAAGGGTGGTTTGTGGATAAGTGGGGGGATATTTTCCTTTTCATGGACAGGTAAAAAGCACATGAATCAGAGTCTACTGGTGACTAAGCGTGATGGTGGTACCGAGCGCATTAATCTCGATAAAATCCATCGTGTACTCGATTGGGCAGCGGAAGGGCTGGAAAACGTTTCTATCTCCCAGGTAGAACTGCGTTCCCACATCCAGTTTTATGATGGGATTAAAACCTCCGATATCCATGAGACCATCATCAAAGCCGCAGCCGACCTGATCTCTCGCGATGCGCCGGATTACCAGTACCTGGCCGCGCGCCTGGCCATTTTCCATCTGCGTAAAAAAGCTTACGGTCAGTTCGAACCGCCGAAGCTGTTTGATCATGTGCATAAAATGGTGGAACTGGGGAAATACGATAATCATCTGCTGGAAGACTATACGGAAGAAGAGTTCAAGCAGATGGACTCGTTCATTGTTCATGACCGCGACATGACCTTCTCCTACGCCGCCGTGAAGCAGCTCGAAGGTAAATACCTGGCACAGAACCGCGTAACGGGCGAAATCTACGAGAGCGCGCAGTTCCTCTACATTCTGGTTGCCGCGTGCCTGTTCTCTAACTACCCGCGCGACACCCGCCTGAGCTACGTGAAACGCTTCTATGATGCGGTCTCCACGTTCAAAATCTCGCTGCCGACGCCGATTATGTCCGGCGTGCGTACCCCGACGCGTCAGTTCAGCTCCTGCGTACTGATCGAGTGCGGCGACAGCCTGGACTCCATCAACGCCACCTCCAGCGCGATTGTGAAATACGTTTCCCAGCGCGCCGGTATCGGCATCAACGCCGGTCGCATCCGTGCGCTGGGTAGCCCGATTCGCGGCGGCGAGGCGTTCCACACCGGTTGTATCCCGTTCTATAAACACTTCCAGACGGCGGTGAAATCCTGCTCTCAGGGCGGAGTGCGCGGCGGTGCGGCGACGCTGTTCTACCCGATGTGGCACCTGGAAGTCGAAAGCCTGCTGGTGCTGAAAAACAACCGTGGCGTCGAAGGTAACCGCGTTCGTCATATGGACTACGGTGTTCAAATCAACAAACTGATGTACACCCGTCTGCTGAAGGGCGGCGACATCACGCTGTTCAGCCCGTCCGACGTCCCGGGGCTGTATGACGCGTTCTTCGCAGACCAGGATGAGTTCGAGCGTCTGTATGTGAAATACGAAAACGACGACAGCATCCGTAAGCAGCGCGTGAAAGCGGTTGAACTGTTCTCGCTGATGATGCAGGAACGCGCCTCTACCGGCCGTATCTACATCCAGAACGTCGACCACTGCAACACCCACAGCCCGTTTGACCCGGCCATTGCGCCAGTGCGCCAGTCTAACCTGTGCCTGGAAATCGCGCTGCCGACCAAACCGCTGAACGACGTGAACGACGAAAACGGCGAAATCGCGCTGTGCACCCTCTCCGCTTTCAACCTGGGCGCAATTAAAGACCTCAGCGAACTGGAAGAGCTGGCTGTGCTGGCGGTACGTGCGCTGGATGCCCTGCTCGATTATCAGGATTACCCGATTCTGGCGGCCAAGCGCGGCGCAATGGGTCGTCGTACTCTGGGTATTGGCGTGATCAACTTCGCCTACTGGCTGGCGAAAAACGGTAAACGTTACTCCGATGGCAGCGCCAACAACCTGACGCACGAAACCTTCGAAGCGATTCAGTACTACCTGTTGAAAGCCTCTAACGAGCTGGCTATCGAACAGGGCGCATGCCCGTGGTTCAACGAAACCACCTACGCCAAAGGTATTCTGCCGATCGATACCTATAAGAAAGACCTGGATGCGATCGCCAACGAGCCGCTGCATCTGGACTGGGAAGCGCTTCGTGAGTCTATCAAGGCACACGGCCTGCGTAACTCTACGCTCTCTGCCCTGATGCCGTCCGAGACCTCTTCGCAGATCTCCAACGCCACCAACGGTATCGAGCCACCGCGCGGCTACGTCAGCATTAAAGCATCGAAAGACGGTATTCTGCGCCAGGTTGTGCCGGACTACGAACACCTGCACGACGCGTATGAACTGCTGTGGGATATGCCGAACAACGACGGCTACCTGCAACTGGTGGGCATCATGCAGAAATTTATCGACCAGTCTATCTCTGCTAACACCAACTACGACCCGTCACGTTTCCCGTCAGGGAAAGTGCCGATGCAGCAGTTGCTGAAAGACTTGCTCACCGCCTATAAATTTGGCGTGAAAACCCTGTACTATCAGAACACCCGCGACGGGGCTGAAGATGCACAGGATGACCTGGTGCCGTCTATTCAGGACGATGGCTGCGAAAGCGGTGCATGTAAGATCTGATAATAATATCCCCCTCACCCCAACCCTCTCCCCATAGGGGAGAGGGTGTTCAGATTCCCTCTCCCCTATGGGGAGAGGGTTAGGGTAAGGGGTAATTCTCATCACAGGACACATTCATGGCATATACCACATTTTCACAGACGAAAAATGACCAACTCAAAGAGCCGATGTTCTTCGGCCAGCCGGTCAACGTGGCCCGCTACGATCAGCAAAAATACGACATCTTCGAAAAGCTGATTGAAAAGCAGCTCTCCTTTTTCTGGCGTCCGGAAGAAGTTGACGTCTCCCGCGACCGTATCGATTACCAGGCGCTGCCGGAGCACGAAAAACACATTTTCATCAGCAATCTGAAGTATCAGACGCTGCTGGATTCCATTCAGGGACGCAGCCCGAACGTGGCGCTGCTGCCGCTGATCTCCATCCCGGAACTGGAAACCTGGGTCGAAACCTGGGCGTTTTCTGAAACCATCCACTCCCGCTCTTACACCCATATCATCCGTAATATCGTCAACGACCCGGCGATTGTATTTGATGATATCGTCACCAATGAACAGATCCAGAAACGTGCTGGTGGCATCGCTGGCTATTACGATGAGTTGATCGAGATGACCAGCTACTGGCATCTGCTCGGTGAAGGCACGCACACTGTGAACGGTAAAACCGTAACCGTGAATCTGCGTGAACTGAAGAAAAAACTCTATCTCTGCCTGATGAGCGTTAACGCGCTGGAGGCGATTCGCTTCTACGTCAGCTTTGCCTGCTCCTTCGCCTTCGCAGAACGTGAACTGATGGAAGGCAACGCCAAAATTATCCGCCTGATTGCCCGCGATGAAGCGCTGCACCTGACCGGTACTCAGCATATGCTGAACCTTCTGCGCAGCGGCGTCGATGATCCGGAAATGGCTGAAATCGCCGAAGAGTGTAAACAGGAGTGTTACGACCTGTTTGTGCAGGCGGCATTGCAGGAGAAAGAGTGGGCAGAATACCTGTTCCGCGACGGCTCAATGATTGGCCTGAACAAAGATATCCTCTGCCAGTATGTGGAATATATTACGAATATCCGCATGCAGGCGGTTGGCCTCGATTTGCCGTTCCAGACGCGCTCGAACCCAATCCCGTGGATCAACACCTGGCTGGTGTCCGATAACGTCCAGGTTGCACCGCAGGAAGTCGAAGTCAGCTCTTACCTGGTCGGCCAGATCGACTCCGAAGTCAACACCGACGACCTGAGTGATTTCCAGCTCTGATGACGCGCGTGATCCTCCGCATCTCTGGCACACAGTTGCTGTGCCAGGATGAACACCCTTCCCTGCTGGCCGCGCTGGAGTCACACAACGTTGAAGTTGAGTATCAGTGCCGCGAAGGCTACTGCGGCTCGTGCCGCACGAGACTGGTCGCAGGACAGGTCGACTGGCTGACTGAACCCCTGGCGTTCATCCAGCCCGGCGAAATTTTGCCCTGCTGCTGTCGGGCAAAAGGGGATATTGAGATAGAAATGTAAAAACCGCCGATGGCGGTTTTTTCTTTACAGCGCGTAGTAATACGCTTTGACTTGCTCCCAGTCCGCTTTCGGAATCGGATCAAGATATTTTTCCAGTTGTGAGAAATCATGCTTGATCGCTTTTTCGCGGCTCAGGCGACGGCGGCTCTTTTCCAGATCGAGGAAGCCTGCTTCCACCGTTCCTTCGGTTTTCACATAGATATGACGCACGTAACAACAACCGTGCTGACGATTCACGCTGTGCATCTTTTTGAAGGCCACGGCAACCGCTTTCAGCATCGCTTCACGAACATCATCCGGGAAGGGTGTAACCGCATGCTGGTGATACCAGTCAGCGATACTGATAAAGCCTTTCATATCTTCCGTTACCAGCAGTGCGCGCCATTCACCGTCAATTTTCATCGCTTTGCCGTAAACGATCTTCGGCACGATAACGCCCGCTTTTTCCAGATCTTTAATCACCGCAATTTCACGAACAACCGTCGGGCGACCAAAAGGATAGCGGACGGAGCGAAACAGGTGCTGCGTCATGCGTTTGACGTACAGTTTTTTACCATCACGCTCTACGCACTGGACGCCGCTCATTCCGTTACGACGGTAGTTTGGCTCCTCAACCCAGTCGCCCTCTGTCGCCCACCATTGGTTAAATTCATCCAGTCCATTTGATACAGACATTACTTGCCTCGCCAGCTAGCGCTTAAGAAAAAACTAAAGAACCATAATATACAACACTGGGTAAAATTCTTTGCATTTAGCGGCGAATTTTACCTGCATTAAAATGCGCGAAAACGAAAATATAAAAGTTCGAATGTGCGCAATATCAAACAAATTCCCCGTAAAATATGGCCTACTGGTGACAAGGATATTGCAATGGAAGGACTGAAGTATGCATCAATCAGCGGAGTACGATGCCATTATTATCGGCGGCGGCGCCACCGGCGCGGGGATTGCCCGCGACTGCGCCCTGCGGGGGCTTAGCGTAGTCCTGGTCGAACGCCACGACATCGCCACCGGCGCAACCGGGCGTAATCATGGCCTGCTGCACAGCGGCGCGCGCTATGCCGTTACCGACAGCGAATCGGCTCGCGAATGCATCAATGAAAACCGTATTCTGAAACATATCGCCCGCCACTGTATCGAGCCCACCGGCGGGCTGTTTATCACCCTGCCGGAAGATAGCCTCGATTTTCAATCCACCTTTTTACAGGCTTGCGCAAACGCGGGAATCGACGCGCAGGCTATCGACCCACAGGAAGCACGCCGCCTTGAACCGGGCGTAAACCCGGCGCTAATCGGCGCGGTAAAAGTGCCGGACGGTACCGTTGATCCCTTCCGCCTCACGGCGGCAAACATGCTGGATGCCCGCGAACATGGCGCGGCGATTCTCACCGGTCATGAAGTCACCGGGCTTATTCGCGACGGGGCAAACGTGCGCGGTGTCCGCCTGCGCGACCATCAAACCCAGGAAACACGCGAGCTACGCGCCCAGGTGGTCGTGAACGCCGCCGGGATCTGGGGGCAGCGTATCGCCGAATATGCAGACCTGGCTATCCGCATGTTTCCGGCGAAAGGCTCGCTGTTAATCCTCGATCACCGCATCAATCAACACGTGATAAACCGCTGTCGCAAGCCTGCTGACGCCGACATTCTGGTGCCCGGCGATACAATCTCGCTGATTGGAACCACCTCTATGCACATTAATTATGACGAGATTGACGACAATCGCGTCACCGCGCAGGAAGTGGATACGCTGATTCGCGAAGGCGAAAAACTCTCCCCCGCTATGGGCCGCACACGCATACTCCGCGCGTACTCCGGCGTGCGCCCACTGGTTGCCTGTGACGATGACCCAACCGGGCGGAACGTCAGCCGCGGCATCGTGCTGTTCGATCACGCACAGCGTGATGGTATGGAAGGCTTCATCACCATCACCGGCGGCAAACTAATGACCTACCGCTTAATGGCCGAGTGGGCGACCGATGCAGTCTGCCGCAAATTAGGTCACACCCAACCCTGTACAACCGCTACCACCCCATTACCGGGTTCACGCGAAAGCCAGGAAAAAACCATCCAGCGCATTATCTCGCTCCCCGCGCCACTGCGCGGTTCCGTGGTCTATCGCCATGGCGATCGGACACCAGACTGGATCGGCGATAACCGCCTGTATCGCAGCCTGGTATGCGAGTGCGAGGCCGTTACGGCGGGCGAAGTGCAATACGCCGTCGAGAATCTTAACGTCCGCAATCTGCTGGATCTGCGCCGCCGCACCCGCGTCGGAATGGGAACCTGCCAGGGCGAATTGTGCGCCTGCCGCGCGGCAGCCCTGCTGCCACGCTTCCATGCCGCCAGCGCCAGCCAGTCGCTAACGCAACTCTCTGACTTCCTCAACGAACGCTGGAAAGGTGTGCAACCGATCGCCTGGGGCGATGCGCTGCGCGAAAGCGAACTTACCCGCTGGGTTTACCAGGGGCTGTGCGGGCTACAGAAGGAGCATCAGAATGAAGTTTGATACCGTCATTATCGGTGGCGGCCTGGCCGGGTTGCTGTGTGGGCTACGGTTACAGTCGCAGGGGATGCGCTGCGCCATCGTCAGCCGGGGGCAAAGCGCGCTGAATTTCTCTTCAGGCTCACTGGATCTTCTCAGCATGCTACCCGATGGACAGCGTGTGGATGACGTTAGTCACGGCCTGCGGGCGCTGAGCACCCAGGCTCCTGAACATCCGTATAACAAAGTCGGCTGCGAAAACGTGCTCTCTTACGCCCGTGAAGCTGAAACTTTACTCGCCGACTGTGGCCTCACTTTTCAGGGCGAAGCCGGGAAGATACATCAGCGCGTCACGCCGTTAGGGTTATTACGTAGCGCATGGCTCAGCCCCGTTGAGACGCCACTATTCCCGCCCACAACCAGCAAAGTACGTCTTGTGGGGATCACCGGTTTTCTCGATTTTCAGGCGCCTCTGGCCGCAGAATCATTACGTAAAAGTGGTCTGCAGGTCGACGCGGCTGAAATCGACCTGCCGCAATTAGATGTGCTGCGCGAAAATGCCAGCGAATTTCGCGCGGCGAACATTGCCCGCCTGCTCGATCAACCGGAACAGTGGCAGCCGTTATATGACGCGCTCGCCCCACTGGCGCAGGGTTACGATGCGCTCTGGCTTCCGGCCTGTTTTGGCGCCAGTGATAGCCAGCTTTACACCTGGCTCTCATCGAAGCTCACCTGCGCGTTGCACCTGCTTCCAACACTTCCGCCCTCCGTGCCGGGAATGCGGATTCAGACGCAGCTTCAGCGACGCTTCATCCGAGCGGGCGGCATCTGGATGCCGGGTGATGAAGTGCAAAAAGTCACGCTGGAAAACCAGCGTGCTACCGCAGTCTGGACACGCAATCATGCGGATATTCCCCTGCGCGCACGTTTTGTCGTGCTGGCGAGCGGCAGTTTCTTCAGTAACGGGCTGGTCTCCAGCCGTGAAGAAATCCGCGAGCCGGTGTTGAATCTGGATGTTATGCAGGCAGCCACGCGCGAGCAGTGGTATCGCCCGGATATCTTCGATCCTCAGCCCTGGCAGCAGTTTGGCGTTGCCACCGATGCCACATTACGCCCGGCAATCGCCGGTCAACGGCTGGAGAATCTGTTTGTCATTGGTTCGGTTCTGGGTGGCTGTGACGCCATTGCTCAGGGCTGCGGTGGCGGCGTATGTGCGGTAACGGCTCTGCATGCCGCTCGCCAAATCGCCCTGCTGACGGGAGGTGAAGCATGAGTAGCGGCCAGTTTGAGAATTGTATTAAGTGTACCGCCTGTACCACTGCCTGCCCTATAAGCCGGGTGAATCCACGCTATCCGGGGCCAAAACAGGCAGGGCCGGATGGTGAGCGGCTACGTTTGAAAGACGGCGCGCTCTATGACGAGGCGTTGAAGTACTGTATCAACTGCAAACGCTGTGAAGTGGCGTGCCCGTCGGATGTCAAAATTGGCGATATTATCCAGCGCGCCCGCGCGCGCTACGACGTAACCACGCCATCGCTGCGCAACCGTATTCTCAGCCATACCGACCTGATGGGACAGATATCGACGCCCTTTGCGCCGCTGGTGAATGCCGCGACCGGACTCAAACCCGTGCGTCGTTTGCTGGATAGCGCGCTGAAAATCGATCATCGTCGCACGCTGCCAAAATACTCATTCGGCACTTTTCGTCGCTGGTACCGCGGCATTGCCCAACAGCAGGCGCAGTATGACGAGCAGGTGGCGTTTTTCCACGGCTGTTACGTCAACTATAACCATCCCCAATTAGGCAAGGATCTCATTAAGGTATTAAATGCGCTGGGTACAGGCGTTCAGTTGTTGAACAAAGAGAAGTGCTGCGGTGTGCCGCTTATCGCCAACGGTTTTACCGACAAAGCCCGCAAACAGGCGCAGGCCAACGTCGCGTCTCTGCGTGAAGCCATTGATGGGAAATCGCTGCCGGTTATCGCCACCTCATCCACCTGCACCTTTACGCTGCGCGATGAATATCCGCATCTGCTTAATGTCGATAACGGCGGCCTGCGCGAGCATATCGACCTAGCCACCCGCTGGCTGTGGCGAAAACTCGATGAAGGGAAAACGCTGCCGCTTAAACCGTTGCCGCTGAAGGTGGTGTATCACACGCCGTGTCATATGGAAAAAATGGGCTGGACGCTCTACACCCTTGAACTGCTGCGGCAAATTCCCGGGCTGGAGCTAAAGGTACTCGATTCCCAGTGCTGCGGCATTGCGGGCACCTATGGCTTTAAGTCAGAGAATTACCCCACCTCGCAGGCCGTCGGCGCGCCGCTGTTCCGCCAGATTGAGGAGAGCGGCGCAGATATCGTGGTGACCGATTGCGAAACCTGTAAATGGCAAATCGAGATGTCGACCAGCAAGCGCTGCGAGCATCCGATTACGCTGCTGGCACAGGCACTGGACTAGACCGAATCAGATAACGCAATGTTTACCAGGCCAGGATAATCATGCCAGCCCGGCTAACATTGCGTCATCCGGTCGTTTCTCAATAACTACTTTTGCGTGTTTGCGCTAACGGAACAGGCTTAAACATCGCCAGCCTGTTGTCCAGCGCTTCCGTGTACAGCATCGTATCGACGCCGACGGCAACAAAGTTGGCTCCCCACGCCAGACACTTCTGCGCCATTTGCGGGTCGACCGAGAGAAATCCCGCCGCTTTTCCAGCGGCACGAATACGATGAATACTCTCCTCAATAATTCTCTGCACTTCCGGATGACCGGTATTATCGGGATATCCCAGTGATGCAGAGAGATCGGCCGGGCCAATAAAGACCCCGTCTATTCCCTCCACTTCCAGAATCGCATCCAGATTATCCAGTGCCGTTTTACTCTCAACCTGAACCAACAAGCAAAGCGATTCATTCGCCTGTGCCATGTAATTCTCAATGCGCCCCCAACGCGCAGCACGCGCGACACTGGCCCCCACCCCACGCTCTCCTACTGGCGGATAGCGAGTTGCGGCAACCACCTGTCGGGCCTGCTCTGCGGTATCGACCATCGGAATTAATAGCGTCTGTGCACCGATATCCAGCACTTGTTTAATCAACGCCTTACTGCCTTCAACCGGACGAATAACCGGCTGGCTGGCATAAGGTGCGATAGCCTGCAACTGGTGATAAAGATCCTGCACCGTATTCGGCGCGTGTTCGCCATCAATTAACAGCCAATCATAACCCGACGTTGCCGCAATCTCTGCCATATAGGAGGTGGTTGAGCTCAGCCACAGACCAATCTGCACCTCCCCTTTACGTAATCCTTCCTTGAAAGGGTTTGCTAACAATGCGTTCATAACGATCCTTACAACGTAGATAAGATTAATGATGCGCTGCGCCCGATTGCGTAACAGGGCGGTTCACGCTCAACGTGAAGATGATCAAGGAGCCAATGATTGCCACACCGGCCAGGGTAAGCAGGCCCGCCGCATCGCTGGCAAACAGCGTTTCCGCTTTGACGCGCAGAATGGGCGCAATAAATCCTCCGACGGCACCAAACAGGTTAACGAAACCAATCCCTGCGGCCAGCGCAGTCCCGGAGAGCAACTGAGTCGGCATCGTCCAGAACACGGGCTGGACGGCGATAAACCCTACCGCAGCCACACATAAGGCGAGGATCGCCAGAACCGGAGAAACCAGGCCGGACAGCCCAATCCCCATTCCCGCAGCCAGCAGCGTCAGTGCGGCAACGTTACGGCGCTCACCGGTACGGTCGGAATAGCGCGGGATGAGCCAGGTTCCAAACAGCGCAGCCACCCAAGGGATCGCCGTCACCACAGATGCTGTAAAGCCAACTTTGGTACCTAGCAGCGCAGCAACCTGAGTCGGCAGGAAGAAAATCAGGCCATACACTGCCACCTGAATCGTCAGGTAGATAATCGCCAGTTGCCAGACACGCCCGTTGCGCAGGGCATCCGAAAGCTTAGAGGTGACTTTTGTCTCCTCTTCACTGGCCAGTTGACTCAGGAGCGCCGTTTTTTCAGCACTATTGAGGAATCGCGCCTGCTGCGGGGTATCATCCAGCCAGAAGAAAGTGAAAATACCCGCCCCTACCGCCAGTAAACCTTCGATCACGAACATCCAGAACCAGCCGGGATGCCCCATAAAGCCGTGCATCTCCAGCAACGCACCCGAAAGCGGCGACCCCAGCGTCAGCGCCAGCGGTGCGCCCATGTAAAACAGCCCCATAATGCTGGCGCGGTTTCGCTGCGGGAACCACTGCGATGTCAGATAAATCATCCCCGGGAAAAAACCGGCTTCAGCCGCCCCCAGCAGAGTACGAATGATCAGGAATTTCGCTTCGCTGTCGGCCCACGCCATCGCAGCAGAGAGAAAACCCCACAGCAATGTAGTCGTACCAATCCAGCTTCTGGCACCGAATTTACGCATCAGCAGGTTAGCCGGTACGCCCAGGAAAGCATAAACCACGAAGAATATACCGGCCCCCAGCGCATAGGCTTCATTGCTCAGTCCGGTATCAATCTGATAAGTCTCTTTCGCAAAACCTATGTTCGAGCGGTCAAGAAACGCCAGCACATACAGCGCTAACATAAACGGTATTAAACGCGCGCGGTTTTTCTTCACCACGCTATCAAGCAAAGTGGTACTCATAGCAAGATCCTCAAAGAAATGAGGGCGTTGCCGAGGCTTCAGCAACGCACAGATAATTAGTGGCTATAAGGGCGTTTCAAATTGCAGTCCCGATTAAGCTCGACACCAAATCCGGGTTTATCGAGCACCGATTTATGGATGCGACCGTTTACCGGTACTGGTTCATCCAGCAGAATGGGATCAAACTGCGGACGCAACGTTGAACAATCCGGGCTGGTCATCAGAAACTCACTGAACGGCGTGTTGGTAAAGGTGATGACGGCATGGTGCGAGTAGACTGAAGAGCCGTGCGGCACCACCAGTTGGCCACGCGATTTGGCGATAGCGGCAATTTCAACCAGCGTGGTCAGCCCACCACACCAGCCAACATCCGGCTGCATAATATCAATGCCGGTTTCCGACAACGTGCGGAAGGATTGCAAAGTACCGTGGTGCTCACCGCTGGTCACCATCATTCCCGCTGGCGCGTTACGCTTCAGTTCGCGATATCCTTCATATTGCTGTGGCGGCAAACACTCTTCAATCCACTTCAGGTTGTACGGCGCGCAGGCATGGGCCAGCTTCGTCGCATAGTTCACATCCTGGCTCATCCAGCAATCAAGCATCAGCCAGAAGTCCGGGCCGCATTTCTCGCGCATATCAGCCACCATTGCGGCATCTTTGCGCACGCCCGCATCACCGTCGTGCGGCCCCCAGTGCGTCGGCATTTTTCCGCCGATAAAGCCCAGCTCTTTAGCCAGATCCGGGCGAGCGCCGGTGGCATAGAACTTAATTTCATCACGAACTGCGCCACCCAGCAGTTTGTAGACCGGTAATCCTACGACTTTGCCGAACAGATCCCACAGCGCCAGATCCACGCAGGAAATGGTGTTCATCACCAGGCCGCCCGAACCGGAGTAGTACATCGTCGCGCCAAGCATCTGATCGTGAATGAGTTTGATGTCGCTGACGCATTTACCTTCAATAAACCGATTAAGATGTTTTTCGACGATAAAGCAGCCCATCTCTCCTGCCGTAGAAACCGCGAATCCGGTCTGTCCGTTTTCGGCCTCCACTTCGACAATCAGTGTGCCTAACACATTGATACCAAACGACTGACGAGACTGTTCATATTCACGATATTTACTCATCGGCGTGGCGATATGATCGTCAATCCAGTGATTCGCGCCCTGATCGTGATAATCACCGCCGCCAGAGCCTTTTTCTGCTGTAGCGCCACCGATAAACCAGGCTCGGACATGTTTAATTTTTGGTAGGGTCATGATGTTCTCCATTGTTATGATGCGTGTGAGTCAAAAGGACTTTTCCATCCCAACAGGCGTGAAATATCTTTGGCGCAGG
The DNA here is from genome assembly GCF_039889165.1 of Pseudocitrobacter cyperus. Lineage (NCBI taxonomy): Bacteria > Pseudomonadati > Pseudomonadota > Gammaproteobacteria > Enterobacterales > Enterobacteriaceae > Pseudocitrobacter > Pseudocitrobacter cyperus. The sequence goes on along the minus strand of NZ_JAYMYY010000004.1, from coordinate 107,060 downwards.
CAATGGCTTTCCCGGCCAGATAGTCACGGTTCTCTTCGTTGATTTGTAATCGGGTACCGACCACTGAAATAGCTGCAGTCAGTGCATTACTGGCATTAAAAACGGGGGCTGCCACACAGCGGACATCGCGATAATCTTCGCCATTATCAAAGCTCCATCCACGCTGACGGATACGTTCCAGTTCATCATTCAACTGCTGCGGCGTGGTAATGGTTGTCGGGGTTGCCTGCTCCCACACCAGTTGCTCAATCACGGCCTGACGCACGCTGGCAGGCTGCCATGCCAGCAGGCATTTACCGATACCGGAGCGGTAAAGAGAGAGGCTTTTCCCTTCGTGCGAGCGCACGCTGATAGTGGACGTGGATTCTACTTTCAGAATGTAATAGGCGCTTTCATGGTCGATTATCCCTAAATGACAGAGCAACCCGGTTTCATCCATAAGTTGTGTCAGGCGTGGACGGGCTAGTTCACGCAAATCCATCTTGCTTAGCGCATGCCCTGAAAGCTCCACCAGTTTGGTCCACAGGCAATAGTTCTCCTGGTGGTCAAGGCTGATGAAGCGCTGGCGCTTCAGTTCGTTCAGCAACAAGTAGGCTGTACTTTTGGGAATACGCAACGTTTCGATAATCGTTGCGGCGCTGCATGGCCCGATGCGTGCAATGAGATTGAGAATGTCGATAGCACGAGTGAGCGCAGGGACTTTGCTTAATTCCAACATACTGGACTCCAGTCTTAGATACTGGAATCAGTGTGTTCGGTCGAAGAAACAGAAATTGTGAATCTCGTCAAATACCGAGGGTGTTCCAGAGGAATGGAGAAATTAGGTTTGGAAATGTGAGGTAAAGCACGGATTTTTTTACACGGAGTACAACAGGCTGGACAATAACAGGGAGAGCCGACTCCTCTCCCTGGGGAGGTTTACACTTTCAGCGTTTCCACCACTTCAATCCAGCCGTGCTCGCTGGCAACATCTTTACCGTTTAGCCAGCGGCGCAGCATGTTCATCGCCATCATGGCACAGACCTGCTGACGCACAACCAGACTGTGACGCGTGGTGTTAAACTTCACGCGCAGCGCCCAGGTGCTTTCGGCAGTGGAAAGCGCGAAATTGAGATGCTCGTTTTCGAGCCCCGTTACGGACAGCGCCACCCCCGCAAAGTGATTTTCACGGCGTTCAGCGGCCCAGCGGGCAGTTTGCGCCAGCGTCTCTTCCTGCGACGGAATCACCTCACTGGCCAGCAACGGCGCACCCGCGCGTTGCAGCTCCAGCGCCAGCAGCCCGCCAGTAAACTGTTCACTCAGCGTCAGGCTGAGCTGCTTATCCTGCAATGCGCGGGCAAGCTGTTTCGGCAAGCCTTCGGTGCCTTCAAAAATCAGGCTATCGCCCGCGACCTTTTTCACTTCCGGCCACAGGGCTTCCATTGCCTGACGTTCACTCGCCGGGCCAGTCAGCTTGAGTTCGATAATCGGCATTGAGGAGCGATAGCCCATCGATACGCCCGCGGGCAGCGCCAGGTGATCGAGACTTTGCGCAAGGTCGCTTTCCGAACGGCCAAACGTGGTGAGACGCAGACATAGCGGCGGCTCAGGAATGTCAAAACGTGCACGCAGGCGTGGCAAAATTTCCTGCTGAACCATCACTTTAAATTCAGACGGTACGCCAGGGGTGAAGAAAATCAGGCAACGGTTGAGCTTAATGGCAAAACCGCAGGCCGTCCCCACCGGGTTATCAATAAACTCGGCACTGGCTGGAATTTCCGCCTGCTTGCGGTTGCTCGGCGCCATCACGCGGCCACGCTCTTTGAAGAATTTCTCCATCTGCGCCAGCCACGGTTCATGCAGTACCAGTGATTCGCCTTTCGCCGTTGCCGCCGCAAGCGCACTTAAATCGTCGCTGGTTGGCCCAAGGCCACCGTTAACAATTAATACGTCGGCCTGCAGGCTGCGTTCACGCAGTACCGCCACTAAATCGTCCAGTTTATCGCCTACTGTGTTACGCCGGGAAAGCGGCAACCCTTGTTCAAATAAGTAATCTGCAAGCCAGGCAGCATTGGTATCGACTATCTGCCCGTATAAAACTTCATCGCCCGTAGACAGCATCTCTACGTTTATCATCGCTTTCTCCAGTAAAAGAGGACGATTTACTATAGCGCAAGGCGAGGAATAAAAACGAGAAAACTGGCGCGGCAGAACGCCGCGCCGGAAAGAATCAGAAACTGGCGCTTACACCGACGTATGGGCCGTCCGCCACTGCGCTGTCCCGATTGCCATCTTTGCCCGCAAGGTTGATATAACGATAACCTGCCTCGACGCTGAGTGGACGCAACAGCATAAAGCGACCGCCAGCATTGGCTTCTTCATAATCCTGTACGCCACTGGAAAGTGAGTCAGGGGAGTAGTAGTACTCGCCGAATAACTGGAGGCGGTCACCAATTTTCCACTGTAACCCCCCGCCCACCGCCGCCGCGTAACCATCATCGCCGTAGTTCGGGCTCAGATAAACGCCCTTTCCTCCGACCGTTGCCAGAAACGGCCCCAGAGGCACATTCAGCCCAAGACCAAGACCCGCAATGTCGCCGTGGTCATCGTTATGCGCCCAGTTGCCACTTAACGCCAGCCCGGTGGTTTCAGTGCCAAAACCAACGCCGATGTTGGTATATTCTTCACCCGCCTGACCACTGATGCTAATAGCATTTGCCGCTGCCGGAAGCAGCAGCGCGCCCATCAGCCCAAATAGTATGCTCTTTTTCATTTCTGTCCTTTCGCGCAACCACACAATGAATACCCAAAAAACAGCCGAATTGTACTGCCGAATATCGCCAAATCCATGAACTAAAAGGGCGATTACTGTTCAAATTGTAACTAATTACGACACGAAAGTATCACTAAAGATTAGGGAATGCGGAGCTTAATACGATCTTTTCTCTCGTTCCGGAGAAACCTCGCAAATTACTGACGATTATCACCGTACAATAGGATTAACTCAGTTTCATATAAGGATTTACTTATGCGTCAAAGAACGATTGTATGCCCGCTCATTCAAAATGATGGCGCCTGGTTACTGTGCAAAATGGCAGACGATCGTGGCGTCTTCCCGGGCCAGTGGGCGCTTTCGGGTGGCGGAGTCGAGCCCGGCGAGAAGATTGAAGAGGCATTGCGTCGCGAAATTCGCGAAGAACTGGGGGAAGAACTGATATTAAGCCACATTACACCGTGGACTTTTAGCGACGACGTGCGCACCAAAACCTACGCCGATGGCCATCAGGAAGAGATTTATATGATTTACCTGATTTTCGACTGCATCAGCGCCAACCGTGAGATTGTACTGAACGATGAGTTTCAGGACTACGCGTGGGTGAAACCGGAAGATCTTGCGAGCTACGATCTGAACGTCGCCACCCGCAAGACATTGACGCTGAAAGGGCTACTTTAATTTTTGCGCAACCCACTCTCGCAACTGATGGCGAGAGACCTTAATCCCACTATTTTTCATCGTTTCCGGTAACCGCAGCCAGTGACACGGTTGCTGGAAGCCCGCCAGTTGATCTTTCGCCCAACCCGCCAGTACAGAAAGATCGATATCGCTTTCGCAATCCACGACAGCGACCGGGCGTTGTCCAAACTCAGGATCGTCCAGAGGAACGATAAACACCTGTGAAACCGCAGGATGCGCCACAATGACCCGCTCCACGGCTTCAGGTTGGATACCTTCCCCACCGCTAAAGAAGAGATTATCCATGCGCCCGACGATATAGAGCTTACCGTCGCGTATTTCGCCGCGGTCGCGGGTGGCAAACCAACCTTCGGCATTCACCAGCGACACCAGCGCGCCATCCCGCCAGTAGCCCGAGGCCATACTTTGCGCGCGCAGCCAGACTTCCCCCTTCACCAGTTTGAGCTCACGCCCGGCAAGCGGCGTCCCCACATCATCACCGCCGTTGGCTTCACGCGCGCAAACCGTCGAGGCAAATTCGGTGAGTCCGTAGCCGCAGAAGGTACGGATACCCATCGCGCTTGCCTGTTTGGTCAGGTCGGCAGGAATGGCCGCGCCGCCCAACAGCACGGCTTTCAGCGACAGTGGCTGTTCATCATTCAACAAGCGCCAGAGCTGAGTCGGCACGAGTGAAGCATGCGTACATCCGTGTAGCGCCTGGGCGAGGGGTCGCTCGCTCACCGCCATCTGTGCGCCCGAATAGAGCCAGCGCCAGAAAATCCCTTGCCCGGAGACATGGAACAGCGGCAACGACAAAAGCCAGCATTCATCCGGAGCAAACGGAATCAAACTTAACACGCCCTGCGCGCTGGCAAGATGCGCCGCGCAGGTGTGCACCGCCGCCTTTGGCAGCCCCGTGGAGCCCGAGGTGAGAGTCATCGAGGCCAGGCGTTCAGGCCGCCAGCCAACATCGTGATAACCCGAGGATTCCCGCAGCGTGAGGCGTGGCAGTGAATCGGCAATCTCACTGGTTTCCAGGTTGAGCACGTGACGCAGGGTTAACCCCGGCAGTAAGGCGTTAATCAGCGTGGCGGGCAGACGCGGGTTAAGCGGTAAAACACGCGCCCCGCACTGTAACAATGCCAGCCAGGCCAGCACCGTTTCCCCCCGGTTGCGCGCGCATAGCGCTACGCCGTCACCATCGCGTACACCCTGCGCCTGAAAACCGGCTGCCAGCGCGTCGATTCGCTCACACAACTGCGTCCAGTGAAGCGTCTCGTTGTCGAGGTGCAGCGCAGACGCAACACCCCGCAGCTCACGCCAGTAACGCCAGGGCCAGGTTGAAAAAGTCACAGCAACGGCTCCAGCGACAGCATATCCAGGCACGGCAGCGGGTTATCCGGCCAGCGGCGAATCAACTGCGCCTGCATCAGATTGAGGGTATCCAGCCCCGGTATCGTCTCAGGCGTCAGCCAGGCAGCGATACGCGCCAGTTGCGTTAGCCCAAGGCTCGATTCAATCGAAGAGCTAATGACCGCCGTCATGCCCAGCGCATGCGCGGCAGCAACCTGCGACTGCACTTTTTGCAGGCTGCCGGTGAGGGTCGGTTTGATGACCACAGCACGCACGCCGGGCTCGGCTTCAAATCGGAAATCAGCGTCGCGCAGGCTCTCATCCCAGGCGATAGCAATGCCCGTTTCCACGGCAAACGCGCGCGAATCATCGCGTGTTTTGCACGGCTCTTCGAGAAACGCGATGCGATCGCGGAATGCCGGGTTGACGTATTTGGCAAACTGCTGCGCTTTTAGCGGCGTCCACGCCCGATTGGCATCGAGACGCAGGTGCAGGTCAGGGATCGCTTCCAGCAGCAGGTTAACCACCATGCCGTCGCGCACAGCTTCATAAAGCCCCACCTTCACTTTTGCCACTTTTTCACCGGGCATGTCAGCCAGCGCCAGCACCAGTTCATCCGGGTCGCCGGTGCACAGCGGGGCGGCGCGATAATCTGCCGTTATCGGCAGCGTATCGTCCAGTTCCGCCAGCGCACAGCTAATGCCAAACGCCGCAGAAGGCAGTTCCGGCAACGGGGCATCTTCACCCTGTCGCCAGCGTTGCGCCCAGTCCAGTAAGGCAGATTGCGCCTCGTCCAGCGTTTCACGGCTGAAGCCCGGCAGCGGAGAAATTTCTCCCCACCCTTCGCGCTCGCCGTCACGCAGCCAGACGAACAATCCGTCGCGGGTTTTCAGTCGCCGTTCGCGCAGTACCACGCCCGCGTCCATTGGTACCTGCCAGCGGTAAACCTGCGCGTGTCGCATTACGGGTTCCGTTTAAATTTGCTGAAATCAGGCTGGCGTTTCTGGTTAAACGCGTTGCGCCCTTCCTGACCTTCTTCGGTCATGTAGAACAGCATCGTGGCGTTACCCGCCAGTTCCTGCAGCCCCGCCTGACCATCACAGTCGGCGTTCAGCGCCGCTTTCAGGCAACGCAGCGCCATCGGGCTGTTTTGCAGCATTTCGCGACACCAGCGAATGGTCTCTTTTTCGAGGTCAGCCAGCGGCACGACGGTGTTAACCAGGCCCATATCCAGCGCTTCCTGAGCATTGTACTGACGGCACAGGAACCAGATTTCACGCGCTTTTTTCTGCCCGACAATACGCGCCATGTAGGATGCGCCCCAGCCGCCGTCGAAGGAGCCCACTTTCGGGCCCGTCTGGCCGAAGATGGCGTTTTCTGCCGCGATAGTCAGGTCGCACATCATATGCAGTACGTGACCGCCGCCGATGGAATAACCGGCCACCATCGCCACCACTGGTTTCGGGCAGGTGCGGATCTGGCGCTGGAAATCGAGTACGTTCAGATGGTGCGTGCCTGCATCATCCTGGTATCCGCCGTAGTCGCCGCGCACTTTCTGATCGCCACCGGAACAGAAGGCTTTGTCGCCTTCGCCAGTCAGGACAATCACCCCGATGTTGTCGTCATAGCGCGCATCCGCCAGCGCCTGAATCATCTCTTTAACGGTCAGCGGACGGAAGGCGTTACGCACCTGCGGACGGTTGATGGTGATTTTGGCAATGCCGTCAGCGGATTTCTGGTAACGAATGTCGGTGTAGCCTTCAGAACAGTCTTGCCATTCAATCGGCGCGTAAAGCATAGCTTCATCAGGATAGATCATAGTGTGTCCTATAGTCAGAGATGCACAATCTTCGCCAGACACGCCACCACGCCCTCGGGGTTTTCCCGATGCGCGTTGTGCCCGGCGTTACGAATTACATGGCGAGGCGCGGCAAGTTCATCGGCAATCGCCATAAACTTACTATCGCGTTCGCCGCAGAGATACCAGAATGGGAAATCACGATCGCGCAGGGCATCACGCAGATCGTCCTGCACGCTTAACGATGTTGCTAATAGCATAGCCGCCAGCGCGCTGCCGTCATTGTTTTGTCGTAGCGCCACCAGCGCGTCGCGCTGTGCAGGCGCCAGGCTGGCAAAGACCGGCTGCCGATACCAGGCGTCAAACACCTGGTTCAGCGGTTCACAGGCAAAACGCTGCGCCCAGCGATTGTCCGATTGCCAGCGCTGCGCGCGTTGTTCTGCGCTTTGCAGCCCCGGATGACCGCCCTCAACCACCACGCCCAGCAATCCTTGCCGCTGATGCTGGCAGGCAAACGTCATCGCAATCCGCCCGCCCAGCGAGTAGCCGATCAGCCAATAGTTAAGTATGTTGTAACTAACCAGCGTTTCGCGCAGCGCCGCGCAAACCTCGGTGAAATTATTCACCTGGCAGGTTGTGGAATCACCGTGTCCTGGCAGGTCGATATAGAGCCGCGAGGCATCAGGAAACGCCTCGCCCACCGTTTGCCACTCACGGCAATCGCCGGAGAAACCGTGCAGAAAAACCAGCCACGGTTGCTTCGGGTCGCCCGGTCGCGCAACGGCATTTAAAATCATAATTGGCTTACCTGCGCCAGCAGCCGTTGCAGGGTTTGTGCGCCATCCGTGTCGTTGACCACCAGTTCGATAACCGTGGTGGCGGGCTGACGCCAGGCTTTTTCCAGCGCCGTTTCCAGCGCGGCCCAGTCCTGCGGCTGATGGTAATTCAGGCCAAACATTTTCGCCGCATGTTCAAAATGAACGTTCTGCGGCATGGCGTAAAAGCGTTCACGCTCTTCCACCGGCGTCGGCAATAGCGAGAAGATCTGCCCGCCGTTGTTGTTCACCACAATAAGAACAAAGGGCGCGGAAACCTGTCTCAACAGCGCCAGGCCATTTAAGTCATACAGCGCCGAGAGATCGCCCACAATCGCCAGCATCGATTTGGCGCTGGCGCGCTGTACGCCCGCAGCCGTAGAGATCAGGCCATCAATCCCACTCGCACCGCGGTTGCTGTACACCGGATAACCCGCAGGAAGCTGGCTCAGCGCGTCAATCAGGCGCACCACCAGGCTGTTGCCGACAAAAAGCTGCCCCTGTTCAGGCAGATAATGGCGAATGCGGTGCGCCAGTTGCGCTTCGCCGAAAGTTTCGCTGACGGCCTGAACGCTGTCCCACGCCTGCTTAGCAAGACGCGGGATCGCCGTACACCACGGCGTGCGCTTTTCTGCCGGATGCAGTTCCAGCCAGCGGTCGATTTCGCATACCAGTCGACGACCGCGATGATGCGCCGGATCCAGTCGCCCGGTGAGATTATCCACCAGCCAGTATTCGTCCGGTTCGCAGGTCAGTTGCCACTGCAACAGACGCTTGCCCGTCAGGCTGCTACCAAGCTGCACAACAATTTGCGCCTGCGCCAGTTCGCTTACTGCCGCTGCATTACCGAGCCACAGGTCGGCACAGGGTAGCGGTTGGCCGGTTTGCGAAAGCACGTCGCCAATCAGCGGCCAGCCAAGCGTTTTCGCCCATTCAGCGACCTTTTTGCCCTCTTCGGCGCTCATTCGCCCGGCGACCACCACGCCACGCTTCTGACGCCAGAAGAACCAGTCGCGCTGTTTGTTGCTCTCGAGATGTAAAGACTCCCGCAGCCAGGGGGTATCCTCCTGCCACCAGCCACCCAGCGCCTGTTGCCACTCAACACCAGTGTCATCCATTTCGCCATACAGCGGTTCAGCGAACGGACAGTTGATGTGTACACCGCCCGCATGCAGCGAGCCGAGGGTATTGTCAATCGATGAGACCAGCCAGCGCGCAGGAATGTCCTGGCTCGGACGTGGCAAAGAGAGTGTGGCGGACGGATGCGTGGCGAACATCCCCGGCTGACGAATAGCCTGATTAGCGCCGCAGTCAATCAGTTCCGGCGGCCTGTCGGCGGTCAGCAGAATAATTTTTTCACCCGTCAGCCCGGCCTCAATCAGTGCCGGATAGAGATTTGCGACCGCCGTCCCTGAGGTAACGATGACCGCCACCGGCTGACGGCTGACCTTTGCCAGCCCCAGAGCCAGATGACCAAGCCCACGCTCATCAAAATGGGTGTGATGAATAAACGTCCGATTTTCAGCCGCCGCAAGAGTGAGCGGTGTCGAACGTGACCCCGGAGCGATGCAGATATGGCGCACGCCGTGACGGGTTAATGCTTCAAGGATCACCGCCGCCCAGCGTCGGTTGAAAGCGCTTACTGACATAAGTTTGTCCGGTATCAATATTGCGACTCAGTATAAATAATACGAAACAATGAGATTTTGATATGAGTCGTTAATGTTCTACTCAGAGAACAATAAAGAGCGCAGCCCTGCTGCTTTATTTTCGATTTCCTGCCACTCAGACTCCGCCTGAGACCCGGCGACAATCCCCGCGCCCGCGTATAAGCGCAGCGTGTTACCGCTGACTTTCGCCGAACGCAGCATGACGCAAAACTCGCTTTGTTGTCGGCTAAGATATCCCGCCGACCCCGCGTACCATTCCCGGGTGAAGGGTTCAAATGCGTCAATAAAATCGAACGCCTTATTACGCGGCAGCCCGGCAACCGCCGCCGTGGGTTGCAGTTGTTTCAGACAGCGCTCATCGTCCGCTTCCTTCAGCTTAGCCTGGATAACGCGACGTAAATGTTGAACTTTTCTCAGGCTGACCGTTTCGGCAGGCAGAATGTCCAGCGCGTCGACATATTCCTGTAGACGCTCACAGATATCGTCCACCACCAGCCTGTTTTCACGCTGATTTTTATCATCATGCATCAACCAGTCAGCAAAGTGCTGTGCCTGAACCGGATCGGGATGGCTGGCGACCGTCCCGGCCAGCGCTTCGGTTTCCAGTTCGAGGCCACGTCTGCGCCATAGTCTTTCCGGGGATGATCCGAAAAACGCCTGCTGCGCGTCAAACGCCATAAAGAAGTGGTAGCAATGTAAATTCACCCGGCGGCTGGCCGCCATCAACGCCCCGGCATCGGGCGGCGTGGCAAAGGTGAGATCGGTCGCGCGCGCCAGCACCACTTTATCAAATTCGCCGTCTGCAATAGCGCGCGTCGCCTGTTCGATAAGCCCACGCCAGCCTGCTTCTCCCGGGCGATGGATCTCGCTGATAAGCTCAAGCGCCAGCGCGTTGCATACCCCGTGTGGCGTCAACGTCGCAAGAAACGCCCGTGCCGCATGCGCATCATCTTTCAGAGAGGTTTCGCTCGACAGATTCACGCGGAGTGTGGCAACGCCGCCCTCACGCCGCCACTCCAGGCGAGGCAAAAAAAATGTGGTTTGCCTGAAATCAAAACTATTCAGACCGCAGATACGGATGTCATCCGCTGCGTGCCGGGACAAAAAGCGTTCGGCATCAGCGATAGAGAGGAATGAAACGGCGGTGCCCAGCGCGGCAATCTCCTGACAGCCGCTGCGCTGCTGCCACCAGAACTGCGGCCAGACGGGTTGAGCATTCAACCAGCAGAGCGGGTCAAACCCATCATTCAGGGGGAAAGAAACTTCGAAAATTCGCGTGCCGGGTGATGCGGGGAAATCGTCCGACAGAGAGTCAGCCAGACTCTTTAGCGCAACAGAAACGGATAGCACGCGAACCTCCCTATTCTAAAAACCGTACATTATACGGGGTACCGGCAGTAAAAAGCAGTACCCATGATTAGGGAGTGTGATTTATCTCAGCGACGGGTCAATAAAAGACCTAATACCAACCCCACAGCGGCACCTACGCCGATACCCTGCCACGGTTTTTCGTGAACATAGTCGTCAGCGCGATAGACCGCTTTTTTCGCCCGATAATAGTAGGTGTCGGAAGCGTGGCTAACGCGGGCTTTTACTTCATGAAGCGCATTTTCCGCGCGCGCTTTTAGCTCAACATATTTCTGGTCGGCAGGGTCGCCGGAGGAGCGAAGCACCTCTTCCAGGGTATCGCTAAGCAGAGTCAGGTCATCATCAATTCGTGATTCATTAACCATTGTTTATCTCCATGTTTGCTAAACCTGTCAGATAACTATAGTCAATGCTTACGGGGCTGGGGAATGGTTTATTCCGAATGGTGCAAATCTTGCCGCAGAATCATGATAGGCTCTTTAATCATTATGTATTGACCGCCAGGGGAGTGGCGTTATGCAACTGACTTTTTTGGGAACATCCGCTGGCGTACCGACCCGGACGCGCAACGTCACTGCCATTCTTCTGCATCATCAGCATCCAACGCAGCCCGGGATCTGGCTATTTGACTGCGGTGAAGGGACGCAGCATCAATTACTGGAAACAAGCTTCCATCCCGGGAAAATCGACCGTATCTTTATCACCCATCTGCATGGCGATCATCTGTTTGGCCTGCCGGGGCTGCTGTGCAGCCGTTCAATGGCGGGCAATATGAACCCGGTAACGCTTTACGGGCCGAAAGGGCTGCGCGAGTTTGTTGAAACCGCACTGCGCCTGAGCGGCTCATGGACTGATTATCCGATGGAAATCGTCGAAGTGAGCGCCGGTTTAGTGCTGGATGACGGCCTGCGCAAAGTCACCGCTTACCCGCTTAATCATCCGCTGGAGTGCTACGGCTTTCGTATTGAAGAGCATGACAAGCCCGGCGCGCTGGACGCAAAAGCGCTGATTGCTGCTGGCGTGAAGCCGGGGCCGCTGTTCCAGCATCTTAAAGAGGGAGAGAGCATCACGCTGGAAGATGGGCGCGTCATTAATGGCGGCGACTATCTCTCTCCCGCCACGCCGGGTAAAACGCTGGCCATTTTTGGCGACACCGCGCCGTGCGAGGGCGCGCTCGCGCTGGCGAACGGCGTCGATATGATGGTGCATGAAACTACCCTGGAAACGGCGATGGAAGAGAAAGCCAACAGCCGTGGGCACTCGTCCACGCGTCAGGCCGCAGAACTGGCGCGCGATGCAGGCGTTGGGCGTTTGATTATCACCCATGTAAGCTCACGCTATGATGCGGAAGGTTGTCGACGCATGCTGGCCGAGTGCCGGGAAATTTTCCCGGCAAGTGAGATGGCGGAAGATTTTACCGTCATCACGCTGTAATCATGACGGGGGCGCAACCGCCCCCATCGTTTAGCGCGACAGCCCTGCGGCGAGATCCACCAGCCGGATAAACTCCGCCCGATAACCTTTTTCATCCGTGCCTTTAGCCCGCTCCGCCCAGCCGGCAATCTGCTGCCAGGACGTTTTCGCCAGTTCATCTGAACCGCGCAATTTTTGCCCATAAGCCGCCACGGCTGAGAGAAAACGCATATCCGTGGACGCCATTTCAAAGCTGTTTTGTAACGACGTCGCCATCACCGGCTGGCTCATTAGACGGCTGGTTTCCCCCTGTGGCGCTTTGTAGCGCAGCTTCACCCACAGCAGTTCATTCTCTTTGCCGCTGGCGGGCTTTGCCGCTTCTTTGGCATAACGCAGCGCATCAACCGAGCCTTTTTGCCCGGCGAGGGTGAGTTCAAACAGCACCGTGACGTGTTTACCCGCGCCGATATCGCCAGCATCGACCGCATCGTTATTAAAATCTTCATCGCGCAACTGACGCTTTTCATAACCAATCTGGCGATATTCAACCACCTGCGCCGGGTTGAACTCGATTTGCGCTTTGACGTCTTTGGCGACCGTGACCAGCGTTTGTTGCATCTCCTGGCCCAGCACCTTTTGCGCTTCGGAGAGCGAGTCGAGATAGCTGTAATTACCGTTGCCCACGTCGGCAATTTTCACCATCATTGCGTCATTGACGTTGTCATCACCCACACCAAGCGTGGAGAGCGTAATACCCGTGTCGCGCGCTTTTTTCACCAGCGCTTCAATGGCTTTCGGGTCGTCTATACCGACGTTAAAATCACCGTCCGTCGCCAGCAAAATGCGGTTAACACCGCCTTTGATAAAACCTTTTTGCGCCTGTTCATAGGCCATTATCAGCCCGGCCCCGCCGTTAGTGCTGCCGTCAGCGCTGAGATCGTTAAGTGCATGAATAATGGTTTGCTTCTCTGCCCCGGAGGTCGCTGGCAGCAAGACTTCTGAAGAGCCGGCATAGGTGACAATAGAGACGCGATCCTGCGGACGCAGGTCATTGACCATCATTTTGAGCGCCGATTGAATAAGCGGCAGACGTCCATCCCTTGCCATCGAACCGGAGGTATCAATCAAGAAAACCAGATTAGCGGCTGGACGCTCGCTGCTGGCAATATCTTTTGCCGAGATATCCAGGCGTAATAGGGTGTGTTGTTCATTCCACGGTGCGGGAGTGAGTTCGTACTGGACGGTGAAAGGATGAGAAACAGGTTCGCAGCCGGAGGAAATTTCAATATGAACGCCGCGCTCTGCGGATTTCTGTACCTCCTGCCCCCCAAAAGCAGTTTTATCATTCGGGCGTTTGCTCAAGGGAAAATAATTCAGCATCTCTTCAACCCGTACCGCATCCGGGTTGGGTAGTTGCCCCTGGTTTAGAAAACGACGCACATTCGCATAGCTGGCCGTATCGACATCGAGACTAAACGTCGCCAACGGAGATTGTGCGACCTGTTTTACCGGGTTGTCGTCGTAATGGGTGTAGCGGGAAGTATCAGACTGAGGAGAAGCGCGGGACACTGACCCCATCATGGCATAACCTGACATCGAACCCGATGTATAAGCGGGCCCATGAGAACAACCGCTGAGGGTTAAACTACATATTGATATTATTAATAGTTTATTCTTGCACATATAAAATCCTTTTTAAAACAAAACAATTCTTAAATCACAAAATATACCCAACATTACGCCATATACAGTTAATTATCTCCCAGTCTCTGCATTACGGATTATTCCCAGAGAGGATAAAAACCATGAATAACAAATACCATCACATTCACTTAGTTAATATTAAAATAACATTTCACAACATCTTTTAAAGAGATAAGATTCAGCTTTAAATAAAATACAACCGCATTCAAAAAGATGAGAAAAGCACGCTGGCTGCAGATAATATTTATATCGATAGTGATATTGATGAGTTTTATATTTGTTGTTTATCAGCCATGGGTTTCTCCACTGCCCAGCCCTACACAACATGCCAGCCCTGCCAGACTGGAAAAAGATGTTCGGTACCTGTCGGAGACGCTTTATCCACGCAGCTTTGATCACACTGAACATCTCAGTGCCGCGGCAACATATATTCGCGAAACATTCCAGCGTAGCGGCGCATCGGTAAGCGAGCAGGCCGTTCCGATTGTCGGCGGCCCGTACAAAAACATCATCGCCCGTTATGGCCCACAGCAAGGGCCTCGCATTGTCATCGGCGCTCACTATGATTCCGCGGTCGCGATGGAAGGCGAGAAAATACGCTGGACGCCCGGCGCTGATGACAACGCCAGCGGCGTTGCCGGGTTACTGGAACTGGCGCGCCTGCTTGGGCAGCAGTCTCCCACGATGAGTGTAGATCTGGTTGCTTACGCCTCGGAAGAACCGCCCTTCTTTCGTAGTGATGAAATGGGGAGTGCCGTACATGCCGCGTCTCTCACGCACCCGGTGAAACTGATGGTGGCGCTGGAGATGATTGGTTATTACGACAACGCCCCCGACAGCCAACGCTATCCCCTCGCTGGGCTGAACTGGCTGTACCCTACTCGCGGCAATTTCATCGCCGTTGTCGGTAGAATCCAGGATATTAGCGCCGTGCGTCAGGTAAAGGCCGGTTTATTATCAGTTAAAACATTACCCGTATATTCCATCAACGCTCCGTCGTTTGTTCCCGGAATTGACTTTTCGGATCATCTTAATTACTGGCAGCGGGATATACCGGCAGTGATGATTACCGACACGGCGTTTTTCCGAAATACCGAGTACCATCTGAAAGGCGATACTGCGAACAGGCTGGATTATGAGCGGATGGCGCAGGTGGTGGATGGAGTCCTGGCCTTCTTGACTCATCAGTATTAAGCATCGTTTAAAAAGTAGCGATACCTAAAATCATCAATAAATTCTACACTCGCATCACGATGTCGGTAATAGCGTAATTCCCTTTTACGGCTGATTTTACGCACATCTAAATTCAGACCATATGTCGCGATGGTGACATCAGCGCGATGCTGGTTTTCAGATGCGACCAACGGGTTAGGCTCCAGGCCCCCCGTAATATAGTTCACTATAAAGTAATCATCAAAAACGTAGCCAGGCTGGTCGCCAACTAATAATGCTGCATCATAGCCGTCTCTCTTTTGCGCCTGGCAGGTGTCACAACACGGATAGAGATTCTCCCATTGATAAGCTAGCCGATAAAATTGCTTACGGGACTTAGGTTTAAAATGTTCGAGCGTCATTCGACTTTCAGCCCCTAAGCTTCCTCCATCACAAAAGGCGCAATGCCCTTGCGTCATCTCGTAAAGTTTCTGTTTGGTTGTCGGATAACGAAATTCAGAAAACCATTTGAATCGATAGCGTTGATTTCGTCGCTTTCGCGTTTCGTAATGACGTCCCAGGCGTTCCCAGCAATCGGTAAGATAAGCCGGGCATTGGCTGCGGTGAAATGCGTACATTTAATCTCCCGTATATTTTGCCAATAGCCGTTGCATCTGGCGCAGTTCCATCGTGACCAGGGCATTAAGTTCTTCTCCTTTAGCCTGTAAAAGCGCGGCCAGTTGCATAACTGCATCTTCATTATCCTTATCAACGATATGCTTTCGTAAAGCTCGTTTAAATTCAGCGAGTTGGCATTCGGTTTCTACATCAAACTCTTCATTGATATCAAACACTTCAGACAGGATAAGTTGATAACTTTTCCCCGCAGATGAACTCATCGCGGTAATTGATTCCATAGACCCCGAATCCTTACACAGATCGTAGCGTTGCTCTGGTAGTCGATACACCCAGGCACCTTCTACCGATCCCACCACAAACGGAGAGTGCGTTGAGACAAAAACCTGCGCGTTAGGTAAGAGCGTCTGAATCGCCGGTAAAATGCGACGTTGCCAGCCAGGGTGAAGATGGATATCGACTTCATCGAGAAAGAGAATAATAGGTTGCGAAAAAATATCGCGCGGCACACGCCACGGAACGGATTCAAGACGCAATGCTAAATCCGCAATCCAGGAGATAATGGACTTCAGGCCATCGGGTAGTACATCATATTCAATGCTCTCCCCTTCGAGTTCAACTTTTACGCCAAGCGGCGATCGCTCTAAACGAAATGATATCGTCAGCCCCGATACATTTTTCACAAAACGGCAAATTCTTAATAAGGATTCGTCGTAAATTTCAGCCTCACTTTCTGCTGACTCCAGGCGCGCCAGCGCAGCCTTGGTTCGGTTATTGGCAATCCAGTTTGCCAGTACAGCAGGCCTGACCGTTGCATCGAAAGATAAAGCATCTTCAAATGGGGAAATAGCGAGCTCTTCAATCTTTGACGTATGCAGTTTCTCTCTGTTCGAACGCTGCCCTGAATAAGCAAAAGCGGCGAAATCCACGCATCCCTCTACCGGCCAATGTTCGCTCCGGGAAAGGATCCTGTAAGACGTAAGCAGGCTTTGTTCGTCACCAGCCATCGCTGTTTTTCGCGTAGCACGTTCGTTCCCGGCAGAGATAACAGCACGCTCTTCACAGAAACGACACGCAACGGATGCCTTACGGCTGCGGAATCGCTGATGAAGAGGTGAAAGATTCGGTGACCCGTGACTAAAAATGCCAGCAAGCGCATACAGCATGGTGCTTTTGCCGCATCCATTTGGCCCGGTAAAAATATGAATTTCCGCTTTTTTCGCTTCGTGCCCGGTACGACGCTTCCCGGGAAATTCAATATGGGTGTGCTCGAAAACGCCGGTGTCCCTAAGCGTTACACTCTCAATTCGGTATCGTTGTTCCATTGTTCAGTCCCTGAATCACTCTCCATGAATACATACTACACTCACCGTCACATCTGTAATCATCATGCGCTCTTTTCTGCGTAATCCCTCGCAGTTCCATGCATAAAAAAACCGCCGAAATCGGCGGTTTTTTCACATCAGCACTCAGCCTTACATCAGCGGCATCGCCATCTGCACCAGGTCGATCAGCGGCTGCGGCCAGACGCCCAGCACCAGTACCAGCAGTGCGGAAACCAGCACCACGATACCGCCCGCGCTGTACTGCCAGTTCGACGGCGCATCGCGGTTCAGTTGCTCCGGCGCGCTCAGATACAGGCTTACCGCCACACGCAGGTAGTAGTAGAGGCCGATTGCCGAACCAACGACCACGGCGCCGACCAGCCACCACAGGTGAGTCTGCACACCGACGGCCAGCACGTAGAACTTACCGATAAAGCCCAGCGTCATCGGGATACCCGCCAGCGACAGCATCATCACCGTCATCACCGCAGAGAGGATCGGGCGATGCCAGAACAGGCCACGGTAGGAGAAGAGAGATTCCGCGTCCGGGCCACGATACGGGCTGGACATCAGGCTCACTACGCCAAACGCGCCGAGGCTGCTGAACAGATAACCGGCCAGATAGACGCCCACCGCTTCCATCGACATTTCGCCGCTTTGCAGCGCGATCAGCGCCACCAGCAGATAACCGAGGTGAGAGATAGACGAGTAGCCGAGCAGACGTTTGATGTTGGTCTGACTCAGGGCCATCAGGTTACCAAAGATGATGGAGGCAAAGGCAATCAGGCCCAGCACCACGCGTACCGCTTCGCTGTCGCCTACTGGCGCGTAGAGGAACAGGCGCATCACCACACCGAAGATAGCGATTTTGCTCGCCGTCGCCAGGAAGGTGGAAACCGGGGCTGGCGCGCCCTGGTAGACGTCTGGCGTCCACAGGTGGAACGGCACCAGCGAGAGTTTAAAGCCAAGGCCAACAATCATCATGCCCAGACCCGCCAGCAGCAGCGGTTCATGCAGCATGTTGTCCGCCAGGCTCTTACCGAGCGCGACGAACGACAGGTTGCCGGAGTTGGCGTAAACCAGCGCCATACCGAACAGCAGGAAAGACGATGCTGCGGCAGACAATATGGTGTACTTGATACTCGCTTCCAGCGAACGTTTCTGACGGAAAGCGTAGCCAATCAAACCGAACAGCGGCAGCGAGATCAGTTCAATACCCAGGAACAGCGCCGCCAGGTGATTGGCGTTCGCCAGCAGAATGCCACCCAACGCGGCAATCAGCACCAGCAGGTAGAACTCTTCTTTGTTGTCCGGATAGCCTTCCAGCCATGGGTAAGCAAACGTACAGGTCGCGAGGCTCGCCAGCAGCACCATACCGGTGTAGAGCATGGCGTAGCCGTCGACGCGCATCAGCGGCGTCACATCCATGGCGCCCGCCTGGCCGACAAACCAGAGCGAAACCAGCGCCGCGTTAAGCCCGATAACCGCAAGCGTGGCGTTGAGGAAGTGATTGCGTCGCCACGCAATGGAGAGCATCACAACCACCACCGTCAAGCCGACGATCAGCAGCGGTAACAGCGCGATCAGTTGTTGTGGAGTTATTGTCATGGCGAATTACGGCCTTGTAGTTGAAACAGAATTAACAAACCACTGCTGAATGTTGCCCATCGCAGAGTGTGACGTGTCCAGAATCGGCTGAGGATAGAAGCCCAGCAGAACCAGCAGCACGACCAGCAGAAGAATGATGAACAGTTCACGCAGCGACATCCCTGGCAGCTCTTTGGCCGCGATTTCACTCTTCGCTTTACCGAAGTAAGCGCGGTGCAGCATCGCCAGCGAGTAAACGGAAGCGAAGACCAGACCGAATGTCGAAATGACGGTGATCAGCGGCACCACATGGAAGCTGCCGAACAGGATCATAAATTCACCGACGAAGTTCCCGGTGCCCGGCATACCCAGCGTCGCCACAGCGAAGAACAGGGAGCAGGCTGGCAGCCACTTAATTTTGCTCCACAGGCCGCCCATCATACGCATGTCGCGCGTATGCAGACGCTCGTAAAGCTGGCCGCACAGGATGAAGAGACCCGCTGCCGACAGACCGTGAGCAATCATCTGAATCACTGCGCCCTGGTATGCAAGCTGGCTGCCGGTGTAGATAGCAATCAGCACGAAGCCCATGTGGGAAACGGAGGTGTACGCAATCAGACGCTTGATATCGTATTGAGTGAAAGCCATCCACGCGCCGTAGAAGATACCAATCACGCCCAGCCACATGGCGATTGGCGCAAACTCGGCAGAGGCGTTCGGGAACAGCGGCAGCGAGAAACGCAGCAAACCATAGGCCGCGGTTTTCAGCAAAATCCCTGCCAGGTCAACGGAACCTGCGGTCGGCGCCTGGGAGTGCGCATCCGGCAGCCAGCCGTGCAGCGGCACCACCGGCATTTTCACCGCGAAGGCGATGAAGAAGCCCAGCATCAGCAGGTATTCCACGCCGTGGGACATCGGGGTTTTCAGCAGGTCTTCGTAGTTGAATGTCCAGACACCGGTCGCATTATGGTGAACAAACACCAGCGCCAGAATGGCAATCAACATCACCAGACCACTCGCCTGGGTATAGATGAAGAATTTGGTCGCCGCCGTGATACGCGTTTTACCGTCGGACGCCTTATGGCCCCACAGTGCGATCAGGAAGTACATCGGTACCAGCATCATCTCCCAGAAGAAGAAGAACAGGAACATGTCGATGGCGAGGAACACGCCAATCACGCCGCCCAGGATCCACATCAGGTTGAGGTGGAAGAAGCCCTGATATTTCTGAATTTCATTCCACGAGCAGAGTACCGCCAGCACACCCAGCAGGCCGGTCAGCACCACCATCAGCAGCGACAGTCCGTCGATGGCCAGATGGATGGTAATACCGAAGCGTGGGATCCACGGCAGGATAAATTCAGACTGCCACTGCGGCAGACCGGTGGATTGCGTCAGTGAGTAACCGCCTTGCAGCCACAGTTGCAGGCCAAGCGCGAGCGTCAATCCCATGGTAATCAGCGCGATCCAGCGCGGCATCTTCACGCCAAAGCGTTCAGTCTGCCAGCACAGGAAGCCGCCGATAAAGGGAATCAGTATTAGCCAGGGTAATAACATGGCGATCTATATTCCTTGTTAAAGTCCTCTACAGGACCTGATTTTCACTTCTGATTGTCGGTGGAGGTCGGATAAGCGCAGCCGCCATCCGACACTCACATAACAATCAAACTCAACGCAGTACCATCAGCAGCGCCAGCACAACCACTGCGCCGATGCTCATGGAGGCCACATACCAGCGCAGATAACCGTTCTCGCTCAACACCAGCCCTTTGCCCGCAAAGCGAGAAAGGATTGCCGGAATGTTCATCATCGCGTTCATCGGGTCTCGCTTGAGCAGCCACGCAATCCCCAGGAACGGTTTAACGAACACTTTGTCATAGAGCCAGTCGAAGCCCCAGGCGTTGTACCACCAGGTGCCCAGCAGACGGCCAGGGCCGCTGTTGGCAATCGACGTCACCAGAGTACGTTTGCCCAGCCACAGCCATGCGGCAATCAGGATGCCCGCAATCGCCACCACGCCGGAGGTGATTTCCAGGGTCATCACCGCGCCATGCTCAAGCTCGGTGGTATCCGGCAGCACACCCTGCAGCGGCGGAACAATCAGCGCGCCAACAAAGGTGGAGAGGATCATCAGCACAATCAACGGCAGGTGGTGGGTGATCCCCTTCCCTGCGTGAGCGTGAATTTGTTCTTTTCCGTGGAAGACAATGAAAATCATACGGAAAGTGTACAGCGAGGTCATGAACGCACCGACCAGGCCCGCCACCATCAGGTTGACATGACCGTTCGCCATCGCACCCGCCAGAATCTCATCCTTACTAAAGAAGCCTGCGGTGATCAGCGGCAGCGCGGAGAGCGCGGCACCACCAATCAGGAAGCAGGCGTACACCAGCGGAATGGATTTACGCAGGCCGCCCATCTTAAAGATGTTCTGTTCGTGGTGGCAGGCCAGGATAACCGAGCCGGACGCCAGGAACAGCAGCGCTTTAAAGAAGGCGTGGGTCATCAGGTGGAAAATCGCCGCATCCCACGCCTGAACGCCCAGCGCCAGGAACATGTAGCCAATCTGGCTCATGGTGGAGTAGGCGAGTACGCGTTTGATGTCGGTTTGCACCAGCGCGGCAAAACCTGCCAGCACCAGCGTGACCGCACCCACGATACCCACCAGATGCAGAATTTCCGGGGTCATCAGGAACAGACCGTGGGTACGGGCAATCAGGTAGACACCGGCAGTCACCATCGTTGCGGCGTGGATCAGCGCGGAGACAGGCGTCGGGCCCGCCATCGCATCGGCAAGCCATGTCTGCAACGGCAACTGTGCCGATTTACCGACCGCGCCACCCAGCAGCATCAGCGTCGCCCAGGTGAGCATGTTATTGCCCGCCTCGAAGTGCGCCGGCGCCAGTTCCACCATTTCGCGGAAGTTCAGGGTGCCCAGTTCGTTGTAGAGAATAAACAGTGCGAAGGCGAGGAAGACGTCACCCACGCGGGTCACGACAAACGCTTTCATCGCCGCTGCGCCATTCTTCGGATCGGTGTAGTAGAAACCGATCAGCAGATAGGAGCACAGGCCCACGCCTTCCCAGCCGAGGTACATCAGCAGCAGGTTATCGGCCAGCACCAGAACCACCATGCTGGCAATAAACAGGTTGGTGTAGGCGAAGAAGCGGGAGTAACCCTCTTCACCGCGCATGTACCAGGAGGCGAACATGTGGATCAGGAAGCCAACGCCGGTCACTACCGAGAGCATGGTCAGCGACAGGCCGTCCAGCACGAGGTTGAAACCGATATTGAAATCGCCCACTGACATCCATGTCCACAGCGGAACGCTGAGCACCTGTTTGCCGTTGTTAAAGAAATCAACGCCGACAATCGCAGTCACCAGCGCAGCGAGGCCAATTGAGCCCACGCCCACGGTAGCCGAGAGATTCTCCGACCAGCGGCCACGGGAGAAGGCCAGCAGAACAAAGCCAATCAATGGCAAAATAATGGTTAAGGCAAGCATATTCATCCGCGCAACTCACTTACTGAATCGATGTTCAGGTTCTGGCGGCGACGATGGAGCTGCAGCAGCAGCGCCAGGCCAATACTCGCTTCCGCAGCCGCAAGGCTGATGGCGAGGATATACATCACCTGACCATCGGTCTGGCCCCAGTAGCTCCCGGCGACCACAAAGGCCAGCGCCGAGGCGTTAATCATGATTTCCAGCCCAATCAGCATAAACAGCAGGTTGCGGCGGATAACCAGACCGGTCAGACCGAGAACGAAGAGGATCGCGGCGAGGATCAGTCCATGTGTTAAGGGGATCATGCGTGCTCCTCCGGTTTTCTTTTCGCGCTGTCGTTCGGACGGTTGCTGATAAGCTCGCCCGGACGGTCTTCACGGCCAATGTGGAAGGCAACAACCAGGCCCGCCAGCAGCAGCATGGAGGCCAGTTCAACCGCCAGAACGTACGGGCCAAACAGCGCGATACCAACTTCTTTCGCGCTGATTGGGTTGCCATCGATGCCCTGGTCATTGACGCCCAGGATGGCGTACACCATTACCGCCAGCAGAACAGCGGAAAGAATGGCCGGGCCAATCCAGATTTGCGGCTTCAGCCACTCGCGTTCCTGGGCAATCTCTGCCCCACCGAGGTTCAGCATCATCACCACAAACACGAACAACACCATGATGGCTCCGGCGTAAACGATGATCTCCAGCGCCCCGGCGAAGTACGCGCCCAGCGAGAAGAACACACCCGCAATCGCCAGCAGCGAAATAATCAGGTACAGCAAGGCGTGTACCGGATTAGTGTGCGTAATAACCCGCAACGTCGCGAGGATGGCGATAAGGCCACAGATATAAAAAGCGAATTCCATTGCCCCTCTCCTTAAGGTAACAGGCTCTTGACGTCGATAGGCTTGGCTTCGTTCTCTGCTTCGCCTTTATCTTTGCCGTCGATTGCCATACCCGCCATCCGGTAGAAGTTATATTCCGGGTATTTGCCCGGGCCGGAAATCAGCAGATCCTCTTTCTCGTATACCAGATCCTGACGTTTGTATTCGCCCAGTTCGAAGTCCGGGGTTAACTGAATCGCCGTGGTCGGGCACGCTTCTTCGCACAGGCCGCAAAAAATACAGCGTGAGAAGTTGATGCGGAAAAACTCCGGATACCAGCGGCCATCTTTGGTTTCTGCTTTCTGCAGTGAGATACAGCCTACCGGGCAGGCTACCGCACACAGGTTACAGGCCACACAGCGCTCTTCGCCGTCCGGGTCGCGCGTCAGCACGATACGGCCACGATAGCGCGGCGGCAGATAAACCGGCTCTTCCGGGTACATTTGCGTTTCGCGTTTGGCGAACGCATGCAGGCCGATCATCCAGATACTGCGTACCTGGGTGCCGAAACCTACCAATAATTCTTTTAAGGTCATGGTCTATTCGCCCCTTATGGCTGCTGCCAGAGAATGACAGCCGCCGTTACCAGCAAGTTGATGAGCGTCAGCGGCAGGCAAATTTTCCAGCCGAAGGACATTACCTGGTCATAACGCGGACGCGGTAATGAAGCGCGAATCAAAATGAACATCATCATGAAGAACGCGGTTTTGATCGCGAACCAGATGAACGGCGGTAAGAACGGGCCTTGCCAGCCACCGAAGAACAGCGTCACCATCATGGCCGAAATGGTCACGATACCGATGTATTCCCCCACGAAGAACAGACCGAATTTCATACCGGAATATTCAATGTGGTAACCATCGGCCAGTTCCTGCTCGGCTTCGGGTTGGTCGAACGGGTGACGGTGACACACCGCCACGCCCGCGATAGCGAAGGTAACAAACCCAAAGAACTGCGGGATCACGTTCCAGATGTCGGCCTGGTTGTTGACGATGTCGGTCATGTTGAATGAACCGGCCTGCGCCACCACGCCCATCAGGGAGAGCCCGAGGAACACTTCATAGCTCAGCGTCTGGGCAGATGCGCGCATCGCGCCCAGCAGCGAGTATTTGTTGTTGCTCGACCAGCCTGCGAACAGAACGGCGTAAACCGCCAGCCCCGCCATCATCAGGAAGAACAGAATACCAATGTTCAGGTCAGCCACCACCCACGTCGGGCTCACCGGCACAATCGCAAAGGCCAGCAGCAGCGAGGTGAAGGCGATCATCGGCGCCAGAGTAAAGATGACGCGATCCGAGAATTTCGGGATCCAGTCTTCTTTAAAGAACATCTTGATCATGTCCGCCACTAACTGGAGCGAGCCGCCCCAGCCTACGCGGTTCGGCCCGTAACGGTTCTGGAACAGACCGAGCAGACGACGTTCGCCAAAGCTCATGAACGCGCCGCAGGTGACAACCACCAGCAGGATGACCACCGCCTTGAGAATAGTGAGCAGGATCTCAATCAGATCCGGTGTTAACCAACTCATTGCTGTGCCTCCTGCAGATTTTCAAGACGTCCACCTGCCAGCACCGGAGCGATGCCAGGTAACCCCATCGGTAAGCCAACCTGCCCTGCCGTCAGACCTTCGGAAATCACCAGCGGCAGCGTGACGGTTTGACCGTCATAGCCGAAGGCGATTTTCGCGCCCGCGTTAACGCCAAGTTTCGCCGCATCCGCCGGGTTAAGGGCGATATACGGTTGCGGCATACGCGTCTGGAAGACCGGAGAACGTTGTGACATCTCGTCACTACCGAACAGATGGTAGTACGGCGCGATACGCCATTTACCCTCTTCCGCCTGGAAGCTTGCCGGAACGGTGGTGAAGTAATCGAGACCGCTTTCAGACGCTTCAATCAGACGCACACCCGGATCGCCGTGACGCAGATGACCACCCACCTCGGCCTGGAACTTGTTCCATGCCTGCGGGGAGTTCCAGCCCGGTGCCCATGCAAACGGAATTTGCGAGCGCGGCGCGCCTGGCTGGTTGTTCCCTTCCATCGAGAAGGCGAACATGGTGTCTTTATCCTGCGGCTGACGTGGTTCGTGCACGCTGATGTTGGCGCGCATCGCGGTACGGCCACTGTAACGGTGCGGTTCACGCGCCAGTTTCTGGCCGCGAATGCGGAAGGTCGCGTCCGGCGCAGCATCTTTGATGCCTGCCAGTTGCGGCAGTTTTTCGACAACCGCGTCAATCACATGGTCAAGCTGCGTCCAGTCCACTTCACGGCTCTGCACGGTGCTGTGCAGGGAGTGCAGCCAGCGCCAGCTTTCCAGCATCACGGTGCTGCTGTCGTAATAGGCCGGGTCATAAACCTGGAAGAAGCGCTGTGCGCGGCCTTCGTTGTTGATAACCGTACCGTCGCTTTCGGCAAAGCTCGCCGCTGGCAGCACCAGGTGCGCTTTGTCCATAATCGCCGTGCGTTGATGGTCAATCACCATCACCAGCGGCGCTTTAGAGAGCGCGGCATCCACACGGCTGGCGGAAGCGTGACGGTGCAGGTCGTTTTCCAGCACGATAACCGCATCTGCCGCGCCGCTTTCCAGCTCGTTCAGTGCGTCATCAAGAGAGCCGCCGCCAATCATGCCGAGGCCCATGCTGTTCACCGCGCGGGCAACCATGGTGATGCCAACATCAGAACCACGCGTTTTCAGCGCTTTCGCGACGTTTGCTGCCGCCTGAATGACGTCCGCGCTTCCGGCGTTGGTACCGGAAATAATCAGCGGTTTCTTCGCGCCAGCCAGTGCCTGAACCACGACGTCAATTTTGTTCTGCAGGTCGCGATCGATACCGTCTACTGCCGGCGCGCTGTTATCCAGGGCATGAGCAATGGCAAAACCGAAGCGCGCCTGATCTTCAACCGGTGCGCGATACGTCCACGCCGCAATGTCATCCAGACGGGTGTTATCGACGTTGGTGACAAACAGCGGGTGCTTCGCGCGCTGGCCGATGTTGAGGATTGCCGCAATCTGCCAGTCGGCCACTTTCTGCGCCGCCGCCATTTCGCGTGCTTTACCTTTCACCGCCTGACGAACAGAGAGCGCCACGCGTGCGCCGGTCTGGGTAATATCTTCGCCCAGAATCAGCACCGCATCGTAAGACTCAATTTCACGCAGCGCAGGCGTATGCACACCGCCGTCACGCAGCACTTTCAGCGCCAGTTGCAAACGTTCCTGCTCCGCTTTCGCGATGCCGGTATAGAAGTTTTCCGCACCCACCAGTTCACGCAGCGCGAAGTTGCTTTCCACGCTGGCGCGCGGGGAGCCGATACCAATCACTTTCTTCGACTGACGCAGAATATCCGCCGCGCCCTGCATCGCCTGCTCGGCGTTGAGGGTGATGACGTCGCTGCCGCGCAGTTGCAGCGGCTGACGTGGACGGTCTTTCAGGTTCACGTAGCCATAGCCAAAACGACCACGGTCGCAGAGGAAGTAGTGGTTTACGGTACCGTTGTAACGGTTTTCGATACGACGCAGTTCGCCGTAGCGCTCGCCCGGGCTGGTGTTACAGCCAATCGAACATTGCTGGCAGATGCTCGGCGCAAACTGCATATCCCATTTACGGTTGTAACGCTCGGAGTGCGTTTTGTCGGTGAATACGCCGGTCGGGCAAATTTCCACCAGGTTGCCGGAGAACTCGCTCTCAAGCGTACCGTCTTCCGGGCGACCGAAGTAGACGTTGTCGTGCGCGCCATACACGCCCAGGTCGGTGCCGTCCGCATAATCTTTGTAGTAACGCACACAGCGATAGCAGGCGATGCAGCGGTTCATTTCGTGCGAGATGAACGGCCCCAGATCCTGATTGCGGTGGGTACGTTTAGTGAAACGGTAGCGACGGAAGCTGTGGCCGGTCATCACGGTCATATCCTGAAGGTGGCAGTTCCCGCCCTCTTCACAGACCGGACAGTCGTGCGGGTGGTTGGTCATCAACCACTCGACCACGCTTTCACGGAACTGCTTCGCTTCGTCGTCATCAATAGAGATAAAGGTGCCATCGGTGGCCGGTGTCATACACGACATCACCAGGCGG
This sequence comes from Pseudocitrobacter cyperus, assembly GCF_039889165.1. Lineage (NCBI taxonomy): Bacteria > Pseudomonadati > Pseudomonadota > Gammaproteobacteria > Enterobacterales > Enterobacteriaceae > Pseudocitrobacter > Pseudocitrobacter cyperus. Next base: position 80,358 of record NZ_JAYMYY010000004.1, on the reverse strand, counting down.
CCACGCGTGTCTTCCGCGTTTTGGTATTGCTTCACCGCACACTGGCGGCAAGCGCCGACGCTGCCCAGCGCCGGATGCCAGCAAAAGTACGGAATATCAAGGCCGAGGGAGAGACACGCCTGTAGCAGGTTGTCCGCCCCGTTGACCTCATATTCTTTGCCGTCTACATGAATTGTAGCCATTAGCATGCTTCCAGTTGGCCCAGTCAGGGACTGAGCGTTAATCGAAATCATTCCCCTCACCCCGCCCCTCTCCCCAAAGGGGAGAGGGAGAAAAGCGGTTCCGGCTCATCCCCTCTCCCCTTTGGGGAGAGGGTTAGGGTGAGGGGTAAGGGTCTCTTACCAGCGCGTCTTAAGCAGGTTCGGCTGAATCCCATGGATCGCATGGGTATTGCTGAACTGCTGCTTGATGCCCGCTTCAAATTCTTCGCGGAAGTATTTAATCGCGCTCTGTAACGGCTCTACCGCGCCAGGTGCGTGCGCACAGAATGTTTTACCCGGGCCCAGGAATCGACACAGTTGCTCAAGTGTCTCGATATCGCCCGGTTGACCTTCGCCACGCTCCAGCGCGCGCAGAATTTTCACGCTCCACGGCAGGCCATCACGGCATGGCGTACACCAGCCGCAGGACTCACGGGCGAAGAACTCTTCCAGGTTACGCACCAGGCCTACCATGCCAATTTCATGGTCGACGGCCATCGCCAGCGCCGTACCCAGACGGCTGCCTGCTTTACCAATGCTTTCGAACTCCATTGGCAGGTCGAGGTGCGCTTCGGTAAGGAAGTCAGTCCCCGCGCCGCCTGGCTGCCAGGCTTTGAATTTCAGGCCATCACGCATGCCGCCCGCGTAATCTTCGAGGATTTCACGCGCGGTGGTGCCGAACGGCAGTTCCCACAGGCCCGGATTTTTCACCCGACCGGAGAAGCCCATCAGCTTGGTACCCGCATCTTTGCTTGTAGAGATGTTCTGGTACCACTCCACGCCGTTGGCGAGAATCGCGGGAACGTTGCACAGGGTTTCCACGTTGTTAACGCAGGTCGGTTTGCCCCACGCGCCAGAGGTCGCCGGGAACGGCGGCTTGGAACGCGGGTTGGCACGACGCCCTTCCAGCGAGTTGATCAGCGCCGTTTCTTCACCGCAGATGTAACGCCCTGCCCCGGTGTGCACAAACAGCTCGAAATCAAACCCGGTGCCCATGATGTTTTTGCCAAGCAGACCCGCTTCGGTTGCTTCAGCAATCGCACGACGCAGATGCACCGCCGCTTCAACGTATTCACCACGCAGGAAGATGTAGCCGCGATACGCTTTCAGCGCAAATGCAGAAATGAGCATGCCTTCCACCAGCAGGTGCGGCAGTTGCTCCATCAGCAGACGGTCTTTGTAGGTGCCCGGCTCCATTTCATCGGCGTTACACAGCAGGTAACGGATATTCATGGATTCGTCTTTCGGCATCAGGCTCCACTTCAGGCCAGTGGAAAAGCCTGCGCCGCCGCGCCCCTTCAGGCCGGCGTCTTTCACCTGATTGACGATTTCATCCGGGGAGAGCCCCAGCAGCGCTTTACGCGCGCCTTCATAGCCGTTTTTGCTACGGTATTCGTCCAGCCACACGGGCTGTTTGTCATCACGCAGACGCCAGGTCAGCGGATGCGTTTCGGGAGTACGGATAACGTTTTTCATTTATACCGCTCCAGTAGTTCAGGAATGGCTTCCGGCGTCAGATGGCTGTGAGTATCCTCATCAATCATCATGTTCGGCCCTTTATCGCAGTTCCCCAGGCAGCAGGTCGGCAGCAGCGTAAAGCGACCGTCAAAAGTCGTCTGCCCCGGTTTGATGTTGAGCTTTTGCTCCAGCGCCGCCTGGATCCCCTGATAACCGGTGATGTGACACACCACGCTGTCGCAGTAGCGGATCACGTGGCGGCCTACCGGCTGGCGGAAGATCTGGCTGTAGAACGTTGCCACGCCCTCGACGTCGCTTGCCGGAATACCCAGCACATCGGCGATCGCGTGGATTGCGCCGTCCGGCACCCAGCCGCGCTGTTTCTGAACGATTTTCAGCGCTTCGATGGACGCCGCACGCGGGTCTTCGTAATGGTGCTTCTCGTGCTCAATCGCTTCACGCTCTGCCGCACTCAGCTCAAAAGCCTCGGTTTGTGGTTGTTGATTCTCGTGCATAATTAGCGGTCCACGTCTGACATAACAAAATCGATACTACCCAGATAGACGATAAGGTCTGATACCAGGCTGCCACGAATAGCCGACGGGATCTGCTGCAGGTGCGCATAGCTCGGCGTGCGGATACGGGTGCGGTAGCTCATGGTGCTGCCGTCGCTGGTCAGGTAGTAACTGTTAATACCCTTGGTCGCTTCCACCATCTGGAACGACTCCTGCGCCGGCATGACCGGGCCCCAGGAAACCTGCAGGAAGTGGGTGATCAGGGTTTCGATATGTTGCAGCGTGCGCTCTTTCGGTGGCGGCGTGGTCAGCGGGTGATCCGCTTTGAACGGGCCTTCCGGCATGTTGTCGAGGCACTGCTGAAGAATACGCAGGCTCTGGCGCAGCTCTTCCACTTTCAGCATCACGCGGGTGTAGCAGTCAGAAACGCCACCGCCGGTCGGGATTTCGAAGTCAAAGTTTTCATAGCCAGAATACGGACGCCATTTACGCACGTCGAAGCCGATACCGGTCGCGCGCAGGCCAGCACCGGTGGTGCCCCACTCCAGCGCTTCTTTCGCGGTATAGGCAGCAACGCCTTTAGAGCGGCCAATCAGGATGGTGTTACGCAGCGCAGCTTTCTCGTAAGAGTCGAGACGCTTCGGCATCCACTCCAGGAACTCGCGCAGCAGGCGATCCCAGCCTTTCGGCAGGTCGTGCGCTACGCCGCCGATGCGGAACCAAGCCGGGTGCATACGGAAACCGGTAATCGCTTCCACCAGATCGTAGATTTTCTGACGATCGGTAAAGGCAAAGAATACCGGCGTCATCGCGCCGACGTCCTGAATAAACGTAGAGATATAGAGCAGGTGGCTGTTGATGCGGAACAGTTCGGAGAGCATCACGCGAATAACGTTAACCCTCTCCGGTACAGTGATCCCCGCCAGTTTTTCAACGGCCAGTACGTATGGCATTTCGTTGACGCAACCACCAAGGTACTCGATACGGTCGGTATACGGAATGTAGCTGTGCCAGGACTGGCGCTCACCCATTTTCTCCGCGCCACGGTGGTGGTAGCCCACGTCCGGCACGCAGTCGACGATCTCTTCGCCATCAAGCTGCAGGATAATACGGAATGCACCGTGCGCAGACGGGTGGTTCGGGCCGAGGTTGAGGAACATAAAGTCCTCGTTTTCAGTCCCGCGCTTCATCCCCCACTCTTCCGGTTTGAAGGTCAGCGCTTCCATCTCCAGATCCTGTTTGGCTTTGGTCAGTTCAAACGGATCAAATTCGGTAGCGCGCGCCGGATAATCTTTACGCAGCGGGTGGCCTTCCCAGGTATTCGGCATCATGATGCGACGCAGATTCGGGTGGCCATTGAAAGTAATGCCAAACATCTCCCAGGTTTCACGCTCATACCAGTTGGCGTTCGGGAAAAGCTTGGTGAAGGTCGGCACGTTGAGGTCGTTTTCAGACAAGGCCACCTTGAGCATAATATCGCTATTACGTTCAATGGAGATCAGGTGATAGAAAACGGAAAAATCCGCCGCGGGCAAACCCTGGCGGTGCGTGCGAAGACGTTCGTCCATGCCGTGTAAATCAAACAGCATGACGTAAGGCTTAGGCAGTTTCTTCAGGAAGTCGCCGACTTCCAGCAGTTGTTCGCGCTTGACCCAAACGACGGGAACCCCGGTGCGGGTCGCCTGAACGGTAAAAGCATCCGGCCCAAAACGGTTGCGCAGCTCCATGATGACCGGATCATCAAGGTGATCGCGGGTAAGCCAAACGGCTGCGTCATGCGCGGTTAAATCGGTCATATTGTTCACCATTGCAAAAGGTCCGTGGTGACTGCTGACAGGGCTTCGCGTTGTAGTAGATTGATTTGCGAAGTTTTTATCCCGCCCGCAGGCGCAAATTAAATCTCGTCAGGCGTGCGCAGATTCGTCACTGCAATTCGTTCGCCGCGTTTACGCTCGCGTTCCGACTGCATGTTGGCGCGATAAACGCCCTGGTCGCCCACCACCCACGACAGCGGGCGGCGCTCTTTACCGATAGACTCCTGCAGCAGCATCAGCGCCTGCATATAGGCCTCCGGACGCGGCGGGCAGCCTGGGATGTAAACATCAACCGGGATAAACTTATCGACGCCCTGCACGACAGAGTAAATATCGTACATGCCGCCGGAGTTGGCGCAGGCCCCCATGGAGATAACCCACTTCGGCTCCAGCATCTGTTCGTACAGGCGCTGAATAACCGGGGCCATCTTGGTAAAGCAGGTTCCCGCTACCACCATCAGGTCAGCCTGACGCGGGGAAGCACGCAGAACTTCCGCACCAAAACGCGCCACGTCATGCACAGCCGTGAATGACGTCACCATCTCAACGTAGCAGCAAGAGAGACCAAAGTTGTAAGGCCAGATTGAGTTTTTGCGACCCCAGTTGACCATATCGTGCATCGCGTGTTCAAGCTTGCCCATGTACACGCTTTTGTTAACTTCCTGCTCCAGGGGATCGGTAACAATCTCTTGTTTTTGCAGGGGATAACGGTCGTTCTCACCGTTAGGATCTATGCGGGTGAGCGTATAATCCATCTTATTGCCTCGCTTTTACTGCGTATTACGGTTAGTGACGCTGTCAGTATCGGAGTTAACCAGGGTGCGGCGAGAACGCGCAGGCGTCCAGTCAAGTGCGCCAACACGAACGAGGTAAACCAGACCAGCCAGTAGCACCAAAATGAAAATTGCGGCTTCGACAAACCCTACCCAGCCACTTTCGCGGATAGAGGTTGACCAGGCGAAGAGGTAGAGCGCTTCCACGTCAAAGATGACGAAGAACATGGCGACCAGATAGAACTTCGCAGACATACGCAGGCGTGCGGTACCTACAGAGTCGATCCCCGATTCGAACGGCGTGTTTTTGCTTCTTGCGCGCGCGCGGCCGCCAAGATACCAGCCGCCGATGAGCATCAGGCAGCACAGGCCGATGGCGATGATCAGGAAAATAGCGAAAGCCCAATGATGAGCGATGATTTCAGTGGATGTTGACATACGCAAAGCTTTACCAAATAAGTGGCGTTTAAGGCTCTGCTCTTACTGGCAGATATGAACGCTACATCGATTCATGGGGAGGATTAAAAAACCAGCAAAACGGCCAGAAGCAGAGCATAGACCGAAAAAATTTGAGGTTTTTTACTCCTTTCGATAACCTTTTGTCAACTTTAACAAAGGTTTCATCACATTAATTTACATCAATTCCATTTCATTAACATTACGTGCCCTTTGAGACATTTCGAATCATGTCACCCTCCGGATTGAGTGCTGGTGAATCGTGTCCGTTTTCGTGCAATAACACTAATTACCCTTCTATTTTGACAGGAATTTCACACGATTCCTCCCCCCCTGGAGGAGTATTTTCTTGATCTACAACACGGTTCTGTTAATTCGACCCAAAAAACAGCAACAAAAAAACCGTTTTTTTAACATTAGCAGGATATGTTAAAAGTGGATCACTATTACCCGATTGATCAACAACTCCCCTAATAATGCACTGATAGTATTAACAATAGTAATCGGTAGTAATTGCAAAATACTTAAGCACAGATGAAAAAAAAGCCACTGGCACATTTTTACAGGCCAGTGGCTCTTTTTTGCACTTACAATTTGTTACCAGTTTTCTGCAAGAATGTTACTCAATGACCTCATCCTCACCAGGGGAATTATCTCCTCCTTCGAGGGTATAGACAGTGCTTTGCGCCCAGGGCGTGATACTGGTCTCTACCGACTGGAAGATCATTAGCATTAATTCATTGGGGTTCTGCGTATTACAGCTTAGTAAATATTCAGTGTCTGGCAACACTGGCATCTTATCTGCTCGTCCAAGTACGCGCAGTTCTGGGCTCATCATCTCTACCGGGCGCGCGGTTACGCCCAACCCCGCTTTGACTGCCGCCCGCACCGCAGATGGCGTGGACGCCACATACGCCAGACGCCATGGCACCTTTGCGGCATCCAGCGTCGAGATGATCATATCGCGGAAGGGGCTTGGGTCGTCGAGAAGAACCAGCGGAACCGGCTCCCCCGGACGTAGGGCGAACTCTGCGGCGCAATACCAGAGCGTTGGCGAGGTGCGCAACACCGTAGAATGAAAAGCGTCAATACGGTGCGTGGTGAGTACCATATCAACTTCATTTTTGTGGAGCATGTCGGCCATGTCCGCGTGTCGTTTCACCCGCACATCCAGCCCAAGCTTCGGCCAGGCGGAGCTAATACGGTTTAATAAAAACGGCAGGATGGTATCGGCAGATTCATCAGATGAACCAATGGTCAACTGCCCTTGTAGGGTACTGAACATCAGCGAAGTACAGGCTTCATCATTAAAGCGCAGTATTTTCCGCGCATAGCCCAAAAGCTGGATGCCGTGCTCGGTCAACAGCTTGTTACGGCCATGGCGGGCAAAAAGTTCTTTGCCAACAAGTTGTTCAAGCCGTTGCATTTGCTGACTAACGGCGGATTGGGTACGACAGACGGCTGCTGCTGCTGCGGCAAAAGTGCTTAAATCAGCGACCGCAACAAAGGTTCTCAGCAGATCGAGGTCGAGATTCAGTATCGGACGATTTGCATTTATCATATTATTCACTCGCACAGGCCGCTAAAGCGAACCTGCCTTATTGATGCTGCGCTCTAAAATCAGGCCAATCCTTTTAAAAGCTCATTCCTCGGTATGAAACAACCGAAAAACTGCCTGACGAAGCGATATTACATTAAAATTGTCTGCCTCCCATCGGGTGACAGTCCCCTCTGCGATTAAGTGTTTTTCATCAGGCGTGAGACTATTTTTCTCAGTACCATTCTGTGAGCTCGTGCAAAAAAACCGGACAGATAACGAATCAATATAACGCTGATACGCCAATAATACCGGAATGGAACAAACGTTTAAAAACTGTTTAATTACAGTGTGTTGTCATGTTTATAGCGATAATCATCAACCTGTTTGTTGAATGAAACTCTGCGTTAACATCAATATCCTAACCCAAAACCATTATATTTATAAGTATTAATAAGTAAGATCTCAAAACAAAAACCCCATTAAAATCAGAATGCTTTAATAAAACTAACAATTCTTAATGATTACTTTGCAATTTAAAATAAAACATTAATGTAGCCCTCAGACGTTCATTAACAATGATTAACACTGAATTTACAGAGAAATGTATTAGCCATGATGACTACGTTTTATGTTTTCATTCACAATTAATATTACTAAAGCATTGCTAAAGTATATCACGGCACTTTTTACGCCTGCTTTAACTGTTTGGTTTTTAATTAGACAAAACAACCACAAATCCATACAAGATCAACATAAGGAACCACAAAGACGTGGATTAACAAAACATACAATCATTCACATCGCGAATCCATAGAGAAAAACAATGCACTAAAACCTTAAAAAGGACAAAATCTTCTCCTGTTGACCCTTCAAAACCCCGGTAATGGGGAGTACATTATTCCGGGCTGACTTCCATGGCAGGGAGTGGCGATAACAGCGAAAAAGGTTAAGGTTCATGTCCCCCATCGAAAAATCCAGTAAGTTAGACAACGTCTGTTATGACATCCGTGGCCCGGTTCTGAAAGAGGCCAAACGCCTTGAGGAAGAAGGCAACAAAGTTCTGAAACTCAACATCGGCAACCCGGCTCCTTTCGGGTTTGACGCGCCGGATGAAATTCTGGTTGATGTGATCCGCAACCTGCCAACAGCGCAAGGTTATTGCGATTCCAAAGGGCTCTACTCTGCCCGCAAAGCCATCATGCAGCACTACCAGGCGCGCGGTATGCGTGACGTGACGGTAGAAGATATTTATATCGGCAATGGCGTATCTGAACTCATTGTGCAGGCAATGCAGGCACTGCTGAATAGCGGTGATGAAATGCTGGTTCCCGCACCAGACTACCCGCTGTGGACGGCGGCCGTGTCGCTTTCCAGCGGCAAAGCGGTGCATTATCTGTGTGACGAATCCGCAGGCTGGTTCCCCGATCTCGACGATATCCGCGCCAAAATCACCCCACGCACGCGCGGAATCGTGATTATTAACCCAAATAACCCAACCGGCGCGGTTTACTCAAAAGAGCTGCTGCAGGAGATCGTTGAGATCGCCCGCGAACATAATCTGATTATCTTTGCCGACGAAATCTACGATAAGATCCTCTACGATCACGCCCAGCACCACTCTATCGCTGCACTGGCGCCTGATTTACTGACCGTGACGTTTAACGGCCTGTCAAAAACCTACCGCGTCGCGGGCTTCCGCCAGGGCTGGATGGTACTTAACGGGCCGAAAAAACACGCTAAAGGGTATATTGAGGGGCTGGAAATGCTGGCTTCCATGCGTTTGTGCGCGAACGTTCCGGCACAACACGCTATCCAGACAGCGCTCGGCGGCTATCAGAGTATCAGCGAATTTATCGTCCCGGGCGGTCGCCTGTATGAGCAACGCAACCGCGCGTGGGAGCTCATCAACGAGATCCCTGGCGTTTCCTGCGTTAAGCCTGACGGCGCGCTCTATATGTTCCCGAAAATTGATGCGAAACGCTTCAACATCCACGACGATCAGAAAATGGTGCTCGATTTCCTGCTGCAGGAGAAAGTACTGCTGGTTCAGGGTACCGCATTCAACTGGCCGTGGCCGGATCACGTGCGAATCGTCACTCTGCCGCGCCTTGACGATCTGGAAATGTCGATCACCCGCTTTGGCCGTTTCCTGTCGGGCTACCGTCAGGCGTAAAACACTGGCCGGATTTGCATCCGGCAGTCATCTCTGCGCACAATGACCCTTACTGATGTTACCGAGTAAGGGTTGTTATGAATCAGAGTCATTTTTTTGCCCACCTCTCCCGCCTGAAATTAATCAACCGCTGGCCGCTGATGCGTAACGTGCGCACGGAAAACGTCTCTGAACACAGTTTGCAGGTGGCGATGGTTGCCCACGCGCTGGCTGCCATCAAAAACCGTAAATTTGGCGGGAAAGTTAACGCCGAGCGCATTGCGCTACTGGCGATGTATCACGATGCGTCTGAAGTGCTTACCGGTGATCTACCGACCCCAGTGAAATACTTCAACTCACAGATCGCCCAGGAATATAAGGCCATCGAAAAGATTGCCCAGCAGAAACTGGTCGAAATGGTGCCAGAAGAGCTACAGGATATTTTTGCGCCATTGATCGATGAGCATCAGTACAGCGAGGAAGAGAAATCGCTGGTCAAGCAGGCCGACGCGCTGTGCGCTTATCTGAAGTGCCTGGAAGAGTTGTCCGCCGGAAATAACGAGTTTTTACTGGCAAAGGGCCGTCTGGAGAAAACGCTCTCTGAACGCCGCAGTGAAGAGATGGATTACTTTATGGATGTGTTTGTGCCGAGCTTTCATTTGTCACTGGATGAGATAAGCACCGACTCGCCGCTTTGATGCAAGCGGTGATTGCCGGATAGCGTAAACGCTTACCCGGCAATCACCACGGCTCAGAACGGGAACAGCATCGGGATCAGCAGTACACTGACTATCATCACCAGAATGGTGAACGGTACACCAATCTTCACAAAATCACTGAAACTGTATTTTCCTGGCCCCAACACCAGCGTGTTCACCGGTGACGAAACCGGCGTCATGAAGGCCGCCGATGCAGCCATCGCCACCACCATCGCGAAGGGATAAGGCGACACGCCCATCGATTTTGCCGTCGCCAGCGCAATCGGCGCCATTAACACCGCCGTCGCCGTGTTGGAAATAAACAACCCAATGGTGGCGCACATGACGAACAAACAACCCAGCATCAGGTAAGGCCCCTGCCCGCCGCCGATATCCATCAGCCCTTTCACCACCAGATCCACGCCACCGGTTTTCTGTAACGCCAGCGCAAACGGCATCATCCCGACAATCAAAATAATGCTTGGCCAGTGAATCGATTTATAGGCACTTTGCGCATCAATGCAGCGAAATTTCCCCATTAAAAGGCAGGCGATGATCGCCGCAATCGGGTTTGGTATCTCATCGGTCAGCATCAGCGCAACCATCAGTACCAGGCAGAAAATCGCGTGTGGCGCCTGGCTGTGCGCAGGGGAAGCATCGCTCACCTCCACCGGCAGATTGAGCACCACAAAATCGCGCCCTTTCTGCGCCAACTGGTTGATTAGCTTCCAGTTACCGACAACCAGAATGATATCGCCAAGCTCGAGCTGCTCGTCCACAACCGAACCATCCAGCGCCTCGCCGTTGCGTTTCATCCCCACGACGTTCAGACCGTAGCGGGTACGGAACGCAATTTCGCGCACCGTTTTACCCAGTAGCTCAGAGTCCGGGATCAATGACACTTCCGCCATCCCCACATCGAGCGCCTGATCGGCAAAATATTCCCCACGCAGCACCATTGGCTCAAGCATCTGCTCGGCGCAAAACTCGCGCAGATCGACATCCGCCGCCGACATATCAATCAGCAGCACGTCGCGGGCGCGAAATTCAGAGACCCCGTTGACGTTGACAATCACCCGACGGAAACGACGCCAGCGCTCAACGCCGATAACGTTCGCACCATAACGTTCACGCAATTTCAGGTCATCAAGGCGTTGGCCAATCATGGGCGAACCGGGGCGGATAGCCAGACGACGCGCGCGCCCCGTCAGGCGATAAGCTTTAATTAGATCGCGAAACGAACTGCGTTTGCCGCCATCGCGAGAGGCTGAGGGATCATCACCTTTGAACATAAAGCGCATCAGCAACATATAGACGATGCCGAGCAACAGCACCACGAGGCCTATCGGCGTGACGCTGAAAAAGCCAAAACCGTGCAACCCTTCGCGGAGAAGTTCACTGTTGACCACCAGGTTTGGCGGGGTCGCCACCAGCGTCATCATACCGCTGATAAGCCCGGCAAAGCTGAGCGGCATCATCAGGCGCGACGGTGAGATATTCATGCGCAGAGAGACGCTGAGCACCACAGGAATAAAGATAGCGACCACGCCGGTAGAACTCATAAACGCACCGAGTCCAGCCACGGTCAGCATAAGATAGACCAGCATTTTGGTTTCGCTGCTGCCCGCAACCTTAACCAGCCACGCCCCCATATTGGTGGCAACGCCCGTGCGCACCAGGCCATCGCCGATAATAAAAAGGGCAGCAATCAGAATAACGTTGGGGTCGCTAAAACCCGAGAAGGCTTCACTTAACGTTAGGGTACCGCTCAGTACAAAGGCCACAATGACCAGCAGTGCGATTGCATCCATGCGCACTTTGCCCATTGCGAAAAGCACCACCGCAATCGCCAGCAGTGAGAGCACCCAAATCAATTCACCGTTCACAACACATCCTTGTCAGAAAGATAAGTGATAAGTATTGATATGATGGCAGAAATTAGCCCCTATGATACGGGGCTAAATCATAAGTTTATGCTTTTAATGCGACGTCCACGATGCCATCAGGCTGTTTAGCGACATCAAGCGACTCAAGCGTGGTCAAAACGTAATCGGCTTCATCAAGACGTGATGCGCCGGCAGGAACATTCACCGCAATAACATGACATCCAGCCGCCAGGCCGGAAAGCACACCCGCTTCAGCATCCTCTACTACGGTGCACTCTTTTGCCGCCAGGCCCAACAGTTCGGCCCCCAGCAGATAGGCATCCGGTTCCGGCTTACCACGCTTAACGCGCTCTGCGGTAACAAACACTTCCGGCATCGGCAGACCAGCGGCCTTGTGGCGCGCATGGGCAACAGGAACAGAGCCCGAAGTCACGATAGCCCAGGGGATATTTTGCGCGTTGAGCGTCTCAAGCAACGTTATCGCCCCAGGCAGCGCCCGAACGCCATCCGTATCGCTGGCTTCAATCTGTTCAAGGCGAGTAAATTCGGCCTGGATCGACTCTTCAGATTGCCCGGGCATAAAGTGGCGCAGCGAAGTGATCGCCTGTTTGCCGTGGATAAAACCGAGGATTTCATCATGAGAAATACCGAAGCGATCGCCCCAGCTACACCAGGAACGTTCTACCACCGGCAGGGAATCCACCAGCGTACCATCGAGATCAAACAGAAAACCTTTACACTGCACAGGCACCTCCATCAGGCATTAATAATTTGATTAATTTCGTTGCTGCTCAGGTGATACTGGCGCGGGCAAGAGTGCCACACGTTAAGCATGCGCTGATATTTCTCCCACATCGGCGTCTGCGCGTTAAAGCCGTGCGTCCCCGCGTCAAAGTGGGTGTAGCGACCTTCCACATTCACCATAAAGCGCACATAGCTCAGGAAGCGGGCTTCTGTCGCCGCATCGAAACCGAGGAAGGTGACACGGCGTTCGTCGATGGTGTCGGCATCCTTCAGATTGGCCCACGAGACGTGCAGCGCGTGGTACATCTCCATGATGTCGATAACAATGCGACAGGTCTCTTCTTTTAACTCACCGAAGTCGCGATCCAGTTCGCGCATTTGCAGACCAAAACCGCGCTCGACAATCGTCTGCAGACGGCGATAACGTTCTGCGTTGTCGGGATCAAGCATAGTCATCATCTTGTACTGATTAGACAGAATCAGACGTTGAGCATGGGTCATTTCCATTTTTTCGACTCCTGTTGCGCTTTGCAGCATAAAAAAAGACACAAACGTTGTGCCTTCTTTTATATGCGTTTTTGATGGCTAATTACAAATCATCAAGGAAAGTTTTATCCAGTTGTTTGAAGGCGCGCTTAAGCGTGTCAGCCAGAGCCTGGTAATCAGGCTTTCCTTCGACCGGCGCGAGAGCCTGTCCGGCGTCCTGTAATTTACCGCGCACATCATAAAACCATTGTAAGGTTGACGGGGGTAATGGCGTGACGGAGCGCTTGCCGAGCCACCAAAGCCCCTGCATCGGCAGGCTTAGCGCAAACAGTGCGGTGGCGACCGCCGGGCCAAGCTGACCGCCGAGGGCGATTTGCCAGCACAGGGTGAAAACCGCAACGGGCGGCATAAAGCGGATAGCGTGGCGAGTGATACGAATCGCGCGGTTTTCGATGAAGACCGGTGCGAGGCGTTTATCCAGCGGCCACGTCTTAGAATAGTGCTGTCCCCGGCGGAACAAACTGAAAAAACTGACCGGGCTATTTTCGGGAGTCGACATGGCTTACCTCAACTTCACATATAAAAATTAAAAAAATCGTGCAAATCCACAACTGAGCATGACAACGTTCAAAACATTTTGGAATAAACCCTACGATCGGGTATCCTGTGCCAGCCTGAGATGAGGGCTAGTCTATCTCGTCCAGTCCGTCAAATTATCGCATATTCTGCCATTGGCTGAAAAATATGCAAAATGACTTAGAATCAATATGTATTTCTTCCATCCTGCCTCAAAATCGATTCAGGCATGATGTTAATCATAAATGTCAGTCTCATCCTGCGCTACGCTTTGTGACTCCTGACGTTTTTTTAGCCACGTATCATAAATAGGTACTTCCATGTCGAGTAAGTTAGTACTGGTTCTGAACTGCGGTAGCTCCTCACTGAAATTTGCCATCATCGATGCACTGAACGGTGACGAGTACCTCTCTGGTTTGGCCGAATGTTTCCACCTTCCTGAAGCACGCATCAAATGGAAAATGGACGGCAGCAAACAAGAAGCGGCTTTAGGTGCAGGCGCCGCTCACAGTGAAGCGCTGAACTTTATCGTTAACACTATTCTGGCACAAAAACCAGAACTGTCTGCACAACTGACTGCGATTGGTCACCGTATCGTGCACGGTGGCGAGAAGTACACCAGCTCCGTTGTTATCGACGAATCCGTTATTCAGGGCATCAAAGACTCTGCCTCTTTTGCTCCGCTGCACAACCCGGCTCACCTGATCGGTATCGCCGAAGCGCTGAAATCCTTCCCAAATCTGAAAGACAAAAACGTGGCTGTGTTCGACACCGCGTTCCATCAGACTATGCCGGAAGAGTCTTACCTTTACGCCCTGCCGTACAGCCTGTACAAAGAGCACGGCGTTCGTCGCTACGGCGCGCACGGCACCAGCCACTTCTTCGTGACTCAGGAAGCGGCAAAAATGCTGAACAAGCCGGTTGAAGAACTGAACATCATCACCTGCCACCTGGGCAACGGTGGTTCTGTTTCTGCCATCCGTAACGGCAAATGCGTTGACACCTCTATGGGTCTGACGCCGCTGGAAGGTCTGGTTATGGGTACGCGCTCCGGCGACATCGACCCGGCTATCATCTTCCACCTGCACGACACCCTGGGCATGAGCGTTGACGCTATCAACAAAATGTTGACCAAAGAGTCTGGCCTGCTGGGTCTGACCGAAGTCACCAGCGACTGCCGTTATGTTGAAGACAACTATCAGGAAAAAGCGGACGCTAAACGTGCAATGGACGTTTACTGCCACCGTCTGGCGAAATACATCGGCTCTTACACTGCGCTGATGGATGGTCGTCTGGACGCTGTTGTCTTCACCGGTGGTATCGGTGAAAACGCCGCAATGGTTCGCGAGCTCTCCCTGGGTAAACTGGGCGTTCTGGGCTTCGAAGTTGATCACGAACGTAACCTGGCCGCGCGTTTTGGTAAATCTGGCTTCATCAACAAAGAAGGCACCCGCCCTGCTGTTGTGATCCCAACCAACGAAGAGCTGGTTATCGCGCAAGACGCCAACCGTCTGACCGCCTGATTCCACACCGCCAGCAATGCTGGCGGTGCTGTTTTGTGTCCGCCCGAATGGGCGACAGCGAGCAAAAGAGGATAAACCGTGTCCCGTATTATTATGCTTATTCCAACCGGAACCAGCGTCGGCCTGACTAGCGTCAGCCTGGGCGTTATCCGTGCTATGGAACGTAAAGGCGTTCGTCTGAGCGTCTTCAAACCTATCGCTCAGCCACGTGCCGGCGGCGATGCACCTGACCAGACCACCAGCATTGTCCGTGCTAACTCTTCTCTGCCGGCCGCCGAGCCGCTGAAGATGAGCCACGTTGAGTCTCTGCTTTCCAGCAATCAGAAAGATGTGCTGATGGAAGAGATCATCGCCAACTACCACGCGAACACCAAAGATGCGGAAGTGGTTCTGGTTGAAGGCCTGGTTCCGACGCGCAAACATCAGTTTGCCCAGTCTCTGAACTACGAAATCGCGAAAACGCTGAACGCGGAAATCGTCTTCGTGACCTCTCAGGGCACCGACACTCAGGAACAGATCAACGAACGTATCGAACTGACTCGTAACAGCTTTGGCGGTGCGAAAAACACCAACATCACCGGCTACATAGTTAACAAACTGAATGCGCCGGTTGATGAACAGGGCCGTACTCGTCCCGATCTGTCCGAAATCTTTGACGACTCTTCCCGCGCGAAAATCGTTAAAATCGATCCGGCACAACTGAAAGCAAACAGCACCCTGCCGGTGTTGGGCGCTATTCCGTGGAGCTTCGATCTGATTGCAACCCGCGCAATCGACATGGCTCGTCACCTGAACGCAACCATCATCAACGAAGGCGACATCAACACCCGCCGCGTGAAGTCTGTTACCTTCTGTGCGCGCAGCATCCCGCACATGCTGGAACACTTCCGTCCAGGCTCACTGCTGGTGACTTCCGCTGACCGTCCTGACGTGCTGGTTGCAGCATGCCTGGCCGCGATGAATGGCGTTGAAATCGGCGCTATCCTGCTGACTGGCGGTTATGAAATGGACGAGCGCATCAACAAGCTGTGCGAACGTGCTTTTGCGACTGGCCTGCCGGTATTTATCGTCAACACCAACACCTGGCAGACCTCCCTGAGTCTGCAGAGCTTCAACCTGGAAGTTCCGGTGGACGATCACGAGCGTATCGAGAAAGTTCAGGAATACGTAGCAAGCCAGATCAGCAGCGACTGGATCGACTCTCTGACTGCGACCTCTGAGCGCAGCCGTCGTCTGTCTCCGCCAGCGTTCCGCTATCAGTTGACCGAACTGGCTCGCAAAGCGGGCAAACGCGTAGTGCTGCCGGAAGGTGACGAACCGCGTACCGTTAAAGCCGCAGCTATCTGCGCAGAACGCGGTATCGCGACCTGCGTGCTGTTGGGCAACCCGGATGAAATCAACCGCGTTGCGGCGGCTCAGGGCGTTGAACTGGGCGCAGGCATCGAAATCGTTGACCCGGAAGTGGTACGTGAAAGCTACGTTGCTCGCCTGGTCGAACTGCGTAAGAGCAAGGGGATGACCGAAGCGGTTGCCCGTGAGCAACTGGAAGACAACGTTGTTCTCGGCACCCTGATGCTGGAGCAGGACGAAGTTGACGGTCTGGTTTCAGGTGCAGTACACACCACTGCAAACACCATCCGTCCACCGCTGCAGTTGATCAAAACCGCACCGGGCAGCTCGCTGGTTTCTTCCGTGTTCTTCATGCTGCTGCCAGAACAGGTTTATGTTTACGGCGACTGCGCAATCAACCCGGATCCGACCGCAGAACAACTGGCAGAAATCGCGATTCAGTCCGCTGACTCCGCGATTGCCTTCGGTATCGAACCGCGCGTAGCGATGCTCTCCTACTCCACCGGTACCTCTGGTGCAGGTAGTGATGTTGAGAAAGTACGTGAAGCGACGCGTCTGGCGCAGGAAAAACGTCCTGACCTGATGATCGACGGCCCGCTGCAATATGATGCTGCAGTTATGGCTGACGTTGCGAAATCCAAAGCGCCGAACTCTCCGGTTGCGGGTCGCGCTACCGTGTTCATCTTCCCGGATCTGAACACCGGTAACACCACCTACAAAGCGGTACAGCGTTCTGCCGACCTGATCTCCATCGGGCCGATGCTGCAGGGTATGCGCAAACCGGTTAACGACCTGTCCCGTGGCGCGCTGGTTGACGATATCGTCTATACCATCGCTCTGACCGCGATTCAGTCGTCTCAGCAGGGCTAAGTTAGCCTGCCGCGTTTGCAAGGCCGCTCATTTATGAGTGGCCATAAAAAATCCGCAGAGTGAAATTTCTGCGGATTTTTTTACTTTTACCACACGTTAACTCAGAAAAAAAACATCACTGCGCGGTACAAATGGTAGCCGATGTCCTTTCGGTAACAGCCAGGCATGCTCCATTGAAACAGTAACCTTTTCTTCGCAATATCCATCGGTAATGATGAGTATTGGTCCCCCAGAGGGAAAGTCACCTTTGCGAGCAAACTGGTTAAGCAAATCGACACCAGGCTGCAATATGGTTCCCCCTCGCCCCTGAAGAGTGAAATGATGCAGCAGTTCTTCTGGTCTAATCCATCCCCGATCGTAGGCTTTGGCGTCACAGCATATGAATCTGACGGCAAAAACATCACGTGAAAGCGAATAGCTCGCTATTGCACCCAAGGCTTTCCCCAGTAATTGCGGATCCATCGATCCCGAGGTATCCAGAATCACACCAAATACTCTGGTCCGACGCTCCTCCTCTGATGGCTTGTGTAATGAAGGCCTTGGGATTTCAGGCGTGGTACTCTGCCGCCTGGAAGGTCGTGCCCACCCCCTACGAGGTTCAAGCGGCGGAAATCTTTCATCGAACCACTCCGCTAGTGCGACATCCCATGGAACCGGCGGTTGCGAAAGACTACGAATATCTTCAATCAATCCAGCCGGTATAACGCCTCTTCCCGGCGAATACAAACAACGTTCAAGACCTTGATAAAGCGCTCGGCGACAATAGCTTTCAGCATCAACAAAGATGTTCCCATCATCATCGCCGATAAGATCCCCACCAGCACGGCCTCTGAGTGTCATCAACTTTCGTGCCTGACGCATATTTTGTGCAAGATCATCGTAAATTTCCTCTGCCGAAAATCCGCTAAATTTAGTGTCATGTAAGAGCCCGATTGTCGGTGCTGCGCCTATTTGCATCTCTATGAGCCAGCCATTGATCGCAAAATCACAGGCTACGTTCCAGAGTTCAGGGTCTCTTCCTCGTCGACGCGATGCATGATTAAGCCCGGCATGAAGCAATTCATGAGCAAAAACAAACAGCATTTCATTATGGGTTAAGTGAGATAAGGGATTGATCCAGATAGTTCGTGTCGCAACATTAATTGCCGCAATCGCAATATCATATTGCTGACAGATTTGGATATCTTCCTCAATATCAAAGCCCGCAGCCAACGCACCCAGCAGCGGGTAGCTGGTCATAATTTGTTGACGAATGCGCTGTGCCAGCGTCAGTTTTTTAGAAACGCCAGGCGCTGTACGATAACCGCCAACCTGCTCCAATGCCTGGCTTACACTGGACAACAATCCTTCAGCCAATAGAGCCTTCCAGTCAACGTCTCCCTGGTAAAAATAGCGCGTCTCCGACCAATAGAAAAAGCGATCCTCTCCGCCACAAAATCGTGAGAACCATTGTTCGAGTAAAGGATGACAGCCATCTGCGCAAATCTGGCGAAACAACACTTCGGCATCACTGGTTAACTCCTCCGGTAGAGGAAATGACTGCAACTCTTCCGGTAAAGGTCCAATTTTAAGCTCTTCACAGAAACGCGTCATCGCCAGCAGAACCGATAGTGCCCAGGTTCTTTCAGGCATGCGTTGCGTGATCAGCCCAAATCCAAGCGCAGCCAGCGTTTGGGCAATCATTCGCGCCCACTGTTGTGGTGTGGCATGTCGTTTGGCATTCAGCCAAAGATGCCCCTGGCTGCTTACAACGACCCAGCCTTGCGATGAAACATAGCGAAGGTCACGATCGATAGAGCACGAAATTCTGGGCCAAATCGCGGAAAACAATGTATGAGATTTCACAATCTCAACACCCGCCAGACAGGCTTCAAGCGCCGGATTTCGCCGGTTTGTTTTCTTCATCAACCTACCCTCGCGCTGCTAATCTGGGTAAATCCCTTGCAACCTCCAGTAAGAACCAGGTAGGGAGTTTTTTACCCTCATCATCTTCACTCATTACCGATTGCGCAATTTCCACGCTAATACGTGCTAATGATTTCAGGCAATCTTTAGCACTAATCGCCAGTTGACGTTGTTCGCTGCGTATCGACTTTTCATTATCTGGCAGCTCTTTAAGCAGATGTGAGCGGAAAGACTGGGCCATAAAATAGAGAATATCACGGTCGCCCGGAGCTTCAGGCCACGAAGCGTCACCCTTTAAAATGGCATTAACGGTGTGTTTCTGGCGGATCTGTTTGATAAAACCTTTAAATCCCGCCGCATGAGCCGGCGAAAGTAAGCCATAAATAAGCGCTTCCAGCATTTCAATTTGAATATTCTCACCAAAAGACCACAATGCGTCAGAAAGCATGTGCCAGCTTCGTGGTGTCGAAAAGGGTTCTTCATGTTTTGGCGGTTCATTCCAAAGCTGATCGGGACGAAGTTGAATATATTCAACGACCCAGGGATGGATCCCAGCTTCGTTAATGGCCCAGTGCAGCCACTGACGGTGATCGGCTCGTAGATGAATATGCACCATCCTGTTAATCAGAGCAGATGGCATAGGTTTGACGATCGCCGAATCTTTTGCACGATTTCCGGCACCAATAACAATGGTCCCTTCGGGTAAGCGATACTCTCCAACTCTTTTTTCCAGAATTAATGAATAAAACGCCTTTTGAATTTCATGTGAAGACGCGTTCAGTTCATCAAGGAATAAGACAAATGGCTCCTTGCGCACGATATTCATGGGCGGGTAAAACCGCGAACATTCCCCCTCTATTTTCGGAATACCCAGTAAGTCTTCCGGAGCAAGCTGACTCCCCAATAAAGAAACACACTCCATACCCACTTCATCTGCGAAACGATTTATCAACGCACTTTTGCCAATACCAGGCGCCCCCCAAATGAACACGGGACGGGTAATCGCAACATTTAGTAGAAAGTCGAAAGTTTGTTCTGGTGATAACTGTATTGCAGAAAGCATAATATCGTCCTTGCCATGCATTTCAAAAATAAAAAATTAACCGTTCATATTGTCATTAATAATAATACTCAAAAATAAAAAATGTATATCTTATAAAAATGCCTCCGCATTTGGAGGCATAGTCAAGAATTTTACTCTGTTTCTTCCGCAGGCACGTTCTCATTCTTCGCATTCCGGCTCATCCACAGCGCCAGCGCTTTCAGCGAGTCAGCGGTGAACTCATCACAACGCGCGGTGATCTCTTCCGGCGTTAGCCAGCACACTTCACTGACCTCTTCTTCCTGCAACGCAAAGGGCCCGTGCGAGACACAGCTAAACAGGCTTCCCCAGACGCGGCAGTGCTTATCTTCAAAGTAGAACTGACCGTGGTCGGCAAACGGCACACCGGCAATACCCAGCTCTTCTTCCGCTTCGCGGCGCGCAGAATCCAGCATTTGCTCATCAGACTGCACCACGCCGCCTGCCGTCGCGTCCAGCAAGCCGGGTTGGTAATCTTTGGTATCGGTGCGACGCTGCACCAGTATTTTGCCCATCCCATCATGAACGACGATGTAAGTGGCGCGATGACGCAGACACTGAGCCCGCATCTGTTCACGGCTGGCCTGTGCGATAACCTCATTGTCTTCGTTGACGATATCTACCCATTCCGTGCTTGCCAAATGATTCTGCTCGACCATCAGAAAACCTTCTCCAGGAAGCGCTCTTGCGGCGCATATATGTTTGTCGGGTAAATTACGGGTTAATCATAACCTCTGCAATAACCTGTTGATCATTGAGTGCGAAAACTTGCAGTTTATCGCCATCCAGCATGCCGTAACTGGCCACATTTCCACCTTTAGGGATACTGACCGAGCCGGGGTTAAACAGAAAAATCTCGCCGCGTTTCTCCGCAACCGGAAGGTGTGTATGCCCGGAAACGAGCACATCGCCAGCCGCCAGCGGTGGCGGATTGTCGGGGCCAAAAAGATGACCGTGCGTAAGAAACAGACGTTGATTTTCCGTGACGACCTGCTGCCAGGGGGCGGTGATGGGGAAGTGCAACAGCATTTGGTCAACTTCGCTGTCGCAGTTGCCGCGAACGGCGATAATCTGGCTCGCCAGCGAATTGAGGCGTTCTGCCACCTGCGCGGGCGCATATCCTTGCGGCAGTGCATTGCGTGGCCCGTGGTAGAGGATATCACCGAGGATAACCAGCCAGCGGGCACCGCTTTGTGCAAAGATTGACAATACGCGTTCAGTCGCGGGCAGAGAACCATGAATATCCGATGCAAACATCAGCTTCATTTATCAAATCTCCACACATGAAAACCGTACTATCATAATGGATTCCGTCAGAATTTTCAGCCAGCGCGTTTCGCCGATAGCGCTACATAACGCAGAACGGATGAACGTTGCCACTGAAATTCGGCGTAGTCGGCCAGCGGCTGCGGGACGTCATCGCCATTCAGCACTAGGCGATTGAGCATCAGCGCCAAATCCGTATCGGCAATGCACCATTCACCAAACAAATTTTGCTGCCCGTGTGCAAGTAACGCACTTGCCGTGTCAAACAGTTTAGCGGCGCTTTTCTCTCCTGCACGTGATAATGGCGGTTTTTTCACGCCAGCAAAGACCACATCCGTCGAACGCTCTTCACGAATCGGCATCAGGTCGCTGCGCAGCCACGCCTGAATTTGCCGGGCGCGGGCGCGTTTTTGTAAGTCATGCGGATAAAGCCGTTCCCACTGGGGCGGGGCAAAGCGTTCATCGAGATATTCGGTTATCGCGGATGACTCGCTAAGTTTAAAATCATCCACTTCCAGCAGCGGCACACGGCGAGTCTGGTCATAGCCTTTCCACCCCGACTGAAGATGTTCGCCATTGTTCAGCGACACGGTTTTCAGGGTAAACGGCAGGCTTTTTTCCTGGAGCGCCACATAGACAGACAGGACATAAGGTGAAAAGAAATCGAAATCTGACCAAAGGGTAATAGCAGGCATACTCATAATGTCTCACTTTCAGATGGCGATAATCCAACATATCGCTTCTGCTCACGCTTGTCACTGAGACTCCGTATAAGGCCTATACTTTGTTGCATCAAAGCCACAACGCGGAGAGATGATGATAGACCTCTACTATGCCCCCACCCCGAATGGCCACAAAATTACGCTTTTTCTGGAAGAGGCTGAACTCCCCTACCGGTTGATTCGTGTTGATATCAACAAGGGTGAACAGTTCAAACCGCAATTTCTTGATATCTCGCCGAATAACAAAATTCCGGCCATTGTCGACCATCAACCGGAGGACGGCGGCGCACCATTCAGTCTGTTCGAGTCAGGCGCCATTTTGCTTTATCTGGCAGACAAGTCCGGCAAGTTATTGAGCAGCGAGCTGCGCGAGCGCCACACCACGCTTCAGTGGCTTTTTTGGCAGGTAGGCGGCCTTGGCCCCATGCTCGGGCAAAATCACCACTTCAACCACTTCGCCCCGCAACCCGTCCCCTATGCGATTGAGCGATACCAGGTTGAAACCCAGCGGCTTTATAGCGTTTTGAATCAGCGCCTTGCAAATACCCCCTGGATTGCGGGCGATCGCTACAGTATTGCCGACATCGCCTGCTGGCCGTGGATAAACTCCCACGTGCGGCAGCGGATAGACCTGGCGACCTATCCTGCGGTGCAAAACTGGTTTGAACGCATCCGCCAGCGGCCAGCGACAGCGCGGGCAATGCAGCAGGCGCAGCCCCATTAAGTGGCCGATTGCTTTCGTGTATGATGGCTGGGACAACTATAAAAGGGAGTAATCTGCAATGTCTCAGCCAGACGCTATTATCCGCATCAAAAATCTCCGCCTGCGCACTTTTATCGGTATCAAGGAAGAGGAGATAGCCAACCGCCAGGACGTGGTTATCAATATCGAAATTCACTACCCGGCAGACAAAGCGCGCGGCAGCGAAGATATTAACGATGCGCTGAACTATCGCACCATCACCAAAAATATCATTCGCCATATTGAGAATAACCGTTTCTCACTGCTGGAAAAATTAACTCAGGATGTGCTCGATATCGCACGTGAGCATCACTGGGTCACTTATGCTGAAGTAGAGGTCGATAAACTTCACGCGCTGCGTTATGCCGACTCGGTTTCCATTGCCATGAGCTGGCGACGTTAGGCGCTTCCTGATGGAGGTGGCATGAAGATTCTGATTACTGGTGGTACCGGGCTGATTGGACGTCATTTGATCCCACGCCTGCTGGAACTGAGCCATACGGTGACGGTGGTGACTCGCAGCCCGGAGAAAGCCCGACAGCACTTCGGGACGCGCGTCGAGATCTGGAAGGGTCTTGAGGAGCGACGCTCCCTGGAAGGTATCGACGCGGTGATTAACCTGGCGGGCGAACCGATTGCAGACAAACGCTGGACTGATGCCCAAAAGCAACGATTGTGTGAAAGTCGGTGGCGCATCACGGAGAAACTGAGCGCGCTGATTCAGGCCAGTGAAACGCCGCCTGACGTATTGATTTCAGGCTCTGCGGCGGGTTATTACGGCGATCTCGGCGAAGTGGTCGTCACGGAAGAGGAGCCGCCACATAACGAATTTACCCACAAACTTTGCGCAAAGTGGGAACAGTTAGCCTGCACAGCGCAGAGCGATCGCACCCGCGTCTGCCTCCTGCGCACCGGTGTGGTACTGGCGCCTCAAGGCGGTATCCTGGGGAAAATGATCCCGCCGTTTAAACTGGGCCTCGGTGGGCCAATTGGCAACGGCAGGCAATATCTGGCCTGGATCCATATCGACGATATGGTTAACGGTATTCTCTGGTTGCTGGAAAAACCCCTGCGGGGGCCTTTTAATATGGTTTCCCCCTACCCCGTTCATAATGAGCAGTTTGCGCACGCGCTTGGCCATGCGCTGAAACGGCCGGCCATTCTTCGCGTACCCGCCACGGCCATCCGTCTGCTGATGGGTGAATCGTCGGTACTGGTTCTGGGTGGCCAACGCGCCCTGCCAAAGCGGCTGGAAGAGAGCGGCTTTGTCTTCCGCTGGTACGATCTCGATGGAGCGCTAGAGGATCTTTTAGCCTGAAGGAAGTGAGAGTGATGACATTGCCTGATGCGCGCAAGAGCCTGTAATCCCACACATTGAGGTGTTAAGGTAATCGCCTCTTTACCCGTTATGGCATTGAATATGATTACCCTCACCACGCCGCGTCTGCTGCTCTCATCCTTCAACGAATCTGACTGGCCCTTTTTCCTGCGACTCCGCCAGGATCCTCAGGTGATGCGTTACATGGGTGATGTTTTGAGTGAAGCGGCGCTGCGAACAGTTTTCGAGACACGCTGCACCGATAGTGGCGTTTTCGTTCTGCGTGACCTCAGCGGTGAGCCAATCGGTGATATTGGCCTGCGCATCAGCAGTAAAAACCCACACGAAGCAGACGTCGGCTACGCGCTGTTACCGGGGGCACAGGGGAAAGGCTATGCCCGCGAAGCCCTGAGCGCCATCTGCCAGTACGGGTTTACTGAACTCGGTGTGAATGCCATTAATGCCTGGGTGCTGGGCGATAATCACGGCTCTTCACGCCTGCTTGAGAAACAGGGCTTTGTCCGCATTCAGGTGCTGGAAAAGGCTTACCATCTTAATGGTGTCGACTATGACGACTGGGTCTATCGGCTGGAACGCCCACATGAATAGCCCGGCGGAGAGCCGGGCTGAAAAGATTACTTCAGAGAACCTTTAAGGAACTGCTGCAAGCGCGGGCTTTGCGGGTTATCAAAGATTTGCGCCGGGTGGCCCTCCTCCTCGATTTTCCCCTGATGCAGGAAAATGACGTGTGACGAGACGTGACGGGCAAAGCCCATTTCGTGCGTCACCACCACCATGGTTTTCCCCTCTTCTGCCAGTTGTTGCATGATGCGCAAGACTTCGCCCACCAGCTCAGGATCCAGTGCGGACGTTGGTTCATCAAACAGCAAAACTTCCGGCTCCATCGCCAGCGCACGGGCGATGGACACGCGCTGCTGCTGACCGCCGGAAAGATGTACCGGATATTTCGCCTGCTGGCGCGCGTCAATCCCCACCTTCGCCAGATATTTTTCCGCACGTTCGCGCGCTTCCTGCTTACTCAGGCCCAGCACCTGAATCGGTGCTTCCATCACGTTCTCCAGCACCGTCATATGGCTCCAGAGGTTAAAGTGCTGGAAGACCATCGTCAGGCGGGTACGCAGTAGCCGTAACTGGTTTTTATCAGCGACTTTAAGTTGGCCGTCTTTATCGCGCACCAGCCCAATATTCTGACCGCTGACGACAATCGTGCCCTCACTCGGTTTTTCCAGGAAGTTAATGCAACGCAAAAAAGTACTCTTCCCCGACCCGGACGAGCCAATAATGCTGATCACATCCCCGGCGTCAGCCTTCAGTGACACGCCTTTCAGCACCTCGTGTTCGCCGTAGTGCTTATGCAGATCGATTACGTTTAATTTATTCTCAGGCATCGTGTTCTCAGTGCGAAGAAGAAGGTTTTACATGCTGCAGCCAGCGTTTTTCCGCCTTGCGGAACAAAGAGATCAGCACATACGAGATAATCAAATACAGCACCGCCGCAATCCCGAACGCCGTGAAAGGCTGATAGGTGGCAGAGTTGATATCCCGGGCAATCTTCAATAGATCAGGCACGGTGGCAGTAAACGCCAGTGCCGTTGAGTGCAGCATCAGAATGACTTCATTGCTATAGGCAGGCAACGCAATGCGCAGCGCCGACGGCAAAATAATGCAGCGGTAAAGCTTAAAGGAGGAGAAACCGTAGGCGCGAGCAGCTTCAATCTCGCCTGCCGGCACCGCGCGGATCGCGCCCGCGAAAATCTCGGTAGTATAAGCGCAGGTGTTGAGCGTTAGCGCCAGCACCGTACAGTTCAGGCCGCTGCGGAAAAAGGCGTTCAGCAGTTCCGTTCCTTTCACAATTTCCAGCGTGTACATCCCGGAATAAAACACCAGCAATTGCACATACAGCGGTGTGCCACGAAAAATATAGGTAAACAGCCAGACCGGAAACTTAATGTATTTATTGCTGGAGACGCGCGCAATCGCCAAAAACAGCGCCAGTATGCCGCCCATCACCACAGAAGAGATCAGCAGCCAGAGCGTAATGGCGACGCCGGTAAAACGATAGCCATCCGTCCACAGCAAGGATTTCCAGTATTCCTGAATAATCTCGATCACAGGTCAGCCCTCTTCACACCCACGGAGTAGCGACGTTCGAGCAGGAACAGCACACCATTGGAAACGGTTGTAAAAACAAGATAAATCAGGCCACAAACGATGGCGAAGTAGAATGGCTCCCAGGTGCTTTTACCCGCGAGTTGCGTGGCTTTCACCACATCTTCCAGCCCAAGCAATGACACCAGCGCCGTTGATTTCAAAATGACCTGCCAGTTGTTGCCAATCCCCGGCAGCGCGTAGCGCATCATCGCCGGGAACAGAATGCGACGGAACGTCTGCCCGCCGGTAAAGCCAAAGGCCGTCGCCGCCTCAATATGCCCCTTCGGCACCGCCATAAATGCGCCGCGGAAGGTCTCGGTAAAATAGGCACCGTAGATAAACCCAAGCGTAATAATACCGGCGATCATCGGGTCGATGTCGAACTGGCTCAAACCGAGCGAATCGGTCAGCACGTTCAGCGCCATCTGCAACCCATAGAAAATCAACAGCATCAGCACGAGATCCGGCACCCCACGGATAAGCGTGGTGTAGCCTTCGAAAATCAGCGCCATTAAACGATTATTGGAGAGCTTTGCGCCAGCCCCAACCAGGCCGATAAGCACCGCCAGCACCACTGAGCTTAATGCCAGCTCAAGCGTCACCAGCGCGCCCTGAAAAATGACTTGTGAAAACCCGTAAAGCATTCAGCCTGTCCTGTCTTATTATCACCGTCGCCCCTACCGAGGCGGGGCGACGGGTGGTCAGCGAAGGTTATTCGCCGTATACGTTAAAATCGAAGTACTTTTTCGCCAGCTTGTCATACGTGCCGTCAGCACGCATTTCAGCAAACGCTTTATTCAGCGCTTCACGCAGTTCGTTGTCTTCTTTGCGCAGGCCCATACCGGTACCCACGCCAAACAGTTTTTCATCTTTGATGGACGGGCCACCAAATGCGTAATCTTTACCAATCGGCTGTTTCAGAAAACCTTCGCTTGCCGCAACTTCATCCTGGAAAGCAGCGTCAATGCGGCCTGCGGTCAGGTCGGAGTAGATGTTGTCCTGGCCCTGATAAGAGACAATCTCAACGCCTTTTGCCGCCCAGTGTTCATTGCCGTAGGTTTCCTGAGTGGTGCCCTGCAGCACGCCGACACGCTTGCCTTTCAGCGTGGCGAGTTCCGGCGTCACCGGAGAACCTTTTTTCACGACCAGACGAGAATCAGCCGCATACAGTTTGTCGGTAAACGCGATCTCCTGCTGACGTTTTTCAGTGATCGACAGGGACGACATAATGGCATCGATTTTCTTCGCTTTCAGCGACGGGATCAGTGCGTCCAGCGGGTTCTCAACGAAGGTACATTGTGTTTGAATGCGTTTACACAACTCTTTTGCCAGATCGATATCAAAACCAATCAATTCACCCTTCGCATTTTTCGATTCAAATGGTGCATAGGTTGGGTCAGTGCCAATTCGTACTTTTTGCGGAATTGCTGCGAAAACGGTTGAAGCGCCAGAAAGCGCCAATACCAGAGAAAAAGATAACGCCAGCTTTTTCATAATTATCCTCGACTGCCTTTGATTTCTGCGGTTTGTCCAAAAATTCCTGAGCAGTTATCGTGCCATTTTTCAGCCCGGAATGGCAAAGCATTCTGCCCTGTCTGCTGGCTTTTTTCTCACTTATAATGCGTATTTATGCATGATTGCACTTCTTTTGTGCACTCCGCGCACAGAAACATAGCATTGACAGCATCAATGCACCAGCCTGGTGCATTGATGCTTATCCGGGAAATTAGTCCCCGTAGACGTTAAAGTTAAAATACTTTTTCGCCATTTTATCGTAAGTACCATCCGCGCGGAGTTCCGCCAGCGCTTTATCAAACGCTTCTTTCAGCTCTGTATCATCTTTACGCAGGCCCACACCGGTACCGTCGCCAAAGAACTTTTTGTCCTTCACGGATGGCCCGGCGAAGTCAAAATCTTTCCCTGCCGGCTGCTTCAGGAAACCTTCGCTTGCTGCAACTTCATCCTGCAATGCAGCGTCCAGACGCCCTGCCGCCAAATCGGAGTAGATCAGATCCTGGTTCTGATAAGCCACGACATCAACGCCTTTGCTGCGCCAGTTTTGATTGGCATAAGCTTCCTGCGTAGATCCCTGTAGAACACCAACATGTTTGCCCTTCAGAGAGTCCAGAGTGGGCTGGATCGGCGAACCTTTCGCCGCGATCAGACGGGAATCAGCCGCATAGAGTTTGTTGGAAAACGCAATCTCCTGCTGACGTTTTTCGGTGATAGAGAGAGAAGAGATAATCGCATCGATTTTCTTCGCTTTCAGAGAGGGGATCAGGGCATCAAAATCACTGCCGACCCAGGAACACTTCACCTGCATGCGTTTGCACATTTCATTACCCAAATCGATATCAAAGCCGATGAAATCGCCTTTGGCATCTTTCGAGGAGAACGGTGCATAGGTGGTGTCGGTGCCGATGCGGATACTTTGCGGCAGCGCGGCAAACGCGCTGGAAACGCTGCCAAGACCGAGCAGTAAAGAGAGAGCCAGAACCGTCTTCTTCATACATACCCCTTTAAAAATCGTGATGCAGTGAGCTGCTATTTAATAGGTTGTGTTGTGTGTTGCAGACCAGTAGTGCAGCTTTTATGCCATCTTTATCGTCAACGCTAACTTTGACGTTAAATTTGTTAATAAAAAGATGCAATATGGTAACAGAATAGGAAGATAGCAGTTCAGACACATAATCCGCAGCAGTAAAACGCAAAATGCGTGATTAAATATCGAGGATTTGATCGGTGTTACAAAATCGCCCTGCAACAGGGCGAACAGAACAAACTGGCACCCTATTGGTGCGGCTCAGGAACCTTGCCAGCGAGTGAAGAGATCCTGTGGCAGGTCGATATTGAAGAGATCAAGAACGCGGTTAACCGTTTGATTTATAATATCGTCAATGGTCTGTGGGCGATGATAAAATGCCGGGACAGGCGGCATAATCACCGCACCAATCTCAGCCGCCTGGGTCATTAACCGCAGATGGCCAAGGTGCAACGGCGTTTCCCGTACACAGAGTACCAGCGGGCGACGCTCCTTCAGCACCACATCCGCCGCGCGGGTCAGCAGGCCATCGGTGTAGCTATTCACAATGCCGGAGAGGGTTTTCATCGAACACGGCAAAATCACCATGCCCATGGTTTTGAAAGAGCCCGATGAGATGCTGGCAGCAATATCGCGCGCATCATGAACGACATCCGCCAGTGCCTGAACATCACGCAGAGAGAGGGAGGTCTCCAGCGCCAGCGTTTGCCGCGCAGCCTGGCTCATCACCAGATGCGTTTCAATATCAGGCACTTCGCGTAAAACCTGAAGCAGGCGCACACCGTAAATTGCGCCGCTGGCACCGGATATTCCAATAATAAGTCGTTTCACTGTGACTGCCCTTTTTGCGGAATGCTACAACTTAGCAGGATTATAGCGTCCAGAGCCCGTTCAACGAAATTAAACCATTCCTCACACCGCTGTTTCGTCATACTCCATCTGCCGTAGAGCGGCCAGCGTCGCCTGCGCTTCGGCTTCATCAATAATGCTCATGGCAAACCCCACGTGCACCAGCACCCACTGCCCAACGAGGTCGGCGGTGTCGCCTTCGCAGATAAGCGCAATATTCACATCCCGCTTCACGCCGCACACTTCCACCTGCGCAAGCTGGTGAATATCCTCACCCACGGCCAGCACCTGGCCTGGTACGCCAATACACATAATTAACTCCGGTTATTCCACTTCAATACTTTTTACCCGCAATGAATCGCCCGTATCGACGCGCAAATTCGCCCCCTCGCACTGCGGGCAACGCGCGTCATGCTGGGTGATTGCAACCGCCTGGCTGCAATCCCAGCACCAGGCCTGCGCGGGGCGATAATCAATATGCAATTCGCAGCCCTGTGCGACGGTATTCTGACAGACGATATCAAAGCTGAAACGCACGGCGCTCTCTTCCACGCAGGAGAGCGCGCCGATCTCCAGCCATACGCCCGTCACGCGGTTGACACCGTGCTGCCGGGCCTGCTGCTGGATGATATCCACCGCGCTCTGACACAGCGAAAGCTCATGCATCCGCGACGCTCCGGCGACCAAACAGCAACGCGCGGCGGCTTGCCATATCCGGCGCATCCGGATTACTCACTGGCAGCGAAAGCAGCATTCGCGCACAGTCTTCCATCAGGCGAAGCCCCTCTTCCACCGAAAGCGCTTTAGGCAGCGGCGACAGCAGCGAGCATGACAGATATTGCGAAACCCCTTCCAGCTCGCCCACGGTGAAGGTCATGGTGCCGTAAGGCAATTGCAGCCCCAGTTTTTCACTGACGGTGCGATGCGGCCAGCGCTGATCCGGGCCGGGGAAAATAACCGCGCTCAGCATCCACGGGGTGATGACACAGCCCGTCCACTGCCCCTCAAATAGCGTGAAGCCCGATACGGAGACCGGCATTGTTGGGTGGAGAAACGCCAAATCATGCATCGAACGGCAAGCCACCTCTTCAAAAGCCGCCTGCACCAATAACTGCGGCGACGTTGAAAAACCGCTGATCTCTTCAGGCATGCGTTTCCTCCTGGGCAACCACTTCAACGCCCGATTCGCGCAGCGCCAGCAGCACCTGCTCCAGCGCTGGCGTAATCATCGCCTCTACGGTTGGCGTTAAACCGATATGGGGTTCCAGCGATTCAGGAATGACGCCTACCAGGGTGAGTTTTTTCGGAAACTCCCCCGTGAAGCGCAGGGCCGACAGAACGTCGGCCAGCCCAAGCTGATGCGGAGAGATTTTGTTGGTAAACAGCGCCGGAACTTCATCATCTCGCAGCACCATAATGGTGCCCGGCGCGTTTTTGCGCGAGACGATAGCGTCAGCGATAATCAGGTGATCGCGGTCAGCCATATCGCCCAGTAATTCCATGCCTGCCGTCCCACCGTCGAGTACCTCGACGTAATCAGGCAGGATATAGCGCTGCTCCAGGGCTTCCACAATACGCACACCGATAGCTTCATCGGTGAGCAAAATATTGCCGACGCCTAAGACTAAAATCCGCATCACAGCACCTTCACCGCGACAACATCGTTGCCGTCGGCGTCCACCACATGCACCGCGCAGGACATGCACGGGTCGAAGGAGTGAATAGTGCGCACCACTTCCAGCGGTTTTTCCGGATCGGCGACCGGTGTCCCCACCAGCGAACGCTCATACGGGCCGACTTCGTCATTGAAATTCCGCGGGCCTGAGTTCCAGGTGGAAGGCACAACCGCCTGATAGTTGCTGATAATCCCGTCTTTGATCACCATCCAGTGCGACAGCATACCGCGCGGCGCTTCGAGGAATCCGACGCCTTTAAACTCACCGGTTGCCGGGATATTCGGTTTCACAAAGGTGGTGTGATCGCCCTTGCCAATATTGGCGATCAGCGCGCTGTATTGATGCTGCAAAATAGTCTGTAATTCACAGCAATGGACGGTGCGCCCGATGATACGCCCGAGCGTGGAGTGCAGTTGCTCAACGCCCAGCGTTTTGCCCGTCAATTTGGTATAAATGGCGATGATTTCATTGAGCTTCGCGTGGGTTGCTTCGCGTTTTGCCGCCAGTTTGCACAGCATATTCGCCAGCGGCCCCACTTCAACGGTTTTGCCGTAGAAGGTCGGCGCTTTCACCCAGGAGTATTTACCGTCTTCTGACCAGCCGGTGTAGTTCGGCACGGTGGTGCCTTCCCACGGCGCCTGTGGCGATTCGTCTTTATACCAGGCGTGTTTTGCGCTCTCCTGAATCCCTTTGATCAGAAACTCATCAGACTGAGAACTGATTGGACGGTACGTCGACAGATCGCTGTTGGTGATATAGCCGCCCGGGAAGAGGAAACTGCCGTTTTTGCCATCGGTCGGAAATTCCGGCGTCGCCAGGTAGTTCACCGCCCCGCGACCACGCTCCAGCCACTCCGGATAAAACGCCGCAATGACCGCAGTATCGACTTTATAAACCTGCTCAACGAAATCGCTCAGTTTGTCGATAAAGGATTTGATATACATCAGGCGTTCAAGGTTCAGCACGCCCAGGCCATCAAGGTTGATAGGGTTCGCTACCCCGCCAACAGCAAGGTTCTGAATGTGCGGTGATTTACCGCCCAGCAGTGCCACCACGCGGTTCGCGTCGCGCTGGCACTCCAGCGCCTGTAAATAGTGCGCCACCGCAATCAGGTTCACTTCCGGCGGCAGTTTCATCGCCGGGTGCCCCCAGTAGCCGTTGGCAAAAATCCCCAACTGACCGCTGGCAACCAGATCTTTGATTTTATTCTGAACCCTGGTGAACTCTTCCGCGCTGTTCAGAGGCCAGCTTGACACGCCCGTCAGCATCGCCGAGGCTTTTGCCGGGTCGGCCTTCAGGGCGGAGGTAATATCCACCCAGTCGAGCGCGGAAAGCTGATAAAAATGAACGATGTGGTCATGGGTCGTATGCGCCGCCAGGATGATA
The DNA here is from genome assembly GCF_039889165.1 of Pseudocitrobacter cyperus. Classification (NCBI taxonomy): domain Bacteria; kingdom Pseudomonadati; phylum Pseudomonadota; class Gammaproteobacteria; order Enterobacterales; family Enterobacteriaceae; genus Pseudocitrobacter; species Pseudocitrobacter cyperus. The sequence continues at coordinate 47,658 of NZ_JAYMYY010000004.1, read as the reverse complement.
TTGCGGATGTATTGCGCATTCACCGGCACATCAATCTTCAGTGCGCTTTCTGCGGCACGCACGGATGCGATGGCATGCGTGGTGGTGCAAACACCGCAGATACGCTGCACAATCATCCACGCATCGCGCGGGTCGCGATTTTTAACAATCTCTTCCATCCCACGCCACATGGTGCCAGAGGCCCACGCTTTAGATACCACGCCATTTTCAATTTCGCAGTCGATGCGCAGGTGCCCTTCAATTCGGGTTACCGGGTCAATCGTAATTCTCTGGCTCATGCTTTGCTCGCCTCATGACGCTTGTTGTCGTTTTGTTTTAAAGGGGGAAGTATCGGCAACAGACGAATGAGCAGGATGTATGCACAAATCTCAATTGCCACAAAACCTATAGAAATCAGCAGCTCTTCCCAGGCCGGGAAGTAGTGGTAGCCGCCACCGGGGTTGAACGCCACCAGCGAGTAGGCGATACGCCAGGTCGCACAGCCCAACAGCGCGCTCAGTGCGGACAGGTAAAGCATGCGCGAATCATTGCGTAACGTTCCGACACGCAGTACCACCAGCGGGAAGATCATCAGCAGCGCTTCCAGCCAGAACAGGAAGGAGTAGAAATCCCCCGCAAAGGCATACGACAGTTTGTGGCGATAAACCAGCTCACCGACGCGCAGCACCAGGAACAGCGCAAGCAACACGCTGGCGGTATTCATCAGCTTCACAAACAGCGATTTCTCATCCGGCCCTCTTCCCCGTAGCCCGGTCTGCACCAGCGAACCTTCAAACACCACAATGGCGAAGCCCATGATGAAAGCGGTCAGAACCGAGAAGAGCGGCAGCATCTCGTAGCTTTGCCACAGCGGATGCACTTTATAGCCCGCCGAGATCATCAATGACCCCATGGAAGACTGGTGCATCGTCGGCAGCAATGCGCCGAGCGCAATGATGAAGAACATCAGTTTATTGAGGAACTTAAGCGGCACCTTCCAGCCCATCCGTTCCAGCAGCGCGGGGGCAAACTCCAGCGCCATTACGCCGATATAGATGGTCATACAGACGGCGGTTTCAAACAGCACCGAGTTAACGTTAAAGTGCCCCGGAATGTAAAAATACGGCAGGTTCCAGTAACGCCCAACGTCGATAGTGATCGACAGGCCGCCGAGCGAATAGCCAAAGAGGCTGGCCAGCAGCGCCGGGCGCACCAGCGGGTGATAGCGCCCTTTGTTGAAGACATACACCGCCCAGGCCAGCGCCCAACCGCCGCAGGCAAAGCCGGTGCCGATCAACAAATCGAAGGCGATCCAGATCCCCCACGGGTATCCACCGTTAAGATCGGAAACGGAGCCCAACCCCCAGATCAGACGTTTGACGATCATGATCAGACACAGCACAGCCAGCGGAGCAAAAATGATGATCGGCTTGCTGATGATTTTCCCGCCCAGCGGTTTAGGATCATGACTCATGATCGTCTCCTCCATCGTGAAGTTTGCCTTTTGTATTACGGCGAACCAGCACGGTTAATCCCGCGAGCAAAGCAAGCGGCAGCATCATGCCCTTATAAACGGTGTGTTGGACGTGTTCAGAACGCGCCCCGGTAGAGAGCTCATCCAGCTTCGGCAAGCCCAGATTCTCATAAGGCACACCGGTCAACACCAGCACCTGCGTTCCGCCGCCCTCTTTCTCACCGTATAGGTGTGGATGATAGTGCGGCACCGTATGCAGGTAGGTATCCCCTGTTTTCAGGGTCTGACGTGGGTAGAGGTATTCGCTTCCCGGTTTCAGAGCCAGACGTTTTTTCGCCTCAGCCATCAGATCTTCGCGGGTGCCAAAAATCACCGCACCTGCCGGACAAACGGAGACGCAGCCCGGCAACCCGCCTTTATCTAAACGTTCAACGCCCTTTTGGTTACAGAGTTCACATTTGTGAATGGCACCAAATGGGTTGTTGTAATCGTATTTCGGCACGTTATAGGGACAGGCGACCATGCAGTAACGGCAGCCGGTGCAGACATCTTTGTTGTAATGCACAATGCCGGTTTTCGGGTCTTTTCTCAGCGCCTGAACCGGGCACACGGAGACACAGTTCGGGTCTACACAGTGCATACACTGCTTTTTGATGTAGGCGTAACCGTTCTCTTCTTTATCTTTGTTAACGCCCGTTCCGCTACGCCACACCTGAATGATGTTATTGGTATAGGGCGACAGTTTGTCGTTGTTGGACCAGGTTTGTTCGCCCTGCGGGTTGCGCGCCGGGAAGTTGATATTCTGGCACTCGGTCACGCAGGCCTGGCAGCCGACGCAAAGTGTTGAGTCGTATAACATCCCCAACGAACCAGGAATCGGCGGACGGTTTTCCGCCGCATGAGCCACGGAAGGCGCAGCCCCCAGCAGCAGTGCGCCGCCCGAGGCGGCTTTGATAAAGTTTCTTCTGTTCACGGTTATTCTCCCCGTGAGTCAGTGTTATCTTTCTTCTGCTGACGCCCCAGCTCACGAACGGCCATCACGCTGACGCCCGCGACCAGGCCAACCACACCGCCCAGTAAACCCACGGCTCCAGTTGAAATCTCGCCGCCTTCTTTCAGGTTTACATCCGGTTTTTCCGCGCGCGGCGTCTGGTTTTCAACCGTCGCCAGTTGATGAATGCCTTTGTGAAAACCGACGCCCTCTTCGTTACAGCCATAGCACGGATGACCGATAGCAACCGGCCAGACGCCGCCGACTTCGCAGAATTGCAGCGTCGAACAGTTACCGTAAGTTTCCGGCCCTTTGCAGCCCAGGTGATACAGACACCACCCCTGACGATGGCCTTCATCACCGAACTCTTTCGCAAAGCGCCCGGCATCAAAGTGCGGACGACGTTCGCAGTGCTCGTGAATCAGACGACCATAGGCAAACGTCGGGCGGTTCTTAGCATCCAGCTTCGGCGGTTTACCAAAGGTGATGATATGAGCGACGGTCGCAAGGAAGTTGTGCGGGTTGGGCGGACAGCCAGGAATGTTGATGATCGTTTTGCCCGGCAAGGCTTCCTGAAGCCCTACCGCGCCGGTCGGGTTAACGCCCGCCGCCGCCACGCCGCCCCAGGCAGCGCAGGAGCCGATAGCAATAATCGCCGCAGCCCCTTCTGCCGCTTTGCGAATATGGTCGATAATCGGTTCACCGGCGACCATGCAGTAAATCCCATTATCTTTCAATGGGATTGAGCCATCGACCACCAGCACATACTGACCTTTGTATTTTTCCAGCGCGTTGTGCTTGTTCTCTTCAACCTGATGGCCAAAGGCGGCGGAAAGGACTTCGTGATACTCCAGAGAGATAGTCTCCAGCACGAGGTTTTCCACAGTGGGATGCGTTGCACGGAGCAGAGATTCCGTGCAGCCGGTACACTCCTGCGCGCCAATCCAGATAACCGGTGGACGCTGTGGGCGAGTGATAGATTCGGCCATCTCGGCGGCCGCTTTACTACTGAGCCCCATGGTGGCGGCCAGTGCTGCACAAAGCTTCATAAAATCACGGCGATTAACGCCATGAGAAGTGTTGAGGCTATTATTTCCAGTCATCTTATTGTTATTCCGTAGCGAAGACCTGGCTTTCCCTGCACCTTTCGCAACAATTATTCACGCCGCGACAGGCGCACCATATACCACACTTTTTACATGGTTATTGCGGCATGATACTCCGATGAACACTGAAGCAAAGCAGAGAAAAGGGTTTTGTAACCAATAAAAGCAAGATAATACTGTGCTGAGGCCGGTTACTGTCAGCAAGAAATAGAGCCATGTTTTTGCCCAAATATTCGTGCTGACAACGGATAGAAGCCATACCATCCATTACCCCTTCTCCCTGTATGGATTAGGGTGCTAGTGTAAGATTATTGCGCGATTAATTTGACCAGCTTGCTCACATTATTGAAAAGTGACCGGAGAAAAATCTGCGCCTAATCATTAACCAAAACGATACTCTACTCCCATCGAGCCCACCGGATATTCCCACTTTGAAAGAATCGATTCACCACACAAAACCCGGCAGGTTCCACATTCAAGGCAGCCTGCATAATCGAATAAAAACTGGCCTTTATCATCACGGCGATATAGCCCGGCCGGACACGCCATCATCAGTTGTTTAAAAAGATCGGGGTTGATCTTTTCGTTGAGAATAATATGCGGGTTGCCTTCATCGATATAAAATTTGTTCACCCCAAGTTTGATATCCACGTTCACATTATTCATAGCGATCGCGCTCCTTTAAGACCGTCTTTCAATAAGTTAAGCAACCCCGGTTTTTTAATATGTGGGAACAGTTTCTTACGCAGCGGCTGTTGGCTACCGGAAACGGTAAACACCGATTTCATCATATTGGCCATCATGTCGGGATATTCAGTAAAAAGTCGCGGATTATCCATTAAGTCCGGCATATTCCGGTAGAGTTTGAGATCGTTCATAACAAAACTACGATTCAGCAGATCGCTGTATAGCGCCAGCCCCTGACGGCTATAATTCCCCCGCTCTTTCGCGGCAATCACCGCCTTTGCCGCCGCTTCGCCTGACGCAATGGCCAGATCCATCCCGCGAACGGTGTAGCCAATATTCAGGCATAGCCCTGCCGCATCGCCGGTAATGAGCACGCCCTCACCCACCAGCTCAGAAACCATATTCAGCCCGCCTTCAGGCACCATATGCGCGGAATACTCCCGCAATTTTCCCCCCGCGACCAAAGGCGCGACAACCGGGTGATGTTTAAAATTCTCCAGCATTTGCGGCACGCTGTGGGTGAATTTACCCGCATTATGCAGCCCCATCACCAGGCCTAATGACACCGTGGTTTTGTTGGTGTAAAGGAAACCACCGCCCATATGGCCACAGGACGGCGCCCCCGCGAAGAGCCATGCGGTGCCCTGCGTTCCGACACAGCCGAAGCGGTCTTCCATCTGCGCGGGCGTTAATTCAATCAGTTCCTTTACCCCGACAGCCACCGTATGCGGGCTGATGTGCTGTTTGATCCCCGCTTTTTTCGCCAGCAATGAGTTCACGCCGTCGGCAAGGATCACCACCCGGGCTTCAATCTCATCGTCTCCCGCCTTCACGCCGCAAATTTTTCCCTCTTTTACGATAAGTTCGTCCACTCGGACGCCGGTGATAACCTGCGCGCCGACCTCTTCCGCTTTGCCCATCAGCCAGGGATCGAACGTCGCACGCAGCACCGTCCAGGAAGCCTCTTCCGCCAGAGAGTGCCCCGGATGCTGGTAATCCAGCGTGACGCCAGAATCCTCCGTCAGCATAGTGATTTTTTCCCTGACAACCTGCCGTTCAACCGGGGCTTCGCAGGCAAAGCCCGGCATGATGGCTTCAAGGCTGTGGGCGTATAAACGCCCACCGGTCATATTTTTGCTCCCCGCGAAGTTGCCTTTTTCAATTACCAGCACTTCACATCCCGCCTTTGCCAGCACGTAGGCGGCGGTGCCTCCTGCCACGCCGCCGCCGACAATAATGGCGTCAAACACATCGTCTGCCATGTTTTTACTCCGCCATTTTCTTGCTTAGTTCGGGAAGGATCTTGTACAGGTCGCCCACGATGCCATAATCGGCCACGCTGAATATCGGCGCGTTTTTATCTTTGTTGACGGCCACAATGGTCTTCACGCGATTGACGCCAACCATGTGCTGGATCTGCCCGGAGATCCCGGCGGCAATATAAACATCGGCACCCAACGCCACGCCGGAAACCCCAACGTAGCGCTCCTGCTCCATCCACCCCTCACCTTCGGCAATGGGTCGCGAACAGCCCACTTCTGCATGTAATACCGCGGCAAGCTGCTGAGCCAGCGCAAGATCCTCTTCTTTGGCAAAGCCTCGGCCAACCCCCACCACGCACTTCGCTTTGCCGAGATCAACCTGGCTTGCCGGTTTAAGCTTGCGTGACAGGAATTTAATCGCATGCGGCGGCGCGATAAAGGCGGCTGGTTCGACCGTTGCGGTGACACTGGCTGCCGCGCCGTCTGCCGTCTGCCCGGCCCCCAGCGTGATGACATTCCAGGCGGAACGAAGCTGAACCCGACCATGAGCGAGGCCACCGTACAGCGGGTGCGAAACCATCATCGCGCCCTCGGCGATTTCTACACTGGATGCATCATTGATTGCAGCGCACTCAAGACGCGCGGCGACACGAGCCGCGATGGCTTTACCGCGTTTGGACGCGGAGAAAACAACCAGGCCCTGGGAATTAGCGTCGCGAATCACCTGGCTGAAAGAGAGCGCGTAATCTTCAACGATAACGCCCTCTTGCGCGGAAAAATGGTGGATTACATCCGCCCCCAGGGACAGGCACTCCTGCGCCTGCGCGTCACTGCCGATGAAAAGCAAATGAACTCGCTGGCCCCATTGGCGGCCAAGCGCCACCAGTTCAGCCATCCGCTGGGTATTATCGGCATAGACAAATACAGAAGGTAATAGCGTTGCCATAGTAAACTTCCTTGCTCAAATGAATTAGTTAAGGGCCTGACGTAAGTATCCCGCCAGCGTCGCAATAGCCTCATCGGAATCGCCTTCGACGATAATGCCCAATCGCTCTGCCTGCTCTGGCGCCTGCGCCGAGACGCGCACAGCGGTGGTCTGCGCCAGAGCGCCGTCAACATCACTGAGCCCCCATTGAGTTACCGGTTTTTTATTCGCCGCCAGAATGGCTTTCATCGAGGGAAGTTTTGGAACGTTGATATCTGAGCTGACTGAAATGACGGCAGGCAACGATAGCTCAAGCTCCTCCACCGAATCCTCCAGGGTACGTTCAATAATTACGCTGGAACCATTAACGGTAATCTTGCTGACTGCGTTAATGCAGGGCAGATTTAAACGCTCGCCAATCTGCATGCCGGTTTGCTGGGCATATAAGTCCCCGGAACCCTCGCCGCAAATCAGCAGGTCAAAGCCTATTTTTTCCGCCGCGTTCGCCAGCAATGCCGCGGATTCCGTTGGATAAAGGACATCACAACCGTCATCCGCAATGACGGTCAGCGCATCGGCGCCACGGGATAAAATATCTTTGCGGATCTTCGAGTTTTCGAGCATGGCCTTGTTACCCAGGCTCAACACGGTAATCTGTGAGTCCGGATGCCCCTGCGCGATCTCGACGGCAGCTTCCAGGGCGTTCAGGTCGTAGAGGCTGATCTTCAAGCCTGCGTTTTCCGTTATCAGTTCGCGGCCAGGCCCCGTGGTAATATCCAGTTCATCGCGAACCACTTTGCAGCATGTGATTAATTTCATACGTTGATATCTCTTCCGTTATCTATCAAACCATCAGGCCAAAATATGCTTTGCAATCACCATGCGTTGGATCTCGCTGGTGCCTTCAAAGATTTCCGTTAGCTTGGCTTCACGCATCAGGCGCTCGACCGGATACGATTTGGTGTAGCCCATGCCGCCATGAAGCTGTACCGCTTTTTGCGTCACGTAGGTGGCGGTTTCGGCGGCGTAGAGCTTCGCCTGCGCTGACTCGAGGGTGTACGCTTCCCCGGCCATTTTTGCCGCCGCTGCACGATAGACCAGCATGCGGGCGCAATCGACACGCGTCGCCATCTCCACCAGCATCCACTGCACGCCCTGGTTGGCGGCAATCGGTTTACCAAACTGAATACGCTCTTTGGTGTAGGCGATGGTGGCGTCCAGCGCGCTTTGGGCAATGCCCAGCGCAATCGCCGAACAGCTCAGGCGGCCACCATCCAGCGTTGACATGGCAATATGGAACCCTTGCCCCTCTTCGCCCAGACGCGCGCTCACCGGAACCACGCAATCGCTAAAGCTGACGGAGCAGGTATCCGATCCGTTCATGCCCATTTTCTCTTCCGGGATGCCAATGCTGATGCCAGGATTGTCGCGTTCAACCAGAAACGCGGTGATGCCTTTGACGCCGCGACTTTTATCGGTCATGGCAAAGACGATATAAAACGCCCCCTGAGGCGCGGCGGTGATCCACAGCTTGGAACCGTTAATCACATACTCATCGCCACGGCGAACGGCAACCGTCTGCTGAGCCGCCGCGTCACATCCGGCACCGGGCTCAGAAAGGCAGAAGCAACCAATCTTTTCACCGCTCACCACGCCAGGCAGCAACCGCTGTTTGGTCTCTTCGTCGGCATATTCCTGAATAATTGGCCCGGTCAAAGAACACTGCGAGCCCATGATCATGGCGTGTGCGGCGCTTACCTTTGACATCTCCTCGGTGGCGAGGACATAGCTGATAATATCCGCCCCTGTCCCGCCGAACGCTTCATCGATGTTGAAACCAAACAGCCCGGTTTCCGCCATCGGCGCAACGCTTTCAGCCGGGAAACGGTGTTCACGATCGATTTCCGCCGCGATGGGTTTAACTTCCGTTTCGACAAACTCGCGCACCATGTCGCGAATTAAGATTTGCTCTTCCGTTAACTGGAAATTCATTGTTTATGTCTCCCTTAATCCATGTAAAAGATAAATGCTTAACCTAACGCCAGCAGCGAGGCGGGCAGGAACGCATACAGCAGCAGCATGAAGCACATCGCGACCAGGGGGATCGCCAGCGTCAGAACGCCAACCGGCCCGTAGCCCTCTTTATGGGTCACGCCGCAGACGCTCAGTACCGTCACAATCAGCCCGTTAAACGGCGGAGTAGTACTCATGCAGGACATTGTCGCCACACGGTGCAGCGCCCCCTGGTCAACCACGCTCGCCGGGAACATGCTGGCGATAAGCGGCATCGCGACGCTGAGCGCCCCGGAGCCTGAGCCGCTGATAAACACCAGCGCGCCGACGGAAATCGCCGTCACCATTAAGGGATTCAGCCCGGAATGGACAATCGCCTGGAAGGATTGCTGGAACGCAGGCAGCGTCATAACCAGCGCGCCGAAACCGACGATCACTGCCGTGTTGAACAACGACATCACCCCTTCCATCGTGCCGGCGGCCAGGTTGCTGATGATCTCTTTCCAGTTCAGATAGCGCAGGTAGACCACCAGCGCCGCGACGATCGCGGCGAACAGCGCGATGGCCGGATCCCACTTCAGTACGTTCAGCACAACCAACAGCACCAGCATCGGCAGCAGCGCCACCACCACATGCGGCAGCGTGCGCGCAGGCGCGCTGTTTCCGGCTTTGGCGCTCTTTTCATCTTCCTGCCAGCCCTCGCCATTTGCCCGCACACGCTTAAACAGCCAGCTCAGGTAGACGATAACCAGCGTCACCTGGAACAGTGCGGTGATCATGCCGGGTACCAGCCCCGCGGTGGCGGAGGTGCCGAGAAATTTCATCGGGATCAGGTTTTGAATTTGCGGTGAGCCGGGCATGATCATGACGAACGTGCCTGCCCCGGCAAAATAGACCGCCGGAATTAAGCGGCGCGGCAAATTCGCTTTCCGAAAGAGGCTGACCATCATGGAGTAGACGGTGAACAGCGCAACGAAAACGGAGACGCCGCCATAAGCCAGAATTGCGCAGGCAGCCACCAGTGAAGGGATAACCGCTTTTTCACCAAATTTGCCGATAATAAACGACGCCACGCTATCCGCCGCGCCGCTAATTGCCGTTAACTTGCCGAAAATAGCCCCGAGGACGAAGATAAAGAAAAAGTTACCAAAATAACTGCCTACGCCTCCGGTATATATTTTTAATATAATATCCAGCGGGTTTATTGTTCCTGCTGAGGTCATCCATGCTGTCACTGCCAGAAAAAGGCTGGTGACAAAAACGGAAATGAAAACGTGTATGCCTTTCATACACATCGCCATCAAAATAACGAGACCGATTACCAGACATAGTATGCCCATAAATCCTCGATAATATTTTATACAGAGCGTCAACCCTGGCGACAGATTCCGTCGCCAGGCTTAATCAAACAAAATGCAATGCCATTACTTCACTGACAAAACATCAGCGAATGTCTGCAATGCCGTTCTGGCCTGCTCATATGTTTTAGTTTGTTGGTCAATCTCGATAATGATTGAAGGGATCCCTTCTCTATCGAGATATTTTTTAATTACCGGCGCATCAAACTCTTCCGGGTCGCAGAATTTGGTCAGTAAATACACCACGCCGTCGGCATGATGCTCGCGCACCATCTCCGCCAGCACACTGCCACGGGTTTTCTTCACATCGAAAAGCAGGGAGCAACCTTTCAGTTCTGCAATCTGTCGCGCCATCGCTCGCCATGGGCAGCTATCCTCCGGCACATCCTGACGGAAGCGGCGGGATTCATGGGCCACTTCATCGGCAACAATCGCCATCTGGTTATCGGCAAAAATCTGCAGCAGCGCCGGGCTGTCGGCGATAATGCCGGTAATGACAACTTTATGCCCGTGCCAGGCTTCTAAAGGTTGCTGATTGGCGAGCGTCACAATATCCCAGACACGGCGAGTGTGTTCGACGACATCCATAAAGTAGCCGCTCTTAATTACCGCATTACGCAGCGCGGGGGTAAAAATATGGGGATATTTCGCCGCCGCCAGCGAAAAGGCACGTAGTGCCGCCCGATGCTGGTTGTAGCGTTCTATTGCCTCAGCGAGCCCTTCATCAGTAACGGGAATACCTGAAATGGCGGTCAACTGTTCGGCAATTTTTTTATACTGTGCGGTCAGGAAATCAATCCCGGCGGCGGTTTCGCGATTCTGCGGATGCACGAGCTGAATAAAGGGAACCTGAGGTACACCCGTTTTCCAGTTCTGCCCCAGACATTTCAACGTATCGCACAGCGAGGGGATAATGACCGCCGATAATTTATTGAGCACCGTATCAAGCCCCATCTCCAGTGAGGAAAGCGCCAGCGCACAATAAAAGGGCGGGAAATATTTCTTCGCTTCGGTGATTTCTCGCCCTTCCTGCCCCCAGATACCAAACGGCACGAGCCCGGCGGCATACACAATTTCATCCGGCGTATATTCCGGAAAACAGCCAACCACTTTCTTACCGCTTTTCACCAGATGATCGAGTTGTTGAGCGGGCGTATTTGCCACCGTCTGCAACTGATCCAGCATTTGCTTTAATGTGTCCATTAGCGATCGCCTCCCTGAGCCGCAGCTTTGTTCGCCGCCATAATTTCCGCCAGCGCTTCGATACGCGTCACATATTGCGCTTCAGAGAAGCCACGCGGATCGGCCTGATCGCCGTCAAAGGTGACGGTCGGGATCTGTAATTCACGGCGAAGCTTACGCTCGATCTCGGGCATAATGCCGCTCCACATCTTGCAGCTACGGTTAATATGAATAACCGCACCGTCGACGTTATTCTGCCGGCAAACATCAATACGCATATCCGCCGCACGCTCTACCGATACGCAGTTGGGAACGTATGAGTAGGCGCGCATCATCTCTGCGCTATTCTGGTAAATCACACCAAATGCCGTGGCATAGACCGTGGCGGTAACATTTATTCCCTGCTCCTTCAGCGGCGTGGAAGTAGCGCGCAAATAGGGCCAGCAGGCAATGCCTTCAAACAGAACCCGGAATTTCTCTTCGCCTTTATAGGTCGATTTATTTTCACGGATATTTTGTTCCATCTCTTCACACAGTAATTCAAAGGCTTCGGCTGCTTCCTGTTTTCCTCGGGCGCAGACCGCCACCGCCATATGGTTAAACAGATCAAAACCGTTCATTGGCGACGGCTGATACTGGCAATACTCAGCGGCTTTCAGCCATGCTCTGCCGGTGCGCTGTGATATTTCGCAAACCTCTTTAAATTTTTCCTGCGAGAAAGTTTTGCCGGTAATATTCTCCAGTTGGCGAATAGCATCATCGAATTGCCCCTGGATATAACGCACGGAAACATCATCAGTGTCATATTCATTCTTATAGGGGATATCGATGAGGATCATCGGGATCTGCAACTCATAGGCGATATTTTCATACCACTTAATCATGCAGTTACAGATATTATTACTGCACAGCACGAAGTCCGGCTGCGGCATATCCATCTCATCGCAGTGCTTCACATCCATAAATGAGAGGCTGATACGGGCATAAGCGCAGATATCGTTGGAATAGCCCAGGCTCTCGGCATGCTCGCACATTCGCAGGCCGCCGCCTTTGGCCGCAATCGCTGCCGCCTGGTTTTCCGGGTAGACGACGCATAGCCCCAGCGTTTCGGCAATTTCCTGCGGAAAGTTAGATGCGCACCAGCCGACCATTTCACCGTTAGCTTTGGCATCCCAGGCCCGCTGGTAAGCATCGGCGGCAATTTGTTGCAGCCTTTTCCTGGCTGGAATATATTCTGGCGTTGCGTTAATTACATCGCTCATAAAATTCTTCCTGTGATAATTGTTTCGTTATTCTTTGTCTGGCGATAGGATTCCCACGCATATATCGCCGCGCCGATGGCGCCATTAAATTGGGATAGCGGAGAGGTTGCGATTGGCGCATTAATTTCTTCGCTGACGCAGCGTACCACTTCGAAATTCCTCGATACGCCGCCGGTCATCACTACCGGAGCTTCAATACCGACGCGCTTGGCAAGACCCGCAATACGGCTGGACACGGATTGATGAATGCCATTAATAATGTCCGGGATCGTTTCGCTGTTCGCTAAATGTGAAATCACCTCGGTTTCGGAAAAGACCGTACAGGTTGAACTGATGGTGACGCGCTTTTGTGAAAGCGCCCCCTGCGCGGCCAGTTCGCCAATATCAGTTTCCAGAACCCGTGACATGACATCGAGAAAACGCCCGGTACCCGCCGCGCATTTATCGTTCATCACAAAATTGAGCAACCGCCCCTGACCATCCATATGCAGCGCTTTAACATCCTGACCGCCAATATCAATGACCGTTTTCACGCCGGGAAAGAGATAGTTCGCCCCTTTGGCGTGACAGCTCAATTCGCTGACCTCTTTATTGGCCGCCTTTAGTGAGTTACGGCCATAACCCGTGGCGCATATCCAGTGAATATCCGTGAGGCTGCCGCCATACTGCTGCAAAACGTCGGCAATCGCTTTTTCCGGGCCGGATGTGCCAGCGCCCACCGGCGCCAGCGATTTCGCCACGATGTCACTGCCGTTACGCATAATGACGCATTTGGATGCCGACGAACCGATATCGACGCCCAGGGTGATTATGTCGTGCATCATCGTCACTCCTTTACGCTGTCAATCACGCCAGACGGAGATATCTTTATTGCTTTCAAGGCCCGCGATGTCCTCTTCGCTATAGCCAAGCTCGCGCAGAATAGCCGGTGAGTCTTCGCCCAGCAGGGGCGCGCGACGATATTCCGGCAGACCGCATTCGCGCATGGAGATAGGCGAACGCACCAGCGCTTTTTCGCTGCCGTTGTCATATTTCATGGAATAGAAAACATCAATCGCCCAGGCCTGCTCGTCCTGTAACACCTCTTCCCAGGTTTGCGCCACGCTGAAGGGGATATCGTTTTCAATAAAGATTTGCCGCCACTCTTGCGCGGTTTTCTGCTCAATTTGCGCCCAGACGATGTCATACACCTCAGGGGAGCGTTTGTGTTTCGCCACTTCCTGCAAACGGGTATAGCGCTCATCTTCCGCCAGGTCAGGGCGACCAATACAGCTCATAAACTTCGCGTAATAGGCGTCATAAACCGGCATACACACCTGCACAAAACGCTCATCGCGGGTTTTGTAGGCCAGTACGAACGGGCTGGTGGTGGTACGGCGATCGATTGGGTAAGGCTGGCCGTAGTCCGGATACTGCGCCGCCTGAACCATAATCGCCTGAGTATAAATAGAGGTATGTAACAGGTTGGTTGAGACATACTCGCCAAGCCCGGTATTCATTGCCCGGATGTAGGCAGCCAGTACGCCGGAAACCAGCCCCATCGCGCACTGGTGATCGCCCAGCCCTGGGATGACATTCATCGGTACCGTGCCTTTCTGGTACAGAGAGCCGAGGATCCCCGCACGGGCAAAAAATGCCGTGTAATCAAAACCGGGCAGATCCTGATCCGGGCCGCTCTCGCCATAACCGGTCACGCTGGCATAAACCAGCTTCGGAAACTTCGCTTTCAGCGATTCATAACTTAACCCGGCGCGTTCACGCGCCTTAGGGCGCCAGTTAGTGAGAAAGATGTCCGCTTTTTCCAGCAGTTGAAAAAGTATTTTCCGCCCGGCTTCCGTTTTGGTGTTAATCGCAATGCCACGCTTATTGGCATTTTCTAAATCAAACGTGGTGTTTTCATACTGATTCAGAGGGCGACCTTCCGTTGGCGCGGTATAACGCAAATTATCGCCGTCAAGGGACTCTATTTTAATGACTGTCGCCCCCATATCCGCCAACATACGTCCGGCTGCAGGTACGGCGATAAATGTCGCCAGTTCAACAACAGTTACACCTTCCAGTGCTTTATTACTCATTTTCGTTCCTCTCACAGAGATTGCATCCAGCACCCTGAAAATCAGGGCTCCGATAATTTATTCAGCAGGCGGTAACGTCATTAATGTATTTATTGAGCGACGAATAGACTGTTTATCTGTTTTTCCGCAGGCCGTTAGTGGAAACGTTGAGAAAAAGTAGAGGTGGGCCGGTACTTTATATCTCGCAATACGTTCCCGTAGAAAATTCAGTAGTAATTGTTCGCTGACAGGTCGCTCATGCTGGGGACAAACCGCGGCGACCACCTCTTCACCCATGCTTTCTGAACTCACACCGAAGACATAAACCGCATCGATACCAGGACATTCCAGAATGGCTTCTTCGATTTCGCGCGGGCTAATATTCTCTCCCCCGCGGACGATGAGTTCTTTTTTTCGCCAGGCATAATGAAAATTCCCTTCCTGGTCGATAAACCCGATATCACCGCTATGAAACCAGCCCTGTTCATCAATCACCTGATGAGTCAGTTCAGGATCGCCGTCATAGCCCATCATCAGGTGATAACCGCGCGTACAGAGTTCACCCTTGACGCCCGGGGCGCACTGCTGTTTTGTTTTGCCGTCTATCACTTTCATTTCGACAAACGGCAGCGGCCTGCCGATAGACACGCTTTTTACAGCCAAACTCTCTTCTGGCAGCGTTTGCGTACAACAAGGCGAGGTTTCTGTCTGCCCCCAGGAGACGGCGATACCCGGCATCGCTAAGCGAGTGGCGATATCGCAGACCAGTTTGGGTGAGCAATACGCCCCGGCGACCACGCCTTTTTCAAGTGTCGAAATGTCGTAGTCTGACAACCGCGGGTGCTGGATCAGACGGCTGAAAATCGTGGGAACACCATGCAGCACGCTACAGCGATAGCGCTGCACCGCGTTGAGGATCTCGTCGGTGCTGTAGTTATCGAGAATGACCAGGCTGCAACCGGACATCACCGCGAAGTAAAGTCCGTACACCAGCCCAAAGCAGTGAAAAAATGGAATGGGGAGGCAGAGAGAGTCAGTTGGCGTGACGCCAAGACGAGAAGCGCCGAAGAAGGCATTATTGAGAAGGTTGTAGTGGCTTAATAGCACCCGTTTTGGCTGCGCCATGCTACCGGATGTAAGTTGAATGGCCACCGCATCATGGCAAGAGACCGCAACCTGTGCGGCAGAGTATTGCTCTTCGCCAACGCCTTGCCCCAGCGCGACCAGCCCAGACCAGCCCTGGACGGTTTCCGCATGCTGTTCACCATAACCAATCACTATCTCCGGCACCACATCCGCGGGAAGCGCCGCCAACATGCGATTAAAGTTATTGTCGCGAAAACCATCGTTGAAACAGAGCGCTCGCAGATTGAGCCCCCGCAGCACATTTTCCAGCTCTTTCTCTTTGAAGTGGATATTAATCCCCACGACTATCACGCCGATTTTCGCCGCGGCCAGAAAACAGATAACCCACTCCAGGCTGTTGGGCGCCCATATCCCGAGGCGATCCCCTTTTCTTAATCCTTTTGCTAACAGGCCCTTCGCAATATCATCAACCGCACAAGAGAGCGATCTCCAGGTCATTGCCTTACCGCTACGGCCCTCAATAATGGCCGTCGTAGAAGCGTGTTTTTCAACACAGGCATCCAGCCCTTCACCTGTCGTGATCGATAAGAGACCCATAATGAACTCCTTGTGCAAACAGGGAGATTCTGGAGCGAGTTCAGCGGGGAGACTTGGTAAATAACGAACTAATTTTCGTCATTTTGCTGCGGAGTAATAAAAATGCAGGATGAGTTCACACAATCCCGGAAGCTGGAATATTACGTTGCGTAAACTGTTAATTTTATGTTTTTTAAATGGGAGTACAGAATTAACCTGTTGTTAATCTGGCGAAATGTAATTTTCTATATTCTGAAGGCGTCACCAGATTCTCGGCCTTAAACCGACGACTAAGATTTGAAATATCATTAAAGCCGCAGTCATAGGCAATCTGGGTAATATTTTTGGTGGTTAACAGAGGATTAACCAGCGCTTGTTTATATTTTTCCATTCTTTGCTGTTGGATCCACTTACTGACCGTGGTTCCCTGCTCCTGAAAAAGCTTTTGCAGATAGCGAGGTGAAATACCGCATTTCTGCGCACACTCCTGCAGGCTTAACTCCGGATTGGCAAGATGGGTATTAATATATTCCTGAGCCGTATAAAAGAGCGTGGAATGGCTATTGGGCTGTGCAGGTACCGCCACGCTGAGTTCGCTGAGCGCGGAGATAATGAGATCAAGTAAAATATC
This sequence comes from Pseudocitrobacter cyperus, assembly GCF_039889165.1. NCBI lineage: Bacteria > Pseudomonadati > Pseudomonadota > Gammaproteobacteria > Enterobacterales > Enterobacteriaceae > Pseudocitrobacter > Pseudocitrobacter cyperus. Next base: position 31,072 of record NZ_JAYMYY010000004.1, on the reverse strand, counting down.
AGACAGTTGCGAGGCGTGCTGTGGCGAAATGGTATCAAGGAATGGGATGTACTTCATCGCAAAACTGTAGACCAGCGAGCCGGAAACGCTGTTACCGCGCACCGCTTTGGCGGTGAAATTTTGCGTACAGCCCAGCTTTTTGGCGAATTTCTCTCTGGGGATCATAATCTTGTAGAGAGAGTAATCATTTTCAAATGACCAGGAAACCGGCCTGGACATATCACAAAAGCAAAAATCGCCCTGCCGCAGGAATGCGGTTCTGCCGTCCTGCGTCAGCCGCCCGCTTCCCGAACGCTGTAATTCAATATAGAAATCGCCATTGTGCCCGCTGCCGGAGGGAACAGGCTTACTGGCGGCTGAATGGCTGTTCGATTCCAGCAGCAGAAACTGGAGATCAACCACCCGGTGCTGAATGATGTTGGCGTAGAAACGAGAAGATGCCGTATTTGACATTGCAAGATCGCACTCATACGACGAGAGAAAACGCGCCCTGACAATATCCTGGAAAACAGAAAATCGCTCCTGGCAGGGGATGTCCTGGGTGGTAAAAATGTCTCTCATCATGCACCTGCCGCGAGGATTTATAAGGATGAGTCTGGTATATCCGCATCAACTGCCAGGCGCAAGAGGCAGGTTGTAAAAACAGAATAACCATCGCAATTGTGTGGTTTTAGGACTGCAAAACAGAACTGTTTTTCAGGGAGGAGAGTACGCCAGGGTTGCCCCTGGCGGTGGGAAGTTTACCCTTCGTTATGCATCTCTAAGTTTTCCACTTCGTTCTGCAACTGCACCGCTTTGGCGTCGTCGTTACGCAGGGAATCGAGATAATCGAGGTATTGCTGGTCAACATCTTTGGTGACGTAGACGCCGTTGAACACGGAGCATTCAAACTGCTGAATATCCGGGTTTTCTGCGCGTACTGCGTCGATCAGATCGTTAAGATCCTGGAAGATGAGACCATCTGCGCCAATAATCTGGCGGATTTCATCCACTTCACGCCCGTGGGCAATCAGCTCGGTGGCGGTTGGCATGTCGATACCATACACGTTCGGGAAGCGAATTTCCGGTGCGGCTGACGCCAGATACACTTTCTTCGCTCCTGCTTCGCGCGCCATCTCGATAATCTGCTCTGAGGTGGTACCACGCACAATAGAGTCATCCACCAGCAGGACGTTTTTATCGCGGAACTCGGCGCGGTTGGCGTTCAGCTTGCGGCGCACGGATTTACGACGCAACTGCTGACCCGGCATGATAAAAGTACGACCCACATAGCGGTTTTTCACAAAGCCCTGGCGATACGGCTTATCCAGAATCCGGGCGATTTCCAGCGCGATATCGCAGGACGTTTCCGGAATCGGGATCACCACATCGATATCCAGATCTTCCCACTCGCGGGCAATTTTTTCGCCGAGTTTGGTGCCCATATTCACACGCGCGCTGTAGACGGAAATCTTGTCGATAAAGGAGTCCGGACGCGCGAAATAGACGTACTCGAACAGGCACGGGTTGCTGACCGGATTCTCTGCACACTGGCGGGTAAAGAGCTGACCCTTCTCGGTGATATATACCGCTTCGCCCGGCGCAACATCGCGCAGGAACTCAAAGCCCAGCGTATCCAGTGCCACGCTTTCGGAAGCAACCATATACTCGGTACGGCCATCGCCAACATCGCGCTTACCCAGCACCAGCGGGCGAATACCGTTCGGGTCGCGGAAGGCGACCATGCCATGGCCGATGATCATCGCCACGCACGCATAAGCGCCACGGATCTGGCGGTTAGTGGCCGCAATCGCGGCGAAGATGTTGTCGGCTTCCAGCGGATAATGGCGGAAGTTGTCGAGTTCACTGGCGAAGATATTCAGCAGGATCTCAGAATCAGAGGTGGTGTTGATGTGGCGGCGCTTCTCTTCGAACAGTTTCTCACGCAGTTCGTGCGCGTTGGTCAGATTACCATTATGCGCGAGCGTGATGCCATACGGGGAGTTAACGTAGAAAGGTTGCGCCTCGGACGCGCTGGAGCTGCCAGCGGTTGGGTAGCGCACATGACCAATCCCCATATTGCCCTGCATACGCTGCATATGGCGAGCTTCAAAGACATCGCTGACCAGCCCGTTTGCCTTACGTAACCGGAAGCAGTTGTTCGCATCAATGGTAATGATGCCCGCGGCATCCTGTCCACGATGCTGCAGCACCGTTAACGCATCATAAATCGACTGGTTGACCGGCATAACACCGGCGATACCGACAATACCGCACATACGTCTTTTCCTCGTTAAGCCACATCTCAGGACTTATGTCCTGGGCAAGAAACTTGACGAGCTTTGCAGATAGTCAAAGAACCATCTGATGATGAAACTGAACTGCGGGATAAGCTGCGATTTATGCCAGTCTTCGCTTTTCGCAACGCCCGTAAAGGTATCGAGGAAGAACAGAATAGCGGCGACGATTAACACCCCGCGCAGCGCACCAAAGCAGATGCCCAACACTCTGTCCGTTCCCGACAAACCGGTTTTTTCCACCAGTTGACCGATAACGTAGTTAACGATAGCGCCGACGATAAGCGTCGCGATAAACAGTACCGCGATAGCAATCCCGTTGCGAACCAGTTCATCATCAAAGCCCGTGAACCAGACGGACAGGTAAGTGTAGTAATGACTGGCGACAAAGAAGGCACAGCCCCATGTCACCAGCGATAACGCTTCACGAACAAAGCCACGGATAAGGCTAACCAGACAGGAAAAACCTATTACCGCGATAATGGCGTAATCAATCCAGACCATATGTGTCCCACGATGCTACGCCCTGTCATCCGGTTCGGGGCGCATTCTAACAGAAAAAGAAAACGTTTGCGTAGGGATTTCCTTTCCCTGCGAAAATAAAAATGGCGCTGAAAAAATGTTCAACGCCATCACTTCTGGAGGGGGTAAAACCCCCTCACCCTATCCCTCTCCCCATAGGGGAGAGGGGATCGCCCGAGCACGATGCTAAGTTCGGCGCTGGTTTTCCCCTCTCCCCTATGGGGAGAGGGTCGGGGTGAGGGGTCAGGCCACCTTTAATTCGGCGTATACCCCATCACCACCCCGCTCAGCCCGGAGAGTTGCTTAAGCTCACCAAGAGAACCTTTCAGCTTATCTTTCGACGCATCAGGCCCCACCAGAATGCGGGTAATTTTACCCTGAACTGGCGTGGAAGGCGACGTATAGACGCGATAGCCCGCACCGCGAAGCGACGCGACAATCTCGTTAACTTTATCGGCATTTTTCAACGCGCCAAGCTGTACCACATACGCCTTTCCTTCCGGCGCCGGTTTTTCAGCAGGCGCAGGTTTTGCCGGCGGCGCTTCGGTCGCGGCGGCGATTTGCTCGCTGGCGACATCGCGCGTTGGCTGCGGTTTAGGTTTTGGCTGTTCAACAGGCTTTGGTTTCGGTTTTGGTTGTTCAACCGGCGCAGGCGCAGGATCAATACCATTATTATTCGCCGCGGCAAAACGGCCAGGATCAAGCGATGGTGCCGCTGCGTCGCCCGCCCTCACCTCTTCCGCCGCGCCTTCCGGCGGCTGCGCAGGCAGCGCCTGCGTTGCCGTCGGCAACATATCCGGCTCATCGCGGTCGCCCGGTTTTGGCACCAGTGGGATCGCGGCAAACTCATCCTGGTAATGCTTTTTCTGCCCGTCGAGCAACCCTGGCAGCACGATAACCCCCAGCGCTACCAGCACAATCGTCCCGACTAAGCGGTTCTGAAACTTACTTGCCACCGGTTCTCCCCGCGTCTAACTCTTCCATTACATGCGCTACCGTGTGGAAGGAACCACACACCAGCACCGTATCATCCGGCCCGGCATCGGCCATTGCCGCATGCCACGCCTGTGCCACACTGGCGTAGACTGTCCCTGCGCGTAGATGTTCCACAAGCTGTTCAGCCGTGGCTCCGCGAGGCCCTTCTAAAGGCGCACAATACCAGCTATCGACAACGCCTTCCAGACACGCCAGCGTGCCGGCAATATCCTTATCATGCAGCATACCAATAACCGCCAGAACGCGCCCGGTTAGCGGCTCAGATTTGAGACGCCCGGCGAGATATGCGGCCGCATGCGGGTTATGTGCGACATCGAGGATCACGCGCGGCGAGGCCTGAATCGTCTGGAAGCGCCCGGGCAGAATCGCGCTGGCGATGCCTTCACGAATGGCCTGTTCGCTAACCTTCAGGCCGCTGGCGCGCAGCGCAGCCAGTGCGGTAGCGGCGTTTGGTTGCGGCACCTGCGGCAACGGCAGCGTGTCCAGGCGGCCTGTCGCATCGCTAAACCACCAGCTTTGCGCATCGACGCCATACTGCCAGGCTACGTCCCGCTGTAACAACTGTGCGCCCTTTTCACGAGCAACATCAGCGATAGTCGCTGGCATATCAGGCTCCCCCACCACCGCCGGACGCCCGGCGCGGAAAATCCCGGCTTTTTCGCGACCAATACTTTCGCGGTCTGGCCCCAGCCAGTCGGTGTGATCCAGCGCGATACTGGTAATGACCGCCACATCCGGGTCTACCAGATTCGTCGCATCCAGTCGCCCGCCGAGCCCAACTTCGAGAATAACCACATCCAGCCCCGCCTGCTTAAACAGCCACAGCGCAGAGAGGGTGCCATATTCAAAATAGCTCAGGGAGATATCGCCTCGCGCCTGTTCAATAGCCGCGAAAGAAGCCGTATGCGCGCTTTCTGCAAGCTCTGCGCCCTGTACGCGCACACGCTCCGTATAGCGCACCAGATGAGGAGAGCTGTAAACACCCACCTTATAGCCTGCCGCCATCAGCATCGCTTCCAGCGTCCGACAGGTCGTGCCTTTGCCGTTGGTTCCGGCCACGGTGAAGACGAAGGGCGCCGGTTTCTGCACATTGAGCCGGGCTGCCACCTCGCCCACGCGTTCCAGACCCAGGTCGATGGTTTTGGTGTGGAGATGTTCCAGATAGGAAAGCCACGTAGCCAGGGGCGACGTGGCCTGAGGAATAAGTTTATTGTCCATGATGCCCGCAATTTCTTTAACGGTGATGAGAAGCAAAAAGGGCAGCGCCGTCTGGCCCTGCCCTTTGCATTATCAGGCCTCTGGTTCCTGATCCGGTACCGGCGGTACCACCACACTTTCGTGGGCTTCATCCGGGTTTGGCGCCGGAAGATTCATGAGCTTCGCCAGAATGCTCGCCAGTTTCAGGCGCATTTCCGGGCGACGAACAATCATATCGATTGCCCCTTTCTCAATCAGGAACTCACTGCGCTGGAATCCCGGCGGCAGTTTCTCACGAACGGTTTGTTCGATAACGCGCGGGCCGGCAAAGCCGATCAGCGCTTTCGGCTCAGCAATGTTCAGGTCGCCCAACATCGCGAAGCTCGCCGATACGCCGCCCATGGTAGGGTCGGTCAGTACGGAGATATAAGGCAGGCCACGTTCCTGCATTTTCGCCAGCGCCGCAGAGGTTTTCGCCATCTGCATCAGCGACATCAGCGCTTCCTGCATACGTGCGCCGCCGGATGCGGAGAAGCAAATCAGCGGGCAGTTATCTTCCAGCGCCTGCTCAACCGCACGGACAAAACGCGCGCCAACCACGGAACCCATCGAACCGCCCATAAAGGAGAACTCGAATGCCGCAGCCACGACAGGCATCTCGTGAAGAGTGCCTTTCATCACCACCAGCGCATCTTTTTCGCCCGTTTCTTTTTGAGCGGATGCCAGACGGTCTTTGTATTTTTTGGAGTCACGGAACTTCAGCACGTCTTTGGGCTCAAGCTCGCTTCCCAGTTCCACCAGTGTGCCTTCATCCAACAGGCTATGCAGGCGATTACGCGCAGACATTCGCATGTGGTGGTCACACTTAGGGCAAACCTCCAGGTTACGCTCCAGCTCGGCGCGGTATAAAACCTGCCCACAACTGTCGCACTTGGTCCATACACCCTCAGGAATGCTCGCTTTGCGTGTAGGGGTGATGTTGCTTTTAATTCGTTCAATCCAGCTCATTGATAACCTTTCTGCCTGAACCTGGTCGATGCCAGTTTTGTCATAAGGGGCGCATAATGCCATTTTTGCCCCTTACAGACCATGAATGTTGCACATTAAAACATAACAGCCCGAAACTTTGGACAAAAAAGTGGTCGAACCGCGAATTTGCGCTTACTTCACTTGTTTTGCCGCCGCGCGACGATGGCGTACAATCTCGATAATTCCCGGCAAAATTGAGACCACAATAATGCCGACAATCAATAACTTAAGATTATCCTGAATCATCGGAATTGTGCCAAAGAAGTAGCCCGCATAGGTAAACAAAAGAACCCATAAGAATGCGCCAATCACGTTATAAGCCGCAAAATGGCGATAGGACATGTGACCCATACCCGCGACAAACGGTGCAAAGGTACGCACGATCGGGACAAAGCGCGCCAGAATAATCGTCTTTCCGCCATGTTTTTCGTAGAACTGGTGTGTTTTATCCAGATAACTACGACGGAAAATTTTCGAGTTCGGGTTGCTGAACAATTTTTCGCCAAACAGCCGCCCAATAGTGTAGTTCACCGCATCGCCCACAATCGCCGCAATCAACATCAGCACCACCATCAGATGGACGTTAATGTCATTGGTTTCCAGCGAGGCCAGCGCCCCGGCGACGAACAGCAGGGAGTCTCCCGGCAAAAAGGGCGTGACAACCAGGCCTGTTTCACAGAAGAGAATTAAAAACAGAATGGCATAAACCCAGACGCCATATTGCGCGACGAGTTCGGCCAGATGCACATCAATATGTAGAATAAAATCAATCAGAAAGTGAATCAGATCCATAATTGTCTTTAGCCTTTGTGAACTGCTTTCAGTCCGCTAAAAATAGCGGCCCCATGGGTACGCACGGCAGGTCAAAACGTTCCGGGTAATCTACAGCCACCAGATACAAACCTTCCGCTTTAGCCGTTGCTGCCGCCAGCGTTCTGTCTTTTGCGGCTAACAACTCAGCAATCCAGCTCTCTGGCTGGTTTTGGGCGCCGACTTCCATCAGGCTGCCGACAATATTCCTTACCATATGATGTACAAAGGCATTTGCTTTGATATCAACCACCACATACGCGCCATAGCGAGCAACGTTAATATGCATAATATTGCGCCATGGCGTGCGCGACTGACACTGCACAGCCCGGAACGAGGTGAAATCATTCTCGCCCAGCAAACACTGCGCCGCACGGTGCATTCGCGCTTCATCCAGCGGTTGGTGATAGTGGGTAACTCCCTGGCTCATCACCGCCGGTCGCAACCGATGATTGTAGATGATGTAGCGGTAACGGCGAGCCGTCGCGCTAAATCGAGCATGAAAATCATCGGGTACATGTTTCACCCAACGCACGGCGATGTCACCAGGTAAATTCGCATTTACTCCGAGCGTCCACGCCGCGTCTTTACGGTCGGCAGTCGTTTCAAAATGCACCACCTGCCCTGTACCATGTACACCAGAATCGGTGCGCCCGGCGCAGAACACGGTAATCGGTTCATTGGCGACCTGGGTCAGCGCTTTTTCCAGCTTCTCCTGCACGCTGCGTACTTCATTCTGACGCTGCCAGCCATAATATTTGCTGCCGTCATACTCAATGCCGAGCGCAATTTTATAGACCGGCTGTTGCTGCACTTCCGACATTAGTACATATACTCCTGCACTAATTTTTCTGCGATTTTCACCGCCATCAGCGCGCCGCCGAAGCGAACGTTATCGGCAACCGACCAGAATTGCACCTGTTCCGGCATGCCGTAGTCATTGCGCACGCAGCCAACAGAAAGATGCGCGCTGCCAGAGGCATCGCTCACCTGAGTCGGAAATTCGTTCTCTTCAGAGAGCACAATGTCTTCGCCGCGGGTAAAAGCGTCACGGGCTTCATCAGCCGCCAGTGGACGCATAGCTTCAAAGCCGACCATCTGCGCGTGGCCATAAAAGACCGGGGACTGGACGCAATTGACGGAGATCATCAGTGCATCGTCCTGCAAAATTTTGCGAGTCTGATCGACAATACGCTGCTCTTCACCCACGATACCTTCACGATTAGGCAGGATCGGCAACATATTGAACGCCAGTTGGCGACCAAAGAAATCATCTTCATCAATAGGAATGCCGTTGAGCAGTTTCGCGCTCTGTCCCGCTAACGCATCCACCGCTTTTTTACCGTGGGATGATGCGGAAAGCAGACAGGTCACATTGATACGTGACAGGCCGCCTTCATCGATCAGCGGTTTCAGCGCCGCCAGCAACTGGCTGGTCTGGCTGTCCGGCACGGCAACCAGGTTACGGTTACGATAATCGGCCAGCACAAACGGGTTCACTTCCGGAACCACCAGCGGCACGTCTGGCTCGAGAGCGTAAACGCCGCTCAGGTCGATAACCAGGCAGCCAGAGTTTGTTGCCTCTTCGGCATACGTTGTCGAGGCTTCTGCGCCTGCGGCAAAGAACGCCAACTGAACCTGCGTCCAGTCAAACTCCGCCGCGTCCTGTACGCGCACCGTTTTCCCGCCAAAGCGCAGATTTTCCCCGGCGCTTTCGCTACGCGCCAGCGCATAGAGTTCACCTACCGGGAATGCGCGCTCCGCCAGTGTTTCAAGCAGGGCTTCCCCAACAGCGCCCGTAGCGCCCAGTACGGCAATATTCCAGCCTTCAGACATGGTGATTTACTCCAGAAATAACGACGTGCCCTGCCGACAGGCAAGGCACAAAAGAAATAACGTTAACGAATCGGGTGGTGGACGGCGTTAAACCCGAGCTTCTTCAGAAGCGCTGCCGCTTCTGCGTCATCACACTGTACGTAGAGTGAAGACCATTCACGTCGCTCGAGGTAATTTTTACGCAGCTTGTCGAACTCACCCGGAATGCCCGCCACTTTTCGCAGCGGCGCATCATCGCGGCGCACATCATACACCAAATGTACCAGCCTTTTTAGCGTTGGCTGGTCAAGAGTGCCGTGCAGGGTGATGCGGCCAAATTCCGGCGCGGGCAGCAGCGTGTCGAGCGCGACCTGCTGCGCGTGACCAATAAACTGGCTATAAGCCTCAAACACCTGGGTAGTTCCGCGCGCTTTACCTTCGAGGGTGTAACCGGCAATGTGTGAGGTTCCGATATCCACTTTATCGAGCAGCGCGAGATTGAGATCCGGTTCCGGCTCCCAGACATCCAGCACCACACTAAGCTCCTGCCCCGCATTCAGGCACTTCAGCAGCGCGTTATTATCGACGACCGGGCCGCGGCAGGCGTTAATCAGGATGGCCCCCGGCTTCAGACTGCTTATCAGCGCTTCGTCAGCCAGATGCAACGATTTATAAGGGCCATCTTTAAACAGTGGGGTATGGAAAGTCAGAATGTCAGCTTCCTGAGCCAGTTCATCCAGACTAAGGAAATCCCCTTCGTCACCGTTGTCGGCCCGTGGCGGATCGCACAGCAGTGTGCGCACGCCTAACGCTTCCAGGCGTTTTTGCAGGCGTCCCCCAACGTTGCCAACGCCAACAATCCCAACCGTGCGGTCGGTCAGCGTAAAGCCATCTCGCTCAGCGAGATAAAGCAGCGATGAGAAAACATATTCCACCACGGCGATAGCATTGCAGCCAGGCGCGGCGGAAAAACCAATGCCAGCCTGTTCAAGCCAGGCCTGATCGACATGATCCGTGCCCGCAGTCGCCGTACCAACAAATTTAATCGACTGGTTCGCCAGCAGTGACTCGTTCACCTTCGTCACGGATCGCACCATCAGTGCGTCGGCCCCCGTCAGTTCCGCCAGCGGAATGGGGCGACCTGGAACAGCCTTCACCTCACCCAGACGGCTGAAGAGCTCGCGGGCATAGGGCATATTTTCATCAACGAGGATTTTCACGTTACGGTACCTGTCTGAGAACGAGAGTTAACCGGGGAAGTGTGCCATAATCTGGCCGCCAGGCATACTCGACTGTCTGGTTTAGTAAAGCAATAAGGTTAAGGATAAATCATGACGCAACCCATTTCAGGTATGCCCTTGCGCCCTCCCGGGGAAGGTTCTGGCAACGCTTCCGCCGCAGGAGAACAACCGCTCTCTACTCAGCAGAGAACGGTACTTGAACGTTTAATCACCCGTCTCGTGGCGCTGACATCTCAAACAAGCGCCCAAGTGTGGGCTGGCGTTCGTCACGATTTAGGCTTGAAAAACGACTCGCCGCTACTGTCCCGAAATTTTCCTGCCGCCGAGCAGAATCTGAACCAGCGCCTGCAAACGGCGCAGCAGAATCACAGTACCCGGCAAACCCTGTCACAACTGACGGAACTGTTGAGTCAGGGCAACAACCGTCAAGCCGTCAGTGATTTCATCCGCCAGCAGTTTGGCCAAACAGCGCTGAGCCAGCTTACGCCCGAACAACTGAAAGTGGTGCTGCAGTTACTGCAAAATAACCAGCTCTCTATTCCGCAGCCACAGCAGCGACCATCAACCGATCGCCCGTTACAACCTGCGGAACACAACACGCTGAATCAACTGGTGACTAAGCTCGCCGCCGCGACGGGCGAGTCAAGCAAGATTATCTGGCAATCGATGCTGGAGCTTTCCGGCGTGAAAACCGGCGAACTGATTCCGGCGAAGCATTTTACCGCTCTGGCAACCTGGCTGCAGGCGCGCCAGACGCTCAGCACCCAGACCGCCCCGACGCTCAATTCGTTACAGGCGGCGCTGAAACAGCCAATGGAGCCGCACGAATGGCAGGCGTTGCGCGAGTACGGTCAGCAGAACTGGAATATTACGCCGCAAACGGTGTTAACCATGACCCAGGTGCAAACGCTGCTCAACCAGTTGGTTCTCAAGCGCGTCGAGCGCTCGCAGGACACGCTGGATATCCGTGATGTGCAGCCCATCTTCAGCCCGTTCGCGCCAGTTATCGACGCATACAAAGCCGCGTCGGCACGACCAGGGCTGATGCTTATCATGGCGATCCTGATAGTGACGCTGTTGTGGATTGTGATTTAAGCAATGAGCCCGGGCGCACCGGGCTTTAAGAAGAGATGTTACTCACGGCGGCGAAAGGCGATGAGCGTCACCACGATGCCCAGTAGCGCAGAGATGGCCCCGGCCAGGAATACGGACGGATATCCCGCCATCGTGGCCAGCATTCCCGCCAGTGGGCCGGAAACACCCAGCGCGATATCCTGAAATGCCGCATAGCCGCCTAACGCCGTACCACGCACCTGCGGCGGCACACGTTTCACCACCTCCACGCCCAGCGCCGGGAAAATAAGCGAACAGCCCGCGCCGGTCAGCGCCGCACCGGCAAGCGCTATCCAGGCATCCGGCGCCTGCCACAACAGTATCAGGCCAATGGTTTCAACCAGCAGTGACCCCACTGCCACCTTCACGCCGCCAAAACGGTCGGGCATCCAGCCAAACAGAATGCGCACCAGCACAAACGCACCGCCGAACGCCGTTAAGGTGAAGCCAGCCATCGCCCAGCCATTGCTGGCAAAGTAGAGAGAAACAAAGGTGCCGATAACGGCAAATCCTACCCCCTGTAACGCCAGCCCCAGACCCGGCTGCCAGATAAGGCCTATCACACTCCACAGAGAAGGCCGTTCACCCGCACTGGCGGGCACCTTGCGCACAGTACCGTTAAACGCCCACGCCAGAACAGGAAGGAGTATCGTTACCACGGCGAGCGTCGCAAAACTGTAGTGGCTGTTGAGGAAGAGCCCCAGCGGTGCACCGACGGCCAGCGCGCCAAAAATCGCCATCCCGTTCCACGACATGACTTTCCCGGAACGTTTTGGGCCGACCAGCCCCATTCCCCAGGTTAACGTTCCCGTCAGCAACTGGCTTTCACCAAATCCGAGGATCAGGCGACCAACAATTAACAGGCCAAATTTGACCATCGCATCGACGGGTAAGAGTGCCGCCGCCAGCCACGCTGCTCCGGCCAGCGCACAGGCGGCCATCCCCTGAAGCGCGGAACGCTTCGCGCCGTACTGATCGGCCAGACGTCCGGCATAGCCGCGCGTCAAAACGGTCGCAAGAAACTGAATACCCACGGCGATACCCACCATCGTATTGCCATACCCCAGCTCCTGATGCACAAACAACGGGATAACGGGCAGTGGAATACCGACGGTCAGATAGGTGAGAAAAACGGCAAATGCGATACGGAACAGCGATCCGTTACCGGAAGATGCTGGAACAGATTGAGATACTTCAGACATGCTTTACTCCAGAATGCAGAGTAAGGCGGGGAATAGACCACGCCTCCTCCACCTGATAATCAGGGTGTCGGCGCGTTGATTGACGTTAAACGCTTACGCACTCATGTAAGAGTGTTGAGGGCAGATTTTGCCTTTTTTAACAGCAAGATGTCAACGCACAAAAAAGGAGCCTTTCGGCTCCTTTTCATTACGTTAAGCGCATTACGCTTTCAGCTTACGCATCACCAGCGTGGCGTTGGTGCCGCCGAAACCGAAGCTGTTGGACATAACGGTAGTCAGTTCACGCTCAGTCGGTTCGGTAACGATGTTCAGGCCAGCAGCCTGCTCATCAAGCTCTTCAATGTTGATGCTTGGGGCGATAAAGCCATGTTCCAGCATCAGCAGAGAATAGATAGCTTCCTGCACGCCCGCCGCACCCAGAGAGTGGCCGGTCATGGCTTTGGTCGCAGAGATAGCCGGGCTATTGCTGCCGAACACTTCCTGAATTGCGCCCAGTTCTTTCACGTCGCCAACCGGCGTAGAAGTACCGTGGGAGTTCAGGTAGTCGATTGGGGTATCAACGCCGTTCATCGCCATCTTCATGCAACGAACTGCGCCTTCGCCAGACGGAGCAACCATGTCTGCGCCATCAGATGTTGCACCATAACCTACGATTTCTGCGTAGATGTGCGCGCCACGAGCCAGAGCGTGCTCCAGCTCTTCCACCACAACCATACCGCCGCCGCCAGCGATGATAAAGCCGTCGCGGTGTGCGTCATAGGTACGGGATGCTTTTTCCGGGGTGTCGTTGAATTTCGTGGACAGTGCGCCCATTGCGTCGAACTCGCAGGCCATTTCCCAGCCCAGCTCCTCGCCGCCGCCAGCAAACACGATATCCTGTTTGCCCAACTGAATCTGCTCTACCGCGTTACCGATACAGTGTGCTGAGGTCGCACATGCAGAACTGATGGAGTAGTTCACGCCGTGAATTTTAAAAGGGGTCGCCAGGCACGCGGAAACCGCCGAGCCCATCGCTTTAGTCACGACATAAGGGCCAACCGCTTTCAGACCACGCGGGCTACGCATCGCGTCAGCGCCGAATACCTGCGCTTTGGAGGAGCCGCCGGAACCGGCAATCAGGCCCACGCGCGGGTTGTTCTGATAATCTTCTGCTTTCAGGCCAGAGTCTTCAACGGCTTGCTGCATTGAGAGGTAAGCGTAAATAGAGGCATCGTTCATGAAACGGACCACTTTGCGGTCGATAAGACCGGTGGTGTCCAGTTTGACGTTACCCCATACGTGGCTACGCATACCAGAATCTTTGAACTCTTGAGAGAAAGTGATCCCCGAGCGTCCTTCACGCAGAGATGCCAGGACTTCCTGCTGGTTGCTACCGATGCTGGAAACGATGCCCAGGCCAGTAATCACTGCACGTTTCATTCATTACCTCTGTAAGTCATCACTATTTTAAGTTTCGAGAGGCAAGATAGCGTACACTTGTACGCCGAACAAGTCCGATCAGCCATTTTATACATAAATTTGCGCCTTCCGGCACGCATCGCTAAGATCGGCAGACGCCTTGCCGCACGAGTAACTTACGTGAAACAAAACGCCATACAATCTGCCAACCTCGATTTCAACAGTGAGGGTACACCTGTTTCCCGAGATTTCGACGACGTCTATTTCTCCAATGACAACGGTCTGGAAGAAACGCGCTACGTCTTTCTTGGCGGTAACCAGTTAGAGGCACGCTTCCCCACCCATCCGCATCCTCTGTTCGTGGTAGCCGAAAGCGGGTTCGGAACCGGGCTCAACTTCCTGACGCTCTGGCAAGCCTTCGAAACATTTCGTCTTGCCCACCCGCAGGCGACGCTGCAGCGATTACATTTCATCAGCTTTGAAAAATTCCCGCTAACCGCAAGCGATTTACGCTTAGCGCATCAGCACTGGCCTGAACTGGCGCCGTGGGCGAAGCAGCTTCAGGCGCAATGGCCCCTGCCGCTGGCGGGCTGCCACCGACTGCTGCTCGACGGCGGTCGTGTGACGCTTGATTTATGGTTTGGCGATATCAATGAACTCACGGATCAACTGGACGATTCGCTTAATCAGCAGGTGGATGCCTGGTTCCTGGATGGCTTCGCGCCGGCGAAAAACCCGGATATGTGGACGCCGCAGCTCTTCTCCGCCATGGCGCGACTGGCACGGCCCGGCGGTACGCTCGCTACCTTTACCTCGGCGGGATTTGTCCGTCGCGGGTTACAGGAAGCTGGTTTCACGATGCATAAAACCAAAGGTTTTGGCCGCAAGCGCGAAATGCTCGTTGGTGAAATGACGCAGTCAAACGCTCGACCGGCGCGGACACCATGGTTTGCCCGCACGGGCGCCACAACCCGCGAAACCAGCCTTATCGGCGGTGGAATTGCCAGCGCGCTGCTCTCCCTCGCCTTACTCAGACGCGGCTGGAAAGTGACGCTTTACTGTGCGGACGATGCCCCGGCACAAGGGGCGTCCGGCAATCGACAAGGCGCGCTTTATCCGCTGTTAAGCGCCCATGACGCAGCGCTCGAAACCTTCTTCCCGGCGGCGTTCACCTTCGCACGTCGCCTGTATGATTCGCTGCCTGTGACATTTGATCACCAGTGGTGCGGCGTAACCCAACTCGGCTGGGATGAAAAGAGTCAGAAGAAAATCGAACAAATGCTGCTGTTGGGGCTGCCTGAAGAGATCGCGCACGCGGTAAGTGCGCAGGACGTTGCCACCACCACTGGCGTGGAAACGGATTGCGGAGGTATTCAGTATCCGTCTGGCGGCTGGCTCTCTCCGGCACAGCTAACGGCCAGTGCCTTTGAACTGGCCCAACAGCAAGGATTAGTGATCCACTGGAACAAGACGCTCACTACGCTTGAAGAACAGAACGATGGCTGGTTGTTGCAGTTTACTGACGGTGAGCATGCCAGCGCCGCGAGCGTGGTACTGGCGACCGGGCATAACATTAACCAGCTTCCACAAACAGACGCACTGCCGGTTTACGCCGTCGGCGGCCAGGTGAGCCATATACCCACCAGCCCGGCACTGTCGCAGCTTCGCCAGGTACTGTGCTATGACGGCTATCTGACGCCGCAGAATCCGATGAATCAACATCACTGTATTGGCGCAAGCTACCATCGCGGTGAACGTGAGATGGCGTTTAACGAAGAGGATCAGCAGCACAATCGCCAGCGGTTGGTCGACTGCTTCCCGGCAGCCGGATGGGTGCAGGAAGTGGACGTCAGCGCAAATGAGGCGCGTGTTGGCGTGCGTTGCGCCACGCGTGACCATCTGCCGATGCTGGGCAATGTACCGAAATATGACGCTACGCTGGCGCAATATTCACATCTGTTTGATGAGCAGGACACCGCAGCCACGGCTCCGGTTTACCCGAATCTGTTCATGCTCGGCGGGCTGGGTTCTCGCGGATTATGTACCGCGCCCCTGTCGGCGGAAGTGCTGGCATCACAAATGAGCCAGGAGCCGCTGCCGCTGGATGCCCGGACGCTATCAGCGTTGAATCCGAACAGGTTGTGGGTAAGGAAGTTATTGAAGGGGAAAAAGGTTAAGTAGGTAGTCCCCTCTCCCGCAGGGAGAGGGGACTGAGAGTGCATAACGACTGGTTTTCTCCCTCTCCCTGCGGGAGAGGGCCGGGGTGAGAGCCCTACTGCTGCGCCTTCTGGAACAGCGTCTCCCACATTCCCAGCACCAGAGCCTGATCGCGTGGTGACAGTTCACCCGCCTGAATCGCTTTCTCCAGGCTGCGGGTCACGTTATGCGACACTGCTACAGCCGAGTGATCGTCGCCCTCTTCCAGCTCGGCAACCGCAAGCGTCAGATGACCACGCAGATAACCGCTGGCAAACAGTTCATCGTCGCTGGCGTGCTCCACCATGTCATCAATTAGCGCCAGAATGCGTGATTCAAACTCGGCGATCATCTTCTTTCCTCTTTTTGAACGTGGCGTTAGTTAAGATCTTCCGGCCACGGAAATTGTTCTGCCGCGAACGGCGGCGTCTGATAATAGTTTTGCAATGCCTTGATAAATCTGGCCGGGCGTTCAGGGATCCCCTTCTCCAGATATTCCATCACCTGCGCATGCACGCGGCGCTGGAAGACAATTCTGTCTGGCTCAAAGTCGCCTTCGAGGTTGTCGCAACTGACGTTAAACGGGTATCCCGCCGCGACACAGAACAACCAGTCGAATGCCTGCGGTTTGACTTCCACATCTTCAAACTGCCCTTGGGTTTTGGCATCACGCCCATCCGGGCAATACCAGTATCCAAAATCGACCAGTTCACGGCGCGCCTTCCCGGCAATACACCAGTGCGAAATCTCATGCAGCGCACTGGCATAAAAGCCGTGAGCGAAGACGATGCGGTGATAAGACACCTCATCATCAGCAGGAAGATAGATCGGTTCGTCGTCGCCTTTAATCAGACGGGTATTAAAATCATCAGCAAAACAGCCATCGAAAATGTCGATTAACTGCTGTGCGTTATGTGTTGCGTTCATTAATTCATCCCTAACCACTGAAGGATTTCCTGTCCATGGCTGTCATACAGAAGTTTGGCGCTCATCACCGCCGAGACGATAACAATCATCGGGCGGATAAGTGATTGTCCTTTGCTGAGAACCAGCCGTGACCCCATTCGAGCGCCGAAGAACTGGCCGACCATCATCACGAAACCGGTCGCCCAGATAACTTTGCCGCCCAAAATAAACAGTAGCAGCCCGCCCACATTTGATGTGGCGTTCAGTACTTTGGCATGGGCGGTCGATTTGGCCAGGTTAAAACCTGCCAGCGTGACGAACGCCAGCGCATAGAATGAGCCCGCCCCGGGGCCAAAGAAGCCGTCATAGAACCCGACGCAGCCGCCCGCGACCAGCGCAAACGGCAAACCGTGCAGACGACGCGCGCGGTCGCCCTCGCCGATTTTTGGCATCAGAAGAAAGTACAGGCCAATACCGATGACCAACAGCGGTAAAATCTGGCGCAGTATATCTGCTTTCACATGCTGCACCAGCAGCGCACCAGCCATTGATCCGATAAAAGTCATCAGGATATTGAGCTTCTGGTCAGCCAGGTTAACTACCTTTTGGCGGACAAAATAGAGCGATGCAGAAAGCGAGCCACCGCAGGCCTGAAGCTTGTTGGTTGCCAGCGCCTGCGCAGGCGACATACCTGCTGCCATCAGCGCGGGAACCGTGAGTAAACCGCCGCCGCCGGCTAAGGAATCGATAAACCCGGCCAGGGCGGCGATAAAAAATAGCGCCGCCAGCATGACGGGTGACACCATGAATATCTCAACAAAACTGTCCATCAGAGTACATGCTCATCCAGTAACGCCTGACAGGAAGGCGGTAATGGCGGCGGCGTCGTCTTCACAGGTTTAGTTGCGCCCGGTTTAGGCGGTTCGAACCAGCTTTGCAACTCCGCACCGCAACCGTCACCTGCTGGCGGCAAAGCTTGATCTTCACATTCAAGGCTGTTCGCCGGGCAGCGCAGACGCACATGCATATGCGCACGATGCTGGAACCACGGACGAACTTTACGTAGCCAGTCGCGATCGCTTCCCGCTTCAAGGCAAAGTTGCTGTTTGATAGCGGGGTTAACGAAGATACGCGTGACTTCACTGTCCTGTGCAGCGAGCTTAATCAGATTGCCAATTTCAGGCTGCCATACGCGCGGATTTACCCGTTTACCATCTGCGGCGACCAGATCCAGCGCCTGCGGTTTCAGCAGTTGCGCGGACGTCCAGCGGGTTTTCGGCAGTTGCAGAAATATATCGACATCCAGCCCGCTCTGGTGACTGGCATGCCCGCCGTTAAAACGCCCACCGGCTGGCATGCCCATATCGCCAATCAGTACCGTTCCCATGCCGTTATTTTGCACCTGCTGGCTGAGACGCTGAATAAAACGAACCAGATCCGGATGACCAAAGTAACGACGCTGATCGGTGCGCATCACCTGATAGCTGGTCGATTGAAGCGGCAACGCTTCGGCCCCCACGATACAGCCGTTAGCAAACGCGCCGATTGACTGCGCGCTTCCGGGAACAGGCTGAACCACTTTTTGCCACGGCGTCGCCGCCAGGCTTGCGGTGCTGGCCGCCAGAGCCAGCAGTGCGAGAACGGTTTTTTTCATGATTACCAGCGTGGAATAGTGGTCGTCACATCGGCATTTTGCGCACGTTGACGCATAAAGTGATCCATCAGAACGATGGCCAGCATCGCTTCGGCGATAGGCACCGCACGAATACCGACGCAGGGATCGTGACGCCCTTTGGTGATCATCTCCACTTCTTCACCGAAGCGGTCGATGGTTTTGCCAGGCACGGTAATGCTGGATGTCGGTTTCAGCGCAATATTAGCGACAATTTGCTGACCGCTGCTGATCCCGCCCAGAATGCCCCCTGCATGATTACTCTGGAAACCCGCTTTGGTGATCTCGTCGCGGTTTTCACTGCCGCGCAGTTTTACCACTTCGAAGCCATCGCCAATTTCCACGCCTTTCACGGCATTAATGCTCATCAGCGCGTGGGCGATATCGGCGTCGAGTCGGTCAAATACCGGCTCGCCCAGCCCCGCCGGCACGCCGTCAGCAACGACGGTGACTTTTGCTCCGATGGAGTCGCCCTCTTTTTTGAGGCCGCGCATCAGTTCATCCAGCGCCTCTATTTTGTCCGGATCCGGGCAGAAGAATGGGTTCTGTTCAACCTGTTCCCAGTCTTTAATCGCCAGCGGAATATCGCCCATCTGGGTCAGACAACCGCGAATTTGAATGCCGAATTTAGCCGCGAGGAATTTCTTGGCGATCGCGCCTGCCGCCACGCGCATTGCGGTTTCACGCGCGGAAGAGCGGCCACCGCCGCGATAGTCACGCAGGCCATATTTTTGCTCGTAGGTGTAATCGGCATGCCCCGGGCGGAACACATCTTTAATCGCGCCGTAATCCTGAGAGCGCTGGTCAGTGTTTTCAATCAGCAGGCCAATACTGGTGCCCGTTGTGACGCCTTCAAACACGCCAGAGAGGATTTTCACCTGATCCGGCTCACGGCGCTGGGTGGTGTAGCGCGAGGTGCCCGGGCGACGACGGTCGAGGTCGTGCTGCAAGTCGGCTTCCGTCAACGGAATGCCCGGCGGTACGCCATCGACGATGCAGCCGAGGGCAAGGCCATGCGACTCACCAAAGGTGGTTACGCGAAAAAGTTGTCCAATTGTATTTCCTGCCATCACGGCTCCGCTTTCGTTGTTGTGTTGTTGCGTGCTGGATTAATCTTTGTAAATCGCGAAATGTTCGCGGGCAGCCATCAGTTGCGCTTTGGTCAGCATGAAGACGCCGTCGCCGCCGTTATCAAACTCAAGCCAGGTAAATGGAACATCCGGATACTGCTCCATGAGATGTACCATGCTGTTGCCGACTTCACAAATCAGCACGCCGTCGTCCGCAAGGTAATCTGGCGCACAGGCCAGAATGCGGCGTGTCAGCTTCAGCCCATCGGTGCCGGATGCAAGGCCCAGCTCTGGCTCAAAACGATATTCGCTCGGCAGGTCAGACATATCTTCCGCATCGACATACGGCGGGTTAGTGACGATTAAATCGTACTGCAACTGCGGCAGGTTACGGAAGAGGTCAGAGCGAATCGGCGTGACGTTGTGGATCATGCCGTGTTCTTCAATATTTTGTTCGGCGACGGCCAGGGCATCCAGAGAAATATCCACGGCATCCACTTCCGCTTCCGGGAAAGCGTATGCGCTGGCAATGGCGATACAGCCGCTGCCGGTACACATATCAAGAATATGCTGCGGTTGGCGATTAATAAGACCGGCGAATTTATTGTTGATCAATTCGCCAATCGGCGAGCGCGGCACCAGCACGCGTTCGTCGACGTAAAATTCATGGCCGCAGAACCAGGCTTTATTGATCAGGTAGGCAACCGGAATACGTTCGTTAACGCGGCGAATCACACGTTCCACGATGCGGTGCTTTTCGCTGGAGGTCAGGCGCGCCGAACGCATATCTTCCGGGATATCCAGAGGCAGATAGAGAGAAGGCAGCACCAGTTGTACGGCTTCATCCCACGGGTTATCGGTGCCGTGGCCGTACCAGATATTCGCCGCGCTAAAACGGCTTACCGCCCAGCGCAGCATGTCCTGAATGGTTTGCAGCTCATTCACTGCTTCATCGACAAAAATCTTATCCACATTATTCTCCAGGGCATGCTTCGGGGTAAATTCGGCGGCTAGTTTGCCACGAAGACGGCGATAAATCAGCATTCTTGCGTAGGCTGCGGGGGAAAAACCGTTTTCACTGCCAACCACCGCATTCAGAAGGTAAACTAACGGAAATGCCAGATGAGAAGATTCCATGAAAAAGAAAACATCGCTTAGCGAGGAGGATCAGGCGCTGTTTCAGCAACTGATGGCGGGCACGCGCAAAATTAAGCAGGACACTATCGTCCATCCCCCGTTACGCAAGAAAGTGAGTGAAGTGCCGGTGAAACGGTTGATACAGGAGCAGGTGGATAACAGCCACTACTTTTCCGATGAGTTTCAGCCGCTGCTGAATACCGAAGGGCCGGTGAAATATGTGCGTGAAGGCGTGAGCCATTTCGAACTGAAAAAACTGCGCCGCGGTGATTACTCCCCGGAGCTGTTTCTTGATTTGCACGGTTTGACCCAACAGCAGGCCAAGCAGGAACTGGGCGCGCTGATCGCCGCCTGTCGCCGCGAACATGTGTTCTGCGCCTGCGTGATGCACGGCCACGGAAAACACATCCTTAAACAGCAAACGCCGCTATGGCTGGCGCAACATCCGCACGTCATGGCGTTTCATCAGGCATCGAAAGAATATGGCGGAGACGCCGCACTGCTGGTGCTGATTGAAGTGGAAGAGTGGTTGCCGCCGGAGTTGCCGTAGTGGCTCAAATTGCCGGATAGCGGCGTGGCTTTATTCAGCGAATACCCACGCATCAATACCTGTTGGCCGGATAAACGCAAGCGCCATCCGGCACAACACGAAGCAAGGGTTTATATCGCTTTCGCCATTTTCAGATTGCAGGGGCTCATTTGCCAGTTGAACACGCCCATGCCGTCAGCTTCCAGCGTGACGCAGGCAATCGCGGAGGTGGTGAACATTGGCGGCGTTTCGCCAGGGCAGAGTTCAGAGACCAGGTAGCCAACGAGTGGCAGGTGGGATATCACCAGCACGGACGCGACATTTTCGTTCGCCAGCGCCTGCAGATACGCGCTAACGAGGCCGATATCACCGCAAGGGGTCAGTTCAGGCAGCACTTCGACATCTTCAGGCAGGTTCATACACTCCCCTACCACATCAAGAGTCTGCTCCGCACGCAGGAACGGGCTTACCAGAACACGTTCAATATCCACTTTTTGGCCTTTCAGCCAGGTTGCCATCTGACGGGACTCATCACAACCACACCCCGTAAGAGGACGAACCGAGTCACTGGCTGCTTCAAGAGCAGCGTCGCCGTGACGCATAATAAAAACTTGCATATTGCACCGCTTTTGTTAAACAGAAGCACCGATCAAAATCGCAGGCAACGAGACCTGCGAAATTTCGGTAGCCGGGCATTGTGCCTGATCCATCCAATGAATGAAACGCTGTCTTTTACCTTAATGGCGTAAGTATAGTCAATCTTTGTTTACAAAATAACCAGAACAGCGCCACTCTCCAACAGATATACCTTTGACCTCAAGCCTGTAACGCAGTTTCCACCGGGGGCCAAAAAACGTCTCCCCGCTCAGCCATTGCCACTAATGCCTCGCAAGGCGTAAAGCGTGGGCCATGCTGCGCCGCAAGGCGTTGCAGTCTGGCAACCACTTCACCCGCGCCCAGTGAATCCATATAACGGAACGGGCCACCTAAGAACGGTGGAAAACCTATGCCAAATACGGCGCCAATGTCGCCATCGCGCGCGCTGCGAATCACGCCCTCATCGAAGCAACGCGCCGCTTCGTTGAGCATCAGCAACACGCAGCGTTCAGCTATCTGCAACGATGTCAGTTGGCTGTTCCGCGACGCCATTCCTGGCAGCGAATAAATTGCGCTATCCGGCTGTTTCTTGCTTTTACGCCCTTTTGCACCATAAAGATAGAATCCACGACCGTTTTTTCTGCCTTTGCGATCGTCGTTCAAAATCGCTGAAATAAGCGTTGCAGGTGCGCTAAAACGCTCGCCATACGCCGCTTCCAGCACGGGCATAATTTTAGTGCCGGTATCAATCCCCACCTCATCTAAAAGCTGGATGGGGCCGACCGGGAAACCGAATTTAACCAGAGCATTATCAATATCTTCGATGCGCTCGCCGTCGGTAAGCATGCGCATGGCTTCGTTAATGTAAGGCGCTAAAATGCGGTTTACATAGAACCCGGCGCGGTCTGCCACCACAATGGGCATTTTCCCCTGTTTTTTAGCAAGCTTCACCGTCGTGGCGATCGTCTGCTCCGAGGTGGCCGCATGCGGGATCACCTCCACCAGCGGCATTTTCTCCACCGGGCTGAAAAAGTGCAGGCCAATCACCTGCTCCGGGCGCTGCGCCAGCGCTGCAATGTCACCAATAGGCAGTGACGACGTATTAGAAGCAAAGATGGTGTGCGGGGCACAATGCTGCTCCACTTCACCAACCATTTTCTGCTTCAACGCCAGGTCTTCAAACACTGCTTCAATCACCAGGTCGCGATGCGCGAAGCCACGGTAATCCGTTGAACCGGAAATCAGCGCCAGTTGGCTGTCGCGTTCATTGGCTTTGATATGGCGGCGACGCACTTTGTTATCAAGCAATTCCCAACTGTACTTCAGAGCGTGGTTGATGCCCTTCGTATTGATGTCCTTGATACGTACCGGGATCTTGCCTTTGGTCGCCGTCACGAACGCAATTCCCCCGCCCATCAGGCCACCGCCCAGGATCCCCACCGCACGTAGCGGCCCGGCCGCAACGCTTGCCCCCGGATCTTTTTTGATCTCAGTACTGGCAAAGAAAATATGCCGCAACGCTTTCGACTGGGTGGTCATCGCCAGTTCGCCGAAGGCGCGAGCTTCCGCGTCATAACCGCTGCTGGTGCCCTGCGCCAGCCCGGTTTCAATCACCTGAAGGATCTTTTTGGTCGCCGGATAATTACCGTGTGTTTTCTGCTCTGTCTGCTTACCTGCAATATTAAAGAGAATATTGCGCCCCAGCGGGCCCGCCAGAATACGCTCTTTTACCGGCAGATGGCGTGAACGCGACGGCTCCTGTTTGGCCATTTTCACCGCGGCTTCCAGCAAAATGCTCTGCGGCACGACATCATCCACCAGCCCCGCTTTCAATGCCTGCCGCGCACGAAGTTGTTTACCCGTCAGAATCATATCCAGCGCCGTACTGACGCCAATCAGACGTGGCAGCCGCTGAGTGCCGCCAGAGCCCGGTAGCAGGCCAAGCTGAACTTCCGGCAGCCCCAGCACGGTTTTGCCATCATCAGAACAAATGCGCCCATGGCAGGCCAGCGCCAGTTCCAGCCCGCCACCAAGGCATGCGCCGTGAATCGCGGCAATCACCGGAATCGGCAGGCTATTCAGCTCGGCCATAATCTGCTGCCCCTGCCGCGCCAGCCCTTCGGCCTCCTGGGCGCTGGCGCAGTTGCCTATCATGTTGATGTCAGCGCCAGCGATAAAGTTGTCTGCTTTAGCGGAGATAATCACCACGCCCTGCAACGCTTTGTTCTCGCGTACCTGCCTGAGGATCGCCCGCACCTGAGTGCCAAATTCGGCCTTCAGAGTATTCATTTTTTCATCCGGTACATCGATGGTAATTATGGCGACGTTATCCGGGCGAACGGTGAGAGAAAATGCGGATATTGTCGTCATTATTCAGCCTCCAGTACCATTGCAGCGCCTAATCCACCCGCCGCACAGGCGGTGACAAGGCCAAACCCGCCTCCCCGACGGCGCAACTCATTAAGCGTTTGCGTGATCATGCGCGCACCGGTCGCGGCAAACGGATGCCCGTAGGCAATCGAGCCGCCCAGTACGTTAAATTGACTTTCATCGACCTCACCGGTCGCCTGCGAGCGCCCCAGTACGTCGCGGGCAAAACGATCGCTCGCCAGACACTGAATATTGGCCAGGGTTTGCGCGGCAAACGCTTCGTGCATATCAAAAAGGGTTAAATCAGCAAGCGTTAACCCCGCGCGATCAAGGGCCAGCGGCGTGGCCCAGGCGGGCCCCAGCAGCATATCCTGCTGCACTTCGATTGCGGTAAAGGCATAACTGCGCAGATAACCCAGCGGCGTTAACCCCAGTTCCCTGGCGCGCGATTCGGTCATTAAAATCACCGCCGCTGCGCCATCGGTCAACGGCGTGCTGTTCGCCGCCGTGACCGATCCATGTTTACGGTCGAAGGCCGGGCGCAGTTTCGCGTAATCGGCAAGCGTAGAACTGCCGCGAATGTTGTTGTCCTGCTCCAGCGGGCCACGGAACGGCGGCGCGTAGGCCGTCATCACTTCATCCCCCAGTTTACCTTCCGCCCACGCCTGCGCCGCCAGTTGGTGCGAGCGATGCGCCAGCGCATCCTGCTGTTCCCGGGTGATGTGATACGTTTTTGCCATCTGCTCGGCCGTGTCACCCATACGCAGGCCAGTGGAGTACTCCGCCACCGCTGGCGGAACCGGGAGTAAATCGCGAAGTTTAAGGCGTGAGAAGAGCTTTAATCGCTGACCCAGGGTACGCGCTTTATTGGCGTCAACCAGCACACGAGCCAGTTTTTTGCTCACGCCAATGGGAAGCACGGAAGAGGAATCTGCCCCACCCGCAATGCCCGCACGAATGGTGCCCGCCATCAGGCTTTCAGCAACATTCGCCACCGCCTGGAAACTGGTGGCGCACGCCCGGCTGACGCTATAGGCATCCGTGTGCACGTTCATGCCCGTCCCCAGCACGATTTCGCGCGCGATATTGGGAGCTTCCGGCATCTGAACCACCTGCCCAAATACCAGTTGTTCGATAATTTCCGGGGGAATTTCGCTACGCGCCAGCATCTCGCCCACCACCATTTTGCCCAAATCTATCGCCGGTACACCGTGAAAAGCGGTCGCCTGGCGGGCAAATGGGGTACGTAAACCACTGACAATGGCAATGCGATCGCCCTGACGGGTGATAAGCGGTAATGCCTGACTCATAAAACTCCCCTGTTAAAAAATAAAACCAAAGTGGTCTGACCTGATAACAGTCTTAACTAATTTTTTACATTAAGCCAATCGGAGAGAGAGAAAAATGGGAGCTAAAACACACTGGAGGGGAAAAGAAAACGCCCCTGCATTGCAGAGGCGTTTGAGAAGGATTAACGCAGACCCAGTTGGAAGATCAGCGTTTCAGCTTCGCAGGCGAAAACAAAATCGATATCCATCTGTACACCACCCTCAACCTCTTTGAAAACCGGGGTGATGACGCACGGATCGGATTCTACGCCACGCGCGCGTTCAGTCAGCGCCGCGAGGGTTTCTTCAGCTTCAGCGCGAGTCGCGAAAACGCGGCTATAGGAGGCTGTGCAATCGGAGTTGTCCATGATGGTGCCAACATCCATACAGCAGCAAACCGGGGTTTCATCAGCACTGCATTTACTCATTGTAGATTTCCTCTGTATATGCACACGAAGGTGCCAGATAAACGATGCTGTTATTTTACGCTCCCCGGAAAGCGCCCTCCAGTTGTTAATTATGCGAAATGAGATAAGTGACCGAAATCACACTTAAAAATGATCTAAAACAAAAATCACCCAAACAGATGAAGCACGACCCCGGCAATTTTGCTAACCAGATCTCGTTTCGGTGATCATCTAAGTAAAATTCAAGAAACAATATTGCAACATACCATCTGGTCAGACCTATACTCTCGTCACTGGTCTGATTTCTCTGACGTAGTCCAGCCCCTACACTTCGCGCTTCTGTTACTACATGTAACATTTTTTGAATAAAAATAACTCAATGAGGTTATGGTCATGAGCCAGAAAACCCGGTTTACAAAGTCTGCTCTCGCAGTCGCAGTGGCACTCGTTTCAACCCAGGCCTGGTCTGCAGGCTTCCAGCTTAATGAGTTTTCTTCCTCTGGTCTGGGCCGCGCCTATTCCGGTGAAGGCGCCATTGCAGACGATGCAGGCAACGCCAGCCGTAACCCCGCGCTGATTATGATGTTTGATCGCCCAACGTTTTCTGCTGGTGCGGTTTATATTGATCCGGATGTGAACGTATCAGGCCGTTCGCCAACGGGTAAAAGTCTGGATGCGGACAATATCGCCCCAACCGCATGGGTGCCTAATGTCCACTTCGTCATGCCAATCAACGATCAGTTTGGTTGGGGAGCTTCTGTAACCTCCAACTACGGTCTGGCAACCGAGTTTAATGATACCTACGCCGCAGGCGCCTATGGCGGTACTACCGATCTGCAAACCGTGAACCTGAATCTGAGCGGCGCTTACCGTCTGAACAGTCAGTGGAGCTTCGGGGCGGGTGTTAACGCCGTTTATGCACGTGCGAAAATCGACCGCTATGCGGGTGATTTAGGCCAGATCGTGGCCGGTTCCGGCATGCTGCCGCCAGCACAGGCGGCCGTTGTGGGTCAGATCCCTGCTAACACTAAAATTGCCCACCTGAAGGGCGATGAGTGGGGCTTTGGCTGGAACGCCGGTATTCTGTATGAGCTGGATAAGAATAACCGCTATGGCTTTACCTATCGTTCTGAAGTGAAAATCGACTTTGATGGCGATTATAAGAGCGATCTTCCGTCGGCCTATAACCAAATCCTCGGTAACTTCGGCCTTCCGGCTGGCACCAACGGCAGCACCACCAACGGTTCTCTGACGCTGAATCTGCCGGAAATGTGGGAAGTTTCGGGTTATAACCGCGTTGCACCGCAGTGGGCTATCCACTATAGCGCAACCTATACAAGCTGGAGCCAGTTCGAAGAGCTGAAGGCCACCAACAGCAGCGGTACCCTGTTCCAGAAAGACGAGAACTTTAAAGACGCCTGGCGTCTGGCGTTGGGTACCACCTATTACTACGACGATAACTGGACGTTCCGTACCGGTATCGCCTTCGATGATAGCCCGGTTCCGTCCAACTACCGTTCCATCTCTATTCCGGATCAAGACCGCCTGTGGCTGAGCGCCGGTACCACTTATGCGTTTAACGAAGATGCGTCCGTCGATGTGGGTGTGTCCTACATGCACGGCCAGAGCGTTAAATTCAAGGAAGGCCCATATACCTTTGAATCAGAAGGTAAAGCCTGGCTGTTCGGTACCAACTTTAACTACAGCTTCTAAGTTTTGCCCCAATAAAAAAGGTGAGCCTCAGTGCTCACCTTTTCTTTATCTATACTCTGCGATTTATTCAGAATCGATATCTTTCAAATCGTCCTGAATCGCTTGTGCGTTCGGGTTCTCTTCCGGTTTCAGCTTACCGCCGTTAGCGATAAAGTCGTGACGCTGGAAGTAAGCTTCACGCACCAGAATATACGGGTCGGAGGATTGACGCAGCAGGCCATCGGAGTCAAGCAACTGGGCGCGCGTTTCTACGCCTTCCACCATCCATTTACCGATGGACATAGGCCAGGTGAGCCAGGAGAGTACCGGGTAGAGACCATCGGCCATATCGCCGCCCTCGTCGCGCAGGGTGAAGCTTCCGTAGAACGGCAGTTGCATATACGGGCCATAACCGACGCCATAGTGACCCAGCGTACTGCCGAAGCGATGTGGCTCTACACGCTGCAGTTTCGGGTTTGCCATGCCAGCGACATCAATAAAGCCGCCCATCCCCAGAATCGTGTTCAGGAAGAAACGGGTAAAGTGCACCATCCCCTGATAGGGGTCGCCTTGCAGGAAGTAGTTCGCCATCACTGCTGGCTCTTCCAGGTTGCTGGTGAAATTGCCAAGGCCGGTACGCGCCGGTTGTGGAACGTAGTCGCGCCATGCTACAGCGACCGGACGCACCACATAAGGATCCAGCACGTTAAAGTTGAAATTGTACATTGAGCGGTTAAACCCTTCTAACGGGTCTGACCGCCCTTGCTGTTCAGTGCCGGAACTTGCACACCCCACGAGCAGTGTCGTTCCCAGCGCAACCGCCGACAGGCGAAGCTTCATAAGTGTCTCCCTGTTAATTATGGCTATCGCTGATGGCCATCCATGACGGAACTCATAGGTATCCGCCTGTTTAGTTGTGAGCGATTGTAACAGCACGTTTAACGATGTCTATAACCCGGCATCGCTGATTTGATTTTAGCCTGGTAATACTCACACCGCGGTACTTCTATTCTAGCGAAGCGGCTGAAAACAAACGTTACTATTCTTGCCCTTTCGGAATAACACCCGCCCACAGAGAAGCAAATACCGCTACGCTTTTAAAGGATGTATGTGCAAAAAAGGATATTCACGTATGGGTAATCTCGAAGACGACAAAATTGATAGTCACAGTGACGGTCTGGAAGTGGAAAGCGAGGAAAAGCAGAGCGGAAAAAAGATAGAGGTAGACGAAGACCAGCTTCCCTCCCGGGCGATGGCGATTCATGAGCATATTCGTCAGGACGGAGAAAAGGAGCTTGAGCGCGATGCCATGGCGCTGCTGTGGTCGGCCATCGCCGCCGGGCTCTCTATGGGCGCATCCCTGCTGGCGAAAGGTATTTTTCACGTCCAGCTAGAGGGCATTCCCGGCAGTTTTTTACTGGAAAATCTTGGCTACACCTTCGGCTTTATTATCGTCATCATGGCGCGCCAGCAACTGTTCACTGAAAACACCGTTACCGCGGTGCTGCCCGTCATGCAAAAACCCACGCCCGGCAATTTTGGCCTGCTAATGCGGCTGTGGGGGGTTGTGCTGCTGGGTAACGTCGTGGGCACCGGTATTGCCGCGTGGGCATTTGAATATATGCCAATTTTTGATGAAGAGACGCGCGATGCGTTTGTCAAAATTGGTATGGAAGTCATGAAAAATAGCCCCACGGAGATGTTTGCCAACGCGATTATTTCCGGCTGGCTGATAGCGACGATGGTGTGGATGTTCCCCGCCGCCGGTGCGGCCAAAATTGTGGTGATCATTCTGATGACCTGGTTAATTGCGCTCGGCGACACCACCCACATCGTGGTGGGCTCTGTCGAAATTCTCTACCTGGTGTTCAACGGCACGCTGCACTGGAGCGAATTTTTCTGGCCTTTCGCGCTTCCCACCCTTGCCGGGAATATCTGCGGCGGCACCTTTATCTTCGCGCTGATGAGCCATGCGCAAATTCGCAACGACATGAGCAATAAACGTAAGGAAGAGGCGAAACGGCAAAAAACCGCGAAAAAACAGCGCTAAATGGCGATGCTTTGAGCAGTTAAGCGGCGCGAGACTTACCCGTCAGGGCAAAAAACGCTATACTCGTGCCGCTTCGTCCCCTTAGTTAAATGGATATAACGAGCCCCTCCTAAGGGCTAGTTGCAGGTTCGATTCCTGCAGGGGACACCACATCAACGTTACCTGCCATTCCCCCACATAACCAAATCCCTTGCTATCTCTGTCTCATAATCATTTCGACGTTACCGCACATTACCAAACATGCATTGACTCCACCGAACTTTTGCGGGCATAGCTAAAAATCACCCTGGAATTATGCCCACATGCTGGCTGTTAAGCAGATAGACGCAGCTAAACCAACGGAAAAATCATACCGCCTCGCTGATGCCGGAGGTTTGTTCCTCTTTGTGCCGCCATCAGGAAAAAAGGTGTGGCGATTGCGATACCGGTTCGACGGCAAGGAAAAAACTCTCGTTATTGGGCCATATCCTGAGATATCACTTGTTGAGGCCAGAGCTAAACAATCAGAAGCAAAGATGAAGCTGTTGAGTGGTGTTAATCCATCCGAACAAAAGCAGGCTATTAAGAAGCAGATAAAAGAAGAAAACGTTGACTCGTTCAGTGTAATTTTCCATGAGTGGCATTCTCACAAATCCAAGGTGTGGTCGAAAGGATACGCTGATGAGATGAAGAGCATGTTTGAAGACGACATACTTCCCATAATAGGTCATATGAAGATGGAAGAAGTCGAACCAATGGTTCTTCTTCAGGTGATAAGAAGATTTGAGGACAGGGGCGCAATGGAATGCGCTGATAAGCGCCAGGAGAAGATGTGGGGAAGTGTTCAGCGATGCGGTAGTAACTGGCAGGGCTAAGTAAAATCCCGCACCTGATTTATCAGGAGCCATGAAGGGATACAGGAAGAGTAACTACCCTTTCCTTCCAATGCACCGAATCCATGAGTTCCAGCATGCAATGAATGCTTACGGCGGTTGGGTTGTTGTAAAGATTGCCGCTCAGATTCTTCATTGCACAGCGATGAGAACGATTGAGCTTCGTTCGCTGGCATGGACAGGAATCGACTATGAAAACAGGCTTATCACTGTGACCCGTCAGTGATGAGGTAAGTGCTATCTGGCGTCGGCTTCATTCTCTTCTCTATCACAGCAAATCCATGCGATGTTTCAATCACCAGACTGTTAGCGGTAACGCCGCATAGAGCCTCTATGGTTAGCCTGCGCTCAATGTAGTCTTTGGCTGGACTTGGGAACCCCATAATGACCTCCGATGGATGCTGTATATACACACAGCATTACCGACCGGCGTTGTCGATCAAGTTGTCTGTTGGTGCTAAACTTCAGTCTTCTCAGAATTGACTGATTTTTCTAATGTTAAAACTTTTTGCTAAGTACACATCGATTGGCGTACTCAACACGCTCATTCACTGGGTTGTGTTTGGTGTTTGCGTGTATGGACTATCCACAAACCAGGCATTAGCGAACTTTGCCGGATTCGTGGTAGCCGTCAGCTTCAGTTTCTT
>NZ_JAYMYY010000033.1:0-331 GCF_039889165.1 Pseudocitrobacter cyperus | reverse complement strand
TGGATAGCCGCGAAACAGCGCGATGTTGTCGAGAATACGCGTGACCTGCACACCTGAAATCCCGAATGCAGCGGTGATCGTCAGGCATTCCTTCGTGAAATCATCCACACAGGTCAGGCACTTGATCCTGCGACCGTTGGCCAGTGCGTCCATAACGAAATCCGTCGACCATGTAATGTTCGGCGCATCCGGGCGAAGAAGCGGAAACCGTTCGGTCGCCAGTCCTTTACGACGTCGCCTGCGTTTAACGCCCAGCCCGTTAGGTGGTAAAGGGGTACACGCGCTTGTGATTAACATGAAGGCCTTCACGGCGCAGTAACTGCCAGATGCA
>NZ_JAYMYY010000032.1:0-332 GCF_039889165.1 Pseudocitrobacter cyperus | reverse complement strand
CGCATCTGGCAGTTACTGCGCCGTGAAGGCCTTCATGTTAATCACAAGCGCGTGTACCCCCTTTACCACCTAACGGGCTGGGCGTTAAACGCAGGCGACGTCGTCAAGGGCTGGCGACCGAACGGTTTCCGCTTCTTCGCCCGGATGCGCCGAACCTTACATGGTCGATGGATTTCGTTATGGACGTACTGGCCAACGGTCGCAGGATCAAGTGCCTGACCTGTGTGGATGATTTCACGAAGGAATGCCTGACGATCACCGCTGCATTCGGGATTTCAGCCGTGCGGGTCACGCGTATTCTCGACAGCATCGCGCTGTTTCGCGGCTATCCG
>NZ_JAYMYY010000031.1:0-385 GCF_039889165.1 Pseudocitrobacter cyperus | reverse complement strand
CCGCGAGGCTGAAGCCGGGATTTCTGCCCGTAAGCACGCCATTTCCGACGCCACCTTTTACATCTGGCGTAAGAAGTATGGCGGTATGGAGGTGACTGAGGTTAAGCGCCTGAAGTCGCTTGAGGAAGAGAACGCCAGACTCAAGAAGCTGCTTGCCGAAGCCATGCTGGATAAGAAAGCACTTCAGGTGGCTCTGGGGCGAAAGTACTGACGACAGACCAGAAGCGGGAAGCCGTGATGTTGATGTGTGATGCGACCGGTCAGTCGCAACGTCGTGCCTGCTGGCTTACAGGTTTGTCCCTGTCGACCTGCCGCTATGAGGCTCAGCGTCCGGCGGCTGATGCGCACTGAGCTGGCACTGGAGCGCAGGCGTTTTGGCTACCGA
>NZ_JAYMYY010000030.1:0-410 GCF_039889165.1 Pseudocitrobacter cyperus | reverse complement strand
AGTGTGTCGTTTCAATTTTCAGCTTGATCCAGATTTTTAAAGAGCAAAACTTCGCAGCGCACCTTTTCAGGTACACTCTGAAGTTTTCTTGTTTGTTGCAGTAAAGATGGTGGAGCTATGCGGGATCGAACCGCAGACCTCCTGCGTGCAAAGCAGGCGCTCTCCCAGCTGAGCTATAGCCCCATCGTTGTTCAACCTCTGTACCGGTAATTTTTCCTGAGACAAGGCGTGGAATGGCGAAGCATACTGAAGTATGCGAGTCATTTCACAACGCAGTATCAGGGAAAATTTGGTAGGCCTGAGTGGACTTGAACCACCGACCTCACCCTTATCAGGGGTGCGCTCTAACCACCTGAGCTACAAGCCTGCAGAGATTTTTTACTGCTAATTTTCATCAGACAATCTGTGTG
>NZ_JAYMYY010000003.1:0-493251 GCF_039889165.1 Pseudocitrobacter cyperus | reverse complement strand
CTCAGCGGCGCGGGGTGTGCATATTACGCCATCCCGCTGCAGAGTCAAGGTTTATTTTCACTCTGTTGACCCGGCGGCGTGTTGGCCGCTGTTCCGTGTCAGTGGTGGCGCATTATAGGGAGTAATTGAGTTCTCGCAAGCATAAAATACAAAAAAATTTTCACCTGCCTATTTTTCACCCAGAACGCTTATTTTCGCCTGGTTTTTAAACAAAAACGAGCCCCGCAGGGCCCGTTTTTGCCGTTTTGTGACTTACTGCACTGCAACAATACGATCGTCTTTAACTTCCAGACGGACTGTTTTCCCTGGAACCAGCTCTCCAGAAAGGATTTGCTGCGCCAGCGGGTTTTCGATTTGCTGCTGGATAGCACGTTTCAACGGACGCGCACCATACACCGGGTCATAACCGTTTTTACTGAGCAGGTGCAAAGCTTCATCGGAAATCTGCGTTTCGTAACCACGCTCTTCCAGACGTTTATACAAGCGCTGCAACTGAATCTGCGCAATAGAAGCAATGTGTTTTTCGCCCAGCGGATGGAACACAACCACTTCATCAATACGGTTGATGAACTCAGGGCGGAAGCTCTGACTAACCACGCCCAGCACCAGATCTTTCATGTGACCGTAATCCAGCTCGCCAAAACGTTCCTGAATTAAATCAGAACCCAGGTTAGAGGTCATAATGACTACTGTGTTGCGGAAGTCGACCGTTCTCCCCTGCCCGTCAGTCAGACGACCATCGTCCAGCACCTGTAGCAGAATGTTGAACACATCCGGGTGCGCTTTCTCAACTTCATCCAGCAGAATGACTGAGTAAGGGCGACGGCGTACGGCTTCGGTCAGATAGCCGCCCTCTTCATACCCGACATATCCCGGAGGCGCACCGACCAGACGAGACACGGAGTGTTTCTCCATAAACTCAGACATATCAATACGCACCATCGCGTCATCGCTATCGAACATAAAGTTCGCCAGCGCTTTGCAAAGCTCCGTTTTACCGACACCGGTCGGCCCCAGGAAGAGGAACGAACCGATTGGGCGGTTAGGATCGGACAGCCCGGCACGGCTACGACGAATCGCATTCGATACTGCTTCCACCGCTTCGTTCTGACCAATTACCCGGCTATGCAGGTCTTGCTCCATCCGCAGCAGTTTTTCGCGCTCGCCTTCCAGCATGCGCGCAACCGGGATCCCAGTCCAGCGAGCCAGCACTTCAGCGATTTCTGCATCCGTTACCCGGTTACGCAGCAGACGCATGGTTTTACCTTCGGACTGGGTCGCCGCCGCGAGCTGTTTTTCCAGTTCCGGAATTTTACCGTACTGCAGTTCAGACATCCGCCCCAGATCGCCTACGCGGCGCGCCTGCTCGATGGCGATTTTCGCCTGCTCCAGCTCCGCTTTAATTGTCTGCGTACCGGAAAGCGAGGCTTTCTCCGCCTTCCACTCTTCTTCTAATACCGAATACTGGCGTTCTTTGTCTTCCAGCTCTTCATTCAGCATATCGAGACGTTTCAGGCTGGCTTCATCAGACTCTTTCTTCAGCGCCTGTTGTTCCAGTTTCAACTGAATGATACGGCGATCGAGGCGGTCGAGTTCTTCCGGCTTCGAGTCAATCTGCATACGAATACTGGACGCCGCTTCATCAATCAGGTCAATCGCTTTATCCGGCAACTGACGGTCGGCGATATAACGATGCGAAAGCGTTGCCGCCGCCACGATAGCCGGGTCAGTGATCTGCACGTGGTGGTGCAGCTCATAACGTTCTTTCAGGCCACGCAGGATCGCGATGGTATCTTCAACGGACGGCTCTGCAACAAACACTTTCTGGAAACGACGTTCCAGCGCCGCATCTTTTTCAATGTACTGGCGATATTCATCAAGGGTGGTCGCACCCACGCAGTGCAGTTCACCACGGGCCAGCGCCGGTTTCAGCATGTTTCCGGCGTCCATTGCGCCATCGGCTTTACCTGCACCCACCATGGTGTGCAGCTCATCGATAAACAGAATGACGTTGCCTTCCTGTTTCGACAGATCGTTCAGCACGCCTTTCAGACGTTCTTCAAACTCACCGCGATATTTCGCCCCGGCCACCAGCGCGCCCATATCCAGCGCCAGTACGCGGCGGCCCTTCAGCCCTTCCGGTACTTCACCGTTCACGATACGCTGCGCCAGCCCTTCAACGATGGCGGTTTTACCAACGCCAGGCTCACCAATCAGCACCGGGTTGTTTTTAGTACGGCGTTGCAGCACCTGAATGGTGCGGCGAATTTCTTCATCACGACCGATAACCGGGTCAAGCTTGCCTTGCTCGGCACGCTCGGTCAGGTCGACAGTATATTTTTTCAATGCCTGACGTTGGTCTTCGGCATTTTGATCGTTCACGCTCTCCCCTCCGCGCATCTGTTGAATCGCCTGAGTAATGTTGGCCGTCGTCGCCCCTGCGGATTTCAGCAGGTCGGCCAGTGAACCGCGAGACTCAAGCGCGGCCAGAACAAACAGTTCTGACGAAATAAAGTTGTCGCCCTGTTTTTGCGCCAGCTTGTCGCAAAGATTCAGTACACGCACCAGATCCTGTGATGGCTGGACGTCGCCGCCGGTGCCTTCCACCTGCGGTAATCGGCTTAATGCCTGATCGATAGCCGTGCGAAGCTGGCCCGCATTAATGCCAGCAGTGGTTAACAAAGGACGAATAGACCCCCCTTCCTGATTCAGTAAGGCGCTCATTAAATGAAGGGGTTCGATAAACTGGTTGTCGTGCCCCAGTGCAAGAGACTGGGCATCGGCGAGAGCAAGCTGGAATTTGTTAGTAAGACGATCCAGACGCATAATTCCTCCCATAACAGGTCAATTTTGCTACTGGAGATTAAATGAGGTCATCCCTCAATTATTCAAGGTTAATGACCTGTTCAATGCGAAAAATAAATCAGCCTTCTGGATCGTCTTGATTCTTTAGGTTATATCAGCCAAATGAAACTTGCCATACGACCTGTAGTACGGTCACGACGATATGAGAAAAAATCATCGTTTTGGCTGAAGGTACAGCGGTCACCGCCGTAGATACGCTGCACACCGACATTACCCAGACGCTGACGCGCCAGTAGATAGATATCAGCATAGTACTTCTCGCCCGCCGCGCGAAATGCGGCATCGGCCTGAAGGTCTTTCGCCATAAAGGCGTCGCGCACTTCCGGCCCCACTTCAAACGCCGTAGGGCCAATCGCCGGGCCAAGCCACGCCATGATATTTTCAGGGCGATCGTTAAAGCAGGCAACCGTCTCTTCCAGCACGCCTTCACACAGCCCACGCCAGCCCGCATGCGCCGCAGCCACTTCTGTTCCGTCGAGATTACAGAACAGCACCGGCAGACAATCGGCGGTCATCACCGCACACACGGTACCCGGCGTATTGCTGTATGACGCATCGGCGCGTTTCGATTCATACGGCCCGCCGCTTAAGCGCAGCACCTCTTTACCATGAACCTGTTCAAGCCAGACCGGTTTAGAAGGCAAGCTGCCCGCCGCAAACAAGCGGCGACGATTCTCTTCTACATCGTCCGGATTATCACCGCAATGCGCGCCCAGATTCAGAGAATCGTAAGGCGCTTGACTCACACCGCCTTTACGGGTGGAACTACAGGACGCCACGCCCTTCGGCTGCGGCCACTGCGGGATAATCAATGACGTCATAACCAGTCCACATCGTCCTTATGTTCTTCGAAATCGGCGCGCATCGCGTCGATAAGATCGACCATATCCTGCGGGATAGGCGCATGCCATTCCATCTCAATACCGGTGATCGGATGGTAGAGACGCAGCATTGTGGCATGCAGCGCCTGGCGGTCAAATTTACGCAGTGCGGAAATGAACTCATCCGACGCGCCTTTCGGTGGACGCGGACGCCCGCCATAAACCTGATCGCCCACCAGCGGGTGCGTGATATGGGCCATGTGCACGCGGATCTGGTGCGTACGTCCTGTTTCAAGACGCAGCCGCAGACGCGTGTGCACACGGAAGTGTTCCATAATGCGATAGTGCGTTACCGCCGGTTTACCCATGGGGTGCACCGCCATATGTGTACGTTTGGTTGGGTGACGGCTAATAGGTTCTTCAACCGTACCGCCCGCCGTCATATGGCCAATCGCTACCGCTTCATATTCACGGGTGATTTCGCGAAGCTGCAGCGACTCCACCAGACGCGTTTGCGCCGGAACGGTTTTCGCCACAACCATCAGGCCAGTGGTGTCTTTATCCAGACGATGGACAATGCCCGCACGCGGCACATCGGCAATCGGCGGATAATAATGCAGCAGCGCGTTAAGCACCGTACCATCCGGATTGCCTGCGCCAGGGTGTACCACAAGGTCGCGCGGCTTGTTGATGACAATAATGTCGTCGTCTTCATAGACGATGGTCAGCGGGATATCCTGAGGTTCGAAGCGGATATCTTCATCAATTTCAGCATTGATCGCGACAGTCTCGCCACCCAACACTTTTTCTTTCGGTTTGTCGCAAATTCGACCATTAACCTGTACACGCTGGTCAAGAATCCAATCTTTTATGCGCGATCGTGAATAATCAGGGAACAATTCGGCCAAAGCTTGATCTAAGCGTTGACCCAGTTGATTTTCTAAGACCGTTGCGGTGAGTTCTACTCGTTGTGCCATATACAGCTTCTTCGTTAACGTTGGGTTTTTACGGCTTCGCCGTTTAATATAGTGTGCTATTGTAGCTGGTCTTAATCGGGAACAGGAACTGCGAATATCCCGTACAAACATTTTGAGGAAAGTCAAAACGTCATGACGCGCATGAAATATCTGGTGGCAGCGGCCACGTTGAGCCTGGCTTTGGCGGGGTGCTCTGGTTCAAAGGAAGAGGTGCCTGATAATCCGCCTAACGAAATCTACGCAACTGCTCAGCAAAAGCTGCAGGACGGTAACTGGAAACAAGCGATAACGCAACTGGAAGCGTTGGATAACCGTTATCCGTTTGGCCCATACTCTCAGCAGGTACAACTGGATCTGATCTACGCGTACTATAAAAATGCCGATCTGCCGTTGGCTCAGGCAGCCATTGATCGTTTTATCCGTCTTAACCCGACGCACCCGAACATTGATTATGTCATGTATATGCGTGGCCTGACCAATATGGCACTGGATGACAGTGCACTTCAGGGCTTCTTCGGGGTTGACCGTTCTGACCGCGATCCACAGCACGCACGTGACGCCTTCAATGACTTCTCTAAACTGGTTCGCGGCTACCCGAACAGCCAGTACGTCACGGATGCCAACAAACGTCTGGTGTTCCTGAAAGATCGTCTGGCTAAGTACGAGCTGTCCGTCGTTGATTACTACACCGACCGTGGTGCATGGGTTGCTGTGGTAAACCGCGTTGAGAACATGCTGCGCGATTTCCCGGATACTCAGGCAACCCGCAACGCGCTGCCGAAGATGGAAAATGCGTACCGTCAGATGCAAATGACGGCGCAGGCAGACAAAGTAGCGAAAATCATTGCGGCTAACAGCAGCAGCACGCAATCCTGATTTCGAAAGCAAGCAAAACGGCAGCCCTGGGGCTGCCGTTTTTTTATCCGTTTCACCTGCCCGCTGAACCGCTTTAGCGGCAAGTCATCTCATCAAATATGACCGTCTTTTTCCCTTTCGACAAGGAAAAGATCGTCTGTTCCTGCCCTGTCTCACAAAACAGTTTCCTTGACAAAAAGTGACAAAAAAACGTGATTTAAATCACACATTTTGACATTAGGAACGGTATGCTGGGATCACCAAGACGGAAAGACAAGAGGTAAAATTTATGACAATGAACATTACCAGCAAACAAATGGAAATTACTCCGGCCATCCGCCAACATGTCGCAGACCGTCTAGCCAAATTAGAAAAATGGCAAACTCATATTATTAACCCGCACATCATCCTGTCCAAGGAGCCGCAGGGTTTTATCGCTGACGCCACCATGAACACGCCGAACGGGCTTCTGGTTGCCAGCGCCAAGCATGAAGATATGTATGCTGCAATCAACGAATTGATCAACAAGCTGGAACGGCAGCTCAATAAGGTGCAACACAAAGGGGAAGCCCGTCGCGCCACAACATCGGTGAAAGACGCAAGCTTCGAAGAAGTTGAAGAAGAGTAAAACTGAACTTTAAGTGTATCGCCAACGCGCCTTCGGGCGCGTTTTTTATTGACAGAAGGAAAACGTAACAGGTACTGTTACCTGACACACTGTAAGGAATCACTATCTGTGAAATCTATTCTGTTTTTCTTCGCATTCTTTTTTACCTTCCCCTGAACGGGAGGCGTTTCGTCGTAAGATAAAGAATGCGAAGACGAACAATAAGGCCTCCCACTTCGGGGGGCCTTTTTTATTGGCAGATTGATAACAATAAAGGCACAACTATGACTGCGGAAAACCCATTACTGGCGCTACGTGATAAGATAAGCGCACTGGATGAAAAATTACTGACGCTGCTGGCCGAACGCCGTGGCCTGGCGGTGGAAGTCGGCAAAGCGAAGCTGGCCTCCCATCGCCCGGTACGTGATATTGACCGCGAACGCGATCTGCTGGAACGCCTGATTGCGCTGGGTAAAACCCATCATCTTGACGCCCATTACATCACCCGCCTTTTCCAGCTTATCATTGAAGATTCCGTTCTCACCCAGCAGGCGTTACTCCAGCAGCATCTTAATAAAATTAATCCGCACTCTGCGCGTATCGCCTTCCTGGGGCCAAAAGGCTCTTATTCACACCTTGCGGCGCGCCAGTATGCCGCACGTCACTTCGAGCAGTTTATCGAAAGCGGCTGCAGTAAATTCGCCGATATCTTTAATCATGTGGAAACGGGCCAGGCTGACTACGCCGTTGTGCCGATTGAAAACACCAGCTCTGGCGCCATTAACGACGTCTACGATCTGCTGCAACACACCAGCCTCTCGATCGTCGGTGAAATGACGATCGTTATCGATCACTGCGTACTGGTTTCCGGGTCAACAGATCTCGATACTATCGACACGGTATACAGTCATCCGCAGCCGTTCCAGCAGTGCAGTAAATTCCTTGCCCGCTATCCGCACTGGAAGATTGAGTACACCGAAAGCACCTCTGCGGCAATGGAAAAAGTCGCCCAGGCCAACTCGCCACGCGTTGCGGCGCTGGGTAGCGAAGCCGGCGGCGCGCTGCACGGTTTGCAGGTTTTGGAACGAATTGAAGCCAATCAGACGCAAAACATTACGCGCTTCATCGTGCTGGCGCGTAAGGCGATTGATGTCTCAGACCAGGTGCCGGCAAAAACCACATTGCTGATGGCGACCGGGCAACAGGCGGGTGCGCTGGTAGAAGCGCTACTGGTGCTGCGCAACCATCACCTGATCATGACCAAACTGGAATCCCGCCCAATTCACGGCAATCCGTGGGAAGAGATGTTTTATCTCGATATCCAGGCCAACCTGGAATCGGAGTCGATGCAAAAAGCGCTCAAAGAGCTGGGTAAAATTACCCGCTCGATGAAAGTGCTGGGCTGCTACCCGAGCGAGAACGTCGTTCCGGTTGATCCGGCTTAATGCTCAATAAACGGTAACTTCTTCATTCCTGCCACGCTGACGGGCAGGGTGAAGATCGCCCCGGAAAGGGGATACTGCGCCACTTCTGCCGCCGACATGTTTTCCCGGGTGGTGGTAATAAACAGCGTGCGCATATCTGCCCCGCCAAAACAGACCATTGTCGGGCAACGAACCGGCATCCGGTACTCTTCTATCTGTTCACCTTCCGGGGAAAAACGTGCGATACGCCAGCCGTCAAATAGCGCGCTCCAGTAACAGCCCTCTTCATCTACCGCCGCACCGTCCGGGATACCTTCTCCGGCAGAAAACTGATGAAATATTTCACGACGGCCCGGTTCCCCGTCGTCATCAAGAGGCGTTTGATAGATAACCCCGTTTGGCGTATCCGACGTGTACATCCAGCGCTTATCCGCGCTGAATGCCAGCCCGTTTGCGCCGTGAATATCGCACTGCACCACCTTCGTCTTCAGCGTATTATCCACTCGAACCAATAATGCACCGTTGTAATCGCCAGGCCCCCAGAAGGTGCCAGCGTAAAAACGCCCGTCCCTGTCTGTGCCGCCATCGTTAAAACGAGCCAGCGTGGGGTTACTGGGGTTGTCGCAAATTTTACGCACCAGCAGACCATGTTTATCCGCAAGCCAAATGGCGCTACGCAGCGCCACAATAAACCCGCCCTTTTCCCGTAATGCGAAACAGCCGACCTCTTCAGGAAACTGCAAAACCTGATGCTCGCCGCTTTGCGGATGATAGCGATGGATTTCGTATTCCAGGATATCGGCCCAGTACAGCGCCTGCTCCGACTCACTCCAGGTGGGGCATTCCGGCAGATGTCCGGCGTAATCAAACAGCGGTTGTGGCTCAGTCATGCGTCTCATCCCTATAAAAAAAGCCAGTGGGTTCCCCCTCTGGCTATTAAGTATATACAGAATTTGTTAACGCTATGTGTGACCGCGGTCTTAGGCGCGACTGTCGTTGGCCTGACGTAACAGAGTGCGACTTTCGCTCTGAAAACGCTGGGCATAATCGCCAAACCAGTGCTCCACTTTACGGAAGCTGTCGATAAACGCCTGTTTGTCACCCTGCTCCAGCAGGCGGATGGCTTCGCCGAACCGCTGGTAGTAACGCTTAATCAGCGCCAGGTTATTGCCGGAAGACATAATAATGTCCGCGTAAAGTTGTGGATCCTGGGCAAACAGTCGGCCAACCATCGCCAGTTCCAGGCGATAAATAGGCGAAGAGAGTGCCAGTAACTGCTCCAGTTGCACGTTCTCTTCCGCCAGATGCAGGCCGTAAGCAAAGGTCGCGAAGTGGCGCAGCGCCTGAATGAAAGCCATGTTCTGATCATGCTCAACAGCGCTGATGCGGTGCAGACGCGCACCCCAAACCTGAATCTGTTCCAGGAACCACTGGTACGCTTCCGGCTGACGCCCGTCACAGTACACCACCACCTGTTTTGCCAGGCTGCCGCTGTCCGGCCCGAACATCGGGTGCAACCCAACAACCGGGCCCGAATGCGCTTCAAGCATCGCCTGTAGCGGCCCGGCTTTTACCGATGCCAGGTCAACCAGAATGCAGTCGGCTGGCAAAGGTGGCAGCTTCGCGATGATCTGTTCGGTGACATGGATAGGCACACTGACAATGACCATCCCCGCCCCGGCAACGATTTCCTGCGCGTGCGACCAGTCGTCGCGCTCGAGGATACGTACCTGGTAGCCAGACAAGTTAAGCATTTTTTCAAACAGCCGCCCCATCTGCCCACCGCCGCCGACAATCACCACCGGGCGCAGCGTCGGGTGCAATGTTTTGAAGCCTTTATCGTTTTCGCTGGAGTATGACTCACGCATCACGCGACGCAGGACATCTTCAATCAAATCAGGCGGAACGCCAATCGATGCGGCCTCTTCCCGGCG
This sequence comes from Pseudocitrobacter cyperus, assembly GCF_039889165.1. Lineage (NCBI taxonomy): Bacteria > Pseudomonadati > Pseudomonadota > Gammaproteobacteria > Enterobacterales > Enterobacteriaceae > Pseudocitrobacter > Pseudocitrobacter cyperus. The sequence goes on along the minus strand of NZ_JAYMYY010000003.1, from coordinate 483,768 downwards.
CGATGCCAGCATAGATGCTTCACGCTCAGGGACATAAATCGGCAGGCCATATTTGCTTTTGACCTCGCCAACTTCAGCCACCAGTTCAAGGCGGCGTGCCAGTAAACCCAGCAACGCCTTATCCACTTCATCAATTTGATCGCGCAGCGCGGTCAGTTCAGCAACCATATAATCCTCTTACGCCAGTCGTGCCGCCAGATGGCCACGTAAATCCTTGTCTAACTCACGCAGCAGCGCATCGGTTGTTTCCCAACTGATGCAGGCATCAGTCACCGATACGCCATACTGCATATTGCTACGCGGCTGTTCGGAAGACTGATTACCTTCGTGAATATTACTTTCAATCATCAGGCCAATAATCGAACGATTACCGTCTTTGATCTGGGCGACAACGGATTCCGCCACCGCTGGCTGACGACGGTAGTCTTTATTGGAATTACCATGACTGCAATCTATCATCAGCGACGGTTTCAGTCCCGCCTGTTCCATCTCTTTTTCGCACTGGGCAACATCTTCTGGCCCATAGTTCGGTGATTTACCGCCGCGCAGAATGACATGACCATCCGGGTTGCCCTGAGTTTGCAGCAGACAAACCTGCCCGGCCTGGTTGATACCGACAAACCGGTGCGGCATCGCAGCCGCGCGCATGGCGTTAATCGCGGTCGCCAGTGAACCGTCGGTGCCGTTTTTAAAACCTACCGGCATGGAAAGACCAGAAGCCATTTCACGGTGCGTTTGTGATTCGGTAGTACGCGCACCGATAGCTGACCAGCTAAACAAGTCGCCCAGATATTGCGGGCTATTCGGATCCAGCGCTTCCGTTGCCAGCGGCAAGCCCATGTTGACCAGTTCCACCAGCAGGCGACGCGCAATTTTCAGGCCGCCTTCCACGTCAAACGAACCATCCATGTGCGGGTCGTTGATCAGACCCTTCCAGCCAACGGTGGTACGTGGTTTTTCAAAATAGACGCGCATCACCAGGTAGAGGCTATCGCTGACCTCCTCGGCAAGGCTTTTAAATCGACGAGCATATTCGATGGCCGTTTCAGGGCAGTGAATCGAGCACGGGCCACAGACAACCAGCAGACGAGGATCGCGCCCGGCGATGATGTCAGAGATGGTTTTGCGCGACTGGGCGATTTGCGCTTCCTGTTCAATGCTCAGCGGAAATTCTGTTTTCAGTTGTTCAGGCGTAATCAGAATTTGTTCATCGGTAATATGTACGTTATTCAGCGCGTCTTTTTGCATGGTGGCTTACCTGTATAGCTCGTTTGCGATAATGGTTTCCTCGGTGAGGTGAAATAACAATATCATAAAAAGTAAAGATTTCAATCCAAAATACGTAAATAAAACTTTACACCATTACTAACAAGCTCAAAACACCCCTGAAATCGTAAACAAATTAACACACTCATTATCCTGACCAACTTTTACCCACAGCGCCACCACACATTCACGAGGCAGAAATAACGCCTTTCCCCTGCCAGGGGAGCTGAAACGGACTTTCTGTTAAATCAACAAACTAAGGCATAACCGAATCATCAGAATGTTTATTTTTAAACATGTGATCTCGTCCAGATCATTTTCACAAGATTTAACTTAATCAATACATAATACATTCACAGTTCTAATGACTGATCTGGCGAAAAATGATAATCTGCAATGAGAAATTATGGACGTTGAAATCAAAGCGTTACGGCGGATTCCAATGAGTAACCCGTTTTTAAAACTTTTATACCCGCTTTTGCTGGCCCTGATATTTTGCGCGCTAAGCAGACCTCTTTTTGCAGCAACGCTGTCTGATATAGATAAATCGGTACGTTCAATGGTTTCCGGCATTATTGGCTACACCCACTGGCCGCAGCTCATACAACAGCCGACGCTCTGCATATTTGCGACCTCACGATACCGTGATGCACTCAGCAGTGCTGAGGGTTTTCCCCTTACCTATAAACCGATAATGGTTCACTCCAGCCAGGATGTCCGCAACACTGAATGTGATGCTATCTATTTTGGCCAGGAATTACCTGACCAGCAGGTTGAATTACAAAACATGCTGAACAAGAAGCCTGTATTATTCATTTCAGAACAAAATGCCGAATGTCGTATTGGCAGTTCCTTCTGTCTGCTATTCAATGCCGATAAAGTAACATTCGCCGTAAACCTCGACTCCCTTTCTCGCAGTGGCGTTAGAGTCAATCCCGATGTATTAATGCTCGCACGGAACAAGAAGCATGAATAAGGACTATTCACCTTCCCCCCGCCCCACCTTTAAGGGGACACTCCGCCGGATAAGCGTAACCAGCGTATTTATCACCATGACGCTTATCTGGCTGCTGCTGTGCGGCGCATCGATCGTCACACTAAAGCAATATGCACAGAAGAACCTGGAGTTGACCGGCTCAGCAATGAGTCACAACCTGGAAGCGGCGCTGGTATTCAGAGACAACGTAGCCGCCAACGACACGCTGGCTATACTCGGTAAGCAGGGGCATTTTGCCATCGCGGAAGTAGTGGATGGCAGCAACAAGCGCTTCGCTTACTGGCATTTCAATGCAACGGGTGAACGGGATGCGCTGAACAGGCTGGTCAGTCAGTGGCTTTTCCCTCTGCCGGTGACGCAACCCATCGTCTGGAACGGGCAGGCTATCGGAGAACTACGACTGACTGCCCGAGACAGTTTAATTAGCCACTTTATCTGGCTGTCGCTTGGAGTACTGACCGCCTGTATTGTCCTGGCCTCTGCGCTTGCGTTGCTCATCACCCGTCATCTACATGAAGGGGTGGTCACTGCGCTGCAAAGCATTACCGATGTGGTGCATGATGTTCGCACCAATCGCAATTTTTCTCGCCGCGTGACCGCCGAACGAATCGATGAATTTCATCGTTTCGCTCAGGATTTCAATAGCCTGCTGGATGAAATGGAAGAGTGGCAACTCAAGTTACAGGCAACAAACGCCCAGCTTTTGCGCACCGCTTTGCATGACGCCCTGACAAGCCTGCCAAACCGCGCAGCATTTCGTACCAGTATCGCCACGCTGATGAACAGCCCGCAGATGAAAGCCACTTCGGCGTTGCTGTTTCTTGATGGTGATAATTTTAAGCGTATTAACGACACATGGGGACATGCCGCAGGCGACTGCGTGCTGATTGACGCCGCCAAACGGTTGATGGAGTTCTGCGGCAATCGCCATGCCGCTTATCGACTGGGCGGCGATGAGTTTGCGGTAATTCTGTATGGGGTAAACAGCGAACATGAAGTTCAGCGCATATGCGCGGCGCTGTCACAGCAGTTTATCCGTCCTTTTGATTTACGTAATGGACATTACGTCCCCCTGTCGTTGAGCATCGGCTACGCCCTGACGTGGGAACATAATTCTGTCGAAGATTTACAGGAACTGGCCGATAAGAATATGTACGTGATGAAAAACCAGCGTTCAAAAAATTCATGATGAGAAGCAAGGAAAGAGCATGTTAAAGCGTTACATCGTCGCCGCGTTACTCTCCACCACCTTACTGACAGGCTGCCAGGCGCCGCAGGGGAAATTCACCCCCGAGCAGGTTGCCGCGATGAAGTCTTATGGTTTTAGTGAAGCGAATGGCGACTGGTCACTTGGACTCTCTGATACCATTTTATTCGACAAGAATGATTTCCACCTGCGTCCAGAAAGCCAGAAGCAAATCCACACTATGGCCGCGCGACTGGCGTCGACCGGGATAACCCATCTGCGCATGGATGGGCACACGGATAACTACGGCGAAGCAAGTTACAACGAAGGGCTTTCGCTCAAACGCGCTAATGTCGTCGCGGATAGCTGGGCTGAGGGCGCAAACATTCCTCGCAGCAACCTGACTACACAGGGTTTAGGGCAAAAATACCCGGTGGCCAGCAATAAAACGTCACAAGGACGCGCTGAAAACCGCCGCGTCGCGGTGGTGATCAGCGCCCCCTGATGGCTACTGAACGGGCTGTGTTGCGCTTAACGCCTGTTGACCGCGCCAGCGGAGCCAGTCAATCACCACAAACAGCACCAGGCTGACGCCCATCACCGGCAGCGCCAGCCCCAGCAAAGTGGCAATCGCAAGCGTCGTCAGGCGCCCTGCCAGTGATAACGCCAGCCAGCTCTGGTACAGCGTCTGTAACGGGTTGGCAGCAGCCTGCGCCGGGCGCTTAATCCACCATAATCGATAACCCATGACAATCGCTGCACACAGTGCAAGCCCGAAAGCGATAAGCAGCAGTTGATTAGGCAATCCGAACAGAATCCCCATGTGAAAATCCACGCCCCAGCGGGTAAGCTTCGCCATGAGTGGAAAATCCGCAAAATGGGTACTATCCAGGATCTTCAGCGTACTGCCATCCACCGCCACAGCATCGACCTGAGTAGGCCAGCGGCGGTCAATTTCCGTTACCGTCCATGCGCGGTCATGGCTGCGTGGCGGGCGGATCTCCACAAGAGAGGCATCGATACCTGCCTTTTGCGCCGCGGCCAGCACAGAATCGAACGTTTCCCCGGCAATCAAAGGTGTCATACCGGGCATCGTTCCCATCTCACCGTGATGTTCCGCATGCGGGTTCGTCATCGCCATTTCGCCATGCAGTTGCGTGTTCACCTGCGGTGTGAGCCAGCCAAATGCAGCGCGCATCTTATCCACATTACCGCCCGCCCACTGGGACCAGGTCAAACCGGTGGCAGAAAAGAGCAACATGCCAGCCAGTAGCACCCAGCCAAGCGTAACGTGAATGCGGCGCGTATTCTGCAATCGGTTGTTAATCCGCCGTTTGGGGCGGGTAAAAAACCAGAGCGTAATCCCCCCGAGTGCCGCCACCCACATCCACGAAGCCGCCAGTTCACTGTAAAGCCGCCCCACATCCCCCAGCAACAAAGAGCGATGCGCGTAATCAATCCACTGACGCAGCGGGAGGATGCCACTGGTGCCATAGACCGTCATATCCCCCATGACCGTAAGCGTCACCGGATCAATAAAAATAGCCCGGTGCTCTGACCCAGCCAGTGCAGGGTCGGCAAACATAACCCGGGTAGTTTCTCCGGCAATCAGACCAGGACGCACAGCATGTAAACGCAGATCGCCATCAATAACCTGCCGCGCAACCGCGATTTGCTCAGCCAGCGCGTGGCGTTCGCCGCTTACGGCGCCCTGTAATGCGTTCCGATAAACCCAATTTTCCAGTTGTGGGGTGGCGACATAGAGTGTCCCCGTCAATGCGGCCACAAAAATAAACGGCCCAACAAACAGACCAATAAAAAAGTGCAGGCGACGGAGCAGGTGAACCCATGCCGCCCGTGAGGTGCAGGTTGTCATACTTTTCCTTAATACATGCGAAAAGAGTTCTGGCGCATTTACGCCATTTATAATTTTTTAACAGGAAAAAGCAGACAGGCGCGGCGGCGCGCGGGTATCAGGAAAGAGCCAGGGAAAGAAATGCCACTGTTTTATCGCAGGCCGAACCGGGGTTGTTCGACAGCGCAACAGCAGGCCACACAGCAAGATAGCCAGAGCGAGGATAAGCCCCGGCACATGCGCCAACAGTACGCAGTAGCCACAGGCTTCCGCGTGATCGACCGGCATACTTTGATGAGAGGAGTGACCCTCTGTATCCATATTCATCGCATGATGCATGCCGGGCATCGCGCTCATGGGATCTTTTTGCAACGAGATGGAGATCAGCGGCGCCACGATTATTAACGCAATAGCGAACAGCGCAAGCCAGAGTGCGCGTCGCTTTAACGTTGAAGCATGAAACCGATTGCTGTTCACCACACCCTCCAGTAAGGAGCGAATATTGTAAACGAATTATCTCAAATCAGTTAACACGGAGTGCCGAATGCGATAAAAAAAGGGCCAGCCTTTCGGCCAGCCCTTTTCTAACAGGATGTCGCTTACGCGAATCTTAGTTAAGACGCTCTTTGATACGAGCAGACTTACCAGTACGTTCACGCAGGTAGTACAGTTTAGCTTTACGCACAGCACCACGACGTTTAACAGCAATGCTGTCAACAACCGGAGAGTGAGTCTGGAAGACACGCTCAACGCCTTCGCCGTTGGAAATTTTACGAACAGTGAATGCAGAGTGCAGACCGCGGTTACGAATAGCGATAACCACGCCCTCGAATGCCTGCAGACGTTTTTTGGAACCTTCAACAACCCATACTTTCACTTCCACGGTATCACCCGGACGGAAGGAAGGTACGTCCTGCTTCATCTGTTCTTGTTCAAGTTGCTTAATAATGTTGCTCATAATTTAATCTCTTATCCTGGGTAAACTGATATATCGGGCGCGTATTACGCTTGCCCATCATGTTTATGTTGCTGTTGTGCGTGTTCCTTTTGGAACTCCGCCAGCAACCTTGCTTGCTCTTCAGTCAGAGCCAGGTTTTCCAGAAGTTCAGGTCTTCTAAGCCAGGTACGGCCCAGCGACTGCTTCAAACGCCAGCGACGTATCTCGGCATGGTTCCCCGACAGCAATACTGGCGGTACTTCCATCCCTTCTAACACTTCAGGACGCGTATAGTGGGGGCAATCCAGCAACCCATCAGCAAAGGAATCTTCCGTTGCTGATGCTTCATGCCCCAGTACCCCCGGAATAAACCGGGAAACCGAGTCAATCAGCGTCATTGCCGGTAACTCACCACCGCTGAGAACGTAATCGCCGATTGACCATTCTTCATCAATTTCGGTCTGAATCACGCGCTCATCAATACCTTCGTAGCGACCACACACCAGAATCAGTTTCTGATTCGTTGCCAGTTCGCTGACGCCTGCTTGATCAAGCTTGCGTCCCTGAGGCGACAGATAGATCACCTTAGCGCCTTCACCTGCCGCGGCTTTTGCTGCATTGATGGCATCCCGTAAAGGTTGCACCATCATTAACATCCCCGGCCCGCCGCCGTAAGGACGATCGTCCACGGTACGGTGCCGGTCATGCGTGAAGTCTCGAGGACTCCAGCTTTGGATGTTCAGCAGGCCATTTTTTACTGCCCGGCTAGTTACCCCGTAATCGGTAATTGCGCGGAACATTTCAGGAAACAGGCTAACGATACCTATAAACACAAGCCAATCCCCATAACGCCGACTTTTACCGTTTATCCGGTGGTTTAAAAACCAGGATCCCAATCTACTTCGATTGAACGAGTAGCGAGATCGACTTTCTTGATAACCTGCCCATCGAGGAACGGAACCAACCGCTCCTTGATACCAAACGCATCTTTCAGGTTTGCCTTAATGACGAGAACGTCATTCGAACCGGTTTCCATCATATCGATGACTTTACCGAGATCGTAACCTTCGGTTGTGACTACCTGGCAGCCCATCAGGTCTTTCCAGTAGTAATCACCCTCTTCCAGTTTTGGCAACTGCGATGAATCAACGATAATTTCGCAATTCGTCAGTAGATTCGCAGTATCGCGATCATCAACGCCTTTCAGCTTAATGATGATGTCCTGATTGTGGTGGCGCCAGCTTTCCAGCTCAACAACCTGCCACTGACCCGCCTTCTGGATTAACCAGGGCTGATAGTCAAAAATGCTTTCGGCGTCTTCGGTGGAGGAAAACACTCTGAGCCAACCACGGATACCGTAGGAAGAACCCATTTTGCCCAATACGATGGGATCAACAGGTGCCTGTGCGGTGAGTTGCTTGCTCATCATGACCACCGTGACAGATTAAGCTGCTTTTTTAGCTTCTTTGATCAGCGCAGATACGCGATCAGAGATAGTTGCGCCCTGGCCAACCCAGTGCTCGATGCGATCCAGATCCAGGCGAGTGCCTTCTTCTTTTTCGCTAGCGATCGGGTTGAAGAAACCAACGCGCTCAATGAAGCGACCGTTACGTGCATTACGGCTGTCAGTAACAACAACCTGGTAGAACGGACGCTTTTTAGCGCCGTGACGAGCTAAACGAATAGTTACCATAACATCCTCTTGTGTGAATAGAACAACCGGGCCCCATCGAGGGAAGGGGCCCGGTGTCATATTAAAAGCCCGAAAATTTTACTCATTTTCGTATAAATTGCAATCTTTAAAGCAATTATCGGCCTGGGAAACCTGGGGGCATCATCCCTTTCATCCCGCGCATCATCTTCGCCATGCCGCCTTTCTTCATTTTCTTCATCATGCGCTGCATGTCGTCGAACTGTTTCAGCAGACGGTTAACGTCCTGAACCTGCATGCCACAGCCAGCCGCGATGCGACGCTTACGGGAACCTTTGATGATTTCCGGCTTCGCGCGCTCTTTCAGGGTCATCGAATTAATGATGGCTTCCATCCGCACCAGCACTTTGTCATCCATCTGCGATTTGACGTTGTCCGGGATCTGCCCCATACCCGGCAGTTTGCCCATCAGGCTGGCCATGCCGCCCATGTTTTTCATCTGCCGCAACTGTTCCAGGAAGTCGGTCAGGTCGAAGCCGTCGCCTTTTTTCAGCTTGGAGGCCAGTTTCTCAGCCTGCGCGCGGTCAACCTTGCTTTCGATATCTTCGATAAGTGACAGCACGTCACCCATGCCGAGGATGCGGGAAGCGATACGATCCGGGTGGAACGGCTCCAGCGCTTCCGTTTTCTCACCGACGCCGAGGAATTTAATCGGTTTGCCGGTGATATGACGAATAGAGAGCGCCGCACCGCCGCGGGCGTCGCCGTCCACTTTGGTCAGCACCACGCCGGTGAGCGGCAGCGCTTCGTTGAACGCTTTGGCTGTGTTCGCCGCATCCTGGCCGGTCATGGCGTCAACGACAAACAGGGTTTCTACCGGGTTAATCGCGGCATGCACCTGTTTGATTTCGTCCATCATCGCTTCGTCAACGTGCAGACGACCGGCGGTATCCACCAGCAGCACGTCGTAGAATTTCAGCTTCGCTTCTTTCAGCGCGCCGTTAACGATGTCGATAGGCTTCTGCCCAACGTCAGACGGGAAGAAATCCACGCCAACCTGCTCGGCCAGGGTTTCAAGCTGTTTAATCGCCGCCGGGCGATAAACGTCGGCGGAAACCACCAGCACTTTCTTCTTGTGCTTCTCGCGCAGGAACTTACCGAGCTTGCCGACGCTTGTCGTTTTACCGGCACCCTGCAAACCCGCCATCAGCACAACGGCTGGCGGCTGTGCGGCCAGATTCAGAGTCTGGTTCTCTTCGCCCATCGCCGAAACCAGTTCGCTACGAACGATCTTGACGAACTCCTGGCCCGGGGTCAGGCTTTTGTTAACTTCATGACCAACCGCTTTCTCTTTTACGCGGTTGATAAACTCACGCACCACCGGCAACGCGACGTCGGCTTCAAGCAGCGCCATACGCACTTCGCGCAGCGTCTCTTTGACGTTTTCTTCGGTGAGGCGGCCACGCCCGCTGATATTACGCAGCGTCCGTGACAAACGGTCGGTTAAATTATCAAACATTGTCTCTCGCCTAAGGTGGAAACGGTTGGTCGCTGTGCGACACAAAAATAGAAATTTGCCGGAGTATAACACGACAGCGCCCGAGTTGTGATGCCGCGGTTTACCTCAAAGCGCCCGATGTTTTGCCCAACGCCCCGCGCCTTGATACAACTCGAATGATTTTGCGTATATACTGCCCTTCTTACTCTCTATTTGACGATTGCCGACACACTCTATGCCCGTTTTTGCCCTGCTCGCGCTTGTCGCCTACTCCATCAGCCTGGCGCTGATCGTTCCCGGTCTGCTGCAAAAAAACAGCGGCTGGCGGCGTATGGCTATTCTTTCTGCCGTTATCGCGCTGATCTGCCACGCTGTCGCGCTGGAAGCCCGTATCTTGCCTGGCGGCGAGAACGGCCAAAACCTCAGCCTGCTGAACGTCGGCTCGCTGGTCAGCCTGATGATTTGTACGGTGATGACGATTGTCGCCTCGCGCAATCGCGGCTGGTTACTGTTGCCGATTGTTTACGCTTTTGCGTTAATTAATCTGGCTTTTGCGACGTTTGTCCCTAACGAATACATCACGCACCTGGAAGCGACGCCGGGCATGATGGTGCATATTGGCCTGTCGCTGTTCTCCTACGCGACGCTGATTATCGCCGCGCTTTACGCGCTCCAGCTCGCCTGGATTGACTACCAGTTGAAAAACAAAAAGCTGGCCTTCAGCCACGAAATGCCGCCGCTGATGAGCATTGAACGTAAAATGTTTCATATCACCCAGGTAGGCGTAGTTCTGCTTACTCTGACCCTGTGCACCGGCCTGTTTTACATGCATAACCTCTTCAGCATGGAGAACATCGACAAAGCCGTACTCTCTATCGTGGCCTGGTTTATCTACATCGTGTTGCTGTGGGGTCACTATCATGAAGGATGGCGCGGACGCCGCGTCGTGTGGTTTAACGTCGCCGGCGCAGGTACTCTGACCCTGGCCTATTTTGGTAGTCGGGTCATTCAACAGCTTGTCGGCTAGACACAACTAAGGAACACCTTTTGGAACATATCTCCACCACCACACTGATCGTCACACTGATCATTATGGTGGTCATCTCCGCCTATTTCTCCGGTTCGGAGACGGGCATGATGACGCTCAACCGCTATCGTCTTCGTCACCTGGCCAAACAGGGCAATCGCCAGGCGAAGCGCGTTGAAAAACTGCTGCGTAAGCCGGATCGCTTAATTAGCCTGGTACTGATTGGCAACAACCTGGTCAACATTCTCGCCTCCGCGCTGGGCACTATCGTCGGGATGCGTCTTTACGGCGATGCAGGCGTCGCCATTGCGACGGGTGTGCTGACCTTCGTGGTGCTGGTGTTTGCCGAAGTCCTGCCAAAAACCATCGCCGCACTCTATCCGGAAAAAGTGGCTTACCCCAGCAGCTTCCTGCTCGCCCCGCTGCAAATTCTGATGATGCCGCTGGTGTGGTTACTCAATATGATAACCCGCCTGCTGATGCGCCTGATGGGCATTAAAACCGATATCGCCATCAGCAGCTCACTGAGTAAAGATGAACTGCGCACGCTGGTGAATGAGTCCCGCTCGCAAATCTCGCGACGCAATCAGGACATGCTGTTATCGGTGCTTGACCTCGAAAAAATGAGCGTTGACGACATCATGGTGCCGCGCAATGAGATTGTCGGCATCGACATTAACGATGACTGGAAATCGATAGTTCGTCAGCTTACCCACTCCCCGCACGGGCGCATTGTGCTCTACCGCGACTCGCTGGACGATACCATCAGCATGCTACGCGTTCGCGAAGCCTGGCGCTTAATGCAGGAGAAAAAAGAGTTCACCAAAGAGGTAATGCTGCGCGCTGCCGATGAAATTTATTATGTCCCGGAAGGGACGCCGCTCAGCGTTCAACTGGTGAAGTTCCAGCGTAATAAAAAGAAAGTCGGTCTGGTCGTTGATGAGTATGGCGACATTCAGGGGCTGGTGACGGTCGAAGATATTCTCGAAGAGATCGTCGGCGATTTTACCACGTCGATGTCACCGACGCTGGCGGAAGAGGTAACGCCGCAGAATGACGGCTCAGTGATTATCGAAGGCAGCGCCAACGTCCGCGAACTGAATAAAGCCTTCAACTGGCATATGCCGGAAGATGAAGCGCGCACCGTGAACGGCATGATCCTCGAAGCGCTGGAAGAGATCCCGGCTGCCGGTACACGCGTACGTATTGGCCAGTACGACATCGATATTCTCGACGTACAGGATAATATGATTAAGCAGGTCAAAGTGGTACCGGTGAAACCCTTACGCGAAAGCGTTCAGTCCTGAAAAAAACAATAACGGGCCCGATAAGGGCCCGTTATTACATCCACTTTGTAAGCCACGCTTCAAGCTCCGCTGCCGTTTTGGGACGCGCAAAGTAATATCCCTGAGCCTGGTCACAGGCGTAATCGCTAATAATTCGGGCAGTCATCTCATCTTCCACCCCTTCAGCCAACACGCGATAGCCAAGCTCTTTCAACATACGTATCACGTTGCGCACGATGACCCGACGGGAAGGTTCTTTCAGCAAATCATCGATGAGTGACTTATCAAGCTTGATGGTATCAAGCGGAATACGCAGCAAATAGTTCAGATTGCTGTAGCCCGCGCCAAAATCATCCAGCGACACGGTGAACCCCCTGTGTCGCAACAGACGCAGCTCCTCCAGCACCTGCGAACTGGCGAGAAGCTTCTCCGTTTCCAGGCACTCAACGCCCAGCATACGATTATCCAGCCCCGCCAGCGCCATTTTCTCATGCAGATGCTGAGTAAAGTTATCGCGGCTTAAATCCAGCACGCTGATGTTGATCGAAGCCGGTAGTGCGATATTCCGCTCTTTCCACAAGCTCAACTGACTAATGGCGTGGTCTATCACCCAGTCGGTTAGCTCCACCATCAGACTGGTGTTCTCGATCAGCGGCAGAAAACAACCTGGAGGAATAATCCCTCTCTCAGGATGGTTCCAGCGGATCAGCGCTTCCAGCGCAACAGGCCGCCCCTCCGGCAACGCCACTTTAGGTTGCCAGACCAGATAGAGTCCGCGGTCTTTGCGAATCGCCTCGGTCAGATCGTTAAGCAGATAAAAATCTTCGTTACGGCGACAATCATCATCCTGATTATAAACCCCCCAGCGCAGCCGGTTATGCCGGGCTTCATAAAGCGCACTCTCAGCCTGGCGTAGAATTTCGTGTCCTGAGCTGATTGGTAAGCTAATCGCCGTCTCACCCACATAGATTTTAAGATCGATGGTGACGGCGTCCGACAGATGGGCCTGCAATGCCATAAGCTGTCGCTCACGCCGTTCTCTATCGGGCGGCGTCAGCGGTTTTGAATAGAGAGCAAAACGTCCGGCGCTCAGCATATAGAGCTTTTCACACTCCTCAAGCTGCAACACCCGCAGCAGAGCCTGGCTAATATCCCTGACCAAAGTGTTCAGACGGCTGGTGCCCATGACGCGCGCAATATCATCTGACTGGGTGACGCCAATACACTCAATCACCATCAGCGAATTACAAGGACACTCTTCCGCCAACGCGTCATCCTGCAAGTCATTGATCAATTGCTGCATGTTTGGCAAGCCGCTATTGAGATCGGTGAGCGCCACATCCAGCCAGGACTCGATAAAGCTCGCCACCAGCTCAGCAATAAAGGTAAGGGACTCCAGCTCATCGCAGGTTAAATCGCGCGGCACGGTATCCACCACGCAGTAAGTCCCCATGGTACAGCCGTTTTTAAAGGTGAGCGGCATCCCGGCATAAAAACGCAAACCCGGATCGCCTGTCACCATTGGGTGCTCACAGAAACGCGCATCCTGTAGCGTATCGGGCACAATCACTGGTTTTTGGGTATCGACCACATACTGACAAAATGTGAACTGTCTCGGCTTTGGCGTCATGGCTATCTGATGAGACACAATCACATTGCGCGTCTTATCGTCCAGTACCGAGATATAGCCTGCCGGCATATGAAACAAAGATGTGGTGAGTTGTAAAAAATGACGAAGAACATCGTCGCGGGTTTTGTCCTGTCGTACTAATACCCCCAACTCTTCGGGGGGAAGTGCCCGGGCCCTGACAGCCGACTCCAGCATAAATATCCCTCTTCATGTGAGTCTGTGAAGAGGCAGTATAAAACGACAACAGCAGGCGACAAATATCAGGCCTAAGCCTGTAAAAGCAAAAAACCCTCACGAGGAGGGTTTTTAAATCAAGTCATGGCTGAGGTTCACGCTTTCGCTTTGGCGACAGAAACCATCGCCGCGCGAATAGTGCGACCATTCAGCGTATAACCTTTCTGCATCACCATCAGGACATTGCCCGGCGCGATTTCATCAGATTCGACCATGGCAATGGCCTGGTGTACGTTCGGATCCATCGGCACGTCGATCGCGTCAACAACCTGAACGCCGAATTTACCGACGACATCCAGCATGGATTTACGGGTCAATTCGATACCTTCGATCATCGCCACCATGTCGGTGTTGTCTTTGTTTGCCACTTCCAGCGCACGATCAAGGCTGTCCAGCACCGGCAACAGTTCGTTGACGAATTTCTCCAGCGCAAATTTGTGCGCTTTCTCAACGTCGAGTTCAGTACGACGACGCAGGTTTTCCATTTCCGCTTTGATACGCAACACACCGTCACGTTCACGAGTCTGAGATTCCGCTAACTGGGCTTCCAGATTCGCAATTTTTTCATCGCGCGGATCCACCTGCTCAGCAGACGCGTCAGACTCTACAGCTTCAACGTCATCGTGCTGTTCCATGATAATTTCTTCCGGGGCTTGCCCCTCAGGCGTTTTCTGTTCTTTACTGCTCATGAATTTCTCCGCGTTTTTTTCGCAATCATCTCGCTAACCTGGATTATTATGGGGATAAGATTCCGCGTTTCAAGGGAAGCTCTCACATTGTCATCAATCTTCGGCACAAGGACCATCAGAAAATGAACAATCATTTCAAGTGTATCGGTATCGTAGGCCATCCACGCCATCCGACCGCGCTGACCACACATGAAATGCTCTATCGCTGGTTGAGCGCTAAAGGCTACGAAGTGATTGTTGAACGCCAGATTGCTAAAGAGCTGAAACTGGAAAACGTGCAAACCGGCACCCTGGCGGAAATCGGCCAGAAGGCCTGCCTCGCGGTTGTTGTGGGTGGCGATGGCAACATGCTGGGCGCCGCGCGCACCCTTGCCCGCTACGATATCAAAGTGATCGGTATCAACCGTGGAAATCTCGGCTTCCTGACCGACCTCGACCCGGACAACGCACACCAACAGCTAGCCGACGTGCTGGAAGGCAATTACATCACCGAGAAGCGCTTCCTGCTGGAAGCGCAGGTTTGCCAGCAGGATTGTCAGAAGCGCATCAGCACCGCCATTAACGAGGTGGTTCTGCACCCAGGCAAAGTGGCGCATATGATTGAGTTTGAAGTCTACATTGATGAGACTTTCGCCTTCTCACAGCGCTCTGATGGTCTGATTATCTCGACGCCGACCGGCTCTACGGCCTACTCACTCTCAGCAGGCGGCCCGATTCTGACGCCATCGCTGGATGCTATCACGCTGGTGCCCATGTTCCCGCACACACTTTCCGCGCGCCCGCTGGTGATCAACAGCAGCAGCACCATTCGCTTGCGCTTCTCGCACCGCCGCAACGACCTTGAGATAAGCTGCGATAGCCAAATCGCGCTCCCTATCCAGGAGGGTGAAGATGTATTGATTCGCCGAAGCGATTATCACCTGAATCTCATTCACCCGAAAGATTACAGCTATTTCAATACATTAAGCACCAAACTGGGCTGGTCAAAAAAATTGTTCTAAATTCACCAACATCACTTTACTGTATAAAAAACCAGTTTATACTGTATGAAAACACAGTTATGGTTTTTCATACAGGAAAGCAGCTATGTTGGCACAACTGACCATCAGCAATTTCGCAATCGTTCGTGAGCTTGAAATCGACTTCAACGGCGGCATGACGGCCATCACCGGTGAAACCGGGGCCGGTAAATCTATTGCTATAGATGCCCTCGGCCTGTGCCTGGGCGGGCGCGCAGAAGGCGACATGGTGCGCGCTGGCGCCACTCGTGCCGACCTCTGCGCTCGCTTTGCGCTGAAAGACACCCCCGCCGCGCTACGCTGGCTGGTTGAAAACCAACTGGACGATGGCCGTGAATGCCTGCTGCGCCGTGTTCTCAACAGTGACGGCCGCTCACGCGGCTTTATCAACGGCACCGCCGTACCACTCTCACAGCTTCGTGAACTGGGTCAGTTACTTATCCAGATCCACGGCCAGCATGCACACCAATTACTGGTCAAACCCGAACACCAGAAAACCCTGCTCGACGGCTATACGGGCGTAACCCCCCTTACCCGCCAGATGGCTGAGCATTACCATCTGTGGCATCAAAGCTGCCGCGATTTAGCGCAACATCAGCAGCAAAGCCAGGAACGCGCCGCACGCGCCGAACTGCTGCATTATCAGCTTAAAGAGCTGATCGAGTTCAACCCGCAGCCGGGTGAATACGAACAAATAGACGAAGAGTACAAGCGTCTGGCCAACAGCGGGCAATTGCTCTCCACCAGCCAACACGCGCTGGCGCTACTGGCCGACGGTGAAGACGCCAACCTGTTAAGCCAGCTCTATACCGCAAAACAACTCACCACAGAACTGGTCGGCATGGACAACAAACTTGCCAGCGTACTCGATATGCTGGAAGAAGCCTCCATTCAGCTAAGTGAAGCCAGCGACGAACTACGCCACTATTGCGACCGTCTGGATCTCGATCCGAACCGTTTGTTCGAACTGGAACAGCGTATATCGCGACAAATCGCCCTGGCGCGTAAGCACCATATTGCGCCGGAAGCACTGCCCGATTTCTACCAGTCACTGCTTGATGAACAACAGCAGCTTGACGATCAGAGCGACTCTCTGGAAACGCTGAAACACGCCGTCGCTCGCCATCATGAACTGGCGCTCGAAAGCGCCCGTCAACTTCATACTCTGCGCCTGAACAGCGCGCAAGAGCTGGCGGGGCTTATCACCGACAGCATGCATGCGCTCTCAATGCCCCACGGCGTCTTCACTATCGACGTTAGCTTTGAAGAACAGCACCTCACGGCAGACGGTGCGGATCGCATTGAGTTTCGCGTCACCACCAACCCGGGGCAGCCGCTGCAGCCGATTGCGAAAGTTGCATCTGGCGGTGAACTGTCGCGTATCGCTCTGGCCATTCAGGTGATTACCGCACGTAAAATGGAAACCCCGGCGCTGATTTTCGATGAAGTGGATGTGGGGATCAGCGGCCCGACCGCCGCCGTTGTCGGGCGCTTGTTGCGTCAGCTTGGCGAATCAACGCAGGTGATGTGCGTCACCCACCTGCCGCAGGTCGCGGGTTGCGGCCATCACCACTTCTATGTCAGCAAAGAAACTGACGGTGAAATGACCGAAACACACATGCAACCGCTGGATAAACGTGCACGGCTACAGGAACTGGCACGTCTGCTTGGGGGGAGTGAAGTCACCCGAAATACGCTGGCAAACGCGAAAGAGTTACTGGCGGCGTAAACTTTTTTCTCTCTCAGGGGTCTGAGTTCACATTAAAAACGCCATTCGACCTGGCAGCAAAAGGTTTCAAACTGACGTCAGGTCTATTATCATCGGCATATTACATATGAGCCGCGTACTGCTCGGGCCCGAAAAGGAATGAAATCACTATGCGCTGTAAAACGCTGACTGCTGCCGCAGCGGTTCTTCTGATGTTGACCGCAGGCTGTTCCACTCTGGAGCGAGTGGTTTACCGTCCTGACATCAATCAGGGAAACTATCTGGCACCTAACGATATTTCAAAAATCCGCGTCGGCATGACCCAACAACAGGTCGCTTATGCATTAGGTACCCCGATGATGTCCGATCCGTTCGGCACCAACACCTGGTTCTACGTATTCCGCCAGCAGCCAGGTCATGAAAAAGTGACTCAGCAGACGCTGACGCTGACCTTCAACAGCAGCGGTGTACTGACAAACATTGATAACAAACCTGCGCTTACCGGCGAGTAAGTTCAGCGATAAAAAAAAGCGCTCATTGAGCGCTTTTTTATTGGAAAATCAGGATTTCCCCGCAGATTTTTCCGCTCGTTGACGACGCAACTCTTTCGGGTCGGCAATCAACGGGCGATAAATTTCGACCCGGTCGCCATCCTGCACCACATCCTGCAATTTCACCGGGCGGCTGTAGATACCGACTTTATTTTTCGCAAGATCGATATCATCGCGCAGCGCCAGAATGCCGCTTGCCAGAATGGCCTGCTCGACGGTTGCGCCCTCTTCCAGCGTCACGCGTTGCAAATACTGTTTTTGCGGCAGCGCATAAGCCACCTCAACCACAATCTTACCCGGCACTGTAAACCTCTCTGGCGCGCATCGTAAACGCCTGCACCATATTCAGCGCTAACTCTTTAAAGATGCGGCCAAACGCCATTTCAATCAGCTTATTGGTAAATTCAAAGTCGAGCTGAAACTCGATTTTGCAGGCATCCTGACTCAATGGGATAAATTTCCAGCCGCCAATCAATTTTTTAAACGGGCCATCGACCAGATGCATCAAAATGCTCTGGTTGCTGGTTAAGACATTACGCGTCGTGAACGTCTTGCTGATACCCGCCTTCGACACATCGACCGCTGCCGTCATTTGCGTCGGCCCCGACTCAATCACGCGACTTCCCGTGCAGCCCGGTAAAAAATCTGGGTAAGCATTAACATCGTTGACAAGGGTATACATCTGCTCCGCGCTGTAGGGCACAAGCGCAGTACGGCTAATCTGAGGCATAGCAATTTCCATGTTCGAACACGGGCTAAATAGTATCATTTATCTACGGTTAAAAAAAACGTTCAGCGGCAACTCGTGCTAAGATAGCGCATTGCGCCTCGCGGGAGCTTGAGGCAGATGTGTATGAAATTAGCGATGACTTCAGGATACTATGACTAAGAAAAAAGCACACAAACCTGGATCGGCCACCATTGCGCTGAACAAACGCGCCCGCCACGATTACTTTATTGAAGATGAGTACGAAGCGGGTCTCTCACTGCAAGGCTGGGAGGTTAAATCCCTGCGCGCCGGTAAAGCCAATATTGGCGACAGCTACGTGATCCTCAAAGATGGCGAAGCGTATCTCTTCGGTGCAAACTTCACGCCGCTGACGGTCGCCTCTTCTCACTACGTCTGCGACCCGACACGCACTCGTAAGCTGTTACTAAATCAGCGTGAACTGGATACCCTCATTGGTAAGATCAATCGTGATGGTTACACAGTAGTCGCCCTTTCGCTGTACTGGAAAAATGCCTGGTGCAAAGTCAAAATTGGCGTGGCAAAAGGCAAGCAGCACCACGACAAGCGTAATGACGTCAAAGATCGCGAATGGAAACTGGATAAAGCTCGTATCATGAAGAATGCCGGACGCTAAATCCCCTGGTTCACACCCGTCCTCTGCAAATGAGTACGGGTGATTGTTCCAAATCCCCTGCCTGTTCTACCCCCATGAAAGATAAAGACAATCACACCGTTCTTTTGAGAATATATTCTCTGACACCAATCCTCCTACTTCTTCCTCATTGTTTTTACGAAAGAATATATTTTTATCACTTTATCGAACTGACTGAATAAAATTAATTTTCTCTCGTTATTAATTAAGCCTCAGATCACGGATATATCATATTTCCAGTATCTCAATTACATTCCAAAATTAATAAAAAACGCTCATAAAAATAATTCAGACATTTCCTAAAGCCGCCTTACCACAACCTTTTTTGCACGTAACTTTCATGACTTAACTAAAATCAATTCAGCCTACGCCTCTTGTATCAGTAATTAAACTCATACAATTTCATGGTGTTAAAAAATGTAACTCTGGGCACCCACTCAAAAGACCACACGAATATAAGAGTTATTAATCCCCCACAAAATGCTGGTATTACCGATAGTTAGCAAGCTTTTCATTTTCTGTCTGTTTGCGATTTGTCTTATATCTGGCTATATCAAAAACAGTAGATCACCGCCTTTAAGGCGATTAAAAGCAGGATATTAAATTTCATAAAGTAATTAATTAATTCTTCGCCAAATCATATTTTAAGAATATTCCTAACCACTATTCCTGGTGTGGACGCTAGCGCTTTGCCCGCATTTTTAGTGAAAGGAAAAATCGCAAGAAATATGACGACACGAAAATCCAGGGCTGTCGAATAACCGAATATCGCCATTGCGATCAACCTGTTCAACTCGGATGGAGTGACACCATGCGTTCTGTATCGATTATCTCAAAAATGAGTACTGTCGCCACTACGACTGAAACTAACAGCGTGACGTTAACTGCTCCTTCGATTGTCAAAATTAAGGTCGATCGTGACGATGTCGCTTCGATGCAGCGTACTAACCAGGATCTGGTTATCACCCTGAAAAATGGTGAAACCGTTACGGTGAAAAATTTTTACGTCACATCGGATCTCGGGCACAGTGAACTGGTTCTCGAAGAAGAAAACGGTGCCCTCTGGTGGGTTCAGGATACGGATGGCGCATTCCACTTCCAGCAACTCAACAGCATCGATGAACTGCTGATTACCGCGGAAGGTGGGCACGAAGGCGGCGCCATCTGGCCGTGGTTGTTAGGCGGGGCGGCAGTTGCCGCAGGGATTGGTATCGCGGCCTCTAACAGCAACGGCGGCGGAAGCCATCACAACGATGACGATGGAGTGACCACTCCAGGAACGCCCAATCCCACCGTTGATACCACACCACCGGGTGCGCCGACTAATCTGGCTATCTCCCCGGACGGTAAAACAATCACCGGTAACGCAGAACCCGGTAGCACGATTATCATCCGCGATCCTGATGGCAATGTTATTGGCACGGGCAAAACGGGTAATGACGGTAAGTTTACCGTTGGCCTCGATAAACCCCAGTTAAATGGCGAGCACCTGACGGTAGAAGCGAAAGATCCGTCCAATAATACCGGGCCATCCACACCGATCACCGCCCCGGATACCACCGCCCCTGATGCGCCAACGGATCTCGCGGTATCCAACGATGGTAAGAGCGTCACCGGCAACGCTGAACCTGGCAGCACCGTTACGATTCGTGACCCTAACGGCAATGTCATCGGGACAGGCACGGCGGGAAGCGACGGGAAATTTACCGTCGAACTGAACACACCACAAACTAACGGTGAGCATCTGACGGCTGAAGCTAAAGATCCCGCCGGGAATACCAGCCCAACCTCCAGCGTTACTGCGCACGATACCACCGCCCCTTCCGCACCTTCAGGGCTGAACATCAACGAAGAAGGCACCACTCTGACCGGGAAAGCAGAGGCGGGTAGTACGGTAAAAGTGACAGATAACGAAGGGAACCTGATCGGCACAGGGAAAGCCGATGCCAACGGAAACTTCACGATAACCCTGACATCGCCACAAACGGATGGCGAAAGGCTCTCCGTTACCGCAACCGACGCCGCTGGCAACCAAAGCGCTCCGGCCAATATTGTCGCGCCCAACCCAACTGAAGAGCCTCTTAACCTCCTCAGCCGCGTGGTGGATGACGTAGGTTCGATCACGGGGACATTGACCTCTGATCAAAACACTGACGATAGCCGCCCAACGTTTAGTGGCCGTGGTGAGGCCGGAAGCACCATAAATCTGTTTGATAATGGCGTGAAGATTGGCGAAGTCGTGGTTGGCAGCAACGGCACATGGAGCTTTACGCCCACCACGCCGCTGCAGGATGGCGCGCACTCGATTATCGCCACCGGGGCCGCCACGCCTGACAGCTCCATTACCGGTTTCAGCTTTGTGGTCGATACATTAAAACCCGCAGCGCCTTCTGAATTGGTCACCGCTGAAGATGGTGCATCCATCTCCGGTAAGGCTGAAGCAGGCAGCACGGTCGTGATTAAAGATGCCGATGGCACGATTATCGGCACGGGGATCACCGGAAGTAATGGCAGTTTTACGATCCCCCTCTCCCCGGCGCAAATTACCGGTGAACAGCTTACCGCCACGGCGGCAGACAAAGCAGGGAACGTCAGTGACCCGGCAACTGCGCTCTCGCCAGATAAAATCGCCCCCAATATCCCCACTATCACCGGGGTGCTGGATAATGAACCGACCATTACCGGCAATATCGTAAACGGTAAATCAACGGATGATACCACCCCGACCATCAACGGCAGCGGCGAACCCAACAGCGTAATCACCATCTATGGCAACAACGCCGTGATTGGCACGGTTGAAGCGGATGAATCAGGTAACTGGTCTTTCACCCCTACCACGCCACTTACCGAGGGCACCTGGAATATTCAGACCACGGCGACGGACGCGTCGGGCAACACCAGCGATAAATCCCCAGGTTTCACCATTCGGGTTGATATTACTGCGCCTGACGCTCCGTCATTCGTCTCGGTCACGGGAAATGCAGGCGGCAGTGATGTCAACGTCGCCAACGGCGGTATTACAAACGATGCCACCCCAACCCTTCGTGGCCAGGCGGAAGCAGGCAGCACGGTCACGCTTTGGGCGACGCTCAACGGCGTGCGTACCGAAATTGGTACCGTCACAGCAGACCCGCAGGGGAACTGGAGCCTGACTATCGCCCAGCCGCTGGTGAACGGCAACTACACCGTAACGGCCACCGCAACAGACAGCGCGGGCAACGTAAGCGGTGAGTCGCAGGAACAAACCTTCACCGTCGATTTGCTGGCCCCTGATGCGCCAACAGGTTTAATCATTTCTGAGGATGGCAGCACAGTAACCGGCAGTGCTGAAGCCAACAGTACCGTCACGATCAAAGATGCGAACGGTAATATTCTCGGTTCAGATACCGCAGATGGCGATGGCAATTTCAGCATCACGCTGACGCCAGCGCAGGATAATAACCAGATTCTTTCCGTCACCGCCACCGACAGCGCCGGGAATATCAGCCAGCCGAGCGGCATTCAGGCGCCCGATCTGATTGCGCCGGATGCACCTGATAACTTGCTGGTATCCGAGGACGGCACAAAAGTGACCGGTACGGCAGAGCCCGGCAGCACCGTCGCCATTACCGACGCAGGAGGCAACCCGCTGGGCAACGCCACCGCGGGCGACGATGGCAAATTCGAAGTGGTTCTGACCACGCCGCAAAAAAATGGCGAGCAGTTGACGGCAATCGCCACCGATAACGCCGGGAACAACAGCGATGGCGCGACGGTCAATGCGCCGGATATCACTCCCCCATCGATTCCGGTCTTCGGTGATGTCATTGATGATGTGCCGGAAGGCGAAGGCGCGCTCACCAGCGGGAAAACCACGAACGATCCGCGTCCGACCTTCAACGGCGAAACGGAAGCAAACGCGACAATCAGCATCTACGACAATGGTGTCAAAATTGGCGAAGCCGTGGCTAACGATCGGGGCGTGTGGGCCTTCACGCCAGAGAGTGACCTGAGCCCCGGTAGCCATACGTTCACCCTGACGTCCACCGATGAAAGCGGCAATACCAGCGACAAATCGGGCTCCTTCAACATCATTGTTGATACTGCCGTGCCGACTCTGCCGGTTATCACGCACCTGACGGACGATCAAGACCCGAGCACTGGCTTTGTGAACAACGGGCAGTCCACCAACGATGATTTGCCGCAGATTAACGGGACGGGGGCGGTCGGCTCGACGATCTCTGTTTTCGAAGGCGATAATCTGCTGGGTACCGCCCTTGTGGACACCAACGGCACCTGGACTTTACAACTGACCGAGCCACTGGGAGAAGGCCCGCATAACCTGACCCTGAGCGCAGAAAATGCCGCCGGGAATACGATTGCAAACGACACGCCATTCACCTTCACCGTCGATACCGAAGCACCGGATGCGCCGAGCATTATCCTGGTCACCGATGATGTTGGCGCCTATCAGGGCGAACTGAACAGCGGTGACACCACCGATGACCGCCGTCCAACCTTCTCCGGTACAGCGGAACCTAACACGCAGGTCAAAATCTATGATGGGCAGACGCTGCTCGGCACGGCAACGGTTGGCAGTAACGGTGAATGGTCTCTGACGCCAACCCTCGCGCTGGCAGAAGGTGAGCATGATCTGCGCTTTGTTACCGTCGATGGCGCAGGCAACGTTGGGGTGGAAACACCGTTTACCTTAACGGTCGATACCAGCGCCTCCGTCGCCCCGGCCATTACTTCCATTGCCGATGATGTCGGCCTGTATAAGGGCAACCTGGCCAATAATCAGGTGACCGACGACACCCAGCCGACGCTGAACGGCACCGGGCCTGAAGGGGCGACAATCACCATCTACGACAATGGCGAAGAGATTGGCACCGCTACGGTAGAAGACGGTATCTGGGACTTTACCCCTGAAACGGCGCTGGAAGGCGGGGAACATATCTTCACCGTCACCTCAACCAACGCCGCCGGTAACGTCAGCCCGGCCTCTCCGCCGTTCACCATCAACATCGATGTGGACGCGCCAGTCAAACCGGCGATTGGCGAAGTCACGGACAACGTTGATGAAAACACCGGCCCACTGGCCTCTGGCGACGAAACCAACGATCCCCTGCCCACGGTTAGCGGCACCGGCAACGAAGGCGATACCATCACCCTCTACAATGGCAACACGGTGCTGGGCACAACGATTGTGGGCGAAGATGGCCGCTGGAGCCTGACACCGAATAACGCGTTAACAGAGGGAACCTACCAACTGCACGTTACGGCGACCGATCCGGCAGGTAACGTCAGCGAACCGTCAGATGAGTTTGAAATCCGGGTCGATCTCTCCGCGCCTGCAGATCCTGAGCTGGTCAGCGTGGAAGATAATACCAACCCCACCACGGTTCCGATAGATAGCGGCGATCGCACCGTAGATTCCACGCCGCTGCTGACCGGCACCGCCGATGGCAATACGCTGATTACTATTCTGGTGGACGGCGTGGCGGTGGGCACCACTACGTCCGATGCCAACGGCGACTGGAGCTTTATCCCACCGACAGCGCTCACCGATGGGCCACATACGATTACGCTAACCGCAACGGACTCTGCGGGTAACACCACCCAGCCAGGCGGTAACTTCATCCTGACGGTGGATACGACCGGCCCGGATCTGCCGGTAATCGACAGCATTACCGATGATGTTGGCAGTATTAACAACGAGTTAAAAGGTGGCGGCCTGACGGACGACAATCGCCCTACCTTCACCGGCACCGCCGAAGCAAATGGCATGGTGATTATTTTCGCCAACGGCGCGGAGATTGGCCGTGTAGATGTCGATGCTGGTGGTAACTGGAGCTTTACCCCGGACGCAACCAGCCCGCTCGCCGACGGTGATAATGTCATCACTTTCCAGGCCATCGACGATCTTGGCAACGAAGGCCCGACGTCCGATGGCATCACCCTGCGCGTGGACACCGATGCGCCGGATGCGCCCACCAACATTCAGCTTGGCGACGATGGCAGCAGCATTACCGGGCAGGCTGAGGCGAATAGCACCGTTATCATCTACAACCAGAGTGGCACTGAAATTGGTAGAACAACCGCGACGGGGCTGGGTTACTTCGAGACGACTCTCAGCCCACTTCCGGCGCAAGGCAGCCTGATTAGCGTCAACGCCCAGGATCGGGCCGGAAACCTCAGCGAGCCGGCACAGGTTAGCGTCGTGCCACCTACAGAGCCGTCGGTACCTATCATCATCAACATTGAAGATAACGTTGGCCCGCAACAAGGCTCACTTGATAGCGGCGACAGCACCGATGATACTGCGCCCGTTATTACCGGCACCGCAGGCGTGGGTTCCGTGGTGTACGTTAAGATTGATACACAAGAATTTGGCCCTATTGATACGGACGAGAATGGCGCATGGACCTTTACCCCTAATCCGACACTGAGCGAAGGTACACATACGATCTCCGCCCGCGCTGAAATTGGCGGCGAAACCAGTGCGCAATCAACCGTCATCACCATCACGGTTGACGTCACCCCACCTGCCGTCGCCACTATCGCCAGCGTCACCGACGATGTTGGTGCCGTCACCGGCCCGGTACTGAGCGGCGGCTCAACGGATGATACACAGCCTACGCTGCGCGGTACGGCAACAGGTAGCGCTCGCGTCGACATTTACAACGGTGAAACACTGATTGGCTCTGCCACCGTTAACGCCCAGGGTAACTGGGTGTTCACGCCGGGCACCGCCCTGCAACCTGGTAACTACGCCTTTACCGCCGTCGCCGTCGATGCTGCGGGGAATGCCGCCGCGGAGTCCAACACCTGGACCGTCACCATTGATACCACTACACCAACAGCGCCGACGCTGGACGCCGTGGTGGATAACATTGGCGACGTCACGGGGACGCTCAACAACAATGACCGCACCGACGACACGCAACCGGCTCTGAGCGGAACGGCTGCGTCTGGCTCCACCATTATTATTTACGATAATAACGTTGAGATTGGCCGTACAACGGCCGTAAACGGTAGCTGGAGTTTCACCCCAACCACGCCGCTGGGTGAAGGTAGCCATAGCCTGACGCTGACCGCTACCAACGGTGCGGGCAACACCAGTGCGCCGAGCGCGCCATTCGTACTGGTTGTCGATACCGTCGCGCCAAACCGCCCGGTATTGACGGGCGTCACCGATGGCGAAGAGCCGGTAACTGGCGCGCTGATCAACAATCAGGCCACCAACGATACTCAGCCAACCTTTAGCGGCACTGCAGAACCGGGTTCTACAGTAACCATTTTCGATAATGGCAATGAAGTTGACACCGTACTGGTTCCGGGTTCAGGTAACTGGAGCTGGACGCCAGACGCCCCGCTCGCTGAGGGCCCACACGCCATAACGTTGACGACCACAGACGCCGCGGGTAACACCAGCACTGCAACGGCTCCCTTTACTGTCGTGGTCGATACGGCTGCGCCAAACGCGCCATCCGCCATCACCGCGCTGGACAGCGTGGAGCCAAATACCGGTGCCATCACTGAAGGTCAACAAACCAATGAAAACCGTCCTGTTCTGAGCGGCACTGTTGAACCCAATGCCACAGTCCAGATCCTCGATAACGGTAACCCCATTGGCAGCGTCAAGGCGGATGCTACCGGTAACTGGACATTTACCCCCACCAGCGACCTCGCGGATGGCGACCATCAGTTGACCGTCACCGCCACCGACGGCGCCGGCAACGTCAGTGCCCCATCTCCGGCACTCAATATCGTGGTGGATACCACCGGGCCTGCCGCGCCGACCATCGTTAACGCAACAGACAACGTTGGAAGCATTACCAATCCGCTGCTGAGCGGCAATACTACCGACGACAACACGCCGACGCTGAACGGTACGACGGATGCTTTCGCAACGGTTGCTGTGCTGGACAATGGAGTACAAATTGGCACTGCCGTCGCCGATGAAAACGGTAACTGGTTCTTTACGCCGCAAACGCCGTTAGGCAATGGCAGCCACGCCTTCACCACGGTCGCCACTGATCTGGCGGGCAATATCGGGGCAACATCCCCTGCCTTTACGTTGATTGTCGACACCACACCGCCAGCCGCGCCAGTGATTATTCAGGCCGCGGACAACGTTGGCCCCGTTCAGTCGCCGCTGTTGAACAATCAGTCCACTGATGACACCACCCCTACCCTGAGCGGCACCGGGGAAGCAGGGGCGACGATAACCATCCGCGATAACGGTAACGTCATTGGTACTGCTCTGGTCGGCAGCGACAATAGCTGGAGCTTTACACCATCGACCGCACTGACGCCGGGGAGTCACACCCTCACCGCCACCGCAACGGATAGCGCAGGCAACACCGGCGCGGTATCGGGTAACTTCGTCCTGACCGTCGATCTCACCCCGCCGAACGCCCCGGTGATTACGGCTGCCGCAGATGATGCAGGCACAATTAAAGGCTCCCTGATCAGCGGCCAGGTAACTGACGATACCCGGCCGACGCTTAGCGGAACGGGTGAAGCAGGCGCAACCATTACCGTTTATGACAACGGCACATTGCTTGGCTCCACTATTGTTGAAAGCGGCGGTACCTGGAGCTTCACGCCGCCACGGGATCTGACTACGGGCTCGCACAACCTGACCGCAACGGCAACTGACCCGGCGGGTAACACAGGGAGCGCATCGGCACCATGGAATGTCATGGTCGACACCACCGCGCCGAACGCGCCGATAATCACCACGGTGACAGATAACCAGGGCAGCGTAACCGGGACGCTCGGCATAGGCCAGCCTACCGATGACACCACCCCGACGCTGAGCGGTACCGCAGAGGCCAACGCGACCATTACTCTCTATGATAATGGCGTAGCGGTGGGCACCACCCAGGCCGATGGCGCAGGCAACTGGAGCATGACCACTCCAGCATTAACCGAGGGATCACACACCTTCACCGCCAGAGCGACCGACGCGGCAGGCAACACCGGTTCCGCTTCGGCAGTTACCACGGTGAATGTGGATCTCACGCCGCCTCCGGCACCAACTGACCTGGTGGTAAACAGCACTGGCAATCAGGTTACTGGCCATGCGGAAGCGGGTAGTACCGTAACCATTCTGAGTTCAACGGGGACGGTACTGGGCACTGGCGTTGCCGATGGCCTCGGCAACTTTACCGCCACGATCTCGCCTGCCCAGACCAGCGGTCAAACGCTTCAGGCATACGCAACCGACGTCGCGGGTAACGTCGGTCAGCCAGGCAACGTCACCGCGCCGTTTACCGGCTTGCCAACCACGCCGATCATCACCACGATTTTTGATGATGTCGGCACCCTTCAGGGGAACATAGGCAATAACCAGAGCACCAACGATAATCGCCCGGCCATCAGCGGCACCGCACAGGCGCTGTCAACGGTGACTATCTACAACAACGGTACGCTGCTGGGCACCGTCGTCGCAAATAGCAGCGGC
Organism: Pseudocitrobacter cyperus; assembly: GCF_039889165.1. NCBI lineage: Bacteria > Pseudomonadati > Pseudomonadota > Gammaproteobacteria > Enterobacterales > Enterobacteriaceae > Pseudocitrobacter > Pseudocitrobacter cyperus. The sequence continues at coordinate 455,398 of NZ_JAYMYY010000003.1, read as the reverse complement.
GCATGGAGTTTCACGCCCACCACGCCGCTTACGGAGGGGCTGCATGCCATCACCGCCACGGCAACCAACCCGAACGGTGTCAGTAGCCCATCTACGGCTATCAACATCACGGTGGATACCGTCGCGCCAGGTACGCCAACGGCAACTATCAGCGCCGATGGCTTCACGGTTAGCGGCACAGCGGAAGCCAACAGCACCGTTAGCGTCACGGTTCCCGGTCAGGCTACACCGCTGACTGCAACAACCGATGCGAACGGCAACTGGGCTCTGAGCCTGCCAACGCGCTTAATCAATGGCGAACAGGTATCGGCTATCGCGACCGACGCCGCAGGCAACAGTTCGCAACAGGGGCTGGCGACCGCGCCAGTACTCCCTGTCGCCGCCAGCGATAACGTCGTTAATCTTGAGCTACAAACCAGTGCCACCGTCACCAGCGAAGAGCACAGCGACTACGGTTTCCTGCTGGTTGGCGCACTGGGTAACGTGGCGTCGGCGCTGGGTGACGATACGGCGCAAGTCCTGTTCTCCGTAGATGCCGGCGGTAGCGGTACGGCAGTCATTGAAGCCGCAGCGACCGGGGCGGTGCTTTCACTGCTGAACTCACTGGAAATTGCGGTGCAGAAATATGACACCGACCTTCAGGCCTGGGTCACGCTTTATGACACCTCTCTGCCACAGTTTGCCAACCTGTTAACCATTGGCGCATCCGGCGTGCGTATGACGCTGGATAACCTGGATGGCGGCCAGTATCGGGTACTGAGCTTCAACACCAGTCTGCTGGCGGTCGGCTCGTACACGAGCCTTGATGTTGCCCTGGTGAAAACCAGCGCGGGGACGGTGACGGCTGGCGCGACCGAAAACGGCAACGTCATCACCGATGTCGATCCCAACAACGGTGGTGATGTCGCGCCGGCTGGCACACAGGTGACGTCAATCACGAATGCCAGTAACGTGACCACCGTCGTGGGTGCAGGCGGAGCCGATATCGCCGGTAAGTACGGCACGCTGCATATCAATCAGGACGGCAGCTACACCTATACACTGACCAACAACAGCGTTTCGGTGGTCGGGCGTTCTGAAAGCTTCGTCTATACCATTACGCAGGGATCGAACAGCTCTTCTGCAAACCTGGTTATCACACTGGGTGCCACCGTACCGCCGAGTTCCATTACTGCCGCCGATGATTCCGCATCGCTTCAGTTTGATACCACCGTCACCGCGGTAGATAACGGCACCCGCTCGCAATCCAGCTTTAGCCTGGCAGAAGTCAACCTGGGCACAGTGGTGGATGTCGCCCTGCTGAATAAAATAGAAAACCCGATTATTTACACCGTCGAAGGGGGAACAACGCGGACATTATCGATTGGCGCAAGCGTGGGGGGTGTTGCGCTGCTCTCCGTGTTCGACCTGTATATTTATCGCTATAACCCGGAAACTCAAAAGTATGAACAGTTCCGCCATGTGGAGGACTGGCTGGAAGCGCCATTACTGGGAGGCGTGACCGATGAGGACTACGTGGTAACGCTGCCAGAAGGCAAATACCTGGTGACGTTAAATGCGGTGGAAGGCATTAACGTCGCGACGGGTTATACGCTGAAGATCAATGGCGATCATACGTACAGCGTGAAAAGTTCGACCGCCAGCACCACGGGCGATGTGCTGGATAACGACGCGGGTGCGGCAAACGGCCAGGTTACCGAAGTCAATGGCGTTGCGGTTTCGGCCAGTGGCCCCACCACCATTAACGGCCTGTACGGCACACTGACCATTGATGCGCAGGGGAATTACACCTACACCCTGAAATCCGGCCTTGGCGCGGACAGCATCAAAACACCGGACAGTTTCGTTTATACGGTAAGAGCCGCCAATGGCGATACCAGCACCGCCTCGCTGAACATACAGCCAACCGCAAAACCAGTCGATGCGGTGAATGACACCAGCAGCGCGATGGTACTAAACACCGCGCAGGTCTTCGCGGCTTCACCGACGATTAGCGCAGGCTCCGCCACCATCGCCGCGCGCACCACCGACGCATCGAGCAGCGCCACGTTTGATGTTGCGGAAGGCACCGCGCTGAAGAGCCTGTCAGTGACCTTTGCTATCTCGCAGTTGACTAACCTCAATCTGAGCATCAATAGCTGGTCAATTTACGAAGGCTCAACCCTTATCTATCAGGGTACGCCTATCGCCCAGGGGCAGTACACATTGACCAACTCCAGAACGCTGACCCTTGGCGGGCTGGAGCTGGACGCCGGGCACTATACGCTGAACTTTAACGCGCATCTCAGTTCCGCTGCGCTGCTGAGCTCGGTAACGGTCACGCCGACAATCAACGGCACAGCGTATGATCTCGATAACTTCCTGATCAACAACAGCGCCCACACGGTTAATGGCAACATCTATAACGGAAACGACTCCGCCGGGGCAGTGGATCAGCTTGCTTCTGCGCAAACCGTGCTGACCGTAAGCGGCAGCGGCGGCAGCCAGACGCTCAACCCAACGCTGGACAGCAACGCTGCGGCCACGGTTCAGGGCACCTACGGCTCGCTGCGCATCGCCATTGACGGCTCGTATACCTACACCCTGAAAGCGGGCCTGCATCCGGGCGATATCACCACGAAGGAGACCTTCACTTACACGCTGAACGATCAAAAAGGTCACATGGATACTGCGACCCTGACCATCAACATGAACCCGCAGTTCACCAGCACGTCGCAGTCGGATGTGATCCACGGTTCAGCCTACGGTGACACATTAATTTATGACCTGCTGAACAGTGCCGATAACAGAGGAGGCAACGGTAGCGATCGCTGGGATAACTTCTCACTCGCTCAGGGCGACAAAATTGATATCGGCGACCTGCTGGTGGGCTGGAATGGTCAGCAATCGTCACTCGGTAACTACCTGAGCGTAACAACCAACGGCGGTAACACGGTGATCTCCATTGACCGTGACGGCACCGGCACTACCCATAGTTCAACCACGCTCATTACCCTGGAGAACGTACAAACCACACTGAATGACCTGATCGAACAGAACCATATTGTGACCTGATAGTTAACAAAACCCCGGGCGCAAAGACGCCCGGGGTAATAACAAATACACCTGCGCTATTTTAAAAGGGATCGAAAATGGGAAAGTTAACACTGATCGCATGGGGGCTGGCGAGTAGCCTCTGTTCAGCCTCCCTCCTCGCCGAAGAGACGCCACGGTTTATCTCTTCAAAAACTTTGCATGAACAGCAGGAACTACCGGCGTTATCCGGCAAAGTTGATTTACCACTCGACCCCGCCGCACCAGGCGTCCTGACGCTGAATAATGCCGTCAATCGCGCCGTAAGCTGGCATCCTTCAATCCAGGAAGCCGTAGGGAAACTGCTTGCCCAGAATGAACAGGTCGATGTCGCCAAATCGAAATATTATCCGCAAATCAGCGCCGGTATGAACAACGGCTATGCCAATAACTATGTCGACCACGGCTTTAGCCCGTCGCTGGTTGTTTCGTTGTCGCAGATGCTTTATGACTTCGGCAAAGTGGCAAGCCAGGTGCGAGCGGAAAGCGCAGGCGTGGCGCAGGAACAGGCCAACGTACTCATCAGCATCGATAACGTCGGGCACAGCACCGCCGTCGCCATGGTGCAGGTGCAAACCTGGCAGCAAATGGTGGAGGTGGCGCAGGAGCAACTCACCGCCCTCAACCACATCGGCGGGCTGATTCGCCAGCGTAGCGATGAAGGGGCGTCATCCCAGTCGGACACGGTGCAAACGGAAGCGCGCATTGAAGCCGCGCGAGCACAACTGATTCAGTACCAGGCGACCCGCGACAGCGCCCAGGCGACGCTGATGAGCTGGCTCGGCTGGAACACCCTCAATGGCATCAGCAACGACTTTCCCGATAAACTGGCGCAAAGCTGTAATATCGCCCAACCGGACGACCGGCTGGTGCCATCGGTGCTGGCCGCGTGGGCGCAGTCAAATGTCGCACAGGCCAATCTCGACTATGCTAACGCGCAGATGACCCCGACCATCTCGCTGGAACCGCAGGTTCAGCACTATCTGAACGACAAATATCCCAGCCATGAAGCGCTCGATCGCACACAGTACTCGGCGTGGGTGAAAGTCGAAATGCCTATCTATCAGGGCGGCGGGCTCACCGCCCGACGCAACGCCGCTAACTACGCCCTGAGCGCGGCGCAATCCACCATCCAGCGCGTGCGGCTGGAAGTGCGGCAACGCCTGCTGGAATCCCAAAGCGAAGCGCTCAATCTGGTGAACTCGCTGCTGGTACAACGGCGACAACAAGAGTACAGCGCCCGCACTCGCGAGCTCTACCAGCAACAATATCTTGAACTGGGTTCCCGCCCGCTGCTGGACGTACTGAACGCCGAGCAGGAGGTATTTCAGGCGCGCTTTTCTGAACTGCAAACCCTTAACCAACTGCATCAGCTTGAGCTGAATTGCCTCTATAACACCGGACGCCTGCGCAACGCGTTCAGCCTGGAAAATCGCAGCATCCAGTCAGTGGAGATCCAGCCATGAATAATGCAGAGAGCGCCGACACCTTTTTAACTGAACAGACGCTACAACGCTGGGCACAAGCCATCAGCCATATCGCCAACCACTACCGTATCGCCTGCTCGCCCGGCACCATTCAGGCTAATGCGCCGTGGTTTCGCGATAAAAGCCTGCTACCCGCGCTAACCCAGCTTTCACGTCAGGGCGGCCTGTCGTTTCGCCTGCTGGAAGCCAACAATCAAACCCTGAATAGCTGGCGTTTGCCGGTAGTGGCGGCGCTGAATAATGGTGAACTGGCGATTGTCGAACGCTTCGATGGTGAGAACATTGTCGAGGTGCGTTTTGTTGATGATTCGTCGCAGATCAACCGTCTGCCAATGGAAGAACTGCTCGGTAAAATTGACTACCTTGCGGCTCTGCGCCCACTTTCCGCACTGCGTGACAGCCGCGTCGACAGCTACATTTCCCGCTTCAGCCCCGACTGGCTGAAATCGCTGGTCATGCAGGATCTGCGCCCTTACGGCCCGGTGATGTTTGCCGCATTGCTGGTAAACGTGCTTTCGCTCGGCGGGATTGTCTTTTCCATGCAGGTGTATGACCGGGTGATCCCCGCGCAGTCTTACCCGACTCTCTACGTACTGGCCTTTGGCGTGTTGCTGTCGGTAATCTTTGGTTTCCTGCTACGCGTCGCGCGTGGGCATATTATGGATGTGCTCGGCAAACGCGCCGACATGCGCGTCTCCGACCGCGTGTTCAGTCACGCGCTGCGCCTGCGTAACAGCGCCATCCCGCGATCGACCGGCAGCTTTATTTCGCAACTTCGCGAGCTGGAACAGATCCGCGAGATGATCACCTCGTCGACGATCTCGACGATCGTCGATCTCCCCTTCTTTTTCCTGTTCGTGATCGTACTGGCGATCATCTCGCCGCAACTGGCGTGGATTGCGCCCGTCGCCGCCGTCATGATGGTGCTCCCCGGCATTCTGCTGCAAAAGAAACTGGCAGTGCTGGCCAACCAGGCGGCGCATGAATCCACCCTGCGCAATGCGGTGCTGGTGGAGAGCGTACAGGGGCTGGAAGACATCAAACTGATGCAGGCGGAGAACCGCTTTCTGCAGCAGTGGAACAGCTATATACGCATTACCGCCGAGTCCGGCCTGCGCACCAGGCAGATCTCCCAGGGGCTGATAAGCTGGGGGATCACCGTGCAAAGCCTGGTCTATAGCGCGGTGATCCTGTTTGGCGCGCCGAAGGTCATTGAAGGCGAGATGACTACCGGCGCGGTGGTTGCTGCATCCATGCTGGCTTCGCGGATGATCGCGCCGATGGCTAACCTGTGTGGCGTTCTGGCGCGCTGGCAGCAGGTGAAGGCAGCGAAATCGGGACTCGACAGCATTATGCAGCTCCCAACCGAAACTCAGCGTGACGACAGCGTGGTGCATCGCGATATTTTCCACGGCCACTATCTGTTTGAAAACGCGCAGTTTCGCTATCACAACGACGATCAGAACGTGCCGCTGAAAATCGCCCGTCTCGAAATCCAGCAGGGCGAGCGCATCGCCCTGCTCGGGCGCAATGGCGCGGGTAAGTCCACGTTACTTCAGGCGATGGCAGGCGGCGTGGAGCTGATTAGCGGCGAAGCGCGCCTCGACTCCCTGAGTATTGTGCAAATTGATATGGCCGATTTACGTCGCAACGTTGGCATGCTCAGCCAGAACGCCCGACTTTTCTTCGGTACCCTGCGCGAAAACCTGACCCTTGGCGCCCCACGCGCCAGCGATGACGAGATTTTCGCCACCCTGGAAGTGTGCGGCGCGGCAGGTTTTGTCCGCCAAATGGCAAAAGGGCTCGACCACCCGATTATGGAAGGCGGCGCGGGGCTTTCCGGCGGGCAGCGACAATCCATTCTGTTGGCGCGCATGCTGCTGCGCTCGCCCAACATCGTTCTGCTGGACGAACCCACCGCCTCCCTCGACGACCACACCGAACGCGAGTTCATTCAGCGGCTAAATCAGTGGCTGGGCAACCGCACATTGATTGTCGCCACCCATCGTGTGCCGGTTCTCGAACTGGTAGATCGCGTAGTGGTGCTGAAAGATGGGCAAGTGGTGATGGACGCCCCGAAATCGCAGGCGCTGGGCGGCAACCGCATCGGCACACCGACCACCGGACGGGAGTGGAAAAATGAAAACCAGTCAGCATGATGTATTAATGGATGACCCGGACATCAGCCACGAGCGGGAGTTCTCCGGAGCCAGTCGTATTATTATGATCAGCACTCTTTTATTTGTGCTGCTTGGCGTATGGGCGTGGTTTGGCACGCTTGATGAAGTCTCGACCGGTACCGGAAAAGTGGTTCCAAGCTCACGCGAACAGGTTTTGCAGTCGCTGGACGGCGGTATTCTGGCAGAGCTCATGGTGCGCGAAGGTGATAAAGTGCAGGCCGGACAAGTCGTCGCCCGCATGGATCCGACGCGCTCCGAGTCCAACGTTGGTGAAAGCGCCGCCCGCTACCGTGCGTCGCTGGCCTCCAGTGCCCGACTGAATGCCGAGGTCAATGATCTTCCTCTCACCTTCCCCGACTCACTGAAAGCCTGGCCTGACCTTCTCGCCAGCGAAACCCGTCTCTACCGCTCGCGCCGCGCACAACTGGCGGATTCCGAAGCGGAGATCAAAGACGCGATGGTGTCGGTGAATAAAGAACTGGCGATCACCCAGCGCCTGGAAAAGAGCGGCGCCGCAAGCCACGTAGAAGTGCTGCGCCTGCAACGCCAGCGCAGCGACCTCAGCCTGAAACTAACGGACTTACGCTCGCAGTACTACGTGCAGGCGCGCGAAGCGCTCTCCAAAGCCAACGCGGAAGTGGACATGCTGCTGGCTATCATCAAAGGGCGTGAAGACTCAGTCACCCGCCTGACCATCCGCTCACCGGTGCGCGGGATTGTCAAAAATATCCAGGTCACTACCCTGAACGGCGTGATCCCGCCCAACGGCGACCTGATGGAGATAGTCCCGATAGATGACCGCCTGCTGATTGAAGCGCGACTCTCCCCGCGCGACATTGCATTCATCCACCCCGGCCAGCGTGCGCTGGTGAAGATAACCGCCTATGACTATGCCATTTACGGCGGGCTGGAAGGCGAAGTGGAGACCATCTCCCCGGACACCATCCAGGACAAAGCCAAGCCGGAGATTTTCTACTACCGTGTTTTCATCCGCACCCACCAGGATTACCTGGTAAACAAAGCCGGGCATCATTTCTCCATCGTTCCGGGAATGATCGCCACCGTGGATATCAAAACCGGTGAAAAAACTATCGTTGACTACCTGATCAAACCCTTTAACCGGGCGAAAGAGGCGCTACGTGAACGATAAATGAACGCCTGACGGCTTGTGGGCATTGAAGGGTGGCAGAGCGTGTGGCAACTCTGTTATACTTGTTTTAACACTATTGGGGCTGATTCTGGATTCGACGGGATTTGCGAAACCCAAGGTGCATGCCGAGGGGCGGTTTGCCTCGTAAAAAGCCGCAAAAAAATAGTCGCAAACGACGAAAACTACGCTTTAGCAGCTTAATAACCTGCTCTGAGCCCTCTCTCCCTAGCTTCCGCTCTTAAGACGGGGATCAAAGAGAGGTCAAATCCAAAAGAGATCGCGTGGAAGCCCTGCCTGGGGTTGAAGCGTTAAAACTAATCAGGCTAGTCTGGTAGTGGCGTGTCTGTCCGCAGGTGCCAGGCGAATGTAAAGACTGACTAAGCATGTAGTACCGAGGATGTAGGAATTTCGGACGCGGGTTCAACTCCCGCCAGCTCCACCACTTTTGATAGGACTGCAACCGGACAGCGGCAATAAAAACAGCCACTTACGGACACTGACCAGACAGCAGGCAGACCGAGAAAAGACAAAAATATGCACGTGAAATGCACGTGCACTTTAAAAGAACCCCAGATTTCACGGTCTGGGGTTTTTCTATTTGTAACTAAGGGTAACAAATTCCCCTCCCCCTTTCGCGTCCCGCTCGCCTTGACACTGTTTATTTTTACAGTAAAAATACTGTATGCAATCACAGTGGTTTTCCGGAGGAATTTATGTTCGTTGAACTGGTTTATGACAAACGCAATGTAGAGGGGCTTGAAGGGGCCAGAGAAATTATTCTGGCCGAGCTGACGAAGCGGGTGCACCAGATTTTCCCTGATGCCGAGGTGAAAGTGAAGCCGATGCAGGCAAACGGCTTGAATAGCGATGCCAGCAAAAGCGATCGGGAAAAGCTGAACCGCATGCTGGAAGAGATGTTTGAGGAATCCGATATGTGGCTTGCTGAAGAATAAACGGCCAAAAACCCCTGATAAAACTCCAGGTTATGTGATTTGGTATTTGATTGTACTATTCAACCAACTGATTCACTGAGCGGTGATTCTAGTCCGTTTGAATACATAAAATAATCAAATCAATGTAAAAGGACTTCGGATGGAAAAGCTTTGCTTCCCTCCCTTGCTTCCACCTGGGTTTCATGATCTTGATGATTCTTCAATCAAAAGGTTGTGTGTGGATCAATTTCCAGAGTCCACCAGAAGGGGCATGTTGTACTACAATTATACACAGTTAATATCTAATATTAGAAGCCTTCAGCAACAGTTTAAGTGCTTCATTGAACTCTGGATTGACGGTTCTTTTACAACAGAAAAACCCGAACCAGATGATATTGATATCCTTTTAGTAATTGATCATGCGTTGTTAGACAAGGTACCAGTAATGTTCCAACCTCAGATTGAGAAGTTGTTGGATCGGCCTTTCATTAAGCACAATTACAACATTGATCTACTTCTTTTGTATAAAAACCATGCGGGATGCGATTATGAGAATGACCGCATGTACTGGCGAGGGGTATTCTGTCATGACAGAGAGGATACGCCCAAGGGGATAGCGAGGCTGTCATTATGAACGAAAAAACAAATATGATTTCCCTAGAGGGGCGTATTCAGTTCGTTCAGAAAAAACTCGATTTCTTCGCAGCAAAGGGGGAAATGAGTTTTGCTGATCGCCTGATGTTTAACAATATGACTTCATATATGAGTGACCTTCAAGCTGAGCAGCGAGCTATTGATGCTCGGCATCCGCTTCAAGATTTCATGGAGCTTCGCCTGAAAGGTGCTGTTGTCAATTTCGGGACGATCCCGCTTGAACTCTTGGGTTCAATTTCGAGCAATTTAGCATCACTTCTGCAAAGGGCGACACATAAGCTAGCTTCAGGAAAAGATTCGCAGCGAGTCCCTTATGATGTCAAAAATACTCTGAACATGCGCCTTGCCGAACTTTCACCTGGTTCGACTAAACTTGGCCTAACGTTTTCGACAGGTCAGTGTGAATTAGTTGAGACTACATCAAGTAAAGCAGTTAAAGAAATCATAAACTTGCTTACTACTTCAGATGCAATAAGTTTGATGAATCTAGTGGCTGAAATCGGGTTCAACGCAGCACTAAGTCTGAAAAAAATCGTTGAAGAGTGCGATAAAAATCAGATTGATTTTGATTTAACTTGGGTTGGCCCCTTCAGTGAAGGACGCCAGTTTGTTTCTGTTTCCTCAAAGCAGATCAAGTTACTCAATGATCGTCTAGCGGCCACTACAATGTCTCAACCTACTACTGAGATAATTGTTGGGGAACTTGCAAGTCTTTCAAAATACGGAAAACTTGAAATAGAAGTTGACGGGGAGCGTTTGAAAGCTTCCTTCCCTGTTGAAATGTTACATGAAATCCAAAAATCTCATAAAGTTGGGCAAAAGCTATCAGTTACTGTTGAAGTTACTGAAATTTATAATGAAAATATAGGCTTCCATCGCAAGAATTTCTTAGTTAAATCCATTAACTAACCTAGACCCGGCCATCGAGCCGGGTTTTCTTTATTCTTTTTCAGGCATATTAAGCATTTGACGCAATTTTTTATTCACTTCTTTCTGTCGCCTCGTAAACTCCACCTCAGCTTCAGCCTTTTCCTCTTTGCCCCTTAACTTGGTTGGCTCGACTTCCACAGCGAGCAAAGCGGCCAGGCAATCTTCTTTCGTAAACAAGTACGGTGACTTGGGCCTGTCGCTAACTCGGTAGGCTTTGAGCCTACCATCAAGAACCCACTGGGTTACGGTAGCCGTAGAAATACCAAGTAGCTCAGCGGCTTCCTTTCGTGTCAATGTCAGCTTTTCCAAAAAGACGTCCATTTAACATTCAATGAGGAGAGCATAACTTGAACATATATTTGATGGATCTGAAAGAAGTTTGTAAAGCTGTAGGATTCAAAAAGGCATCCATTTACAGTTGGATGAACGCGGGTGAATTCCCAAAATCCATTAAGATAGGTAGATCCGTAAGGTGGTTATCAACAGAAGTGGAAGAATGGATAGCCGGAAAGATTAGTGCTGCGAGACAGGGAAAATAGCGATTTTCCAAAGAGCCAAACGTGGTTAGTGTCTGAGTCCCCGACAAATCGCCGGGTTGGGCTGTGATACGATAAAGGCTGCCGTAATATCCCCGACAGCCTTTTTTGGATTTGTAATTATGCGTCACCTTCAGGGGGTGTCGGCCAGGTGTTATCCGGCGCTTTCGACGAGTCCACTGCCTGCACTGCTTTGATGTAGTTCATCCAGGCTATCAGGCTGGCTTTATCCTCATCGCTGATAATGCCCAACTGTAATTCAGTCTGCCACAGACTAATCGTTGCCTGAGCCTCAAGCAGTAGCGCCGCTTTCTGTTGCTCCGCCGCTTCCACCTCCACCGCGTGCTGCGCTTCCGTATCTGTCACCCACTCGCTACCGTTCCACGTATCGTAAGGCGTAGCAGGTTTCAGTGTGGTGGTGCCTTCCGGGTAATCTCCGGGCAAAGAAACAATTTCCGATTCGCCTGTTTCAGTATCGTATACCGTTTCACCACGGCGGTCGGCGACGTATTCCCAGGCGGTGAAATCAGCTGCCCGGCAAATAGCAAAGCCCCCTTTGCTCTCGCCGGGGGCGTCGATGCATGAGTTAGCAGGAAGTCCAACGCCAATAGCCAGATACTCAACTGATGAAGAAAGAAATTCGCGTGTATCACCATCATAGTTAAAAACAGTAATATCGCCTGCTGATGTTGCAATCATGTTTTCGTCCAGAATAGCCTCTGCCATCATGCAGCCCTCACAATATAGTTAAATGCGACGTTGCGCGGGCGCGTTTCATCACCAAACTTATCCGAACCCGCAGTTGTTTTAGCAGAATATGTATTTAAGGTTGTACCTGTTGAGGGGTTGGGGTTGTATTCATTTGTTCCTGAAGGGTAATAAGTTATTGCTGTAGTATTATCAGTGAATACCGATGTCATTAATCCATCGCCTCCAGACCCCGCGGTAGTAGGGATATAATGTCGGTGATCGTACGAAAGCCCATTCTGCGATGATAATAATGAACGCCCGGAATCAACTCCACGTCCATCATCCCAGCCTCGTAAAAATTCCCCCCGCAAGTCTGGAAGTTTTCCCGATGGATATGCTTTTGCCAGTAATGGGTAGGTGCTTGTATTGAAATTAGCACCATTACATTTTAACCAGCCAGTTGGTGGGGTTGCGGTAGGCCAAGGCATCGGTATACCCGCAGGAACTGAACCATTAACTATCGCCTGTTTCAGCTTTGTAATAAACGCAGCACTATTGCCATCATCAAGCACATCCTGCGTCAAAGCATCTGAAACAAATTGTGCGACCGCAGAAGCGATAAATGTTGCCTGACGAATCGCTTTGTTAACCTGTGCACTAGATGCTTTACCTGCGGTAAACCCGGACAGCAAAGCCGGAAGTGCCTCCCAGTCAGCCTGTGACATGACGTTAGCGTTAGGATCAAGCGCAAACGCTTTAAAGTTATTTGTTGCCATTAGAGTAAAGTCCCCCATGCTCCTACATCGAACCCGGCGATGTATTCGTTATCCATATCAAAACCAAAGAATTTAGTCCCCTCGGACGGTGTTTCTACCGAGGGTGTTTCAACATCACCGGCCCATACGCCAGCTGCTTTTACGGTGAGATAGCCCTGTTTGATAGCGGCGATCAGTTCGAGAGACACATCAGAAATATCAGTCTCGGGGAAAACCCAGACCGAAATCGTCATGTCCTGGTTGTCGACGATCTGCATCTTCAGGCCAGAGCCTGCAGTCGCAGCGTCAAGGATGGGCGGCAGAGAGTCGTTGCGGCCGTCCCAGTTGTTGATAGCGATTTTTGCTTTCAGAATGATGCGGTAGGTGTCATCGCTCAGCGACGTATAGCCTGAATCCGGATCATACGGCCCTTGCCAGACGCCCTGGTCATATCCGAGCCCGTCGGTATCCCAGCTGAAATAAACACCCGTAATCGGCTGGCTGACTATACGGCTACGTCCGATCCAGAGCCCGAGGGTATCAAGCTGGATGCCTACCGCCGTATCAATGTCAAACGCGCTAACAAGCCCCCGGGTGGCTGATGTGATGTCAATAAGCGGCCGGGTGCTCAGGTCGATGTGATCAAAGTATTTCGGCCTGGTGGCGTGGTAGTTGGTGATTAAGTCTGTGTACTTACTCATGACGTCACCGTTAAGACAATATTTTCAGGCTTACAGGACGCTGATTCGTTGTAGGAAATATTGATATTCGCCGCCGCTACCGTTCCGGCAGATTTGCCAATCAGTAGCTCCTGAATGTCGTAATAGCGTGCACTGCCCCCACTCACCACGCCGAGGTTCGCAGGGGAGTAAATGCGGCTCAGCAGAACAGAATCACCGATCGTCAGCCCGTTGATGTAATCCGCGACGGCCTGCTGAATCTGTACGCCAATTTGCGACGTGTAGCCCGTAAAGGCTTTCAGTGTGATATGCCCGTAAATCGAAACATCAGTCGAACGCGAAAAACTGATCACGTGTGGATTGCCGTAAGTGTCCGGTACCGTGACAGAGGTCGTCCCGTAGGTCGCCGTTCCCTGCCCTTTATTACCCCGGATAGTCTGGGCAATGTCGGTCACGTCCCCGCCGTCCACGATGGCTGAGATAGAGTGTGGCGGCAGCCCGTTACTATCGGTCGCGCCAGTATCATTCTCGTAGAGCTTGTGACGTGTCACGCCAGCAACGTTAGCAATCGCACCGTCAACGCCCTCAAACGGCGTGATAGAGGGTAGCGCGACGCTCTGCCCCTGCCTGATGCGCAGCTCTGCGTCGGTTTCTGCTGGCGCGCCTACGGTGGCCGCCGCCGGGTTAGTTACCGATGTCCAGCCTCGGGTCGGCGTGTTGATGGTAGTAATTGTCCCCGCCAGCGCTGCGACCGCGCCGCTGTTTGAGCAGGTGGCAGTGGCCGTCACCGTACCGTCAACGCCAATCACTACCGAGGCAGGAAGACGCCAGATCACGTTATTAGTGTCTTTCACGGTACCGTTCGTGATGGTTGTCCCTGCGGTGCCGGTGAGCAGCAGATCCACGGTGGAGTTCGTCGCCCCTTTGCGCGCGATACCGTTAATTTTCACGTTACTGGTCAGCGCTGCGCCGTAACCCGTAGCAGGTGAGAAGCAGTTGTAAACAGTAATGGCCGTGTTATTGGCATCGTGAATAGCCAGCGCCACCAGCGCCACCATCTGGCCGTCTTTGCTGTCCGGCTCCAGATAAGCGTCACTGCCGTAAATCTGCTGGAAATAGCTTGTCAGGGTATCGAGTATCGTCTGGTAATCAGGCGCGCTGATCCCCTCAGCGGTTACCGTTGCCGATAAGCCGAGTGTGTCCAAATTGAGGGCCATTTATGCCTCGCTGGTTACTGTCGTTGTTCCGTAGATAGTGTCGATCTCAGCGAAGAACTGGACGCGGCGCGTCGTCGTGTTCACTGTCGTATTGAAAGAGAGAATGGATTTAACGCCCCGCGTTTCGAGAATGCGCTTACGGATCGCCAGGTTGTAGGTTTCCGGCTTCTGCTTACCGAGTACGGACTGAATCCACGGTGTCCCCTCTGTGGTGTCGAGAAACCACTGCCCATACCACAATTCGAATCGCGTTTTCACAGCCTGCGCGACGGCCTCCGGTGAGTTAATCAGCCAGGTATCATCGCCGCTGCCAAAAGTGTAATCGCCGTCGTCGTCCTCACGTCGGTATCGCATAATTACCCTCCCAGAGGTTTTGTATTGCTGCCGCCGCTTTCAACGCCGCCATGCGTATGCTTATCAACGATTGATCCATCCACCAACTGCAGGCGGCCGTCAGGCAGAATTTTCAGGCCATTGAGGTTGAAACCTCCCGGCGCGGTACCGGCTATCGCTCCACTTGAAGGATTAAGGCTCAGTTTGGTTCCGCCATCGTCGCTACGCAACTCAACCGCGCTGGTGCTGATACCGCTGATTTTCTGCGCCTGCGACTGCGGCCCGACGATACAGAACGCATCCGATAAATCATGCACCCGGTCGTCGACAGGCTCCTGTACCCCGCCGTTCTGCCACCAGAAATCGATGCAGCGATCGGCAAAAATCACCAGGCATTCATCGCCGGCTTTCACCGGGAAAGTTAACGTGCAGCCGCCGCCGCGCGGAAATATCACCGGTACATCCACCAGCAGCGGGTAATTTTTGGTAACGCGGTTGCCGTCGTTGTCAGTTTCAACCGAACGGATCGCAGGCTGCACAACCGCCGTCACCGCGCCAGGATCGAATGACTGAACGATGCCAGGCAAAGCGACGCGGATTTGGTTCTTTGTTGTCTCCCGCTCAGATTTAAATGTTTCGGCAAGGTCGCCGCTGCGGGTCTGGTCAGTTACTGCCATTGGTAGGCTCCAGAAAGCAAAAAACCCGCCGGATGGCGGGTTTGTATTTTGAGAAATTTCAGCTTATGCAGTTAACGAATCATCGCCAACCTTCAGCAGTTTGTTAACGATCGCATCGACCTCTTCCGCGTCCTGAATTGCACTTATCGCGGTAATCCGGTTGATTTTCCGTTCAAGCTTGTAATCAGAATTAACACGTTGGGCATGCGTCATTTTCAGTTTAACGCCGATTTTTTTTACTGCGTTAACATCAACATCGTTCAGTGCTGCTGCCTCACCGCTACAAAAAACGGTATAAACTCGCATGTGAACTCCACCTTTTAATTTTTCACCATCTTCTGTAGCAGTCGGTACAAGATTATTGGTGATCCTTAAGGCGGAATGGTACATGCCATAATATGCTCGGCTGATAGCGTTTCTTGTCCACATCTCACCGTTTAGAGTCAGGGAATGCTTCGCCAGTTCAAGGAAACAAGTATGCTCAACCGACATTAAAGTTCCCCCGCCTCAAAACATCCGACACATTCAGAATCCGCAAGACCAGCCATGATAATCTCATCAGCAAGGTCATTGTTCATCTGCGACAGGAGCGCTGGATCGTCTGTTTTGACTTCAACAAACAATGTATCAAGCTCAGACATCACATAAAAAGCATGGGCACCAGCCAGGCGAACGCGATACTTATCAGATACGTTCAGCATAAGCTGCCCAATTTTTTTAAGATCCTGAGCATGCTCCTGATGGGTGTGCAGGTAATCAAGTGTGTCATACCACTTTGCCATGTCTTCAGGGCGAGGCACTTCCATAGCAGTCAGCATCGGCATCACCTTTTCAAGCAAATCGATATCAGCCCAGTATGCAGAAATTGTAGCAACTTCAGCCAGTATCGTTGGGTTAAGTGAGTTGGCCGCATTCTGAATCATCGCGTACTGGCGAGCGTGCAAACCCAAGTTTCGCAGCGCTATCGTATAGTTACAGAAAGAAACTGAATCGTTAGGAGCGAGTCTTAACCCTTGCTCACAGAGAGAGCACCCCTCTTCGATTTCGCCAAGAACAAGCTTAGCTAAGCCTTCAATCGATAGCCCCTGATAACGTTCCGGGATTTTCTTAGCTTCACGAATGATTTGATGTACTTCAAATTCACTCAGAAGATTTTCACCCTTAGTTAATGAAGGGGTCAGAAGATCTAACAGTTCTCCTGATTTTGGCTGCGCTAAGCTCATGTTTTAGTTATTCCTGGCTTTTATGGGGGTGCATATCGATGGCAATTCACCATCAAAAAGTTAGAGCAGTGTAATCGCTAGCCTCAAAAAACGACAGTTTTTAGAGCACGTTTTGTTGTTTTTCAGATGAGACAGCGTTCAGGTTCTCTTCACCCAGCGACTTTTTTACACGGGAAAGAACCGATGATTTTCGGCGCGTCCATACTGTTCTGCAGCAGCTGGACGTTCAGGAAAGCTTTTCCGTTACGCTTCACAAACTCAAAGCCGTAATTGTTACCATCACGGGAAGGCATCAGGCCCATGTCCATTTTCATGTTTGAGTAGTCACCATCTTTTCCCAGAAATTTTATCTTCTGTGATGTGACAGTTTCACCGTTAATAACAGTCATTCCGTCACCGGTCATCGTGTAGTTGCCGCACTGAATTGCAGCCATCGCCGGAGCAGTAACCATCATAACTAACGCCAAACAGAACCGTTTCATTAAAGCCCTCTTTCCCTCGCTGATGAGGAAACAAGATCCGCCGCGCCACGCGCTTCGCACATCATATCCATGTACCACGCCTGGCCCCTTGTGTCGCCAGTGTACATAATCCCGCGCACAATATAAACGCCATCCGTTGCGATGCTGGCAGGCTGCGCGGTGGTACCGCTGAGCGTGATATTTCCGTCCGTGTTCTGGTCGGTGATCTGCCCGCCGGCCATCGCGATATCGTTGTTCGACAGCGCGGTGCGGAATACCGAAGCCTGATCCAGCTGAATGAGCCCGTTAACCCGGATGTTCGGGTTAATCAGCGCGCGGACGTTTACGCCGTTGCCGATAGTCTGCTGAGGCATACCGATAAGCCCGGTGGCACTGTTGAGCACAATCGCGTCGTGAACATATTCGTTATTCGCCACCATCTGGCGCTGACCATCCACGAACTGCCATGTTGCGCCACATTGTCCGGCCACGTTATCCATAAGATGCCGTGTCATGCCGAACAGCACCCGGCCCCGGGGGAAGACGGTAGCAGGCATTTCAGGCGTGAGACCTTCGGTCGCGCCTTTGGCCTCGAAGTCTTTCATCAGCGCACGGTTAACGTCTGCGACCGTATAACCGGCTGCGAGGGTCTGCGAGGTTATGCTGGTGGCAAAAGCCAGATCCGTATCGGCTGCCTGAATCAGGACGAAGGAATCAATGGGGCTGTCTTTTCCTGTGACCGAGTAGCGAATTTCGCCGCTGAAAATAAGCCCGTAGTTGCGGCCGTCACTCTGGCCCACGTCCGCCGCGTCGACTTCCCGCACGGTCCCGACGTCGCTGGCCGATACCTCCGGTGCGATACCATCGTAACCGGCAATCAGCCGCACTTTCGAAAACTCCTGCCCGGTGATGCGGTTCACCGTATCTGCCGAGAGGTTGTAGATTTTGAATGTTCCCACCCGTGACGCGCTGCTGATGTTGAACCAGTCGATCGTAAAGGTCACTTTAAAATCGCTGAGCTCAATACCCTGCCCGTTCTCGTCCACGAGCTGCAGCTCGAAATGTCTCATCCAGTTCTGTGACATGCTTACTCCGTTGATACCAGTAAATGACTGCGGCCGCCCAGGTCGGTTTTCGTCGGGTAATCCTGTGTGCTGTCGTCACAGACCACCACCAGCTTAAAGCCGAGCCCCATATAGCCGTACTGCGCCAGCAGGTCAGCCCCCGTTACGAGAGGAATACCGGAGATTACCGGCTCCCCTCTGTCGTTCTGCAGGTCCAAAATCCAGTACAGATCGCGCCAGGTGATGCTAATCCGCCAGGTGGTACCTGCCAGGATGATACTGAATTGCTGGTTATCCGCTGTCAGCGGGATTTCCTGAATTGCCATTAGCCGAGCCCCAGTAATGACGCCGCGTTACCCGTGATGCTTTTCAGCAGCGAGGTATTTGGCGGCTTTGTGGTTTTGTTGCCGGTATTCAGTACCGCCGACGTGCTGGCCCCGTCCTTCATGTTGGTTTTATCCGCGACGGTGATCTGCTGCGTCTGCGAGATAAGAACCTCCCTCAGGGTGAGGACGGCAGACAGGACGTTTTCGGTTGTCTTGTCTGTCGTCACTTCCAGCGCGCGGATTAGCATGTTGCTGTACAGCCGTTTGCCGGTTACCACATCGAAAGGGATACGGCTCGCCTGCAGGTCGAGTATCTCCTGATACGTCTGCTGGGGGCTCAGACCGAGCAGGCTGGTGGCCGTCAGATTACTGGCAAAATCCAGCAGCGATCCGCCACCAGCGAAACCGACCTCCATCACCACTTCAGACGGTTTTTTGTAGGCATGGTCGGCGATGGCGGCCCCAACCTCGACAGGGTGCTCGGTTATCTCCAGCGTGTCGGTGTGCTTCTCAGAAACAACCACGCTGGGGACTATCATCCCTATTTTTCGGGTCTGCTGTTGAAAGAGAGTTGAGAGAATATCCATTAGCCCACCTTCGTTTGATTGCCGCGCATAACCTGTGCGTTTGCCGACTGCTGCCGGCGCTCGACCTCGGTACCAACAGAACGCGGATCACCACCACCGTAAATGTGATAGGTGTTCTGCTGCTGTACCTGCGTTCCCTTCCCGGGCATGTTACTCAACACCTTAGGAATGTAGTTGCGGGTTTCCTGCGGCATCAGGGCCATTCCGTGCTTCTGCACGTTCCCGATCCCCCAGTTGTATGAGGCCAGCGCCTTGCTCAGGTCACCGCCATTTGCCTTCAGCAATTGTGAGAGATATTTAGCGGCTGCCTGCGCGGCCTTTTCAGGGTTGAATACGTCGTTCCCGCGCAGGCCCATATCACGCGCGGTGCCGTCCATAAACTGAAACAGCCCTTTAGCGCCAGCACCTGAAACAGCGAACTGATTTCCGCCCGATTCAGTGATGGCCACACTGCGCAGCAAACCTTCCGGAAGCCGGTAGAGCTGTTCCAGGCTGGTGAGCATCGGTTGCATCCATCCCAGCAACTCAGAGCCTGCTTTTGATGGCTGCGGCTGCTTTACGCCTGCAAGAGGTAAGCCACTCGCATCTGTGGGGGTGAATGCTGCCGCCTCTGCAGTCGGGAACATTCCATCAGCAATTTGCTTAATACCCTCTGCAATTTTGCCGAGCACTCCGGTACTACGGCCGTGATATTCAGCAGCTTCTTTCCGTGATTTTTCCTGAGTGCCGTTCAGCTCATCAATCTGGGGGTCGCGCTGGTCGTCATGAATCCCGCGCCCCTCTCCAGCCTCGCTACCAAACAGCCAGCCTTTGACGGTTTTACCGACATTGCGCGGATCAAATCCCAGCTTGTCGTTCAACCACTCCGCCGTCTGGTTAGCGCTGTCCGTCACTTCTGGCATTGCAGACGGTTTATCACTCCCCTGATTCAGTAGCTGCTTGCCAACACTGGCCGCATCGGCCCAGCGACCGTCTTTAATGGCGTTCAGCAGGTCGGCGATCATATTCAGCATCCTGCTGAACTCGCCCATCTGGTCGATGAAGTTGCTGAAATCCCACTTCAGGGACCATGATTTGGGGTCAATGTTGAGCAGTTTCGCCAGCGCTTTCGCCAGATCGTTAACGGTCCCCTGCAGGTCATGAACCATTTTTAGCGCGGCGTCGACTTCCGGTTTCCACTTGCCCCAGTCAATCAGACTCTGGCCGCCTTCCTTCCAGGTTTTATAATCCTCCCACAGGAGGGCAATACCCGCCGCCAGCGCGGTAATAAGGCCGACAGGTGACATCCAGAACGTGCTGTTCAGAATGCGCAGCGCAATCGTCAGCGCGCCAAACAGCGAGATCAGTTCCCGCGTTTGCTTGTCGAGTGATTTCCACCAGGTAATAAGGTCTGATGTCCCCTCAATAAGCCTGAAGAACAGCCGCCCGATAATGTCCCCGAGCGCCAGAATGCCTTTTATGGCTTTCGTCAGGGTCTGCTCGATACGCGGGAAGTTATCCAGGATATGACGGCGCAGCGTGTCCAGCGAACCCGACAGGCCACCAGCAAGATTAGAGCCGATTTTGTCACGGGCCATGCCTGCCATCGCGCCGAACTCGCGCAGGGAGGTCATGAATTTGTTGGAGCTTCTGGCCGCCTCGTCAGCATTGAAGCCGATAGCCTTCGCCATCGCGCTGTACTGCCCGGAGAAACCACCGACACCCCGGCGCATCGCCATGAGGGTATTTTCGTCAATGCCCAGCATCTGCGCATACTGGTTAGCCCGGTAATACGGCATGCTGCTGAGCTTCTGGCCGACACCCGTAAAGATAGCGGCCATGTCGCGCATGTTACCGCTGGCGTCACGGGTCTGTACGCCCAGGCGATTCAGGAAGCCTTCCGCGCCGGGATTGTTACGAACAAACCGGGAGAGGCTTTCCAGAGAGGAGCGCGCCGCGTCCACGCTGCCGCCCACCTGCGAAACCGCATAGCCAATAGACTGAATCCCCTGAACCGTCGCGCCGGTGCGCTGTGACGCCCAGTAGAGGTTATCGAGCCCGGAGGCGATCTTAGCCGTAAAGGCCACTACGGTAAGCGCGGCACCTTCGACGGCCAGCCCCATTTTGATGGCGTTTGCGGTCGTGCCGGCGAGGACTGAATCGAACTTTTCCGCGCCTGCTTCGTCGATATCAAAACCGAGCGAGACGAGGAAATCTTTAATAGTCTCAGCGTTCATTATCCTCTCTCCATTTCTCTATACGGCGCTGGTTGTCAGCCTTAACGGCCAGGTGGTCATTCATCAGCGCGATATCGCACAGATCGACAGATCCATCCTTCAGCGCGTAATAAGGGATTAACCCAGCGTCAACCGGGTCAAGGAGATAAGACAGCCCGTCAGGCAGGCTGTTGAGGGTTAGCCCTGAGGCTGGTCCGCCGTCGCGCTGGTAGGGCTCACGGGCAAAAAATTTCCCAGCGAATCGGCGACCACCCGCGCCACCAGCTGCAGCATGGTTAGCAGGTCGATATCATCGAACATCAGCTGACCGCTGTTAAATACCGGCGTCCATCCGTCCATGTGCTTACGTGATACTACGGCCAGGCAAGGATGAATAATCGCGTTGGTGTCTTCTTCGGTCAGGGAAGACAGTTCCTCAGCGATACGCGGAAGCAGGGTTTCAAATACCGGTTTCAGCTGATCGAATTTCACGGTGTCGATTTTGCCATCAGCAGGCAGCAGGGAGCGAATGCTCCCGAAATCTGACATCATGCCCGCCAGCACCGGCAGCAGCTTACGGGTCACTTTCAGCTGGTCAAAAACGCTGAGTTTTGCCACGCGGTAATCGTGGCCTTTGATTGAGCATTCCATCTGTTAAAACTCTCCGAGTACCTGGTCGATTTTGCCGCAGTCAAACACCCAGGGCATCGTATTACCGGCCTTAGCGTTGGCGTTATCCGGCTGTTTCTGGAACGCCACGCTGCGCGCCGTGATGATGTCTCCGCTCACCTTGTTTCGGATCACAATGACGTTGTTCCCCCAGGTGCCTGAGGACTGACTCTGCGCGTTGTACGCCAACGACAGCTTTTTGTTTGTCGGTGAGGTTTTCAGCAGGTTGACGGTTACCGTGCCGCTTTTGTCCACGTGCAGGCTGTGCATCACTTCGCCGTCAGCACCGATGGTCATGGTGTTTTTGGGGCCGCCCATTGCAACGGTGATCCCCTCCTCTGAACTGGCGGAACCGTAGCCCAGATCAATCTCGCCAGTCGGGCCAGAGAGGGACGCCGAAACGTCCATAAAAGAATAAGTAGCCATTCATGTTCTCCTTAGCGAACGACGTTGATCTGAACATCAGCGAAATGAACCGCACCCGCCAGCTTACAGGCCACCTGAATAACCGGTGCCTTACGTGCTTCGCGGTCTGCCTGCGCCTGCTCGGAAATCGGCTGCGCGTAGACGTAATAGCCTTTTGTCAGCGTATCGCCGGAATCCAGCTGCCCGATCGGGCCGCCGTTCCATACACCGGCAGCCACCAGCCCGTTTGTGACAGACTGATCCATCGACTGTTCGACATTGGAAAGGAGGCGCGTAACGCCAGCATCGGTCTGTGGGACTTTGGTTGTGCTGGTGTAGAGCAGGTTATACAGGTTGGTCTGAACGTAGTTCTGCAGCCAGTCGAGCCCGTGGCGTTCATCGAAGAAATCACCGCTGGACATGACGCCCTGCTGCAGGATTGCCGTATCGTTCTGGTAGTACACAAACACGTTGCAGTTCTTGGCATCCAGCGCCGCCGCCTGATTGGTGGTCAGGGTTTCATACGTGATCCCCGGTTCCTGTTTGAACTTCAGGGTAATGGTGGTGTTGCTGCCGTTGAAATTCACGGTAAACGCGCGGCCAAACGCCGACAGCGCGGCGTACTTGCTGCTGGTGGAATACTGAACAAACGTGCGAGCGTATTTTGCAGCCTTCAGCTTGTAAGCCAGATCGGTTGTCGATGTCGCATCAACTGAGGCCGGGTCTGCAGTGGTAATCGCCAGAATGCGGCTGAGACTGGAAGCCTCGATCGCTGCGGCCACACTCAGCCAGTCGGCATCGTCGATATCTTCATCGTCAGCCACGGCCAGGCCATACCAGTTCGTGTAATTCAGTACGGCGTTCACGGCCTGCAGCAGCGTTTCCGTCGAACCGCTTTCAGCCGATGCCAGCGTTTTCGCCCAGCGGCCGACATATACCTGCTGAGGCTTCGGTGATTGCGAGAAATACACCGTAGCGGCTTCATATTCCGGGCTATCAACACCGAAATCTGTGCCGATATCTTCGGGGGATGAGTAAAGGCGAATACGCTCAGTAACCGGGATAACCGTAGAGCTCCCGAGAATGAGCAGCGAACCAAAGTTTCGACCAGTAGCCGCACGCGGCCCAATGATCACGTCGACATTGACGACGTTTGATACAGGTAATCCCTGCGGCATAATTTAGTCTCCGAAAAATGAGACGGGCGCATCTTGCAGCGTCCGGACGTTATAGGTACGAATGTTTTTGCGAGAAAGCGTAATGGTGAGGTCGTATCGCCTCACCCACTGGTTGTTAATGAGCTCTGGCAGGTTGTAGATAGTCCCGGCATCCACCAGCGAAAGCCCCGAGCGGTTCAGCTCGGCATTGTTCTGCTCGACGAATATCCCCGCGCGGAAAGTTGATGCAATGTTGGCCCCCAGAGGGCCGTAAAAGCAGCAAATCACCGTGACCTGCTCCCATGTCCATTGCTCGGACTGTTCTTCCGAAACCTGAACATCGGACTGACTTAACGGCTGGGGAACGGTAGTGATACCGAAGGCGCACCACGTCACCCCGTTGTTGGGGATCTGCGGCTGCGGGTCAGTCCATCGGGGGAAAACAAGCGCAGCCGGCAGGCCAGAAACACCACGAATCCACCGGCTGATTTCACGCTCCAGCGCCTCGTCGTATTGGGGGAGATCCCCGACAGGTGTCAGATAACCGCGCGCGGTGCTGTCGTTACTCAACTGGAGTCCCTCCGTTAAAGTCCACCAGCTCACAATGTGCCTGGACGAATCCGGCACCGTAACGGGTGTACGGGTCGACGAACGTCACGCGATAGTCGCGTCCGCTATAGGTCACGATATCTGCATCAAGTCGCGGGGAGCTGTCTGAACCGGGCTGGCCCTGGGTTAATCTGAACTGCGTCACGATGAGGATCGCGCCGCTTATGTTCTGGCCTGCTTCCATTCGTCTGGCTTCCAGAGAACGGTCAACCGTCACCACGCCAGAGAATGGAATATCCTGAGCGGTGTTTTTCGTGAAATTGTCCTCATCCACCGTCTGAACCTGCCGGTGACACACCAGACTGGTGTCCATGAAGTCGGGATCGAGAAGAACATCGCTCACATCGAGAAGAGGCATTATTTTTTCCTCACGACGTAGTTAATTGAGCGCAGCAGGTAACCGTGGGCATACAGCGGCTTGTCGCCGGGAATGCCTTCGGCGCGTCTGCGTTCGAGGGTTTTCTCAGAAAGCGGGTGCAACCGGTCGCCAGCACCGATAACAGCTTTTGCAGCATCACGGGCAATCTGTCCGGCGCTCTCCAGCTCACGCACTGCTGCTTCAGTCTGCCCCTCCAGCGCGGCGGTTGCCGCTGCCTTCAGGTGCGCAGTGGTTCGGGGTTTTGAATCCTCGATCCCCATATCCAGAAAAGGACGCGGGGGAAGCGTGACCGTTGTACCGTCGATTTCCACCGTTGCGCCCGTCGAGTGGAGGTAGCCCAGTTCCGCGTTATTAATCGGGGAGCCATCCTCACGCCCTGCCTTGTCCTCAGGTATTCCCACCAGCACATCCATTCCGGATAGCTGCCGGAGGGATTCCAGAACAGCCACGGCGTTATCAGCGCGAACCGTTAACCCGCTTTTCATAGCAACTGCCTGCCCCCAGCGCCGAACATCGACCACCACCAGTAGAACTCGCGCCCGTAGGCGGTGCTGTTCCAGAAACCGGCATCCGGATTGATTACCCCGGACACGTCATAGCTCACTGAAACCTTATCCACTGATTTAGAGGACACGACACCTGCTGCGCCATTGCTGTTCACACCACCAGCGGCAGCGGCGGCCAGCGTGCGGCCGCGCAGCTCCGTATAGTGAGCCGTGAATAGTTCGGCCAGGTAGACGAACTGATCGCCCTGTACGTCCTGATTCAGAAGCGAATCGGCCTGCCCCAGATAGAAATTCACTGAGGGGTCAGGGTAGCGGGTTGTATCGGCAAACTCGGGAAAGTCGGTGCGGAACTGCTCGTTAGTCGGAAGCCTGCTGTTTTTTGGCATTTTTCGCGTCCCCGCCGGTGTTATCGGTTTTGTCCGTGCTGTCGGCAGGTTTACCGCCTGCTGGTGCCTGAGCGGCTGCCAGCTGCGCTTTCAGGTCTGTGTTTTCATTCCCCAGCGCGGTGATGGTTTTTTCATGCTCAGCCAGCTGCGCTTTCAGGGTGTTATTTTCTTCTGCCAGGAGAACAAGGCTCGCGGAAAGGTCTTCATTGCTTTGCTCGTTCGCCAGGTCGGCTTCGTCAATCGGGCGCGCATAGGCTTTAAAGGCCCAGTGGTCCTTAACTTCTTTCGGGAAAGAGGAACTGTCGTGGATGCCCTGAGACAGCTCAAATTTAGAACCATCGGCAAAGCTGAGAGTCGCGCCACCGGAAACAACGTATTTCATGTTTTTGCTCCATAAAAAAAGCGGGTTTCCCCGCCTGTTTCAGGTTAAGACGCCGGAACGTCCAGGTAAGAGATCGTATTGGAATACGGGGTTTCCACCTGGCCCAGCTTGCCGTAGTAAGTGGTCAACTGCTGCAGCCCGCGATACTCCAGCGGCGTGTTCAGCAGAGGAACCATAGGGAAGCGAACGTATTTTTCGTCCTGGGTGTAAGCAACGATACGATGCGCGCCACCAGCGCCGCGCTTGGAGGCCCACTTCATGGAGACGATCTCCAGTGGTGTGCCGTTTTCCTGAAACGCGATGGTGTTAATCTTCACGTATTCCAGCACGGAGATATTCCCTGCAGAGGAAACCTTTTTGCTCGCCAGCAGGCCGAACAGCTCCGGCGCAAGGCCGATTTTTGTCGGGCAGACCGCATAACCAGAACGAACCCAGCCATCAGACAGCACCAGGTTGATATCCTGAACAATCACATCCGGATCAGTGGTTGCGGTCCACGCTGCAGCTGCAGCAACAGGAGTAACATCCGGCAGGTTCAGCAGGCCAGCAACGCCGAGCTCGTTATCACCGATATAAACCTGTTCGTCGGTGTCCATATTCCACTTCAGCTTCATGCCTTCGTATTTCTGGACATCAACCGGACGGCCCAGTTTCTGGGCAGAAGCCAGTTCCGGTACCGTCCAGCTGATTTCCTGCCCCCACAAGGTGAGGTTGTTACGGGTAGGCTGAATATCGAGTTCGATACCAGGAATGGCAGTAGCTTTTTTACCGATCCAGTTTTTACCGTTAGGGTTTGGACCACCAACGCCGACGAAATCGGTATTAGTGAAGGATGACACTTCATCAGCGATAGAAATATCGCTGCGCAGCGGCATGTCGCGTGACCATTTGTAGGACACTAAAGGCATGTTCAGCGTCTGATCCATGCGCTCCAGTTCGCCGACCAGAAACGCGCCGGTGGAGTCGATGGTCGCTCTGTCAATTGTAAACATTAATTATTCCCTCAGATGTTATAAGCGATTTCAATACGGCCGTCGGCTTCACCCGGCCCCATGACCTCTGCATTTGGCAGCTGAGGTGTATTTGATGCGGTAGAGTCCGGAGACAGCACAAAGGAGCCAACCGGGCTTTGAGTGGTGCCACCAGCCACGCGAACGTAAACCGGATCGCCTTTTTTCGCGGTCGCCGCGTTGCCTGCGGTAGCAGTTACGCAGATGTAACCGCGTTTCAGGTTGTCACCAACCTGATTAGCCGTCACACCAATGTAAGCAAGGTCCAGAGCAGAGGTAATCGGGAACGGTCGAACCAGAATCCCTTTCACTTTGCTGATAGTGTCGCCTGATTCCAGCGGAACGAATTTATCGTTCACGTATTTACCTGGCAGCCCGTAGGACGCGAACTGCTTCGTGTAGTCCAGGCTTACTGGCTCGATGGTGAGATCACGAGGACGGGTAACGCCCCCGGCAATGCCCAGGGGCATGCGCGTTAAATATGCAGTACCTGCCATGATGATTTACCTTATTTGTTTTTTGCCCAGAATTCGGCGTTGACCTTGTTCAGTTCTGCCGGGGAAAGGTGTTTAGTGCTGATTCCGCTGTCCGTGGTGCGGGTAATGTTGTTCAGCGGGGTCAGCTGATTTTTCGCTTTATGCAGCGCCACGGCGGCAGTAAACACCGCGTCGACCGTAGCCTTAGGCGCTTTGTAGAAATCATCCACGCCGAACGATTTCAGGCTGTCACCGGTGCGCATTGCATGACTCAGCACCTGACGCTTCAGGCTCTTATCGCCAGCAGGCTGGAAGCCAGGGCAGATAATTTCCGCATCGGCGATCAGGTTGCGCTTAAAGGCTACATCACCCGTCACTTTGCGGTTTTCTTCTTCATCTTCGTCGGTGGTCATGTTGCCCGGGTCCGGATCGGCGTCGGTGGTTTTACCCTCCAGCTTTTCCAGACGAGCCAGCAGCGCTTTCGCCCAGGCCGGAATTTCTTCATCGCCGGTGCCGGTTTTGTCTTTGTTCGGATCGTCTTCGTCCGTAGTGGTGCGATTTCCTTCAGGTATGGCGGTGGCCTGTGAAGGAATGTTGATAGTGATAGAGGAACCGGGGATTGAAGGCATGCCATCAGACGGC
Source organism: Pseudocitrobacter cyperus (assembly GCF_039889165.1). Lineage (NCBI taxonomy): Bacteria > Pseudomonadati > Pseudomonadota > Gammaproteobacteria > Enterobacterales > Enterobacteriaceae > Pseudocitrobacter > Pseudocitrobacter cyperus. Next base: position 427,628 of record NZ_JAYMYY010000003.1, on the reverse strand, counting down.
ATATCCGGCGCTTCGTCGATGAGTTTTGCCAGCGCATCCTCATCTTTCGTCTTAATGGCCTGAGCCAGTTTTTTAAGCCATGACATTACAGGCTTCTCCTTTGTTGTTGATGGGATGGAATCCCCTATTGCACAGCGGCCACCAGCACGCCCCCGGTCGATGCCGACAGCGAGGTGGTTACCTGTGATTTGGTATTGCTTGCCCTTACCGGGTGCCAGCTGCTTGTACTGCGCGTCATAGCCACAGCTGACATCGGTCAGGCCAGAATTCACCGCGTCGATTGCTTCCTGCCGTTTAATCAGCACGTCAGCAATGAGCAGATCCGATTTATCACCGGTGCCGCGCCGGACGTTCTGAATGTGTCCGTGCGCCAGCTCCGCGAAGTTAGAAGGGTTAACGAAAACGATGTTGCCCTGACTGTCCTCTGGATGCCCCAGCGTGACGGCTACGCCCTCAAAGCTCGCCATCGTCTCCGGGGAAAACACCTCGTCTTCTGTTCGCCAGACTGCCACCGTGCCGGTTCCGTCCGGTTCGAGGTCGATTTCCTCAGGTAAATAGACCTGCGTTCCTGTACGTGCGATCGGCACGTCTTTACACAGCAGCGAGCCGTCAGCCTGCAGATAGCGCGTTTCGCCCAGGCGTGTAGTGAAGAAATATTTCATGGGTTACCTGCTCGATTACGGGCAACAAAAAGGCCGCCCGGAGGCAACCTTGTGAGATGGGAAAAATGTTCGAAATAACGGGCTATTTAACATAAGGGTTCTTACCCGCACCGACGAAAATGAACTCGATTAAAATGTCCCCTTAAAGCCGTAAAAGTAGCGATAAACTGGGCTGAAAATCGGCCTTTTCGAATACAACATTTTCATAACATTTCACGGGTATTGCAGTTCGCATGAAATGATTGCTCAAAGCCGTATTTTTCATTTTCTCGGTGCAGGAATCTGTACTTCAGGCCAGCATTTGCAGTTCGGCAAACATCCGGCGTGTCCGGTCATACCGTCCAGCGTCGGCGGGTTATCCCAGCGCACAAATTTATCTTTCATCTTGCGGTGAGAATCGCGCGTGCCGGCCCCTTCGATACGCCACCAGTAGCCCTCTGAGCCAACCGAAAGGGCTCTGGCCTGCGTTAGCGCGCCGGTAGCTCGTCCAATCTCTGTACGGGCAATCAGCTGCGCCCTGCTGGCGGCCACGTCACCGGAGGCCATGATCATCTCGTAGAGCTCGTCCGGACGTTCACCCGTGATAACCGCCTGCATTGCGCGCTGTTGTATGTCCATCACGCGATCAGCTGCTTCCAGCGGCAGGGACTTCATCAGCTGAATCTGACGGTAAACGATATCCTGCGCCACCTGCCCGACGGGGGTATTACCCACCACATCGCGCAGGCCAGCGCCGATTTCCTCTGATACCGATTTCCACTGATTCCATTCCTCCTGCTCTACCTGGGCAAACATCCTTCGCCCGACCTGCTCTGCCCAGTCGCTGATTACCTCGGAATAGTCCACCAGCGTTTTCGAAATGCTGTCAGCGCTGACCTGTGAACCATCGTAGGTACCATCGACGATCTGCCCTATCTGGTTTGCTATCGCCAACAGGCTTTTTCGATACTGGATCTCCGAACGGCGGCGGAGGGATGGTTTCAGGTTCATCCTCCTCCCACTGGGCCTTCGCATCTTCTATGTCCTCGTCAGTGATAGAACCACCGATGCCAATCACATCAGAAATGTTCCTGAGGTCGTTAAGCGCTGCTGCAGGTGGCATCCCAAGGTCACGAACGGCGGTACCGAGTGCAGTAACCACATTGTTCGCCATCGTTGCGCGGTCCACGTCTGACATCTCCCAGAGCTTGTTAAACTCAAAAGTAAAATCGTCAGGTAGTGGTTCACCGAACAGAGAACGCCAGGAGATATCAAGCAGCCAGCGGATATGTCGGCGTAAGCGTCTCTCCTGCAGCGAGTTAACCCGGCTGTAGTAGTTTTCCAGATCGCCGTCGCCGGTGTTGAAACCTGCAGGGGACTGCCCGAACAGTCGGACGAGAGGAATTCCCGTCGCGCCGGAAACCTGCTCAGCAAAGCGCAGAAGAACATCAGCGATACCAGCGAACGTGTAGCTGTGCGTTTCGAACTTGTCCGCAGCGTCCATGATGGTCATACCTTCGATGGTCTGAAACTGTCGGATCATGTCCATGTGCTTCATCAGTGCTTTTTCGAGGTCGCCGCCTGCAGCAAGTATTTTTCGAAGTTCAGCAATGCTGTATGTCCGCAGATGCGCTTTGTGGATCAGCTGTGTGGTGCCGACCGTCGCAGTATCAAACGCCTCGATACGCTCGAAAATACGCTCCACAACAGACATCCCCCAGCCGTTTTCCGTCTGGGCCTGCTGGAAAGGAAGCGTATCGCCCTCCATGCGGATAACGCGGCTATGGTGGATCTTCCAGGGGGGAATCCCCTGCTGGTTCGTGATTACCTTGTAATATTTCGGTTTCCCAAAATCGGGACCGTAATCGGTAACGAGATCGTAATAACTCGGGTTAACCATCCAGCGGTCAAGGCTCATCACGCCCTTAAACTGCCCCTCTTTGATGCGATCCAGTTTCAGCGGGGAGGACATATCCTGCCCTTCAAGCAGGACCACCAGCACCGCGCCACCATACAATCGGGACCATTTGAGGTTATCGTTAAGCCCATCCCATATAGCGAGCTCATCCCAGAAGGTTTCGAGCTTGCCCTTTTGTCCGGGTTTCAGCTTTGAGCTGATGTTAATCCCCTTGCGGGTCATATCATCGGCCATCGCGTCCACACCGGCACCAACGAGGAACGATGAACGATACGCAAACTCCAGCATCACCCTGTTACGGCTGATGTACCCGGGCATATACATTCCGCCCGTCTGTATGTTTCTGGTGTCGCTGCCAAGTTTGGCCGTGAAATTGTTGTACCCGTCAGCTGTCGCAACGGGCTTTTGTGCGCCGTTCTGGCGTTTCTTACGGGACATGTCACGCTCCGGCCAGTTTGGCCCAATTATCAAGAGAGGAATCCATCGGCGCGTAGTTAATCATTACGGCGTCGGCGAGGTTCGGCGATTTTGTACCTTCCGGCTGTTTATCCACGAGGATTTTACCGACGGCGTTTTTCGACCACGTAGGCTGTGAAAGCTCCATCAGCAGGCGGTCAATATTTTCTATCTCGCTGCTTATAGAAATGATTTCGTCGGGGTTGTAGTCCATCCCGTTCAGCGCGCGGAAGGTGTTCCGAAACAGCTTACGAAGATGCCACCAGCTCTGTGCTTTCGCGTTCGCGAAGAAGTCTTTATTCAGGCGCGCCGCTTTACCGTTATCACCAGGAACGGCTTCATCTTCCGGATCGAATACGCTACCGCTACCACGGAAAGGCGTAGCTGTGATTGTTCCCCGGCCTTCAGCCTGTCTGAGCTCGTTTATCACGCGAGCATCACCACGCGCACCAGCACCCAGACCGTCCTCATCGAAACGGAACTCATCCAGACCGTAATCGTCACAGTACCCAAACGATTTAACGACAGAGGCGTAGATGTCGCTGCCGATGCCAGACCATTCGTGAACGTTCTGCAGAAGGAAGCCATAGCGGCAAGAAAAGCCGTTTTTGTCTTTCCCTTCGTCTGCGATATCCATTGCGCCGAGGCGCTGGCCGCTGGGCTGAATCCCCAGTTTGATATGTGCGTCGACGGCGGCCTGCACCCATTCGGAAGGAATGAGAATCCCCTCTGTGGATGCGCTGTAGTTCAAGTCCAGTTCCTGAGCAACGATAATCGGATCATCTATTTTCAGACATTCGTTGCGGTACCACTCATCATCCTTGCGCGGGTCGCTGCGCCAGTGGAACGTAAACACCGGGATATTTCCGCTGTGGCGCTTACGGGCAAACGGGTTATTCATGCCGTTGACGGATGAGAGGTCTATACGGCAGCGGGTCGTCTGAGAGAGCGCAGCATCGATGAGTAATGGCCGTTTGAGGAATGCCGACTCATCCACGAAATAAAGTGTGGTACGGTCACCACGGCCAATGTTATCGCCAGCCTCTCCCTTAATGACCGCGCCCGTTTCCGGGAACTCCACGCGCATGTAAGGAGCATGTTTTTTGTCACTCCATGAACCGCGAAACTCTACCGGCAGCAGCTCGACAAACTTACGCGCTTTCCAGAACAGTGCTTTCGGGTCGCCGGTACTGTCGACATATTCCTCTTTACGGGAACCGAACCCTATCACCATTTCTTTGTTGAACAGGCAAAGCGAACAGGCCAGACCGATAGAGGTCCAGCTCAGCCCCATTTCGCGGCTTTTTTCTGTCAGTCCATGCTCAAGACTGGCGCGCCTGTCCATGATCCAGTTAATCCATTCCTCCTGGCGGGGGAACAGCAAAAACGGGATGGTGGCAGGCAGGCCATAATCGAGGTTACGCGGGTCCGTCGTCATGCCCCAGTCGATGATGAACTGGGCCGGGTTAGTGCGGTAAAACTCACGGAGTGCCGGAAGCATTTCAGGCGCTTTCCTGATCCGCTCCAGCCTCTCCATTCTCCACTCAAACACGGCGGTATAGTCCGGTTTGCGGAAGTCAAAGGGGAACGGCAACGGCATAATTTTGATCCGGTAGTGATTTTTATTTCTGCAATACTTCCATACTGATTTAGCCGTCGACCGACGGTTCAACAGGAAATATGAAATGGGATATTTTGAACTCAAGAAAAGCGGTAACACCTTGCTTAGCCAGAAATACTTCTTTGTTCTCAAAGCGGCTAATGGCGAAACTATCGCTCAGAGTGAAATGTACTCAAGCAAACAAGCTGCATTAAACGGGATTCAGTCAGTCAAGACCAACGCCCCAACGGCCCCAGTTCGCGATAACTCTGGTTTTTAAGCTCGTTTTTTCCTCAGGGGCTGGCAGGCCCCTTTTACAAGATAATTTCATCAAAAACGGCCCGATTTAACATAATGGTCGTTACCCGCACTGGCGCAACAGCTCCCATCACGCAAACGGCGTGAAGCCTGTGTTTTGAACAGAAAAGTGGTCAAATCGGGATGAATAAAACGTGCATAAAACGGGTCAAAAAGTGCATAGCGTTTTTACGGTTCGAAACGCCTGTTTTTGCAATTTTCAGCCCAGGTATTTTTTGTAGATATCTGCTGCTTCCTGCGGGGTCAGGTTCGCCGCGTCGGCTTTGGCTGCCTCGTCCATATTTTTGAACGATTCGAAAATCTTCGGTGCTCCCAGCTCCATAAGCAGGGTTGCCGGAACTTTTACCCCCTCAGCCTCAAGCAGCTGCGCCGCCTCCAGCGCGGAGTATTTCCCGGCCACCTTGTGTTTCATCACCTCGCGAAGCACATCACGCTGACGTTCTTCCTCGCTATAGACGCTGGTACCAAGACCGAGCACCTTTGAGAAAACAGCAATATCGTTGTGCGTGGGCAGCACATCTTCAATCGTGGTTTTCACACCATCCGGCGATGTGGTGACAACCTTCCGTTTACGAACGTCCAGACTCTTACCGGCGACGCGGTTTATTTTCTCTCTGAGAGCTTCGCGAGCCTCAGTGAAAGCGCGCTCAAACTCGATATTCTCTTTACGCCAGCGACGGATCGTCGTCTCGTCCACACCTAAGCGCTGAGCAACCATCCGATTGCTGATTTTGCTACGGGCTAATGCCATGTCCATAACGATACCGACGTAGGCTTTTCTGAAGCTTTTTTTAGGAGCCATACTTCCGCCTAAGTCAATGTGATTATTTTTTGTTCAAAATCCAATTTCTCCGATCCGGGTGCGGCGTATCACGCGGTAAATTCTGGCGTGCAGGCCGCGTCCTCTCTGGTGCCAAGTGCGGCATATCAGAGGGGGTAAAAATGCGGCATATCCTTTTTTTCGGGAAAACTGCGATTTGATGCCCGGAGGCCGCGCAGAATGGGGAGATAGTGGATCGCCCTAATATTTCCACTATGTGGATAACTCAGTCCAAATCCATCTCCACCACTTCACCGAACAGGTGACCGTAAACGTCCATTGTGGTTTTGATGTTCGAATGCCCAATAAGTCGGGAAACCTTCAGAATATCGACGCCTTTGTTTGCCAGGCGAGATACAGCAAAGTGGCGAAGATGATGGAATCGTTTAATGCCATAGTCGTTCAGGGTTCTGACGAGAACGCCCTGAGTGCCGTAGCTGGTAGCGAGGCATGCGCCGGTAAACTGGTTGCAGATAAGAGGCTCAGAGGTACCGAGTTTACTTTTATCCAGCAACGCGAAAAGCTCACGCGGCATCCTTACCCGGCGCTCCACACCTCTTTTCAGCCCCTCATGTATAACGCCGTCAACAACATGCCCCCGGATGTCGATCCAGTCGGCTGACACGTCGTTATAAGTAACCGCCAGAGCCTCACCGATGCGCAAGCCACAAATCCCGAGCCAGCACGCGATACGCTCACGAACTGGCGCGTTGTTCAGTAGCTCTCTGACCGATGATGATGGCGGTATGGTGATGGGTCGACGCTTCCGGCGCGCGGGACGGTCAACAGGGTTAAAAGTGATGAGCCGCTTTTCCACCAGCAGGAAGAAAGCCGAGCGAATCCAGCGATGGCAGCCGGTGCGTACCGAATCAACGATATCGCGATGGCTGATATGGAGAATATTTTTTTCCAGTATCGGCCCGTCTACAGCGAGTAGATCGTGACGGCATTTCGTATATGACGACAACCGAATGATATTTTTTTCCAGCTTGCCGGCCTGATACCCCAGATAAAACAGAATTAACTTTCGGAAAGTCCAGGAATGGTCTATTCCGGTCCAGCTGGCAGTTCGACAATCCAGCTCGATATTCTGTTTTTGCCAGAAAAGATGAGCGGCATCATCAATATTCTTAAAAATGCGGCGGCGTCCATGACCGGATTTTTCATCCTTCCAGTGGACGTAATATTTTGATTGTCCAATGGCATCAGTGGATTCTTTTATCGAAGCCATGCTGAACAATCCTCACTCAAAAAACATTATCAAAGCCACTCAGTGAATGGCTTTTGTAATGTCATGCTGGCAATAATCATTGCCTGTCCTTCTCGATCTGGCGTATTCCAGCCAGCTGATTATTCGCTTTTTCGATAGCGGCCAGCAGCGGCTTGATCCAGAGAACAGCCTGGCAATAGGTCAGCGCGCTGGCGGTAGTGGTGCTATCACCGGCTGCGTCAGCGTTCCCGGAATCGGTGAGCATTGCGCTGGCACGTAAACTGTTCGCGTAGCTGAGCAGCCCACCAGCGACATCAGCAGGAACAGGCAGATCGCAGGTCTTTTCACGGCGGAGGATCTCCCGGTATTGGATAACAGTTTTATCGGTACTGGCATCAATCAGTGAGTTAAGCCGGCTGGCGTTATCGGCCACCTGGTTAAACCGGTTGAAATTGAAAGCCTGAGCAGCGATAACCGTCCCCTGCAGGGTGTTGTCACTGCGCAGAACGTCGTTATCACTCTTCAGCGTAGCGACGTCAGATCGACTGTTTGCCAGCAGGATGCACAACACCGCAATAATAATCACCACGGCCACCAGCGCTATCGAACGCCATGCGGCTTTGATATCCGCAAAGGTGATCATTTCAGACCGTCCAAGCAGAGAGCCTCTTCTTTACCTGCGCGAGTAACCAGCCCAGGAAGAACCCGACCGCCACCGTAAACCCAGCGAGGGAATTGGTAGCACGCCGCCTTAAGGTCACCTTTTCGAAAAAGGGAGAACATTGTCGAGCTCCGCATATTGCCGCACCCGGCGCGGAACGTGACCGATACTACAGCGCTGAAAGTATCATCAGACAGATTTCTGCCATTGGCATACCGATTAACGCATGATTCAGCATCGAGGATATTTTTTTCCCATTCCGCCGCGATCTGCTGGTCGTTTTTAACTGTGCCGGGTTTAACGCCGTGGGTGTTTCCCATGCCATCGGTGAGCACACCAGCGGGGCAAACATAAGGATCACGACGACATGACTCCGCGTTACCGATGAGCTCAAGTCCGCGCTCATTGGTTCGAACATGCCCGTTACCGAGCACTATCGCGATGATCGCAGCAACTGAACAAACAATACCCGCAGCACCTGCCTTTTTATTTTGCATTTGCGTTTATCCTGTTAATGGCATCTGTAACAACCGTGACGCTTGCCGGACGATCCGCAGGAGGTAGCTTTCGGGCATCATCAAAATATTTTTCCAGCAACTGAGTGCGGCGCTGGTCCTCTTTATGGAGTTTTCTGGCGTCAAGCCGACCGGATATAAAAGAGGCCAGAGAAAGAAGTACGCCAATCAGACCGAAAAACATGAAAACCATGTCCTGGGTTGAAAATCCCAGAGCCGCTGATACAGCTGCCAGCCACGCGAAAAACTGGGTAATTACATTACCTGACTGGTCATTCATACGATGCATTCCACACCTCCGGGTCCGGGGTGCTGTGTGTTAAAAAAAGAAGTTAAATTTTGCGGAAAGCGTACGACGCGACGCCTTTACGCCCTAACTGGCATTCGATTGTGTTTTGCTCTGCGCAGGTGAAGCCCTGCTCTGCAAACCAGCGCCTGATACCTTCATCAGTGAAATACCAGATATGCTCGTTCTTTCTGAAATGATGGGAGCGGAGAATGTCTCCGGCATCAGTGAAAATCGGGATCGACAAAAACACATATTCGCTGGCCTGCTGTACCGCCAGTTCCGGCTCGTCAATGTGCTCCAGTACATCCCACATCGTAAGAGCTCGCCACTTGTTGGCGTAGAGGTCAGCGAATGCGCCCCGCTCGTTCAGCCAGGCGATACCAGCCGGATTAACGTCATACCCAAGCGTTCCCGGTCGGGTAGCGACGAACTGACCAGCACCGATACCAACGTCGAGAACAGGGCCGTGAAAATGGCGATCCACCAGTTCAATACGGGATTGCGTTAAGGCTCTGCCCGTTTCGGTGTCAGCCAGCTGCTGATACTTTGCGAAATACTGCTCGTCATACGGGCGTGATGCCGGAACGGGATAACGTCCGATCCCGAGCTCCGGTAAAAATACCAGCCCGCTTTCCAGTTCCTGATAAAACGACTTCATGGAGCCAGGCCTCGAATTTATCGGAGAAATTTGAAATCCGCTTGTCGCAGTGGTGATCCCATGCTTCACAGCGGCAGTAATTGTCGGGAATTGCCCAGCCAACCCGGGAGAGGTCCATCGCCGGATCGGTTACGATTTCCGGTGCATTGTGGCCGCCTCTCCCACCAGCGACGACGTACACTGGCGTTTTATAGGCAATAGCAGCAGGAAGCGCCCAGCCCACCGGCGTAACAACCACGGCGGCATGTTCAATAAGGCGCATCAGTGATTTGAAGTTGAGCTGGCCGGAGTGCATGCGCAGATCCGCTTCGGGAAGTTCACCGACTGACCACTCCTCCCCCTCCTGCAGGTCAGCCACACTGATTACGCAAAAATGCTTTCTCAGTAATCGGGATGCCTGCAGTAGGTAATCTGGATCAGGATTACGGGAATCACTGCGCCATTCACTGCGAACAGTTGCCGGACGAATTACCGCGATCGGCTTTTCAGACGTAAATTCAGCGGGTCCGTAAGAGGGCAAATCAAGTTCAGACGGCTCGGTGCCAAACTGCTGGCGCATCGCGTCAAATATTGAACCGCGCCGAAGATGATCCGGACCGTAGAAAATCCGTTTTGTCTGGCGCATATCTGGCGGCAGGTGAAAAGCGGCCTGCGTCCGGTACTCGTTTTTTCGCTGCGTGCGGAGCGTTGTAAAACTGCGAACGGGCAGAACGGGCAAATCTTCATACAGTTCGGGCCAGGCTGTCCGGATATAAGTACCAGCGGGCAACTGCTTAACGAAAGCACGCTGGTAGATGTTGTCACCCATGCCCAGCATGCCTTCAATGAATAGAGGGACGTTTAACATGCTACCTCGCGTAAAGCCTCATTGAGGCCGAGACGCCGGAAGCACTTAAGCGCTGTCTGGCGGCTACTGTTGATAATATTCACCTTACCGGTCAGCGCTCTGGCGGTATTGGCAAACTCCCCGCGCCATCGCGTAACACTCTCAGCTGTAGGGTTATCCAGTCCGAAGTGATCACCATGCCAGTGACTACCGCCATTAATGGAGCAGTCAAACCCTAACAGGATGATGTTTTTCGCCCCCTGGCTGGCAGCAAACAGAATTGAGCGCTGCCCGGAGTTGAAGGCCCACCGGGTGTCTGTATCAAACAGATTTAGCCCATAGCGTTTATGAGCCCGGTAATTACAGGTCCAGCGAGAGACGGAGGACGGCAGAACATCGATGTTTGCATCCCACCAGCGCAGATCACCCGCGTAAATGTATTCACAATCAGGCACGGCTCGCCAGGTGGAGTTAACAGCAATAACCGGCAGCCCCGATCCGGAGATCAGTTCGCAATCTGATTTATTGAGAGACGGGCCGGATGCACAAATGATGAATGTATTCATTCGTGTTGACCTGGTTCGGGAGTAATTGGTTACGGTTGCCGATGCTTATCTTCGGCTTGTCTCTGAGGACTGCAATTAACCGTAACGGGGAGAGCACTGAGCCTACTGTGACGGGTTATCATCACTCTTTCCCCCGAAGGGTGGCCCTCGACGCAGAACGCCCATAAGCCCAATGCTCTTCCCTGTTACGGCCATAAAAAAACCCGCTCGGAGGCGGGTTTGATTTCGTGTAGGCGCAATAACCTACGATTTGAAGCATACATGACAAGTTCGGACAAAATCAAGCTTAACGTGGCTAATTTGCTAAATTTTGTTCACATCATCACGAAAGCTCGTTGCGTCCTGAAACGCGGAGTCTGCTTTTTGTTCTTCTCTGTAGCAGACGTCGACAAGTCCCTCCAGAAACGGTTTCCAGTTACGTGTCCACGTTCTGACGTGCAAATCCGGGACTCGCTTCAGTATCGCTTTATAGGCTGCAGTAGACGGCACCCCAGAAAATCCATTTCCGCTGCAGCGCTCGCAGGTTTTAAACACCGGCGCGCCGCGCTCGCTTGTGGCTTTGCGGTCGAGTACCTCACCTTTACCGCCGCAACGGCATCGGGCCAGCAGCTCACCTTTACCGTTACATGCCGCGCATTTACGCTTGACCAGTTCGTGCTTGATTTTCGGTGGTACGATTTCCATTCCGTCAGAGTTGAAGACTCCAGGATGTTTGATCACATCCTCATACTGAGAGGTTAATCCGCTGCCGCTGCAGCTGTGACACGTCACGCTGGTTTCCGCTGAACGGGAGTATTCAGCAAAGGCGAATTGTGCCAGCGTCAGCATACACCAGCCAAATTCGCCTGCTGCTGCTTTACGTACATTCCTGGGCGCTGATTCCATTGCATGACGCGCCAGAGCCTGTACTGCCAGCTGCTCATCGCTTTTGCTGATCCCGGTCTTACCAAAGAAGGCAGCCAGACCAAACCGCGCTCGGCTGCTGGTGGTACCAATGGCCGCCATAACATCAGTGCCGGTGATACGCTCCGGAGAGGTTCCTTTCACGTCGTCGCTGATGTGCATTCCCTGAGGGCTAAAGTGTTTTAGTGATGCCTCCAGTTTCATTCTTCACACTCCCCTACCAGGTTAAGAATCACCGCTGCGCCGTGGTTCTCCATGTATTGCCCCTTTTCACTTTCAAGGAACCAGCGACATACCTCGATAGCTTCAGCTCGCGTCACGGGTTTGATGGTTTCCAGCAATTTTTCAAGGTAGCGCTCGCGGCCATATACGGATTCGTGATGCTCGGAGTAACCAAATTCATAGCCCTGTTCTTTAGTTGCAGTGTGACGAACGCTGTAGAGCCAGTCCCAGTAAACAAACTCACGAACAACGTCAGAAAGCGTATTGGGCTCTGGCAGTACATCACGATAGCCTTCAACAAATGCCCGGCGCTGTTCATCAATTTCGTTCATACGGCTGCCGTTAATGCTGCCAGCTTTCTTCTCGGCCGGAGTCCATCCCCAAAAGTGATCGTCGATAAATTTCGGGGAAGACTTGATTACTCGCTCGGCCTCCACATCTTCGAGAGCTGCCTCATAGCTGCCGAACGTGGCCCTGACTGATGCTGCTTTTTTAATGTCCTCCCGGGCGTTCCTGATTGCCCGTGCCGGGTTATCCATACCGATGGTACCGAAAGCGACCTGGAAAGGATCGCCACCATTCGCCAGCAAATAACGCGCGTAACGTTCCTCGGCCTCTTTTGGGGAGATTTCAATTTTCTCCAGTGCGGCTTCGGCTGCGTCCAGATGTGCGGGTTCGTTCAGACGGATCACCTCCAGCACCCAAAGATAAGCGTCAGTTTGCTTATGCCCGGTGATTCTCCGTTGCTCGGGCAGAGGCTTGATGTTTGCGAGGGCGGAGCTGTGCGCTGCCGTCGGGATGGTGAATAGTGCTTTATGTTCGTTGTTATCAGTACGCATTACGCAGCCGCCTTTTTCTTGAAGAAAACCACCTCACGAACCTGATCGCCGTTCATGAGCATGTCGTTAAAATCCCCGTTATCCGGGTAGTAGATGCTGATTTTTTCCAGGTCATTTTTTGCCAGTAAGTTGGCATGGGCGCATTCCGTGGCCGCAGCCAATCCGGTGGCGCTGTTTACGTCTCGATCTGCGAAAATAATCAAATTTTTCACACCTGCAGGAACACGGAATTTCTTCATGAATCCGCTGGTCATGGTGGCCCAGGTGTTAACGTTGTACAGCTGCTTGCAGGAAAGAGCCGTTTCGATACCCTCGGCAATTCCGAGGGTCGTCGCTACCGGGAACATGCGAATAGCGACGGAACGGGCATGATCCAGATAGCTTTCGTCCTGAAGAGATTTCTGGCGCTTCGCTCCGGCAGAATCCCTTAGTTGGGCTTTCTGATTGCCGTCCAGTAAAGTTCTGTGCAAATAGCAAAGCTCGCCTTTGTCGTCAGTTGCGAGTGAATACAGACACTGGTAAACCTTACCGCCGTAGCGTTGTTTATCATTGAACTTCACCGCCTCTTGTGGGAGCTGATAAATTCCCCTGGCCTGCAGATAATCCGCCCCGGTAGTTCCTTTCAGGTTGACCAGTTTCGTAAATTTGGACAGAACCCGATCTCGGGCGCTTACTGCATCTGAAGTGCGCGGGAAGGCTTCGCGGGTAAAGTTATTACCAATCAGCTGGTCTATTTCCCTGCAAATTTCATTGAATGGCTTCCCTTGTGTCAGAGTGACAAGCTTCATTCCGTCACCGCTGCCGCAGGTACAGATCCATGTTCCCCGGCCGTCCCGGTCATCAATACGCAGCTTTCCCCGCGCACCACATACCGGACACTCGCCTTTAAAGTGATTTCTGGCATTAATGGGAGGTAACCCGAAGTGCTCAAAAATCATTGCCCATTGACCTTTTGCCGCTTCTGCCGTCTTCATGCTCGTTTTCCTAACTGCTGTTTGATATCGCTAATCGCTTTCTGTGCTTGCTGTACTGAGGATGGTGCTGCCGTGCCTGATGCCTCCTGCAGGCGCTTGGCCTTCTCCTGCCCTTTCGCATACGCAATCAATTTGTGCCGGATGAAATTAGAGACGGTCGGAGTGATCTCCATCGGGAAATCGCTCAACCCGTTAGGCCACTCGTCAAACCGTTCGCGAAAGGTATTTGCGCACCAGCCATCGCTGACGGGCTTTTTCCCCTGCGATACGCGCTGGCGTTGATAGAATTTGATCTGACTCCACCAGGCCTGTTTCTCTGCCTTAGTGGGCTGATGCTGGTTTTTACCCAGCTTTTTGAGTTTGCGGCCGGTGTCGGTATCGACGTCCTCACCGCCCAGCGGCTTATGCCCACATTTCGGGCATACATAGACGCCAGCTGGCTTCATGTAATGGCATTGAGAGCATTCATGTGGCAGTTTTTCGGCCCGTTCCTCAGCTGCGCGGCGCGCGCTTTCCTCCATGCCGTCAGACTTACCGGGAAGATCGTCGTACTCGATTGAGTCCGGGTAACCCAAACGGTGCACGGTACCGCTATGATCGAAGATGAGGCAGGACTCTTTACCCGGTGCGGTGCGCAGGCCACGCCCGAGCGCCTGCAGCCAGCGAATTTCGCTTTTTGTTGGCCTGGCGTAGATGATGCAACGAACGTCACTATCGAAGCCGGCCACCAGAACGCCCACACTAACGATGATTTTCGTTGCACCGGTTTCAAAGCGGTGAATGATGGTCTGGCGTTCATCCACTGGAGTGTCGGCGGTCATAACCTCAGCGTTAACACCCGCCAAGTTAAACTGGATTGTCAGGTAATTGGCGTGGGCTACGTTGACACAGAAAGCGATGGTAGGCAGATCCCGGCCATTCTCCAGCCAGTTCTGTACGATGTCGCCCACCAGCGTAGAGCCGCACATGATTTCAGCCAGCTGCGTTTCGTTGTAATCGCTCCCGTACTCAAGCGATGCTTTGGTTTTAACTCCTTTCAGATCCGGCTTAGTTGGCGCGTAAAATTCGTATTTACTCAGATCGCCACGCTGGATTAACTCGCCGATGGTGGTCGGTTTAATCAGTCGGTCATAGTATTTGCCCAGGAACGGGGAAAACGGAGTACCCGACAGGCCAATCACCTTTACGCCTTTGCCGCGCAGACGTTCGATATCCTTCAGGATGCGCTTTTTACGCAGGTGTGCTTCGTCGATAATCAGCAGATCAATATTTTCAGGAAAAACACGACGAATAAGCGTGTCGGCGCTGGCAATCTGAATTTTCCGGTCCGGATCGTAGTTCGGGTGATCCGCCCAGATATAACCGATTTCATCCCCCGGTAATCCATACTCCACGAACCGATTAGCCGTCTGACCGATCAGGATGGTGTACGGTGCACAGAACAGGACGCGCATACCACGGCTGACAAACCCGGCAACGATGAAGGCGGCCAAACCCGTTTTACCGCTACCGGTTGGCGAATACACCATGAAGGTGTCGTTTGCCTTCCAATCACGGCGCAACATGTTTAGCGCTCGTTCCTGTGCAAAATTCGGCGTGATCGTCAGCTCCATTGTGCTGCTCCCGTGCTGATGAGATAATAATTTCGTGATGCGGTTTTCATGGATTCCCCCTCACATGGCTGGTGGCCTCCCCAAAGGCTGCCAGCCCCCCTTCTAATTCAGCTCCTCTGAAAAATCACTCTTCCAGGAAGAACCCTTTTCGTTTCTCAACGCCTGGGCGCTTTGTACTACCTTGCTGATACGAGCGTTTTTTTTAAATTGCGCCCTTAAGACAGTGATCTACTTAACCAATGGATCTCTCCTGTTGGAAAAGACCCTATTCCTGCCCCTACACCCAATCCCCCCTTACCCCCCTTTCCCTCTTCCCCATAAAAACGTACTACTTACCTAGTACATATGAGGAATTGGGTCAGTTGGTTGCCAACCTGAACAGGCACCTTTAAGCCTGCTTCTGTTCGGGTACCTTTAAACCCGAAACAATGAGGAGCGCGATTGCGATCCAGCCAGGGGAGGTTCGGCGGTATACCCCTGTAAAGCTCTGCCTTGATTTCTCACAAACAGGCGAAGCCTTGTGTTTGCTTCATGCCTTGCCCGGTTCTCCTTGCGGTAGGAAACGGGTTCAGCCTCGAAAGTCTCCTGATACACTGCGGCATAACGCTGGATAGCTTTTTGTCGTGCAGTTGGTGTCAGGCTTAGTAACTGTTGCTTAATCCACTCGGCATCCGCTTGGCTGAAATCGGAAGGTAAGATGCTGAGTAACTCAGGCTCTGGTTTCATCGCTTCGCCGCTTAGATGGGAATGCTTTGTTTTCAAAAGCTGAAACAGTCCCTTCTTCAGAAATCACAACAAAGATTTCCCGACCGGCTCTTAATGCTTTGCTTATGGCAATTTGCGTTACTCCGAGCGCCGCGCCAGCTCTTACCTGGCCGTGCTCTTTCACGTATTCCTTAAGAGTAATCTGGTTCATACGTCCTCTACGATTAAATACTACTAAAAGTATTAAAATGAAGGGTACTATAGGTAGGAGACATAATCAAACTTTTGGTATTAAATCAGGCCATGGAAAAGAAAAGCAGATTGACCACAGAGCAGCTTCAAGACGCAACGCGTCTAAAAGCTTTGTATGACTCGAAGAAAAAAGAGTTAGGGATCACGCAGGCTGATATGGCTGACGAACTGGACATATCTCAAGGTGCGATCGGTCACTACCTGAATGGGCGAAACCCACTGAATCTTCCAGTTGCAGCAAAGTTTGCGAAACTGCTTCATGAGCCGATTTCGAGTTTCAGCCCCGCTCTTGCTAAAGAGGCTGAGCTGTTATCTCAGGTATCAAACGTTACTTATCATGGCCCGGCCAAGCCGCGAGGGACATACCCGCTTATTAGCTGGGTAAGTGCAGGAGCATGGTGTGAGGCTATAGAACCGTACACACTCAAAGACATTGATGAATGGTACGATTCCGATGCACACATTGAAGGTCAAGGGTTCTGGTTAAAAGTCCAGGGAGACTCAATGACTTCTCCTGTTGGTATGAGCATACCTGAAGGCATGTACGTTTTAGTCGACACAGGAAAAGAACCAATCAATGGGAGTTTAGTTGTTGCCAAGCTTACCGACGCTAACGAAGCGACATTTAAAAAGCTTGTAATCGACGCTGGAAAAACTTACCTCAAGCCATTGAATCCTCAGTATCCTCTCATCCCAATCAACGGCAATTGCAGGATCATCGGTGTCGTTGTTCAAGCTATGATGTGGCTCTGATTTAGCTACTAACAGTACAAAGCCTGTCCTCTCGATAGGCTTTTTTTATTTCTTTACATTTCAACAAGTAAGCATTCAACCAACACAAAACTATACTTTTAGTATTGCGGATACTAAAACATCTAGTATTATTCATTTCATCGGCAAATAACGGAGCTAGTGAGATGACGACTAACCCTACAATCAAAAAATTATATCAGCTTGTTGATATTCCAGATTTTCGCTACAGCAAAGATTGTTCAAGTATTGATTATGGAGATATTGCATCAGATTGCGATACTAAAACAGTGTCTATCTTTGAAGCTATAAACCATATTAGCTTAAACATTTTTTCCATTGCTGAAGATAAAGAAACCAGCAAAGAAAAGATATTAAACCTTTCCTGTATCATCGCTGACCTTGCTGAAATTGGAATGGCGACAAATAAAATTTCTCAAGCAGCATCATACCTTTCCGGATTAAAGGATGGTAATCATGGCTCATGAATTCTCATTAGAACAAGCAAAAGAAAAAGCTCATCAGGCAGAAATAATCTGCCTAATGATGGAGGCATATCCAAATAAAATGGATGATTCAGAAATCGAGGCCATTGCATCTTTATTAAGCAAGTTAACCGGGGATGTTTGTGCCTGGTTAATTGAAGAGCAAGCCAGTAGATCCAACGCTTAGTTTTTTAAGATTCCTAAATAAATAACAGCTTTATTGCTGCGGGGATTCCATACACTTTTTTAGGAAAAACCATGATAAACATCAACGCCTTTAAGACTGCAAAGTTATTTTGTTCAGCTGGTTACTGGGATATCGCGAATTTATATCTTAGGAAAGCATACGGGAGATAAATCATGTCAACACAAGATCGCCAAGACGTGCAAGGTGTGAATATTAAAGCTGAACAACTTAACTTCCTCATGCAAACAATTCACGCTCACCATAAGGATTTTGACTGCCATCAACTTGACGGCCTTTTAGGTCTGGCTTATGACCTTGCCGGGTCGGTATATAGCTGGACAGAGGAAGAGGAAAGGATCGTATTAGCAAATGAAGATGCACAAAGAAAGGTGTGTTAAATGGATAATTTAATCAATACGTATCGCCGACGAATTTTAAAGGCTGCGTTATTACGCCACCAGCGTAAAACCGGAAGCACCTGCATCATTATTAATATGCCTAAGGGGGGAATAAACACCGTCGAATTAACAGAAATACTGTTTGATGGTCTGTTGAGACGATTCGAAAAGCTGGCTCTCAGTGAATACGGGAATATTGACGGCGTAAAAGCCATCAGAGGAATTTACAGCAACGCCGTAGATGTGAATGGCAGCGGTGAGTTCCTGACAGAAAGCGGAAAGGCATTAATCGACGATCTCATTGCTGAGCTGGTCGAGTTTGCCAAGAAACAAAAATCAGTCACAGCGGAGACAAGCCATGAGTGATCAGACACCAATCATCACGCACGAACCAGTAAATATCGTGCTGACAATCGAGAACGGGAAAGTTATCCACGCGCGCCCGGTTCAGAACGGCGAGGTTACAGCATCGCTGGAGACTTTTTTATGGATGGCTGAACGCGCCGGTTACACGATCACCCCACCTGCAGGAGAGAAGGACAATGGCCCTGACAGCGATACGAATTCCTGAGTGGGTGCACCTGCAGGCGGTCCATGTCCTCCGCCAGTTCAGAGCCAGACGAATTCATCCCTGCCGTATGCACGGCTCCGGAAACCTGAGCCTGAGGGTTAATCACCGCTGGCGGCTGCTGTCCCGAGACGGCGGCCAGAACTGGGAAGTAATGAGCCATGAACGATACAGCAAACTGAAGGACAGAAAATGAAAGCATTCTTCCTTTCTTTGCTGTTTGGCCTGTTGCTGGTGGCCGTCGTGTTCGGCGCGCTGATTGAGTATAAATTTTTGATAGGTTTCTGAGGCATGCCATGAAAAAAGGTACCACTGAAATTATTGAACGCTGGACCCGTTTAGCGGTGGAGGCCAAAGAGCTGGGGCTCGCCACCTTTCCCATCGACCCGGAAAACATGTTGATGGTACTGGGGGATCTGCCGGCCAGTTCGGCTGAAAAGTCAGCCGATTGCCAGAATGACTATCAGGATGCGATCGACATCTTGCGCGACAGAGCTGCTCGCGAACTTGATGGTGGTTTTCGCGCTCATCACAACGCCCTAATTTATGCCGCTAATGAACTGGAAAATGCCCAGGCTTTCGGGCAGGAGGTCAGCCATGAGTCTTGACTGTGTACCCCTTTCTACGTACTGCAGGGAGGCGGGAGAAACGGTAGAAGCCGTTAACAAACGGATACAAAGGGGGTTATGGAAGGAGGGAGTACATGTATTAAAAGTCGATGGCGTTAAAGAACGCTGGATTGACTTAACGGAGGTTTCAAAGTGGGCAAGAAAGAACAAGGATCATTATCTCTCCCAAGAGGAGTAACCATTCGCCAGCATAAAACTGGCGACACTCTGGTTATCACTTTCACATTCAAAGGGGTTCTTTGCCGGGAGCCCCTCTCCAAAATGGAAGCAAACGCGCGCGGTGTGAAGTACGCCGAGCGCCTGCTCGGGGAGATACAAAACCAGATCGCCGGCGGCACATTCGATTATGCGAAATACTTCCCAAACTCCAAAAAGCTGGAGCTTTTCGGGGTAGTAAAGAAAACCAAAAATATAAAGTCTTACCTGGACGAGTACCTGAAAATCTGCCAGAACCGCAACCTGTCCCCGTCGACTATCAACGGTTATGAAAAATGCCTGTCGGCGCTGTCAGCCCTGCATAAACTCCACGTGTCAGAACTGACGCCAGCGGTCCTTAAAAACTGGATAGCCAGCCGGAAAACAAAGCTGAAAACGACCAGGAATAACCTTTCGTTTCTGCGCAGTGCCATCGATGAAGCTGTTACGGATGGCCTGCTGACCATTAACCCGGTAACCCTCGTCAGCGCCAGCCGGTACCACGTGATCGACAGCAGCCCGAGCGCCGACGATTACGAGGTTGACCCGTTCACGCCAGCGGAAACCCTCGCCATTTACCAGAGCTGCAGGTACCCGGAATGGGAAAACCTGTTCCGCTTTGCTTTCAATACCGGTCTGCGGAGCTCCGAACTGTGCGCGCTGCGCTGGCCTGATCTCGACACCATCGCGAACACAGCCCACGTTCAGGCAGCCAGTGTCGTAGGGGTACTTAAAGGCACCAAGACAAAAGCCGGTACCCGTAAGGTGGAGCTGAACAGTGAGGCGCTGGCGGCCCTGCAGGCGCAGAAGCAATACACCTTTATGAAAAGTGAGTTCATATTCAGCGACCCGAAAACGGGAGAACCCTGGGCGAACGCCGACGCTATCCGTAAAAAAGCATGGGTGCCGACCCTGAAAAAAGCTGGCGTGCGCTATCGTAACCCGTACCAGACGCGGCACACATTCGCCACCAAGCATATTAGCCAGGGCGTTAACCTCTTCTGGCTTGCCGGACAGATGGGCCACAAAGGGCCGGAAATGATATTCCGCAACTACGGTAAATATCTGGCTGAATATGACGGTAAAACCGCGATTTCAGCCGCGCTGTAGCGGGGGAAATATTTCAAAATGTTGGACAGAATCAGGACGTTAGACAGACCTCAATATGCACGTAAAATGCACTTGAGGTATATAACAGCAAGGAAATTGTTTATTTTCAATGAGTTAAAAACATTTAGGACGCGAGTTCAACTCCCGCCAGCTCCACCAAAATTCTCCATCGGTGATTACCAGAGTCATCCGATGAAGTCCTAAGAGCCCGCACGGCGCAAGCCCTGCGGGCTTTTTTGTGCCTGCAATTTGTCCCGTGAAGTCCGAAGAGAACTAATTAAATCCGAACCTTTTAGGCCCATTGATAGGCCCAACGAAAAGCTCTATTGTTTTCGTTGGGCCTAAACGCATGGAGACTCACCATGGCAAGAAAAACCAAGCCGTTAACCGATACGGAAATCAAAGCCGCCAAACCTAAAGATGCCGATTACCAGCTGTATGATGGTGACGGGCTTACTCTGCTAATCAAGTCCAGTGGTAGTAAGCTATGGCAGTTCCGTTACTATCGACCTCTGACAAAGCAGCGAACCAAGCAGAGCTTTGGAGCCTACCCTGCCGTCTCACTTTCTGATGCGCGTAAACTAAGAGCTGACTCTCGAGTTTTATTAGCAAAAGACATTGATCCTCAGGAGCATCAGAAAGAACAGGTGAGGAATTCTCAAGAAGCCAAAACCAACTCTTTCCTGTTAGTTGCGGAGCGTTGGTGGAATGTGAAGAAAGCCAGCGTAACAGAGGACTATGCCGACGATATCTGGCGATCGCTTGAGAGAGATGTTTTCCCGGCAATCGGTGATATCAGTGTCACTGAGATTAAGGCTCATACTCTGGTTAAAGCAGTTCAGCCGGTTCAGGCCAGAGGTGCATTAGAGACTGTTCGCCGCCTTTGTCAGCGTATTAACGAAGTCATGATTTATGCGCAGAACACAGGCTTGATTGATGCAGTTCCCAGCGTAAACATCGGGAAAGCGTTCGAGAAACCGCAGAAGAAAAACATGCCTAGTATCCGCCCGGATCAACTTCCACAACTAATGCAGACTATGCGCACGGCAAGTATCAGCCTGTCCACACGATGCCTGTTCATGTGGCAGCTTCTCACCATTACCCGCCCTGCCGAAGCCGCTGAAGCTCGATGGGATGAGATCGATTTTGATGCTAGCGAATGGAAAATTCCTGCTGCTCGAATGAAGATGAACCGGGACCATTCGGTTCCACTATCCGATGGGGCTCTCTCCATTCTGGAAATGATGAAATCACTCAGCGGTGGCCGAGAATTTATCTTTCCCAGTCGTATCAAACCAACCCAGCCAATGAACAGCCAAACAGTGAATGCCGCACTTAAGCGTGCTGGCTTAGGAGGCGTTCTCGTTTCACATGGTTTGCGTTCAATCGCCAGCACCGCTCTCAATGAGCAAGGATTTCCACCTGATGTTATTGAAGCTGCGCTCGCCCATGTGGACAAAAATGAAGTACGTCGCGCTTACAACCGCAGCGACTATCTTGAGCAACGTCGACCGATGATGCAGTGGTGGGCTGATTTTGTTAAAACTGCGGATAAGAGAAGCTTGGCCGAAAGTAGTGTGGAAGTATTGAGGCTTGTTGTTTGATCCTGCTTTCTTCGCGCCCTTCGGGCGCGGTTGTTAATGCAATTACGGAAGTTTAAGCCGAATCGGCCTTCCTTGGTGCCTTCTGTTTCACCGTATCCTCAAATGCAGCCTTAACTCTTTCATCACTGCGTTCCCAGCGCTTGACCACTGTGATTATATTTTCTTCATTAAGATCCAGACTTTTGTCCTGAGATTTTAAGTTCTGTATAAAGAGGACTAAAGCAGACTCTATTGCCTTTACTGCAACTGTTTTATTTTTCCACCTACCATCCATGGGAACATTTTGATGGAGTAATCTTATCGTCTCTTCTTTTATCGGGAGATATGATTCTGCTTTAGATATTCCGCCCTTTCTTGCTGACTGTTTTTTCTTAGCCATCTTATCCTTTTCTGATGCAAGCTCCGAAGGTAGCAACGGGCCATAGCTTGCAATCCCAAGGCATCTCCCCAAGATTGAACTAGCCAACAGGAAAGACTTAACTGCGATTATCTCGTTGATATTCCACATATCCTCTCCATAGCGTTGGAATATACCCGCGGCCTTAAAATTCAATGTGAAAAAATGTTTAAGGCTTTGCGAACCCAACATAATAGGAACGGCAGTCCACTTAGCGCGAAGAGATTCCCAGCATTGTATATCATCACGATTGTATTTTTTCGCCAGCAGCAACTCAAACTCTTGGCTTTCATTGGTACCATCCAGAAGTGACAGATTCTTGATGATAGAATGTCTGTAAAGAAAGCCCGAGCGTTCAAGATAGGTCTTTAATGTGTTTCTTTTCTCTTCAAACTCTGAGTGAAAAACATCCAGCATATTCCATGTCATCCTTTATTGATACGTTCAAAAATATCATCTGTCCTGATCTTACCCTGCAATCTCTTGCTCATTTTTACTACTTTGCTGAATGAAATACCAGACGTGAAAACAGGATGTAACGGTTTGCCACACTCCCACTAGTACCCCTGCATCAGCAAGACTGAATGCTGTGAGTTTCACTAATTACGGTATGCCATACAATGTTCGGAATCCTTCAGATTGTCGAGTATGTTCTGTCTAAACCATTTCGGGCCGCCAACATAACTGCATAACTGCATGTATAACTTGCGACAAAATTGTTTCTGAAAAAAAATAAAACATTAATTTTCAATTAGATAATGGAATCCCTGCGTGTAAAAAAAAGATTTTTTGGCACATGTATTTTAGCTCGGATTCCTTAAGGCTAATCTCATGTCATCCAGAGCACAACGATTTGAGGTAATCATGTATGAGCGAATCTAATGTTAAAATACTTCGTCTTTCTACAGTAATCGACAAAACAGGCATGTCACGTTCAGCAATCTATGACTGGATCAACCCAAAATCACCACGCTATGACCCAACATTCCCGAAGCAACGCCGTCTGGGACTGCAATCGGTCGGCTGGATAGAGACTGAAATAGACGAATGGATTTTACAACGAACCATGACAGACAAAGTATAAAAGAGGAAAGTTGCATAACACATTGATGCAGATAATTTTTATCTGACCAATTATCAGACCCTTTAATTAATAAAAATGAAAACTTCAAGGAGTAAATATTATTACCGGAAAGAAATATACCTTCACGAGCAAAAATGAATCCGAGATGGGAATACTTGAACATTATTCAAGGATAACAAAAATGCCCCTATCCTCAGTAATATCTGAATCTGTGGGAGTTGCAGCACCTCTCATTGAAAAATGCATCCATTATCAATGCTCAATAAACGAAATCAAAAATGATCTATTAAAATTCACTACAAAAGAAATAATTAACCGGAGGAGAGGAGAGCCTGAAATAACTCATGAAGAACATTGCTTACTTATCTGGAACACAAATATTAGGAGCCCGTTAAAAATACCCGTATTAGATTACTTTCAACTAAATGCTAACGATAAATTCATGGGGAAAGATGAAAAGGAAGTGATAAGTGAAAGGCTTTCTTCGTTAAGGGACACCTATAATATGGAAAAGGCAATTTATATTTACAATCAAAGGGTGTTTGATGCAAAAAAACAAACTGTCTCAGGGGATTCAAACATTCTCCTTATCCATAAAACCATCTTTGAGGATTATTACTTTGATGCTGGACATGTTCAACTATTGCCTGCATCCGAGTTAATTATATTTGGGATAAACGAAGTTCTGAGACGAAGGGGGATTGTACTACCTTGCCCGGTTATTTGCTGGATAGATATTTATCATGTCAATGAGATGGTGCTTATGCTGCCAGTGATCCGTAAATCAGATGCTTTCTGCCTTGTCAGGTCACGCAATGACATAATTATTAACCCATATTCACAGGATCTCAGGAATTGACGATTAGCAGAGGAGAAACCAATTTGGGGAGCTTTAACCTCCAAGTGAAAATGGTAATCACTCATGAATCCAGTGGTTGTTTTTCATACAAATACTGGGATTTAGGTATCAATAATTAATTTCTGACACCGGAGTGCAGCATATGCGTTCTTTTTTATACTGCACCATATGCCCTGGCGAGCAGCAAGAGTTTGTGGCAGAGCATCACACTTTTATAGAGATATGCAAGGCCTTTCATATTCCACACGAACAAGTTGTGATTGAGCAGGTAGACACTGAGGAGGCAGTTACAAAACAACGTCTGCTTAGGCAATTAATTAACTATGAAATGAACCGACAGGACACGCTTGTCATTCTTGATTTAAGTTGCCTTGGGAGAACAGTGGCAGACTTACAGGAAACTTTATTTTTTTGCCTTCAAAAAGACATTTTCATCTATAGCTACCATCCTGATTCAAGGATAGAGCCATCTGCTGAAAGTTGCGTGTCCTTTTTGATTGCTCGTCAAAATACGATTGACATACATAATCTGAAATCAACCAAAAGCAGATATCGGCATGTTAAAAAACCATTAGGGAGAAAGGAGGGAAGTAAATACAGAAATGATATCACAAAGCTTAAATCAGCCGGATACAGTCAGGCAGAGACAGCTAAGAAATTGGGTATCAGCTTATCTACTGTTAAACGGCACTGGAATAACGGAATTATCGGTTAGTTTCAAAAATTAATTCCAGAGTAATTTATTAACAGCTATTACAGGCTGGGGCTACACTCATCTCAATTTTAGATGTTGGATAGGTATTATAATGGCTACATACTCTTACTACCTGTATTAACCAGTAAGAGTAACTATCAGATCGGTATGCCCGTACTAAGATCTGATACCAGTATATACCTTCATCACTGAGTAATGATAGCCCTGCCTGTGTGGCAATAACCAATGCGGTCTGACAAAGACCGTAGGACAAAACACATAGGAATACTAAGATGAAAACTTATATAGGCTCACATGGGGATCACGTTCTGGAGTATCAGGTCAAGATTATTAGATTGCTTAGTTGCTTGACTGACCGTTACCCCAGACTAACAGCGGTACGTGTGGATATCCATTATCCCAAGATAGTCGATAACGGTGACAATATCTGCTGCTTCCCTAACCTGGAACCAGGGGTGATATCCCGGATACGTGAATCCCTCAAGGCTAAGCTGGAGGCTGATCGTATTCGTAAGAAGCGGGAAGGCAAGCGCATTTATCGTTGCCCTTTATTTATTATGTGGGCTAAAGAGTATTCCGAATCGGGTAAATGCCACTACCACATTTGTCTGCTGTTCAACAAAGACGCTTACTACCACCTCGGAAATTACAATCAGGACGATAATCTGAGAGGGATGATCACCGGAGCCTGGTATAGCGCTCTGGGACTGAAACAGGATGATCACCTAGGTCTGGTCCATTTTCCTGATAACTGTAAGTACGCGCTGGACACAAATAGTGCTGACTTCCAGCAAAACTACCAGGCGCTGTTAACCCGACTGGACTACCTCACCAAAGTCGAAAGCAAAGTTTTTGGTGAGGGGGACCGTAACTTCGGCTGCAGCCAAATCGATCTGTAAGTCGGCATAGGCCTTCCCTGTATGGGAAGGCTTTCTCACCTCAGGGATAAGTGATATGTCCTACAATCGCGCAGATGAGTCGATAATCGCAAACGTAGAAGATTTCCGGATTTTCAGCATTTTGCTCGCCGATAAAGAAGACCCAAGCTTTATCTTTTAGTCCTTTTCCTTTGGCCTCTATCGCCTCTGTTCGAGCAGCCTCCAGCTCTTTACGAACCACGGTACGCTTGGCTTTTGACCAGTTAGTCCATTCGATGTGGATCTGGTAGCTTCGGGTTGGTTTAGGCTTACCTGCCTCATCTTTTCCCCATTCACCAGACAGCGGAATGATGAGTTTTTCATCATTTTCAGAAAATTTGTTCCAGAGTAGTGGTGCATAAAAGATCTTCGGCTCCGGGTAGGGTTGAACCTCTTTTCGGAGCTTTTTAAATGCCGTCATGTAGATTTGACCACTAATACCGGGAACGTTAAGCGACATTCCCCGGTCATGCGGGAAGCGAATGAAGGCACGGCAAATATTACGAATAGCATTCACTTGACGCCGGGATTGTCGTTCGGGTGAATTACCTTCACCAGATGCTGAGGATGCTGAACGCGTCGAACTGGACTTACTTTCACCACCAGCGATACCTGGTTCAACAACCGGGCGCTGTTCAATCAACTTTAATCCCGAGGGCATTAAACCTGGAGCACTGTCCAGTATGTTGCGGACACTCTCCTTCTGGCCCTGGCGAATTACTGTGCTTTCAGCATCAGCATCACATTCATGATGATGTTGAATATGGCGTTTCTTTTTAAAATAGGCTCTAACTTTTTTATCTTTTTCCCATGCAGCAGGATGCATGGTTATACCACATCCCCAGCATACGTAACCTTCAGTATCAACGCTATCAAGCAACCAAAGATCCTCTGCCTCTACAATCTCACGGGTACGTTTATCACGTGCAGATTCCATTACTTTCTCCTTATCACAGAACGTTTGTATAGGCTTCCAGCCTTTATTCAAACCGCTGTTCCCTTTCGCTATCTTCCCTTTGTTCACGTTCTTTTTGGTGTTCGACCCACTGACTCATTTTTTCACAAACTGTTTTGGCAGCCTCGGCGATATCTGGACGCTCGTGTTTACTCAGCGCACCGATGGCGCTTGATCTAGCTTGCATTATGTTCGCCAGGCTACCAGTCCAGGAGGATGGAGTGATTCGCTCAGCAAAAGACTCCAGCACAGCTAATGGCTCAGGAGAGGCCTCTAATAGTTCTATAGCAGCTTCGTGTAGGGTTAGTAGATTCTGTTCATCATTCTTTGACCAGAGAGTTACACCAGCCGCAATGGCAGCCCAAACACTGGGATCATTTCTGGCACGGCACCATTCAATCAAGACGCTAGTACTTACATCAGCAAGAGGAGAACGGCGTAAACCGCCACGTCGAATAAAGAACTGTCTTCCCTGCTGCTGTCTCTCGGTGCATTCAAAAATGCAATTGAGAAATGATTCAGGCATTAACGCAACAGTTGTTGCTATAGTCTTCTCGAATCCCAAAAAATATCCATAGTGTTCATCAATGACATTGAAAATTGCGTCCAACCACTCAATTTTTTTTGCCTCATTACCATCGAAACGCAATGCAGCATCGATAACTCGCTCCATGTAAAAATCAATTGTCCCTCTTTGGCCTTTGTCGCTGTTTTTAACCCGCTGGATTGCAGCAGCAAGACCAATCAACCGAAAGTCTGCGCCAAGCGTATCTGCCGATTTGTCTTTACCATGCAGTCTCATGGAGAGCGCATGCAAAATGACATTGTCTCCGCTTGCTTTACTCAGGAGTTGCTCAGCAAGCTCGAGAAGACGAATTCTCGGCAAACTGGCATATTGTTCTCGCCATAGAATAGGCTCATACATGAAAGGGCTAATGTCTGGATCATCCAAATGCTTTATGCAGCGATCCAAATCAGTTACCGTAAATGTCCCCCAAGGATGCAAGCCAACCAATACCTGTCGAAGTTCAGGATGTTGCGCACATTGGTCGAGAAACTTCTGTGCTAATGATGGATCGACAGAGTCAACTTCTTCGATGAACCCCCCAATAACTCCAAAGTCTTTGTTAGCATCTGGCTGTTTTTCAATTTGTTCAACAAGTCGCTGCCAGCCAATACGTAGATCATGCGCCCCTCGAGCAAGTCCTCGACCAAAGACAGCACGATAAGGCATTCCACCGATGGAGAACAGATCTGCTCCTAACTCCTCAAGTACATGATTTGATAAGGCAAAGTCCTGTCCCAATTGAAGTGCTTTAGCTTCAAGTCGTTTTCCGGCTGCGGTATATTTATCGGAGTCCTCATGATCAAAATCCGCATCCAGTGCCCAATAATCATGATTTGTACTCAACACGTATGTCTTTATTGTTGGAATTAACGCAATGGGCTCCAACTCCTTCTCTAAGGCAGCAAGATTATCCGGCAACGGCTCAACATCATCTCCATCGCCATGCTTGGTATAGTCAAAATAGATCGTTGAACGAACGGCTTTCCAACCTTCCCCCCAAGGACTTAAAGCATTTAATGTACGGGCAGCATCGACGAGTTTGTCTCGCATTGCTTCTTGAAACCAAATTCCCCTGAATTTGTCAGCCAGGATTGATCTTGCAGGCCTTTCAAGCTCAGGATCTCCGGATGCCGCTAATTGGATAATGACGTCAATAAAGGCGCTGCGCCATTCGACAAGTTCATCATAGTTGGGTTCGTATCCATAGTCTCTTGGTCGAGCTCCAAACTCACCAACCCCAAACCCTGACCACGGTGGGCCATCCAGGGCAGTTGACAGCATCTTTAAGCCCAAAGATTTACGCGTAATAATACTTGATGCAATGCATTCGTTCATTAAAGCAATACGCTGGCTTAGGGATGCATGAGTACCAGACAGATACGCCTGGAAAAACCTTGGAACCATGTTTCGAGCAGAATCCAAGTTATTATTATCGGCTTCGTCCTCTGCCATTTGAATAAGAAGCCTGACGCATCGTTCAAAGGCGTTCGGTTCGTATGCCATCATTTGTAAAAGACGCAGAATACTACGTCGCTGCGGATTGTAGTCCGGTTCCATACCTTTGAAATCAGATGACGAGAGTACGGCCTCAATTCTGTTGAGCAATGCTTCAGGTGCAACCGGTCCGATATACCCAAGTATTCGTAACGAAATATCATTCAACTCGGCTATTCTTCCTAACATCCCTTCAGGCTGAAGCCAGGCTTCTACAATTTCTTTCGCAACAGGATGGTCATGTAACAACCCCAAGCGATGCGAAAAAGACATTAATAAACGCTCACAACCCGGAGCTTCAAAAGTCGCCCTAAGTTGATCGACGGGAATACTGTCGAGTGCGGATGCTGCCAATCTGTTAGCAATGGCATGAGGTAAGATAGCTCTCCAGTGAGATCTTTTCTGAACGATATGACGTTCCATCAGCTTCGTAACGGCTTTAAATAACTGGGTTCTGGAATACCCAAAGAGCGCCCCTAATATTTCCAGTTCGTCGGTAGCAGCATCTGGACTAGATACCGAGAATGAATACACCATTGACAATATTTCAGCTTGCTCCCGTAAATTACCATCAGGATGATTACGCTGTTCAAACAAGCGATTAAACAACTGCGCATCAGAAAGTAGAGCCAAACTCTCGCCTTCCTCCCCTCTCTCAGCTATAGCCAAAGCAACTCTTGCATTCCCATCTGCAAACTCAGCTATACGACGGGCATTATTCTGACCAATAGAAGGGAAGCGACGGATAAGAAGTTGCTCTGCCACCTCTGGACCATCTGTCTCAATATGGATGACCTCAGTTGTCTGTGGTTTGTCATCCCTAATGTCGTACTCGATTGTGATGAGGCTTACTTCTTTTCCTGCGGCTGATACCTTGCTGGCAAGCGAAGCATGGAGTTCTGATGGACAATTATCAAGGATCATAATTGCTCGTCGGTCCTCAGCGATCAGCTTATCAAGCATTGCTGTAGCCGACGGTACTGGCTCAGAGCCAGTATCAACATAAATAGCTACTGTCCGGTCAAGCGCATCTGTTCCAACAGTTTCATCAAAGAGCGCCTGAACGATCCGAGTCTTCCCGACACCAGATAATCCTGTAATACGAACCGCCTTATTCGTCGAACGGATAAGTTCTCGCATTGGGCTAATTGCTTCATCAATTTTGAGTTTTTGCCCCTTTCCCGACGGTAAAGTAATGGTTACACCAGGGGCTGAGATTAAAGTGTCTGTAACACCTTGTGGCGGATTGCTCCAAGCTCCGTAGGGTTGCCAGCCGGAATACCCTTGCCCAAGCTTCCCTTTTACCCACAGCATGACTGATGGATGTTGGCGCAGCCATTGAATGAGTTTGGAACGGTCGTAGAAATCGAGATGAAGATTGCTTTTGTTAGGATCATCTTTTACTGCATCCCTCATCGCATTAAGACGATCTCTTTTTCCAGACGGAGAGCAATCATCACCCAGGCTGACAATGATGTAGCTGCCTTGTTTTCTGGCTTGTTCAGATATGATGGGTGAAAGCGTTTGGCCGGTGCCCATTTCCTTCTCAATTGTAGCCTTTGGCATTTTATGTTTCTTTGCCTGAAAGACCGTATTAGGCCTTACAAGAAAGCCTGGTTTCAGTTGATCAACTGGAACTTGAACATGGATATCAATCCCTCCGTCAGGGGCTGTAATTGAACCAGACCAATTTACACATGCTGGGCTATAGCCATGCATTGCCACTTCAGCTTCTGCTAGCCGAGCTATCAGCTCTTCCAGCTGGATATCGGAGAGCCGAAGTAATTCGTCCTTTTCAATGTCAAAGATTGCCACGCCTTCACCTTAGTAAAAAATTTTTGCCATTATTCATACTTTGAGTTCACCAAAAACCGAGTAACTTCTTTCCATTCTCCAAATATTCAGCTTTCATGCATCGTTCGTTTGGGTTGACATCATGTGAGTAAGATTAAAATACAACCGGCGTCATCTTCGTTTCCCGGATTTTATTCAAAATTATCAGCTTCGCCTTTCTTCATTAGGGCATCAGATGCGGCAACAACTTCTTCTTTCAACTTCTCATGCCACAACCAGAGCACGGAGCTATATAGCAAACGTTGATCGTTTGGTGAAACTGAGATTATCGCCTGAGTGGCCTGTATTAAGGACAAGCTGGTGCACTGAATCGGCTCTAACAGCCCTTCATTAGATGGTCCGCATAGCAAGAGATCTTTATTTGAAAGCGATGTGCCGAGCTTGAAGCCAATGCTGTCAATTCCTGCATGAATATACTGGTTGGCAAAGCCGTAGTGCGGTCGCAAAAAGTCCAGCTCGACAAATTCCTCAATATCACTAAAGCGAACCTTAGTTCTGGCACTGGGTTCTTTTCCTAAAGCTTTTGCGGCCCAACCTAATTCATTGCCGAAACCCGCTTCATACTTACCAACGATGTCATTTCTTTCGAGATCAACCCGACTTAAATCTTCTGGGGAGAAAGAAGTAAAACCCAACTCTTCACTATATTTATTATAGCGATTAGCAGCTTTTCGCCTCTGTATGCTCTGAAAATCCGTGAATCTTTTCGCCAGGTCTTCGTCGCCTTCTGCAATAAATATCAATATGGCCGTGGTTTCATGGAGCGTTCTCCAACGGGCCATTGCACCGTCTGCAAAGCCACCCTTTAGAAGATGAGATATCTCGCAGGAAACCTGGACAGCACGTGCGTGCAGTCGGGTGGTTATGTTCAGTTTTGCGGACCTTTCTCCAGAACCGGTGCGATACTCACTGTTTACCTCATTACTGATTTCAGTACAGCCATAAATTAATGCATCCAGCCGCTTTAAAGGGGACTCCCATGTTGTAAATAGTCTTCCTCTAAATGCATCTAAATTTTCGTAATGGTCCTTTAATACCTCCCCTTTAGCCTCATCCAAATACTCGAACATTTTCAACGCAACCAAATGCTCTATGTCTTCAGAATGCGTATCTAACAACTCAGCCATCTCTGCGGGAGACATATTGCCGCTACCAGCCACATTCTGTATCTGAGAAAGTACTTTTTTGTTTAGCAAGTTCAGTTCCTTAGAGAAGGTCAGCACTCCATCGATGTAGTAATGGGGATTTACGTCGACACTAGCGGGTCATCAATACGGGAGTAAACGAGCAGACAACCAGCTTCTTCGCTCCACGAGTGAAGGCTACGTAGAGATGTCGGGCATCCATTTCCTCAGGGGCGGTTATAACGGCCACTTCCGCCTCTAGCCCCTTCAGCAACAGAGTACTACCAATGGCACGTCGCGCGAGGGGCCTGCTCCCCTGCCGGTTTCGTTCGCGCTCCCGTACCGTAGCCTCGGTAAAGCTGCAACTGCCTCCCGCAGCTATTTGCATCGCGCGTAGACAGCAATACAACACATCCGGACGATAGACTCGGGCATTGTTTTGCCTGGTCAACGCGCGTAGAGCTTCAATGGCCAAGGGAAAGCTTGGTGCATTAATAAAAGCGAGTAGTGCGGCTTCTGCCTCAGTAGCTGGATTTTGTGCAGTCCCCCTTCGTAAGCTCACCAGTCGGCGTTGCAAGGCAGCAACGCCGACCTGCGTCATAACCTCCGCGGCAAACTCCACTAGACGGGTCAGTGCGTCGGCAGCTTGCAGGTTGAATGTCGTTCCAAACAGCGTGAGATCAGCAAGGTCGACGGGCTCCACTGCAGTCGCCCCTGGTGTCTGACTGGCCATTTGCCGGCGGCTACGAGGATTGCGGCTGTCACCAATCACCAACACGTCACCCTCCCGTGTAACAGCCTGAGTTAACGCAGCGGTGAGTCGCTGCTGAATGGCAGTAGCCGGCTGCAACTCGACCCAGACGACTTCCGGCGGGGCCTGGCGTAAATCAATGCCACCTCCTGCCATGAGTATTCGCCGACACTCCAGAAGCCACTGACCAAATTCGGGCTTGCCTGCGTTCATCCAACGCCAGGGCTGATTTAGCTCGCCGATAGCAGGAAAATGGGAAAGCACGTGGGTGTTCCAGTCCACCAGCTGATTACCGCGAAAACCGAAGATAGCTTGCATCGGGTCGCCAAGAACGCAGGTAGGAAGTACCTCGGAAAGTGCTGTAACCAGATCATGTTGCACTAAATTGCAGTCCTGATACTCATCGACAATCAGGTGGGCATAGCTTGCTGCAAGGACCTCATTGAGGTGCCCGCTTTTGAGTAAATGCCTAGCAGCCATACGTATTACTGGGTAGTCGGCTCCGGGATTCCGGAGCAGGAGGACTGCAGCGGCAATAGCACTTCGTTGCGGAAACATCGCCACCAACCGCATGGAAAAACCATCAATTGTGGCAATGTGGTAAGCCGAATCAGCAACTCCGGCTTTTTGCATGCGCAGACGCAGCGTTGTTACACCCGCGTTGGTATGAGTGAGGATGAGTACTGGCTTTGCCCCGGTATGTTGGGACAATGTATCAGCGATGAGTTGCGTCTTACCACAACCTGCAGGGGCTGTGATCGCGCCTCGACGAAAAGCAAATAAATTATACTCAGTCGGCATGGGGCCACCAGTAGAGGCGATTGATCAGGGTGACAAATTCTGGTTCTGATATTTGGCTATAGGGACCGAGAATATCTCGTGCCACATCCTCGAACTTGGTGACCGATTTAAACCAACCGTTTCGACGATTACGTGCTGCCAGTCCCAGTATCTGCCGCGTTGCAAGAGGATATGGCACACCTAGCTGTTGACGCTGCTGGCGGATTTGGGCGAGTGTCAGTCGTCCATTTGACTGAGTCTGGATATGCGCTGCCACTAGGTCTTCTTCCACAAGGTCTATGGCTCGCTGAAGCAGAGCATCCACACCCGCATCCGGCAGACTCAGAAACAGTTCGTCCTCCAAAGCACGTCCTTCTCGCCAAATGATGTACTCCCCACCAGCATCCACGTATGCCTGTACGGTCGCCGCAGTGGGCGGCTTATCCGCATCGACCATGACCAATACCCTATAGCCAAGCTGGCGCAATGCGAGCCCGCGTACAAAGCACCGGTCAGGCTCTCCGCCGCCGACATTCACATACGCAGTCCCAGCGGCTAGCATTGACGCTCCGTTTGCGTTCGTCCAGAAGTGGTCCAGACCACGGATTAGGCCAACTTCACTGGCGCCTTCGCAGACAATGATACTTCGGGCGAGAAAAGCTTCCGGATCAGCCCTGACGGTGCTTTGAATATCATCAGCGACACCTACCTGGAGAACCTGATGTGCACCATCCGGAGACTTGCGTACCACGAAGAGCTGATTGCCGTTAAGCTCGCGGACTGCGACCGGGGAATGGGTGGTTAGAAATACCTGAAGGGGTGGAGGACTTTCCTTCGCACCAAGGGAATTCAACAATCGGGTAAGGCGATGCGGCTCCAGTCCGTACTCTACTTCGTCGACTAAAGCGACAGATGCCTGTTGTGCTGCTGCACGCTGCATACCTGCGACGAGTAAACGAGATGAACCTGTACCCAGTGAGCGCAAGGGCACACCTGTCGCATCGTGCAGCACAATGGCACCGTCTCCGATGGATACCGCATGCGCGTCCAGTAATGCCTGAGTGCGGCCACCAACAGACACGCCAAGTTCATTGGCTTTCTGAGTCACGATTTGCAATGTTGCAGCCAGCTGTGCTCCGGCCTGACCGCCGAAACTGGTTCGGGCCTGGCGCGCTGCATTGGCCAATTCAGCGCCAAGGTTTGGACGTTCCTCGGTCAGGCGATTGAGTACCGAACCGCGTGTCCATGACAGGTTAGAACTGGCATAAGTCCCAAGCCGGGCTGGAGCTAACAGTAACCGATCCTTCCAGGCGATGCTGCGTTCCTGCCCTTGTGCCTGAGCGCGCTGTGATACCAGCGACCAAACAGGCTCCAGCTCGCTATCCACCATCAAACGTAAACAAAGAACCGTTTCCAGACCCTGTTCAGGTTCCTCGGTGACCAGCCCATTTGCACGGTTGAAGGCCTGTAAATAATTTCCGTACGAATCCAGGCGCATCAGGGCATCGGGCAACGAACCAAGCGTCAGCGTGATGCTGATGGGCTGGGTGACATCCAGCCCATAAAAATCAGTATCGGTGAAACTGATATTGCGGCGGGCACCAAGGCAAAGGTCAATCGCATCGAGAATCGTGGTCTTGCCACTGTCCCCTGGTCCAATCAGGCAGTTGAGGCCTGGTGACGGTTGCCAGTTCAATAAACGGATAGTTCGGAAATTTTGGATCTCGACTTTACAAATTCTCGTCACGGATATGCTCCTTAATTTTCATTATTCATCTGCATCGTGATCGCAAAAGACATCCATGAAGAAAATCTACAGCGCAAAAAATATATTACGCTCTCAATGAACAAGGAGCTAAACAGGGATACCTACCTTACTGTTTTATCTACTCGTTTCTTGATCTACCCCTCAATCTTTCGGTATATGCGAGGAACACACGGTCTGTATTTTGCTCGTTAAGTTTGCCGGCATTAGCTATAGAGGATTATGAGTTTCACTTAAGCCGGCCAGTTAGTTAAGAAACCCTAGTATTAGCCATACCAGCCTCTGGCATACAGCAGATAAGCGCATGACGCTGGAGGTCTGAGAGAGTGAAAAATGGACCTAACGCAATCCTTTTAAAGGGATATCTCGCTATGATGTTAATACTATTACTTTTGTGGATTTTAATCAGCGGGGAACTTGGTGTTATGAAGTTCAGAATCGGGCCAAATGGAGTACATTTCTTCGATCGAAATACAGGTCTGAATGTTCTTTTAGACGAGTTTTGCCCTCATCAGACAGTCTGGTCGAAGTCTCCTCGCCAAGTATCCGTTGCGCTTACCAATCTTTGTGACCTTCACTGCGCACATTGTTTTGCGCCTAAGCACAAGGCATTGCTACATGCTGACCAAGTGCTTACTTGGTTAAAAGAACTGGATACTGAAGGGTGCCTCGGTATCGGATTTGGTGGTGGAGAACCAACACTACATCCTGATTTCGTCGATATATGCAAACGGGCTGCTGGGGAAACTCATCTTGCAGTCACATTTACGACTCATGGTCACCGTCTGACCCAACCATTGGTTAAAAACCTCAAAGGTTCGATCCACTTTGCGCGCATTAGCGTTGACGGGATAGGTCATACCTACGAAGAACAGCGTGGAAGGCAGTTTTCAAGTTTACTCAGAGGCATTGAGTCGATCGCGAAATTGTCGCCCTTTGGGATCAATATCGTGATAAACGAGCGTACGATTTTTGAGCTTGATGCAGTGGCTGAACTGGCGCAACAGTTTGGAGCTAGTGAATTGCTGTTGTTACCTCAGCAAGCAACTAATGCAGTCGCAAGTATGGACGAATTGGTCGGCCGAGAGCTTCAAAACTGGGTCTCTAACTATAGAGGAAAGGTTCGACTTGCAATAAGTGAGGTGGGAGCGTCAGGGCTCCCCATATGCGACCCTCTTCCTAATGAGACAGGCCTTCAAGCCTACGCGCATATAGACGCTTCAGGGATATTACGCACGAGTTCTTATTCAACCACAGGTATGGATATTGAAGAAACTGGTGTTATGTCCGCGCTTAAACGGCTTAGAAATACCTTAGAGATTAAACAAGGGACACAAACATGAAAATTTGGAACGGATACGGATCTGAGCATTCGATGAACTTAGTTCTCATCGGAAAATTCAAGCAAGAGCAAGATGCAGTGAAGGTCGAGAAGGATATTAAAACGCTCAGTACTCAGGCTGAGAAAGATGAATGTTACTCGCTCCCTTTTGATGAGCCAGAGAATCAACGGTTTTCAGATGAAATGCTCTCATTACTATGCAGCTTAAAACTCCACACTTTAGGACCAACCGATCTTGGTCAATTGGTGTCAGATCATCATCTAGATCGTGAAGGCGATAGAATAACAATAACTACTGATGAGGCAGAGGTATCCGCGTTCGTAAAGCTGTTTGTCGAGGCTGGAGCAAAGGTCGAGATTTTCTCAGCGCATGACTATCCGTCCGATTCCAGCGATGCCAGTTGAAAGAGGATGCATTGATGCCTGAAGTCAATTGGAAAGTATTCAACGAACTGCCCGGTGCAGCAGATGTGAACTTCGAAAACCTTTGCCGCGCTCTGGTACGCCGACACTATGGTCGTTTCGGTCGCTTTAAGCAACTCGCAAATCAGCCAGGGGTGGAGTTTCACCTCGAGCTGACGGAGCCTTGTGATCTCGGTGCGCCACCAGGCTGGATTGGCTGGCAATGCAAGTGGTATGAGCTGGTGAATGGACAAGATTTGGGAGCTTCCCGCCGCAACAAGATCATCGAAGGTATCGAAAAGACGCGTAAGCATGTCCCAGGAGTGACCAATTGGAAGCTTTGGACTCATCACACGTTAACAAAAGGTGATCAAGAGTGGTTTTTCGCGCTAGAGCAAGACCGCTTCCCCGAATTAAAGTTAGAACTGCTCACTGCTACGGATATCGAAGATCTTTTGGTCGGACCGGGAGCGCTTTTACGAGAAACCTACTTTGGTGAATTGGTTCTAACCCCAGAGCTAATTGCTGAGCAGTATAAGATTGCCGCGGCTCCATTTAAGAACCGCTACCAGCCAGACGTTCATGTAGCTGTGGGGGCTGAGGAGAATATATTCAGGCATCTGTGCAGCCAAAACGCATGGGAATCTCTGGAAGAACTCTCAAACGCTTTAAAAAAGAATCATACGAGCATCGCTTCGGTTACTGAGCAACTCAAAACTGAGCTCAGGACTGAAGTTGAATTACTCCTGTCCCGGGTTATTGGGTTGACTGAGTTTATTGATGGTTTACACACGGCGCTCGGCAAAGGTGACTTTAACTCTGTACATCAAGCGTTGGTTTCAAATCCGCGTCAGCCGGTACGTTATGAAAGGCTACTTTCGAAATTGCGTGGAGCGCGCTTTGACGGGGCTCCGTTAACCGCTAATTTGGTTGCAGATATCCACGCGGTTTCGTCTGTTCTCCGCAGTCTGGAGCAATCGATTGGTGCCCGGGCGGTTGCTGTACTTGCGGCGGCAGGTGAAGGTAAATCTGAACTTGCAGTCAAGGTAACACAGCCAGAAGGGGAATTCCCAGGGGGGATCCTCCTATTGGGTAAGAATCTTCATTCAGGCCAGGGGCTTGATGATCTCGTATCTGCTTTCAAGATCTCTGGGAAGCCAGCAGAAAGTTTCGACCGCTTGATTGAGGCCGTAGATGCGGCAGGCCAGCGTGCAGGCAAACGCATACCTATTGTTATTGACGGTCTGAATGAGGCGGAAGATCCGAGAAATTGGAAGGATGAACTATCCCGAGCGGATGAGCTTCTAAAGAATTTCCCTTATGTCTTGTTAGTTGTCACTCTTCGCAATGAATTTGCCCCAATGTGTCTGCCCGAGGAGTTTCCCCAAGTTGAACATAACGGGTTTCAGGAAGATCCGAAGACAGCATTTGACAAGTACTTTGAGTACTACAAGATCGATGCTACCGATGCGGACCTACCAGTCGAACTCTTGCAGCACCCCTTAACACTGAGAATTTTTTGCGAAGTAGCAAATTCTCCTCGTCAGCATATTGTCGGAGTGGAAGCATTGCCCCGTTCGCTTGCAAGCCTTTTCGAAGCACACTTTAACAAGGTTGCCGCACGAGTCGCTGAGCTTTCACCGACGATTCATCGCATTTATCAAGATGACGTTCAGGATGCACTACTAACGATCGCGGGTCTTCTTTGGGATAACAATGCGAGAAGTGTAGATTTTCAAGCCACACGGACGGCAGTTCGGGATATGGGGTGGGATGACAGTATTATTCGTGCACTTGAGTCTGAAGGCATTCTCGTTCGGACTATTTCTCCAGAAGGTAGGCAAGGAGTTGGGTTTGCATACGACCTAATGGCCGGACATATGATGGCGCGCAACCTGCTTATGAAGCCTGAACTGGTGCAATGGCTACAAAGCAATGAAGGGAACGCAAAATTTAAATCTCATGGACCTGATTCGCATACCTTCGCTTATGACGTATTACGGGCTCTGGTTGATCTGTATCCGCAACACTCTGGTAGGCGGCAGCTTTGGCAAGACTTGTCGGATGATATACTCGTTATGAACGCTCTGTTATTGACGACGCAATCGGACCCAAGATATATCGGGCGGGCTACTGTTGAACGATTTGCTCAAGCTATGCAGGAGTCGAAGCGGTTTGCACAACTTGCCTTCGAGAGACTACGGAGCACTAGGGCTGCGCTGGCACATCCGTTTGATATGAGCTTTTTGCATGATGTGCTAATGGCTATGTCCAACACTCAGCGCGATCTTTTTTGGTCAGAGTGGATTCGTCAGAAATCTGAACAAGTCAAAGATGACTTAAAATTCTTGTCGACGAGATGGAAATCGGGTCATCTGGATGAGCGTGAACTTCGGAGAGTTCGCTGGGTGATGTGGACACTGACGACGACATCCAGAGCTTTGCGGGATATGGCTACCAAAGCCCTGTATGAATTTGCCATCAGGCAGCCAGAAGAGTTTTTCCGGTTGGCGATGGAGACAATTGTAGTTTCAGACCCATACGTCCCCGAGCGAGTGTTCGCCGCAGCCTACGGTGCAGTCCTGACCACTTGGTCGGATATAGATGCAGTAGAGTTACATGATGCGCTGCCACGGTTCGCTCGCGAGATTTACCAAACCATGTTTGCACCTGGTGCTACAGCTCCTACCTGGCATGCGTTATATCAGCAGTACTGCTTGGGAATCATTGCTATTGCAAGGATGGTAGATCCAAATTGTTTTTCAGAGGATGAAGCTGCTTATCTTCTTCCGCCATTTAGCCATCTGCCTAACGTATTTGAAAGCATTCATCAGTACGATCCAGAAAAGATTGAGCGAGCGGAGCGCGCAGCGATTCAAATGGACTTCGGTAACTATACGATTGGTAGACTTATTCCAGACAGAGCGAATTACGATGACAGCAATCCGGAGTACCAACAGGTATTGCGGGCCATTGTTTCTCGAATATTGATGCTTGGTTATGACCCTGAGCAGTTTGAAGCTGTTGATCGGCAAATGTACTCCGGTCCTCGTATGGGAGATGACAAGCATAAAATCGATCGATATGGCAAAAAGTACGGCTGGATAGCTTACTTCGAGATGTGGGGACTGCGATACGCGCAGGGCCTCCTTTCCGAAGACCGCAGCGCTCGTCCATCGGACGCAGATATCGACCCGACGTTCCCGCTAGACGCTGTGAGCATTGATTTGCCACTTCCAGCCTTGTTCAGCGAACAGTCGTCAGATGATGGTGATTGGATCATGAGAGGTCCGCAACCTGACTACCGTAGCATCCTTGAGATTACGGAGATTGATGGTCTGACGGGGCCATGGATCCTACTTGACGGTTTTGTTGAGCAAAATGCTACCTCGGATGACCGGCAGATTTTCACTTTCCTGCGAGGAGTATTCGTAGATAGCCAAGAAGTTGACAATCTATGTAGGTTGTTCACTGATCTTGAATACCCTGGCAACAGCGCCATCCCTGATGCTCCTGGCCACTATTACACCTATGCGGGTGAGATGCCTTTCTCGTCGATTCCGGGGCTGCTAGTCGCAAATGAACTAGAGGATAATAGCGATGAAAATTTGGTGTCCGCAGATAGATGGTCAGGCAATGGCGTTGCGGTAGATATCACTGTGCAGGACTACAACTGGGAGAGTTACCATAGCGTGGAGAACCAAAGCAGCGGTGCGAGCCTGCCCTCAAAGCAACTTTGTGAGGCTCTGAATCTCAGGTACCGTGCAAACAAATGGGATTTGCATGATGCTGCAGGGGTAGCGTCATTTTACCGCAAAATTGGCGAATATGATTCGGACGTCAGTGGCTCTGTCAGCTATCTACGTCGTGATCTACTTGACCGCTACTTGATACAATCCGGTAAGGTATTGGTATGGCTTATGTGGGGAGAGCGTGGTTTTCATTATCGGTCCAACAAGACGCGCAATTTGCACCAGTATTACGTGAATCACCAAGAGATTCACAAGCGTATTCATATCCATCAGATAGCTTCGAGTGCTAGTAACCCAAATATTACGGACGGAGTCGCTGTATGAGTTACGAGTTCAGAAATCTTTCATCCGCATACTTTTAGTACCTTATTCGGTATCTCATCTGAAAAGTAGAGGGCTTCACTTCGAAGCCTTCAGTCCGGGCCAGATAGAGGCATTAACGATAGACATGCTCATAATGACGGGAAAGTTATTCAACAAACGAAGCATAATCGAGGATCTTCGTTCAGCAAGATGATGTCGCTATTCAGTATGGGTATATGTTGAGGGATGAACTAGGAACGTCCATTTTTTATACAAAGCAATCTGTCAAGCAAGCATTCTAACATCGTCAAAATCGAAGCCATTGGTATTTGGCTAGCACTCCAAATAATTATAGACAGATATTATCTCCGCGAATCCCCCGCTTCCTTACCGGATAGCGGGGCTTTTTGTTTTTCACGTTGGGATCTTACTATGCAAAAATCTGACAGCCATCAGGCCTTTGAGCAACCGCTGGCTTTACTGCCATACACGCTTCGCAACCTCATCCTTGAACGTCTTCGTAGCCTGACGCAGTACGAACCTGTGATAGGGATTATGGGCAAAACAGGGGCTGGTAAGTCGTCACTCTGTAATGCTCTCTTTCAGGGAGAGGTAACACCTGTCAGTAATGTTGACTCTTGCACCCGTGATGTTCTGCGCTTTCGGCTCCGCAATGGCGATCACAGCCTAATGATTATTGATTTGCCAGGGGTGGGTGAAAGCGATCAAAGAGATAAAGAATACGCCGCCCTCTATCGTCACATCCTTCCCGAAGTGGATTTGGTACTCTGGGTTATCAAAGCCGATGATCGCGCTCTGTCGGTGGATGAGCATTTTTATCGAAAGATTATATTGGCCTACCAGCATAGGGTCATATTTGTAGTGAATCAGGCCGACAAGGCCGAACCCTGCCATCAGTGGAATACCACCAGCAATACCCCCTCTCATAGCCAGCAGTCGACAATTGAGGCCAAGCGGAGCGCTGTACAACAGATCTTCCTGCCGCACCATCCAGTCTGTGTTGTATCGGCCCGAACTGGTTGGGGGCTGGATGCGATGGTAGAGACGATGATGCGCAGCCTGCCTGACCGGGCCGCGAGCCCACTGACAACACAACTGCATGGAAGGCTCTGCACCGAGCCGGTAAAAAAGCAGGCACGCGAGCGCTTTGGTCATGCCGTGGATGAAATGATTGGCAATGTGGAGTCATCATCTTTTCTGCCAGCGCCTGTAAGGGCTGTGATTCGAACCGTTCGGGAAGCCGTGGTGTCCGTTGCCCGTGCCGTCTGGGATTGGATTTTCTTCTGACAAACCGCTTATGACGGACACACCCTGTCCTGCCTGCGCTCAATTAATGAGCGGTTAATCCACCATTAACGCGCAAGGGCGCATTGCAGCGGTAATCCTCGTACTGAAAAAATACGCTTTTCCATGTCCATACCCTGTCCGTCCCCTTCGTTACACTAATCACTTAATTTTCAGCCTGTTAACGGGATGGAGAAAATCTAATGTCCCAGACTGAGCGTCGCCATGAACGGCTGGCGGTTCGGCTGTCTCTCATTATCAGTCGCCTTGTTGCTGGCGAAACACTGGATATGGCTCTTCTTGCCGCAGAGTTTGGCGTGTCGATCCGTACTCTCCGCCGAGACTTTCGTGAGCGACTGATGTACCTGGACCTGGAATATCGCGATGGCACCTGTCGTCTGCTCTCAGGAAGCCATCAACGCGAACTGGCTGTACTGACTTTTGCTCGTCAGTCAGGCGTGGAGGCCTTGTTTCCTGATATGGATAATCACATGGTCAGCTCACTGCTGAGTGGACCTGGTGAGTCTCCGTGCCTCATATGGGCAGAGTCGGAGTCATTGTCGCCACCCAGGCCAGGCATATTTACACGCCTTGTCAGGGCCATATCAGAGCATCGCCGTGTGACGCTGCTGGCTGAAGGTTGTCGCTGTTCAGGGCTTGCACCATACCGCCTCGTACTCTGCGGCGGGCACTGGTATCTGACTGGCGAGCATCATCATCGCGTGGCAGTGTTTCCGCTGAACGATATCCATGCGGTTACCTTACACCCGGAACTGTTCGTGCCTGACCTTCAGATTCGCAACGTTCTCGCCGAACCGGAATTCCTCAGAGCTCTTCCCCATTTTCACGTTTTTCACTCACTGCTCGCCAGAACCGGCGACGGTCTTTTACCTCATAAGGAATCATGATGAAGAAATTACTGACCACAACGGCGCTGGCCGTCAGTCTCTGCGCTGGCGCTGTCTTTCCGGCGTCTGCCGAAACTGTCGTGGGTACCGTCAAATTCTGGCAGTACATGCAGGCGGATGGCTGGAAATCGGCCGATGGCATGGATAACGACACGCTGAACAACACGCTCTATCAGGCCAGTGTCATTGGCAATTATCCCTGGACCAGGCAATTCCTGCTGCGTCAGCGTGGTGGTGGTGCTTATTTTCTCGCCGACAAGAAAACGCATACCGTGCGCAAGCTGAATCTGAAACCTGCCAGCGGTTATTACTCCGACCTGACATCGGTCTATCAGGGCGAAGACCAGGGGAAAGGGTGTTACTTCACTATCATCGACACCCAGTATCAGCTGGAACTGGCTGACGAACCTCACAGCAACCAGGTGCTTGCTGCATTCCCGGAAAACTGTGTCAACAAACAGCAGCAGGCTGCCCTGGCGGCGAAGCGTTCTGCCTCAGAGCAGAAACTGCAGCAGTGGGTAGCCCAACAGAGTCTGGCAGAGTTGTGCCGACGCACCGGCAACTGCTGAAAGGAATCTGCGCCATGAAGAAATTGTATCGACCTGTTCTCACTGTTTTGATGGTTATCGGTACCATGGGGCTCTCTGGCTGCGACAGCAAGGAAGATGCGGGAGTGAAAGCGATAGCCCGGTTTAAGGATATTACCCCGCCACCATTCAGCAAGGTTGTCTCGCATAAATCCGATATTGCCCAGGAATGGGTAAAGAAGGATGCCTTCGGTACACCGCAATATACGGTGATGAAAACCCGCCAGTCGCCGGAAGGTTGTGAGTCAGGTAATTATTACTACATTGCTGACATGCAGCAGAAGACGGTGCAGCCGCTGATGGCAGCCCTATGCCTTGCGGACAATATCACCCTGAGCTTCAGGATTGAAACCGACAGCTACACGGGTGAGAAATCGGTGGTGTACTCACACGATGGTAAGGAAATGGGGAAGCTCTATCTGCCGGAGAATCAGGAGAAAAATCCATGAAGAAGCTGAAATGCGTTCTCTCAGTTTGCGCTCTGAGCCTTTGCCTGCTGTCACCGGCTCAGGCCGAAGAACAGCGTTACATCAGTATCCGTAATACCGACATGGTCTGGGTGCCGGGCAATATCTGCGTCTGGCAGTTTCGCCTGGACAACGGCGGAAGTGGTGAAGGGTTCGGGCCTTTGACACTCTCCCTGCGTCTGAAAGATAAAGGGGGAAACACGCTGGCGATGGGGAATATGGCGGTGGCTGCATTTGGCGACAGCGATGCCACCCGCACTCAGGAAGCTTCGCTGGAGAACGAATGCGTGGAAAACGTCAACTCGGTCGAAATCATGAAGGCAACGGAAGAGCGTAATGGTTATCAGATTGACCTGCCACTGTCCGTTTTCGACCCGCAGTATTACCGACCGATACAAGTCACGGTTGTCGGTGGTAGGGCATCTTAGCCGATTCGTTATCCGTTTGATTCAGCCCCTGTCGCACATGCCGCAGGGGCTTTTTGTTTTAAGGAGCCTGTATGGCTGAATTCACTGAATTGCCTGATGGGTCGTTTGCGCGCCAGCAGGCAGAG
Organism: Pseudocitrobacter cyperus; assembly: GCF_039889165.1. Classification (NCBI taxonomy): domain Bacteria; kingdom Pseudomonadati; phylum Pseudomonadota; class Gammaproteobacteria; order Enterobacterales; family Enterobacteriaceae; genus Pseudocitrobacter; species Pseudocitrobacter cyperus. Next base: position 382,834 of record NZ_JAYMYY010000003.1, on the reverse strand, counting down.
GCGGTTGCGTCTCAATATTTCAACGTTGCTATAGAGGACGACCAGAGTACACATTTCCGTCTGGTTATCCGTCATGAACGTTGCATGGTATGGCGAGCCTGGAACTTTGAGCAGGATGCTGGTTACTGGCTGAACCGGTATATCGCTCGTTATGGCATCCGCAAATTCCCTGCATAACCACCCACCAGCGCTTCACCGTTATAAACAAAGTCAGGCCACACCTCCCTCGGGAAGTGTGGCCTTTTGTATTTTTACTCGCTGCATTAAGGAGTTACCCATGCGATTAGCCAGCCGCTTTGGCCGTATAAACCAGATACGCCGTGACCGGCCTCTGACCCACGAAGAGCTGATGAGTCATGTTCCCAGCGTGTTCGGGAGTGACAAACATGAATCTCGTTCAGACCGTTATACCTACATCCCGACCATCACCATCCTCGAAAGCCTGCAGCGTGAAGGTTTTGAGCCGTTCTTTGCCTGCCAGACGAAGGTCCGGGACCAGAGCAAGCGGGAGCACACCAAGCATATGCTGCGTCTGCGTCGAGCCGGGCAACTTACCGGGCATCAGGTACCGGAAATAATTTTGCTCAACAGCCATGACGGCTCCTCGAGCTACCAGATGCTGCCGGGACTATTTCGCGGCGTCTGTACCAACGGCCTGGTCTGCGGCCAGTCATTCGGAGAAGTGCGGGTACCGCATAAAGGTAATGTCATCGAGAAGGTGATTGAAGGGGCTTACGAAGTGCTTGGGGTCTTTGACCGGGTGGATGAGAAACGAGATGCAATGCAGTCTCTGGCGCTACCTGTACCCGCCCGTCACGCACTGGCGAATGCTGCACTGAAGTATCGATTTGGTGAGGACCATCAGCCGGTCACGGTATCGCAGTTGCTGACTCCGCGTCGTCGGGAGGACTACAGCGATGACCTGTGGACCGTTTACCAGCGCGTGCAGGAGAACCTGATGAAAGGTGGTCTTCCAGGGCGAACCGCTCAGGGGAAAAGCAGCCGCACCCGTGCTGTTACTGGTATTGATGGCGATGTGAAGCTCAATCGCGCCCTGTGGGTGATGGCAGAAAATATGCTCGATTTTTTCGGGCGTTAAACAACCGTTCCGGCATAAGGAGATAGATTAATGGATACACAAAATCATCAGTTCGCTGAGCTGAAAGCAATTACTGCCTCAGTGGTCCCTGACGAGTTACGCATCGGCTTCTGGCCACAGCACTTTGGCACCATCCCGCAATGGATAACCCTTGAACCCCAAATCTTTGCCTGGATGGACCGGCTTTGTACCGATTATCACGGCGGTATCTGGAATTTTTTGACGCTCAGTAACGGTGGCGCTTTTATGGCCCCTGAGTCAGAGCAAGATGAGAAGTGGACATTGTTCAACAGTATGAACGGCAACGGCGCGGAATTTACTGGCGAAGCTGCAGGGATTGTCACCTGCCTGATAGCATACAGCCACCATGCCTGTCGTACCGAGTGTGACGCGATGACTGAGCACTATTATCGCTTACGTGACTTCGCGCTGAACCATCCAGAGTGCAGCGCCATTATGCATCTCATCGACTGAGGAGAACCGAGCATGAGTACCGCATTATCCCCGATGTCATCGCAGCCCGAACTCTTCCCGTTGACGGTTATGGCCCAGCATGGTTGCCTGCTCCCCGCGACGGCCGGATTGACACCCTATGCCCAACGCACCATCCGCCGCGCTATCAACCTGCTGGATAAATATCTGCACCAGCCCGGTATAGCCTTTACCTCGAGCACTGCAGCCCGTAACTGGCTCCGGTTACAGCTGGCCAGACAGGAGCGGGAGGTGTTTATGGTGCTCTATCTCGATAATCAGCATCGTTTACTGGAGAGTGAAACACTGTTCGCCGGTTCGGTAAACCATGTGCAGGTTCATTCCCGCGAGGTGGTGAAGTCGGCGCTTCGTTTCAATGCTGCAGCTGTCGTACTCGCGCATAACCATCCCTCCGGCGATCAGGAGCCCAGCAAAGCCGATCGCCAGATGACTGACAGGCTAAAGGAGGTACTGGAGCTGGTTGATGTGAAGACGCTCGATCATCTGGTTGTCGGCCAGGATGGCATTGTGTCGTTCGCTGAGCGAGGCTGGATATGAAAATCATCAGTAAGCGCCAGGCCATGGCTCTGTACCGACAGCATCCTGACTCCCGCCTGTTTCGCTTCTGTACCGGCAAATATAAATGGTCAGGCAGTATCTGCCATTATGCTGGCCGGGAAGTTCAGGACATACACGGCGTTCTGGCCGTGTTTGCTGAACGTCGTCAGGACCGCAATGGTCCCTATGTCATTCTTCGAAGTGTCACTCTCAATTAATCCTTCCCTTCAATCAGGAACAATAATGAACAATCACTCAGAATCCGGTACCAAGCCGGAGAATCCCGCCATCCAGCAGTGGGGACTGAAGCGCGATATAACACCGTGTTTTGGCGCACGTCTGGTTCAGGAGGGCAACCGTCTGCATTATCTGGCTGACCGTGCAGGATTCAGCGGGGCGTTCACCGACGATGTTGCAATGCGCCTCGATCAGGCATTTCCGCTTATGATGAAACAACTTGAGCTGATGCTGACCAGCGGCGAGCTTAACCCCCGCCATGCACATTGCGTCACGCTGTACCACAACGGCCTCACATGCGAAGCCGATACACTCGGCTCCTGTGGCTATGTCTACATTGCTATCTATCCTGAGCAGACTGAGCCGCAGTAACCCCCTGCTTATTCCCTTAACATCTCAGAGTAAACATTATGCAAACCATATCATCACACCCGACGCGGGCGACTCAGCCCTGCCTGTCACCCGTTGAAATCTGGCAGTTGCTGCTAACTCATCTGTTATCGCAGCACTATGGCCTGACGCTGAATGACACACCATTCAGTGATGAAACTACCATCCAGGAACATATTGATGCTGGAATATCACTCAGCGACGCGGTGAATTTTCTGGTAGAAAAATACGGGCTTGTCCGTATCGATCGGAAAGGATTTTCGTGGCAAGAGCAGACCCCGTATCTTTCCGTAGTGGATATTCTGCGAGCAAGGCGCTCTACCGGCTTGCTAAAAACTAACGTGAAATGAACGCTTACATACAGAGCAGACCAAAGGAAAGCAAAATGTTAATCTCACAGACGAAGAGACTTCTACTGTAACCTCCCCTCCCCTGCAAAAAACCTGACATTTTCTTTTAGGACCAACAATGGGACCAAAATGAAAATTGAACTGAATGTTATCAGCCATTAAACAATGAGTTACACAACCAATTCAGACTCCGCCAGCACCAAAATTCTCCATCGGTGATTACCAGAGTCATCCGATGAAGTCCTAAGAGCCCGCACGGCGCAAGCCCTGCGGGCTTTTTTGTGCCTTCAATTTGTCCCGGTACTGTTTTCAGGGTGAAGATCACTGGCCGTCGTCGTCCAGGTCGGCCAGCTTTTGACGTAGCGGCACGAGAGGCGTCACAGGCGCGGCGGCTACAGAAGAAGGGGCCAGCAACCCCGGCGATTTTCCCAGCGCACGCAGACGGTGCTGCCCGTCAAGGAAGGTCAGGTGCTTGGTCTTTATCAGCCAGTCCAGCACCGAGCCGTACGCCCCGCAGCCGAAGCAGTGGAACAGGTTCTTTGACGGCGTGATGGCGCAGGATGGGGGTTTCTCCCTGTGGAACGAACACAGGCAGACAAGGCTATCCTTACCCTGCGCTTTCAGCTTATCGCCCTGCGATGTCGCCACCTCAACCAGCGAGAGGCGTTGTTTGAGGTCGTCGATTTCCTGCTGCGGGATACAGGCCACAAGTCTTACTCTTGAAAAAAAACTGTCAATAGGGTTTGCATAAAAATAACTCGACAAGCATATACAATAGCTAGCAGTGTAAACAACAGTGCAATGTAAAACGGGATGTAGATTATGGTCATCATGTCACAGGTAATACGGATAAAACCCACGATGACCGCATCAATCAGCAGTGAGGAGCAGGTATTTATGACGGCGTTAGGCAACCGGATCAGCGCCCTGCGCAAGGGCGCCGGACTAACGCAGGTACAACTGGCCGCGGCGCTTAATGTTTCCCAGCAGGCCGTGCAGTCATGGGAAGCTGGCAGAAGGCGCATCCAGATCCCGATACTGCCCGCAGTGGCGAAGATCCTTTCGATTTCTCTGGAAGGGTTGCTGGGTGAGGAAGCGGTGAACACACCGCGCAAGCGCGGCCCGGCCTCTCGACTGGAACAACAGATCCAGTTGATCGGTCAGTTGCCGAAGAGTAAACAGAAACTGGTTTCGGAGATGCTTGACGCCGTGATTGCACAGGCGCAGCAGGCAGGAGCAGACAGTTAACAGGAAGATATTTTGAACGCGGGCTGAAGGTGTCTCACCACCGACACCCCACTGACCACAACCAACTACCAAGGAGTTGAGTTATGGCTAAACATGATTGTAAGTGAGAACAGCGCACAACAGAAGCTCAGGAGCCACAGACCCACTACTACCGGGTGGACTATCGGCCCAATCAGGGCCGACTGGTGATTGAGGCCGAGTTTAAGTTCTGAGGTGATTTAAACGACGATCCCGGCATATAAAACTGGGAGCTTTTCGAGACTAAAATAAATGGATAAACAACACGCAGAAGTAAGCAAATTTTTAAGTTACGTTTTACGTCACCAACCTGAAGCCATTGGTTTAACTCTGGATCATGAAGGATGGGCTGATATTGGTTTATTAATTATCTGTGCAACTAAAGACGGTAAACATCTTGACCAACATCTGATTAAATCGATTGTTGATAATAGTGATAAAAAACGATTCGCGATTTCAGAAGATGGGTTACGTATTCGAGCTGTTCAGGGACATTCCTCACAACAGGTTGGTATTGAATATCAAGAAAAAATCCCCCCTGAATTTCTATACCATGGAACTGCTACACGATTTTTATCGTCAATTAATGAACAAGGGTTAAATGCAAAATCTCGTCAATATGTTCATTTATCCGCAGATGAAGATACAGCAATTCAAGTCGGTTTGCGCCATGGCAAACCAGTTGTTCTAAAAATTAAAGCCCTGAACATGTATGAACAGGGCCTTAAATTCTATCAGGCTGATAATGGCGTTTGGTTAACTAAATTCGTTCCCCCATCCTTTTTTATTCAGATGGAATAATATATTCAGAACCTAAAGTCACATTGTTAGCGAAAATTTCCATTAAGAAATTTTCAGAAAGAAAGGCAATCTTATAGTGCTTTATCTGTCTTGAGCCACAAAAATGCTTGTTCCAGGCAAATGCAGCCTCAGAGTTAGGGTATTCAATCAAGGCTCCTATTGATGGAGCCTTGACGCTTTTATCGTAATCTATGTTGAGTATTGACACTCCGGGAAACGCAGTACGACAAAAAGCACATACCATATCAAATCGCAACTCACGACAATGTATAGTCTGATACTCATCTTCGGTATCATATTCTATTTTAATAATTAAATCCAACCCCTTAGATTCAACAGATACTGCATTCTCCCCATATGAAGGCAACCACTCATAGGGATCCAAAATAGAAACGGCAGCTCCTGACTTCATTATTTTCTCCCGCGAGGAATATCTGAACTACCAGTTTCTGGCAGTTTATTTCTTATTAATTGATCGGCAGCAAGATCATTGTAGGTTTTCCCATCCATTCCAGGTACTTTCACATTCGTTTGGTTGGTTCCATACCAGTCAGATTTAGGTATCCCTGCACGATCTAATGCTACAGATGTTCTTGTATTAAGTATTAATCTTGTGCCATTCATTTCCACATAATCAACAGACAGTTGACTTGGTTTGATAAGGCCACTACGAATCGCATTGGCTAAGTCATCCACGGTGTTTACTGGCTGGCCTGCCATTTGACTATATTTAGCTACCCCTTCAGCACTAAATGTTTCATTGGCCCTAATTTTTGATTGAGCAAAGTTAGCATTTGCGACGGAACCTTGCTCAGGAACGATACCTCTCCCTGTTGTTTCACTGACAGGCTTCACCGTCTGCCCTGGTTTCGGTAAACTCCCCGTACTCACTGCCAGTGCAGCATACACTGCATTTGTCATCCCGTCCGCAAACGTCTTTTGCAGACTAGCCGACAGCCAGCCACACTGACCATTACAGTTGTCGATGATGTCAGCGTACCACTTTGCCGAGTCCTCATAGGCACGGCCTGCGAGATCGTCCTGAACACGCAATGCCGTGTAAGCTTTTTCGTTCAGTTCTATCTGAGTACGCATCTGCGCCACGCAGGCGGTATCTCCCGCATCCCAGCATGATTTCAACTTCAGGATGTTGTCCGCAGACTCCTTGGCCATATCCTTACGAACACCCTGCTCACAGGATGGATTTCCGTTACAGCCTTTGAGTTGCTCGGTGAAGTCCTTCGGCCTTCCCTGACTCAAAAAGTTATTCTCAACCGCATTCTTCCCTGCCTGCGCCCCTGCCGCCGCGCCAGAGGCGCTATCACCAGTCAACCCACCTGCAATTCCCGCCGATACCGACGCCAGTGCGCTGACCGTTTGTTTCTGCTCTTCCGACAGCTCTGCTGGTTTCTGCCCCGGATAAAGAGCATTTGCTATTGCGGCTGCAACCAGCTCACCCGATGCGCCGCCCATCGCGCCGGCGGTAGCACTGTTCCCCTGCAAGGATGCGACCACGCCACCCAAAATTGCATGAGCCAGCGCTTTTGTCACATGGTCATTTTCATCAATTCCCATCCCGTGACCAATCAGGTTGGCCAGTTCCGGGGCCGATGCGCCCGCCAGTGCACCCGCTATGTTGCCACCCGCCAGGCCAGACAGCCCGGCCGTCACGCCCTGGATGGCCCGCTGGATATCACTCCCGGTACCGAACTGCTGCATCGCATTGTCATACGCCCGCTGCGACACCATCTCATCGGTTACGGTTTTATGCTCTGCCAGTAACTGTGCCCGGGCGTTATCCAGTGCGTCAGGGTCTTTTTGTGCCGCCAGCCCTGCCAGTTGCCCCTGTGTTCTGGCAATATCAGACGCCTGGCTGCCAATATCCTGCACCAGTTGAACTGCCTGCAGACGTTTCTGCTCTTTTTCCTTATCAAAGATCGGGCTGATGCTGTCGTTGGCGTGTTCCGTATCGCGGCTCAGGTTAGCCATATCCTGCTGCTGATTGGCGGTATCACGTATCGTAATCGTGCCATCGCTGACCGCCGCCTGGGTCGTCCCTTCTGCATGGCCGCTGTGGCTTAGCGCTGAAGCCATCCCCCCGGCCATGTTGCCGGTAAATTCCTTACCACCAAAATCACCGCCGCCACTAATACTGGCCCCTGCGTGACTGACCTTGTAATCAGCTTTATTACCGATATCACTAAAGCCCAGCGTGCCAGTATCGAGGCTGTTTTTATCCGCTGTCGCAGTGGACGCAATCACCGCGCCATCCAACTGTGTGTGGTTACCGACCGTAATATCGTAGCCACCCTTACCTGCGTATAACCCGGTCTGCTCCTGCACCGAGTCATAGGTGCTCTTCATCTTGTCCTGACTGGCGTTGATGTAGCCGGAGCCAGTCATTGAGCCAAAGGTGAAGCTACCACCTGCTGCAAGGCTGTTCTGTTTTGAATCGTAGGCATTGCTGTCCTGCTGACTGCTGAGCCAAAGATCACGGCCAACATCTGCCACAATTTTGTCACCGCTGACCTGCGCCCCGGAAAGTATCGTGTCACGGCCACTGCTCAGCGTCGTGGTGCCGCCGCTATCAAGCGTGGTTTCTGTCCATTCGGTACCATCGCCTTTTTCATTGCCGTGCGCGGAATTGCCGTTAGCAAAAACGCTAATTCCCCAGCCACCGCTACCCGCGCCGATCCCAACCCCAACGCCGCCACCGCTGCTGCTGTTGCTCCCGGTGGTTTTCTGGGTGTTGGCTGCGCCGCTCAGCAGAATATCGTTCTGCGCACTGAGAAGCGTATCGCCTCCGGCCTTCAGTTGGCTTCCGCCAATCAGAATGTCACCGCTGTTTACACCGCCCTTCTTGCCATTGGCAACAATAGAGAGATTATTCCCGGCATTCAAAGTACTGCCGGAAACCGTATCGCTTTCCTGGTGTTGTTCAGACTTGCTGTGCTGGCTGGTCAGCGATGCGCTGATGCCAATGGTGTTATTGTTCCCATCTGCCGTACCTTTGGCCGCATCCAGCGCCACGCCCTGACCAGCCTGATACCCCGACAACGCCGCTTTCGTCGTTTGCAGCGCCGCCAGTCGGCTATCACTCTCACTCTTCGCTTCTTTCGCGGCGCTGACGGCGTTGTTGATGGCACCACCAGCCGCACCGGAGAGCGCCACCGTCAGGCCACTGGATTTTTGCTCAAATTTCTCGTCGCGGGTGCGTTTATCATGGCCAGGCTCTATCACCACGCTGTCCCCGATAACCGACAAATCTTTCTGCGCGATAATATCAGCACCACCAATATGCGCCTGATTACCGGCTGAAATCGCCACGCTACCGCCCGTCGAGCCCACGGTACTGAAGCTCTCACTTTGAGTGGTACCTGCTTCACGCAGGTCATGTGTCGTTTTACTGCTGCCAATGGTAAAGCCGATACCGCCAGAGCCCATCAGGCCACTCTTCTTGGTCTCTTTAAAGCGCCACGATGTATCGCTGTTGGTTGCCGCCAAAATATCAACATTATTGCCGCCGTGCAGCGACACATCACCGTCCCCCACCACATTTGAGCCTTTCACCAGCAGGTTATTTCCCGCCGAAACGGTGACGTTATCACCGCTCAGCAACGTGCCGGCTTCACGGGTGGCGCTATCTTCCTCGATGGTATGCGTGGTCTTTTTACTGAGGAACCCTTTTTTGGTTTTGGTCTGTTCGAAGTAGTGGTAATCGCTTTCCGTTGCGGTAGTCAGGTTAATATCCCGCCCGGCGCCCACAGCGATATCACCCTGCGCGGTGACCTGCGCTGCCTGTGCATTGACGTCCTGCCCGGCAACGATAGTGGTGTCTCCGCCGCTGGCAATTTCCGTCCCCTGCTGACGTACCGACTCATCGATAACGGTTTTTTTCTTCTCATGCGTACTGCTGCCGCTGACTGTCGCTTCGGCCAGCAGGTTCACATCGCGTCCGGCTTGCAGGGTAACGTCGTTTTCTGCGGCGAGGCCTGCGGCCTGAGAGTTAATATCCTGACCCGCTTTCAGGATCAGGTTACCACCAGCGGAAAGCGTGGTACGTTCAAGCCCGGAGCTGTGCGACTCACTGTTCCCATTACAACTGTCCTGGTGGGTATCTGCTGCATTCAGATTGAGGTCGTTACCTGAGGCAAGGGCCACGTTGCTGCCTGCATCAACGCTGCTCGCCGTCAGGTCAAGGTTGTTTCCGGCATTAATACCCAGGTTGCCGCCCGCGCTTATCGAGCTGCCCTGCCAACTTACTGAATCATGGCCCGTCTGCGTCTGCCAGGCAGTGGAACGACTGAAAGAATCGTTAATCTGATTCGCATTCACCGCCACATCACCCCACGCACTCATCAGCAGATCGCCGCCGGATGAAAGGTTTGACCCGGCCATGGTGATGTTATTACCGGCAGCGAGCGACAGAGAGTCCAGGGCGTTAATCGCTGCGGTATTCCCAAGCCGGGTATCTTTAAAGCTCGCAATATCAACCTGTTCCACCAGCGTCAGGTTATTAATATTGCCGTCCAGGCTTTCCAGCGCGACAGTCTTGCCGCTAATCGTGGAACTGATGTTATTGATATCACCAATTGCATTCAGGTCGAGGTGACCGCCTGCCTGCATCAGACCATTATTGAGATTATTAATACTGTTCTGGCTGTCGAGAACCAGGTTGTTATTTGCCAGCAGCGTGCTGCCAGAGTTAGTAATATTACCGCCCGTAAGCTGGACATTATTGCCAGAAATAACACTACCGTTATTCACCGTGACGTCTTTCGGCGACAGATAGAGTTTCGGTATCATGACGGCTTCACCGTTGATGACTGCGGTTTCCCACCACAGCATACTGTGCTCAAGTGAAGCCACCTGCTCTGCTGTCAGAGCCACACCAAATTTCAGCCCCAGCGACTGCTGCGCACTGGCGGCGTTATCCATCAGGTAACGCATTTGATCAAGTTCGGAACCTATGCCGTTAATGTAGCGGCTCCCCGTCTGGTTCAACATGGCGTTACTGACATAGCGCGTATCAAATGCGGCATCACCCAGAAAACGGTAATCATAGTCCGGGTTAAGATTAAGACGGCCAAGCATATAGGATGACCCGAGGAACTGGTTTTGATCCGTATATGCGCTGTTGGTTTCACGCGGTACATCGCCAGGTTTAATACCCAATAAAGCGTTCAAATCAGCAAACAGATTGGGATCAAGCTCCCCAAGGCCATTAAGTTTCGGATTGACGTTGATAAGGTATGGGCTTGACGGATCGTCGGAAACGACAAAGTAACCGTTCTGCCCTGAGGGCAGCGGATACGCGCTGGTATCAACCGCTTTGCCTTGATTTTGCCCGGAGACGTCCACCCCATTTACACCAGGATTAACCGTGCCTGTCAGTTGGCCGAGGTTGGTATTGCCTTTTTGCGTGCCTGAGATATTGCTCAGTGCGGCGTCGGATACCTCCCCATTATCGAGCGCCCCACCGCCATTAATCTGCTGTAGAGCGTTTTGTAGCTGGTCATTCCACTGTGGAGAATTAACGTTGACTGTACCGCTATCCATCAGCGTCTGTTTTTGGATGCTATTACCAATTGACTGCTGACTTATTGAATTCAGCGTCGGTGCAGAGAGAGTGTTGCTGACGCGCCCGGCATTAGCGATCGCGGTTTCGTTTCCTATAGCATCCGTAAAGTTTGCCGTTACATTACCACCAGCCTGAATCACCGCACGGAACAGTTCGCCATTTTCAGTCTCAGTAACAATGCCATCCAGAACATAAGGCACATTACTTTCGTAAGTCGTATAACGATGTGTCGGTGAATAAGTACCTGAAGATGAGGATGGGGAACCACCCGTTATCACACGTTCATACTTATAAACGGCGTATTCAGTAAAGGTACCACTCTGGTAGCTTTGATTATTGAGTGTCTGCCCTGTCAGGTTGATATCATTATTCGCCAGGATCACGCTCGCCTGGTTGTTGAGTTGACCCGCAACAATATGAATATCTTTACCGGAGGCAATACGTCCACTGCCCCCCTCTGCACTCACAATCTGTGCAGTCTGGCTCAGTGCAAATTTACGCGTTTCATACCCTTCAACCGGGCGATAATAGAAGTGGGTATCTTCATACAGGAAGCAGGGTTTACCTCCGCAGGAACCCGCCCCATCATGGGTATAAGTGCTGTATTTATCCTGGATTAATGTATCAAGACCCAGGACAGCCACCGGAATATCAACATCCGATTGCCCAATCCAGTCGTAGTTTGAGGAGAGATCCGTCGGCTGCGTTGTTGACTGCAAACCAGCACGTTCATTGCGCAGTGCCGCCGTCTTAATGGTGATGTCACCGTTTTGCGTCTCAATAGTGCCGGAGGTATTCACAACTTCAACGTTAGCATTGCCTGCCGCGTCTTTTTGCATCCACAGATGATTACCGGCCAGAATATCGCCGCGCAGATTGGTGATACTGCTGGCATAAAGCGCGATGTTATTTGCGGCATACAGTAACGCAGTATTGATAATTGCGCCTGGCGCATTAAGCGTCAATGAACCTAAGGTGCCGGTGAAGCCATCGACCGTAATATTGCCTAAACTGGTCAGCGCAATATCACCGCCACCTTGCAGCGTTCCCGCCGCATTCAGCAGTACATTGCGAGCGCTGAATGAACTCGCCTCGCGACCCGTCGTTATCTGCCCGTTATTACTGAGTTGCCCGCCAGCGTGCAGATTAACCGCCTGCCCCTGCATAACGCCCTGGTTATCAATAGCCCCATCACTGGTAATAGAAAGCGTTTTCCCTGCAGCAAGCGTATTTTCGGCGGTAAAGGCATTAACCAGCTTCAGCGTTACATTTCCCAGCGCAATCACCTGGCCGAGAGGATTCAGCCCCGTACTCTGAACCGATAAATCACCGCCGCTTAATAACTTGCCTGCGGCACTCTGGTTAACCTGATCGGCATTAACAAGAAGTTGTGACGTTCCCATTAACGTGCCGTTATTGTTCAACTGGTCGTAGTTGACTGTAAGCTGGCCTGCCTGGGTTGTGCCCTTATTCGTAAAACTGCTGCCTGTCAGCGTTGCGATATCCGCAAGCCAGTTCCCGTCATTACTGGCCTTTGCAGCATTAACGATAAGATTCGTCGCCTGCAGCCAGCCCGTCCCGGCGTAGCCTGGGGTGGTGAGCGTCAGCCCCGTACCGGCAAGCAGTTTACCCTCATTATGCAGTCGGGCTGTGGCATTAAGGCGGCTGTCACTGCCGCTCTGAATGAGTCCATCATTGAAAAGAGAGGATGCATTTACCGTCATCGCCTCGCGGCTGACAATTTCTCCGTCAGTATTGTTAGTTAAATCGCCGCTAAGTGTCAGCGTGGTGCCATTATCGCCCTGCAACCTTCCACTGTTGGTTAGCCCCCCGGAAGTCACAGCAAGCGCCGCGCCCTGAATTTTACCGCTGTTGGCCACGGACGCTGCGTTCAGTTCCAGCACGCCACCGCTTAACAGACTACCAGCGCGCTCCTGACTGACGGCCCCACTCATCGCTAATGTCAGACCGTTTACACCGCTGATTGCCCCACCGTTATCAAACGTGGCCCCCTGCAACGTAAGATTTTTGGCCGCCCACTGCCCCTGGTTAGTTAACGAGAGAGCCTGTAGAGCCGCATTACCGAGCGCCGTAATTTTGCTTCCGGCCGAGGAGGTTAAATTATCGGCGAGCGTCAGTTGCAGCGTATCAGCGCTCTGAATTGCACCGCTATTATTCAGCGACTGGGCACTGAGTAACACCGATTGCCCCTGCCATATTCCGGCATTGCTAACGTCTGCGGACGTCACTGTCAGCGCGCCCTTCGTCAGCAGTGAGCCACCCGCTGCGTTAATCAGTTCCTGTTGCGATGACGCCATCGCTATCCGAGCCGTCAAATTCTCCCGTGCTTCGAGCGTCAGGCTTTGCAGGCCGGTCAGTGCTCCCTGGTTGCGGATACTATTCTGGTGCGCCGCCAGCGTATTTCCCTGAACTGTCCCACTGTTCGTCAATTGCTGGCCATCCAGCGTAATACCGCTTTCACTCAGGATCTTACCGCTGTTATCAAATTGCGGTGCAGCCAGCCTCATTGTTCCCTGACTCATCAGATCGCCCGGCGTAGTGAGCGTATTACTGACCTCAGCCGTCAGAGTACCAAGGCTAATGAGTGAGCCCTTATGCTGCCAGTCATTTGCGACAACGGTGACGTTCTGCCCCTGCAAGGTGCCTTGTGTTGTCATATTTCCTGCATTGAGGGCAAGCATCCCGCCGCTCAATGTGCGGGATGCAGAACCGGTAGCAAGGGTATCGCCAGTCAGTGTTAACCCCTTCATCCCCTGCCACAGGCCGGTATTATTGAGCGCCCCGGCAGTGAGCGAAAGCGTATCGCCCGCAATACGTCCGGCACTGCTCAGGTTATCGGCTACCAGCGATAAAGCACCACCGCTTTGAATCTGCCCCTGGTTTATAAGCTGCCCGGTCAGCGCCCCTTGCATGCCGCTCAGGCCATTAAGTACGCCGCTGTTGTTCAGCGTCTTTGCCGTTAACGCAACCGTATCGCCCTGCATCACACCCGCGTTATCCACCTGGCTTGCGTCCATCGTCAGCGCTTTGCCCGCTAACCATCGGCCTGCCGGGTTCGTTGTGAGGATATCCGCAGTGACTGACGCCTTATCACTCCCCTGAACCAGGCCACCGTTACGAATGGATGTCCCGCTCAGCGTCATATTTTGAGCGACCAGAGAGCCATCATTTTCCAGCGTGGCTGTACTGACTAACGCATCGTGCTTCGCCAGTATCTGCCCCTGGTTGTTTAACGCATCACGCATTTGCAGATTTACACTGTCTGCCTGAATATCGCCCACGTTAAACAAGTTCGCGCCTTCCAGGGTAAAGCCGTTGTTAACCAGCAACAGGCCGTGGTTTTCCAGCTTGTCGAGATTCAGAACCAGCCCCGCCCCACTCACTATCTGGCCCGTCTGACCATTCAGCACATTCCGGGAAGTGAGCTGTAATGTACTATTTCCCTGCACAATACCGTTGTTGGTCAGTTCCGGCGTGCCGATGATGAGCGATTTTGCCGCAAGGGTATGGTCGTTAAACAACCGGGACGCAGTCAGTTCAAACAGATTCTGGCTAAGTAATTTCCCCTGATTATCAAGCCGCCCGCTTGCCGCAATCGTCAGGTCGTTTTGTGCCTGAATATTGCCACTATTTTGCAGGTTGTCAGCGGTGATCGTCGCCGAAGCGCCTTCCACCTGGCCGTTATTGTCAAACTGCCTGGCATTAATCAGCAGCCCCTCGCCCCCAGTCACCTGACCACCGGCAAGGTTACTGAAATGGCTACCGTTCCAGGCGAGAGTCTGGCTTGCCTGCAAAATCCCGCTATTGTTCAGATCACCTTGCAGTTCAAGGAGCTTCGCTGCCAGCATCCCCTGGTTATCAATACGCGTGGCCGTCAGCTCCATTTTTTGCTGACTTAACACTTTCCCCTGGCTGGAGAAGAGATCGTGAACCGTAGCCGTTACGCCCGATTCACCTAACGCGTTTCCGCTATTAACCCATTCATTTGTCTGCAGCGTCAGGGTATCTCCCTGTAACAACCCCGCATTATTAAACGTCTGGCTGGTGAGATTTAACGCCCCGACGGAGAGCATATTTCCGCGGTTATTCACGGACTGGCTGCTCAACAGCATGTTATTCGCCGCCAGTAAACCAGCGTTATCCAGATGCTGACCGGAGATGGATAGGGCATTTGCCGCCAGTAAACAACCCGCAGCGTCGTTTTTCACCGTCGCATAATCGTTTTGCATGCTGATGCCGTTGATCTCACCGGCATTCACCAGGCTGCTACCGCCAAGACGTAAATCGCCATCCGTCGTGATCAACCCGCGGTTAGTGAGGCTGGGAATATCCAGCGTCAGCGCAGCAATACTGTAGAGCGAACCGCCGCTGAAATTAGTAAATTCCCCCGTATGTAAATTCAGCGCCGCATTGCCCTGCATCAGGCCGCCATTGGCGATCCGCCGGCTGGTAAGATTCAGGCTGTCAGCCACCAGCGTGCCGTTATTGGCGATATTGTCTGGCGCATTGAGAGAGACAGTTCGGGCATTCGATTTACCGTCATGGGTAAGGGTATTCGCTGCCACAGTAAATTGATTATTCGCGGCGTGGGTTCCGCTAAGGGAGGCCGTTTCTGCCGTCAGAGTCAGATCATTTCCACTCTGTACCTGCGCGCTGGCTGTAGTCGTCACCGATTGAGCGTTGATACCCAGTGAATCCGCTGCATTGAGTCGCCCTGTAACATGGACATCCTGATCGGCGACAATCGCCAGTGATTTCCCCTGCAATACCCCGCTGTTACTCAGGCTGCTTCCCTTAATGGTCGCCGTCCCCTCAGCACTCCACTGCCCGCTGTTGCTCAACGATTTTCCGACAACATTAAGCTGTTTTCCGGCAATAACACTCCCCTGAGTAGCAATGCTTTCACTGCTGGTGAGCGCAATATTTCCAGCGGCATCCGCCTGGGCGACGCTGTTCTGTGTGAGCGTTTGCGCATTGGCTGTCAGATCCTGGCCTGCTGTAAGCTTGCCGCCGTTCTGCGTGAGTCGCCCATTAGCACTTAACTGTATATTTTTATCACTGACCAGCGTTGCGTTATTCAGGGCGATAGCGTCCTGGCCGCTGACAGATACGTTCCCGCCCGCCTTATGATCGCCACTTAACGCAACAGCCTGCCCTTTCGCCGTCATCGTCCCACTCGCCAGGCTGTTGTTTATCGTCAATTTTCCGTTTGCATCCAGGACAATATCGCCCTGTCGCGCATTCAGGTTTCCCAGGTTAACGCCCAGCCCTTTCTCGCTGGAAACCAGGTGAATACGGTTGGCATACATGCCCCCCAGTGCGCCCGTATCGACGGCTACTTTCGGCGCATCGCCTGCGCCTTTCAGCGCAGTGATTTCACCGCTGGCCGATACCCGATTGGCTCCGGCGGTGATCGTTAAATCTTTCGCATGCAGCGCGGCGTTAATTTCTGTGGCCCGGGCGATAATCGATACGGCGTCGCTCTGGCTGCCATCCAGCCCTTGCCCTTCAATGGTGATGCTACCTTTTGTGACATCGAGCGA
Organism: Pseudocitrobacter cyperus; assembly: GCF_039889165.1. Taxonomy (NCBI): domain Bacteria; kingdom Pseudomonadati; phylum Pseudomonadota; class Gammaproteobacteria; order Enterobacterales; family Enterobacteriaceae; genus Pseudocitrobacter; species Pseudocitrobacter cyperus. The sequence goes on along the minus strand of NZ_JAYMYY010000003.1, from coordinate 366,517 downwards.
CTGGAGTTTACCGTTCGCGTCAAGTACCGGCTTCCCGGTGGTCAGCGTAGCATTCGGCGTGTTGATAAATCCGCAGCCGTTACAGGTGATGCCATAGGGGTTCGCTACGATCACGTTAGCCGCTTTCCCCGCCACTTCGGTGTAGCCCTGAAGCTGCGAGCGGTTCGTGCCGGTCACTTCGTTGATAATGCCTTTGGCTTCCTGCCCGGGTTTCAGGTTGGGGTTATTCTGGATAAGGCCGCCAAGCTGGGTCTGGTTCAGCTTGCCGGTGGCGTTATTGAGGATCAGCCCCTCTTTGCCGACGTTGTAATCGTTATATTTGTTGTGCGAAATGCCGGACTGATTTGGTGTGGCAATATTCACAACGGGCACGCCGTTACCCGCTTTATCCATCTGTGTATTACCGGACGGGGTGATGGTGGCCGCAATGGCCGGAAGCATGGGCTGCGTAATCAGCAGCAGGCTTAACAGCCCACTCAGTACACGTTGAGAAAAACGAACCCTATCCTTTTCCATCACTCTGCCCCTTAAAGTGCCACTGAAATACGGTAATAAATATTGAGATGATCCGGCGCCAGCCAGCCCGGATACGCCAGCGGTGTGCCGATGGTGAACTGGCTGGAGAACCAGCGTCCGGCGCTGGTCAGCCCGACAGCGCCCCCCCATAACGTGCCTGCGGCATACTGGTCACTGGCATCTTTTTTCAGCCAGCCGCCGTCCAGCGCCGCCATCGTGCCGATTTGTCCCAGAACGGGCATCGCGAACAGGGTGTAATTGATTTCGTTACGCCAGTAGCCGCCGTTATCGCCAGAGATGTACTGTTCTTTAAAACCGCGTACAGAGCTTTCACCACCAATGCTCAGGCGTTCGCTGCCATAAAGCCGGTCTGGCGACCACTGCCAGTAGACGCTGGAAAGCCACCACAGCTTGTCCGTCAGCCCACGCTGCCAACTGGCGTTAACGCTCCATTTGCGAAACTGCGCTTTCGGCTGGTCGGGGTAAAGGTGATCGTCAGTGGCGTTAAACCACGGCATCCCGCGGCTGAAGGTAGGGTTGAATGTGGCCACGCCGCCTAAAATTTTCTGGGTATGATTGAGGCCAAAAAGCAGGCTGGTGAACTCCTGACTGCTGCTTTCCAGTTTTACGCCGTCGAGAAAATTACGATTTACGCGGTGGTTCAGGCCGAGCGAAACGCCGGTTTTCAGGTCGCCATTGCGAAACAAAACGTGAGAATAGTTAAAACGGTGTGTTTCCGTGTCGCCCGTGGAGCGCCAGTTGTAGCCTCCGTTATCAATGACGTTAATGACGTTAAGGTAGTCGTTCCAGGTGTAGGTGTAGTCAAACAGACCGTAGCCATAGGGAAGGCTGACGCCCGCCGCAAGGTTCTTTGCATCGCGCGAATGAGAAAATGCGCTACTGCGTCCGCCGCTGATAAACCATTTATCTGCCAACCCCAGAAGATTGTTACCCACCAGCGAGCCGGTAATCTGCCCGACACCAGTGCTTTTCTGCCCGCTATTATCAAAGCTGACCGAGGCCTGAAGCGGAAACTCCGGCTTGGCGGTGAGATTGACGATGGATTCGCCTGGCCGATCGCCCGGCAGGATCTCGATCTGAACTGGTGTAGTACGCACGCGATTAATTTGCTCCATCCCCTGCTCAATATCGCGCAGGTTCAGAGGCTTCCCTTCCAGTCCAGGAAAGGTCATCTTCAGCGTCCGTTCCGGCACACCTTCAAGACGGATTTGTTGTAATCGTCCTTCCAGTACAGCAATGTGCAGCTCGCCACGGGAGAGATCCTGTTCCGTCAGATACGCCCGGCTGGTGATATAGCCACGCTGAATGTACCAGTCGGAAATCTGATTCGTGAGCTGCGTGATTTGCGCAATATTAAGACAACGCCCCTGCCAGGGCTGGGTGAGCTTTTGCTGGTCGCGCGCCGGAATGAGCGTGGCACCCTGAAGAGTGATGTTTGAGAGCGTAAAACAGGGGCCGCCCGCCCGTTCCGGCTCGGTGGAGGGCGCGACGCGCGGTAGCGGCGTGGCGCGCTGAAGCTCATCACGCTGCTGCTGGCTCTGATCCAGAAGCTGCTGTTGTTGTTGTTGAACCGCGTTCCTGTCTGCGGGCGATAAAGGTGCTGCCGCGCCGGAAAAGGCCACACCCGTCAAAAGGAGCGCGACAGGTGAGTGCCGTGAAAAGAGTCCCATCCACCATTATCCTAATCATCAATGTTATTTTTTATAAAACCACTCAATCAAAGTGGACATTGCCTCCCGTGTAACATTTTGTCAACAAATGTAGATATTGTTTTTTTATATTTCAAAGTGAATCATTTTATGACGTGGTTATTTTTTGTTATTTATCATGCTGATGAATACGTATTATTGCCACACAACAAAAAGTGGAAAACATAAAGGGTTTATCTGAGACGGCAACATCCGGCCATTAACCTGTTCGACTGCCGGCCCCTCACCTTCAGCGGGAGTAAAATCTGGCCGTTTCGCTACATTCGCCTGTCACCATGAACCTCCAACCACCAGGATCAAGCCTGGGCTATCTTTAGTATCAGCTCTTTTCCACTCAAACTAAGTACTTCCTCCCGCATTCACATCGCCTTGGCATTTATATATCCATGATTCACATGCAGATAGCTGTGAGCAAGCGAACACTGATTCAATCGCCTTAGAACACAAGTTAAAACGAACAACCTGTTCACATCATCACGATGTCATTACAGGGATAAAATTTATTTGTTTTTATTTTATAAGATGTTACAAGAAAAACACAATTAACAATAAAAAAACATTTGTTCGTTTTCTTGCCTTATTGTACTTTTATTCCGAACAGGAGGGTATTGTATGAGAATCATTGATTCACGGGCACACGATGCACTAACTCAGATTGCGCTTTTTTGGGCAGTATCCTGGAAATGTCCACAGAGGGTTGCGGTTAAAGATCCCAACCATGAGATCAGCTATGACGAGCTTAGAAACTGGATGCTCAGGATTGTACAGGCCCTGAAGGACGAAGGTGTTCACGCAGGTGACCGGGTTGCAATAGAGCTGCCACCAGGCGCCGAGTTAATCGCCTCTATTTTGGCGATTCAGTTCATGGGTGCAGCTTATGTACCGCTAGACCGGAATGCGCCACTCGCGCGCAATAGTCTGATACTGAATGATTCTCAGCCTCGCATGATTATCAATGAGAGCGGTCATTCAAACTTTGGTAACTTTCAGGCAAAAAGCATATACCAGATGTTATCGGTATCTGTTATTGCCGATTCATTACTGAATGAGGCCGTTCCGGAAGGAACAGCATATATTATCTATACTTCGGGCACGACAGGTAACCCGAAAGGTGTCCCGATCACCCATAATAATTTGCGTGCTCTCTTTCGTGCAACGGAACCTGTGTTTAAGTTCAACGAAGATGATACCACTGTGCTTTTTCATTCCTATGCATTTGATTTTTCAGTATGGGAAATGTGGTCAGTTTTAGCTTATGGTGGAAAGCTTGTCATTCCAGATAATGAAACACGTTTGACCCCAGATAAACTGGCACAGCTCGTTCACGATCAAAAAATTACTTTACTTAATCAGACGCCTGGTGCTTTTTCCATTAATGCCCCTCGGCTCTGTCAATTCCCTAAGGGGTCATTGGCTTTACGATTTGTTGTTTTTGGTGGCGAAAGACTTAATTTTCAGATGCTCAAACAATGGCAGCAGCATTTTGGGCTGATGTCTCCTTTACTGGTCAATATGTACGGCATTACCGAAACGACTGTTCATTCAAGTTGGCATATTATCAGTGATGATGATCTGGAACGTACAGAGTCGATCATTGGTGAATTATTACCTGGATTCGATTACATCATTCGGCCTCTTGATGAGAGTAATCAGCAATCAGGTTATGGAGAATTACTTCTCTGTGGCCCGCAAGTCACTCCGGGTTACCTGAACCAGAATAATGATACCAATGGTAAATTTATTTTGGCTAAAAAAAATAACATTACCGAACGTTATTATTGTACTGGGGATCTTGTTCAATATGATCTCACAGGTAAATTAGTTTATATGGGGCGTTGCGATCAACAGGTAAAAATAAATGGTTATCGTATCGAAATTGGTGAGATCGAATCTGTGCTGGCAAAGCTTGAATCGATTATCGACATTTCCGTCATAACGTCTCATTCAGAAACACTTGGCCATCATCTGGTTTGTTGTTTTGCATCAACTGACAATAAAGCAGATGTTATTGAACAGCTACATAAATTGGCGAAGGAGTTATTACCAATTTATATGCGACCTATTCGCTATCGCGGTTTTGATGCTATACCGAAAACCATTAATGGAAAAATCGACAAACAACACCTGAAACTTTCTGTGGAGTAAATTATGAACGCAGTTGATTTAGATGATGTCAATAAAGAACAGGTAAAAGTACTAGCATTACAACAGTATATTGCATGGCTGCAAGGTATTTTAGAAAAACCAGTAAGCGCTGAAGATAATTTCCTTGATATTGGCGGGCATTCCATGATTGCCATTGCACTTAATGAACGTGTGCGAAATGAATTTAATTTAACGTTGTCCATGGAGCGTCTATATAACAGCACGCTTAGCGAAACATTTTACAGCATTAAATAAAACCAATTACTCACTGGAGATTACCATGTCAAACAAAATTCATTTGTCTGAAGAGCAAATTGCCAGCTTCCATAAAAATGGTTACATCGGCCCAATTACTGTTTATTCTCCAGAAGAAATGGCGGAAATTTGGAGTGCGGTTCGTCGGCAATTACCAGATCGTTCTAATGCTGCTTACCCATCAGACTCTTACGGTGCGGCGACAAATATATCCAATTACGATCGTCATCTTGACATCAATAAACTTAGCCAGCATGTCACTAATCCCAAAATTGTGGCACCGGTATCAGATATTCTTGGCGATGACGTTCTATGCTGGCGTACAGAGTTCTTCCCTAAATACCCTGGTGATGAAGGTACTGATTGGCATCAGGCCGATACATTTGCTAACGCCAGTGGAAAACCGCAAATTCTTTGGCCAGGAGAAACTGAAGATCAGTTTGGCAAAGGAACCTTAACGGTCTGGACTGCCTTTACCGATTCAACCATTGAGAATGGTTGTCTGGAAATTATGCCTGGCACCCATCATAAAATGAATTATGATGAAAATAAATCAATGCAATATCAAAGCGATATTATTAATAATGTTGAAAAGGAAGGTAAGAGCCGTGGATTCTTTGGTTATGATTATCGTGACCTGCAAATAGATCCGGACTGGCATCCTGATGAAAAACAGGCCGTCCCGTTGGAGATGAAAGCCGGCCAATGCGTCATCTTTTGGTCAACGTTGATGCATGCTTCCTATCCTAATATCTCTGATAAGATGTATCGGATGGGCTTCGCTACCCGCTACGCACCCAGTTTTGTTGATATTTATCCCAATACCGATCATGTGCATGAGTACGGCGGTAATATCCCATTGGATAAATTTGGCTGCGTGATCGTTGCTGGCCAAAGTCGTAATGCTAATAACCGTATAGCAACCCATAATTTGCTCGGAAATCCATTTACTCCTCTTTCTGTATAAACTAAGGATTATCGCTATGCAACAAAACCAGTGTTATCTGGAGGACACTTATCGCTTTGATATATTAAGCGATGTCATTGCTACCGGCGCAGATGAAGGAGGGCAATGGATTGCCCTGCAGGATAATATTTTTCATCCGCAGGGAGGCGGGCAGCCTGCCGATCTTGGGTGGGTTAATGACATCCCGGTGGTGGTAAAAAAACAGGAATCAGGTTTAGTGGTTCTTTATCCGCAGGCTCCTTTTTCGCCGCCGGTAGAAACAAAAGTTTCATCAGTTGTATCCGCAGATGCTCGCGCTTACCATGCAGCACTGCATACTGCCGGGCATTTACTGAACTGGGAAATGCGTCAGTTCGGGTGGATGGCTGTCCGCGGGCATCATTTCCCCGGTGAGTCGCGGGTGGAATTTAGCGCCATTGATGCTTCAGCTATTCCAGCCGATCGGCTGGATGCGGCTGAAATTGAGCGCATTATTTGCCAGCGTCTGCAAAAGGGTGCGGAAATCCGTAGTTGGTTCGAGGGTTCCACCCGGCTATGCCAGATTAACCAATCAGAGGCGATGCCTTGTGCCGGGACGCACACAGATGATTTGGCAAAAATTAGCTCATTTAGCATTAAGGCGATAAAGTTTAAAAAGGGTACGCTACGTATCAGCTATGATGCCGGGCATGTCCCGCTAGAGGAATGTCATGTCTAATTATTCCATTCTGGCGCCACGCAGCCGACTCTGGATAATTGATCTGGGATTATTAACCGTTGCCCTCTCATGGGGGGCAAGTTATTCCTTGATGCAGCTTATTATCCATGCAGGGGTAACTGTCCCCTTGTTTTTAATGCTGAGGTTCGCTCTGGCTGTTCCCTTCATGTTTGTTGGCACGCGTGTCAGATTAAACAGCTTCACTCGTGGTGAAGTGATTAATGGGATCGTATTTGGTGTGCTTCTTTATGCTATCCTGACATTTGAAACGTTTGGCGTTAAACACACCTCTGCTGCGAATGCAGGTTTCTTGATTGCATTATCAGTGGTATTAGTTCCCTTTTTTGAACGTTTTATCGGCAAGAGAAAACAAAGTAAATTCATCTATTTTACCTGTTTTATGTCTCTTGCCGGTGGCGGCATGTTGAGCCTTACGGCCAATGGTAATATTGAGTTCAATCAAGGCGATATACTTATCTTGTCGGCGGCATTGATTCGCGGTTTTCAGATATTTATGTTCGGTCGGCAGACCGCGGGTAAAGATTACTCGCTAATCAATATCACATTGATTGAATTACTGGTTGTCGCAGCCCTCGGCCTGGTTACTATTATGTTGACCGAACCTACAGCGCTGCAATATATTCCAGAAATATCGCTTTCGACATGGGGTTTGATTCTCTTTCTGAGTCTGTTGGCAACGGCATTTGCATTCCTGATGCAATTATATGCCGCTAAAATAACCAGTCCAACGCGCGTCGGGTTAATCTTGTCTCTCGAACCAGCCTTTGCCGCGATGTTTGCTATCACCATTATGGGGGAAACCCTTGGCTTGCTGCAGGCAACAGGAGGCGGGATCATTATATGTGCGGCTCTGTTGGGGCGTATTGCTGAAGGAAAACGCTATGAATGAACAGCCACATATCGCTATGTTTCATCATGCCGGTGGTAACGCCGCCGCTCTTAATGTGCTGGAAAAGCGTTTTTCAAATTTTCATGTGAGTAAGTTTGAAATGCCTGGCCGTGGACGCCGTCGTCAGGAGGCGTTACTAACGGATATCAATCAGGTGATGAAGGACTTTTGCCCACAATTGCCACGCCATTGTCCGATAATTTTTATGGGCCATAGTCTCGGCGCCTATATCGCATATGTGATGGCCAAAAAATACCGTTTCTATGATGCCAGACAGAAAAGTATGCTTGTGGTGATTGGGAACGAGCCAATCCATTGTCGTAAATATTACGATTTTACTGAATCCAGTGAAATATCAAAAGATTCATTACTTAATTTTGCTAATCATCTCGGGCAATTACCTGACTGGCTGCAGCAAGAACCGGTTTTGCTGGAGCAGTTTTTGCAGGTGCTATCTGCTGATTTGCAGATTGCTAATTCTATCAGCAAAGAAGACAGCGCTGCACTTGATGATATTCCAGTATTAGCCGTTTACGGAAAAGAAGACCCATTATTTCATTCCCCACCGGAACGATGGAAAGAATGTACCCTCCAGCCATTCAGGCTGGAAGGGATCTCTGGGGGACATTTTATTTCCGAAACACAGGCTCATGAGATTAGCGAGCTAACAATGTATTTTATACAGGAGAACAAGCTCTTTAATATCTAAATAGCATGGGCAGGAAAGAGATAACACAATAATACCGCTAACCTGCAGAATTAACCCTGGGTACTGTAAGACATGATAACCGTCGCACTTACCGCATCATCTGCACAAATATAAGCATGTTTAACATCACCTGAGAAGGCATAAAAATCTCCAGGTTGAAGAATAATACTTTCATTGTCAGATATTTTCAGAAGTAATGTGCCAAGGTGGACAATGATATGTTCATGCGTTCCGGATACATGAGCCGGGCTGCTGATTACCACACCCGGTTTCATTTGTAAATGCCATATTTCAGTGATGTTTCCCTGGCCTATGCGAAACTTCATTACCTGGGAATAATCACCTTTGTAGTCAGCATTTTTTTCAATATAGGGATAGCGCTCGTTATTATTACCGAGCAGATCGCCTAATGTAAGCCTTAGCGCGCTGGCGATAGAATCCAGTGTATCTACACGAGGATTAGAGCCGCCCGATTCCAGCGTGGACAGCGTAGCTTTGGAGACGCCGGAAAGTTTGGCTAGCTCATTAAGTGAAAGATTTCGAGCTATTCGTAGCTGTTTTACGTTATTACCAATGTTGGTGTACGTTTTTTTTAAGCGATCGCTCTGTTGTGCATTACTCATCTTTTAATCTTCACTGTCGGGATAAAATTAGTAGCATATTAACATTTAAGGAAGAAAATAGCTTTAAAAGTGACACATGAATTTAAACGCGGGTTATCAGTCTGATTTTTCTCATTTGTTAATGTATCAGAGGTTGAAATGTTACTGAATGACTGCATTAAAATTATGGTTTCTGGCATGTTGTTGCTTGTAATGCCCGGCCCAACCAATACTCTCCTCCTTTTCTCAGGATACACCTGCGGTATCAGGCCAAGTATAAAAATGATCATTGCCGAATGGGGAGGATACTTTTGTGCAATCACCTTTTGGGGCGTTATTGTAAGTGTTTTAGCTCAACATGGCACGTTTTTACTCGGTATTATTAAATTATTATCAGCATTCTATGTCGCCTGGCTGGCCGTTAAAGTCTGGGGCTTTTCATTACAAACTCAACCAGCGAACATTGAAATGAAAACCATATTTATTACCACGTTGTTTAACCCTAAATCATTCGTCTTTGCGACATATATCATTCCTTCAATTGCTTTCAGAGAGCTTCAGGCTTTCACTGCCGCCATGCTGAGTGTTTTTGTCGCGCTATTGCCTCTCTCTTTTATATGGGTTGCCTGTGGGAAGGGGATTGCCAGGCAAGGCCTGCAGCAATCACGATTATGGCCGATGTTTTTTTATCGCGGATTGTCGCTGGCGATGGCGAGCTTCGCTGCTTCAATGGTTTACCATTCCATCGCTATCTGATGTGTAAATCCGCGGAGTAACCATGAAAATTTGCTGGTATCAAACACAACAGATAATGAAAGGCTTACCCGATTACATCCATTTCACCGTATTGCGTTTCGCCTGGGACGGCGCGCTGGACGATGAGTTTCGAATTTATGATGTACCGCTTCCGCGCAGGTTGGTGAACGCGTCAGAACAGCGTCGGGCTGAATATCTTGCTGGGCGGATTGGCGCTCAAAAATTACTGCAGAATTTCGATATCTCGCTACGGGCGCCGCTGATGGCGGATAATCGAGCCCCCTCCTGGCCTTCTTCCTATCGTGGGGCAATTTCTCACGATCGCAATTTTGCTTCAGCCGCCGTTATCAAAATGCACCATGGCCAGGTCGGAATAGATATTGAATCACTATCACCGAAAATAGCTCTTGATACAATAAGCCAGCGTATTGCCTCTGCCAGAGAAATTGATACATTGGCCAACTCCCGTGATTTATCTTCTGACCACATTCTGCCGCTGCTTTTTTCGGCTAAAGAAAGTGCCTATAAGGCTTTCCCGCCCGAGTTTCAACCGCACCTGGATTTTCACAGTGTTGAACTGCACGAGATTGATCCCCACTTGCAGCAGTTTACTTTCAGCCTGACGCACACACTTAATCATGAATATGAGGCGGGGTTTCGCTTTAAGGGCTGGTATGCGTTTCTGGGAAACCGGGTTCTGACCCTGGTTCATTTGCATTGACTGATATCGCTGATTCCAGGTGGAAGTTATCCCCCGCTTAATAAATTCAAGCTGCCTTCAATTTGTCTCGCAAAATCTGACGATAATGAAAACAATAAATACGGCATCATGAGTCCCATGACGCCGTAAAACACATTACCTGCAGAGGTTAAAACTGATATTTAATCCCCAATGTTCCCCGGCTTTCACTGTACTTGTTTTGCCCGATCTGATGCCCGGCATCGATCCACAGCGCCAGCCGATCGCTCATTTGCCCTTCAACCCCTACACGCGCTTCAAGCTGATTTTGACTGCCCTGTATGGTGTTCTTTTCGCCATTCATCCTTACGCCAAACGCTCGTGTGTTATGTATCCAGTTGGATTCAACGTAAAACTTAACCTTGTCGGATATCCCTTTTTCTGGTTTTCCCTTCATCAGGGCGCGAACGCCCAGTTGGGTCATCACATTTCCGTCGCCTGTACTGCTGACTCGGGTTCCCTGCTCTTCAGTCAAATCGTCGGCTTTGACGTTCATCAACACAGCCTGCCCCCGTGGTTCCAGCCAATAGCTGAAGTTTTCCGAACTGCCGACTGGCAGGGCATAACCTGCCTCCAGCGAGGCCGTAATGCCGCGCGAACGGTATTTTTCAGTGCGCATCTGATGGCCGGAAACTTCATTGTCAAACCAGTTATAGAGCATCCAACTGTCGACCCACGCCCCCTCCCGCGTCTCTTCGTTGGCAAACCAGGTCGCGTAGAGCCCCGCGCTATAACCATTAACCTTCCCACGGGAGGTATATCCGGTGATTTGAGAGCGGGAATGGCTATTACTTCTGCTGTAGCCTGTCATCAGGCCAAAACGCAGGCTGTCCTGCCCGGTTGTGCTCCAGCGTCCGACATCTCCCCCTATCAGCAGCGTGTAATTATTGCTACGACTAATAAGCTGGCCGCCAGCCTCCTCGAAACGATTGTGTGAAGCGCTGTTGCGCATCCACATTGTCGTGCTGTGGCGCTCACCAGTGACGGGATCTGCCCATGTGTGCTCACCCTGACGATCGTGCAGACGCGTCATAAAAAGCGTGTTGGCGGCAGCAATGTTGGCGATATAGCTGCCACTCTCAGGACGGTAGACCTTTGCGTAATCATAGCGGCTGTCGCTTGTATTGCTGTTTCCCGTTCCCTCTTCGGCAGGTTGAGCGGGCGTGTCATCGTTGACGACATTGTTAGTCTCATCGCCTGCACCAGCATCTTCCGGTGTCGCCGGAACAGCCGGGGTATCGCCTGCTTCCTCTGCCGTTTCCGGAGCAACCGGGGTATCGCCTGCTTCTTCCGCCGTTTCCGGAGCAGTCGGCGTATCGCCTGCGTCTTCCGGCGGCGACGGATTGGCCGGAGTATCGCCGGTAGCGGACTCGTTTTCGTCCGTTTCCGTCTCAGAGGCGGGCGCCTCAGTTTCTCCAGTTGTGATATCGTCCACGCTGTTGCTCAGATACCAGTTTTGTCCTTTTTGCACCAGGGCATAGTCATACAGTCCGATACCAACCCGGCGATCCAGAGCAAACTGTCCATCTGAAGCACCTGCGATGGTGATCAATTCGATCCCCCTATCAGTATGCTCGCCATGGCCGTAGATATTATTGAACTTTACGTTGGTTGCACCACTGCTATCCCCGGTAACGATCATCTTGTCCCCCGGCGAATCGCTATCACCGTTTAGCGTGACGTTCATCAGCAATGTGCCTCCGTCGCCGTTGTAATCGCCGTCTACCGTCAGGGTTTTAAACTCCGATGAAGATTCGTTCAAAAAGTTAATTTGTCCACCGCTCAGCGCCAGACTGGAGAGCGTTGAATTACCGGTCATATCCCAGACACTGTTTGACCCATTCAACGAGAGATTAACGGTACCGCCATTCAGCGTTGAGAGCGTGCTGTAAAGATATGAATTATCCGCAGTAACTAATTCAATCGCGCCATCATCGGCGATGATATTTCCCCAGGCAGTTAACTTCTGATCTTTCATGGTAATCTGGCCGTTCTCTTGCGCCAGAAATGCGGTCGCGATATCAGCATTACGCAGATCGCCTAAGGTCACGTCGCCATTCAGATTGATGGTGCTGTTGCCTTCCGCGCCAATATAAATAGCGGAAGCAGGTTTTACGGATGCGCTGTCGATAGCGGCTGTAAAAGCGCCGTCGACCTGGATATGTGAAGCGGTATCGCCGAGGCTATTCTGTGCCACAAGAAAACGGTCTGTGTCGGTAACGGCGGCATTGCTATACAGCGTTATCCAGCTATCGCTCAGATGCACAGCAGCACCGTCATTCGCAACGATCCCTGTCGCGCCCTGTTCGCCATCCTGATAGCGATATAACGTTATAGCGGTTCCCCCCTGTAAATCGATATTAGCCTGCTCGCCGCTGGCAGAAACCGCAGTTAATATGCCATTCCCCGATACCGTGAGATCGGTATAGCCGCTCGCCTGTATAACGCCATTATCTGCCACCAGCCCGTTAATTACCGAATTAATACCTTCGCTGTCGATAACGATGGAAGATTCATTGAAGGCGATATTCTGCCCGCTAGCCTCAATGCCGGTCGCGTTCTCACTGGCGGCAACATTAAGCCCGATATTTTCCAACTGTAAATTAATATCCTGACTGGTATTACAGGCTATACCCGCGGCACATTCAGCCATTATCCCTACGACATCACCGGTAAAATTATTCAGTGTCAGGCGAGTGAGCCCGGAGAAATCAAGAAAAGTACCACTGGCGTTATCATTTGGGGCGATGGTATTAATGCCATACATTTTTCCCATTGCACCGGCGTAATTGCCTTCAGTACCAATAATATCAATATCGCTGGCAATGACCCTACCACCGCCTTCGACAGTAATGATGTTTGCGCTATTTGCCGAATTAATCGTGGAATCCTGCCCAAGATTGATAGTAGATCCTTGAGTATAGATGATATATTTTGCCAGGGCTGAGGAGATCTTACTGCTGTCAACCGTGACACTTCCATTAACAGTGATGTTACCATTTGCGGTTTTAATTGTTGACGCCGGAGCAATAACCGACTGGTTAAATGACCATATAGCCGAGACGTTTTCTTTATCTGCAATTTCAATATCGGCTGAAAATACTGAGAAAGGTAATAAAGAACAAGATACCATCATTGCAAGAGGTTTTTTTCGAAATCTAACGTAGTGCATATTTTTATCCATATGACATGCAATACCATTCCTGCGTTTAGAAAACACACAAATGTAATCACATTGAGGCTAATACTTTCGTTAGAGCTTTATTAAACTCACCCGATTGCTCACTGCCTTGGCTATAAATAAAACCGTAATAAACAGTCCATATATAATTTAAAGCAGTGATTAACAAGCATAGCGTTTAAGACATTGTACGCAAGTTTCGTTATCGTAAATTTTCTTTAATTATCATAAAGATACAGAACCAGGCGCAAAAGTTAACTAAACAAACGACGAGTTACATATTCATTTGTACCAGTTTATTAACAGGAGCTCCGTATGATGAGAACTAAGACGTTTATATTAGCATCTTCATGGGTGCTATAAAATATTGCATAGGTAATGTCTTACAGATAAATATGAGGTGTGCCAGGGATAGTAAATATCCCTGGCAGGCTAAGCAGAATACGCCGGAGTTAACTCATCGGAGCTAAAATCATACGATGGAGGGCAGCCAAATCTCTCGCCTCAGACATTCAAATACCCTATCCAATATCCTCCCCCCACCAGCACCATCACATTCACAACAACACTCGCCAAAAACCATTTTCTGAACGGCTGCTTCTGCGTCTTATGCCTGAACAAGTGTTGAGCCACTAAGCCGCCAGGCCATCCCCCCACCAGACCAAATACCAGCAACGTTCTTTCCGGTACGCGCTGCCAGCTTCTCCGGGCGGCAAGCTTATCCGCGCCGTAGATCAGAAAAGTGACAATATTAACCAGTAAAAACCATCCTAAAAAAGGGTGCAAAAAACCAAAGCTGGCACACAATGAGAGTGCCAGCAAACCGTAACAAACCTTATTTAACATCACTTATTATTCACTCTGACCATAACGTTTTTCATCACCCCCGCAGGGCGAACTCCGGGTGGAGTTTATCCTTTTTATCCCCCCCTCACCTGCTTAATCTGCTCCCGTAACCATACAGTCGCCGGGGCGCTCTGCTGGCGCGGGTGCCAGAACAGGCCAATCGTCATAAGCGGCATCGGTAGCCGCGGTGTAAAGAGATGGCAAAACGTGGCAGCGCTTCGCCAAAGAGCCTCACCAGACGAGCCGACATCACAGGCTGGCCGATCCCTGGACGGCTCGCCGCATGAGTGATGTTCCGTTGGTGGGTAGCGCTAATTTCCGGCGCGATTCGTGTACGTCACTGGCACCCAGCGGTAGCTGTCCTGACCCTGCGCCGCCACATGGCCGAAGCCCGGGAAAGGCAAATGCGGTGCTGCGATGAGATCGCGCTCTTTAACAAAAGTGGCAAAAGCATCACGTCTGACCTTCGCGGCAAGATCCTGATTCACATCATATTCAATCGTGATATTTGGCTGCGGGAACTGCACGGCGGCCACATGGATAATATCACCGACAAAAACAATCTTCTCACCGCCGCTGGTAAGCGTGTAAAACGCAGACCCCGGCGTGTGACCAGGATGCACCGTAGCGCTGATCCCCGGCAGCACTTCCGTCGTGCCGGAGAAAGGTTTTACTTTCCCGGCATCGAGATAGGGCTTCAGCGTTTTTTGCGCCACTTCGAAGTAGTTAGCCCCGTAACCCGTTTTGCGCTGATTGTCGTTATTAAAGAAGAAATCGACATCCGGTTTGCCCACGTAAACCGTAGCGTTAGTAAATACGCGCTTCCCCTCTTTCACCATACCGCCTGCATGGTCAGAGTGGGCGTGAGTCAGCAAAATATCGGTGATATCCTGCGGATGGATACCTTCCGTCGCCAGGCTTTCAATCAGCCGCCCGCCTTTTCCCGGCCCGAAGAGTTCCCCCGCGCCGGTATCCACCAGCACCCGATGCCCCGGCAACTCAATCAGAAAAGCATTAATAGACGCCTCAACCGGATTCGCCTGGAAATTGTCATCCAGCAATGCGTCGGTTTTAGCCACCGTGGTACGCCGCAAAAGCTTGTGCAAATCCTGCGCGACGCTGCCATCCGTAAACGACGTGACGCGTACACTTCCCACCTGAATATGGTATCCCCCTGCCTGCTGAGCCAGGACATGCTGCGGCACGGGCGTTTGCGCCAGAACGGCAGGCGCGGCCTGAAGAGTCGTGAGGATCAGAAGGGATTGAACGACATTTTTAGCAGTTAACATGATAATTCTCCTCTCAGAAAATCTGAGTGTAGTTCGTCTACCGGAGAGGCAGGATCATCAACAGTTGGATATCATCTATCCGCGTCGTGAATAGGTTATTTTTAACTGTAAAAATGACGCTTATCAGAACATGTTGATCCAAATACAGTTTATTCCTAATGCATCTGCCGTTTCGCTCTGCCATGCTGAATACAGCTCATACAGCCATAACGATAAATGAGGATATTATGAAAAAAACAATGATCGCTTTATCTGCACTGCTTCTGGCTTCTCCTGTTTTTGCCGCCACGACTCACGCAACTGACGATACCGTTGCCGCAGCGCACGAGAACGCCAATACCGCTAAAGAAAAGCTGCATGAAACGCAGCATCAAGGCGAAGAGCTGAAGCTGAAGTCCCAGCATGCCGCTGAAGGCAAGACCGATAGTGTGAGCAGCAAAGTCAGCGAAGGTTCGCAGAAAGCCTGGAATAAGACCAAAGAGGGCACTGAGAAAGGCTGGAATGCCACTAAAGAAGGCACCGAAAAAGGCTGGAACGCAACCAAAGAAGGCGCTGAAAAAGGTTGGGATAAGACCAAAGAAGGCGCAGAGTCGTTGAAAAAGAAAGTGACTGAGTAATTACTCGTCCGGGAAAAAGGCCGCTATGCGGCCTTTTTTGTTGCCGGGGCAGTTAGTTATACACCAGCGCAAAAGTGACAATACTGTTTGCCTCGCCTGCCGTGACGCTGCCTTCCGTTTGCACGTATTGCGCCGAAAAGTTCACATTCTCCGCGCTCCCCGCGCTGGATGCTGTGACATGTTTCAACACCGGCAGGTTAGTGGCTTCATTGATTTTTACAGATGTTCCGGCTGATGGAGCCGACGCATCGTTGTTGCCATAGCTCAGTTTAACGCCGACCCCCGTTGCCCCATTGCCGCTCTTCGTCAGCGCCAGCGTGTCCGTTGAGTCGCCGGTCACTACGCCAAAGAACCCCACTTTGACATCGCTCGGTGCCGTGCAATAAACCGGAATATTAAACGAATGCGCCGCCCCCGCCGTTAGCCCTTTGCCTTTAAATTCTGCCCGATTCACTGACCCCATATTCACCTGAATGCTGGAAGTGCTGACCTGACAACTGCCGACGGCACCAATATCGACATTCAGCGCCGCCAGGTCGATCGATACCGGGTTGCTCTTCACGCTGGCCGTTGTATCGCTTCGCGATTCGATATAAAGCTCACCAAAATGCGACTGCGCTTCAACATTGGTATGATTCCCCCCGACCAAATTGACCTCGCCCGTTTTATAGAACGTGATATACATCTTAACGATGAGTTCACGTTCGCTGAGCATATCAGGCAGTTCATCGCTGTCACACACAGTGACCGACTCGCCCCCCGCTGGCGCGGTACTGTCGCCAATATAGCGAACCGGGCCGCCGTTACACTGAAAGCCCGCCGAGTAACCTACGCCTGCAAGCTTAGAGGCAAATACGTGATGCCCATTGATGATCGTTCCCGCTCCATCGGTATTTATTTGCTGAAACACTATCCGTTTCCAGCTTGCCTTTGGTGCCTGTAAGTCGCAGGTGAAATGCACACCATCGCCATTGGCCATTATCTGGCTGGTCATTTGGGTATTAACAGGCAAAGTTGGGAGATAGCTCAGGTTCCCCGTATTCAGGGTCATCTGCCCGACGGTCGCCATACAGGATTCCGCCCGAGAAGCATGGCTGTAAAAACCCGCGATCAGCAGGATGAAAAAAAATATCGCACGGTCACAATGGCGCATATCGCCCTCTTTTACAGGCAAAGGCCGGTGACTGTTTTCACCGGGTTCTGCTGTTGGTTATCGGAAATATGAAAATGCAGGGTGCATTTATGCGTGACGTTATCCGCATCCCAGCGAACATCCAGCATCCCCTCTTCGGGCACTCCGCTCAGATAGACCTGCCCCAGGTCTGCGACGATACCGCTTGCCGGCGTGGCATCATCTGCGCTCTCCTTGCGTAGCTGCGCGCTCGCGCCAAAAGGCAGTGGCCCATGGTTATCTTTCAGGGTAAACAGAACGCGGTTGCCAATGTGGGTCTGGTAGCTGGCCATCACAACAGAGCCGCCGCCAGGGATAACCGTCTGCCCCTGGATATCGACATCGGTATCATCCTTCATCGACTCCGTATCGAGGGTAATGTAGTTTTTGCGATACGCAGTCAGCGTGGGAACCACCGCATAGCCCCGCCAGTCCGTATGTACGTTAGTCCCGTTCTGAATCGCGACATCCGACGCGCCCGGCGCCCGAACAACGGCAAAACTGTCGCCTGTCGTCTGACCGAGCGTGATCCCGTGTGGATGCGCGACAATCGACCCTGAAGCGCCCCAGGTAAGCTGATTACTCTGTTTATCGTGACGGTAGCCCAACTGCGTGCTGCCATATCCGCCGTGATAATCCAGAGCAACGCTGCTGTTCGCGCCCTGGCCGTTGTTGCCATAACCTTGCTGAAGGGTGTAGTAGAGATTCGGATTCTCCGGCACAGAGCCGTACAAAGAGACCTGCTGTGAGGTATAGCCGCTATTATCCGACGTCGTGTTATAGCTAACAGAACTGCCGGGCAACCACTGGCCGAGCGGCACATTGAGATTAAACGACAGGGAACGGTCAGATTTGTTATGGCTGGAGGATTTGGTGTAGTAATAGCCCACGCCCCACGAGACCCCCTTCCAGGTGTTATAAAACCCGAAATGTACCGTCTCATCATGACGCTCCGTGCGCCAGTATCTCTGTGAGTATGCGGATGCCGTCAGGCTACTGCTGCTTCCGAAAGGCTGCGACACCGAAATTTCTTCACGGCTACGTTTGTTATCCACCAGACCATTTTCACCCTCCAGTTCATTCGCTTCACTGAAGTCGTAGAACCCGCTGGAGGAGTAACGATAGCTGGCGAGGTTAAAGGTGGTTCCCGTCAGATCCACATCTTTCTGGTACTGCACGCGAATCGAGTGACCAGCGTAATGCTTGCCCGATGGCGTGCGGGTATTCGCCCAGGTCACATCAGCCCCGACCGAGCCTAAATCGCCAAAGCCGTGCCCCACACCGGCGGCCCAGGATTGATAATCCTGCGCCAACTGACTGCCGCCGTAGAGGGTGAAGTTCGCGGGTAATCCATAAAAAAGCGTCGACTGAATAAACTGCGGCGAACGCGTGCCCTCGACGCCGGAATGGTAATGCCCGGCGCTGATGCTGTACTTCGCTCGCCCTTCGCGCAGCATGAAAGGAATGGCGGAGTAAGGCTGCGTGAATTTACGTTCGGAGCCATCACTCTCTTTGATAGTGACTTCAAGATCGCCGCTTTGCGCCGTGGGATAGAGATCTTTCAGAGCAAACGCCCCCGGCGCGACATAGGTTTCGTAAATCACGTAGCCATGCTGGGTGACGGTGACTTTGGCGTTACTATGGGCCATGCCGCGAATAATAGGCGCAAAACCACGCATGCTGTCCGGCAGCATTTCATCGTCAGAAAAAAGCTGCACGCCGCGAAACTGCACACTGTCAAAAACATCACCGGAGGTGTAAGTATCGCCTATGCGCAGCAGACTTTTCAGCGACTTTACATCCCGCTGCAAATAAGTGCTCTGCGAGCGCCAGTGACTGGTTTTATCGTACTGCATGGATGAGACGTTACGCAGACGCCATGCACCAACATTGATGCCGCTGCGTAAGTTTAAATAGTTAGAATTATGCTCGCTGTCATCATACTGCGTTTGCGACCCACTCAGGTTGTAGTTCACAAACGCAGCAGGTACACCATCATCCCAGCGAGCCGGATCCACATACCCCCGACTCTGAAGATTCATCGCGGCCTGTGGAATACTGATATCAAGGCGCTGTTCGCTGAAGTCAAACTTACTGCTGGCATCAGGAATAAAGCGCGCCACCTGAGAAAACGCCTCGCCCTCATGAAGGGTATTGAACGCGGAAAAGGCGCTGACATTGACGCCGTACTCCGCCAGTTGCGCAGCCGTTAACAGCGGCTGCAACGTGCCGTTGTCATCGACAAAAGTGACATTGCCCTGCCCGACCTGCTGGCTATTAAGCCAGATAGTCACCGGATAAGTACCCGGTTGCTGGCCGCCATTCTTCTCAAAATAGTGCAGGTCAGCCGTCTTCTGCTGCGGATCGGTTACTTCCAGCGCCGCCGGATCAAAATAGTCATCAGCCAGTGCCAGTCGATGATGGCAAAGCAGAAACAGTACGGTCGGCATCGTCGCCAACAGCAGAGCTTTAGCGACTGGCGTGTGCTGATGCGCAGGCGGAGTCTGGCACATTACTGCTGGGTGGCGTCAGTGATGCCGCCGAAATCGTTGATTGCACGCCACTTCACCGTACCTGCGCCACTAACAGGCCAGGAGTGTGATGAAAACGGCGCAACCATCCCAGGCTCTTTCACCTCTTTGCCACCCACGGTCAGAGAAAACAGCGAGATAAAGTAGGGGGTAGGGTTTTTCGCCGTCAGGCGATTACCTTCGGCATGAAACTGTAACTTCTGCCATGCGTCAGAAGGGTCAACGCTCAGGTTATTCGGACGATAAAAAATCTTAAACTTAGACTTAATATTAACTTGTAACTTGTTCACATCGCCTTTTTGCGATGGTAAAATACTCTTAATATTCAGCCAATATACCGATTCACGATCGTGCGGTAATTCCATCCCGGTAAAGCTAATGCGGAGCATATTTCTCTTTTCAGGATCAAGACGGAATAGTGGCGGCGTGACAATAAAGGGAACTGGCCGTTTATCATTATCAGCAAAATTTTCCACCCAGGATTGCACCAGATAAGGCGTATGGGTGTCGGCATTAGTTACCGAAATAGAAGCTTCACGTTTCCCTTCCTGATATACCACGCGAGTTCCACCCGCGACGACGCCAGCCTGTGCAATGGTCGAAACCAGTAAAAAATAAATAGCAACACTCGTGGTTAAACGTGTCATAAATAGCAATCATTAGTTAAAAGAAACGAAGGAAAAACACTGAGCAGGAGAGGCTCCCGCTCAGAGAGAACTTAGTTGTAGACCATTTCGAAATTAGCAACGCCGTCAGCTTTACCAGCCTTAACTTTATCGGCTGTCGCACGGTAGTTAGCATAGAAGGTCAAATCAGCCGATCCATCAGCACCATCGGCACCGGCATCGATCGGATACTCTTTAGACACAACACCCAGGGGAACTTCGGTGGATTCATCTGCTTCAATCAACTGGATCCCAACGCCGGTCGCGCCGCCAGTCACCGCCAGCAGATCGCTCTCAGCGGAATCTTTCTGACCATCAAACAGCACGGATACTTTGCTGACGGATTGTGGGCAATCTTTAACTTTAATATGGAAAGGCGTTTTTGTGGTTTCGGTACCAGTGGCTTTAAAGTAGCTGCTCGCCCACTTGCCCAGATCGACGTTCTGATTCGTGCTTTCGCTGACGATATCACAGGCAGCATCGGTGATTTCACCGCTGAAATTAACCTGCCCACCAGCCCCCTGAGCGCCGTCACCGGAGCCCAAAACTGTACTCATGCCATCAGCATTCGCGGAAAATGCGGTACCTGATGCCAGAGCAGCGACGAAAACGGCCATAATACGGAACTGCGATTTCATTGTTATTTCTCTCTTCTTTAACGGCTATCCAATGCGGTATATGCCAGGCAGCAAACCTGTGGCATATAGCGCCAGTTCTTCCGTGTTGAAGTTTATCGTCGTTCCATCTGTAGGATATTTTGCATGGTCTCTAATCTCCCGCATGTTTCTCTGGGGTAGAATATCGACTTTATGGAGTAGCAGACCCGCTGAATGTATTAGGTCTGCGAATAAATGATATCGGCAGTAGCATTAATTGCAACAACAAATTATGTAGAGAATGCGTTAAATAAATTACCCAAAGACTGAGTGATGGGCAAATAAATCCACAATGTTGCATTTTGGACACCACTTAACATCACTCACCCCCACATAACGCCATGCAATTTAACACCATCATTAACAAACTTTAATAATTAACAAAAAATCAATCTTTCTTGCTGGAATTTTATACCCACAAGCTTTCAACATTTACATTAACTAAGAATATTCTTAGAATACATATTAACCATAGCTATAACGTGGATAAATAATGATCGCCCTAAGAAAATTAACCATAGATTATATAATGCCACTCGCGGTAGCCGTCTCCCCGGCATCATCATCACTGCATTATCTATGGTTATTTTTTTGCATTTACTCCAGGATAGGATGAACCCTGCAGGAGGCAATAAAATGAACAGACCTGAGATAATATCTCCCCAACAGGCAATGCAGCTTATCCGTGACGGCGCGATGCTGATTGATATTCGTGATGCGGATGAGCACGCACGAGAACACATTGCACAGGCCAGGCTATTTCCGTTAAGCGCCATTGAGAGCGGCTCGACGCTACCGGTAAAAGCAGGCGATAGTGTTATCTATCACTGCCAGTCCGGGAATCGTACTCGTAGCAATAGTGAACGCCTGGTGGCCGCAGCGGCTCCCGCCGAGGTCAAAATAATGGAAGGAGGGCTCCAGGCCTGGAAACGCGCCGGGCTGGAAACGGTGGAAGATAAAAAACAACCGCTGCCGCTAATGCGACAGGTACAAATCGTTGCCGGTAGTTTAACGCTTCTGGGTTGCATACTGGGCTATACCGTCTCGGAGGCGTTCTACCTGCTGAGCGCATTTGTTGGTGCAGGGCTTACCTTCGCCGGGATCAGCGGATTTTGCGGTATGGCACGGCTACTGGCGGTTATGCCGTGGAATCGTAGATAAACATTATCAACGTTTACTAATTCATTACACGGACATAGGCTAATATCATTATCCCAACAGATGAACAGGAGTGTGACGATGTATTCCCCAGGCGATTTTGTGCAACCGAAAGCGGGCGGGCCAAAACTGAAGGTGCTGGAAGTACACAGCGATCAGATCGTAGCGGTTCAGGCGGCTAATGAACAGGGTGAAAAATATACGCTGAAATCTGAAGATGTTACGCCATATACTGAAGAAGGTGATTTTGGCGTCTGCTAAAAATAGTGCGGTGAGAAAATTCTCACCGCTTTCACATGCTTTAGCTTAAATCAGGAAATCATTCAGTGATTTTCCCTCAGCCATTGCCTGTGCGATAGGTTTTGGGGTACGCCCCTGCCCCGTCCAGGTTTTTACTTCACCGTTGAAATCGGTGAACTGATATTTTGCCGGACGCGTAGCGCGTTTTTTCGGCGTCGTTACAAGTGCCGCTTTCATATCCGCCAACTCTTCCGGAGAAATTCCGTCAGCCTGCATTAATTCCAGCCAGGTATTAATTTTTTCTTGCTGTTCAGCACGTTGCTGCGCGGCAAACTGCTCTTCATTTCTTTTTTCTTCAGTGACGATCCTGACTTTTCCCAGCATTTCTTCAAGAACGTCAATGGAGAAATCTCGCGCCATTGCACGCAAAGAACGGATATTATTCAATTTTTGTAACATAACAGACATAGAGCGTTTAAAATCCTTATTCAAATCAAAATACGGCACTTCAGTAGCTGATTGTATTATATTATTGATTTTATTACCACCCATGAAATATTTATGAATATTTCCCAACATCAGCATTCTTATATTTATTTATATTTCTTAATGCTTACCATTAATATTTCGTATAGCAGATGCGGCAATCGCGTATAAATCACGGATGACATCACGCTCTGCTAACAAAATGACAAGTGAATAATTACACATATGAAACGCATAAAACACAAAAAGTCACATCAGAATAAAACACCACCGAATGACTATTATCAGCATAAAAAAAACCAAAAGAGAGGCTGATCACACAAAAAAACCATCAGTTATGATGACGTCGCAGTTCCTCCGGTCGCCTCAGCTATCAGCCCGAAAAGATGAAAATACAACTCATTGATTTTAAATAAAATAAATAAAACAGATAACCAAAAATAATGCCAAATCCAGAAAGCATTCACTAACAGAGTATTTTATTGACAAAAAGGCAATAAATAAAAATATTTCACTAGTTGTTAGTTTAATGATAGGCAGATAACCTATACACGGATAAAAAACCAAACCAAAACACCTGTAACCATTCATTTTTGACGATTTTCGTTACGTTTCGAGGAGCATACCGATGTTCTCTGCGCAGTCACGCCTGCGTCACGCAGCAGCAGACACTTTTGCGATGGTGGTCTACTGTTCCGTCGTGAACATGATGATTGAAATTTTTCTCTCCGGGATGACCTTTGAACAGTCTCTTTCTTCTCGTCTGTTAGCGGTGCCGGTCAACATAATTATTGCCTGGCCATACGGGATCTACCGTGACGCCATCATGCGCCAGGCTCGTCGTATCAGCCCGGCCGGGTGGGTGAAAAATCTGGCCGACACGCTGGCTTATGTCACCTTCCAGTCGCCGGTATATGTCGTGATTCTGCTGACCATTGGCGCAGACTGGCATCAGATTGCCGCGGCCGTCAGCTCAAATATCGTGGTTTCTATGGTGATGGGTGCGGTGTATGGCTATTTCCTGGACTTCTGCCGCCGCCTGTTCCGTGTTAGCCAGTACACCCAGGCAAAAGCATAATGCGTAGCGACTGGCCCACGCCAGTCGCTCTCTTAGCGAACGTCGCCAAACAGGCCGTTCAGATAACGCTCCAGCGCAATACGTGAACTAAAGCCATGCGGAATGCCGTAATGCTGTTGTTCATCGCCACCTAAGTAGAGAGGAAATTGCTGGTAGTGATCGCAGGTTTTTATATCAGAAGCCGGCTCCGCCAGAGAATTACTCCGCTCTTTTAACGCCGGGTGGATAACTAACGCTGTGCGCCCCATCCTCGCTTCGCGATTCACGTATACATAATTTTCCCCACGGCGATAGCCGTAAGCTTTCTGGGTTACTACATCCACAGTGAAGCCCACTTTTTCAAGAACGCGCGCCACCTCGTCAGGTCGTAAATACATTATTTTTTCCTCGTCATCTTTTTACTGCACCGCCACCTTACAGTAATCAGCATTAACCTCGCTTTCAGAAAAATCCACAAACGCGTCAATTCCTTGTGATTAACTCCAAAGGATAAAAATTTTGCCTACACTTAATTCCGTCCCCACTTAAAAGGAGAAGCACATGCCTAATCGATTTGGCCGCAATGACGTTGTTGATGAGACTCAGGATATTCAGGATCAAGTCAATCAGTTAGCCGACAGTCTTGAGGATGTACTGAAAAGCTGGGGTAGCGATGCAAAAGGCGAAGCCGAAGCCGCACGCCGCAAAGCACAGGCGCTGTTGAAGGAGTCTCGCGCCAGACTGCATGGCCGCAGCCGTTCACAGCAGGCCGCTTGCGATTACCTGAACTGCGCCAGCACCTATGTGCGAGATAAACCGTGGCAAAGTTTAGGCGCGGTGGCCGCCGTAGGGATATTTATTGGCGCATTATTAAGTTTGCGTCGATAATTGAAGTGGATATGTGAAGATAATAAATGCGCCGTATCGGAAAACAGTAAGATAACGTTCTGAACGGCTACGCGTCTGCGCCCCGGCTTTTATCCGCCGGGGTTTTTACGTAAGTGCTCGCCTCAATGCCGCCACCTGTTCATTCGCCATATTCTGCGACACAATGTTAGTAAAACTCATGATAAGCCCCGGAGTGCCTCTGCCCGCGATCCGCCAGTCATTGATTGCCTGAACCGCCAGCCCGGCCGCACGCGCCTGAGCGGCAAGCCGGCGATCGTCGCCGGAAATATTCACCACCAACTGAATACCGCCCTGCTGTGCCACCACATCAAAACCCTGAGCCAATAGCGCCTCTTCAAGCCAGCGTCGCCGCCGGGCGTAATGCACACGCATCTTTTTAAGATGGCGCCAGAAGTGGCCTTCCCGAATAAAATCGCCCAACGTTTGTTGACCAGGAATAGGCACCGGGCAGGCAATCTGCCGCACCAGCTCGCGAAATGCCCCCACCAGCGGTAAAGGTACCACCAGCCAGGCCGTGCGCAGCGCGGGGAACATCGCCTTGCTAAAGGTTCCGGCGTAAATTACGCGCTGCGGCGCATCCAGGCTTTTCAACGGCGGCAACGGTTTGCCCTGATAGCGAAACTCACTGTCATAGTCATCTTCAATGATCCATGCCTGATTATGCATTGCCCAGTCCAGCAATTGCCGGCGGCGCGGCAGAGACAGCGCCACACCCAACGGGCTTTGATGGGCGGGAGTAACCAGCGCAAAACGGGCATCCGACACGTTAGCAAGTGCCCACTCTACATTCATACCTTCGTTATCTACGGGGATAGGATGCAGGGTGATGCCTTCCCGGGCTATCACCGGGCGGATAAGCGGGAAACCAGGATCTTCCACCCACATTCCCTGCCCCTGGCCGTTCAGCGCCCGGAGAATCAAACTCATCGAGGCGGCATAACCGGAGGTGATAAACACCTGCTCTGGCAAACATTCGATACTGCGCGAAAGTCGGAGATACTCAACAATTGCCTGACGCAAAGCCATCTCGCCGCACACATCGCCCAGCGCCAGATCAAAACGGGTCTGGGTTCGCAGCCGTCGCCCCATCATTCTTGCCCATAACGCGCGTGGGAAGAGATCCAGCGCGGGTAATCCCAATTGAAACGGCTGAGGATGCGGCTCTTCGCCACCAAACCAGGTCGGTTCCACGGCGACGGGTTTAAGCGTCAGATGTTCACTGACAAATGTTCCTGCCTGACCACGCCGCTCCAGCCAGCCCTGTGCCACCAGCTCGCCATAGGCATTTTCTACCGTCACGCGCGAAACGCCCAACTCCTGAGCGTAGACCCGACTGGAGGGTAGCCGACGCCCAGCGCCCAGCTTTCCCTCTTCAATCGCCGTTTTTAACTGCCAGGCAATTTGCCGATAACGCGGCCCTTCGTTTTGCATTATGGTCTGCTTTTTTACTCACAATATGGTCATCTTACTCATACCATTATAGTGCTATCTTTCCTGCAACAAAAACGAGGAGAGACGATATGACAACCCTGCTGCGCCAGCCCTATTACGAATTAAGCCCCGAAGTCTACAAAGGCATGGTTCAGGCGAGCCTGGCCCTGGAAAAAAGTTCGCTGGATCGCGCCCTGCTGGAGCTGGTCTACCTACGCGTGTCGCAGATCAACGGTTGCGCCTTCTGTCTGGAGATGCACAGTAAAGCGCTGAGGAAATCGGGTGTAGAGCAGACGAAGCTGGATGCTCTGGCTGGCTGGAGAGTAAGCACCCACTTCAGCGAAGCGGAGTGCGCGGCGCTGGCCTGGGCAGAAGATGTCACGCATATCGCCGAGCATCATGCGGAGGATAGCGTTTACCATCCGCTACAGGCGCATTTTAGCGCAGAGCAAATCAGCGACCTGACCTTCGCTGTCAGCCTGATGAACGCTTTCAACCGCCTCGCTATCGCTATGCGCATGTAATTTTAGGCAAAAGCTTCCGGCCCCCTGTGTCTCATGCGCAGAGGGCTTTTTTTGTTTAAATATCTATATATTGTATGGTTGAACTTTCCAAAAACTACATCTAGTATTCCTTTCAGGTAATCACGCCACAACCGACGCTCTTAACTGCGCCTTATTATCATTTTAAATGGAAATACGAATCATGCGCATTACTATTTACACTCGTAATAACTGTATCCAGTGTCACGCTACCAAACGGGCAATGGAGAGTCGCGGCTTTGATTTTGAGATGGTGAATCTCGACCAGCATCCTGAGATGGCCGATACGCTGCGTGAGCAGGGTTTTCGTCAGCTTCCGGTGGTCATCGCCGGTGACACCCGCTGGTCAGGGTTCCGCCCGGATATGATCAACCGCCTACGCCCCGATGCTATCGCCGCTCACGCATGAGCCGCCTCGTCTACTTCTCCAGCAGCTCTGAGAACACGCACCGCTTTATGATGCGCCTCGGGCTGCCTGCGATCCGCATTCCGCTGGATGAACGGGAGCGTATCCAGGCCGACGAGCCTTATATTCTGGTGCTGCCCAGCTATGGCGGAGGCGGTACGGCAGGCTCGGTACCGCGTCAGGTGATCCGCTTTTTAAACGACCCGCAGAACCGGGCATTGATCCGCGGCGTGATTGCCGCCGGAAACCGAAACTTTGGCGATGCGTATGGCCGCGCGGGCGCGGTGATCGCTAAAAAATGTCAGATTCCCTGGCTCTACCGTTTTGAGCTGATGGGCACGCAACACGATATCGATACCGTGCGAAAAGGAGTGAGCGAATTTTGGCAACGACAACCGCAGAACCTATAACCCAGGTTACGCCTGATTATCATGCCCTGAACGCGATGCTGAATCTGTATGACCGTAACGGGCAGATTCAGTTTGAAAAAGACCATGAAGCCGTTGATGCTTTTATGATCGCACACGTTCAGCCAAATAGCGTTAACTTTACTGATGAAGAGGAGCGCCTGCGCTGGCTGGTCGCGGAGGGCTATTACGATGAAACCGTTCTGAAGCGCTATCCACGGCCCTTTGTCATTGCGCTGTTTAAGCACGCGCACTCCAGCGGTTTTCGATTCCAGACCTTTCTTGGCGCATGGAAGTTCTACACCAGCTACACCTTAAAAACCTTCGACGGTAAGCGTTATCTGGAGCACTTCGCCGATCGCGTTTGCATGGTGGCATTGACCCTCGCGCAGGGCGATGAAGCGCTCGCTTGTCAGTTAACCGATGAGATGCTGTCCGGGCGATTCCAGCCGGCCACGCCCACCTTTCTCAACTGCGGCAAACAGCAGCGCGGCGAGCTGGTTTCCTGCTTCCTGTTACGCATTGAGGACAATATGGAATCCATTGGCCGCGCGGTAAATTCAGCGTTACAGCTCTCTAAACGCGGCGGCGGCGTCGCCTTTTTGCTGTCGAATTTGCGTGAGTCAGGCGCGCCAATCAAGCGTATTGAGAACCAGTCTTCCGGCGTTATTCCGGTCATGAAAATGCTGGAAGATGCGTTTTCATACGCCAATCAGCTCGGTGCGCGCCAGGGCGCAGGGGCGGTTTACCTGCATGCCCATCATCCGGATATTCTGCGTTTTCTTGATACCAAACGGGAAAATGCCGATGAGAAAATCCGTATCAAGACGCTCTCGCTCGGGGTGGTCATTCCTGATATCACTTTCCGCTTAGCGAAAGAGAATGCTGAGATGGCGCTCTTCTCACCCTATGACGTCGAGCGCCTGTACGGCAAGCCTTTTGGCGATATCGCCATCAGCGAGATGTACGCCGAACTGGAAGCGAACCCGGGAGTGCGCAAAAAATACATCAATGCGCGGGATTTCTTCCAGACGCTGGCGGAGATCCAGTTTGAGTCCGGCTATCCGTACATCATGTATGAAGATACGGTAAATCGTGCCAACCCCATTGCCGGGCGCATTAACATGAGCAACCTGTGTTCGGAAATTTTGCAGGTGAACAGTGCGTCAACCTATGACGACAACCTCGATTACGCGACTACCGGCCATGATATCTCCTGTAATCTCGGTTCACTGAATATTGCACACGCCATGGATTCACCCAATTTTGGCCTGACCATCGCAACGGCGATCCGCGGCCTGACGGCCGTTTCCGATATGAGCCACATTCGTTCGGTGCCATCCATTGAAGCGGGTAACGCGGCGTCCCATGCCATCGGGCTTGGGCAGATGAACCTGCATGGCTATCTGGCGCGGGAAGGCATCGCTTACGGCAGCCCGGAAGCACTGGAGTTCACAAACCTCTACTTCTACACCGTGACCTGGCACGCGTTGCACACCTCGATGCTCATCGCGCGTGAACGCGGGGAACATTTTGCCGGGTTTGAAACGTCCCGCTACGCCAGCGGCGAATATTTTACGCAATATCTGGAGGGTGACTGGCAGCCGAAACATGCGCGCATTCGCGCCCTCTTCCAGCGTTCTGGCGTTATCCTGCCGAGCCACGAAAACTGGCGGCAGTTACGCGAAGCGGTGATGTGTTATGGCCTCTACAACCAGAATTTACAGGCTGTTCCGCCGACGGGGTCAATTTCCTATATCAATCATGCCACATCAAGTATTCACCCAATTGTGTCAAAAGTGGAAATCCGCAAAGAGGGCAAAACCGGGCGTGTCTACTATCCTGCGCCCTTTATGAATAACGATAATCTTGCGCTCTACCAGGACGCATATGAGATTGGCCCGGAGAAGATTATCGACACCTACGCCGAAGCGACGCGCCACGTTGATCAGGGGCTGTCGCTGACCCTCTTCTTCCCCGATACCGCCACCACGCGCGATATCAACAAAGCGCAGATTTACGCATGGAAGAAAGGGATCAAAACCCTCTACTACATTCGCCTGCGCCAGCTTGCGCTGGAAGGTACGGAAATTGAAGGCTGCGTATCCTGCGCGCTGTAAGGAGAAAAGGATGAACCGTTTATCGCACGTCAGCGCTGTCAACTGGAACAAGATTCAGGATGATAAAGATCTGGAGGTATGGAACCGCCTGACCAGCAATTTCTGGCTACCGGAGAAAGTACCGCTGTCCAATGATATTCCGGCATGGCAGAGCCTCACGCCCGCTCAGCAGCAACTCACCATTCGCGTATTCACCGGGCTGACGCTGCTGGACACCATTCAAAATACCGTGGGCGCGCCGTCGCTGATGCCTGACTCACTGACGCCCCACGAAGAAGCGGTAATGTCGAATATCAGCTTTATGGAAGCGGTGCATGCCCGTTCATACAGCTCAATTTTCTCGACGCTCTGTCAGACGAAAGACGTGGACGCCGCTTACGCCTGGAGCGAAGAGAACGCGCCGTTACAGAAAAAAGCGCACCTGATGCTGGAGCGCTATCAGGCCGATGATCCCCTGAAGAAGAAAATCGCCAGCGTATTTCTGGAGTCGTTTCTTTTCTATTCCGGATTCTGGCTACCGATGTACTGGTCGAGCCGCGGTAAACTCACCAACACCGCCGACCTCATCCGCCTGATTATTCGTGATGAAGCGGTGCACGGTTATTATATTGGCTATAAGTATCAGAAAGGGCTGGAGAAAGTCAGCGAAGAGGAGCGTGAGTCGCTGAAGCATTTCGCCCTGGATTTGTTAATGGATCTCTATGATAACGAACTGGCTTATACCGAGGCGCTCTATGCCGAAAGTGGCTGGGTTGATGAAGTAAAAGCGTTTCTCTGCTACAACGCCAATAAGGCGCTGATGAACCTGGGCTATGAAGCGCTTTTCCCGGCTGAAATGGCCGAGGTGAACCCGGCGATCCTTGCCGCGCTTTCGCCAGGCGCCGATGAAAACCACGACTTTTTCTCCGGATCAGGTTCCTCTTATGTGATGGGAAAAGCCGTCGAAACCACCGACGACGATTGGGACTTTTAATGACATTTTCCGGCAAAAATATTCCTCACTTTTTGCCGGATTATTTTACGAATAGCGCAATTAATCACACAAATATTCTTAGGGCTACTACACTGTTATTTATCACTTCATTTCACCTGATTTTATCGCTTTCAGGTGAAATTTACGGTGGAAGGACGTAAAAATATCAGAAAAATTCGAATTGCTCTCAGCCCTTATATCACGGGAAGCCCCGGCAATTCGCCCCTCCCATTTCGGCAAGCAGAATCGTCTCAAGGGTTGTCACAGAATCTCAGTATGTTAGGGTATACCCGTGTAATTATTTCCATCAGGAATCATATCGAAATAAATAAATAACGGGAATTCTATTATTGCATGGCAATTAAATTAGAAGTTAAAAATCTTTATAAAGTATTTGGTGAGCATCCACAGCGCGCATTCAAATATATTGAGAAGGGCCTCAGCAAAGAACAAATTCTGGAGAAAACAGGATTATCGCTTGGCGTTAAAGACGCCAGTCTGGCCATTGAAGAAGGCGAGATATTTGTCATCATGGGATTATCCGGTTCCGGTAAATCGACCATGGTACGCCTTCTCAATCGCCTGATTGAACCAACCCGTGGACAGGTGCTGATTGACGGCGTAGATATCGCCAAAATCTCTGACGCCGAACTCCGCGAGGTACGCAGAAAGAAAATTGCGATGGTCTTCCAGTCATTCGCCCTGATGCCGCACATGACCGTGGTGGATAACGCCGCCTTTGGTATGGAACTGGCTGGCGTGCCGGCGGCTGAACGCCAGGAAAAAGCGCTTGATGCGCTGCGTCAGGTCGGGCTGGAAAATTATGCTCACTCTTATCCGGATGAACTCTCCGGCGGGATGCGTCAACGCGTCGGCTTAGCCCGTGCGCTGGCAATTAACCCGGATATCTTATTAATGGATGAAGCCTTCTCGGCTCTCGATCCATTAATCCGCACGGAAATGCAGGATGAACTGGTAAAATTACAGGCCAAACATCAGCGTACCATCGTCTTTATTTCTCACGATCTCGATGAAGCCATGCGAATTGGCGATCGTATTGCCATTATGCAAAATGGTGAGGTTGTCCAGGTCGGTACACCGGATGAAATCCTCAACAATCCGGCTAATGATTATGTACGCACCTTCTTCCGCGGTGTCGATATTAGCCAGGTATTTAGCGCCAAAGATATTGCCCGCCGAAGCCCTGCCGGAATTATCCGAAAAACACCAGGATTCGGCCCTCGCTCTGCGCTTAAATTATTGCAGGACGATGACCGGGAATATGGTTATGTGATTGAGCGCGGAAATAAATTCGTCGGAATTGTGTCTATTGATACGCTGAAAGCCGCCCTGAGCGAAGGCCTGGGTATTGAAAGCGCCTTGTTAGACCCGCCATTAGTCGTTGACGCAGAAACGCCGCTCAGCGAATTGCTCTCTCACGTCGGCCAGGCACCGTGCGCGGTACCGGTTGTCGGTGAAGAGCAGCAATACGTTGGGGTTATTTCTAAACGCATGCTTCTTCAGGCTTTAGATCGCGAGGTGACGAACAATGGCTGATCAAACTAATCCGTGGGATACCGCACCAGCGGCAGATAATGCCGCACAATCCGCCGACGCCTGGGGCAGCGCGCCTGCCGACGGCGGTGGTACAGCAGACTGGCTGAACAGCGCTCCCGCGCCGCAGCCGGAACATTTCAACATTCTGGATCCCTTCCACAAGACGCTGATCCCGCTGGATAGCTGGGTTACACACGGGATCGATTGGGTCGTGCTGCACTTCCGCCCGGTTTTCCAGGGCATCCGCGTACCTATCGATTACATCCTCAGCGCCTTCCAGCAACTGCTGTTGGGCATGCCGGCCCCCGTTGCAATAATCGTCTTTGCGCTGATCGCCTGGCAGATGTCGAGCCTCAGTATGGGCGTCGCGACGCTGGTGTCGCTGATTGCTATTGGCGCTATCGGCGCCTGGTCGCAGGCGATGGTGACTCTGGCGCTGGTTCTGACCGCCTTACTGTTCTGTATCATCATCGGTCTACCGCTGGGGATATGGCTGGCGCGGAGTCCGCGGGCGTCAAAAATTATTCGTCCGCTGCTCGATGCCATGCAGACAACCCCGGCGTTTGTTTATCTGGTACCCATCGTTATGTTGTTCGGTATCGGTAACGTACCGGGGGTCGTGGTGACGATTATCTTCGCCCTGCCGCCGATTGTGCGTTTGACCATTCTGGGGATTAACCAGGTTCCGGCGGATCTGATTGAAGCCTCGCGCTCGTTCGGTGCCAGCCCGCGCCAGATGCTGTTTAAAGTCCAGCTTCCGCTGGCCATGCCGACCATTATGGCAGGTGTGAACCAGACGCTGATGCTGGCGCTGTCGATGGTGGTTATCGCCTCGATGATCGCCGTCGGCGGCCTGGGGCAGATGGTTCTGCGCGGTATTGGCCGCCTTGATATGGGTCTCGCCACCGTTGGCGGCGTCGGTATCGTCATTCTGGCGATTATCCTCGACCGCCTGACACAAGCCGTAGGCCGTGACTCCCGTAGCCGTGGCAACCGCCGCTGGTACACCACCGGCCCGCTGGGTCTGTTGACCCGCCCTTTCAGTAAGTAATCTCGTTTTACCCGGCGCGCCATGCGCCGGGCTCACCGCACCTTACACATATAAAAGGAACAACGATGAGACATCGCATAATTTTAGCCACAGCCTTCGCTACCCTCGCTTCCACCAGCACCTTCGCGGCAGACCTGCCGGGTAAGGGCATCACCGTTCAGCCCATTCAGAGCACCATTACGGAAGAGACCTTCCAGACTCTGCTGGTCAGCCGCGCGCTGGAAAAGCTGGGCTACACCGTGAAAAAGCCTGATGAAGTCGACTACAACGTAGCCTATACCTCTCTGGCATCCGGCGACTCCACCTTCACTGCCGTGAACTGGCAACCACTGCACGATGATATGTATGCCGCCGCCGGTGGCGACAAGAAATTTTACCGCGAAGGCGTGTTCGTGAACGGCGCGGCTCAGGGTTATCTGATCGACAAGAAAACCGCTGATCAGTATCACATCACCAATATTGAGCAGCTTAAAGATCCGAAAATCGCCAAACTGTTCGACAGCAACGGCGACGGCAAAGCGGACTTAACCGGCTGTAACCCAGGATGGGGCTGTGAAGCCGCCATTAACCATCAACTGGGCGCCTATGGCCTGACCAAAACCGTCAACCACAACCAGGGTAACTATGCGGCGATGATGGCCGATACCATCACCCGTTATAAAGAAGGCAAACCGGTGCTTTATTACACCTGGACGCCGTACTGGGTCAGCGATGTGATGAAACCTGGTAAAGATGTGGTGTGGTTGCAGGTACCGTTCTCCTCCCTGCCGGGCGAGCAGAAAAATATCGATACCAAACTGCCAAACGGCGCGAACTATGGCTTCCCGGTTAGCACCATGCATATCGTCGCCAACAAAGTCTGGGCCGAGAAAAACCCGGCGGCGGCGAAGCTGTTCTCTATTATGAAAGTGCCGGTTGCCGACATTAACGCCCAGAACTCAATGATGCATGAAGGTAAAGCATCTGAAAGTGATATCCAGGGTCATGTCGATGGCTGGATCAAAGCCCACCAGGCTCAGTTTGATGGCTGGGTGAAAGAAGCGCTGGCAGCGCAGAAATAGAAATAGGGCAGCGCCTTTCCCCTCACCCCGGCCCTCTCCCCAAAGGGGCGAGGGAGAAAACCTGTGCAGAGATTGACAATGTGCACAATCATTCCCTCTCCCCTTTGGGGAGAGGGTTAGGGTGAGGGGGCAGCTTCCCCACAGAAACCGCACGTCTCGCCACCATTCATTTCACTTAAATCCCACTGCATCCGTTATTATTGGTAACATCAATAATAATCACCACGAAAATAATTTACTCCAATGACCAAAACATCTCACGGGCTGAGTCCCGCGCTGATTGTCCTGATGTCCGTTGCAACCGGGCTTGCCGTCGCCAGCAACTATTATGCGCAGCCGCTGCTGGAAGCTATCGCCCGCGCATTCTCGCTCAGCGCCAGCCAGGCGGGCTTTATCGTTACTACCGCTCAGCTTGGCTATGCCGCAGGATTGCTGTTTCTGGTGCCGCTCGGCGACATGTTTGAGCGTCGCAGACTGATTGTGATCATGACGCTACTGGCCGCAGGCGGGATGCTGATTACCGCCAGCAGTACATCTCTGGGGATGATGATTCTTGGTACCGCCCTCACCGGGCTCTTTTCGGTCGTAGCGCAACTATTAGTGCCGATGGCGGCGACGCTTGCCGCACCGGAAAAACGCGGCAAAGTAGTCGGTACCGTGATGAGTGGCCTGCTGCTCGGGATCCTGCTGGCGCGTACCGTTGCCGGGTTACTGGCAACGCTTGGTGGTTGGCGAACGGTATTCTGGGTTGCCAGCGTGCTGATGGCGATACTGGCGCTGGCGCTGTGGCGTGGTTTGCCAAAGCTGAAGCAGGAGAATCATCTCAACTACCCACAGATTCTGGGCTCGATTTACCATCTCTTTGCCCGGAATAAATTACTGCGTACCCGCGCCCTGCTCGGCTGTCTCACCTTTGCCAGCTTTAGCATTCTCTGGACTTCAATGGCCTTTCTGCTCGCAGGCGCCCCTTTCCACTTCTCAGAGGGAACCATTGGTCTGTTAGGCCTGGTGGGGGCAGCAGGCGCATTAGGCGCTCGCCCGGTGGGTACACTGGCGGATAAAGGCAAGGCTCACCTGACCACCACCGTTAGCCTGCTGGCGCTGCTGCTCTCCTGGCTGGCTATCTGGTACGGACAGGTGTCCATCGCGGCTCTGATTATCGGCATTTTGCTGCTCGACCTGATGGTTCAGGGTGTCCATATTACTAACCAGACGGTGATTTATCGTGTGCACCCCGATGCGCGTAACCGTCTTACCGCCGGTTATATGACCTGCTACTTCATCGGCGGAGCGGCCGGATCGCTGATTTCCGCTTCAGCCTGGCAGCACGCGGGCTGGAACGGTGTCTGTCTGGTCGGCATCCTGGTGACGCTGCTCAACCTGTTGGTGTGGTGGCGCGGCTACCGACATCAGCCGCAGGCGTAAGACCCTGCCTTAACAAGCGCCAGGTTGAGGTTCTACCTGGCCCAACTTTTCTTATAGATTCGACACATAAATTCGAATCAATAATTCATTTACTTTATTTGTCACCGTCGTTACTATATCGGCTGAAATTAATGAGGTTAAGCCCAAATGGATAGTTCGTTTACGCCCATTGAACAAATGCTAAAATTTCGCGCCAGTCGCCATGAAGATTTCCCATTCCAGGAAATCCTTCTGACTCGTCTCTGCATGCACATGCAGGGCAAGCTGCTGGACAATCGCAATAAGATGCTGAAAGCTCAGGGGATCAACGAGACATTATTTATGGCGTTAATTACGCTGGAGTCTCAGGAAAATCACAGCATTCAGCCTTCTGAACTGAGCTGCGCCCTGGGGTCGTCTCGTACCAATGCAACCCGTATTGCCGATGAGCTGGAAAAACGCGGCTGGATCGAGCGTCGCGAAAGCGATAATGACCGTCGTTGCCTGCACTTGCAGTTGACCGATAAAGGTCATCAGTTCCTGCGTGAGGTGCTGCCTCCGCAACATCATTGTTTACATCAACTTTGGTCTTCATTAAGCGCCGCTGAAAAAGACCAGCTTGAGCATATCACCCGGAAACTACTCACCCGTCTGGATCAGATGGATGTAGATGGCGTTGTCCTTGAGGCATTGCGCTAAATCCGGATATCGCTCAATTTCCTGATTGATAACAGATACTGACAGGCCAGCAGATTACCCCCTGCTGGCCTTTCTGATAAACAGGTCGGCTCAGCCGATGTGAAATAATAAGATCGTGGAGAATAACATGAGCGCAAATGCGGAGAGTCAAACCCCGCAGCAACCGGCCAACAAGAAAGGCACGCGTAAGCGCGCCCTGACGCTGTTGACCTTGCTCTTTATCATTATTGCTGTGGCATATGGGATTTACTGGTTTTTAGTACTGCGTCATTTTGAAGAAACTGATGACGCCTACGTGGCAGGGAACCAGGTACAAATTATGGCGCAGGTGTCCGGCAGCGTGACGAAAGTCTGGGCCGATAACACCGACTTCGTGCAAAAAGGCGACGTACTGGTCACGCTCGATGAGACCGATGCGCAGCAGGCTTTCGAGAAAGCACAAACCGCGCTGGCGTCTACCGTGCGCCAAATGCGTCAAACGATGATCAATAGCAAACAATTGCAGGCGAGCATCGACGTGAAAAAAACCGCACTGGCACAGGCGCAAACGGATTTAAACCGCCGTATTCCGCTGGGCAGCGCCAACCTGATTGGCCGTGAAGAGCTGCAACACGCTCGCGATTCGGTAGCCAGCGCACAGGCTGAACTCGACGTGGCTATCCAGCAGTACAATGCTAACCAGGCGATTATTCTGGGGACTAAACTGGAAGATCAGCCGACGGTGAAACAAGCCGCGACAGAAGTACGTAACGCCTGGCTTGCCCTGCAGCGTACCAAAATCGTCAGCCCAATGACCGGCTACGTCTCTCGTCGAGCCGTCCAACCCGGTGCGCAAATCAGCCCGACCACGGCGCTGATGGCCGTCGTTCCGGCGAACAACCTGTGGGTGGATGCAAACTTCAAAGAGACCCAGGTCGCGCATATGCGTATTGGCCAGCCGGTGACGGTCATTTCCGATATCTACGGCGATGATGTGAAGTACAGCGGCAAAGTGGTGGGTCTGGATATGGGGACGGGTAGCGCCTTCTCCCTGCTACCTGCGCAAAACGCCACCGGGAACTGGATCAAAGTGGTTCAACGTCTGCCGGTTCGCGTAGCCCTGGATGAAAAACAGCTTGCTGAACATCCACTGCGCATTGGCCTCTCTACGCTGGTAAAAGTCGATACCTCTAACCGTGAAGGGCAGATCCTGGCAAGCCAGGTACGTACCAGCCCGGCCTACGAAAGTAACGCGCGTGAAATCAGCCTGGAACCGGTCAATAAGCTGATCAACGACATCGTGCAGGCCAACGCCAACTGATCCCGGGGTGAGTGTAATGCAACAGCAAAAACCGCTGGAAGGCGCGCAACTGGTCATCATGACCATTGCGTTGTCGCTTGCGACTTTCATGCAGGTGCTGGACTCCACCATCGCAAACGTGGCGATCCCGACGATCGCCGGTAATCTTGGCTCTTCACTAAGCCAGGGAACCTGGGTAATTACCTCGTTCGGCGTGGCGAACGCCATCTCTATCCCGATTACCGGGTGGCTGGCGAAGCGCGTCGGTGAGGTGAAACTGTTCCTGTGGTCTACTGTCGCCTTTGCTATCGCTTCCTGGGCCTGCGGCGTCTCTAACAGCCTCGGCATGCTTATCTTCTTCCGCGTCATTCAGGGGATTGTCGCCGGGCCGCTGATCCCACTGTCGCAGAGCCTGTTGCTCAGCAACTATCCGCCCGCCAAACGCTCTATTGCGCTGGCGCTGTGGTCTATGACCGTCATCGTTGCGCCAATCTGCGGCCCTATTCTTGGCGGGTATATCAGCGATAACTACCACTGGGGCTGGATTTTCTTTATCAACGTCCCTATCGGCGCCATCGTGGTGCTGATGAGCCTTCAGGTGTTACGCGGGCGCGAGACGCGCACTGAACAGCGGCGTATTGACGGGATTGGTCTGGCGTTACTGGTGCTGGGGATCGGTAGTTTGCAGGTGATGCTTGACCAGGGTAAAGAGCTCGACTGGTTTAACTCGACCGAGATTATCGTTCTGACCATCGTGGCGGTGGTGTCGATAAGTTTCCTGATTGTCTGGGAGCTAACCGACGATAACCCGATAGTCGATCTTTCGCTGTTTAAGTCGCGAAACTTTACGATTGGCTGCCTGTGTATCAGCCTTGCCTATATGCTCTACTTCGGCGCGATTGTTCTGTTGCCGCAGCTATTGCAGGAGGTCTATGGCTATACCGCCACCTGGGCGGGGCTGGCCTCTGCGCCGGTGGGGATCATTCCGGTGATTCTGTCGCCGATAATCGGTCGCTTTGCGCATAAGCTCGACATGCGCCGTCTGGTCACCTTCAGCTTTATCATGTATGCCGTCTGTTTCTACTGGCGTGCTTACACGTTCGAGCCGGGGATGGATTTCGGCGCGTCGGCCTGGCCGCAGTTTATTCAGGGCTTTGCGGTGGCGTGCTTCTTTATGCCACTAACGACGATTACGCTCTCTGGCCTGCCGCCTGAACGTCTGGCTGCCGCATCGAGTCTGTCGAACTTTACGCGAACGCTGGCGGGCTCTATCGGAACGTCCATCACCACAACGTTATGGACTAACCGGGAATCGCTGCACCACGCGCAGTTGACGGAATACGTCACGCCATACAATCCGGACTCCCAGGCGATGTACAATCAGCTTCAGGGCATGGGCATGTCGCAACAACAGGCTTCCGGCTGGCTGGCGCAGCAGATAACCAATCAGGGGCTGATTATCTCAGCGAACGAAATCTTCTGGGTGTCTGCGGGGATATTCATCATACTGCTAAGTCTGGTGTGGTTTGCCAGACCGCCATTCGGCGCCGGTAGCGGCGGCGGCGGTGCGCACTAAGATGTGAAAAAAGGGCCAGATGGCCCTTTTTTGTTGCCCGCTTACCGGGCCTGCTGTATCCGGTAAAATCAGACTAGATATGCAGTTCCTGCAACTTCTCTTTCGGCAGCGCCAGCTCATCGTTGCTGTTCACACGCACGTCGCGGTCGAGAATATGGCGCGCGATATCCTGTGCTTCCGCCAGGGAGTGCATCTGATACGTACCGCACTGGTAAACGTTCAGTTCCGGGATCTGATTCTGATCTTGAACCTTCAGCACGTCCGCCATCGCCGCCTTCCACGCATCTGCCACGCGCTGCTCATCCGGCGTACCAATCAGGCTCATGTAGAAACCGGTGCGGCAGCCCATCGGGGAGATGTCGATTATCTCTACGCCGTTACCATTCAGATGATTACGCATGAAGCCGGCAAACAGGTGCTCCAGAGTGTGGATACCTTTCTCAGGCATCACTTCTTTGTTCGGCACACAGAAGCGCAGGTCGAAAACGGTGATCGCGTCGCCATGCGGCGTGTTCATCGTTTTGGCTACACGAACGGCTGGGGCTTCCATACGGGTGTGATCGACAGTGAAGCTATCTAACAACGGCATTTCGTAACCTCCGGTGTATCCCTCATCCCCGGCGTTTTATTTTTACATCATAACTCACTGAAAAATAAAACGTTTAACACTATCCGGTCAGGATTTTTCGGGATAAAGTGATTTTTTTATAAAAAAACTGAACTCTTCATTCCAGTGCGAGTCTGAGTATATGAAAGACGCGCATTTGTTATCATCATCCCTGAATTCAGAGATGTATATTTGGCCACAGTGATGTGGCCTTTTTCTTTTCTGTCAGGCGTGTTTTGCCAGCAACGCTTCAAATGATTCCGTGTCCGACGCTTCCAGCTTACGCTGACGTTCAACGGAGGCATCACGTTCCGCAGCAAACTCCTCTTCTGTGAGGATCTCCAGCGGCTCTTCACGCAGCATATTACGATACTGCTCCGCCAGTGCCTTACCGGTTCCGCCAATTCCTTCATCAAGCATAGAACGCAGAATGCGGGCTGAGAAAGTTAATTCCGGATTATCGAAGCAGGCGACCAGTTCATCGCACACTTTTTGATAGGCATCTCCGCCTTCAATGCTGTCCATGGTCTGCGCCACGCGTTTGAGATCGCGGAACAGATCTTTACCCACTTTCTGCAATGGGAACTGCGCGGTTTCGCAACCGATACCCAGCGTCAGGCCCGGCTTACGCCCTTCCAGAATCACGCGATTCCAGTTAGTGCGCGTGCACTGCAATTCCTGACTGCTCATTTCCGGCGCATCCGCCAGCACACACCAGACCATAAACAGGTCAAGGAAGCGGATCTGCTGCTCGTCCACGCCAATTGGCGAGAACGGGTTGATATCTAACGAACGTACTTCGATATACTCAATACCGCCGCGCAGCAGCGCATCGGACGGATTCTCACCGCTGCGGGTGACGCGTTTCGGGCGAATCGGCGCGTAAAGCTCATTTTCAATCTGCAAAATATTGCTGTTGATCTGCAAACGCTTACCGTCTTTTTCCACGCCAATACGCGCGTATTCCT
Organism: Pseudocitrobacter cyperus; assembly: GCF_039889165.1. NCBI lineage: Bacteria > Pseudomonadati > Pseudomonadota > Gammaproteobacteria > Enterobacterales > Enterobacteriaceae > Pseudocitrobacter > Pseudocitrobacter cyperus. Next base: position 325,604 of record NZ_JAYMYY010000003.1, on the reverse strand, counting down.
CCGACGGCGTTTTGATCGCCCGTTTTAAGCCTGCCACATATTCGTGCAATTCGTTAAACGTAATTCCGAGATTGCTTTGCGACTTATTGGTATAACCCAGGTCGCTCAGGCGCAGAGAGGTCGCGTAAGGCAGGTAATACATGCCACATTCGGTTTTCTCAAACGGCAACGCACTCTCTTTCCCTTGCAGGAAGGAGGAGCAAATCGCCGGAGACGCACCAAACAGATATGGGATCACCCAGCCAAAACGGTAATAGTTGCGGATCGCGCGGAAATAGCCAGCGGAGATCGCCTCTTTACCGCTCTCAGCATCCGTCACGCCGCATTTCGCCTGCCAGAAGGCCATCGGCAGCGAGAAGTTGTAATGCACACCAGAGATGGTTTGCATCAGCGCGCCATAGCGGTTCTTCAGCCCTTCGCGGTACAGCGTTTTCAGACGCCCCACGTTAGACGTACCGTACTGCGCCAGTTCGATATCCTGGCCCGGCGCGATGTAGCACGGCATACTCAACGGCCACATCCGCTCATCTCCCAAATGACGCGCCGTGTAACGGTGAACATCACGCAGGAAAGTAAGCATATGATTGACGTCGCCATCAACCGGAGTGATAAATTCCAGCAGCGCTTCGGCAAAATCGGTGGTGATCCATTTATGGGTCAGCGTCGAGCCCAGCGATTCCGGGTGTCCGGTTGTTGCCAGAGAGCCATCAGCATTAACGCGCAACGTCTCACGTTCAAGACCACGATTTATCCCTTTCAAAGCGTCAGGGTGTTTTTCCAGCCAGGTCAGCGCCTGTGATACATCCGGGATCAAATTGACCTCCCGCCTGTCGATATCATTTTATTAAGCATAATTGTAATGGTTGACGATTAAAGGTCACAAGCAATCCAATTAGTGCCACCACGTCATACCCTGGAGCGTCGCCGCCGCTACCACAATGTAGCGTAACGCTTTTCCAAGGCACAAAAAAAAGAGCACCGGTCCCCAGGAGATACGCATCCATCCCGCCAGCAGACACAGTAAATCACCGATAACGGGCATCCAGCTCAGTAACAGTGTGGCTGCGCCGTAACGTTTTAACCAGGATGTCGCTTTTTCCTGCCAGCGCGATTGCTTACGCACGGGAAACAACCGTCCAAGGATAACGTTTGTTGCCCCACCAAGGCTATTACCCATTGTTGCTACTAATACTAAAAGCCAGGGGTGGCTGAGGCCAGAGACGAGAAGCGCCACAAGTACCGCTTCGGAGTTGCCCGGCAGCAGCGTTGCGCTCAGAAAGCTGCTGGCGAATAACGACGCCAGCGCCAGCCCGTCATTCACAGCAGACGAACGTCAACAGCGTCCATACCGGCGCTTCTTGCCGCCTGCAGGCCAAAATCCGCATCTTCAAACACCACACATTTTTCCGGCGCGACGCCCAAGCGTTGTGCACAAAGCAGAAAAGTATCGGGCGCGGGTTTGTGATTTTTGACGTGATCGGCGGCCACTACAGCAGAAAAATAGTGCCGCAAGCCAAGATGAGCCAGCAACGCCTCAGCAATGGCGCTCTCGCTGCCTGTACCGACCGCCATAGGGCGACGTCCGTGCCAGGCTTTTACCACATCAATAAGCGGTAACGGCGTCACAGAGTCCAGCAGCATCGCTTTAACGGCGGCTGTTTTTTCCTGTGCCAGAAGATGAGGGTCGAGATCGGCCTGATGAAGTTCAATGATAGCCTGCGCGATACGCCAAGTAGGAGAACCGTTAAGGGCGACCATCGCCTGTTCGTCGAAACGCATACCATAACGTCCCAGCACCTCATGCCACGCTTTACGGTGCGTAGGTTCGGTGTCCAGGATGGTGCCATCCATATCAAAGATTAATCCCGCGTAGCGTTCGTACATCACGTTCTCACAGACAAGATAAAGTGAGATGTTACTTTAACGTAAAAGGCGGTTTTTGTCGCTGACTTGCTGAATCGTTGGAGAAGAAGAAAACGGAAAGGAGAAGATGGTGCATCCGGGAGGATTACTCGGCTGCGCCTCGCCCGATGGGTCGTTGCTAAAGCAACGCTATCCTCCCTGGTGCCTGCGATGACTTCGCAGAACCTGCAACAACAGACTCACTGTTATCCTGGAGAATATGGTGCATCCGGGAGGATTCGAACCTCCGACCGCTCGGTTCGTAGCCGAGTACTCTATCCAGCTGAGCTACGGATGCATCGGGAGACTTGCTTCACTGCCGATATTGATATCACAGAAATGATATCAAGTAAGATGGTGCATCCGGGAGGATTACTCGGGTGCCCCTCGCCCTACGGGTCGTTGCTAAAGCAACGCTATCCTCCCTGGTACTTGCGATTATCTCGCAGAACCTGAAACAACAAATCAATTGTTATCTCGGAGAATATGGTGCATCCGGGAGGATTCGAACCTCCGACCGCTCGGTTCGTAGCCGAGTACTCTATCCAGCTGAGCTACGGATGCATCGGGAAACTTGCTTTACTGCCGATGTTGATATCACGAAAATGATATTAAGTAAGATGGTGCATCCGGGAGGATTACTCGGCTGCGCCTCGCCCGATGGGTCGTTGCTAAAGCAACGCTATCCTCCCTGGTGCCTGCTATGACTTCGCAGAACCTGAAACAACAGACTCGCTGTTATCCTGGAGAATATGGTGCATCCGGGAGGATTCGAACCTCCGACCGCTCGGTTCGTAGCCGAGTACTCTATCCAGCTGAGCTACGGATGCATCGGGAAACTTACTTTACTACTCGATTTAGCACCACTAATGCAATGCTAAGTAAGATGGTGCATCCGGGAGGATTCGAACCTCCGACCGCTCGGTTCGTAGCCGAGTACTCTATCCAGCTGAGCTACGGATGCAAAATGGCGGTGAGGCGGGGATTCGAACCCCGGATGCAGCTTTTGACCGCATACTCCCTTAGCAGGGGAGCGCCTTCAGCCTCTCGGCCACCTCACCACACGCCTCTTACGAGTGCTTCGGAGAACTCGTTAAAAGCTCTTCGTCGCTGCGTGGCGCACATATTACTTTCTGGGCTTTATAAGTCAAACAATTTTTCGAGACCTTTTATCGTTTGCACACTTCGCGCACAATTAGATGGTTAAAACGGCAAAAAGCCTGTTTTCTCAACAGTAAAATCGCTAACTCACGGTAAAACAAAACAGAAAGAATGAGGCTCGGCAGCCGCGATAAATTGCCAGCAACGAACAGAAGAGATGAAATCGAGGAGATAAAACGGAAAATCAGGGAAGGTTGCGTCTCACCGGAAGGGTGAGACGCGAGAACTTAGTAACTGGACTGCTGGGATTTTTCAGCCTGGATACGCTGGTAGATCTCTTCACGGTGAACAGATACTTCTTTCGGGGCGTTTACGCCGATGCGCACCTGGTTACCCTTCACCCCTAAAACTGTCACAGTGACCTCATCTCCAATCATGAGGGTCTCACCAACTCGACGAGTCAGAATCAGCATTCTTTGCTCCTTGAAAGATTAAAAGAGTCGGGTCTCTCTGTATCCCGGCATTCTCCATCATATAACGCCAAAAGTTTAGCGATGACAAACACCTTACGTGCATGTAGTCATGGCATCACATTCTGTTAAACGTAAGTTTAGCCGATATACATGACTTCAACCTGACTTTATCGTTATCGGTACTCCATATGCAAGGCGTCTTAACAATTAACGTTAAGACGCCAACACAGAAGTCGTTACAGCTTCGCGCTTACCCAGCCTTTCACACTGGACAATGCCGCAGGAAGTGCTGCCGCGTCGGTACCACCGGCTTGCGCCATGTCCGGGCGACCACCGCCTTTGCCGCCAACCTGCTGAGCTACCATACCGATAAGCTCCCCTGCTTTCACGCGGTCAGTGACGTCCTTAGACACGCCCGCTATCAGAGAAACCTTACCTTCATCCACGGTAGCCAGCACAATAATGGCGGAACCAAGCTGGTTCTTCAGATCGTCAACCATTGTGCGCAGCATTTTCGGCTCAACGCCGGAAAGCTCGCTCACCAACAGCTTAACGCCGTTGATGTTTTCTGCTTTGCTGGAGAGGTTCGCACTCTCCTGCACTGCCGCCTGCTCTTTAAGCTGCTGCAGCTCTTTTTCCAACTGGCGGGTACGTTCCAGAATGGTGCGTACTTTCTCAGTCAGGTTATGGCTATCGCCTTTCAGTAGCTGGGCGATATCCCCTAAACGATCGCTTTGCGCATGCAGGCTGGCAATCGCCCCTTCACCAGTTACCGCTTCAATACGGCGAACGCCTGCTGCGGTACCGGATTCAGAAACGATGCGGAACAGGCCGATGTCACCAGTCCGTGAAGCATGAGTACCGCCGCACAGTTCAGTAGAGAAATCGCCCATGCTCAGCACGCGAACACGGTCATCATATTTTTCGCCAAACAGCGCCATTGCGCCTTTCGCTTTTGCGGCGTCGAGATCCATCACATTGGTCTCGACCGGCAGGTTACGACGAATCTGTGCGTTTACCAGATCTTCGACCGCGCGAATCTCTTCTGGTTTCATCGCTTCTGAATGCGAGAAGTCGAAACGCAGCACTTTATCATTGACCAGCGAGCCTTTCTGCGCCACATGGGTGCCCAGAATCTGGCGCAGCGCCGCATGCATCAGGTGCGTTGCGGAGTGGTTCAGACGGATACGCGCGCGACGAGCTTCATCAACGTCAGCCTGCACCGCATCACCCACTTTCAGAGAGCCCGAAGTCAGCTTACCGAGATGGCCAATCGCCTGACCATATTTCTGCGTGTCATTCACGCTGAAGCTAAAGCCTGCGCCCTTCAGCTCGCCTTTATCGCCAACCTGGCCGCCAGACTCCGCATAGAACGGTGTCTGATCGAGAATGACAACCGCTTCCTGACCGGCCGCCACGCTATCAACCGCTTTACCGTCGATAAACAGCGCAGTCACGTTGCCGTTCAGTTCCAGATGGTCGTAACCTTTAAATTCTGACGCCCCATCAACGCGAATCATCGCGTTGTAGTCTGCGCCGAAACCGCTGGATTCACGCGCACGACGGCGCTGCTCTTCCATCGCGGCTTCAAAGCCTGCTTCGTCAACTTTCAGGCCGCGTTCACGGCAAACGTCTGCCGTCAGGTCAACCGGGAAGCCGTAGGTGTCGTACAGACGGAAAGCGGTTTCGCCATCCAGCGTGTCGCCAGTCAGCTTAGACAGCTCTTCGTCCAGCAGTGCCAGGCCGCGTTCCAGCGTACGGGCAAACTGCTCTTCTTCAGTTTTCAGAACCTGCTCAACCTGCGCCTGCTGGCGTTTCAGTTCTTCACCGGCAGAACCCATCACGTCGATCAGCGGGCCAACCAGTTTATAGAAGAAGGTGTCTTTCGCGCCCAGCATGTTGCCGTGACGGATGGCACGACGAATGATGCGACGCAGCACGTAGCCACGGTTTTCATTCGACGGCGTAACACCATCAGCAATCAGGAACGCGCAGGAACGAATGTGGTCAGCGATCACGCGCAGCGACTTGTTAGACAGGTCAGTCGCGCCAGTGACTTTTGCCACGGAGTCAATCAGTTTACGGAACAGGTCAATTTCATAGTTAGAGTTGACGTGTTGCAGTACCGCAGTGATACGTTCCAGGCCCATACCGGTGTCGACGGACGGTTTTGGCAACGGCTCCATGGTGCCGTCAGCCTGACGGTTGAACTGCATGAAGACGATGTTCCAGATCTCGATGTAACGGTCGCCGTCTTCTTCAGGCGTTCCCGGAGGGCCGCCCCAGATGTGGTCGCCGTGATCGTAGAAAATCTCGGTACACGGGCCGCATGGGCCGGTATCGCCCATCTGCCAGAAGTTATCGGAAGCATACGGCGCGCCTTTGTTGTCGCCGATGCGGATGATGCGCTCACGCGGGATACCGACTTCTTTTTCCCAGATTTCGTAAGCTTCATCATCGGTTTCGTAAACGGTCACCCACAGACGCTCTTTCGGCAGGGCAAACCAGTTTTCACCGGTCAGTAATTCCCACGCGTACTGAATAGCGTCGTGTTTGAAGTAGTCGCCGAAGCTGAAGTTCCCCAGCATTTCAAAGAAGGTATGGTGACGCGCAGTGTAGCCGACGTTTTCCAGATCGTTGTGTTTACCACCCGCACGAACGCAACGCTGCGCGGTGGTCGCGCGAGAATAATTACGTTTGTCGAGACCAAGGAATACATCCTTGAACTGGTTCATCCCGGCGTTGGTAAACAGCAGGGTCGGGTCGTTATTCGGCACCAGGGAGCTGCTGGCAACTACCTGATGTCCCTTGCTATGGAAAAAGTCGAGAAACGCCTGACGGATCTCAGCGGTGCTCTTGCTCATAATTATCCTGAAATCAAGCTAACGAATGGTCGCCGTCGTAGCAGGTTATTTATTGTTCAACTTGCTACCAGACGGAAAAAGTGGGAATAAGATAAGTTTTCTTTAAAGGGAAGTAAAATCCCCCGTGCGCTCAATCGGCAAAATTTCGCCATATTTCCTGGATATCTTCCATTAGATAGCCCCGATAAAGCAAAAAGCGCTGGATTTTCACCTTTTCAGTAAATGCTGTCGGTAACGGTTCGCCATATTTGCGTTCAGCCTGATCGCGCGCCAGCATACCCCAGTCAATGTCGCATTCGCGCATTGCCTGTTCAATATCATTGCGGGCAATCCCTTTCTGCCCCAACTCCTGGCGAATGCGCGCCGGGCCATAACCTTTACGACTGCGGCTGGCGATAAACTGTTGCACAAACCGCAAATCGTCGAGATAGCGATTTTCGTGACACCAGGCGATGACTTTCTCTACGTCCTCTTCCGGCGCATCGATAGGTTCGGGGCCATTTTTGGTCATTACCGGAGCCGTCAGTTTGCGACGCAATTCTTGCTCGCTATGGTCGCGCATTGCCAGAATACGAATGGCGCGATCCAGCAGACGAGCATATGCAGATCGACGTGGTTCATTCTCGTTCATAACCCTCCCGGTCGTTCAAATGCAAAAAGGGCTGCATGAGCAGCCCTTCCGTTATATCTCTGATGCGAGGTTATCAGAAATCTTCGTTGGTTTCTTTCGCGTGGGTGTCGTTATCATCGACCACGAAATCAGGCGATGAATCCTGATTGCTGAGCAGCAATTCACGCACTTTTTTCTCAATTTCTTTCGCCGCAGCCGGGTTCTCTTTCAGCCAGGAGATAGCATTCGCTTTGCCCTGACCAATTTTGTCGCCGTTATAGCTGTACCAGGCACCCGCTTTTTCAATCAGCTTCTCTTTCACGCCCAGATCAACCAGTTCGCCCAGGAAGTTGATACCTTCACCGTAGAGGATCTGAAACTCAGCCTGTTTAAACGGCGCTGCGATTTTGTTTTTCACGACCTTAACGCGGGTTTCGCTACCGATCACGTTATCGCCCTCTTTCACCGCGCCGATACGGCGGATATCCAGACGAACGGAAGCGTAGAATTTCAGTGCGTTACCACCGGTGGTGGTCTCCGGGTTACCGAACATGACGCCAATTTTCATACGGATCTGGTTGATGAAGATCAGCAGGGTATTAGACTGCTTCAGGTTACCCGCCAGCTTACGCATCGCCTGGCTCATCATACGTGCCGCAAGACCCATGTGAGAGTCGCCGATTTCGCCTTCGATTTCCGCTTTCGGCGTCAGTGCCGCTACGGAGTCGACAACCAGAACGTCTACCGCCCCGGAACGCGCCAGCGCGTCGCAGATTTCCAGTGCTTGTTCACCGGTATCTGGCTGAGAACACAGCAGGTTGTCAATATCAACACCCAATTTACGCGCATAGACTGGATCCAGCGCATGTTCCGCATCGATAAAGGCACAGGTTTTACCTTCACGCTGTGCCGCGGCGATAACCTGCAGTGTCAGCGTGGTTTTACCCGAGGATTCCGGCCCGTAGATTTCGACGATACGCCCCATCGGCAGACCGCCTGCACCCAGTGCGATATCCAGTGAAAGCGAACCGGTGGAGATAGTTTCCACATCCATGGAACGGTCTTCACCCAGGCGCATGATGGAGCCTTTGCCGAATTGCTTCTCAATTTGGCCCAGTGCTGCCGCCAACGCTTTCTGTTTGTTTTCGTCGATAGCCATTTTTACTCCTGTCATGCCGAGCGAGCCCGGGGAATGAATTTTGTTCTGTTGAAGCAATTATACTGTATGGTCATACAGTATCAAGTGTTTTGTAGAAATTGTTGCCAGAGCAGTTGCAAGGCAAAAGCAGTGGCCTGTCGGCGCACCGATTCGCGGTCGCCCGTGAAGCATTCACGCTGAGTGACGCCCTGCCCGGTCGCACTTGCCACGCCAAACCACACGGTGCCGACGGGCTTCTCATCGCTGCCGCCATCCGGCCCGGCAATGCCGCTGACTGATACCGCATAAGAGGCGCACGCAGCCCGCAATGCGCCCACGGCCATTTCAACCACTACCGGTTCGCTCACCGCGCCGTGCTGTTCCAGCGTCACCGCGCTGACGCCAATCATTTGTGATTTGGCTTCGTTGCTGTAGGTGACAAAACCTCGCTCAAACCATGCGGAACTTCCCGCGACATCGGTCAGGGTTTTGGCTATCCAGCCGCCGGTGCAGGATTCTGCCGCGGTTACCGTTGCGCCCTGCGCTTTCAACGCCTGCCCGACCTTTTCGCTCAGTTGAAATAATTCGCTGTCAGTCATCACCACTCCTGTCAGGTAGATATCTGTCGGACAAGATAGCACTTTCCCAACACAGATGGGGGCGAGGTGTTAATTTTACGAGGGGGGTTCCGAAAAAGCAGAAAATCCCCCGTCAGAAGACGGGGGATGAGGATAATTACTGCATGCTGTCAACAATCGCATTCACATTGTGGCGCAGCATTCTGACGTAGCTATCCGCCACGCCACCCGGCTTCGACAGCGCTTCCGGATAAAGCTCGCCGCCCGCCTGCGCGCCAGTTGCGGACGCAATCTGTTTCACCAGTCGCGGATCGAGCTGGTTTTCCATAAACCAGGTGTGCACGCCATCGGCATTGATTTGTTTAATCAATGCGCCAACATCTGCCGCGCTGGCTTCGCTTTCCGAAGACAATCCCTGAGGTGAGAGGAAATCGACCTGATAAGCTTTGGCGAAATAACCGAAGGCATCGTGGCTGGTGAGCACCTTACGTTTCTCGCGTGGGATCGGGCTGATACGTTGCTTAATCCAGCCGTCCAGCGCCGATAACTCAGCAGCATATTTCGCACCACGCGCTTTAATAACGCTGGCATCCTGCGGGTCAGCTTTGGCGAGCCCTTCAGTAATGTTTTGCGCATATATCACGCCATTTGCCACATCGTTCCAGGCATGCGGGTCAGTGATCGTTTGCCCATCCTCTTCGAGCTTTTGCGTCGTAACGCCTTTTGAGGCTACCACCAGTTGGCCTTTAAATCCGGATGCTTTGACTAATCTATCCATCCATCCTTCCAGCCCCAGGCCGTTAACCACCACCACATCCGCTTTACTCAGTAACGCGCTCTCTTTCGGCGACGGTTCAAAAGTATGCGGATCGCCATCCGGCCCCACCAGCGTCGTCACCTTCACAGCATCGCCCCCAACCTGCTGCGTTATGTCGCCCAGTACCGAAAAGCTGGCAACAACATTGAGCGTTTTTGCCATCGCCCCCTGTGCGATAACCCCCAACGCCAGTGCCAAAATCACCCTCTTCATTTTCATACCATCCCCTTAGTTAAAAAGTGCGCGCAGACGCCAGGCCAGCCTGCTACGCGTGCCAAAAATAAGTGAAATAAGAAAAAACAGACTGGCGACCAGCACGATGGACGGCCCGGCAGGCAGGCTCGCCCCCCATGAAAGGCTGAGTCCCAACCAGGCGCAAAGTACGCCGCAGAGCCCGGCAAGCCAGAGCATAGTCGGCAGCGTGTGCGCCCAGCAGCGGGCAACGATAGCGGGCAGCATCATCACCCCAACAGCCATCAATGTTCCCAGCACCTGAAATCCGGCCACCAGGTTCAGAACCAACAGCGCAAGGAACAAACCGTGCAGCGCCGATGGCAACCAGCGGGCGTTCACCAGCAACCAGCTATCGTCGAAGGCCTCAACGACCAGGCCGCGGTAAAATACCGCCAGCGCAACCAGCGTGATGCTCGCCACCACCGCGACAAACAGCGCCGAGGCCCCGTCCACCGCCAGAATAGAACCAAACAGCAGATGAAGCAGGTCAACGTTCGAGCCGCGTAGTGATACCAGCGTCACCCCTATCGCCAGCGAACCGAGATAGAACCCGGCAAAGCTGGCATCTTCCTTCAGTAGCGTGCGACGGCTTACCCAACCCGCCCCCAGCGCTACGGCGATCCCTGCCACAAATCCCCCGATCGTCATCGCCAGCAATGACATTCCATTCATTAAGTAGCCTACTGCCACGCCGGGGAGTATGGCGTGCGACAGCGCATCGCCCATTAAACTCATACGCCGCAGCAGTAAAAAAACACCCAGCAGAGTGATACTCAGTGAAAGCGCAAGGCACACCATCAGCGCCCGACGCATAAAGCCAAACTCGATAAACGGTTGAAAAAAGATGTGCCAGATCATGCCGACCTCGCAGTAACACGCTCTACGCGGTAGCCATCCAGCGCCAGCACCTGCGGAAAGAAACGGGCGACTTTTTCGCTGTCATGCAACACTGCCAGAACCGTTTGTCCACGCTGATGCATTTCCACAATCAGCGTCATTAGCAAGTCAGTGGTGGTTTCATCAACGCCGGTGAAGGGCTCATCAAGCATCACCAGCGGCGCCTGCTGTACCAGAATGCGGGCAAAGAGCATGCGCTGAAACTGGCCGCCGGATAGGGTCTGAATCGGCGCTTTCGCCTGCGACAACAGCCCCACACGATCCAGTGATGAGGTCATTCGCCTGCGCATCACCGGACTGATGCCGTACCACAGAGGCATTCTCGGCCAGCTTCCCTGAAACACCACATCCTGCACCGTCAGCGGAAATTGCTGATCCATCAACTGACGCTGCGCCAGCCAGCCGATCACGGGGCGACACGCCTGCCAGCGTACTCTGCCGCTGACAGGAGGAATAAATCCCGCCAGGGTTTTAAGCAGCGTTGATTTTCCGCAGCCATTCGCACCCACAATAGCCGTCAGACTGCCACGGGTGATCTGGTGATTGATGGCAGGGGCAATCGCCTCATCGTCATAACCGACGCAGAGATTTTCCAGAGCGATCATGGCAGCGATACCGCCCACCATACGACCAACCAGATAATCGCCAGTAGCAGACAAACGCCTGCCAGACGGCTAAGGCTTGAGAAAGAGAAAAGCGAAGATGACATCAGTAACGCCTCATTCATTATGTTATAACATAACAATAAACAGCGTCAGATAGATTGTAAATAACTGTCAGCGCGTGAGGATGTATCGAAATGTAACGCCCCTTCCGGTCGGAAGGGGCGGCAGAATCACTGAACGCGAGCCAGCGCGACAGCCTGGCCCAACTGCCAGACAGCCATCGCATAGTGCGTACTATGGTTGTAGCGGGTGATGGTGTAGAAGTTCGGTAAACCGTACCAGTATTGATAACTGGTGCCGACATCCAGACGCAGCAGACTGACCTGCTGATGATTGCCCAGAGAATCCGTCGGCGTCAGACCCGCCGCAGAAAGCTGCGACACGCTATATTTGGTTTTAAAGCCGTTTTCCAGCCCCGGCGCCTGCCCCATCGCCTGCACCGCCACCTGGTCGCCCTTCACCCAGCCATGCTGTTTAAAGTAGTTCGCCACGCTACCGATGGCATCTTCCGGATCCCACAGGTTGATATGTCCGTCGCCATTAAAATCAACGGCATACTGCTTATACGAGGACGGCATAAACTGGCCATATCCCATTGCCCCCGCAAAGGAACCTTTCAAATCCAGCGGGTCATCGCTCTCATCACGCGCCATCAGCAGGAAGGTTTCCAGCTCACCGGAGAAATACTCCGCGCGGCGCGGATAGTTAAAGGAGAGCGTCGCCAGCGCATCGAGAATACGGGTTTTACCCATCACGCGCCCCCAGCGGGTTTCGACGCCGATAATCCCGACGATAATCTCCGGCGGTACGCCATAAACCTGCCACGCGCGTTTCAACGCCTGTTCATGCTGATTCCAGAACGCCACGCCATTTTGCACGTTGTCCGGGGTGATGAACTGTTTGCGATAGCGCAGCCACGCGCCGTTTGGCCCGCTCGGCGGTAAGCCGGTTGGCGCCTGGCGATCCATCAAACGCAGCACATAATCGAGACGCTTCGCCTGGGAGAGAATTTCATGCAGTTGCTGTCGGTCAAAGCCGTGCTTGCTCACCATCTTATCGATGAACTGCTCCGCCGCCGGGTTATTGGCGAAATCACCGGTCGGGATCAACGCATTATGCTGCGGCTCCAGCAGGAAACCGCCGGATGGCGTGCCAGCCGTTGCCGGAGCGGCGGCGGTTTTCGGTTTGCTGCTACAGGCTGCGAGCAGAACGCATAAGGGGAGTAAGGCGATATAACGACGCTTCAACATGGGACATCCATTTAACAATATCGGCAAGAGTTAAATATGGTAAATCATCCGCCACGCTGCAAGGAAGCAGTACTCGTCCTCCCTCGCAGAAATTGTTGCCCCCCTGTGCGTTGTTGCGGGATCTTTCCGATGATCTTCGCAAAATCTTTCACAATAAAATATTTATCTTTCATTTTGCGATCAAACTAACAATTTAAAACCTTTCATTTCGATTATTATCGACAGCGATTTGGCAAGGTAATGATAAATCCCTACAGGAGAAAATAATGATCGAAACCATCACACATGGTGCAGAGTGGTTCATAGGGCTGTTCCAGAAAGGCGGAGAGGTATTCACCAGCATGGTGACCGGCATTCTCCCGCTGCTGATTAGCCTGCTGGTCATCATGAATGCGCTGATTAATTTCATCGGCCAGCGCCGTATTGAACGCTTTGCACAGCGCTGCGCCGGTAATCCTTTATCCCGCTACCTGTTGCTGCCGTGTATCGGCACCTTTGTTTTTTGTAACCCGATGACCCTGAGCCTGGGCCGCTTTATGCCGGAAAAATACAAACCCAGCTATTACGCTGCGGCGTCCTATAGCTGCCACTCCATGAATGGCCTCTTTCCCCACATCAACCCTGGCGAACTGTTTGTCTATCTGGGCATCGCCAGCGGCCTGACCACGCTGGGGCTGCCTCTCGGCCCGCTGGCGGTGAGTTACCTGCTGGTCGGTCTGGTCACCAACTTCTTCCGTGGCTGGGTAACAGACCTCACCACCAGCCTCTTTGAGAAAAAAATGGGCATTCAACTGGAACAGAAAGTCTATCTGTCGGGAGCCGCATCATGACGCGTATACGTATTGAGAGAGGAACTGGCGGCTGGGGCGGCCCGCTTGAACTGGACGCAACACCAGGTAAGAAAATCGTCTACATCACGGCGGGGACGCGCCCTGCCATTGTCGACAAGCTGGCGCAACTGACAGGCTGGGAGGCCGTCGATGGGTTCAAAGAGGGCGAGCCGCCAGAAGAGGAGATCGGCGCGGCCATTATCGACTGCGGCGGCACGCTGCGTTGTGGTATCTATCCCAAACGCCGCATCCCAACGATCAACATTCACTCGACCGGGAAATCCGGCCCGCTGGCGCAATACATCGTCGAAGACATCTATGTCTCGGGGGTGAAGGAAGAAAACATCACCGTGACGGGTGAAGCCTCTGCCAGACCGCAGCCTGCCGTCACCGCCGGGCGTGATTACGACACCAGCAAGAAAATTACCGAACAGAGCGACGGCTTGCTGGCGAAAGTCGGCATGGGAATGGGCTCCGCCGTCGCGGTGCTGTTCCAGTCGGGTCGCGACACCATCGATACGGTGCTGAAAACCATTCTGCCCTTTATGGCTTTCGTCTCAGCGCTCATTGGCATCATCATGGCCTCCGGCCTTGGCGACTGGATCGCCCACGGCCTGGCGCCACTTGCCAGCCATCCGCTGGGCCTGGTAACGCTGGCGCTGATCTGCTCTTTCCCGCTGCTGTCGCCGTTCCTCGGCCCTGGCGCGGTCATCGCTCAGGTTATCGGCGTATTGATCGGCGTACAGATTGGTCTGGGCAATATCCCGCCTCATCTGGCATTGCCTGCCCTGTTCGCCATTAACGCGCAGGCGGCCTGCGACTTTATCCCGGTTGGCCTGTCGCTGGCAGAAGCCCGTCAGGACACGGTGCGCGTCGGCGTACCTTCCGTTCTGGTCAGTCGTTTCCTGACCGGCGCGCCAACCGTGCTTATCGCCTGGCTGGTTTCCGGCTTTATTTATCAATAAGGGGTTCCATCATGACCGTGATTTATCAGACCACCATCACCCGAATTGGTCAGAGCGCGATGGATGCGCTTGGCGACCAGATGCTCATTACCTTTCGTGAAGGCGCGCCTGCGGATATAGAAGAGTATTGCTTTATCCACTGTCACGGAGAACTGAGCGGAACACTCCAGCCCGGCGTGCAGTTTGAACTGGGCGGCCACCGTTATCCGGTTACCGCCGTGGGCAGCGTCGCCGGGCAAAACCTGCGAGAACTGGGTCATATCACCCTGCGCTTCGATGGGCTACACGAAGCGGAATTTCCCGGCTGCGTACACGTTGCGGGGCCGGTTCCGGGCGATATCGCGCCGGGCTGCATTCTGAAATTTACAGCTTAAGATGTAAGGAGAAAAAATGAATCAGGTTGCTGTTGTTATTGGTGGAGGCCAGACCCTGGGAGCATTCCTCTGTCGCGGTCTCGCCGCAGAGGGATACCGCGTGGCGGTCGTTGATATTCAAAGCGATAAAGCCACAAACGTGGCGCAGGAAATTAATAGCGAATTTGGCGAGGGCAAAGCCTGGGGCTTCGGCGCTGACGCGACCAGTGAGCAAAGCGTACTGGCGCTTTCCCGCGGGGTGGATGAAATCTTTGGCCGCGTGGATCTGCTGGTCTACAGCGCAGGTATCGCCAAAGCGGCGTTTATCAGCGATTTCCAGCTCGGCGATTTTGATCGTTCACTGCAGGTTAACCTGGTGGGCTATTTCCTCTGTGCGCGCGAGTTCTCCCGTCTGATGATCCGCGACGGCATTCAGGGGCGCATCATTCAGATTAACTCCAAATCCGGGAAAGTGGGCAGTAAGCACAACTCCGGCTACAGCGCGGCGAAATTTGGCGGCGTCGGCCTGACGCAGTCACTGGCGCTGGATCTGGCTGAGTATGGCATCACCGTTCACTCGCTGATGCTTGGCAACCTGTTGAAATCGCCGATGTTCCAGTCTCTGCTGCCGCAATACGCCACCAAACTCGGCATTGAGCCAGGTGAAGTGGAGCAGTATTACATCGATAAAGTGCCGTTAAAACGGGGATGCGACTATCAGGACGTGCTCAATATGCTGCTGTTCTATGCAAGCCCTGGGGCGTCATATTGTACGGGTCAGTCGATCAACGTGACCGGCGGGCAGGTGATGTTCTGAATATCGCAGGCGCCCGGCGGCATAGCGACTGCCGGGCCTTCGGCGTTCCATCCGGAAAAAGCACAGGAGTGGATCATGGTTTCCGCACTGATTATCGTTGCCGCCCTCGCCTGGTTCGCACAACTGGTGCTGGGCGGCTGGCAAATATCTCGCTTTAACCGCGCATTTGATGAACTTTGCCAACAGGGGCGAGTTGGCGTCGGGCGTTCCGGCGGGCGCTTCAGGCCGCGAGTGGTCGTCGCTATCGCCCTGGATGAGCAACAGCAGGTCACCGGCGCGTTACATATGAAAGGCCTCACCGTATTCGCCAAACCGGTGAAAATCACCTCGCTAATGGGCAAATCTATTAATGAATTACATCCTGATGTGATCTTTCCCCATGATCCGTTATCGCAGAATGCACTATCATTGGCGCTTAAACTGAAACATGGGTAATTTCGTTGTGAATGCTAATAGCTTGCGAAATTATCATTTCGCAACAATTTATAATTCAGGGTAATTATGCCGATGAAACCTCGTCAGCGTCAGGCCGCTATTCTGGAGCATTTACAAAAACAGGGAAAATGCTCGGTTGAAGAACTGGCCCAGTGCTTTGACACCACGGGTACTACCATTCGCAAAGATTTGGTCACGCTGGAGAATGCCGGAACCGTCATCCGAACTTACGGCGGTGTGGTATTGAACAAAGATGAATCCGATCCGCCTATCGATCACAAAACGCTTATTAATACCCATAAAAAGGAGCAGATCGCACAGGCCGCCGTCGGGTTCATCCACGATGGCGACTCGATCATCCTCGACGCAGGCAGCACCGTCCTGCAAATGGTGCCGATGCTGAGCCGTTTTCGCAATATCACCGTCATGACCAACAGTCTGCACATCGTTAATGCCCTTTCAGAACTGGACAACGAACAAACCCTCCTGATGCCGGGCGGCACATTCCGCAAAAAATCGGCGTCATTTCACGGGCACCTGGCGGAAACCGCCTTTGAGCATTTCAGCTTTGATAAACTCTTCATGGGCACCGACGGCATTGATCTGAACGCCGGAGTGACCACCTTTAACGAGGTGTATACCGTCAGTAAAGCCATGTGTAATGCGGCAAAAGAAGTGATACTGATGGCCGACTCCTCAAAATTTGGCCGTAAAAGCCCTAATATCGTTTGCAGTCTCGAGAGCGTGGATAAAATCATTACCGATGCCGGTATCGATCCGGCGTTTCTGAAGGCGCTTGAAGAGAAGGGAATCGACGTCATCATAACCGGAGATCATTATGAGTAATTCTTTGTTAGCCGCAGGTCGTCAGGCGCTGATGCTGGAACTACAGGAAGCCAGCCGGCTGCCGGACAGGCTGGGCGACGACTTTGTGAAAGCCGCCGAAGCCATCATTAACTGCAAAGGCAAACTGATTGTTTCCGGCATCGGCAAATCAGGCCATATCGGTAAAAAACTCGCCGCCACCTTCGCCAGCACCGGTACACCCGCTTTCTTCGTCCATCCGGCGGAAGCCCTGCACGGCGACCTCGGCATGGTTGAAAGCCAGGATGTGATGCTGTTTATCTCCTACTCCGGCGGCGCGAAAGAACTTGATCTGATCATCCCGCGCCTGGAAGAGAAATCTGTCGTGCTGCTGGCGATGACCGGGAAGTCCCACTCGCCGTTAGGGTTAGCGGCGAAAGCCGTGCTCGACATCTCCGTTGAACGCGAAGCCTGCCCGATGCGACTGGCCCCCACTTCCAGCACCGTCAACACACTGATGATGGGCGATGCGCTGGCCATCGCCGTCATGCAGGCGCGTGGATTTAATGAAGAAGATTTCGCCCGTTCGCACCCGGCTGGCGCGCTGGGCGCGCGGCTGCTGAATAAAGTGCACCACCTGATGCGCCGCGACGCGGACGTACCGCAGGTGAGCATTCACGCCAGCATTATGGACGCGATGCTGGAACTGAGCCGTACCGGCCTGGGGCTGGTCGCCGTGTGTGATGAGCAGTTGCAGGTGAAAGGCGTCTTTACCGACGGCGACCTGCGTCGCTGGCTGGTCGGCGGCGGCACGCTGGCGGATAACGTCAGCAGCGCGATGACGACTAACGGCACCACGCTGAACGCGCAAAGCCGCGCCATCGACGCCAAAGAGCAACTGATGAAGAAAAAGATTAGCGCGGCCCCGGTCGTGGATGACAACGGCCAACTGGTCGGCGCGATTAACCTGCAAAACTTCTATCAGGCCGGGATCCTTTAATCCTTCATCCCCAGACGTTTCGCCAGCCGATGCAGGTTGGCGACGTCTGTTTCCAGCGCTCGCGCGCTCGCCGCCCAGTTGTGATTATTCTGCGCCAGCGCGCGACGGATCATCTCACGCTGAAAATGCTCGGTCGCGTCCCGCAGGTTACGGCACTCGGGCAATGCAGGTGTGTCACTTTCCGAAGCTGTCGCAACCGCGCTCTCTTCAAAAGCGAAATGCTGCGCTTCGAGAATCACTTCGCCACCGCTGCGGGTTGCGCGCGCCAGCACTACCGCACGGTGCACGGCATGTTCCAGCTCGCGCACGTTACCCGGCCAGCCGTAGTTCAACAGATGCCCCCGCGCCCCGCTGCTTAAAATCACCCGCGACAGCCCCAGCCGCAGTCGGCACTGTTCGCAAAAATAGCCCGCCAGCAGCACCACATCATCGCCGCGCTCCCGTAGCGGTGGCACCGAAAGCGGAAAGACGCTCAGACGATGGAACAGGTCAGCACGAAAACGCCCGGCGAGCACCTCTTCGCGCAGGTCGCGGTTGGTTGCCGCCAGTACGCGCACATCGACCCGCAGGCTACGGTCGTCACCGACGCGCTGAATATCGCCATACTGCAACACGCGCAGTAGTTTGGCCTGCAACGCCAGCGACAGTTCGCCAATTTCATCGAGGAACAGCGTGCCGTTATCGGCCATTTCAAACTTACCGCTACGGTTGCTGATTGCCCCGGTAAACGCCCCTTTCACGTGGCCAAAGAGTTCACTTTCCGCCACGCTTTCCGGCAACGCAGCACAGTTCAGATAAACCAGTGGGTTGGCCGCGCGTGGCGAGCCTTCGTGAATAGCTTTCGCCACCAGCTCTTTCCCGGTACCCGTTTCACCGCTTATCAGCACGTTGAGATCGGATGCCGCGACAATCTCAATCTCTTTTTTCAACTGCATCATATTTGGCGACAGGCCAACCATATCGGTATTCGCCACCGGTTCGAAAGCGGCGGGGGAACCCGGAAGCATATTCTGGCTTTCCAGTTGCTCAATCAGCAGTGCATTGCTGAGCGCCCCGGCGGCCAGCGCAGATATCAGCCGCAACTCTTCATCGCTGAACACATCAAACTGCTGCGGCTCCATCGCATCAAGGGTTAGCGCGCCAATCAGATTCTGCCCGGCAAACAGCGGCAGGCCGACGCAGGCATGCACTTTCAGGCTCTCCTGACCCGGAATTAAACCATCATAAGGATCGGGCAAGTCGCTGTCCGCCGGGAAGCGCACCACATCCCCGGCACGCGCAATCGCTTCCAGCCGCGGGTGGCCCTCCAGGGTGAAACGGCGACCCAACACGTCCTGCGCCAGCCCGTCGATAGCCAGTGGAATAAATTGCCGCGCGTCATAGCGCAGCAGCGCAGAGGCATCGCACTCCAGCACCTGACGCAGCGTGGTGATTAAACGCTGAAAACGGTTCTGATGCCCGACTCCGCTTTGCAGTTGAATGGCGATACCCGCCAGTACCTCGACCGAGAAACTCATCGCTACCTCATTGTCTTTTTGACAATAAATATTGTCATATTGACCGCATTAAGAATAGTCATTTTGACAAACAAAACACGCACAAAAACTTAAAATACATTAAAAACAATAAGTTAAAAAGTTGGCACGCAACCTGCAATAAGCAAAACATCTTTTTTAAAAACACTGCATTTGATTGAGGTTGCTATGTCTATTCTGGTTAAAAATAACATTCATTGGGTTGGCCAACGTGACTGGGAAGTACGTGATTTCCACGGAACCGAATACAAAACGCTGCGCGGCAGCAGCTACAACAGCTATCTGATCCGTGAAGGTAAAAATGTCCTGATCGACACCGTTGACCACAAATTCAGCCGTGAATTTGTACAGAACCTGCGCAGCGAAATCGACCTGAACGATATCGACTACATCATTATTAACCACGCGGAAGAAGATCACGCAGGGGCGCTGACCGAGCTGATGTCTTACATCCCGAACACGCCGATTTACTGCACCACCAACGCGATTGATTCTATCAATGGCCACCACCACCACCCGGAGTGGAATTTCCATACGGTAAAAACCGGCGACAGCCTGGATATCGGCAACGGTAAACAACTTATTTTCGTGGAAACGCCGATGCTGCACTGGCCGGATAGCATGATGACCTACATGACCGGTGACGCAGTGCTGTTCAGTAACGACGCCTTTGGCCAGCACTACTGCGACGAACACCTGTTCAACGACGAAGTCGATCAGACCGAGCTGTTTGAACAGTGCCAGCGCTACTACGCCAATATACTGACGCCGTTTAGCCGCCTGGTAACGCCAAAAATCACCGAAATCCTCGGCTTCAACCTGCCGGTAGACATGATTGCCACCTCTCACGGTGTGGTATGGCGTGACAACCCAACCCAGATTGTTGAGTTGTATCTGAAATGGGCGGCAGATTACCAGGAAGATCGCATCACCATTTTCTACGACACCATGTCCAATAACACCCGCATGATGGCTGACGCGATAGCCCAGGGCATCAACGAAGTTGACCCCCGCGTGGCGGTGAAAATCTTTAATGTCGCCCGCAGCGATAAAAACGAGATCCTGACCAACGTCTTCCGCTCTAAAGGCGTGCTGGTCGGTACCTCCACCATGAACAACGTGATGATGCCGAAAATCGCCGGTCTGGTGGAAGAGATAACCGGCCTGCGTTTCCGTAACAAACGCGCCAGCGCCTTTGGCTCGCACGGCTGGAGCGGCGGCGCGGTTGACCGCCTCTCCACCCGCCTGCAGGATGCCGGTTTTGAGATGTCCCTGAGCCTGAAAGCGAAATGGCGTCCGGACTTCGACGCACTGGAGATTTGCCGCGAACACGGCCGTGAAATTGCCCGTCAATGGGCGCTGACCCCGCTGCCAGACGTGAGCGCTAAAGCGACAACCGCGCAGGAAGAATGCGCCTGTGCCGCCGCTGACCTCGGCCCAAGCATGCAATGCAGCGTGTGCCAGTGGATCTACGACCCCGCCAAAGGCGAACCGAACCAGGATGTGCAGCCAGGCACACCGTGGAGCGACGTACCCGACAACTTCCTGTGTCCGGAATGTTCACTGGGTAAAGACGTCTTTGACGTGCTGGCGACGGAGGCAAAATGAATAACGGTATCGTGATCATCGGGTCGGGCTTCGCGGCCCGTCAACTGGTGAAAAACATTCGCAAACAGGACGCTGCCGTACCGCTGACCTTGATCGCGGCCGATAGCATTGATGAGTACAACAAGCCCGATCTCAGCCACGTGGTCAGCCGGGGGCAAAGCGCCGCCGACCTGACCCTGCAAACCGCGGGCGAGTTTGCCGAGCAGTACAATCTGAACCTCTTTCCACAAACCTGGGTGAGCGGCATCGACGCACAAGCCAGGGTGGTGAAAAGTCAGGACAAAGAGTGGCATTACGACAAACTGGTGCTGGCAACCGGGGCATCGACCATTGTACCGCCAGTGCCCGGAAAAGAGCTGATGCTGACCCTCAACAGCCAGCAGGAATTTGGCGCCGCACAAAGTACCCTGCGCGATGCCCGGCGCGTACTGATTATCGGCGGCGGCCTGATTGGCAGCGAACTGGCAATGGACTTCAACCGCGCAGGCAAAGCGGTGACGGTGGTGGATAACTCCGCCTGCATCCTCGCCTCATTAATGCCGCCAGAAGTGAGTAGCCGCCTGCAACACCGCCTGACCGATATGGGTGTGCATTTGCTGCTGAAAACGCAACTGCAATCACTGGAGCAAACACCGTCCGGCATTGTGGCGCACTTTGATCGCCATCGTCAGGTCGAAGTCGATGCTGTGGTTGCGGCAACCGGTTTACGCCCGGAGACGGCTCTGGCGCGTCATGCAGGAGTAGAAATCAACCGCGGCGTGAAGGTAAACAGCGCGATGCAGACCAGTAACCCGGATATCTACGCGCTGGGCGACTGCGCGGAGATTAACGGTACAGTGCTGCCGTTCCTGCAACCGATTCTGCTGAGCGCGATGTGCCTTGCGAAAAACCTGCTCGGTCAGAGCGGCGAGCTGAAGCTGCCGCATATGCTGGTCAAAGTAAAAACGCCGGATCTGCCGCTGCATCTGGCGGGAGAAACGCGCCGTCAGGATTTGAACTGGAGTATCGCCACCAGCGCACAGGGGATGCTTGCCCAGGGCTATGATGAAAGCCAGCAACTCCGCGCTTTTGTAGTCAGTGAAGAGAGGATGAAAGAGGCCTTTAGTTTGCTGAAGTTATTACCGAACTGATTGCTTTGCCACTGCTGAACTTAACCTTAGCTCGCTCATTTGCAGAGTTCTAACCTCAGATACACGGAAGTATCGCGTCTGATTTTGCCCCGGTCTACCGGGGCTTTTTTTTGTGTCTATGCGCGCATTATCGTCGGGCTGCCGCCACCACCGCCTGCCCGAACGCAATCGCCCCATCGCCTGCGGGTAAAGTGTGCGGGAAAAGCAGAGTAAAATCAGCCAGATGATGCTGCAACCGCGCACGCAGCAGAGCGTTATGCAGCACGCCACCGCCAAACGCCAGCGTCGAGATTCCGCGCGCATCTGCCTCGCGACGCAGCATACCGCCCAGCCCCTGCGCCAGCGCATCATGAAATGCCCACGCTTTTTCCGCCGGACTTGCCTGCCACGCCAGCCACTGGGGCCAGAACGATGCAAGGTCGAACGTCTCGCTCTGCAACGGATGCGCCACGCCTGGACAGGTGCTTGCCAGCGCCTCCAGCCGACAGGCTGCCTCACCTTCATAGCTGAGAGTGAGCGGCGCACAGCCCAGTGCACAGGCCACCGCGTCAAATAATCGACCGCACGAGGACGCCTGAGGCGCATTAATACCCCGTTCGATGGCTCGCGCCAGCAGCGGCCAGTTTTGTTCGCGCACGGCGGCGGTTTCCGGGTAGCTTTCCCACTCCGGCACAAACGCCAGGCAGTGCGCCAGCAGGTTACGCCACGGCTGACGCGCCGCCAGGTCGCCCCCCGGCAACGCTACCGCAGGCAGGCCGCCAAGATGTTCACACTCGCGGTAGTTCACCCGTAGACATTCGCCGCCCCACAACGCGCCCTCTTCCCCCATGCCGATGCCGTCCAGCGCCAGCGCAATCACATCACCGCCGTCCAGCGGCCAGTTATGTTCCGCCAGACACCCGGCGATATGCGCATGATGATGAAGCACCGTCTGATGAGGAAGGTCGCGCTCGGCGGCCCACTGCGACGAGTGGTAGCCTGGATGCGCATCGGCCACCACCGACTGCGGGGTAAAATCGTAGATAGCCTGCATCAGATGCAGCGACTGCTGCCACTGCGCTTCGACCCCCTCATCGGTGAGATCGCCAAAATGCTGGCTCAGCACCGCCTGATCACCCCGAACCAGGCAGAACGTGTTTTTGAGATCGGCACCAAGACAGAGCATGGGCGGGACGTCATGAAACCCTGGCGGTAGTGGGATAGCATCCGGCACATAGCCGCGCGAACGGCGCAGCATTTCGCCATTTTGCCGCACCACTGAATCATCCATACGCTGAACGATTTCACGGTTGTGCAGCAAATAACCATCAGCGATATCAGCCAGATCGGTCAGCGCCAGCGCATTAGTCAGGGCAGGCGGTTTACCGCTGAGATTCCCGGATGTCATCACCAACGGGCGATTCAACGCCTGCATCAGCAAATGCTGAATTGGGTTAGCCGGAAGCATTACGCCCACTTCCGCGAGCCCCGGCGCGATGTCATCACACAAGCCGCTAACGCAGGATTTATCCACCAGCACAATCGGCGATGCTGGCGTTTGCGTTAATCGTTTTGCTTCATCGGGCAAGGCTGCGGTATTCGGGATCATCACCGCCAGCGGTTTCGCCGGGCGATGCTTACGCGCGCGCAGCGTCGCTACCGCGCGGGCATTGCCCGCGTCACAGGCCAGATGAAAACCACCCAGCCCTTTAATCGCCACAATACCGCCCGACGAGAGAAGCACAATCGCCGCCTGCAACGCTGCCTCGTGATGCAGCGGTTCGCCTTCTGCGTACCACGACAGCCACGGGCCGCACTCGGCACAGGCCACAGGCTGGGCGTGAAAACGACGATCGTAAGGATTGCGGTACTCCGCCTCGCAGGCAGAGCACAGCGGAAACGCCGCCATTACCGTCAGCGGGCGATCGTAGGGCATGGCGTTGATAATGGTAAAACGTGGGCCACAGTGGGTACAGTTGATAAAGGGATAACGATAACGGCGCTCCTGCGGGTCATTCATCTCCGCAAGACACGCCGGACAGGTTGCCGCATCCGGGACAATTTGCGTGCTCATCGCCCCCGCGCCGCTCTCGCGGATCGTGAAGTCGTCAGGCTCGCTCTGCCACCTGTACGGCTGCACCTGCGTTTCATCAATGCGCGCCAGCGGCGGGCAGTGTTGATGTAGCGCGGCAAGGAAATCCGCTTCTTCACCCAGCAAACGAACGAGCACCCCCGCACCGTCGTTGCAGACGTCGCCCACGCGAGCCTGCTGCTGAGCCAGTTGCCAGACAAAGGGGCGGAAGCCCACCCCCTGTACTTTACCGCGAATACGGATCTCAACGCCGTTATGCGTTATCGTCATTCGTTACCCTGCTACCGCCTCACGCAGGCGGGATTTCATCGACTGGTAGCTTTCCAGCGCATAGTTTTCTGCCCAGTTCTGATCCTCAATCGCACTGATATTCACCGCACAATACTTCGTTTCCGGCGTTTTCGAGATGGGATCAAGATTGTCCTGGGTCAGTTCGTTACAGGCGCCAATCCACCACTGGTAGGTCATATAGACACTGCCGTGATTAATACGTTCGTTGACGTTCGCACGGGTGATGACTTTGCCGCGACGCGACGCCACCCACACCAGTTGTTTATCCAGGATACCCAGTTTCTGCGCATCCTGAGGGTTTATCTGCACAAAGCCCGGTTCATCCGCGAGCGATTGCAGCGCCGCGCAGTTACCGGTCATCGAACGGCAGGAGTAGTGCCCCACTTCACGCACGGTGCACAGCACCAGCGGATAGTTTTCATCCGGTTGTTCTGCTGGCGCGCGCCACGGCGCGGCAAACAGATGACCTTTGCCATCAGGAGTATCAAACTGATTGCCTGCGTAAAGATACGGCGTGCCTGGGTGATCGAGCGTCGGACATGGCCACTGAACGTGCCCCATGTCGCCCATTTTATCGTAAGTCACACCAAAGAAGAGCGGGCAAAGCTCACGCATTTCGTCCCAGATTTGCTGGTTATTCTCGTAATGCATCGGATAACCCATCTGCCGGGCAATCAGGCTGATAATTTCCCAGTCGCGTTTGACGTTATATTTCGGTTCGATGGCTTTTTCGAAACGCTGGAAGCCACGGTCGGCACAGGTAAAGACGCCACCGTGTTCTCCCCAGGAGGTGGCGGGCAGCAGCACATCGGCCTGCTCGGCGGTTTTGGTCATAAAGATGTCCTGCACCACCACGAAATCGAGCGCTTCGAACCCTTTGCGCACCAGGCCCAGGTCGGCTTCGGTTTGCAGCGGATCTTCGCCCATGATGTAGTAGGCTTTCACCTTCCCTTCCAGCGCCAGATGCGGCACTTCGGTAATGCGCACACCCACTTTGTCGTCCATCAGGCTGGCGTCAATCCCCCATGCTTTGGCGAATTTCGCCCGCACGTCAGGATCAACAACATCCTGATAGCCGGGGAACTGGTTGGGGATCACCCCCATATCGCATGCGCCCTGCACGTTGTTCTGACCGCGCACCGGGCCGACGCCGACATGTTCACGCCCCAGATTGCCGGTGAGTAACGCAAGCGTTGCCAGCCCTTTGACCACATCCACGGCCTGACCAAACTGGGTGACGCCCATGCCCCACATAATGGTGGCGCTGGGTGCCGCCGCGTAGGTACGCATCGCCTGACGAATTTGCTGTGCCGATACCCCGGTCAGCTTTTCCACCGCTTCCGGCGCGTAATCTTTGACGATTTCACGCAGTTCATCGATACCGGTGGTGTAGCGCGCAACATATTCTTTGTCGTAGAGGTTTTCTTCCAGCAGCACATGCGAAAACGCATTTACCAGCGCCATGTTGCAGCCGTTGTTGATTTGCAAATGTTGATCGGCAATACGCGCGGTTTCGATGCGACGCGGGTCGCAGACGATAATTTTCGCCCCTTTCTCTTTGGCTTTAATCACGCGACGCGCCACGATAGGGTGAGAATCGGCGCAGTTGTAGCCAAAAACTAACAGACAGCTTGAGTTTTCAATGTCTTCGATGGAGTTACTCATCGCGCCGTTGCCCAGCGCTTCCTGCAAACCGGCGACGGAAGGCCCGTGGCAGACGCGCGCGCAGCAGTCGACGTTATTGGTATTCAGCACGCCGCGCGCAAATTTTTGCATCACATAGTTGGTTTCATTCCCGGTTCCGCGCGATGACCCGGTGGTCATCATGGCGCGCGGGCCGAATTTCGCTTTGATCTCGCCTAAGCGTTTTGCCGTATAGCGGATGGCCTCATCCCAGCTCACTGGCGTCAGCTTGCCGCCTTTTTCATAGCGGATCATCGGCTGCGTCAGGCGCGGCGTCAGCAGTTTGGTGTCATTCAGGAAATCCCAGCCGTAATAGCCTTTCAGGCACAGTTCATGCTGGTTAGTTTTCCCATCGGCAGCTTCCGCGCGGATGATTTTATTGTTATCGACAACCAGCTTCAGTTTGCAGCCAGCACCACAATACGGACAAACACTTGTAATTTTTTTCATCAGTAACAGACCTGTTAAAAGTGAAACGGAGGATCATTAAAACGACAGGGAAATCGACGTATCGAGCGCGGCGCGACGACGTTTTTCGGCGCTGATTTGCTCAAGTTTGTCGCGGTCAACGCAGAAAATAGCGTGCGTCGGGCAGGCTTCCATACAGGCCGGGCCTTGCTCGCGGTGGAAGCAAAGGTCGCATTTGTTGGCTTCGGCTTTTTCAGCACGCACATTGAGGCCTGCGCCACTGTTACGCACAACCGGGCGCACGACCACTTCCATTGCGCCATACGGGCAGGCCACCACGCAGGTTTTGCAACCAATGCAGCGCTCCTGCAGTACGTGCACAAAACCTTTCTCACGGCGAATTGCGCCGTTCGGGCAGACGTTAGCGCACGGCGCGTCTTCACACTGACGGCACGCGGTCGCCGTGGAGACGTTTACGCCTTTAATCACGTGAATACGCGGCAGAAACGCTTCCGGCGTCAGCGCGGCGCAATCCTGCTCGGCCTGGTGACTAACCACACACGCCACTTCGCATGTCCGGCAGCCTATACATTTACTCGCATCTGCAATGATGAAACGGTTCATCAAATTCTCCAGCAATGACAATGAATGAGCCGGAGAATGCATTATTCGCGCCAACTTTTAGTTAGCTGTTTCTTAAGGATTTTTTATTTGAAGCGCGGTGTCTAACCCTGTCATCGTCACGAGTGACGATGACAGGTGACGAGATTAACGCTGCGGGCCTGCGCCCAGAGAATCACGGGAGATAAGCTCGCCAAGGAAGGGGGGCTGGGGATTAAATTCGCCGCCATCGAGCATGAAAATCAGGCGATGGATAATCTCCTGAATCATTTCGGTCACCGGAATTTTGACGCTGGAGAGCGAAGGCATCATGTACGGCGCAAGCGCGATATCATCAAAACCGACGACGGAGACCTGCTCCGGCACGCGCAGGCCGCGCGACTGAAGCTGTTTCATCGCCCCGATGGCCATGTCATCGTTGCTGGCGACCAGCGCGCTAAAGTTAACGCCGCGCTCAAGCAGCATATCAACACCAGCCGAACCTGTCGCAGGCGTCCATTTCCCTTCCACAATCAGCGCATCGCGCAGTGGAATATTGTGTTCAGCTAAAGCGGCTTTGTAGCCTGATAAGCGCTCAACTCCGGTCGGCGAATCGAGTGAACCAGTAATAAACGCGATATCGCGATGTCCCTGCGCAATCAGCTTTTCCACCGCATTCTGACAGGTCTGCGTCTGGTTACAGTAAACGCAGTGACTAAGGTTACGCCGCAGGCGGCGGTTGAGTACCAGCACCGGTTGTTCATGCTGTTGAATCAGCTCGTCGATTTCGTCAACGCTGAGAAAACGCGGGTAGATAATGATGCCGTCGCAGCGCATATCGAGAAGAGACTGAATCGCCGCCCGCTCCTCTTCTGCGCTGTGTTTACCATCGGCGAGGATCAACTGGCGGCCCTGATTTTCGGTCATCCGCGCGGCCTGGAACAGCAGCTCGCTGAAGTAGACGCCATGATACAGCGTGTTAGTGACCACCAGCCCCAGCGTCTGGGTGCGTTTGGTCGCCAGATTACGCGCCAGCAGGTTAGGCCGATAGCCGCTCTCTTCAATCGCCTGCCACACCCGGTCTTTGGTCTCCTGACCCACATAGCCGTTGCCGGTGAGGACGCGTGAAACCGTCGCTTTCGACACGCCAGCCAGCTTCGCCACCTCCAGCATCGTCGCCATTTCCCTTCCCTCGTCAAAAATGATGGGCTGCAGTGTACTTCAGCCACTGCCCTTTTTCAGCTTTTGCCTTGCATAGCGATCGTTATCACAAATTTTAAAAATGCGAAAAAAGCCTCTTGCCAGCAAATATGAAACTATTCATTCTTTTGTGGAACCGGTTTCCTATGCAACGTTTCATCGCCGAGGCGATGAGTCCCCTACAGATAAAAACAGGATAGATTCCGATGTCCAAAAATTATGCGGCGCTGGCGAAGTCGATCGTCGATTTACTGGGCGGCGTGGGCAACATCACGGCAGTAACCCACTGCATGACGCGTCTGCGCTTCGTGTTGAAAGACGACTCACGGGTGGATAGCCCTGCGCTGAAAAACCTGAGCGGCGTACTCGGTGTGGTGCGCAGCGATAACCAGTGCCAGGTGATCATCGGCAATACCGTTTCCCAGGCCTATCGGGAAGTGGTGAGCCTGTTACCGGGGGAGTTGCAGCCTGCGGTTCCACAGGGCAAACAGAAGATCACCCTCAGGCGCATTGGCGCGGGGATCCTCGACGCGCTGATCGGCACCATGTCTCCGTTGATCCCGGCAATTATCGGCGGATCGATGGTTAAGCTGCTGGCGATGATCCTCGAAATGTCCGGTGTGCTCACCAAAGGTGAACCGACATTGACCATTCTGACCGTAATTGGCGACGGGGCCTTCTTCTTCCTGCCGCTGATGGTTGCCGCCTCTGCCGCCGTGAAATTCAAAACCAACATGTCGCTGGCCATTGCCATTGCCGGCGTGCTGGTGCATCCGAGCTTTATTGAACTGATGGCGAAAGCCGCGCAGGGCGAGCATGTAGAATTTGCCTTCGTGCCAGTCACGGCGGTGAAATATACCTATACGGTTATTCCGGCGCTGGTGATGACCTGGTGCCTGTCCTACATCGAGCGCTGGGTGGATCGCATCACCCCGGCGGTGACGAAAAACTTCCTTAAACCGATGCTGATCGTACTGATTGCCGCCCCGCTGGCGATCCTGCTTATCGGCCCGATTGGTATCTGGATCGGTAGCGGCATCTCCGCGCTGGTCTACACCATTCACGGCTATCTCGGCTGGCTGTCGGTCGCCATTATGGGCGCGCTGTGGCCGCTTCTGGTGATGACCGGGATGCACCGCGTCTTTACGCCAACCATTATTCAAACCATCGCCGAAACGGGCAAAGAGGGCATGGTAATGCCATCGGAAATCGGCGCGAACCTGTCGCTCGGCGGCTCGTCGCTGGCGGTGGCGTGGAAAACCAAAAACCCGGAGTTGCGCCAGACGGCGCTCGCTGCGGCGGCCTCGGCTATTCTGGCAGGCATCTCTGAACCCGCGCTGTACGGCGTGGCGGTCAGGCTGAAGCGTCCGTTAATCGCCAGCCTGATCAGCGGCTTTATTTGCGGTGCCGTAGCGGGGATCGCCGGGCTTGCCAGCCACTCGATGGCGGCTCCCGGCCTGTTCACCAGCGTGCAGTTCTTTGACCCGTCGAACCCCATGACCATTGTGTGGGTCTTTGGCGTGATGGCGCTGGCGGTGGTGCTCTCCTTTATTCTGACCCTGATTCTTGGCTTTGAAGATATCCCGGTCGAAGAAGCTGCCGCCGATGCCCGCATGCGTCAATCCGCGTCTACGGCAGCAGTCTGAACCCGATAACATTTAATGAGGAAACGCATGTCGACATTTCCAGAAGGATTCTTATGGGGCGGCGCACTGGCCGCCAACCAGTGCGAAGGCGCTTATCTTGAGGGCGGTAAAGGCCTGACCACGGTCGATATGATCCCGCATGGCGCAAATCGCCTGCCGGTTAAGCTGGGCCAGGAAAAGCGCTTTACCCTGCGTGACGATGAGTTTTACCCCAGCCATCAGGCGACCGATTTCTATCATCGCTATAAAGAAGATATCGCCCTGATGGCGGAAATGGGCTTTACCGTATTTCGCACCTCCATTGCCTGGGCGCGCCTCTACCCGAACGGTGATGAACTGACGCCCAACGCGGAAGGCATTGCGTTTTATCGCGCGGTATTTGAAGAGTGCAAAAAGTATGGCATTGAGCCGCTGGTGACGCTGTGCCATTTCGATGTGCCGATGCATCTGGTAACGGAGTACGGCTCCTGGCGCAACCGCAAAATGGTCGAGTTCTTCAGCCGCTATGCGCGCACCTGTTTTGAAGCCTTTGACGGGCTGGTGAAATACTGGCTCACCTTCAATGAGATCAACATTATGCTGCACAGCCCCTTCTCCGGCGCCGGGCTGGTATTTGAAGAGGGTGAAAATCAGGATCAGGTGAAATACCAGGCCGCGCACCATGAGCTTATCGCCAGCGCCCTGGCGACCAAAATCGCCCATGAGGTTAACCCGCAAAACCAGGTTGGCTGCATGCTGGCAGGCGGCAATTTCTACCCTTACTCCTGCAAACCGGAGGATGTGTGGATGGCGCTGGAGAAAGACCGCGAAAACCTGTTCTTTATCGATGTACAGGCGCGTGGGGCGTATCCCGCTTACTCCGCCCGCGTGTTCCGCGAAAAAGGGGTGGTAATTGAGAAAGCCGAAGGCGATGACGAGATCCTGAAAAACACCGTCGATTTTGTGTCGTTCAGCTACTATGCGTCACGCTGCGCATCGGCTGATATGAACGCCGGTAATACCAGCGCGGCAAACATCGTGAAATCGCTGAAAAATCCGCATATTCAGGCCAGCGAATGGGGCTGGGGCATCGACCCGCTGGGGCTGCGCATCACCATGAATATGATGTATGACCGTTATCAGAAACCGTTGTTCCTGGTGGAAAACGGGCTGGGCGCGAAGGATGTGGTCAACGCAGAGGGCGAGATTAACGACGACTACCGTATTAGTTATCTGCGCGAACATATCCGCGCCATGGGCGAGGCGATTGGCGACGGCATTCCGGTTATCGGCTACACCACCTGGGGCTGTATCGACCTGGTGGCGGCCTCGACGGGCGAGATGAGCAAGCGTTACGGTTTTGTCTATGTCGACCGCGACGACGCGGGTAACGGCACGCTGGCGCGTACACGTAAAAAATCGTTCTGGTGGTATAAGAAGGTGATTGCGAGTAATGGGAAAGATGTAGAGTAAACCACAGCGCCGGATGCGGCGAAGCCGCCATCCGGCTACTGCGGATCAATCAAATCCACGACCATGCTGAGTATTTCATCCATCACCCAGGGCGAAACGGTTGCGGCGTAGCGTGCTTTACGCTCCAGCAAATCAAGGGCGCGGAGCTGATAACACAAAACCACCCCGGTGATTTTTCCGTTATCCGTGCTATCACCATCCAGCCAGACCGTTACCGCTTTCGAGCGTGCCAGACCACCACCACTCGTTATCGGCAGGCATATAGCCGTACCTAAAGCGGCGACCAGCTTTTTTTCTGAAAGCACCAGGTAGTAATGGGCGCCTTTAAATTCATGCCCTTCTGCCGGGTCACCGTTAACGTGCCAGATTTCTCCCTTTGCCGGGATCCGCTTCCCTTGCGCCATTAAATTTTCTCCTTGCCCTTTGGAGAATCCGCTAAATCATCGGCTAATGACTGGTTGAAGCTGGCAATTTCGTTTTCGTCAATGCCATCGAGAATTTCGGAAACCGAGCGACGGCCTCGGGCCCGACGTTTTGCAGGAGTAATGCTGACCGTGTCGCCATGCGCTTTTACATTGAGCATGGTGCCGACGACCCAACCCATTAGCGATGCGATTTCGCCAGGGATAGTCACCACGACAGCCCCGCCCTGCTGCCTGAGTTTTGTTAAAGGCATATATCCTCCGGTAAGTGCAACAGTGTGTTACTCAGATTATATCCTGAGTAACACAAAGTCTCACTCGAATTGTGCGATTTTTACTCGCCCATCGCCTCTAACTGCGCAAACCCGCCCTGCCCTTCCCAGCCTTCCAGACGCTGATAAACCACCTCTACCGCGTCTTTAATCGCCTGGGTCATCGGGTAGTAGAACCCCACAATATCCGGCTGAATCCCCAGGAAAATCACCTCGCCGACATCCTCTTTAAGCTGATCGACCAGATAGTTCAGCGGCATATTATGGGTGGTCATCATAAACATCTCGGCGATGTCGTCCGGGTCGATAATGCGGATTTCACCGGGGTTGAGCCCCATGTCGGTGGCATCGACAATCAGCAGGCGTTCCGGGTGCAGTTCGCGGATGGCGAAGACGTCGTTTTCCGGCGCGCTG
Source organism: Pseudocitrobacter cyperus (assembly GCF_039889165.1). Taxonomy (NCBI): domain Bacteria; kingdom Pseudomonadati; phylum Pseudomonadota; class Gammaproteobacteria; order Enterobacterales; family Enterobacteriaceae; genus Pseudocitrobacter; species Pseudocitrobacter cyperus. Next base: position 293,139 of record NZ_JAYMYY010000003.1, on the reverse strand, counting down.
CCGCCGTCAATCACCACCCAGTTGCCTTTCGGCGCGGCGGCGCACATTTCGGCGAGCAACGGGCCTGCGCCATCGTCGCCCATCATGCTGTTGCCGACACAAAGTAGTACGTCAGTCACGAAGCCTCCGAACCATCAAATAAATCGCACTTTCCTGATAAATGGCGTGCAGCATGCCGAGCATCGCTTCGCTCCATTCTTTCTGCTGCGCGGTCTGTACGGCACGCGCTTTATCAAACGCGTTTGCGAGCATAGAGACGTGATTACTGTCGATAACGATTTCACCATACTTCGGCACGCCTTCCATTTTGCGCCGCGCGACGCTGCCCTCTTCCAGCGTAGCAATCCATGCGAGGTATTGCTCCCACGGGCAGGTCAGCGCGGCTTCGAGGCAGTCGATCACCCCGAGGTGGTGGCCAATCGCCAGGCTGTAATAGACAACCTGCTGCGCCTCGGACGGCGTCGCATCGTTCTCATCAATAAATTTACGGCTCAGTTGACTGAACACCACCGTTTCGCTCATCGGATACGCGCCTCTTCAACAACGTGATTAAGCTGGCCGACGATTTCGGTCAGACGGGGGTCGCTTTCGGCTTCCAGCCAGCGCTGTACCTGATGATCGCCCTGCCCCAGCAGACGCATGTAGTCATCGGCAATCTGGCGGCCATAGCGATAGCCCGCCAGACGGCGTGCGGCGCGGTCAATGCGGACGCGCAGCGGCTGGTTCATATCCGCATGCAGCAGTTCGGCCGGTTGCGCATCCAGTTCACCCGGTGCGCGGGCGTGAATCTTCTGCTCCAGCAGGCCGAGCGCCATCGCAAAACCATACAGCGTGGCGGCAGGCGTCGGCGGGCAGCCAGGAATGTAAACATCCACCGGCACGATTTTATCCGTGCCGCCCCAGACGCAGTAGAGGTCATGGAAGATGCCGCCGCTGTTGCCGCAGGCACCGTAGGAGATACAGATTTTCGGATCCGGCGCAGACTGCCAGGCACGCAGCGCCGGAGAACGCATGGCGCGGGTGACAGCGCCAGTGAACAGCAGGATGTCCGCATGGCGCGGCGACGGTACCACTTTGATACCGAAGCGTTCGGCGTCGAACAGCGGCGAAAGCGTGGCGAAAATCTCGATTTCGCAGCCGTTACAGCCGCCGCAGTCCACACGGTAAACATACGCGGAACGTTTGATGTTTTTCAGTAGCGCCGTTTTCATACTGGCGATGGACTCTTCCACCGTCATCGGCACCGGCATGCCGTTATCATCACGTGGGCCTATTAAAGCACTCATCAGACGGCCTCTTTCATATGGCGAGTCAATTCAATACGGTCGGATGGCACCAGGCATTTCTGGCGTTTGCACTCCGGGCAGGTTTCGAAGCTTTCGCGATGTTTCTCCGCGCGGCTGTCGCCATTGTGCTTGAGGATCGCAATGGCGTAGTCGATCTCTTTCTGCACGGCGAAGGGGCGCTGGCAAACGCGGCAGTTGCAGATGTCGAAGCGGGACTGCTGTAAGAAGTCCTCTTTTTTCCACACCGCCAGTTCGTACTCCTGCGACAGTTTAATCGCCGCCGTCGGGCACACTTCTTCACAGCGGCCGCAGAAAATGCAGCGGCCGAGGTTGAACTGCCACGCCAGTTGGTTGGTGGCTAAATCCGTTTCCACGGTCAGCGCGTTAGACGGGCACGCGTTGACACAGGCGGCACAGCCCACGCACTGCTGCGGATTATGCTCCGGTTTGCCACGGAAGTTTTTATCAACCGGCAGCGGCTCCAGCGGATACGACGCGGTGGTCGTGCCGGTTTTGATCACTTTTTTGATAAAGGTAAACATGGCGATTCCTTATTTCAGCGGCGAGTTTTTACGCTCGATGCTGTAGCGCTCAAGTTCTTTGTACGGCACCACTTTGCTTTTCTTCTTACGTACATCAACCACGGTCATGCGGTCGGTACAGGAGTAGCAAGGGTCGAGGCTACCAATGATCAGCGGCGCATCGGAAACGGTGTTGCCACGCAGCATATAGCGCAGGGTCGGCCAGTTGGCGTAGGTCGCCGCACGGCAGCGCCAGCGGTAGAGTTTCTGATTGTCGCCGGTCATGCTCCAGTGGATGTCATCACCGCGCGGCGCTTCCGAGAAACCGAGCGCAAAGCGATGCGGAATGTAGGTAAAGCCTTCCACCGCCAGCGGGCCGCCAGGCAGGTTATCGAGGCCAAAATCAATCATATTCAGCGCGGTAAAGACTTCGTTGATACGCACTTTCAGGCGCGAAATCACATCACAACCCTGCTCGCTGTGCACTTCCATCGGCAGCAGGCCGTAACCGACAAACGGGTGATCGGCACGGGTGTCGCGCGCATGGCCGCTGGCGCGAACCATCGGGCCGACGTTACTGAAGTCGCGGGCGATTTCCGGGTCGAGACGGCCAATGCCGACGGTGCGCTGTTCCATGTTCGGCGTGCTGAGCAGCACGTCCACCAGATCCTGCACATCGCGGCGCATCTGCTGCGCCAGTTGGCGGGTCTGGATCATGTCATCTTTCAGCAGGTCGCGGCGGATACCGCCAATCAGGTTCAGGCCGTAGGTTTTACGCGCCCCGGTGAGGATTTCCGCCATTTTCATCGAGGTTTCACGCACGCGGAAGAACTGCATAAAGCCGGAGTCAAACCCGGTGAAGTGGCAGGCCAGGCCGAGGTTCAGCAGGTGAGAGTGCAGGCGTTCCACTTCCAGCAGAATGGCGCGGATCATCTGCGCACGTTCCGGCACCACGATGCCCATCGCATTCTCAACGGAGGTGGTGTAAGCGGTGCTGTGGGCGAAGCCGCAGATGCCGCATACGCGATCCGACAGGAAGGTGACTTCGTTGTAACCCATGCGGGTTTCCGCCAGTTTTTCCATGCCGCGGTGGACGTAGAACAGGCGGTAGTCGGCGTCGATAATATTTTCGCCATCAACAAACAGGCGGAAGTGACCCGGTTCATCGGAAGTCACGTGCAGCGGGCCAATCGGCACCACGTTATTTTTCTTGCTGCCCAGTTCGTTGATGAACTCGTAGGTTTCCGCATCGGTGGTCGGCGCCGGGCGCTGACGGTAATCCATGCTGTCTTTACGCAACGGGTAGAGTTCGTCCGGCCAGTCATCCGGCAGCACCAGGCGGCGCTCATCCGGCAGACCGACCGGGATCAGCCCGTACATATCGCGCACTTCGCGCTCGCCCCACACGGCGGCAGGCACGCGCGGCGTCACCGACGGATATTCCAGCGTATTCGCGTCGACTTCCACACGCACGGTAATCCAGCATTTGGTGCCCTGCTCCATAGAGAGCACGTAATAGACGGCGTAATGACCGTTGAGCTTACGTTCGTCGTTGCCAAACAGCACCGACAGCCAGCCGCCCTGCTTGTAGTAAAGAAACTCCACCACTTCCGGCAGGTAGTTCACCTTCACCGTAATAGTAAGCTGATCTTTCGTCTGCCAGGCTTCATCCAGCACCACGCCAGGAAAGGCCTGATGCAGTGCGGCGAGGTAGTGTTGACCGATTTTTTCTTCAGACATGCTCAAACTCTCTTAATCACGCCGCCAGCAAGGAGACGAAAGCTAAAAACGCAAAACCAAATCCCGCCCAGGTGACGCGAGACGTGGCGCAAAAACGCAGACGCGCCATGCTGTTTTCGAACAGGGCGATAACCAGAACGCCGACCACCAGTTTGACCACCGCCGCCACCAGCGCCAGCACGAGGCCGCCGACGCTGAAGCTGGTCATCTGGCCCCACGGAATGAAGACGCCAACGAACATTTGCAGCACCACCAGTTGTTTCAGGCTGATGCCCCACTTCAGGACGCCGAAGCCGCTGCCGCTATATTCGGAGAGCGGCCCTTCCTGCAACTCCTGCTCTGCCTCCGCCAGGTCGAACGGCAGTTTGCCCATTTCGATAAAGGTGGCGAAGGCGCAGGCGCACAGCGCCAGCAGCAACGGCAGAGAATGCGCGACAGGCCAGTGATAAACGGTGTTAGCGATATTGCTGATGTGCGTTGACCCGGCAACCAGCGCCGCCACCCACAGGCCGAGCAGCAGAATCGGCTCGACCAGTACGCCGAGCATCGCTTCGCGGCTGGCGCCGATGGCGGTGAACGGGCTTCCGGTATCCAGCCCGGCGATGGCAAAGAAGAAACGAGCAATGGCGAACAGATAAATCAGGGTGATGAGATCGCCCAGCGACGGCATCAGAGACCCTACTGTTACCACCGGCAGCGCGGTAGCAATGGTGAGCATCACGCCGACCATCACAAACGGCGTCAGGCGGAAGACCCAGCCGGATGCATCCGGGCCGACGCTCTGACGACCCAGCAGTTTGATAATGTCGCGATACTCCTGCAACACCCCCGGCCCACGGCGGTTATGCATACGCGCGCGGGCGACGCGGGTAATGCCGGACAGCAGCGGCGCCGCGGCAAACAGCACCAGCGCCTGCAGTAATGCAAAGAAAACAGTCATTCTCAGGCTCCTCGCGAAATCACAATCACCACCAGCACGGCAAGCTCAATGAGCGCCACACCGCGCAGCAACGCTGGCGCACTGGCGTTCTGCCAGCCTGGCACCAGACGCACCGGGTTCAGCCAGTCGCGCAGTTTCAGCACCACGGCAAAGGCTTCTTTCACCGGCATCGCAAAACCATGCGCGGTGACGACCATCGATTGCTCATGATCGTAACCACATACCCAGGCCGCACCGCGTGAACGGTTCGGCAGGCGGTCGCCTTTGAAAATAACCATGATGATGAACGGCAGCAGCGGGCAGGCGATCAGCAGTAAAGTGATCATCGGCTGAGAGACCACCGTATTCGCCGTCTGCAACGGCAGCGGCACGGCGGAGGTCAGCAGCGGCAGCAGCCACGGCGCAGCGACACCACCCGCGACACACAGCAGCGCCATCGCCACGGTGCTCACGCCCATCAGCAGCGGCGCGCAGCAGGCGTTTTCCGCCTCTTTGGTACGCGGCGCGCCAAGGAAGGTGACGCCATAGACTTTCGCCATACACATCACCGCCAGCGCGCCGGTAATAGCGAGCCCCACCGCCAGCAGCGGCCCAAGCAGACGACCAATAAACAGATCGCCCGCGCTCAGTTTGAAGAAGGATTGATAGATAACCCATTCACCCGCAAAACCGTTCAGCGGCGGCAGCGCGGCCATCGCCATCAGGCCCACCAGCATGGCAATGGAGATAACCGGCATTTTTTTGCCGATACCGCCCAGTTTTTCGATATCGCGATGACCGGTGCGATACCACACCGCGCCCGCGCCGAGAAACAGCGTGGTTTTAAACAGGCTGTGGTTTACCAGGTGATAGAGGCCACCGGTTAAACCCAGCGCCACCAGCACCGGCTGTTGCAGCGCAATACCGGTTACGCCCGCGCCAAGGCCGAGCAGAATGATGCCGATATTTTCCAGCGTGTGGTACGCCAGCAGACGCTGAATGTTGTGTTCCATCAGCGCATAAAGGCCACCGACAAACGCAGTGATCATTCCCAGCACCAGCAGGGCAATCCCCCACCACAGCGGTTGATTCACGCCAATCAGCGAAACGGTCAGAATGCCGAGCAAACCGACTTTCATCACCACGGCAGAGAACAGCGCCGCAGCCGGCGCGCTGGCGTTGGCATGCGCCTGCGGCACCCAACCGTGCAGCGGAATAATGCCCGCCAGCAGGCCGAAGCCCAGCACGCTCAGTACCCAGATATCGGAGCCCAACGACAGAAGCTGGGTGCGCTCATTGAGCACCGCGAGATCCAGCGAGCCATAACGCTGCCACAGCAGCCAGCAGGCGACAGCCAGCAGAATCGTGCCCAGGCGACCCAGCGCAAACCACAGTTTGCCGGAGGTCGCGCAGCCGGTCAGGAACGCGCCGCACAGAGCCATAATTTCCGCCATCACCACCAGCGAACCGAGATTATCGGCAACCGTGGCGCAGACCGCCGCCGCCAGCAGGATATTCACCAGCCCGCCGTTAGCTTTCGCCTGCGGATGACGGTGCCAGCTAATATTGAACAGACTGATAAAGAGGCCGCACAGGCCAAAGGCAATCAGCCAGATGGAATTTAAAGGCGTCGCCAGTACCCGATGCCCCACCAGTGGGATAGCCCCGGCAACCGGCTGCGCGTGCATTAACACGCTAAAACCCGCCAGCGCCGTGCAAACGCTGCCGACCGCGCCGCCAATCCCGGCAACCCAGCCGCTCAGCGGCTTGTTGAACGACAGCAGAAAAGCGAGCACCGCCGCCGCGGCAAACCAGGCGACCGCACTATCAATTAACGACATCACGCTCATTTCGCCCCTCCTTCCTGCATGCTCTGCAACAGCGACAAATCGCCTAAATCGGTGTTAAAGGTCAGCTCGCGCTTGCGTTTGCTGACGCGGGCGATATCCATGTTATTCACCAGATGCAGCGCTTTGGTCGGGCAGGTGCGAACGCAGGCCGGGCCCTCTTCGTCGAAGTGGCACAAGTCGCACTTCACGGCGATAGCGCGAACGCCCGGCACCCAGTCCAGCAGCGTGCTCACGCGGGCAGGCGCAGGCGGCGCAGGCAGCGCTTTCGGCGTATTGGCGTTGGCCGGGATATCCAGCGGACGGCTGCCGGAAAATTCAATGGCGCCAAACGGGCAGGCGATGCCGCACAGTTTGCAGCTTACGCACAGGCTTTCATTAAGCTGTACCGCGCCGTCGACGCGGTTGATGGCATTCACCGGGCAGACGGTGGCGCATGGCGCGTCTTCACAGTGGTGGCACATCTGCGGGGCAGATTCTTTTTCATTTAGCATCACGCGCAGACGCGGCATAGCCTGCAATCCATGATGGCGATGCGTCTCAGCACAGGCGGCTTCACAGGTGTGGCAGCCAATACAGACGCTTGAGTCAGCAATTACAAAACGGTTCACCAGGTCTTCCTCAGGTGACAGTCATTTTTGACGAAATCATGCAGAGCAGGTGTCATTTCGACACCTGTCGACACACCGGTAATTCAGGCCACTTTGGCCGTATTCGCGCTTTGCGCCAGCGGGTTGAACGTCACCGGGCTGTCGCTTTCCAGCGCGGCATACAGGGCGTCATAAACCGGGGCGATTTTTTCCAGATAGTGCTCCAGCACCTGCTCGCGATCGCGGCATTTCACGCCGTTATCCACGGTGCCGTCGGCGTTTAACTCCGCGCGGGCAATACATTTTTTGTCTTGCCCGTCGCGCGTTTCGACGGTGTATTCGATGGTGTGGCTGTTGAAGCCGCCGACCAGGCTTATGGAAAGCACAAAGTGTTCGAACAGCACGAAGCTGAGATCCTTATCCGGCGCGCAATTCACCGCATGATGCAGGCGCGCTTTAGAGAGCGTGATCCCCTGAACCAGCGAGTTGCAGTAAATACGCCACTGTTCCTGTTGGCGATGGTGTCTGTCGGCAATGAAGTCAGCTTTTTCGCTAATTTCCCAAATTGTCATGTCAGGTTACCCGGTTAAATAGAGACTATCCCTGATAAGCACGTTCCATGCCAATTTTTAACTACATGATTAACAAGAAATTTAATTGCAAGTTTGGCAAGTAATGACATGTCATTTCGTCAGATTGACAGTGTCATCGACAGTACAAAAGCATCAGGTTTCATCTCTGGCATCGTTATTGCATTAACCGGGTCAATGAAATGTCGGAGGCGTTATGCACGAAATTACGCTCTGCCAGCGGGCGCTGGAGATCGTCGAACAGCAGGCCAGCCAGTACGGCGCAAAACGCGTAACTGGGGTCTGGCTCAAAGTTGGCGCATTTTCCTGCGTAGAAACCAGCGCAATGACCTTTTGTTTTGATCTGGTATGCCGCGGCACCTTAGCTGAAGGTTGTAAATTACACGTCGAAGAACAAGAGGCGGAGTGCTGGTGTGAACAGTGCCAGCAATATGTTCAGTTGCTCTCTGTTCACGTGCGCCGCTGCCCGCAGTGCCACAGCGATAACCTGCGCATTGTGGCGGATGATGGTTTACAGATTCAGCGAATTGAAATAGAAGGGGAGTAAGCTATGTGTACCACCTGTGGTTGTGGAGAAGGTAACCTCTATATAGAGGGAGACGAACATAACCCGCACTCGCCGTTCCGCAGTGCGCCTTTCGCCTCTGCGGCACGGCCAGCAATGACCATTACGGGCGTCAAAACCCAGCAATTTGAACCAACGCGCGCCGATAACGGCGACCTGCATTACGGTCACGGCGAAGCCGGCACCCACGCGCCGGGCATGAGCCAGCGCCGGATGCTGGAAGTCGAAATTGACGTGCTGGATAAAAACAACCAGCTCGCCGCGCGTAACCGCGCGCGTTTCGCTGCCCGCGAACTGTTAGTGCTGAATCTGGTCTCCAGCCCGGGCTCCGGTAAAACCACCCTGCTCACCGAAACCCTGACGCGCCTGAAAGATAAAGTGCCCTGTGCGGTGATTGAAGGCGACCAACAAACGGTGAACGATGCCGCGCGCATTCGTGCGACCGGAACGCCCGCCATTCAGGTCAACACGGGTAAAGGCTGCCACCTTGATGCGCAGATGATTGCCGACGCCGCGCCGCGCCTGCCGCTGGATAACCTCGGCATTCTGTTTATCGAAAACGTCGGTAATCTGGTGTGCCCGGCAAGTTTTGATCTCGGCGAAAAACACAAAGTCGCCGTGCTCTCCGTCACCGAAGGCGAAGACAAACCGCTTAAATATCCGCATATGTTTGCTGCCGCATCTATCATGCTACTCAATAAAGTCGACCTGCTGCCGTACCTCAACTTCGACGTTGAGAAATGCATCGCTTACGCCCGCGAAGTGAATCCGAACATTGAAGTTCTGCTGATTTCCGCCACCAGCGGCGAAGGCATGGACACCTGGCTGAACTGGCTGGAGGCACAGCGATGTGCATAGGCATTCCGGGGCAAATCTGCGCTATTGATGGCGTACAGGCGAAAGTGGAAGTCAGCGGCGTCAAGCGCGATGTTGACCTGACGCTGGTCGGCGCGGTGGATGAACAGGGCCAGTCGCGCATCGGCCAGTGGGTGCTGGTACACGTCGGCTTCGCCATGAGCATCATCAATGAAGAGGAAGCCCGCGACACCCTCGCGGCGCTACACAACATGTTTGAAGTCGAGCCGGATGTCGGCGCGCTGCTGTACGGCGAGGAGCACTGATGCGTTTTGTTGATGAATATCGCGCACCCGAACAGGTGATGCAGCTTATTGCCCATCTGAAAACCCGCGCCGCTCACCTGCCCTACACCGCCGAACGCCCGTTGCGGATTATGGAAGTGTGCGGCGGCCATACCCACGCCATTTTCAAATTCGGCCTCGACCAGCTTCTGCCGGATAACATCGAGTTTATCCACGGCCCAGGCTGCCCGGTATGTGTGCTGCCGATGGGGCGTATCGATAGCTGTATCGAAATCGCCAGCCACCCGGAGGTGATCTTCTGTACCTTTGGTGACGCAATGCGTGTGCCGGGCAAGAATGGCTCCCTGATGCAGGCGAAGTCACGCGGTGCGGACGTGCGTATTATCTACTCGCCAATGGATGCCCTGAAGCTGGCAAAACAGAACCCGGATCGCAAAGTGGTGTTCTTTGGCCTGGGCTTTGAAACCACCATGCCTGCTACCGCCATTACGCTGCAACAGGCGCGTATCCAGCAGGTCGATAACTTCTTCTTTTTCTGCCAGCACATCACGCTCATTCCTACGTTGCGTAGCCTGCTGGAACAACCGGACAACGGTATTGACGCCTTCCTCGCGCCCGGTCACGTCAGCATGGTTATCGGTACCGACGCTTATGGATTCATCGCCAGCGATTTTCATCGTCCATTAGTGGTCGCTGGATTCGAACCGATTGATCTACTGCAAGGCGTGAACATGCTGGTTGAGCAGAAAATAGCGGATAACATTCAGGTAGAGAATCAATACCGCCGGGTGGTGCCTGATGAGGGCAACCGGCTGGCGCAGGTGGCTATCGCCGACGTATTTACCGTGAAAGGCGACAGCGAATGGCGTGGGCTGGGGCTGATTAATGACTCCGGCGTGCAGTTAACCGAGAAATATCAATCATTCGATGCAGAAGCGCACTTTAACCCCGCGCCGCAAAATGTCAGCGACGATCCCCGCGCCCGCTGCGGCGATGTACTAACCGGTCGCTGCAAGCCGCATCAATGTCCACTTTTCGGTAATACCTGCAATCCGCAAAGTGCCTTTGGCGCATTAATGGTCTCCTCCGAGGGAGCCTGTGCCGCCTGGTATCAATATCGCAGTCAGGAATCAGAAGCATGAAAAGTATCCAGTTAGCCCACGGCAGTGGTGGCCAGGCGATGCAGCAGTTGATTGGCGACCTCTTTATGCAGGCATTCGCCAACCCGTGGCTGGCGGAGCAGGAAGATCAGGCGCGCCTTTCGCTGGCAACGCTAACCGCCCAGGGCGACCGATTAGCCTTCTCCACCGACAGCTACGTCATCGATCCGCTCTTTTTCCCCGGCGGCAACATCGGCAAGCTGGCGGTGTGCGGCACGGCGAATGATGTCGCCGTCAGCGGCGCGATCCCGCGCTTTCTCTCCTGCGGTTTTATTCTTGAAGAAGGCCTGCCAATGGAGACGCTGGAAGCCGTCGTCAACAGCATGGCGGCCACGGCGAAAGCCGCGGATATCGCTATCGTCACCGGCGATACCAAAGTGGTTCCGCGCGGCGCGGCCGATAAGCTGTTTATCAATACCGCAGGCATGGGCGCGATCCCGGCTGATATTCATTGGGGTGCGGCGCAGTTGCAGCCTGGCGATATTCTGCTGGTCAGCGGTACGCTGGGCGACCACGGAGCGACTATCCTTAACCTGCGCGAACAGATGGGACTCGATGGCGAACTGGCAAGTGACTGTGCGGTGCTGACGCCATTGATTCAGGCGCTGCGTCACATCCCTGGCGTGAAAGCGCTGCGCGATGCTACGCGTGGCGGCGTGAACGCTGTCGCGCATGAATATGCGGCCACCAGCGGTTTTGGTATTGAATTGCACGAGCAAAAGTTACCGCTGAAAGCAGCCGTTCGCGGTGTGTGCGAATTGTTGGGGCTGGACGCGCTCAACTTTGCCAATGAAGGCAAGCTGGTGATTGGCGTAGCGCGCGATGCCGCTGATGCCGTGCTGGAGGCGCTACGCGCGCATCCTTTGGGTCGTGATGCGGCCATGATTGGCGAAGTAACCGAACGTAAAGGGGTACGCGTCGCCGGGTTGTATGGCGTGAAACGCACGCTTGATCTACCGCATGCGGAACCGCTGCCGCGCATTTGTTAATTGCCAGCGAAGCGCCGTCCGACAAACAGGCGGATTGAGGCCTGTCAGTATTATTTTTTCTTTTTCCGTACCGTCAGAGTACGTTTGTGGGCTAATTAATGTCGTATACACCGATGGGCGATCTCGGTCAGCAAGGGCTGTTCGATATCACCAGAACACTTCTGCAACAACCCGATCTGGCTGCGCTCAGCGAAACGCTAACGCGGCTGGTGAAGCAATCTGCACTTGCCGATCGGGCAGCCATCGTACTGCTGCAGGCGGGTAATCACCGCGCCAGCTATCATGCGACGCATGAAGCCGGGAACCCCATCGCCTACGATGACGGCAGCCTGCTGGCCAACGGCCCCGTGCGTCGTCTGCTCTCGCGCCCGGACGCCCTGCACTGCGACTATCACGAATTTAGCGAAACCTGGCCGCAGCTCGCCGACAGCAAACTCTATCCCCGCTTTGGCCACTACAGCCTGCTGCCGCTGGCGGCGGAAGGGCGTATATTCGGCGGCTGCGAGTTTATTCGTGATAACGACCAGCCGTGGACGGAAAAAGAGTTTCAGCGCCTGCAAACATTCACTCAGATTATCGCCGTCGTCACGGAGCAAATTCAGAGTCGCGTTACCAACAACGTCGATTACGATCTCCTCTGCCACGAGCGTGATAACTTTCGCATTCTGGTCGCGATTACCAACGCCGTGCTCTCACGGCTGGATATGGACGACCTGGTGAGCGCCGTAGCGAAAGAGATCCACTACTACTTCCGTATTGACGCCATCAGCATCGTGTTGCGCAGCAACCGCAAAGGCAAACTGAACATCTACTCCACCCACTATCTGGACGCCAACGATCCGGTTCATGACCAGAGCGAAGTGAATGAAGCGGGCACGCTGACCGAGCGCGTGTTCAAAAGCAAAGAGATGCTGATGCTCAACCTGCGCGAACAGGATAAGCTCGCACCTTACGAACGCATGCTGTTCAATATCTGGGATAACCAGATCCAAACTCTGTGCCTGCTACCGCTGATGTCCGGCAACACCATGCTGGGCGTACTGAAGCTCGCCCAGTGTGATGAAAAAGTCTTTAACGCCACCAACATTAAGCTGCTGCGTCAGATTGCCGAACGCGTCGCGATTGCAGTGGATAACGCCCTCGCCTATCAGGAAATTCATCGCCTGAAAGAGCGCCTGGTGGATGAAAACCTGGCCCTGACCGAGCAGCTAAACAACGTTGAGAGCGAGTTCGGTGAAATCATTGGCCGTAGCGAAGCGATGTACAGCGTGCTCAAGCAGGTCGAGATGGTGGCGCAGAGCGATAGCACGGTGCTGATCCTCGGTGAAACGGGTACCGGGAAAGAGCTTATCGCCCGCGCTATCCACAACCTCAGCAACCGCAACGGCCGCAGAATGGTGAAAATGAACTGCGCCGCTATGCCTGCGGGGCTACTGGAAAGTGACCTCTTCGGCCATGAGCGGGGGGCATTTACCGGCGCAAACGCTCAGCGCATCGGTCGATTTGAGCTGGCGGACAAAAGCTCGCTGTTCCTGGATGAAGTCGGTGATATGCCGCTGGAACTGCAGCCAAAACTGCTGCGCGTATTGCAAGAACAGGAGTTCGAGCGCCTCGGCAGTAACAAGCTGATCCGCACTGATGTACGCCTGATCGCCGCCACCAACCGCGATCTGAAACAGATGGTGAACGATCGCGAATTTCGCAGCGATCTCTACTATCGTCTGAACGTCTTCCCGATCCACCTGCCGCCGCTGCGCGAGCGCCCGGAAGATATTCCGCTGCTGGTGAAAGCGTTCACCTTTAAAATCGCCCGTCGTCTGGGACGCAACATCGACAGCATTCCCGCCGAAACCCTGCGCACCCTGGAACGTATGGAGTGGCCAGGCAACGTGCGCGAACTGGAAAACGTGATTGAACGCGCCGTTCTGTTGACGCGCGGTAGCGTGCTGCAACTTTCACTGCCGGAACTGGCTTTCACGCCGGATGAACCCGCCGCGCCAGCGCCTGCCTGCGCGATGGAAGGAGAAGACGAATTTCAGTTGATCACCCGTGTACTAAAAGAGACTAACGGCGTGGTTGCCGGGCCAAAAGGCGCAGCGCAGCGGCTGGGGCTGAAACGCACCACGCTGCTGTCGCGCATGAAGCGTCTGGGCATTGATAAAGACGCCCTGCTGCCGTAAATCTGGCTATACTGCTCTCAAACACATCGAAAGGAGGCAGTATGTCAGTATCAGCGCGTAACCAGCTTACCGGCGCCGGTTTTGACGTTGTCGCCGTGGTCACTAACGAGAGCCAGGATGAAATGAAGCTCACCACCGGCAGCCGCGTCATTGCGCTGATTAAAGCCTCAGCGCTCCTTCTGGCGACCCGCGCGTAATAATGCCATAATCCCATATTACTGAGGTGATATGGGATTTTATCTTTTATTCACGAAACCCAACAAATATTGAGAACACATCAATAATCAAATAAATCATTACTCTTAGGCCATAATAAAAGCCGAACTCACAACACAAATGGCAACCACGATTGCGGTGATTAAACCACAAGATAAAAAATTCAATGTTGAATCTTTTTTTCTAACATTAAGAATATCAATTAAATATTTTTCCCTCCGGGCTGACGGAATAAGCCCTTGAGAGTCCAGTGTTATTTTTTTTCTCAGCATCTGGCTAAGCTGCTGAATATTCACAAAAAGATAAAGCCCTTTCTTTGCATCGGTGTGAACTTGAATAAAACAGGCCGATTCTTTTTGACGCCCCATTTTTTTTAGCGACCAGGATACACCAATACCATCAATGGCCGCACCATCGTCCGTCACCTCAATTTGTTTAATGAAAAAATAGGGCACACAGCAACTGCTCATTATTATAAATAAGCCAAAACCTAGTGTATATTCCATAACATGCTCAACATGGCATATCTGATTTACTACGCCATAACTTGTGCGGCATATACTCATCGTTATTCCCACTAAAAAAGCGAGAGATAACACATACAAACCGATGATGAATGTCAGTCGGCATGCAGATATTGAAATCATGAATAAATAGTCACAATGTGCTCTCTTGCTTAACAACCAGTGTAGTTTTTTTAAAAACAAACGAAAAGTAAGAGCCGTTAATGAAATGATCAAAAAGTACTTCGTCATAATTCACCTGATATCCGCCAACAGCAACGATGACGCATTCACCACTATAAAAACAGAGGCGTAAAATTTCATATAAATTAACAATAATATCGAGAGGAGTGATTTATAAAAATCATAATAAGTTAATTATCCGAGGTGGTCAGAGTACAGTAATACCTGAGATATGTCATCCCGGCTATTTCATCTCTAAAGCAGGACAAAACAGAGATCTCACTTTCAAAATCTGCGTACAATAATCCAGTATTTCGCCAGATTGTCTCCTGTCTTCACGCCCCTGATTTGCCTACCTTAGACGCATTACCTGTTCTGAGGAGCACATCCATGACCCATCGCATTCAACGCCTGAAAGACGCCCTTTTTGCACATCCGCGTGAAATCTCTCTCGAGCGCGCACTGCTTTATACCGAAAGCCATCGTCAAACCGAGGGCGAGCCGGTGATCATTCGCCGCGCCAAAGCCACCGCGCACATTCTGGATAACGTCGCCATTAGCATTCGTGAAGACGAACTGATTGCCGGGAACCGTACAATCAAGCCGCGCGCGGGTATCATGTCACCGGAAATGGATCCGTACTGGCTGCTGAAGGAACTGGAGAAATTCCCCACACGCCCGCAGGATCGTTTTGCGATAAGCGAGGCTGATAAACGCTGCTATCGTGAAGAACTTTTCCCGTACTGGGAAAACCGCTCGATGAAAGATTTCATCAACGGTCAAATGACCGATGAGGTGAAGAGCGCCGTCGCAACACAGATTTTCAGCGTCAACCAGACCGATAAAGGCCAGGGCCACATTATTATCGACTACCCGCGGCTACTGAATAACGGCCTGTCAGCGCTGGTTGCCGAAATGAAAGCCCACTGCGAACAGCAGCCGGAAAACACCTTTTACCAGGCGGTGCTGATTGTGCTGGAAGCATCACAGCGCCATATTTTGCGCTACGCCGCACTGGCGGAGACCCTGGCGGCAGAGTGCCCGGATGCCGCGCGTCGCCAGGAGTTGCTGACTATTGCTGCCGTCTCGCGGCATAACGCTGAAGAGCGTCCGCAGGATTTCCATCAGGCCTGCCAGCTTTTCTGGTATATGAATATCATTCTGCAGTATGAATCCAACGCTAGCTCCATTTCCCTGGGACGCTTTGACCAGTACATGCTGCCTTTCTGGCAGGCATCGCTGAATCACGGCGTGGAAGCGGAAACCCTCCGCGAGCTGCTGGAATCGCTGTGGGTGAAATGCAATGACATCGTCCTGCTGCGCTCCACCAGCAGCGCCCGTTACTTTGCCGGCTTCCCGACGGGTTACACCGCGCTGCTGGGCGGTTTAACGGAAAATGGCCGCAGCGCCGTTAACGCACTTTCCTTTATGTGTCTCGATGCCTACCAGAGCATTCGTCTGCCGCAACCCAACCTGGGCGTGCGCGTCAACGAGCTGATCGACCGCTCATTCCTGCGTAAAACCGCAGAAACCATTCGGTTAGGCACGGGGATTCCGCAAATTTTCAACGATGAAGTGGTCGTTCCGGCGTTTTTAAACCGCGGCGTATCACTTGAAGACGCGCGCGATTACGCGGTGGTGGGCTGCGTGGAATTATCCATTCCCGGCCGTACCTACGGTCTGCACGATATCGCCATGTTTAACCTGCTGAAGGTGATGGAGATTGTGTTGCATGAAAACGAAGGCAACGCGGAAATTAGCTGGGATGGGCTTCAGGCGCAGATCCGCGACAAGATCCGTCATTACATCAAGCTCATGGTTGAAGGCAGCAACATCTGCGATATCGGCCATCGCGACTGGGCGCCGGTGCCGCTGCTCTCGTCGTTTATCAGCGACTGCATGGACAATGGCAAAGACATTACCGAAGGCGGCGCGCGATATAATTTTTCCGGCGTGCAGGGGATCGGCATCGCCAACCTCAGCGATTCACTCCATGCGCTGAAAGGCATGGTATTTGACCAGCAGCGAATGAGTTTCGACGAACTGCTGAGCGTATTGAAGGCAAACTTCGCCACGCCGGAAGGGAAAGAGGTGCGCGCGCGGTTGATTAACCGCTTCGAGAAATACGGTAACGATATCGACGAAGTGGATAATATTAGCGCCGATCTGCTGCGTTTTTACTGCAAAGAGGTGGAAAAATACCGTAATCCGCGCGGAGGGCAGTTTACACCTGGTTCCTATACCGTCTCCGCACACGTGCCGCTGGGTTCAGTGGTTGGCGCAACGCCGGACGGGCGCTTTGCCGGGGAACAGTTGGCCGATGGCGGTTTATCGCCGATGTTAGGCCAGGATTGCGAGGGGCCAACGGCGGTGCTGAAATCGGTAAGCAAGCTGGATAACTATTTGCTTTCCAACGGCACATTGCTGAATGTGAAATTCACACCCGCGACGCTTGAAGGTGAAGGCGGCCTGATTAAACTCTCTGATTTCCTTCTCGCCTTTACCAAACTGAAGCTGCAACACGTACAGTTTAACGTTGTGAATGCCGATATGCTGCGCGAAGCCCAGCAGCGCCCGCAGGATTTCGCCGGGCTGGTGGTGCGCGTGGCGGGTTACAGCGCCTTCTTTGTGGAGCTATCGAAGGAGATTCAGGATGACATCATCCGCCGCACCGCACATCAGTTGTGAGGTAACGGATACGCGCGCCGACAGGGCGCGCATCTTCAATATCCAGCGCTACTCGCTTAATGATGGTCAGGGCATCCGCACGGTGGTCTTTTTTAAAGGCTGCCCGCATCGCTGCCCGTGGTGCGCCAATCCGGAATCGTTGTCGCCGAAAATTGAAACGGTGCGCCGCGAAAGCAAGTGTCTGCGTTGTAAACGTTGTCGCCAGGATGCACAGGAGTGCCCCTCTGGCGCATGGGAGCATATCGGGCGCAACGTCACGCTGGAGCAACTGGAACACAGCGTACTGAAAGATGAAGTTTTCTTTCGCGCCTCCGGCGGGGGTGTGACGCTTTCTGGCGGAGAAGTATTGATGCAGGCGGAATTTGCGACGCAGTTTTTACGTCGTCTGCGGCAACTGGGCATTCGAACCGCCATCGAAACCGCGGGTGATGCGCCGCTCAGCCGCTTTCTTCCCCTGGCGAGCGTCTGCGATGAAGTGCTGTTCGATCTCAAAATTATGGATACGCAACGCGCCCGCGAAGTGCTGAACATAAATCAGCCGCGCGTACTGGAGAATTTTCGCCATCTGGTAGCAAACGGTATTAAGGTCATTCCCCGCCTGCCGCTAATCCCGGGCTTTACGCTGTGCGAAGAAAATGTGGCACAGATTCTGGCGTTTCTGGCGCCGCTTGCCGTACAGGAAGTCCACCTGCTGCCATTCCATCAATATGGCGAACCGAAATACCATCAACTTGATAAAGTCTGGCAAATGGCGGGCGTGGCGGCGCCGACAGAGCAGGATATCGCCACACTGCGGGAAAAAGTGGAACGGGCGGGTTATCGGGTAGTGATTGGCGGATAGTTAGTTAGTATCGTTTTTTTTGCGATACTTTTCAGGTAGTTCCGGCACCGGACGTTTGTCATCTATCAGATGGCGAATGGTGAGAATCGGGTGACGCCAGAGCATTCGCGGCCCCGCCCAGCGCATAATTTGCTTCATCTCTTCGCGTTTCGCCGGCTGATAGCAGTGCACCGGACACTGCTTACAGGCCGGTTTTTCTTCACCAAATACGCATTTATCCAGCCGCTTATCCGCATAGTTATTTAATGCCTGATAGTGCTCCCCCCCGGCCTGCGCATCCGGGCAACGGCGCTGATACAGCGAAATCATGCAACGGATAGTCTGTTTTTCACGTTCGATACGTTTGCCTGACATAACTCCCCCCCAAAAGATGCATGAATAATACACCTTCATGCCCGCGATTGCATTACAGGCAGTACACGCACGCGCAGAGATAAATGGAAGTGTAAGCATCCCGGTAAACCGAACCATTCACTTTTAGAGATCTACCGCCATACTTCTTACGCCAGGTGTAAAAGGTGGCGTCGGAAATGGCGTGCTTACGGCAGAGCTCACGGGCAGAAATCCCGGCTTCAGCCTCGCGGAGGATACTGATGATCTGTTCGTCGGAAAAACGCTTCTTCATGGGGTTGTCCTCATGTGGCTTATGAAGACATGACTAACATCGCGGTGTATTAATCAACGGGGAGCAGGTCACCGTAGACATGTTAGTGCAGTAATATTAATCAGTTATAACTGAACATTACCGTGGCAGTTGCATTAACACTACCAGGCTGAGCATTGACTGAATCATATACCTTGTAATAAGCATTCAGCTTAACATCCTGCTCCCCCTCTTCAAGGGATTCACCTTTGCTGATAGTTTTGATCCTGGTTACCGCATCTGTCAGCACGCTGGTTGCACCAAAAGCCACATCTGAACCGCTTTCATCCTGCAGCGATATGCCAATACCAGTGGACGAGGATTCTTCATTGCGAAGCACTTTATTTCCTGAGTCCACAATATCATTGCTCATTAACCAGGTATTAACGTTGCTAAGAGCGAGCCCGGTATCAGAGTTACATGATATGGGTAGACTGAATGCTGTCATTCCATTGCTGTTTCCTTCCAGCAAATCATTTATGCCGATGGCTGGGAGTCTGACAGTCTGATCTTGCACATCACAGGTCATTGTTGATGGACTGTAAGTAATATTCAGGCTCTGAACAGCATAAACAAAAGGTACAGAAAAGCTATCTCGGGCGACTTGTATAAAATAATCCTCCTGAGTAGTTTCACTTCTGCCTGCGGCAGCCACAGGGATGGTGGCTGTTCCATTACTTGTAGATTTATAGTAAGACAGCGTAGCTGACGGCGCAGAAACTAGTTCAGCCGTTAATGTTATTGTTGCCTGATAATCAGACATTGACCGCGTTTTTAAGGATGCGGGGGATTTCATCTTTGTCGATGCCGGACTGATCGAGGTGGTGATTTTTACCCAGTAATCACTTATCCCCGAGGCGTCAGTGAAATTTACATAGTAGGGCTCACTGCCTTGAGTCTGAAATTTTATTGTATCGATAGCAAGTCCATTGCATGTCAATGTTTGGGTGAAGTTTGTTGAAATACTTGTTGAATAGGTAGTGCTGGTCTCAAATATTTTGGACAGATCGATAGACTGCGTCGATTTCATCCCTTCCGCTGCCCCTGAGTATATGCAATCAGCGTTGGCTGCATACACAGAACAAGGCACGAAGCCGACAATCGCAGGAATAATGATGTTTCGAGTAAAATTTTTCATTAAAGATCATCCATAAAGCATATATAGTCTTGAAAATAAAAATAAAAATAAAAATAAAAATAAAAAACAATCATTCATCGGTGCTCGATTTCCATACAGATTAATTGTATTGCAATTTATTACAATCGAAATCAGTCGGAGATTTATCCGATTTTCTGAGGTTACATGTGCATCTCTGCAGCCATGGGGTCAGTCCATCAACGGACAGGAAGTGTCTGGATTATCCGTGGAGATTCAATACCCGTCGTTAATGCTACCCAATCAATCCAGAAGACTATCTAAATAATCAGCCCATATCTGCAACCATTTTCACACTCAGCGTCATATTTATATAGGTTATAAATACCTTCAACCCCAGCTTTTGTATGCCCAAGAACAGCCTCTGCTACTTCATTGGGACATTGTAATCGTGATAACCCTGTCCGTACCGTCCTTCTTAGATCATGAGGCGTCCAACTCGGTATATCCAACATTTGCCCCTGCTCACGCATACGCCAGGCATTCTCGGTAAGATATTTCTGCTGTATAGGTAATTTTGTACGAGAAGAAGGGAAAAGATAAGCATCAGAGTTGAGCCGCAGAACTTTCAAAAAGTTGATGGCTTGAGTGGGTAATTGCACATAACGCTCAATGCCTGTTTTGGTTTCTCTTAGATGAATAGTCCCTTTTCAAGATCAACATCCTTCCATGCCATATTGCAGACGTCGCCGGTACGACACCCGGTCCAGAGGGTCAGACGTAACACGTTTTTGATCGTTGGCGTGTAAGCCGACCCCGGAAGCCATTTAAGGAATTTTGCAAGCTCGTCCTCGCTCAGTACTCGTGTTCCACGTCCGTTTGTGAGCTTGATTCTGGTCTGTCGTAAGCTGGATTTTGCTAACAACGCTGGATTCGCAAAACTGTCATCAAAGCGCCCAAGGCCAATAGCAAATTCATATGCGAGAGAAAGCTCCCTCAGTACATTCCCTGCCTGTACGGTTGCACCTCGAGCTACAATGGCGTTAATTAAATTGATGACATCCTGTCGCGTTATCTCAGTAGCATTCCGGGTTCCTAAGCTTTTAACAGCGTCACCATAGAGAGTACGATGAACCTCTGCCTGCCCTTTCGGCTTTCTGGCACCTGGAATGACCTTCCCATCCTTCGTTTTACGAACCTCAATACGTTCAGTAAGATACAGTTCAACTAATCTCTGTACGGTCAATTCAGGGATCTTAGCCTGTTCAGCTTCAATCACACGCTGGAGCTTATCTTGTTTGAGTTCAGTCGCAGGACACCGACCTTCCTGTCGGAGAAACTTGAATTCATGAAGTTTAAGACGTGCAGCGGCGAGAGAAGTCCGCGGGAATTACCAATTTTAACCTGAGCAAGCTTGCCAGTCAGAGGGCTTGTGTAACGGTAGAAAAAAGACTTAACCCCAGTTGTACCGCAGGAGACACGTAAGCCACGATTTTCGCCTACATCAGCCTTATCTTTGTCGCCAGGCTTCATCATTTCTACCGCTTTAACCGAAAGTGGCTTTCCCTCTTGTTTTCCTGCCATAAAGACTCCGTTATCATGCACCTTACGCAGTCATGAATATAAATGTAGGTTGCGCTGTATGTGCCCATATTTTACCAGGCTATAGATTGGCAAGCTGCACTTTAACCTGCATTTAAATGTAGGATTTCATGATATTCGATGAGACACCGTGAAACTTAATGATAACAACAAAAATCACTAACTCATTAAAAATTAAGAAAATGGACATCACAAACCGATGAGCACAATAGAAAACTTAGATTCTCACACACCAATGATGCAGCAGTATCTCAAGCTGAAAGCCCAGCATCCTGAGATCCTGTTGTTCTATCGTATGGGCGACTTTTACGAGATGTTTTATGACGACGCGCGTCGCGCGTCTCAATTGCTGGATATCTCACTGACCAAACGCGGCGCTTCAGCAGGCGAGCCCATTCCAATGGCGGGCATTCCGCATCACGCGGTGGAAAACTACCTCGCGAAGCTGGTAAACCAGGGCGAATCTGTCGCTATCTGTGAACAGGTTGGCGACCCGGCAACCAGCAAAGGGCCAGTGGAGCGTAAAGTTGTCCGTATCGTGACGCCTGGCACCATCAGCGACGAAGCGCTGCTGCAGGAGCGTCAGGACAACCTACTGGCGGCCATCTGGCAGGACAGCAAGGGTTACGGCTATGCCACGCTGGATATCAGCTCCGGGCGTTTTCGCCTGAGCGAACCGGCTGACCGCGAAACCATGGCGGCAGAACTCCAGCGCACTAACCCGGCAGAACTCCTCTACGCTGAAGATTTCGCTGAGATGGCGCTGCTTGAAGGCCGTCGCGGGCTGCGTCGTCGCCCTCTGTGGGAGTTTGAAATCGACACCGCGCGTCAGCAGCTTAACCTGCAATTTGGCACCCGCGACCTGATTGGCTTCGGTGTCGAAAACGCCCCACGCGGCCTGTGCGCCGCGGGCTGCCTGCTGCAATATGTGAAAGACACCCAGCGCACCTCCCTGCCGCATATTCGTTCCATCACCATGGAACGCCAGCAGGACAGCATCATTATGGATGCCGCCACGCGTCGCAATCTGGAGATCACCCAAAACCTGGGCGGCGGTCTGGAAAATACCCTGGCCTCCGTGCTCGATTGTACCGTTACGCCGATGGGCAGCCGTATGCTCAAGCGCTGGCTGCATATGCCCGTGCGCGATACAAAAACCCTGACCGAGCGCCAGCAGACTATCGGCGCGTTGCAGGATGCCACCGGCGAACTGCAACCGGTGCTGCGTCAGGTGGGCGACCTTGAACGTATTCTGGCGCGTTTGGCGCTGCGCACCGCGCGCCCGCGCGATCTCGCCCGTATGCGTCACGCCTTCCAGCAACTGCCGGAGCTGCGCACGCAACTGGAAAGCGTTGATAGCGCGCCGGTGCAAATGCTGCGCGAAAAAATGGGAGAATTTGCAGAACTGCGCGACCTGCTGGAACGCGCCATCATTGATGCACCGCCTGTTCTGGTACGTGACGGTGGCGTTATCGCGCCCGGCTATAATGCGGAACTGGATGAGTGGCGCGCGCTGGCCGATGGCGCGACCGATTATCTCGATCGTCTGGAGATTCGGGAACGTGAACGGACTGGCCTTGATACGTTAAAAGTTGGCTATAACGCCGTGCATGGCTATTACATTCAGATCAGCCGCGGGCAGAGCCATCTGGCCCCCATCAACTACGTGCGCCGCCAGACGCTGAAAAATGCCGAACGCTATATCATTCCAGAGTTAAAAGAGTACGAAGACAAAGTGCTCACCTCAAAAGGTAAAGCCCTGGCGCTGGAAAAACAGCTTTATGAAGAACTGTTTGATCTGCTGTTGCCGCATCTGGCTGATTTACAACAGAGCGCCAGCGCGCTGGCGGAACTGGATGTGCTGGTCAACCTCGCGGAACGCGCCTATACGCTGAACTACACCTGCCCGACCTTTATCGACAAACCGGGCATTCGCATCACCGAGGGTCGCCATCCGGTGGTCGAACAGGTGCTCAATGAGCCGTTTATCGCCAATCCGCTCAGCCTGTCGCCGCAACGACGCATGCTGATCATTACCGGCCCGAACATGGGCGGTAAGAGTACCTATATGCGCCAGACCGCGCTGATTGCCCTGCTGGCTTACATCGGCAGCTATGTGCCTGCACAGAGCGTGGAGATTGGCCCGATTGACCGCATCTTCACCCGCGTTGGCGCGGCGGATGACCTTGCCTCTGGCCGCTCAACCTTTATGGTGGAGATGACCGAAACGGCTAATATTCTGCATAACGCTACCGAAAATAGCCTGGTGCTGATGGATGAGATTGGGCGTGGTACATCAACCTATGACGGCCTGTCGCTGGCGTGGGCGTGCGCCGAAAATCTTGCTAATAAAATCAAAGCATTAACGCTGTTTGCCACCCACTACTTCGAGCTGACTCAGTTGCCGGAGAAAATGGAAGGCGTGGCTAACGTGCATCTTGATGCGCTGGAGCACGGCGACACCATCGCCTTTATGCACAGCGTACAGGATGGCGCGGCGAGCAAAAGTTACGGCCTTGCCGTTGCTGCGCTGGCGGGCGTGCCGAAAGAGGTGATCAAACGCGCGCGGCAGAAACTGCGCGAGCTGGAGAGCATTTCGCCGAATGCCGCGGCGACGCAGGTGGACGGTACGCAGATGTCGCTGCTGTCAGTGCCGGAAGAGACCTCGCCTGCCGTCGAAGCGCTGGAAAATCTCGACCCGGATTCCCTGACACCGCGCCAGGCGCTGGAGTGGATTTATCGGTTGAAGAGTCTGGTGTAATGGTATTGCCCGATGGCACTGCGCTTAGCAGGCCTGCGGGCAATCGCAAGATTAACAGGCCGGGTAAGGCTTCGCCGCCGCCCGGCACTTTTTTTAACGCTTACCGTCCGCCAGCAGCGGCGGAATGCTCGGCACCATCGGCGCGTCATCAATATCCTTCTGCGTCATACGGAACGCTTCCGGGTAGTGTTCGCGGCTGGTACGGCGCAGTGGTTCGGTATCGCGCCAGGTATAAAGGCAGTGCTGGCACTGATAAACCGTCCAGACATCTTTCACCGGCGATTTCGCCATCACTTCAATCTGTTCATCGGCACAACGTGGACAAATCATCTTTTTCTCCTTATTGACGTGCGGCCAGCATAGCGGTCAGTTTTTCAGCCCAGGCTTTGGTTTCTGGTAAATCCACCACCGGCTGGCTGTAGTGACCACGGTTGTCCGGGGCGACAGGCGTGGTGGCGTCGATAATCAGCTTGTCGGTGATCCCCGCCGGGCTTGAGCCCGGGTCAAGCTCCAGCACCGACATATTCGGCAGTTGCACCAGGTCGCCCGCCGGGTTCACTTTCGACGAGAGCGCCCACATCACCTGCGGCAGGTTGAACGGGTCAACGTCTTCATCCACCATAATCACCATCTTCACGTAGCCCAGTCCGTGCGGCGTGGTCATCGCGCGCAGGCCCACCGCGCGAGCGAAGCCGCCGTAGCGTTTTTTGGTGGAGATAATGGCCAGCAGGCCGTGGGTGTACATGGCGTTTACCGCCTGCACTTCCGGGAACTCGGCTTTCAGTTGCTGATACAGCGGCACACAGGTGGCAGGCCCCATCAGGTAGTCGATCTCCGTCCACGGCATCCCGAGATAGAGCGACTCAAAAATCGGTTTTGTGCGGTAAGAGACTTTATCAATACGCACCACCGTCATGTTGCGCCCGCCGGAGTAGTGGCCGGTAAACTCACCGAACGGCCCTTCAATTTCACGTTTGCGGCTTTCGATCACCCCTTCGAGGATCACTTCCGAGCCCCACGGCACGTCAAAACCGGTCAGCGGGGCGGTGGCGATCGGGTATGGGCTTTCGCGCAGTGCGCCCGCCATTTCATATTCAGACTGATCGTATTTCAGCGGGGTGGCGCCCATCAGGGTGATGATCGGATCGTTACCGAGGGTGATCGCTATCGGCAGATCTTCCCCGCGCTCTTCCGCTTTATGCAGATGCAGGGCGATATCGTGCATTGGCACCGGTTGCAGGCCAAGCTTACGTTTGCCCTTCACTTCCATACGGTAGATGCCGACGTTCTGCTTGCCGAAGTTATCCGGGTCAAGCGGGTCGCGGGACACCACGCAGGCTTTGTCGAGATAAAAACCGCCATCGCCATCATTCAGACGAAACAGGGGCAAAATATCGAACAGGTTGATCTCATCGCCATCAACACTGTTTTCTGCCCATGCCGGGTTGGCGCGGCGCTCCGGGGCGATTGGGAAGTTATCCCAGCGGCGGATAAACTCATCAATCTGCTTTTTAACCGGCGTGTTCGGCGGTAGCCCGAGGGAAATTGCGTGGTTCTGCCAGGAACCGATGGTGTTCATCGCCACGCGCGCATCGGTAAAGCCGCGAATATTATCAAACCACAGCGCGGGTGCGCCGTCGCCGATACGCCCGGTGGCGTTGGCAGCGGCGGCCAAATCCGGCTCGGCGTTCACCTCTTCGCTGATTTTCAGCAATTGCCCCTGGTCGTCGAGCGCCTGTAAAAAGCTGCGTAAATCATCAAAAGCCATTATGCATTCTCCTGTGAAAATGAGTGTGCCGACGGAAGCCCCTTCCAGCGGCGAGCCTTGTCATACTTCAGGCCGAATTGATCCAGCACGCGGGTGACGATGTGATCGACGATGTCGCCCACCGTTTCCGGGTGGTTATAAAAAGCAGGCATGGGCGGCACCATCGCCACGCCCATGCGAGAAAGCGCGAGCATATTTTCCAGGTGAATGGTGCTGAGCGGCATTTCACGCGGCACCAGTACCAGCTTGCGCCCCTCTTTGAGCACCACGTCCGCAGCGCGCCCCACCAGGCCGTCGGCGTACCCGGCGCGGATCCCTGCCAGCGTTTTCATGCTGCACGGGATCACAATCATGCCGTCAGTCTGGAATGAGCCTGATGAGATGGTCGCCGCCTGATCCGCCGGGCTGTGGCTGAAATCAGCCAGCGCAGCAACATCGCGCGCGCTGTAGGGCGTTTCCAGTTCGATGGTGGTTTTCGCCCACTTCGACATCACCAGGTGCGTTTCAACCTCCGGCATCTCACGCAACGCCTGAAGTAGTGCGACGCCAAGCGGTGCGCCCGTCGCGCCGGTCATACCCACAATCAGTCTCATTCATCACCTCTATGTTTGTTCGTGTACGAACGTTTTATATAACCTACGTCAGAATGTCCTTACACACAATATTGTTCGTACACGATCGCACTCAGAGCTAAAAAATGAAGGATTAAAAAAGCGGTGCGTAGCGGCTATGATGAGAGAAAGTTTTTTACGATGGGGTTTTCATGGAGTTAAGAAACGAAGCATTTCACCTGCTGCGCCAGCTCTTCCAGCAACACACCGCGCGCTGGCAGCACGAATTGCCGGAGCTGACCAAGCCCCAGTACGCCGTGATGCGCTCTATCGCTGAGCATCCGGGCATTGAGCAGGTAGAACTGACGGAGGTGGCGGTCAGCACTAAAGCGACGCTCGCTGAGATGTTAAGCCGCATGGAGAGCCGTAATCTGGTGCGACGCGAGCACGATCCGGCCGATAAACGCCGCCGATTTGTTTTTCTCACCGAGGAAGGCGAAGCGTTATTGAACGCCAAAAAACCCATTGGTAATGGCGTCGATGAGGCGTTTTTAGCGCGTTTAAGCGAAGATGAGCGTGAGATGTTTATACGCCTGGTGAGGAAGATGATGGGGTGAATGACCTCCCCCAAAAAGAAAAAGGCCAGTCTCTCGACTGGCCTTTTTGACGAATGTTCACTTATTCGCGGAACAGCGCTTCGATATTCAGCCCCTGAGTCTGCAGGATTTCACGCAGACGACGAAGACCTTCAACCTGAATCTGACGAACGCGTTCACGAGTCAGGCCAATTTCACGGCCCACATCTTCAAGCGTCGCAGCTTCATACCCCAGTAAACCGAAACGACGTGCCAGCACTTCACGCTGTTTGGCGTTCAGTTCGAACAGCCATTTGACGATGCTCTGTTTCATGTCATCGTCCTGCGTGGTGTCTTCCGGGCCGTTTTCTTTCTCATCGGCCAGGATGTCCAGCAACGCTTTTTCGGAGTCGCCGCCCAGCGGCGTGTCGACCGAGGTAATGCGCTCATTGAGACGCAGCATACGGCTTACGTCATCAACCGGTTTGTCCAGTTGCTCGGCTATCTCTTCCGCACTTGGCTCGTGGTCCAGCTTATGGGACAACTCACGCGCGGTGCGCAGATAGACGTTCAACTCTTTGACGATGTGGATTGGCAAACGAATGGTACGGGTTTGGTTCATAATCGCCCGTTCAATCGTCTGGCGGATCCACCAGGTCGCGTAGGTTGAAAAGCGGAACCCGCGTTCCGGGTCAAACTTCTCAACGGCGCGGATAAGACCTAAATTGCCCTCTTCGATAAGATCCAGCAATGCCAGACCACGATTGCCATAACGGCGGGCAATTTTTACCACCAGACGCAGGTTACTCTCAATCATCCTGCGGCGGGAAGCGACGTCTCCGCGCAATGCACGACGTGCAAAATAGACTTCTTCTTCGGCTGTTAACAGTGGAGAATAACCGATCTCTCCAAGGTAAAGCTGAGTCGCGTCCAGCACACGCTGTGTGGCACCCTGCGATAACAGCTCTTCCTCAGCCAGGTCGTTATCACTGGGTTCCTCTTCTACTAAGGCTTTCTCGTCGAAAACCTCTGCTCCGTTCTCATCAAATTCCGCATCTTCATTTAAATCATGAACTTTCAGCGTATTCTGACTCATAAGGTGGCTCCTACCCGTGATCCCCAGGCAAAGCACCTTATCACTTCATCTTCAGACTGCGCGTTTCACACCGCCTGAATGACTCCGTGCTTAGTACTCTGCCGAATTATCGCTGCGGCAAATACTGCAGCGGGTTTACGGATTTCCCCTTGTAACGAATTTCAAAATGCAAGCGTGTAGAACTGGTTCCGGTGCTACCCATGGTAGCTATTTTCTGCCCCGCCTTAACCTCTTGTTGTTCCCGGACCAGCATTGTGTCGTTATGGGCGTAGGCGCTCAGGTAATCATCGTTATGTTTGATGATAATTAAGTTACCGTAACCTCGCAGCGCATTACCGGCATACACAACGCGACCATCCGCGGTCGCGGTGATAGCCTGTCCTTTGCTACCTGCGATATCGATGCCTTTGTTGCCCCCTTCGGAACCACCAAAGCCTTCGATAATTTTGCCGTCAGTTGGCCAGCGCCAGGACGAAATTGGCGCGCTGGTTGTCGTACTGCTGGCATTCGGTACGGAAGAGCTCGCAACCGGTGCTGTTACAGGCGCTGTGACTGTCGTCGCAGGCTTGTTATTAGGCAACATCTTGTTAGCACTTTGTTCACCTGAATCCTCAGAATACGTAATTGTTGGTTTCGACGCAACAACCGCGGTGGAATTTTGTGCAGGTTTTGCGACCGCCGTCTGAGAAGTGGTTGCCGCCTGTGTGCTGGCCATGGCGACAGGGTTATTGCCGGTAATCGGCTGCCCGGACGCATTACCCACTTGCAGAACCTGGCCGACATTCAGGGCATACGGTGCTGCAACGTTGTTACGCTGCGCCAGGTCACGGAAGTCATTACCTGTTACCCAGGCGATATAAAAAAGCGTATCCCCATGCTTAACGGTATAGGTGCTGCCGCCCGCATAGCTGCCTTTCGGAATGTCGCCATATTTACGGTTATAAACGATATGGCCGTTCTCCATTTGTACCGGCTGCTGGGCGACAGGCTGCTGAGTAACCGGCTGGATCTGCGTCGGCTGGGTTTGTACCGGCTGAACGGGCTGAATTTGCGGCGTGGACGGCACGCTGTTTTGCGCTGTTCCGCCAACCTTCTGCTGCGGCGTGATGAGCATGCCGGAATTGGTGCTGCTGGAGGTGTTTCCGTTAACAGAGGTTACCGGCGCAGGCGGATTGTCCGAAGAACTACAGCCTGCCAGCCAGAGTGAAACCAGTGATAATGCCGCAACACGGCGTACGGTGATTTTTGGGCTTCCCGCGCTCATTTATCCCCCAGGAATAGTGTTAACTGCCAGTGTCTTAATAACCGTGTCGCGTTCGTCGTGGACGCCTGCAAAACGTGACCACGATACGCTGAATTGCGCCAAAAAACCTCAGAAAAATCCGGGTCTCAGGCCAGTTCCCCTTTGACTAAAGGAACAAAGCGCACGGCTTCCACGGTATCAATTATAAATTCGCCTCCCCGCCGATGAACACGCTTTAAAAACTGCTGCTCATCGCCCACGGGTAAAACAAGGATGCCGCCTTCGGCCAACTGCGACATCAGCGCCACCGGGATCTCCGGCGGTGCGGCCGTGACGATAATGGCGTCGAAAGGCGCACGCGCCTGCCAACCCTGCCAGCCATCGCCATGGCGAGTAGAGATATTATGCAAATCAAGCTGCTTCAGGCGACGCCTTGCATGCCATTGCAAACTTTTAATACGTTCAACCGAGCAAACGCGCTGCACCAGATGCGCCAGAATTGCCGTCTGATATCCGGAGCCGGTGCCGATTTCCAGCACTCGCGACTCTGGCGTTAGTTCCAGCAATTCTGTCATCCGCGCCACCATATAAGGCTGAGAAATAGTTTGCCCCTGCCCGATAGGCAGCGCCACATTTTCCCAGGCTTTATGTTCAAACGCCTCATCAACGAACTTTTCACGCGGGACTTTAGCAATCGCATCCAGTACCCGTTCGTCGCGGATCCCCTGCACGCGAAGCTTTTCCAGAAGAGCCAGTACGCGTCCGCTTACCATTGCGTATCCACTCCCGCCTGCTCCAGCCAGCTTCCTACCACGTCACGAGCGCTGTGCGCCGTTAAATCGACGTGCAGCGGCGTGACGGAGACATAACCGGCGTCGACCGCGGCAAAATCTGTATCCGGGCCAGCGTCCTGTTTTTCACCCGGCGGGCCAATCCAGTAGAGCGTATTGCCGCGCGGATCCTGCTGCGGAATCACTTTATCTGCCGGATGGCGGCTGCCGCAGCGGGTAACGCGAATGCCTTTGATTTGATCAAGCGGCAAGTCTGGCACGTTGACGTTCAGGATACGCCCGGTACGCAGCGGTTCACGCGCCAGCGCGCGCAGCAAGGTACATGTCACCGCCGCCGCCGTGTCGTAATGCTGCGTGCCGTTCAACGAAACCGCCAGCGCCGGAAAACCGAGGTGGCGGCCTTCCATCGCCGCGGCGACGGTGCCGGAATAGATGACGTCATCGCCCAGATTTGGCCCGGCATTAATGCCAGAAACGACAATATCCGGACGCGGACGCATCAGGGCATTGACGCCGAGATAGACGCAGTCTGTCGGTGTGCCCATCTGCACGGCAATATCGCCGTTTTCAAAGGTAAAAGTACGAAGAGAAGATTCCAGCGTCAGCGAGTTTGATGCGCCACTGCGGTTACGATCGGGTGCAACTACCTGAACCTCGGCAAATTCTCGTAAGGCTCTGGCCAGAGCCTGAATGCCTGGCG
Source organism: Pseudocitrobacter cyperus (assembly GCF_039889165.1). Classification (NCBI taxonomy): domain Bacteria; kingdom Pseudomonadati; phylum Pseudomonadota; class Gammaproteobacteria; order Enterobacterales; family Enterobacteriaceae; genus Pseudocitrobacter; species Pseudocitrobacter cyperus. The sequence continues at coordinate 262,395 of NZ_JAYMYY010000003.1, read as the reverse complement.
CATGGATCCCGTCATCGTTACTCAGCAATATTCGCATATTCACCTGTTGTATTGATAAGTTCCCTTACCACGCTGGTCGCAAAGCTGCCTGCCGGGAGCCAGAAACGCAACTCTACGGTTACGTCATCCCACCAGTTCCACTCAAGCTGTTGTGGATAAAGCAGCATCGCGCGACGCGCGGCTTCTACTTTTTCACGCACCAGTAATGACTGGAGCGCGGTTTCTTCTGCAAGCTGAAGCTGTTCAAATTCCAGAGCTTCGCGCTGGGTTCCCCAGTCGCCGCTGCCCGGCATTGCCGCGGTGATCATCAATTCGCGAGCATCCACACGCGTTTGTAGCTCCGCCATTTCTTCAGGCGTCGCCACAAACCAACTTCCGCGTCCCGCTAATTGTAGCGCATCGCCATCAACAACTTGATTAAATTCCGGTTTCTGTATGCGCGCGCTGACCAGTTGATTAAACAACGCGCTGCGCGCTGCCGACAACCAAAAACTGCGTTTATTACGATCGCGCACCGGCGCGCCGCTTTCAGCCCAGCGCAGAGCCCCGAGCAGGTTGCTGCCGCCAATCCCAAAGCGCTGCGCGCCGAAATAGTTCGGTACGCCCTGCGCCTGAATCGCCTGTAAGCGCGCCTCAACATCATCGCGATGAGTGACTTCACGCAGAATAATCGTGAACTGGTTGCCTTTCAGGGCGCCTAAACGCAGTTTACGCTTATGTCGCGCATACTCCAGCACCTGACAACCTTCCAGCTCGAACTTGCTTAAATCGGGCATCTCTTTGCCCGGCACGCGCGCGCAGAGCCACTGTTCAGTGACCGCGTGTTTGTCTTTCTGCCCGGCAAAGCTCACTTCGCGGGCGTGAATTTTCAGGAACTTTGCCAGCGCATCAGCCACAAAGCGTGTATTGCAGCCGTTTTTCAGGATGCGCACCAGTACATGCTCACCTTCACCATCAGGCTCAAAACCTAAATCTTCCACCACCAGGAAATCTTCCGGGCTGGCTTTCAGCAGCCCATTTCCCTGCGGCTTACGGTGCAGATAAGTGAGATCATCGAATGCAATCATTTCTTTGCCTTATACAACAGAGCGACCGCTTCGCAGGCGATGCCTTCACCGCGCCCGGTAAAACCGAGTTTTTCAGTGGTGGTCGCTTTTACGTTCACGTCATCCATATGGCAGCCAAGATCTTCAGCGATAAAGACGCGCATTTGCGGGATGTGGGGCAGCATTTTCGGCGCCTGCGCGATGATGGTGACATCGACGTTGCTCAGGGTGTAACCCTTCGCCTGCACGCGTTTCCAGGCTTCACGCAGCAGCGCGCGGCTGTCTGCGCCTTTGAACGCCGGGTCGGTGTCCGGGAAGAGTTTACCGATATCGCCCAATGCCGCCGCGCCAAGCAGGGCATCGGTTAGCGCATGGAGCGCAACGTCACCGTCCGAGTGGGCGAGCAGCCCTTTCTCGTAAGGGATGCGCACGCCGCCGATAATAATCGGCCCTTCGCCGCCAAACGCGTGTACATCAAAACCGTGTCCAATTCGCATTATGCTTTCTCCTGGTGTCCCGATCGGGTGAGGTAAAATTCTGCCAGCGCCAGATCTTCCGGGCGTGTCACTTTAATATTATCAGCGCGTCCGGCAACCAGCGCCGGATGAAAACCACAATATTCCAGCGCCGATGCTTCATCGGTGATGGTTGCGCCTTCGTTGAGCGCCCGGGTCAGGCAATCGAAGAGTAATTCCCGGGGGAAAAACTGCGGTGTCAGGGCGTGCCACAGATCGATGCGCTCAACCGTATGGGCGATGACGGGTTTGCCGGGCTCCGCGCGTTTCATGGTATCGCGCACCGGGGCGGCCAGAATGCCGCCTACGCGGCTGGTTTCGCACAGCGCCAGCAGACGCGCGAGGTCGTCCTGATGTAAACAAGGGCGCGCGGCATCGTGCACCAGCACCCAGTCAGCATTCCCTGCGGCTTTCAGGCATGAAAGCACGGAATCAGCGCGTTCGGCGCCGCCGTCAACGACGGTAATCTGTGGATGCTGTGCCAGAGAGAGTTGGCTGAAGCGCTCGTCTCCGGGAGAGACGGCGATGATCACCCGCTGGACGCGCGCATTTGCCAGCAGCGCATCCACCGAATGTTCGAGAATCGTTTTGTTACCGATTGAGAGATATTGTTTCGGGCAGTCCGTTTGCATGCGGCGACCAAATCCGGCCGCCGGAACCACGGCGCAAACGCCCGGAAAAGTTGCTGCCATGTGTTAATCCTGGGCTTATTCTGTTTATCGGTTTGTTGGCCCTGAACTCTGATTGCGTTTAGACGCATCCGGCACCAGACGGTAGAAGGTTTCGCCGGGTTTCGTCATGCTGAGTTCATTGCGTGCGCGTTCTTCAATCGCTTCCTGGCCGCCGTTGAGGTCATCAATTTCGGCAAAAAGCTGATCGTTGCGCGCTTTTAATTTGGCGTTAGTCGCCTCTTGTACTGATACATCGTCACGGACTCGGCTGAAGTCGTGCAGACCATTTTTGCCGAACCACAGCGAATACTGCAACCACACCAGCAGAGCCAGTAATAGCAGCGTTAATTTACCCATCCTGCCCCCTGAAAAACGGCATCATCATCCCAAAACTTGCCGTCGTACTCTACGCCGGCTGCGGACGATACCGCGTCACGCGGGCAATGTATCACATTTTGCCTGCCGATACTTATGTCTCGTTGTTTGGTGATTGCGTGTAATTTCACAAAAAATCAGGCTCAGCCCATAAGCCACAAAAATAATAGACCGCACAGCGCTGCAACGGTAAGCAGCGTCGCAATAATACTGTAGCGCAACTTGCTTTCGACCAGCGAGTGAATAGACACGCCAATGAGCACGGCGACGGGCATCAGCGCCAGGAAGAAGGGCCAGGTATAGAGAAAGAAAAAAAGGGTGTTATTGCCGTACCACAGGTAGGGGATGCCCAATGCAATCAGCCAGGCGACAAAACCCACGGTCGCGCCAGACAAAGACCAGGTGGTTTCGTCATCGGGCGGGGGTATGGACTCTGAACGCGTCAGGCTGATGTTTTGAGTATTGCGCATAATTAATCCTGTCAGGCCGGGCCACAATACGCCCGGCACTCTCTCAGGATCTGATGATATCGTCCTGTCTCAGCAGGTCTAACATTTGGGCTACTAAATTTGTTACCAATTGTTCACCATCGAGATGGATTTCAGGCCGTTCAGGGGATTCATAGACTGAATCAATGCCAGTGAAATTGCGCAGTTCGCCGGCACGCGCTTTCTTGTATAAGCCTTTCGGATCGCGGGCTTCACAGGTAGCAAGCGGCGTATCAACGAACACTTCGATAAAGCGCCCTTCTCCCACCCGTTCGCGCACCATCTGGCGCTCAGCGCGATGCGGAGAGATAAATGCCGTTAAAACCACCAGCCCGGCGTCCACCATCAGGTTAGCCACTTCGCCCACCCGACGGATATTCTCTTTGCGATCGTCATCACTAAAGCCGAGATCGCTGCACAAACCATGGCGCACGTTATCACCATCCAACAGATAAGTGCTGACACCCAGTTTATGCAACGCTTCTTCCAGCGCTCCGGCAACGGTCGATTTCCCCGAGCCCGAAAGCCCGGTAAACCACAGCACAACCCCACGATGACCGTGGAGTTGTTCACGCTGCTGCGCAGTGACCGGATGAGCGTGCCAGACGACGTTTTCGTCATGCACCGCCATTACTTGCCTCCCAGCAGGTCACGCGCGCCCCAGTGCGGGAAATGCTTACGTACCAGCGCGTTCAGTTCCAGTTCAAAAGCACTGAACTCTGACGCCACTGCCATCGGGGCGGTATTCGGTTCGCGCACCATGCCTGCACCCACCGTGACGTTGGTCAGACGGTCAATAAAGATAAGGCCACCCGTCACCGGGTTTTGCTGGTATTTATCCAGTACCAGCGGTTCATCAAAGGTCAGATCCACCAGGCCGATGCCGTTCAGCGGCAGGTTATCAACATCGCGTTGCGTCAGGTTATTGATATCAACCTGATACTGAATGCCGTCTACACGGGCGCGGGTTTTCTTGCCGGCGATTTTAATGTCATAGCTCTGGCCCGCCGCCAGCGGTTGTTCCGCCATCCACACCACATCGACGGATGCGCTTTGCACCGCAGGCAGCGTTTCACCCGCATCCAGCAGCAAATCGCCGCGGCTGATGTCGATTTCGTCCTTCAGCACCAGCGTCACGGCTTCGCCGGCAAACGCTTCCTGCAAGTCGCCATCAAAAGTGACGATGCGCGCAACGGAAGATTCCACGCCTGACGGCAATACTTTAATGCGTTGCCCAACCTTCACGTTGCCGGACGCCAGCGTACCGGAGAAGCCGCGGAAATCGAGATTTGGGCGGTTAACATACTGCACCGGGAAGCGCATTGGCTGGGTATCAACCACACGCTGGATCTGCACGGTTTCCAGCACTTCCAGCAGCGTCGGGCCGCTGTACCACGGCATTTTGTCGCTCTGGCTGGCAACGTTATCCCCTTCCAGCGCAGAGAGCGGCACGAAGCGGATATCGAGATCGCCCGGTAGCTGCTCGGCGAAAGTCAGGTAATCCTGACGGATCTGCTCAAATTTATCTTCGCTAAATTCAACCAGATCCATCTTGTTTACCGCCACGATCAGGTGCTTGATGCCAAGCAACGTGGAGATAAAGCTGTGGCGACGCGTTTGATCGAGCACGCCTTTACGGGCGTCGATCAGCAGGATCGCCAGGTCGCAGGTGGAAGCGCCGGTTGCCATATTCCGGGTGTACTGCTCATGCCCCGGGGTGTCGGCGATAATAAATTTGCGCTTCTCGGTCGAGAAGTAGCGATAGGCCACGTCAATGGTAATACCCTGTTCGCGCTCGGCCTGCAAACCATCGACCAACAGCGCCAGATCGAGTCGCTCACCCTGTGTACCGTGACGTTTACTGTCATTGTGCAGCGAAGAGAGCTGATCTTCATAAATCTGGCGGGTATCGTGCAGCAAACGGCCAATCAACGTACTTTTGCCGTCATCCACGCTACCGCAGGTCAGGAAACGCAGCAGGCTTTTGTGCTGCTGGGCATGCAGGTACGCTTCAACGCCGCCTTCATCCGCAATTTGTTGTGCAATTGAACTGTTCATGGCGGCTCCTTAGAAATAACCCTGACGTTTTTTAAGCTCCATAGAGCCTGCCTGGTCACGGTCGATCACGCGGCCCTGACGTTCACTGGTGGTCGAGACCAGCATCTCTTCGATGATTTCCGGCAGCGTCTGCGCATCGGATTCCACTGCGCCGGTCAACGGCCAGCAACCGAGGGTACGGAAACGCACCATCCGTTTTTTGATAACTTCGCCTGGCTGTAAATCGATGCGATCGTCATCAATCATCATCAGCATACCGTCACGTTCCAGCACCGGGCGCTCTGCGGCAAGATACAGCGGAACAATTTCGATATTTTCCAGATAGATATACTGCCAGATATCCAGTTCAGTCCAGTTGGAGAGCGGGAAGACGCGAATGCTTTCGCCTTTGTTAATCTGGCCGTTGTAGTTGTGCCACAGCTCCGGGCGCTGGTTTTTCGGATCCCAGCGGTGGAAACGGTCGCGGAAAGAGTAGATACGCTCTTTGGCGCGCGACTTCTCTTCATCACGACGCGCCCCGCCGAATGCGGCATCAAAACCGTATTTGTTCAGCGCCTGCTTGAGACCTTCGGTTTTCATGATATCGGTATGCTTGGCGCTGCCGTGGACAAATGGGTTAATGCCCATCGCCACACCTTCCGGGTTTTTATGCACCAGCAGTTCGCAGCCATAAGCTTTTGCGGTACGGTCGCGGAACTCGTACATCTCACGGAATTTCCAGCCGGTATCCACGTGCAGCAGCGGGAACGGTAAGGTTCCCGGGTAGAACGCTTTACGCGCCAGGTGCAGCATCACGCTGGAGTCCTTACCGATGGAGTACATCATCACCGGGTTGGAAAATTCGGCGGCCACCTCACGGATGATATGGATGCTTTCCGCCTCCAGTTGCCGCAGGTGAGTGAGTCGTTTTTGGTCCATAACCGTTCCTTAAGCCAGATTCACTACAGAAGAATCGAAATTTTCTGAGTCTGTTGTGTGTTGAAACCAAGCAAGCTGGTGATGCAGTTCCACCACTTCGCCGACCACCAGCAGTGCTGGCATGGGGGCCTCTTTCGCCAGGTTTTCGAGTTGTTGCAGGGTGCCTGTTTTTATCTGTTGATCCGCACGCGTCCCGCGCGATATCACCGCCACCGGCGTTGCGCTGTCGCGTCCGTGTTGAATCAGTTGCTGGCTGATTTCCGCCGCTTTCATCGTGCCCATGTAAATCGCCAGCGTCTGGCGGCTTTGCGCCAGGTGCGCCCAGTCAAAGGGGGCGCTGTCTGCTTTGTAATGCCCGGTGACGAAAGTCACGCTCTGCGCATAATCACGATGGGTCAGAGGGATCCCGGCATAAGCCGTTGCTCCTGCGGCCGCTGTGACGCCTGGCACGACCTGGAACGGGATCCCCGCTTCTGCCGCCGCCTGTAACTCTTCGCCACCGCGTCCAAAAATAAACGGGTCGCCGCCTTTCAGGCGTACAACCGTTTTGCCCTGGTGTGCCGCATCAATCATCATGCGGTTGGTGTCGTGCTGAGCCACCGCGTGGACACCCGCACGTTTACCCACGCACACCAGCTCCGCGTCGCGACGAACCAGTTCCCGCACCGCGTCACTCACCAGGTGATCGTAAAAAACGATGTCTGCCTGCTGGATGACCTGCAAACCACGCAGGGTTAGCAATCCGGCATCGCCCGGGCCCGCGCCGACCAAAATGATCTCGCCCACGCGACGCTGGGGTTGCGTCAGCTCTTCCTGCAACGCCGCTTCTGCCGCCTGCTGATTACCGGCAATCATCATGTTGGCAATCCGCCCGCGGAAAACGCGCTCCCAGAAACGGCGGCGTTCCGCCGTGGTTTTAAGCTGGGTTTTAATCGCATGCCGCCAGTAGCTGGCTGCTTCGGCCAGTAAGCCCAGACGTGTCGGCAGCAGCGCTTCAATCTTTTCACGCAGTATCCGCGCCAGCACCGGCGCGGTGCCGCCGGAGGAAATCGCCACCAGCAGCGGTGATCTGTCGACAATCGACGGGAAGATAAAGGAGCACTGTGCCGGGCTATCCACCACATTGACCAGCCGCTGACGGGCATTCGCCGCGTCATAGATCCGCTGATTGAGTGCATCATCGTCCGTGGCGGCAATAACCAGGAAAACGTTATCAAGCTGCGTTTCCTGGAAGGCAGTCGCCAGCCATGAAATTCTCTTTTCCGCCGCCAGTGTAGTGAGCTCCTCGCCCAGCCTTTCGCTCACCACCTGAACATTCGCGCCAGCCCGAAGCAGAAAAGCAATTTTGCGGGCAGCGGTGTCTTCACCGCCAATAACCAATGCGGTGCGGTCTTTTACAGCGGCAAAAAGGGGCAGATAATCCACAGAGTTACAACTCACTAACAATCAGTAATAGAGGGACTATAGGGTGCCCCTTAGTGCAAATGAAATTACGAAATGGAATGAGTAGTTCCTCAAAGGAATAACAGACTGAAAAAGCAAATATCAAAAAGTGCTTAACATCCTCTTTTTTGGGCATTTAAGAAGAAATGAAATTGTGTAATGACTGCCCCGGTTTCATACTGAGCGCGTCTACTTTTTTGCTTTGTTGTAAGGATTCCCCTATGTCTTCCGCACTGCGTCGCGGCATCCTCGCGCTGGCGCTCGGCGTATGCTCTGCCTTCCCGGCACTGGCGACAACGACGTCGCCCGGTTCTATCGCAAATACTCAGGCGCGCTACATCGCTACCTATTTTCCGGGGCGTATTACCGGCACGCCGGCTGAAATGCTGTCAGCAGACTATCTGCGTCAACAATTCGCCAAAATGGGCTACCAGAGCGATATCCGCACCTTTCACAGCCGTTACATCTACACCGCTAAAAATAACCGTAAAAACTGGCATAACGTGACTGGCAGTACCGTCATCGCAGCGCATGAGGGTAAATCGCAGCAGCAGATTATTGTGATGGCGCATCTGGATACTTACGCGCCGCAAAACGATAGCGATGTCGAAAATAATCTCGGCGGGCTGACGCTCCAGGGAATCGACGATAACGCGCTGGGCCTTGGCGTCATGCTGGAGATGGCAGAGCGCCTGAAAGATGTCCCCACGGAATATGGTATTCGTTTCATCGCTACCAGCGGCGAGGAAGAAGGCAAACTGGGGGCGGAAAATCTGTTGAAGCGCATGAGTGACGCGGAAAAGAAAAACACCCTGCTGGTGATTAATCTCGATAACCTGGTCGTGGGTGACAAACTCTATTTCAACAGCGGCGTAAAAACCCCGGCATCGGTACGCAAACTGACCCGTGACCGGGCGCTGGCGATTGCGCGCAACCATGGTATTTCCGCTTTTACCAATCCAGGACTGAATCCTGATTATCCCAAAGGCACCGGTTGCTGTAATGACGCAGAAGTGTTTGATAAAGCTGGCATTCCTGTGTTGTCTGTCGAAGCGACCAACTGGTCTTTAGGGAAAAAAGATGGTTATCAACAACGCGCAAAAACCCGCAGCTTCCCGGAGGGGAGTAGCTGGCACGACGCGCGGCTGGATAATCAGCAATATCTCGATAAAGCCCTGCCGGGCAGAATTGAACGCCGCAGCCGCGATGTAGTGAAAGTAATGATGCCGCTGGTGGAGGAACTGGCGAAGGCGGGGAAGGTTTAGGTTTAAAAGGGTGCCGGAGACCAAACCATCACAATCCAGTACGCGGGGTGTTACCCCCGCGTGATGGCTACTTCTTCGGTTCGTAAGCGAGAACTGCCTTAAACTCCATACCACGCTCTCTGATACTCAACTCACACAACGAGTCGCGAACCATCAACGTGAATCCCAGCGCCGTAAAACAGAGCACTATGATTGCCACAAGGGCATATTTTGTCAGCATGTCTTGCCTCCCTGCAAAGAAGAGACTAACATCCGAATTGCTACGTTCGAACGCGAGCCTCAGGTTGATAGAAATATCGCCTGGGGCTTTTGTCCATCTGGAACCTCGCGAATGCTCAACGCCAGACAGCCTCAAGCACCCGACGCCATTCTATGCCTGTTAATTCCCCCTGCTATATTCCCGTTTAAAAGCAGGAATGCTGCTCGCAAAATAAAAACGCCCCCATCTTTTCAGACAGAGGCGTTTATTAAGCGGTGCGAAGTTTTACCCTTCGTGTAGCCCACACTCCCTTTTTAAGCCAAAGAAACGCGTTTCTTCTTCCGCCATGCCGGGTTCCCATTTACGGGTCGTATGGGTATCACCGACGGATAAATATCCTTCATCCCATAGAGGGTGATATTTCAGACCATGTTTTTGCAGATACTGATATATCGTCCGGTTATCCCAGTCGATAATCGGCAGCACCTTAAATACACCCCGCTGAACCGCCAGTACCGGCAATGTTGCGCGGCTACCGGATTGTTCACGGCGTAATCCTGCAAACCAGGTTTGTGCGTTGAGCTCTTTCAGCGCCCGGTTCATTGGCTCAACCTTGTTGATGTCATTGTATTTTTCAATGCCTTCAACGCCCTGCTCCCACAGTTTGCCGTAGCGCGCTTCCTGCCAGGCGGCGCTTTCGGTGGCGCGGTACACTTTCAGGTTCAGCTTGAGTTTGTCCGTTAACTCGTCGATAAACTGATAGGTTTCCGGGAATAAATAGCCGGTATCGGTCAGGATCACCGGGATATCCGGGCGAATTTGATTCACCAGATGCAGGCTGACCGCCGCCTGAATACCAAAGCTGGAAGAGAGCACGTATTCACCAGGCAGATTTTCCAGCGCCCAGGCGACGCGGCCTTCCGCATCGAGTTTTTCCAGTTGCGCGTTAGTTTCCGCCAGCGCCAGAATGCGATCCACTTTCGGCAGGTCATTCAGGGCGTTTAGATCGAGTTTGGACATAGTTACCTCTGCACTTTTCCCCTTACCCTCTCCCGGGAGGAGAGGGTATGGTCAGGAGATGCGTTATTCCCACAAGTCTCGCGCCGGGTCGAGCACCGGGCGAATGATACCCGCACGTATCGTAAAATCGCCGAAGCCTTCACCCGCTTCACGCTCTTTCGCCCAGCGCCCTACCAGTTCGTCTATCACCGCAAGAATTTCAGTGTCAGTGATGTTCTCTTTGTACATCCGTGGGATGCGCGTACCCATCCGGTTGCCACCGATATGTAAGTTATAGCGGCCCGGCGCTTTCCCGACGAGCCCGATTTCCGCCAGCATCGCGCGACCACAGCCATTCGGGCAGCCCGTTACGCGCAGAACGATATGTTCATCGCTCACGCCGTGCGTCGCCATTATCGCTTCCACTTTGTCGACAAAAGATGGCAGGAAACGTTCGGCTTCCGCCATCGCCAGTGGGCAGGTCGGGAACGAGACACAGGCCATCGAATTTTCACGCTGCGGCGTAACAGTATTCATCAGGCCACTGGCCTGCGCTATCTTCTCGATTTTCGCTTTCTGGTTTTCCGGTACGCCCGCGATGATCAGATTCTGGTTAGCGGTAATGCGGAAATCACCTTTGTGGATCTTCGCAATATCCAGTAACCCGGTTTTCAGCGGACGCCCAGGGTAATCAAGGATACGGCCATTTTCGATAAACAGCGTCAGGTGCCATTTATCGTCGATCCCTTTTACCCAACCGATACGATCGCCACGTCCGGTGAACTCATACGGACGGATCGGTTCAAATTTGATCCCCGCGCGACGTTCCACTTCCGCCTTAAACGTCTCAACACCCACGCGCTCCAGCGTGTATTTGGTTTTGGCATTTTTGCGGTCAGTACGATTACCCCAGTCGCGCTGTGTCGTGACCACGGCTTCCGCTACTGCCAGCGTGTGCTCCAGCGGCAGATAACCAAATTCACTCGCCGTGCGGGCGTAGGTTTTCTTGTTGCCGTGCTCAATGGAAAGCCCGCCGCCTACCAGCAGGTTAAAGCCCACCAGTTTGCCGTTTTCCGCGATCGCCACAAAGTTCATGTCGTTGGCATGCAGGTCGATATCGTTCTGCGGCGGGATCACCACCGTGGTTTTGAACTTACGCGGCAGATAGGTCTGGCCGAGGATCGGCTCTTCGTCAGTCGTCGCAACTTTTTCCTGATCGAGCCAGATCTCCGCATAGGCGCGGGTGCGCGGCAGCAGATGTTCAGAGATCTTCTTCGCCCACTCGTAAGCTTCAGCATGCAGCTCAGACTCATAAGGATTCGAGGTGCAAAGCACGTTACGGTTCATGTCGTTAGCGGTGGCAAGCGCATCGAGGCCGACAGAATGCAGCATCTGATGCACCGGTTTCACATTCTTTTTCAGAATACCGTGGAACTGGAACGTCTGGCGGTTAGTCAGGCGGATACTGCCGTAAATGGTGTTCTCGCCCGCAAATTTATCAATCGCCTGCCACTGTTTAGTCGTGATGACGCCCCCCGGTAAGCGGCAGCGTAGCAGCATCGCGTGACGCGGTTCCAGCTTCTGCTCCGCGCGTTCCGCGCGGATATCACGGTCATCCTGTTGGTACATACCGTGGAAGCGGATCAGCAGGAAGTTATCGCCCTTAAACCCACCGGTCAGGCCATCGTTTAAATCTTCAGCAATCGTGCCGCGCAGATAGTTGCTCTCAAGCTTCATGCGCTCGGCGTCTGCCAGTTTACCTTCGACCACTAAAGGCCCTGGATGTTTTTCGCTCATTAGTAGACATCTCGCTGATAACGGCGCTCTACGCGCAGCTCACTTAAAAATTCATCCGCCGCTTCGGTGTCCATGCCACCAAATTCGGCAATCACTTCCAGAAGTGCCTGCTCAACGTCTTTCGCCATGCGATTAGCGTCGCCGCAAACATAAATGTGGGCACCGTCATTGATCCAGCGCCACAGCTCTGCGCCCTGTTCGCGCAGTTTGTCTTGTACGTAAATTTTTTCTTTTTGATCGCGCGACCAGGCCAGATCGATGCGCGAGAGCACGCCCTCTTTAACATAACGCTGCCACTCCACCTGATAGAGGAAGTCTTCCGTAAAGTGCGGATTACCAAAGAACAGCCAGTTTTTACCTGGCGCTTCGTCGGCGGCGCGTTGCTGCATAAAGGCGCGGAATGGCGCGATACCCGTACCCGGGCCAATCATAATCACCGGGGTTTCCGGGTTAGCCGGCAGACGGAAGTTGTCGTTATGCTCGATAAAGACGCGAACTTCACCGTCTTCCTCCACACGATCGGCGAGGAAACTGGATGCCCCGCCCGCACGGGCACAGCCCTCGATATCATAGCGAACAACACCGACGGTGATATGAACTTCACTCTCCACTTCCGCCTGCGACGAGGCGATAGAGTAAAGACGCGGCGTCAGCGGACGCAGCAGGTTAATCAGCACATCGGCATCAAGCTGCGCCGGGGAGAAACGTACCATATCGACAATCGGCGTCGTGGCAGCATAGTGCTGCAACTGGGCTTTATCGCCCACCAGCGGCAGCAGCGTTTCACTGCGCGTCAGCGTCGCATAGTTCTCGACGATATTGGCGGTGTTCACCGTCAGTTCGAAATGCCATTGCAATGCCTCGGAAAGCGGCAGCGTTGTCCCGTCAACGGTGACTTTTTCGTCGCCTTTCAGCCACAGCAATTCCACCAGTTCTTTGACCAGTGCGGGATCGTTCTGATACCAGACACCCAGCGCGTCACCCGGCTGATAACGGAGACCGGAATCACCTAAATCGATTTCGATGTGGCGGACATCTTTTTCTGAGTCGCGGCTGGTGATTTTCTGATTAACGGCAAGAGTGGCGGTCAACGGGGCTTCTTTGCTGTACGGGCTGGTGTAAATTTCATTTACAGCCCCGGTGGCAGCGACGGCAACCTGCGCCGGGGCATCTTTCGGCACGCGGGCTTTCAGCACATCAACCACGCGAGCGCGCCATTCACTGGCAGCCGTTTGGTATTCCACATCGGCATCAACACGATCAAGCAGACGCTCGCCGCCAAGTTCCGCCAGTTTGCTGTCAAAATCTTTCCCGGCCTGGCAGAAAAACTCATACGAGGTGTCACCCAACCCCAGCACGGCAAACGCGGTGCCGTCGAGCTTCGGCGCTTTTTTCGAGAACAGAAACTTATGCAACGCCACCGCTTCTTCCGGCGGCTCCCCTTCCCCTTGCGTGGAGGCAACGACAACCAGCAGTTTTTCTGACGCGATTTGTTTGAATTTATAATCCCCGGCATTCACCAGGTTCACACTAAGTGAAGCAGCCAGTAGATCGTCACGCAGCGCTTCTGCCACGCGGCGCGCATTACCCGTTTGCGAAGCAGAGATAAGTGTAACGGTTGGTGCTTCGACGGCAGCGGGTGCAGCGACTGCCGCAGCGCCTGGCTGCTGATTCAGCACGCCCCAGAAATAGCCAGAAACCCAGGCAAGCTGGGTAGGCGTTAAGTCGGTGGTGGCCGCCTGAAGGCGCGCCAGTTGCTCCGTATTAAGCGGCAGCAATGCGGATGGGGGGACCTGTGTTGTCATGCTTGTTATGTTCCAGTATCAAAGCTGTTTCAAATCGGGAAAAACAAAACTGAATGTAAGGTTAACGAGCTGGATAATAACAATTAAAGAAGGGTTGGAAATATCAAATAACCAAATGGACTAACCTGATTTCCAGGTAGGCTATAGCGATAAAAGCGATTGGATAACTTACTGATATAAAATAAGAATAAAGCATGGACACAATCCATTACGCCTGATGTGTCCATTTGTGGGTTTTAGTTAATGATAAAAAATGTGCTTTCCGGTACTATGCGGCGGTTTTTTCCGCAAGACTGAGAGTTCATGATGTCCACCACACTGTTTAAAGATTTCACTTTTGAAGCCGCTCACCATTTGCCTCACGTACCAGAAGGGCATAAATGCGGTCGCCTGCACGGCCACTCCTTTATGGTGCGCCTGGAAATTACGGGTGAAGTCGATCCGCATACCGGTTGGATCATGGATTTCGCCGAATTGAAGGCTGCGTTTAAACCGACTTACGATCGTCTGGATCACTACTATCTGAATGATATTCCGGGCCTGGAGAATCCAACCAGTGAAGTGCTATCGCGCTGGATTTGGGAACAGGTAAAACCGGTTGTACCGCTGCTAAGCGCGGTAATGGTGAAAGAGACCTGTACGGCGGGTTGTGTTTATCGCGGGGAGTGAATTTCTGCGAACTGATGAAAGCCCGGTAGATGCTACCGGGCTTTTTTATTAGGCAATATTCAAATATTTATGCGTCTGCATCGATAAACGCCAGTTACGCGCGATGCAGGTTTCGATGCACAAACGCGTGGCATCTTCTTTCTGGCTGATCGGCTGCAGGGCAATTACACGCTGTTTGTCATCCGTCAGCGTCTCCAGCAGCTCGTCCAGCGCTTCGATATCGCGCACGCGGCCTACCGGGTGCTTGATTTCATCCGCACGCTCCAGCGCCTGTGACAGCACGTCATAGCCACCGCGCATGTTCACTTTCGGGGAAACCGTCACCCAGGTTGTGTGCGTGCAACGCACTTCATGAGTACCGCTGGTTTCAATCTGGCAGCTAAAACCGTTTTGCTCAAGCAACGTGGTGAGTGGAGTAAGATCGTGAATGCAGGGTTCGCCGCCGGTGATGACAACATGCTTCGCTGTCCAGCCCTGGCGGGCAATGGCGGTTAACAGATCGTCTTCCCCTGCCGCGCCCCATTTATCGCTCTCTTTGGTTTTTGCCAGGATGCTGAACAGAGACACTTCCCGATCGCTAAGTTTTTCCCAGGTGTGTTTAGTATCACACCAGGCGCAGCCTACCGGGCATCCCTGTAAACGAATAAAGATAGCGGGAACGCCGGTGAAGTAACCCTCGCCTTGCAGGGTCTGGAACATTTCGTTAATCGGGTACTGCATAATCATCTCTGTAAAAGGGGGATAAGGCAATTATCGCAGATTTATGCGGGAGGGTCATGCCTGCATGCGCTTTCTCTTACAGACATAAAAAAACCCGCCGAAGCGGGTTTTTACGTTAAGAGTTAAAGAACAGGATTAAGCCTGGCCTTTGATCTCTTTACGACCGTTGAACGGTGCTTTTTCGCCCAGAGCTTCTTCGATACGAATCAACTGGTTGTATTTAGCAACGCGGTCAGAACGGCTCATAGAACCGGTTTTGATCTGGCCTGCAGCGGTACCAACAGCCAGGTCAGCGATGGTAGCGTCTTCAGTTTCGCCAGAACGGTGAGAGATGACAGCCGTGTAGCCAGCGTCTTTCGCCATTTTGATCGCAGCCAGAGTTTCGGTCAGAGAACCGATCTGGTTGAATTTGATCAGGATGGAGTTAACGATGCCTTTCTCGATGCCTTCTTTCAGGATCTTGGTGTTGGTTACGAACAGATCGTCACCAACCAACTGGATTTTGTCGCCCAGTACTTTGGTCTGGTATGCGAAACCATCCCAGTCAGACTCGTCCAGGCCATCTTCGATGGAGACGATCGGGTACTGTTTGGTCAGGTCTTCCAGGAAGTGAGTGAACTCTTCAGCGGTGAATGCTTTGTTGCCTTCGCCAGCCAGAACGTATTTACCGTCTTTGTAGAACTCAGATGCTGCGCAGTCCATCGCCAGAGTGATGTCTTTGCCCAGCTCGTAGCCAGCCGCTTTAACCGCTTCAGCGATAACAGCCAGTGCTTCGGCGTTAGAGCCCAGGTTCGGCGCGTAGCCGCCTTCATCACCAACGGCAGTGTTCATGCCTTTAGCTTTCAGGACTTTAGCCAGGTGATGGAACACTTCAGAACCCATGCGTACTGCTTCTTTCAGGGTTTTAGCGCCAACCGGCTGAATCATAAATTCCTGGATGTCGACGTTGTTGTCAGCGTGCTCACCACCGTTGATGATGTTCATCATCGGAACCGGCATGGAGTATTTACCCGGGGTGCCGTTCAGTTCAGCGATGTGTTCGTACAGCGGCTGACCTTTAGATGCTGCAGCAGCTTTGGCGTTAGCCAGAGACACAGCCAGGATTGCGTTCGCACCGAATTTGGATTTGTTTTCAGTACCATCCAGGTCGATCATGATTTTGTCGATGCCAGCCTGATCTTTAGCATCTTTACCCAGGATTGCCTGAGCGATAGGGCCGTTAACCGCGGCAACAGCTTTGGTTACGCCTTTACCCAGGAAACGGGATTTGTCGCCATCGCGCAGTTCCAGCGCTTCGCGGGAACCTGTAGAGGCGCCTGACGGAGCAGCCGCCATACCGACGAAACCACCTTCCAGGTGTACTTCGGCTTCAACAGTCGGGTTACCACGGGAGTCGATGATTTCACGACCGATGACTTTAACGATTTTGGACATTAGGTTTTCCTCAGTACAAGTTAAACTAAAACTCCAGACAAACAACGCCCCTCATGGGGCGTTGCCGTTCTAACTTTTTTACTTACTTCGCCTGACGCTTCTGGTACTCGCCGGCAGCTTTTACAAAGCCTGCGAACAGCGGATGACCATCACGAGGTGTAGAAGTAAACTCCGGATGGAACTGACAAGCAACGAACCACGGATGATTCGGAACTTCGATGATCTCGACCAACTGATCATCCCCGGAACGGCCCGCAACGCGCAGACCTGCAGCTTCAATCTGTTTCAACAGCATATTGTTGACTTCGTAGCGGTGACGATGACGCTCAACGATAGTTGGCGCATTGTACAACTGACGAACCAGGCTATCGTCGGAGAGCTGGCACTGCTGTGCGCCGAGGCGCATGGTGCCGCCGAGATCGCTCTTCTCAGTACGAACTTCGACGTTGCCTTCTTCGTCACGCCACTCGGTAATAAGCGCCACAACCGGGTACTTACAGTCTGGCACAAATTCCGTAGAGTTGGCGTTATCCATACCCGCCACATTACGTGCAAACTCAATCAACGCAACCTGCATACCCAGGCAAATGCCCAGATAAGGAATATTGTTTTCACGCGCATAGCGTGCAGTGGCAATCTTACCTTCGACACCACGGTAGCCGAAACCACCAGGAATCAGGATAGCATCTAAATCTTTCAGGATTTCGACGCCTCGTGTTTCAACATCTTGCGAATCGATCAATTTGATGTTGACGGTTACACGATTTTTCAGACCACCGTGTTTCAGCGCTTCGATAACGGATTTGTAGGCATCCGGCAGTTCGATGTACTTGCCAACCATACCAATCGTTACTTCGCCTGCCGGGTTAGCTTCTTCATAGATAACCTGTTCCCATTCAGACAGGTTAGCTTCCGGACAGTTCAAGCTGAATCGTTTACAAATATACTCATCCAACCCCTGTGATTTCAACAGGCCTGGAATTTTATAAATGGAATCGACATCTTTCATCGAAATAACGGCTTTTTCTGGCACGTTACAGAACAATGCAATTTTTGCACGTTCGTTGGCAGGAATCGCGCGATCGGAGCGGCAAACCAGAATGTCTGGCTGAATACCGATGGACAGCAACTCTTTTACAGAGTGCTGAGTCGGTTTGGTTTTGACTTCACCCGCAGCCGCCAGATAAGGCACCAGAGTCAGGTGCATGAACAGCGCGTGTTCACGGCCGATATCCACCGCCAACTGGCGAATCGCTTCAAGGAACGGCAGAGATTCGATATCACCGACAGTACCACCGATTTCAACCAGCACTACATCATGGCCTTCGCCGCCCGCAAGGACGCGCTCTTTAATGGCGTTAGTAATGTGTGGAATAACCTGAACGGTCGCGCCAAGATAGTCGCCACGGCGCTCTTTGCGCAGAACGTCTGAGTAGATACGACCGGTGGTGAAGTTGTTACGGCGGCTCATTTTGGTGCGGATGAAACGCTCGTAGTGCCCCAGGTCCAGATCGGTTTCTGCGCCGTCTTCAGTAACGAACACTTCGCCGTGTTGGATCGGGCTCATGGTGCCTGGATCGACGTTGATGTACGGATCCAGTTTCATCATGGTTACGTTGAGGCCACGGGCTTCAAGAATGGCTGCCAGGGAGGCTGCGGCAATGCCTTTACCCAGAGAGGATACGACCCCGCCGGTCACAAAAATATAGTTCGTTGTCATGCTGAACCTGAGAAGTTAGGGTGAAACGATGGAATAACCAGGACGGGAAAACAGTATACCCGAACATAACGAGCGCCACAAACTTTCATTCTCCCTCCCCTATGTTCTTCAGGCCGCGTTAATGTTGGTTTTCTCCGGATTTTACAGGGCATTGCACTGCTATTATCCGGGGGAATTACTCCATTATCGCCTTGATGTCTCACGAATAAGTGACGAACGCGTCTCAGCACGGAGTCTCAACAGAGATAAGGAGTGAGAAAATAGCCGCTTTTGGCTAAATGTTTTTGACGCAAATCAAGCGCTTGTCATTTAAAAAATCACACAAATTGCGCTTGATCGCGAAATTCCCTTAGAGATCAGTTTCCTGTCGTTTTACCTCTTGCCAGACCTCTTCCATCGTATTCAGATCGACTCCGGTCATTTCCAGGCCTCTGGCGGCGACAATTCGCTCAACTTCACGAAAACGACGCTCAAATTTGAGGTTCGCCTTTTGCAGCGCAGTTTCGGCTTTTACGCCTAAATGGCGAGAGAGATTGACGGTGGCAAACAGTAAGTCGCCCACCTCTTCCTCCAGTTTGGCTTCGTCGACAACAGCCTGCTTCGCTTCGTGCATCACTTCGTCGATTTCTTCATGTACTTTGTCCAGTACCGGGCCGAGCGTCGTCCAGTCGAAGCCGACCGCAGAGCAACGCTTTTGAATTTTGTGCGCGCGCATCAGCGCCGGGAAACTATGGGGAATGTCATCCAGCGCCGACGTTTGTGCTTTTTCAGCACGTTCAGCGGTTTTTATTTCCTCCCAGCGAGCCAGCACTTCGCGGCTGTTTCCCGCGGTGGCATCAGCGAAAATATGCGGGTGACGCCGCTCCAGTTTGTCGCTGATGGCCGTACAGATATCATTGAAGTCAAAACGCCCCTCTTCCTGAGCCATTTGTGCGTAAAAAACCACCTGGAATAACAGGTCGCCCAGCTCGCCGCGCAGATCGTCAAAGTCTTCGCGGGCGATGGCGTCGAGCACTTCATAGGTCTCTTCAAGGGTGTAGGGGGCGATGGTGCTGTAAGTTTGTTCTTTATCCCACGGGCAGCCGCTTTGCGGGTCGCGCAGGCGCTGCATAATGGTGAGTAGACGAGTGATTGGATCCATGTAAACATCCTGGAAAAGTGAAGAGAGCGAGGCCGGATAAGACGAAGTCGCTATCCGGCCTGCATATTGAATTAACCGCCGTGCAACCGCCGCGCGTCAATCACATCCGGCACCTGATTGAGCTTGCCGAGTACGCGCCCCAGCACTTGTAAGTTGTAGATCTCAATCGTCATATCGATAGTCGCCATCTGCTGTTTGGTATCGCTGCGGCTGGCTACGCCCAGCACATTGACCTTCTCGTTGGCAAGAATGGTGGTGATGTCACGCAGCAGGCCGCTACGGTCATTCGCCGTGACGCGAACCACCAGCGAGTAGCCCGCCGAGTAGCTCTCTCCCCAAACGGCATCCACCAGGCGTTCTGGCGCATGCGCTCGCAGTTCGACCAGTTGTTCGCAGTCGGCACGGTGCACAGAAATGCCACGCCCCTGAGTGATAAAACCGACGATCTCATCCCCCGGGATCGGCTGGCAGCAGCGGGCGATGTGGTGCATCAGGTTGCCAACGCCTTCCACCACCACGCGGCCATTATCTTTGCTGCGGTTTTGCGGCGCGTAGGTTTTCTGCTGCAATTGCTTCAGCGCCGCCGCATCTTCTTCTGCCGCGCTTGGTTTGTTGAACTGCGCCTGCAGGAAGTTAACCATCTGATTAAGGCGAATATCACCGCCGCCAATCGCCGCTAACAACTCTTCCACATCGTTGAAGTTGTAGCGCGGCAGCAGATGTTTTTCGGCTTCTTTCAGGCTGATTCCCAGATGCTCCAGTTCGTCATCGAGGATCTGACGCCCGGCAAGCACGTTCTTGTCGCGATCCTGTTTACGGAACCAGGCGTGGATTTTCGAACGCCCGCGGCTGGTGGTGACGTAACCCAGGTTCGGGTTCAGCCAGTCACGGCTCGGGTTCGGCTGCTTCTGGGTGATGATTTCAATCTGATCGCCCATCTGCAACTGATAGGTGAACGGCACGATGCGCCCGCCTATTTTCGCGCCGATGCAACGGTGGCCGACATCGCTGTGGATGTGGTAGGCGAAATCAAGCGGCGTCGAGCCCGCCGGTAGATCCACCACGTCGCCTTTCGGCGTAAACACATACACGCGGTCGTCAAAGACCTGGCTGCGCACTTCGTCGAGCATTTCGCC
The DNA here is from genome assembly GCF_039889165.1 of Pseudocitrobacter cyperus. Classification (NCBI taxonomy): domain Bacteria; kingdom Pseudomonadati; phylum Pseudomonadota; class Gammaproteobacteria; order Enterobacterales; family Enterobacteriaceae; genus Pseudocitrobacter; species Pseudocitrobacter cyperus. The sequence goes on along the minus strand of NZ_JAYMYY010000003.1, from coordinate 241,996 downwards.
GGAGTCAGCCATCTCCTCCTGCCACGCAATCAGCTTACGCAGCCAGGCGATGCGATCTTCATGACCGCTACGCGGGCCAGGCGCCGCCGTGCCCTCTTTGTATTTCCAGTGCGCGGCGACGCCCAGTTCTGCATCCTCGTGCATCTGTTTGGTGCGAATCTGAATCTCAATCGTTTTGCCGCCAGGCCCCAGCACCACGGTGTGGATCGACTGATAGCCGTTCGGTTTTGGGTTGGCAACGTAGTCGTCAAACTCATCCGGCAGGTGGCGATAGTGAGTATGTACTATCCCCAGAGCGGCGTAGCAGTCCTGCAAGCGTTCAGCGACGATACGCACTGCGCGCACGTCAAACAACTCATCGAAGGCGAGCTGTTTTTTCTGCATTTTGCGCCAGATGCTGTAGATGTGTTTCGGCCGGCCATACACTTCCGCTTTCACACCTTCGGTTTTCATTTCGGCGCGCAGATGCCCCACGAACTCAGCAATATAGTGTTCGCGGTCAATACGACGTTCATGCAGCAGTTTGGCAATGCGCTTATATTCCGCCGGGTGCAGATAGCGGAAGCAGTAATCTTCCAGCTCCCACTTGAGCTGGCCGATACCGAGTCGGTTAGCCAGCGGCGCGTAGATGTTGGTGCACTCTTTCGCCGCCAGTACGCGTTCATCTTCCGGCGCGTCTTTCACTTCGCGCAGGTGCGCGATACGTTCAGCCAGTTTAATGACCACGCAACGGAAGTCGTCAACCATCGCCAGCAGCATGCGGCGCACGTTATCGACCTGATCGGACGACACGGAATCGGTATGGGTGGCTTTCAACTGGCGTATTGCCGCCATATCGCGCACGCCGTGGATTAACGTCACCACTGATTTTCCGGCGCTTTCGGCAAGCACCTCTTCAGAGACGACGTTAGCATCCACTAACGGGAACAGTAAGGCCGCGCGCAGGGTATCGTTATCCATGCTGAGCATCGACAGAATTTCCACCATCTCAACCCCACGCCAGAGCAGCAGCTCGGCATCCGGGTGATCCTGTGTGTGCTGTCGACAATAATCCCAGGTCTCGGCTAAGCGCTCACACGACTGCTGGCTGGTAATTCCCAGGCTTGAGATCCATTTTTGTGAGTCAAACTCACCAGCTTTATTTAGATGTGCACTTCTTACCGCAACCATTGTCCTCTCCTTAACGGACCGGGCCTGCCGAAGTCGGCAAGCCGCGATTATTACTTACGCTCAAACAACACCATCGATTCCAGATGCCCAGTGTGCGGGAACATATCAAGCATTGCCATACGCTGAATTTGGTACCCCGCACTTAACAGCGCCTCGCTATCACGCGCCAGCGTTGCCGGGTTGCAGGAGACATACACAATCCGCGCAGGGGATAATTTTAGAATATGTTGCATCACACCTGGCGCTCCTGCGCGGGCAGGGTCGAGTAAAATTTTGTCAAAGCCGTGCTTCGCCCAGCTTTGACGGGTCACATCCTCTTCCAGATTCTCATGGAAAAACGTGACATTCTGTAACTGATTGAACGCGGCATTTTCCTGCCCTTTCGCTACCAGCGCCGGAACCCCCTCGACACCAATCACGCTGGCTGCGCGTTTTGCCAGCGGCAGCGTAAAGTTGCCCATGCCGCAAAAGAGGTCAAGTACCCGATCGTCTGGCTGAACGTCCAGCCACGCCAGCGCCGTGGCAACCATTTTCTGGTTTACACCATCGTTCACCTGGATGAAGTCGCGCGGGCTGAACGTTAAGCGTAGCCCGTCTGAGGAATACCAGGGAGCTTCACCGATTACGCGTTCAAGTATCTCGCTTTCTGGCGCGAGATACAGGGAAAGTCCAAAAGAATGCGAAAAGCGTTCCAGTTTTTCTTTATCCTGCGCGCTGAGCGGTGCCGTATGGCGGAGCACCATCAATGAGCAGTTGTCGGCGCTCACTAACTCGATGTGCCCCAGGCTACGTTTACTCTGCAATGTGTTCAGACATTCACGCAGCGGCACCAGCAACACACCAAGAGCGGGCACCAAAACCGGGCATTGCACTACATCGACAATATCGTTGGCGCCAGACTGACGAAACCCCATCTGCAATTGCTGCGTTTTCGGCTGATAATTTAGGCTCAGACGCGCCCGGCGGCGGTAGCCCCAGGGCTGCGCCGAAATCACCTCTTCAACCTCGCGTTTCATCAAACGCGCCAGTGCAGCCTGCTTGCTGCGCTGCTGTAGTGCAATAGTGGCATGCTGCTGCTGGCAGCCGCCGCAGACACCAAAATGGGGACAACGAGGCGTTTCACGTTCCGGGCTGTCGCTTAATCGACGTTTAACCTTACCGCGAGCGTACTGTTTTTTATCTTCCGTAATGGTGATTTCAGCACGTTCTTCAGGAAGCAATCCATTGATAAATAGTGCTTTACCGTTATGTCTCGCGACCCCCTGCCCAAATGGGTCAAGGTCACTGACTGTCACAGTTATGATCTGGCGCGTCGTCACGCGCCGTTTTGCAGAGTAGAATTGCGCCATCGTAGAGATTTTTCTCAAAAAAACATATTACCCTGATTCTCCCACAACGGACCTTCATGACCAACTACAGCCTGCGTGCGCGCATGATGATTTTGATCCTGGCCCCGACCGTACTCATCGGTTTACTGCTCAGCATCTTTTTCGTCGTTCACCGCTATAACGACCTGCAGCGTCAACTTGAAGACGCTGGTGCCAGTATCATCGAGCCACTTGCCGTCTCCAGCGAATACGGAATGAATTTGCAAAATCGCGAATCCATTGGCCAGCTCATCAGCGTATTGCATCGCCGCCACTCAGACATAGTGCGGGCGATTTCGGTGTATGACGAACACAACAGGCTGTTCGTCACCTCAAACTATCAGCTTGATCCCACCGAACTGCGTTTGCCAACGGGACAACCCTTCCCCCGACGGCTTAGCGTTACGCGCCACGGCGATATCATGATTCTGCGCACGCCGATCATTTCCGAACACTATTCGCCGGATGAATCACCACAATCAGATGCCAAGACTCCGGTGAATATGCTGGGCTATGTGGCGCTGGAACTGGATCTCCGCTCCGTGCGGCTTCAGCAGTACAAAGAGATTTTCATCTCCAGCGTGATGATGCTGTTCTGTATTGGTATTGCGCTGATCTTCGGCTGGCGACTGATGCGCGACGTCACCGGGCCGATTCGCAACATGGTCAACACCGTTGACCGCATCCGACGCGGGCAACTCGACAGCCGCGTCGAAGGCTTTATGCTCGGCGAGCTGGATATGCTGAAAAATGGCATCAACTCGATGGCGATGTCGCTGGCGGCTTATCACGAAGAGATGCAGCACAACGTTGACCAGGCGACCTCTGACCTGCGTGAAACGCTTGAGCAGATGGAGATCCAGAACGTCGAGCTGGATCTGGCGAAAAAACGCGCCCAGGAAGCGGCGCGTATTAAGTCTGAGTTCCTGGCCAACATGTCCCACGAGCTACGTACACCACTCAACGGTGTCATTGGCTTCACCCGCCTGACGCTGAAAAGCGAGCTTAACCCGACACAGCGCGACCACCTCAGCACCATTGAACGCTCGGCCAACAATCTGCTGGCCATCATCAACGACGTGCTCGATTTCTCGAAGCTGGAAGCCGGCAAGCTGATTCTGGAAAGTATTCCGTTCCCGCTGCGTAACTCGCTTGATGAAGTGGTGACGCTACTCGCCCACTCGGCTCACGACAAGGGGCTGGAGCTAACGCTTAATATCAAAAACGATGTGCCTGATAACGTGATTGGCGACCCGTTGCGCCTGCAACAGGTGATCACCAACCTGGTCGGCAATGCGATTAAGTTTACCGAGCATGGCAACATTGACGTGCTGGTTGAGAAACGCGCGCTCAGTAACAATAAAGTTCAGATTGAAGTCCAGATCCGCGATACAGGGATCGGTATTCCGGAACGCGATCAGTCCCGGCTGTTCCAGGCGTTCCGCCAGGCTGACGCCAGCATTTCCCGCCGCCACGGAGGCACCGGGCTGGGGCTGGTTATCACGCAAAAACTGGTCAAAGAGATGGGCGGGGATATCTCCTTCCACAGTCAGCCGAATCGCGGCTCAACCTTCTGGTTCAATATCAACCTGGATCTCAACCCCAATGTTGCCGCAGACGGTGTGTCAACGCAGTGTCTGAGCGGAAAAACGCTGGCATATGTGGAAGCGAATGCGGCTGCGGCTCAGGCCACGCTGGAAATGCTGGCCTCAACGCCGCTGGAAGTGATTTACAGTCAGACATTCTCTGCGCTGCCGGTTAAGCATTACGACATGATGCTGGCGGCGATTCCGGTTTCGGTACGCGACCTGGAACACCATCGTGCAAAACTGGCGCAGGCTCGGGCGATGACTGACTATCTGCTTCTCGCACTCCCTTGCCATGCGCAGGTTGATGCCGAAGCATTGAAAAAAGAGGGCGCGGCGGCTTGTTTGCTGAAACCACTGACGTCGACCCGGCTGTTACCGGCATTAACGGATCTTTGCCACACAGAACAACCCGTGCTGGAACATCAGACGGAGGATCCACGCATCGCAATGACCGTGATGGCCGTCGATGATAACCCGGCCAACCTGAAGCTGATTGGCGCGCTGCTCAGCGATCAGGTGCAACATGTTGAGCTGTGCGAAAGTGGCCAACAGTCGATCGAACGCGCCCGTGAAATGCAGTTCGATTTGATTCTGATGGACATACAGATGCCGGATATCGATGGTATTCGCGCCTGCGAGTTGATCCGCCAGCTACCGCATCAGCAACAAACGCCGGTGATTGCCGTTACCGCGCACGCCATGGCCGGGCAGAAAGAGAAGCTGCTGAGCGCAGGCATGAACGACTATCTGGCGAAACCGATTGAAGAGGGCAAATTACGCAATCTTCTGTTGCGCTATAAACCGGGGCTTAATGCCGCGGCAATGCCTGTCGTGGCCGAACATGTCGAACCGGCGGTCGATCTCAACACGACGCTCGACTGGCAGTTGGCGCTGCGCCAGGCCGCATATAAACCCGATTTGGCGCGCGAGATGCTGCAAATGCTGGTTGCCTATCTGCCAGAGGTGCGAAATAAAGTTGAAGAGCAACTGGTAGGCGAAAAGCCTGAAAATCTGGTGGATGCGATTCATAAATTGCACGGAAGCTGCGGCTACAGCGGTGTGCCGCGCCTGAAGCATCTGTGTCATCTGATTGAAGGGCAATTGCGTAACGGTACGCCAGCGGAAGAGCTTGAACCAGAGTTCCTGGAACTGCTGGATGAGATGGATAACGTGACGCGTGAAACGAAGAAGGTGTTGGGGTGAGTGGTGTCCCCTCACCCCGGCCCTCTCCCCAAAGGGGCGAGGGTGAAAACCTGCGCTGTTCTGCTAAATCGGCTCAGTCAGTCCCCTCTTCTTCCCTTTGGGGAGAGGGTGAAAACCTGCGCTGTTCTGCTAAATCGACTCGGTCAGTCCCCTCTCCCCTTTGGGGAGAGGGTTAGGGTGAGGGGCAGAAAACTACAACCGCTCCCCCATCCTCAACATCGCCGCGATATTTCGCGCCGTCATAAACAGATTATCTTCGGCATCCCGCAATGCGTCTTCCAGCGTGCAGATGCGATACAGCACACTAAACACCGCATCCAGCCCATGTTCATACACCACGCCGACATCCGGCGTCAGGCTGCCGCCAATGGCGATGACCGGTACGTGATAACGCTTCGCTACGCGAGCCACGCCTACGGGGACTTTGCCGTGAATCGTCTGGCTATCGATGCGACCTTCCCCGGTGATCACAAGATCGGCGTCGGCCACCAGCTTATCGAGATGCAGCGCATCAGTGACAATTTCAATACCCGGGCGAAGCTCGGCACCGCAAAAAGCATACAGCGCCGCGCCCATTCCGCCTGCCGCACCGCCGCCTTCCAGTTGAAGCACGTCAATCCCCAGATCCCTTTTAAGGCACTGCGCATAGTGCGTCAGCGCGGCATCGAGGCGGGTAATCATCTTCGCCGTCGCCCCTTTCTGCGGGCCAAACACCGCAGATGCGCCCTCTTCCCCGGTCAACGGATTAGTGACATCACAAGCGACTTCAATGCGACACTCCGCCAGCCGCGTATCCAGTTCGCGAATATCAATATGCGCCAGTGTTTCCAGCCCTGCGCCGCCTGGCGCAATCGCCTGGTTATCCGCCGTCAGCAGTTTTACACCCAGCGCCTGTACCATGCCTGCGCCACCGTCATTGGTCGCACTGCCGCCGAGGCCAATAATAATATGCTTAACCCCCGCGTCTAAGGCGTGGCGAATCAGTTCCCCGGTTCCCCAGGAGGTGGTGGTCAGCGGGCAACGTTTATCGGCAGGCACAAGCTCCAGGCCGCTAGCCGCCGCCATTTCAATAAAGGCGCTTCGCCCATCGCCTGAGAGGCCATAAAACCCCTGCACGGTGTCGCCCTGTGGGCCGGTGACGTCTATCTCTACGATACGCCCCTGAGTGGCAGTGACCATTGCCTCAACGGTACCTTCGCCACCATCCGCAACAGGAAGTTTATGGTAGTCAGCCTCGGGATAGATTTCGCGAAAACCACGCTCAATCGCGCTGGCAACCTCCAGCGCACTCAGGCTTTCCTTGTAAGAATCCGGGGCAATTACAATCTTCATTGGCTGTCCTTATGCGTGGGTTGAGCCATGATCTTACATCTGAATCAGAAAAAATGCCGACCCCGGCAGGGATCGGCATTTTGATCAACGCACCATGCAAGGACGCTTATTATCAAACGTCCAGTTGGGGATGAGGTACTGCATCCCCATCGCATCATCACGAGCGCCCAGGCCATGCTTCTTATAAAGCTCGTTAGCCTGCATAACGCGATCCATATCCAGCTCGACACCCAGCCCAGGCGTCGTCGGCACCTGTACCATACCGCCTTTAATTTCAAACGGTTGTTTGGTGAGGCGCTGGTTCCCCTCTTGCCAAATCCAGTGAGTATCAATCGCCGTCACATTCCCGGGCGCCGCCGCTGCAACATGGGTGAACATCGCCAGCGAGATGTCGAAATGGTTATTGGAGTGCGAACCCCAGGTCAGGCCAAATTCATGACACATCTGCGCCACCCGTACCGAGCCCTGCATAGTCCAGAAGTGCGGGTCTGCCAGCGGAATGTCGACCGATTGCAGGGAGAGCGTATGGCCCATCTGACGCCAGTCGGTGGCGATCATGTTGGTCGCGGTCGGCAGGCCAGTCGCGCGGCGGAACTCCGCCATCACCTCACGCCCGGAGAAGCCCTGTTCAGCACCGCAAGGATCTTCCGCATACGCCAGCACGCCCTTCAGGTATTTGCCGATTTTAATCGCCTCGTTGAGCGACCATGCACCGTTAGGATCGAGCGTAACGCGCGCCTGCGGGAAGCGTTTAGCCAGCGCCACGATGGATTCCGCTTCTTCTTCCCCGGCCAGCACGCCGCCTTTCAGTTTAAAGTCGTTAAAGCCATATTTTTCATACGCGGCTTCCGCCAGGCGCACCACCGCGTCCGGGGTCATCGCTTCATCGTGGCGCAGACGGTACCAGTCGCATTGCTCATCCGGCTGGCTCTGATACGGCAGCGGCGTCGCTTTACGGTTGCCGACGAAGAACAGGTAGCCGAGCATCTCCACTTCGCTGCGCTGCTGACCATCGCCTAGCAAAGAAGCAACGTTTACGCCCAAATGCTGGCCGAGCAGATCGAGCATCGCCGCTTCAATACCCGTGACCACATGAATGGTGGTACGCAGGTCGAAAGTTTGCAGACCGCGACCGCCGGAATCACGATCGGCGAAAGTATTACGCACCAGCGTCAGAACGTTCTTGTATTCACCCAGCGTTTTGCCGACCACCAGCGGAATGGCATCTTCAAGCGTGGTGCGAATTTTCTCGCCGCCGGGAATTTCCCCCACGCCCGTATGACCGGAATTGTCTTTAATCACCACGATGTTGCGGGTAAAGAACGGTGCATGCGCCCCGCTCAGGTTCATCAGCATACTATCGTGACCCGCCACCGGGATGACCTGCATGGAAGTGACAACTGGCGTTGAAGTTTGAGACATGATTCAGTCCTTTTAATTAATTGCGGCCGAAAACGGGACGTTTGCGGTCAAATGTCCAGCCGGGGATCAGATACTGCATCGGGCCCGCGTCATTACGCGCGCCGCCCGGTAGGCTTTTATACGTTTCGTGCGCTTTCTGCACCTGATCCCAGTCCAGCTCGACGCCCAGTCCGGGCGCATCGGGAACGGCAATTTTGCCGTGAGCGATCTGTAGCGGATTTTCGGTCAGGCGCGCATCGCCCTCCTGCCAGATCCAGTGAGTATCAATCGCTGTCGGATTACCCGGCGCGGCGGCGCCAACGTGGGTAAACATCGCCAGCGAGATGTCGAAATGGTTGTTGGAGTGGCAACCCCAGGTCAGTCCCCACTCGTCGCACATCTGCGCCACGCGCACCGCGCCGGAGAGCGTCCAGAAGTGCGGGTCAGCCAGTGGGATATCCACCGCATTGAGCATCACCGCATGCCCCATTTCACGCCAGTTAGTGGCGATCATGTTGGTGGCGACCGGCAGGCCGGTGGCGCGACGAAATTCCGCCATCACTTCTCGCCCGGAGAAGCCCTGCTCTGCGCCACACGGATCTTCCGCGTAGGTCAGCACATCGTTGAGCCCCTTACACAGCGAGATCGCTTCATCCAGCAGCCAGGCGCCGTTCGGGTCGACGGTGATCCGCGCATCCGGGAAGCGTTTTTTCAGCGCTTTTACTGATTCAATCTCCTGCTCGCCCGGCAGCACGCCGCCTTTGAGTTTGAAATCTTTAAAACCGTAGCGATCCTGCGAGGCTTCCGCCAGCCGCACCAGCGCCTCGCTGGAGAGCGCCTCCTGGTGACGCAAATGGTACCAGTCATGGCTGCCCGGTGTATTTTCCAGATAGGGCAAATCGGTTTTGCGGCGGTCGCCGACGTAAAAGAGATAACCGAGCACCGTGACCGCATCGCGCTGCTTCCCCGGCCCCAGCAGTTCACAAACCGGGACATTCAGCGCTTTGCCCAGCAGGTCAAGCAGTGCGGCCTCCAGCGCCGCCACCGCGTTAACCTTCAACTCAAACGTCCATGCTCCTTTACCAAAGGTGTCGAAATCCGCCGCCTGATTCCCCTTATGCACCTGCTGAACCACTTTATTCAGGCGGGCGATCTCCTGCCCCAGCACCACAGGAATGGCGTCCACCAGCGTCTGGTAAATCACCTCGCCACCCGGCGCTTCCCCGACGCCGGTATTCCCGGCGTTGTCAGTCAGCACTACAATATTGCGCGTGAAGTACGCATTGTGCGCGCCGCCAATATTGAGCAGCATACTGTCATGCCCGGCAACGGGAATGACCTTCATATCCGTGATTACGGGGCTCGATTGCGTTGTCATGATGATTGCCCCGCAACAGGTTTCAGTTCGATACGTTTAATATCGCCCACCAGCACCAGATAGCTCAGCACCGCCACCAGCGCATGAATACCGACGTAGATCAGCGCGCCGTTGAAAGAGCCGGTTGTCCCGACGATGTAGCCAATCGCAATCGGCGTCACGATACCCGAAATATTGCCGAACATATTAAACAGGCCGCCAGAAAGGCCGCTGATCTCTTTCGGCGCGGTATCCGCCATTACCGCCCAGCCCAGTGCGCCAACCCCTTTACCGAAGAAGGCCAGTGCCATAAAGCCGATAATCATCCACTCGACGTTCACATAGTTACAGAACACCATCACCATCGATAGCAGCATGCCCATGACGATCGGCGTTTTACGCGCAATGTTCAGCGAACCGGTACGACGCATCAGCCAGTCGGAGATAACCCCACCCAGTACGCCGCCAATAAATCCGCAAATCGCCGGAACGGAGGCGACAAACCCTGCTTTCAGAATCGACATACCGCGCGCCTGCACCAGATAAACCGGGAACCAGGTGATGAAAAAGTAGGTTAGCGCGTTGATACAGTACTGGCCGATATAAATCCCAACCATCATGCGCGAGCCGATCAACTGTCTGATCTGCCCCCACTTGACGCTAAACGGCACTTTTACCTTCGCACCTTTTTGATCCATGTTGATCAGCGCGCCGCCTTCAGCGATGTACTCCAGCTCTTTTTTGTTCACGCCCGGATGTTGATTCGGTTCGTGGATCACTTTCAGCCAGATAAAGCTGATAACGATCCCCAGCCCGCCCATAAAGAAGAACACATGCGACCAGCCCACCTCATGCGTCAGCCAGCCCATGATCGGCGCGAAGATAACCGTGGCAAAGTACTGCGCGGAGTTAAAAATCGCGACCGCCGTGCCCCTTTCCTGTGCCGGGAACCAGGCCGCAACGATACGACTGTTGCCGGGGAAAGAAGGGGATTCAGCAAGGCCGACGAGGAAACGCAGGGTAAAGAGTGCGACGATAATGCCAAAACCGCTAAAGATATCGACGAACCCCTGCAACAGGGTAAACATCGACCAGATGAAGATAGACCAGAAGTAGACTCGTTTTGAACCGAAGCGGTCGAGTAACCAGCCGCCGGGGATCTGCCCGATAACGTAAGCCCAGGAGAATGCGGAGAAAACATATCCCATCCCCACCGGGTCAAGACCAATATCTTTGGCCATTTCGGAACCGGCAATCGACAACGTCGCCCGGTCTCCGTAGTTAAACGACGTGACGATAAACAGCATCACCACTATCCAGTAGCGAGCGTTGGTACGCTTTTCAGCGGCGCTCGCAGCCTGACTTAATGAACTCATTGTTGCACTCCTGAATTATAGCTTTCGGCTACATTCACTCTGAACAACACAACCTGTAGGGTAATCAGAATGACGTATTGGTGTTTTTATCGCAGCGCGTCGTTATGCATGACTTGCTGCGTTTTATAACTGGCTCAGGAAGTATAAAAAGAGGTGCATACTGGCTCACCGTGCATCTACACAGCATTGAGGGGGTAATTAAAAGAGATTTATGGCTTCTGCCCAAAGCACTGGAAGATGCTTCACGGAAATGAAAACTGTTTGCTAAAAGTCAGCGGGACAAACGAGGAAGAAGGGGTATGAAGAGGTACTCCTGACGCGGTGTAAACGCCCTCTGCGTGACGAGAGGGCGACACTTTATTTAAGCAACGTAGCCCATTGCTCAACCCAGGGGTTGGAAACACCTTCTGGCTCAGGGTCTTCACTGGCGTCAATCATCAGCATTTCGCCGATGCGCTGAGCGCCCTGCTCCTGTAATAATGCATCGAAGGTTTTGCCGCCGCCGCAGAAATTAGCGTAAGTACTGTCGCCCAGAGCAATAATGCCGTAGCGCAGATGTGGCTGGTACATATCCTTGAGGTCGTTATACAGCGGCACAATGCTGTCCGGTAAATCGCCCTGTCCGGTCGTCGAGGTGACAACCAGCACATATTTACCCACATACTCTTCCCAGTCGCTTACTTGCGGGTCTTCAAAAACCTTTGCGGCATGACCCTGATTGCCCAGAATCGCCTGCGCTTCTTCGGCGACTAACAGCGAATTACCATACATGGTGCCAACAAAAATCCCTACTTCAGCCATGATTTAACTCCCTGTTTACTTTCAGATGTTCTCATCCTGACCGCTCCCGCCGACAAACTCAACCCTTTCGTTATCAGGGAGAAGCCCGCGCCAGCCAAAGTGTGACAGCGCCTGCATCCACGTTTCGTCGAGCCCGGCGCGCAGCGTAAGCGGCTCACCGGTAAACGGATGCATCAGGGAGAGCGAACTGGCATGCAGCATCAGGCGCTGACAGCCGAAATTTTCTGCCGCGCTGCGGTTCTGACGCAGGTCGCCATGTTTGCTATCGCCAATAATAGGATGACGCAAATGCGAGAGGTGACGACGCAACTGATGCTTGCGCCCGGTTTTGGGTTCCAGCTCAACCAGCCCGTAACGAGTGGTGGGGTATCGTCCCGTCGCCACAGGCATCTCGACCGTCGCCAGCCCGCGATAGTGCGTCACCGCAGGCTGCGGCTCTTTATTCTCTTTGGCAAATTTGTCGGCAATCTTGTCGAGCTCTTCCACCAGCGGGTAGTCAAGTACCGCTTCATCCATCAACCAGCCGCGCACGATGGCATGATAACGCTTCTGCATTTGGTGCTGTTCAAACTGCTGCGACAATAACCGCCCTGCCTCGCTTGAAAGCCCCATCAGCAGTACGCCGGAAGTCGGGCGGTCAAGGCGGTGGGCGGTAAACACATGCTGACCTATCTGGTCACGCACCGTCTGCATCACCACCACTTTTTCATCGCGATCGAGCCAGCTACGGTGAACTAACCAACCGGAAGGTTTGTTAACAGCGACCAGCCATTCATCCTGGTAAATAATTTCCAGCATCAGTTGTCATCATCAGCAAAAAAGGCGTCAAGCTTTTGCAGCTCAAGCAAAATAATATCGCGCTGCGGATGCTGCGCATCCAGCGCCATTTCATAGTAAGGCGCGATGGCAAACCGTTGCGGCAGAGGCTCGCCGTTATCCAGCAATTGATGCATACGCGGAATCAATACCCACTGTAACCACGCCAGCGGCTCCAGCGTATCCATGCAGAAGGGTTGATCGCTGGCGAACGCACTGGCATCTGGAGCTTCGTCCTGCCAGTGTTGATGCAGGCGCAGCATCGCCTCGATGGATTGCAATTGTTCGCGCAGATTATTGTGAAAAGTCATGGGAGCCTCGATAGAAACGAAATCGCGCGCAGGATACCACCAGCCGAACGCAAAACAAAAAAAGGGAGCACTGTATAAACAGTGCTCCCGGTTCGTTTCGCAGCATTCCAGCTACTTTTCGTGCTCCCTGCTCGTCCGTGACAACTTTTCCTGCGGTCTTGCGACCTGTTCATCCATAAACTGTTGCGTCCTGCTCACACCACCCCGATGCGAATCTACCCAATCCTTGAGTATGTCCTGAACTTCTTGCTCCACCGCTCATCCTGACCGGCTCTCATTCTCCATCCTGGAGGTGTCCTTTAACGCATCCTGGCGTTATCCTTTTGCCTCGTCCTGAAGCCTTTCCTTGTTACACCGTCCTGGCGTATCCACTTACCTCATCCTGAGGCCTGTCCCTGAAGCACCATCCTGGTGTGTCCTGTTTGAAGTGCCATCATCCTGATGTTCACTTCACTGTGCGACTCCTTGTCGACGGAGATAGAATCGCTTATTACGCCCCGTCTTACAAGGCCTCTTCAGACAATCCTGTAAGGACATTTTCATATGAAAGTACCTAAGGAAAATCTCAATTATTTGTTTTGTAAGGAAAACAAAAAAATCATTCAGTGCCTGTCTTACTTATGTCCTGGCGATCTCCTACAAGGCATGTAAGAGATCTCTCACAGACAATCGGGCAAAGTGGATTACAAATCGGGGTCTAATTGATTGAGAAAGCTCTCAAGAGAAGGTGCGAGTGTCTGGCGTTTACGGGTACCGAGCGTCTCTTTAACCACTTCACCACTCATATTACAGACGGAAATCACATCCAGTTCGCTTTCCAGAGTGGCGATAAACAGCGTCGGCGATAGCTTCAGGCGTTTCTGAGTCACCAGGTGGCCGATCAGATTCTCCTGCACACGACGAAAGTCGTCCGGGCTCCATACCTGCAATAACGTCAGTCGCTGCCCGGCAAAACGCGCTTCCATATCGCCGGCAAACTGAGTGGTATAATAAGTATGAAGCGGTGGTTGTACCACAATGTCCAGCGCGCGTTCAACGGCATTTACATTTTGTTCACCACTAAATGGCAGCGGCTGCCAGAAAACCGCATCATCGGTGGTATTCACAATGCAGGGAGAGGCGACGCCGTACAGCTCTTCGCTGCGCGGCCAGCAGTGATTCTGCTGCTGCCATGCGTCACAATAACGTTGGGTAAAAGCCTGGAGCGCTTCTGCAGTCTGATGGTCCACCGATTTCTCTCTTCTGTTTAGTCAGGTTACACTTGGCGTATAGTCTACCTGCTTTATAACGGTGAAACATGTCTTCTTATGATAATCATCAGGCTCTGAGCGGCCTGACACTGGGTAAATCAACGGATTACCGTGATACTTACGATGCCGCACTGTTACAGGGTGTTCCACGTAGCCTTAATCGCGATCCGCTCGATTTACGTGCCGATGCGCTACCGTTTCATGGCGGTGATATCTGGACGTTGTATGAACTCTCCTGGCTGAACGCCAGAGGATTGCCGCAGGTAGCGGTGGGCCATGTGGAACTGAGCCACACCACCGTGAATCTGGTGGAATCCAAGAGCTTTAAGCTCTACCTGAACAGCTTTAACCAGACTCGCTTCGCCTCATGGGATGACGTTCGTAATACGCTTGAGCGCGATCTCCGCGCCTGCGCGCAGGGTGACGTATCTGTATCGCTTTATCGTCTTGATGAGATTGAAGGGCAGCCTGTTGCGCACTTCCACGGCACCTGCATTGATTCTCAGGATATCGAGATTGATAACTATGAGTTTAATGCTGACTACCTGCTGAACGCGACGGCAAATAAAACAGTCGAAGAGACGCTGGTCAGCCACCTGCTGAAATCCAACTGCCTGATCACTCACCAGCCCGACTGGGGCTCCGTGCAAATTCAGTATCGCGGGCCGCAGATTGACCGCGAAAAGCTGCTGCGTTATCTGGTGTCGTTCCGCCACCATAATGAATTTCACGAGCAGTGTGTCGAGCGTATCTTCAGCGATATTCTGCGCTTCTGTCAGCCGGAAAAACTCAGCGTTTATGCGCGCTATACCCGTCGCGGCGGGCTGGATATCAACCCGTGGCGTTCGAATACGGAATTTGTACCGGCGGTTGGTCGGCTGGTCAGGCAGTAAGGGCCCCCTCACCCTAACCCTCTCCCACGGGGAGAGGGAACCGATTGTGCACATTGAGAGGGAACCGATTGTGCACATTGTTACGTTCTGCGCTGTTTTCTCCCTCTCCCTGTGGGAGAGGGCCGGGGTGAGGGCCCCCATCCCCCTCACAAACCTCAATAATTTCTCAATTTACAGCCATTCTCCTGCACAGGGTGGTTGTAGTATTCCTACAGGCAAGGCTATTGTAATCAGCAGGGAAGACGATTCTCGTCCCGTAAGGAGCTCACTTGATTACACATATTAGCCCGCTTGGCTCAATGGATATGTTGTCGCAACTGGAAGTCGATATGCTTAAACGCACGGCCAGCAGCGACCTGTACCATCTGTTTCGTAACTGCTCGCTGGCGGTACTAAATTCAGGCAGCCTGACCGATAACAGTAAAGAACTGCTGTCCCGTTTTGAGAATTTCGACATTAACGTGCTGCGCCGCGAGCGTGGCGTGAAGCTTGAACTCATCAACCCGCCTGAAGAGGCGTTCGTTGATGGTCACATTATTCGCTCGTTGCAGGCCAACCTGTTCGCCGTTCTGCGCGATATCCTGTTCGTCTACGGGCAAATCCATAACACCGTGCGCTTCCCGAATCTCGATCTGGAAAGCTCAACTCATATCACTAACCTGGTTTTCAGTATTCTGCGCAACGCCCGGGCGCTGCACGTTGGTGAAGCACCGAGCATGGTGGTTTGCTGGGGCGGTCACTCAATTAACGAAAATGAATACCTGTATGCGCGTCGTGTGGGGAATCAGCTTGGCCTGCGCGAGCTAAATATCTGCACCGGGTGCGGCCCGGGCGCGATGGAAGCGCCGATGAAAGGCGCGGCGGTAGGTCACGCACAGCAGCGTTACAAAGAAGGCCGTTTCATCGGCATGACTGAACCGTCAATTATTGCCGCTGAACCGCCTAACCCGCTGGTTAATGAGCTGATCATTATGCCGGATATTGAAAAACGCCTCGAAGCGTTTGTGCGTATCGCTCACGGTATTATCATCTTCCCCGGCGGCGTCGGAACGGCGGAAGAGCTGCTTTACCTGCTGGGCATTCTGATGAATCCGGCGAATAAAAATCAGGTGCTGCCGCTCATCCTTACCGGCCCGAAAGAGAGCGCTGACTACTTCCGCGTACTGGATGAGTTTATCGTACATACTTTGGGTGAAAGCGCGCGCCGTCACTACAAAATCATCATAGATGATGCCGCAGAGGTGGCCCGTCAGATGAAAAAAGCGATGCCGCTGGTGAAGGAGAACCGTCGCGATACGGGCGATGCTTACAGCTTTAACTGGTCGATTAAGATAGCCCCTGACCTGCAATTGCCGTTCGAACCAACCCATGAAAACATGGCGAACCTGAAACTTTATCCTGACCAACCTGTAGAAGTACTGGCCGCCGACCTGCGCCGCGCCTTCTCAGGGATTGTCGCCGGTAACGTGAAAGAAGTGGGTATTCGCGCCATCGAAGAGCACGGGCCGTATAAGATCCACGGCGATAAAGCGATGATGCGCCGTATGGACGATCTGTTGCAGGGTTTCGTCGCCCAGCACCGTATGAAGCTGCCAGGCTCCGCATATATCCCTTGCTACGAAATTATGGCCTGATAACGCCAGCCTTAATGTCGCCCGATCCTCGGGCGACTTATCCCTCTTGCCCGTTGAATCTATTAGCATAAAACCCTGCCCTTACGCACTTTTCCCAACATACACGCTGATACCGCTGAACAAAAAATAATAACCCTCACTTATTGTTATTACATTTCCTCAATCGTTTGCGCTCTGAGTAAAGCGTTAATTATTGACAACAAAGACAAATAAACAACCTAAAACGCTGTTTTAAACACTTTTATTGGTGAAAAACGCGAATTTACAGCCTCCCCTGTTTACCAACAATACTGCTGATGCTAGCTTTTGCGACCATAAATTTCTGCCCAAATAACAATCACAGGCAGATGAACTGCAAACACAGCTAAGAGGAGTGAATTATTACATTTGGGATCATGATCACTGATAGATTCATCAGTTAAATGTATCTTTCCGGCCGTCACAGTGATGGGTGAAAATCATAAAAAAACCATCGCTAAAAAGATTTCATATTACTGTCGGCCCTAATTCCATTGGAATTAACTAAAAACCGACAATTTTCCTTCCTCCAGGAGAAACAGATGGAAAGCACTCAAACCAGCACCATCGCGTCAACAGAATCCGCTAGCGGATGGCGCAAAACTGATACCATGTGGATGCTGGGTCTTTACGGCACAGCCATCGGCGCGGGCGTATTGTTCCTGCCGATTAACGCAGGCGTTGGCGGCATGATCCCGCTGATTATTATGGCAATTCTCGCCTTCCCAATGACCTACTTCGCACACCGCGGCCTGACCCGCTTCGTTCTGTCCGGTAAAAACCCGGGCGAAGACATCACCGAAGTGGTTGAAGAGCACTTTGGCGTGGGCGCAGGCAAACTGATTACCCTGCTTTACTTCTTCGCTATCTACCCGATTTTGTTGGTATACAGCGTCGCCATCACCAATACCGTTGAAAGCTTCATGACGCACCAGTTACAGATGACTGCACCGCCGCGTGCGATTCTGTCGCTGATCCTGATCGTTGGCATGATGACCATCGTTCGCTTCGGTGAGCAAATGATCGTCAAAGCGATGAGTATTCTGGTATTCCCGTTTGTTGCAGCCCTGATGTTGCTGGCTCTGTACCTCATTCCTCAGTGGAGCGGCGCGGCGCTGGAAACCCTGTCCTTTAGCTCAGCAAACTCTACCGGTAATGGTCTGTGGATGACGCTGTGGCTGGCAATTCCGGTGATGGTTTTCTCCTTTAACCACTCTCCGATCATCTCCTCCTTCGCCGTGGCGAAACGTGAAGAGTACGGTCAGGATGCAGAGAAAAAATGTTCTAAAATCCTGGCATGCGCACACGTCATGATGGTGCTGACGGTGATGTTCTTCGTCTTCAGTTGCGTACTGAGCCTGACTCCGGCAGACCTGGCGGCGGCAAAAGCACAGAACATCTCGATTCTGTCTTACCTGGCGAACCACTTTAACGTCTCCTTCATCGAATGGATGGCGCCAATTATCGCGATTATCGCTATCACTAAATCGTTCCTGGGCCACTACCTGGGTGCACGTGAAGGCTTTAACGGGATGGTGATTAAGTCTCTGCGTGGCAAAGGCAAATCCATCGAAATCAACAAACTGAACAAAATCACTGCGCTGTTCATGCTGGTTACCACCTGGATTGTGGCGACCCTGAACCCAAGCATCCTGGGTATGATTGAAACCCTGGGCGGCCCGGTTATCGCGATGATTCTGTTCCTGATGCCGATGTATGCGATTCAGAAAGTACCGGCGATGCGTAAATACAGCGGTCACATCAGCAACGTATTCGTTGTGATTATGGGCCTGATTGCTATCTCCGCTATCTTCTACTCTCTGTTCAGCTAATATCCCCCCGCGCCGCCTTCGGGCGGCGCTTCTCTCTACAGCAATGGACGCAATATGATCAGCGTATTCGATATCTTCAAAATCGGCATTGGTCCTTCCAGCTCTCATACTGTCGGGCCAATGAAAGCAGGCAAACAATTCACGGACGACTTGATTGCGCGTGGGCTCCTGACCGACATCACCCGCGTCGTCGTCGATGTTTATGGCTCACTTTCCCTCACCGGAAAGGGGCACCATACCGATATCGCCATCATCATGGGCCTGGCAGGTAATCTACCGGACACCGTCGATATCGACAGCATCCCTGGCTTTATCCAGGACGTAAACACCCATGGTCGTTTACTGCTGGCAAACGGCCAGCACGAAGTGGAGTTCCCGGTTGATAAGTGCATGAACTTCCATGCCGACAACCTTTCATTGCATGAAAACGGCATGCGCATCACCGCACTGGCGGGCGAAAAAGCGGTTTACAGCAAAACCTATTATTCCATCGGCGGCGGCTTTATCGTCGATGAAGAGCACTTCGGCCAGCAAACTGACGCGCCGGTTGCCGTACCTTATCCGTACAGCAGCGCGGCGGACTTGCAACGCCATTGCGACGAGACAGGACTTTCTCTCTCGGGCCTGATGATGCAAAACGAACTGGCGTTGCACAGTAAAGAAGAGCTGGAAAAGCACTTTGCTGACGTCTGGGCCGTGATGAAAGGCGGCATCGAGCATGGCACCACCACCGAAGGCGTCCTGCCTGGCAAACTGCGCGTACCGCGCCGTGCGTCCGCACTGCGTCGCATGCTGGTCAGTCAGGATAAAATCAGCAGCGACCCAATGGCAGTCGTCGACTGGATCAACATGTTCGCCCTGGCGGTAAACGAAGAAAATGCCGCGGGCGGGCGTGTGGTAACGGCACCAACAAACGGTGCCTGCGGTATCGTCCCGGCGGTACTGGCGTACTACGACAAATTTATCCGTGAAGTGAACGCTAACTCACTGGCGCGCTATCTGCTGGTGGCCAGCGCTATCGGTTCGCTTTACAAAATGAACGCCTCGATTTCCGGTGCGGAAGTCGGCTGTCAGGGTGAAGTGGGCGTTGCATGCTCAATGGCTGCCGCAGGGCTGGCCGAACTGCTTGGCGGCAGCCCGGCGCAGGTGTGCATCGCCGCTGAAATCGGTATGGAGCATAACCTCGGTTTGACCTGCGACCCGGTAGCGGGTCAGGTTCAGGTGCCGTGTATCGAGCGTAACGCGATTGCCTCCGTGAAAGCGGTCAATGCGGCACGTATGGCGCTGCGCCGTACCAGCCAGCCGCGCGTGTGTCTCGATAAGGTTATCGAAACCATGTATGAAACAGGTAAAGACATGAACGCTAAGTATCGCGAAACCTCTCGCGGTGGACTGGCCATGAAAGTAGTAGCCTGCGATTAACCCCCCCACTGTCCGGTGGCGTCATGCTGCCGGGCAGTTTTTGCGACTCTCCTTCCCGATTTTTTATCCCGCGTAGCCTCCCTCTGATGCAAATGTTACCCTAGCCTCAATTGTTACAAGGAGGCCCCGGTGTCCGTTCATCTGCTTATCGTCGACGCACTCAATTTGATTCGCCGCATTCATGCCGTGCAGGGGTCGCCCTGCGGTGAAACATGCCTGCGGGCGCTGGAGCAACTGATTGCCCACAGTCAGCCCACTCACGTGGTAGCCGTGTTTGATGATGAGGAAAGAGGCCAGGGCTGGCGGCACCAGCGTCTGCCCGACTATAAAGCGGGCCGGGCACCGATGCCGGACACGCTGGTCGAAGAAATGCCCGCATTGCGTGCGGCGTTCGAACAGCGCGGTTTCAGGTGCTGGGCGCTGCCGGGCAGCGAAGCCGATGACCTTGCGGCGACGCTTGCGGTTAAGGTCGCGCAGGCCGGGCATCAGGCGACCATTGTCTCTACTGACAAAGGCTACTGCCAGCTACTCTCACCCACTATTCGCATTCGTGATTATTTTCAGAAACGCTGGCTGGATGCGCCGTTTATCGCCAGCGAATTTGGCGTAACGCCCGAACAACTGCCGGATTACTGGGGGCTTGCGGGGATCAGCAGTTCAAAAGTGCCAGGGGTGGCGGGAATCGGGCCTAAAAGCGCCACGCAGTTGTTGAATGAGTTTGGTTCGCTGGAAGGCATCTACGCGCAATTGGATAACGTGCCGGAGAAGTGGCGCAAAAAGCTGGAAGAGCATAAAGAGATGGCATTTATCTGCCGCGACGTCGCGCGGCTGGAGACGAATTTACAACTGGATGGGAATTTGCAGCAGTTGCGACTGGTGCGGTAGAGACCCCCTCACCCTAACCCTCTCCCGCAGGGAGAGGGAACCGATTGTGCATATCTGACAGAACTGAGCCGGTTTTCGCCCTCTCCCTGCGGGAGAGGGCGGGGTGAGGGGCAACCTTACCGCTCGTCCCGACGCCCACCAACCGCAGCCCACCAGCGACGCACATGCACAGTCACTTCTTCGCGGTCATGGTACAACTGACGCGCCTGGATTTCCGCATTAATACCGTTATCCTTCAGCGTCTGCTCGATATGCGCCAGGTTCTGCGACAGCTCTTCATAGCGCTTTTTCATCGGCAGCTTCAGGTTGAAAATGGTCTCGCGGCACCAGCCGTTCACCAGCCACTGGGCCATCAGCGCAGCCACCTTTGCTGGTCTTTCAACCATATCGCACACCATCCATGAGATATTATTGCGAGTTGGGCGATAGCGGAAACCATCTTCACGTAGCCAGGTGACCTGCCCGGTATCCATCAGACTTTGCGCCATCGGGCCATTATCAACCGAGGAGACCCACATGTTGCGTTTCACCAGTTGATAAGTCCAGCCGCCAGGACAAGCCCCGAGGTCAACCGCATACATGCCATTAGCCAGACGCTCGTCCCATTCGTCTGCCGGGATAAAGACATGGAACGCCTCTTCCAGCTTCAGGGTTGAACGGCTTGGCGCATCTGAAGGGAACTTCAGACGCGGGATACCCATATAGAACGGGGAGTTATTGGTGGTGTATGAATATCCGGTATAGCAGCATCCCGGAGCGATGAAGAACACATGCACTACCGGTCGTTTCGGTGTTTCATAATTAGTCAGCACGCCAGCATCACGCAGCGCCGCGCGCAGCGGAACGGTGAATTTACGGCAGAACTTCATCAGTTCTTTGCTTTCGTTGGTGTCGGCCACTTCCACACGCAGGTCGCCGCCCTTCTCCACCACGCCCTGCAACATGCCTACCACCGGCGTGATGCGATCTTCCGGCGGTAAGTCTTTCAACAACTCACCAACCACTATCATCTGACGCGCGAAAATCAGTGAACTAAACGGCAGCTCGCGAGCCAGTTTGTCGGCATCACCTTCCTGATAGCACTCGAAAATCACATAGCCCGAGTTATCTTTTACTCGCGCAAAGCCGAAAACTTCGCGACGTGCGGCTTTATCGGTGATTTCCGCAGCGCACTCTTTCTCAAACCCAGGGCGGCAATAGAGCACAACCTTATTCATGAACAACACCCTTACGTTTAAGACGAATAGCGCCGACCAACATCAACGCCCAACCCACGAGGAAGCTCACGCCACCGACCGGGGTAACAAACGCCCACAGGCGTAAATGAGAGAGCGCCAGGCAGTAAAGGCTACCGCTAAACAATACGGTACCTAATGCCAGAAAAACGCTGCTCCAGTAAAACCAGATGCTAATGCGACGCTGCATGGCGACGGACAAACCGAGGATAGCCAGCGTATGAAACGCCTGGTACTCAAGCCCGGTCTGGAGCCAGCCCATCTCAACAACACCCAGAGATTTGCTTAATACATGCGCGCCAAAAGCGCCCAGTGCAACAAAGATAAAGCCACTAATGGCGGCGAAAATCAGCATAAAACGGCTGGTCATGCGATTACCCTAAATTCATTTATTGTTCGTAGCGAAAGCGGAATGTCTCTTGTTCATTGGCCGCTTTCGCCAGTATCCATTGCCGGAAGGCCGCTATTTTACCCAGTTCCGCCTGACTGTCATGACAAACCAGATAAAAAGCGTTTTTACTGACCAGGACATCATTAAACGGGCAGACGAGGCGACCGGCTTCAATTTCCGACTGTGCCATGACGTTATTCGCCAGTGCGACACCTTGTCCATGAATGGCAGCCTGAAGCACCATCGCGCTATGGCTAAAGATGGGCCCCTGCTGAACATTAATGTGATTGAGGCCTAACTGACGGGTATAGGTCTGCCAGTCACGGCGAGAAGCATCATGCAACAGAGTATGCTTCGCTAAGTCTGCCGGTGTTTTGAGCGCTTTATCACCAGTAAGCAGTAACGGCGAGCATACCGGCAGCAAATATTCTGCGTACAGTTTTTCAACACGCAGCCCTGGCCAGTTGCCGCGACCATAAAAAATAGCCACGTCGACGTCGTCCGCCAGCTTATCTTCCTGACGGTCGACCGCCTGGATCCTGACATCGATTCCCGGATAAGCTGAGTTAAAGCTAGTAAGACGAGGCACCAACCACTGAATCGCAAAACTGGGCAATAAACTGACAGTCAGCGCCCCTTTCGCACTCCGAGCCTGTAGTTTACGCGTTGCCTCGGTTAATTGCGAAAAGATCTCTTTAATGTCCAGAAAATAGCTTTGCCCCTCTTCCGTCAACAGCAACGAACGATTGCGGCGGCGGAACAGCTTCAGACCTAAAAAATCCTCGAGAGACTTGATTTGGTGGCTTACTGCGGCCTGCGTCACAAAAAGCTCATCGGCGGCGCGAGTAAAACTTAAATGGCGGGCTGCTGCATCAAATACACGTAATGCATTCAGCGGTGGCAATCGCTTCGACATGGTCCCAGAACCCGAATGTTAATAGGATTTAACAAATAGGAAACACAGTTTAACCTATTAGTTTTTTTTATCTGAGACATTATAATTTGTCCGTTGAGCTTCTACCAGCAAATACCTATAGTGGCGGCACTTCCTGAGCCGGAACGAAAAGCTTTTTTCGGAATGCGTGTTCTGATGGGCTTTTGGCTTACGGTTGTGATGTTGTGTTGTTGTGTTTGCAATTGGTCTGCGATTCAGACCACGGTAGCAGCGCTACCCTTTTTCACTTCCTGTACATTTACCCTGTCTGTCCATAGTGATTAATGTAGCACCGCCCAATTGCGGTGCTTTTTTTTGCGTCAAAACCGCCCTTAGTTGTCCAGCTCAACCATCTCTTTCACATCGGTACGGTTAATCTGCTGCTTGTTCCCGTTAGCATCTTTGTATGAAATCATTCCGGTTTCATCATCGGTTTTCGGCTTGCCATCGGAGACGATCGTTCGGCCATCATTGGTGTGCATCACGTAGTTCGGGCCAGAACAGGCGCTCAGTGCGAAGGTCATCAAACAAGCGGAAATCAGTGCGGCAGTCTTTTTCATCTTAATACTCCTTTAAGCGATTTATGCCAGATAGTACTTCTTCCGTAACAGGCAAAAGCATTTGCCTAACACTATTTAGCATAAGTCACTGGTCAGATTTCACCAGACTATCCAGATTATTCCGATGGTTAGCGCAAGCCTTGTCATAAGGCGGCTTTTGCGCCACGATCGCAGTATTGAACCGAGGAATATCATGAACGCTTTCACTCCCGCGCAGTTTCGCGCCCAGTTTCCTGCCCTGACCGACGCAGGCGTCTATCTCGACAGCGCCGCGACAGCCCTTAAGCCGCAGGCCGTTATCGAGGCGACTCATCACTTCTATTCCCTGAGCGCGGGTAACGTTCACCGCAGCCAGTTTGCCCAGGCGCAAAAGCTGACCGCCCGCTACGAAGCCGCACGCGACCAGGTTGCCGCTCGCCTGAATGCGCCCTCCGGGAAAAATATTGTCTGGACTCGCGGCACGACGGAAGCCATTAATATGGTGGCGCAGTGCTATGCGCGCCCGCGTTTGCAGGTAGGCGATGAGATTATCGTCAGCGAAGCGGAACACCACGCCAACCTGGTGCCCTGGTTGATGGTTGCGCAACAAACCGGCGCGAAAGTGGTGAAACTGCCGCTGGGTAGCGATCGCCTGCCCGACATCAATTTACTGCCTTCTATTATCTCTCCGCGCAGCCGTATTCTGGCGCTTGGCCAGATGTCCAACGTCACGGGTGGTTGCCCGGATTTAGCTCGCGCCATTAAACTTGCTCATCAGGCCAATATGGTGGTGATGGTCGATGGCGCACAGGGTGCGGTGCATTTTCCATCGGACGTGCAACAACTGGATATCGATTTTTATGCTTTCTCAGGGCATAAGCTATATGGCCCAACGGGTATTGGCGCGCTGTATGGGAAAAGCAATTTGCTCGACGAAATGACTCCGTGGCTTGGCGGCGGCAAGATGATAAGCGAAGTCAGTTTCGAAGGTTTTACCACGCAACCGGTGCCGTACCGCCTGGAAGCAGGCACGCCCAACGTTGCAGGCGTGATTGGTCTGAGCGCAGCGCTTGAGTGGCTGGCTGATATCGATATCGTCCAGGCTGAGAACTGGAGCCGCGGACTGGCGTCGCTTGCTGAAGACGAACTGGCTAAACGGCCGGGGTTCCGCTCCTTCCGCTGTCAGGACTCCAGCCTGCTGGCATTCGATTTTAACGGCGTTCACCACAGCGACATGGTTACATTGCTGGCGGAGTACGGCATCGCCCTGCGCGCCGGGCAACACTGCGCGCAGCCGTTACTGGCGGCGCTGGGCGTCAGCGGCACGCTTCGCGCCTCATTTGCGCCCTATAATACGCAGGATGACGTTTACGCGCTGGTCAACGCGGTTGACCGCGCTCTCGAACTACTGGTGGACTAATGACAGCCTCAATGCTTGCCGGGCATCCGTTCGGCACAACCATTACGCCCGACTCGCTGCGCCAGCTTTTTGCGCCCTTGCAGCAGTGGGAAGATAAATACCGGCAAATCATTCTGCTGGGCAAACAACTGCCGACGCTCAGCGACGACCTCAAAGCACAAGCACGGGAAATTCCCGGCTGCGAAAACCGCGTCTGGCTGGGCTACAGCGTGACATCGGGCGGCGCGATGCATTTCTTTGGCGATAGCGAAGGAAGAATTGTGCGCGGGTTGTTGGCCGTTTTACTGACGGCAGTTGAAGGAAGGCTGGCGGTCGATTTAGCAGTGGCTGATCCACTCGCACTTTTTGATGAACTGGGGTTGCGCGGCCAGCTTAGCGCTTCGCGCACTCAGGGCCTTGCAGCCCTGAGTGAAGCCGTGACAGAAGCGGCACGTCAGGCGCTGGCCTGACGCTCTGCTTTCGCCATCATTTTTTTCAACGCATGTGAAACCGCAACAAAACCAAAAGTTGCGGTAACCATCGTCGCCGCACCGAAGCCAGATGCGCAATCCATACGCTTCGGCCCCTCTGCCGTACTTTTCATTGCACAGACTGAGCCATCCGATTGTGGATAGACCAGGGCTTCGGTTGAGAAGACGCAGTCCACGCCAAGTTTCCCTTTGCTGTTTTTCACCACATTAAATTCGCTTTTCAGCCGTTCACGCAGCTTTGCCGCCAGTGGATCCTGGATAGTTTTCGCCAGATCCGTCACCTGAATCTGCGTCGGGTCAATTTGCCCACCCGCCCCGCCGGTTGTCACCAGCGGCACTTTATAACGGCGACAGTAAGCAATCAGCGCCGCTTTGGGCCGCACGCTGTCGATAGCATCAATCACGTAGTCATAGCCTGCGCTCATGTACTGCGCAACGTTTTCCGTGGTAACAAAATCATCTATCACCGTGACGCGGCATTCCGGATTGATCTGGCGAATACGCTCAGCCATCACTTCCGCCTTAGCCTGCCCGACATTGCCAGTCAGCGCATGAAGCTGGCGGTTAGTGTTGGTCACACAGACGTCGTCCATATCGATAAGCGTGATTGCACCAATACCGGTACGCGCCAGCGCTTCTGCTGCCCAGCAGCCGACGCCGCCGATCCCTACCACGCAAACGTGCGCGCCTGCAAATAGCTGCAACGCTTTTTCACCGTACAACCGCGCCGTGCCGCCAAAACGCTGGCGCCAGGCGTCACTGATGACAACTGACATAAAACCTCGGAATTGAAAAACATAAGAGTGGGAGTCGATAGTTACCCTCACCCTAACCCTCTCCCTGAGGGAGAGGGAACCGATCGAGCACGAAGTGATGACTCTGCTCCGCTTTTCTCCCTCTCCCTCAGGGAGAGGGCGGGGTGAGGGTGCCGCCATCAGCCGCTAAACACATTCCCCGCACCAGGCGCGGTCTTCAGCACCCATACGCGACCATAGTGATTATACCAGCCTGCGCGGTGTCCGGCATCCGGGCCGATCCCCTGATAGATATCAAAATGCTGGCCTTTTATCGCCCCGCCCACATCCAGCGCCACCATCAAACGCAGCTCATACTGACCGTTGAACTTACCGTTATTGTCCAGTTGCGGCACTTCTGCCAGCAGGGTGGTACCCGGAGGAATAATGCTCTTATCAGACGCAACCGATGCGCGCCCAATCAGCGGCACGGCGCTCGCACCTTTAACGGGAGCAAACGACTGAGGTTTAAAGAAGACGAATGACGGGTTCTGCTCCAGCAGCTCACGCACTTCGGCTTCACTGTGTTTCTCGCCCCACTCACGAATCGCCTGCATCGACATATCTTCGCGTTTCACTTCCCCACGGTCGATCAGCACCTTACCAATGCTGCGATAGGACCAGCCATTTTTCCCGGCATAGCTGAAGAAGTTCAGCGGCGAGCCGTCGCCAAAATCGATATAACCGCTGCCCTGCACATCCATAATGAAGTTATCCATCAGCGAATTGCTGTAGGCCAGGATGTAGCTGTCGCTCAGCGCACCAGCATAAATGCTGGCTCGTGACGGCAGTTTTCCGCGCTTCGGCGGCATACGGTAAATAGGATACTGGAACTCGCCCTGGCGGGTGTGACGTGCCTGAACCACCGGGGTGTAATAACCGGTAAACTGGACGTTGCCGTAATTGTCAGTGCCTTCCATCTGCCAGGCATCGAGACCGAACTGACGCATATTGCGGGTATCGCCCCCGGCACGCAGCCACTGCTGCACGGCGTTATAAACGCTGCTCTGGTTGCCGTAAAGGCGCGGCGACGCGCTACGAATCTGGCTCACCTGCTCTGAGAAATCTCCGGCATTGATCGGTGCGCCGACGGCTTCAGGTTGATTGACCAGTGAGAAAGGCTGGGTAAATTTCCCGTCTTTATACTGTTGACCGCGATCGGTCGGTTTGGAAGAACAGGCTGCCAGCATCGCCAGCATTGCGCCCGTCACTACATACTTTGCCCAACGTCCTTTCATGGTATCTCGTCTTATACGTAAATCGTGAATGCCCGATGAAGATAACAAACCGCCAGGGCTATTGAAATGTGATAACGCCGTCTGAATACAATTTCGTACAAAAAACAGACCACAATGATACTTTTTAGACTGCATTGGGAAAAAATAGCCATTTAAATCAAAAAATAGTTGCATCAGAAAGCGAGCAGAGTATAGTGCGCATCCACGGACGCGGGGTGGAGCAGCCTGGTAGCTCGTCGGGCTCATAACCCGAAGGTCGTCGGTTCAAATCCGGCCCCCGCAACCAATTACAATGTGAAAGAGTTACTTGAAAGAGAGTAACAGACGGACGCGGGGTGGAGCAGCCTGGTAGCTCGTCGGGCTCATAACCCGAAGGTCGTCAGTTCAAATCTGGCCCCCGCAACCAACACGTTGTACAAAGAGAAAAGGTTACTCGATGGAAGAGTAACAGACGGACGCGGGGTGGAGCAGCCTGGTAGCTCGTCGGGCTCATAACCCGAAGGTCGTCGGTTCAAATCCGGCCCCCGCAACCAACACATTACTCAAGGATTTACACTAAATCCTTAGAAAACAGGAAACCGTTAAGCAATCAACAGCTTGCGGTTTTTTTTGTTTTTACATCTCCAGAAATGCTTCAGGATCATTAACCTGATTACCCCATTTATCCTCTTCACACGCCCGTAGTGCTGGGACTTAACATCGTTTTGCCTTTCCCTGAATACATCCTTGTGGGTTGTTATCAGCACTTTTCCGGTGCATTTTCCCAGGATCTCCATTGATATTTATAGTTTCACTCATACATATTCATTCAAATAATTAATTCGGTAGAAAATCGTCGAAAGATCTTTTTTTGCCAAACTATGATACAGGAATATAATAAAAACTTACGGGCATATATAATATCATCTGACACATGAGGGAGTACGATAAATGAAAATCAGGGAAACATTTTTTATATTAATTTCGCCATTTATTTTAGTTGTGGGGTGTACCCCTCATTCTTCCATCGATGCCAGGAAGCCTGGTTCAACCCATATTTCAGGCAGTAGTATCAGTACGAATACTGCCGTGTTAACGGATAAAGACATTTTTGGCAACGAAACCACCCTGGCTGTTTCTGAGGAAGACATCCAGGCTGCGCTGGAGGGGGAATCATTTCGCGTACCAATGAATTCAGCCGTTATTCTGGTTCAGTCCGGTAGTCGTGCACCGGAGGCGATGATCCAGCAGGAAATGAGTAAGTATTATACGGTTTCAACATTCTCCGGCATTCCTGACAGACAGAAACCCATAACATGCAATAAAAACAAGAATGATAAAAATGATGGTAGCAATGCATTACCTGTGGAAAATATGAATTACATGCAGGCACTGCGTTATATTGCAGCAAAAGGACATCAGAAAGCGATTATCGTTTATAATGGAACCTTGCAGTCAGGAAAATATGACACGGCGCTAAAGTCCACAGTATGGTCAGATTATAAAAATGAGAAACTGACAGATGCCGTGTCGATGCGCTATTTGATACGTTTTACCCTGGTGGATGTGGCGACGGGGGAATGGGCAACATGGTCGCCAGTGAATTATGAAAATAAAGTGCTCCCGCCAATGGCCGGTTCCGGGACAAGTAAAAAAGAAACCAGCGCCGCTGATCTCACAGAGCAGCAAATTACCCAGCTTAAACAAAGAACATATACCGCAATGGTCAAAGACCTGGTAAACCGCTATCAGTGACTATCACCTAATACTGTCTGCCG
This sequence comes from Pseudocitrobacter cyperus, assembly GCF_039889165.1. Taxonomy (NCBI): domain Bacteria; kingdom Pseudomonadati; phylum Pseudomonadota; class Gammaproteobacteria; order Enterobacterales; family Enterobacteriaceae; genus Pseudocitrobacter; species Pseudocitrobacter cyperus. The sequence goes on along the minus strand of NZ_JAYMYY010000003.1, from coordinate 212,561 downwards.
CCAACAAACTGTGGCGGCAAGCTCAGCATAAAATTTCACATATATAATACATCGTTTTTCTTAATAGGAAATTATATGCAGTTTTACTGTTTGCTACTGAAAAGTAGCACATTACGAGTTTTGTTAATTATTGAAATTACCTGATTATTATTCGTCGAGACCCTCTTCTGAAGAATCACATACAGTCCAAAAAAAAATTTTCAAGATAATATTTATTACTTTGAGGAAAATACTGAAAGAGTACCATTTACCTGATCATCCATATCGATATCCGACTCCATTTTGTGTTTTTTTTGTTCCAAAACAATACTGAATAATCGGTGTTGTAACTGTGGGTCGCATGGACAACCTCTGCTATTTTTTGCATTGCATCAACAGCATCTATTCCAGGTTCAGATTCCGGAATATAAATATAATCAGTACATCCCGAGATAAAATGAGTTTTTTCTGTTCCAGTATTATTTAACTCACTGTGCTACTAGAGGTAATTCAACTGAAAATGCATTCACTGATAAAAACAAATAGCTAAGTAATATTATACAAACTCATCTCATCATTTCAATAAGCAACAATAATGTAACGGATTAAATATAGAATTGCCTTATGGTGATTTCCCTTTCACTCCAAAGTACACGTTTCCTGGTGTGTAAGCATCCCCGCTTGAGTTCCATGCACTTTTGAAAGTTCCGGTTTTTCAGCCATAATGAGTCAGGAGAGTGAGACACTGTCGTAAAATTGCACCGCCGTGTAAAACTCTCCCCACCAACCTATCGCCTCGCAAGCGTCGCGCCATCGGCAAAATAGGCTTTAATCCCCGCCAGAATCGACTCCGCGACTTCCTGCTGGAACACGGCGGTCTTCAGCTTACGCTCCTCTTCGACGTTACTGATAAACGCCGTTTCGACGAGGATCGACGGGATATCCGGTGCCTTCAGCACGGCAAAGCCCGCCTGTTCAACCTGGTTCTTATGCAGCTTATTTACCTTACCCATATGTTTAAGCACCGCTTTGCCAAATTTCAGGCTATCGGCAATGGTCAGCGACTGCACCATATCGAACATTGTGTGATCAACATAGCGATCGCCGCTTTTACTCACCCCACCAATTAAATCCGAGGCGTTCTGCGTCTGTGCCAGATACTTCGCAGCGGTACTGGTTGCACCTTTGGTCGACAGCGCAAAAACGGAAGATCCACTCGGTTGACGGCTGGTAAAGGCGTCAGCGTGAATAGAGACGAAAAGATCCGCGCGTTGCTTCTGGGCTTTCGCCACACGCACCTTCAGCGGAATAAAGATATCTTCATTGCGCGTCATGTAGACCTTCATATTGCCCTCTTTCTCGATAAGCGAGCGCAGGCGTCGGGCAATTTGCAGCACCACATCTTTTTCACGCGTTTTATATTTCCCCACCGCGCCGGAATCTTCACCACCATGGCCCGGATCGAGCATGATAACGATTGGACGATCGCGCCCTGCCTTGCCCGGCTGCGGGCCGCTTTGCGCTGGTGGGACTTGCTTATCAAGATCGCCACGGTTGTAATCTTCCAGCAGCGCCAGTAGTGGATCCTGCACATCCTGGGCATTTGCCGGGTACAGATCCATCACCAGACGCTCTTTAAAACCGGCCACGGGAGCCAGCGCAAATAGCTGTGGCGTGACGTTTTGCTTAAGCTCAAACACCATACGCACGGTTTGCGGGTCAAATTGCCCCACGCGAGCGGATTGAATAAAGGGATCGTCGGCACGGATTTGCGCGGTCATGCCTTTCAACACAGAATTGAGGTTCACGCCTTCGAGATCAACCACCAGACGTTCCGGATTGCTCAGCGCAAACTGCCGGTATTTCAGTTCCCGATTCGACTCAACCGTCACGCGTGTATAGCTGGATGCAGGCCATACGCGAACGGCCACCACCTGGCTTGTGGCAGCCAAACCGACCTGACTGACGCTTAATAACCACATGGCGCCCGCGCCTTTTAACAGGTGGCGGCGGCTAAATGACTGACTTTCCGACATGCTTCTCCCGAGCAAAAAATATTTGTTAGGTGTTACGCATAATAAGTTTGACCAAAAACTTTAACCAAAGGCGCATAAACTGTCATCTATAAAAGGGTAAACATTCTTTTGCAAAGCCATTTTTCAGATTCCATTTTCCCCCACAGGGGAAAATTCATACTTGCACTCCCGGCAAAAACAGAATAAAAATACACTTATTGCGAATAAAAATGCACTGAGAGGTCATACCGTGGTGAAGGAACGTAGAACCGAACTGGTCGAAGGGTTTCGTCATTCAGTTCCCTATATTAATGCCCATCGGGGAAAAACGTTTGTCATCATGCTTGGCGGTGAAGCCATTGAAAATGACAACTTCTCTAGTATTGTCAATGACATTGGGCTGTTACATAGTCTGGGGATACGCCTGGTATTGGTTTATGGCGCACGCCCGCAGATTGACGCCAATCTGGAAGCGCACAACCACCAACCGATTTACCACAAGCAGATCCGCGTCACGGATGCCAAAACGCTGGAACTGGTTAAACAGGCAGCCGGGCTGTTGCAGCTTGATATTACCGCCCGTTTATCAATGAGCCTTAACAACACGCCGTTGCAGGGCGCGCATATTAATGTCGTTAGCGGTAACTTTATCATCGCGCAGCCGCTTGGCGTCGATGATGGCGTGGACTACTGCCACAGTGGGCGTATTCGTCGTATCGATGAAGAAGCCATTCATCGTCAGCTCGACAGCGGTGCTATCGTGTTGATGGGCCCGGTTGCGGTTTCCGTTACCGGCGAGAGTTTCAACCTGACCTCTGAAGAAATTGCCACGCAACTGGCCATCAAACTGAAAGCGGAAAAAATGATCGGCTTCTGCTCATCGCAGGGGGTGTACGACCGCGACGGGAAAATCGTGCCAGAGCTGTTCCCTAACGAAGCGCAGGCGCGCGTCGAAGAGCTGGAACAGGAAGGCGATTACTTATCCGGCACCGTGCGTTTTCTGCGCGGCGCGGTCAAAGCCTGCCGCAGCGGTGTGCGTCGCAGCCACCTAATCAGTTACCAGGAAGATGGCGCGCTGTTGCAGGAGCTTTTCTCCCGCGACGGTATCGGGACGCAAATTGTCATGGAGAGCGCTGAGCAGATCCGCCGCGCGACCATCAACGATATCGGCGGCATCCTCGATCTCATTCACCCGCTGGAGCAACAGGGCATTCTGGTACGCCGTTCCCGCGAACAACTGGAAATGGAGATCGACAAGTTCACCATTATTCAGCGTGATAACACCACCATCGCCTGTGCGGCGCTTTATCCGTTCCCGGAAGAAAAAATTGGCGAGATGGCCTGTGTGGCGGTACATCCGGATTACCAAAGTTCATCACGCGGTGAGGTGCTGCTACAACGCATCTCCACCCAGGCAAAACAGATGGGGCTCAGCAAACTGTTTGTGCTGACCACCCGCAGCATTCACTGGTTCCAGGAGCGCGGCTTCCAGCCGGTAGATGTGGAACTGCTGCCGGAAAGTAAAAAGCAGATGTACAACTATCAGCGGCGTTCAAAAGTACTGATGGCGGATTTGGGATAACCCTGTGTGCCGGATAACGCTATCCGGCACACATCAGTTCTGCGCAAATATCGCCGCCAGCCCGCTGCGACGCTCAGTCCGCGCCACAATCGCCTGCCCTAATAGCGTCTCATCGGCATACATCGACAGTCGTGATTTGGCACGGGTAATTGCCGTATACACCAGCTCGCGCGTCACCAGCGGCACAGACTGCGTTGGCAGCACCAGCGCAGCGTGATCAAATTCAGAACCCTGCGACTTATGCACGGTCATCGCCCAGGCCGTATCGTGCTCCGGCAGACGACTTGGCTGGACAGATTTTATCGTACCATCCGGCATCGGGAACCAGACGCGCAGCCCCTGACCGCGATCCAGCGCGACGCCAATATCGCCGTTGAACAACCCTAATGCGCTATCGTTGCGAGCAATCATCACCGGGCGTCCCTCGTACCAGCGAGAGTGGCGCTGCGGAGCTATCGCACGATGGCGCACCAGAGAGTGCTCCAGTTGTTGATTTAACCCGCTCACACCCCACGGCCCTTCGCGCAGAGCGCACAGAAGCTGATACTCACCAAACGCCTGCAAAATTTCTGCCGGTTCCGCCCTCTGGCGCAGACATTGAAGATAGCGCCCGTAGCCCGCCCGCGCATCATCAAGCATCGCCTCGTACTCTTCCTGAGTGCGAAGGGATTTCATTTCAATATCGGCAAAACCACGCGCAAAGACCTCACGAACGCCGGCGCGATCGCCAAGGTTGACCGCGCGCGCCAGTTGCCCTATGCCGGAATCGCTGCCAAAGCGGTAGCTGGTACGCAACAGACAAAGGCTGTCGCGTAATGCCCCGGCCACGGCACCGTCGCCTTCCGGCACCGGCGTTCCGGTCAACCGACTGAGCTGTGCTGCACGTTCACTGGTATACCCGCAGCTCACCCAGGCGCAGATATCACCTAATACGGCCCCCGCCTCAACGGACGCCAGTTGGTCGCGATCGCCAAGGAAAATAACCCGCCCGTGATCCGGCAGCGCATCAATCAACCGCGCCATCATCGGCAGGTCAATCATCGACGCTTCATCGACCACCAGTACATCCAGATGGAGAGGATTTCCGGCGTGATAGCGCATCCGCTGACTACCCGGCTGCGCGCCCAGCAGGCGATGCAGCGTACTCGCCTCCGTCGGCAACATGCTTTTCTGGTTTTCTGTTAGCGGCAGCTTACGTAGCGCAGCCCCCAGCGATTCGGTTAATCGGGCCGCCGCTTTACCGGTTGGCGCTGCCAGGCGGATGCGGCATTTTTTATCGCCTGCGATGCGCACCAGCGCCGCCAGCAGTTTTGCTACCGTAGTGGTTTTCCCGGTGCCAGGGCCGCCGGAGATAACAGAAATGCGTCGCGTCAGCGCCACGGCGGCGGCAACCTTCTGCCAGTCCACCTCCGCAGACGACGGAAAGAGATCGGCCAGCGCGTCGGCCAACAATGACTCATCAATGGCTTCCGGCAGTTGCGCATCGCGGAAGAAGCGCGCCACGCTCAACTCATTACACCACATCCGGTTCAGATAAAGACGCCCGTCGTTAAGGATCAGCGGCGACGGACGTTCGCCCAGGCTTACCGCAGAAGAGGCCAGCAGTAGCGACGTCCAGTCATCCGGAACATCCACGGCAGCCAGCAGTTGCGTCCACACCACTTTTGCCCGTCCGTTCAGTGCAGGTGTGGTATGCAAATGGCTCAAAGGCAAACAGACATGCCCTTCTCCGGCATCACGGCTAACCAGCGCAGCCGCCAGCATCACCGCCGGATGCTCGTGACGCGCGATGGTCAGCGCAAACTGTACATCCAGTGGACGCAGCAGTTTTTGTTCAGCGGCTTCAATCAGTAAATTTTCCAGGCTCATGAAGCCACCTCCTGCGTCTGCCCGGCAAACAGAGCGTCCATTGCATCAACCAGTTCCCGCCGGGGGCGCGTAGTGAAAATCCCCTGCTGACCCGGCTCGCCATCAATGCCCCGCAGGAACAGATAAATCACACCGCCAAAGTGGCGCTCATAGTCATAATCAGCGAGACGGTGTCGCAGATAGCGGTGGAGCGCCAGCGTATAAAGCTGATACTGCAAATCGTAACGGTGCGACTGCATCGCCTGTGCCATCGCCTGCTGGGTGTAGGCCTCACGGTTTGCACCCAACCAGTTCGATTTATAGTCCAGCAGGTAGTAGCGCCCGTCGTGGCGGAATACCAGGTCGATAAAGCCCTTCAGCATGCCGCGCACCTGACGGAAATCGAGCGGCGGGCATCCTGCCGAAAGCGGATCATAACCACGCACCAGGGCGTCCAGCGCCAGCGGGTCGAGCGGTTTTTCGATGGGGAGATAAAACTCCATCTCCACCTGTTTTTGCCGCGCATCAAGCTGGTCTAGCGCCACGCCCTCTGGCGTCAACGGCGTAGTCAGCACCTGCGAAATCCACTGCGTCAGCACTGGCTCCCAGTGCTCTTCAAAACCGTTGAGTTGCAATTTTTCACGCATCCACTGCGCCTCAATGGGCTGGGTGAAATCGAGATCTTCAAACAGACTGTGCAGGAAAGTTCCCGGCGATGCGCCGCGCGGGAAGTGGTGCGGCGTCAGCGCTTCCTCTTCCATGGCATTACCCACGCCTGCGGCGTCGATGTCCAGCCGTGGCAGCAGATCCTGCGCCATGCTATGGCCGCGCTGTTGCAGGCCGGAGTAACTGGTGACGCGCCAGTCATCCACCATCCTCCGTGTAACCTGACGTGCGTTCAGTTCAGGCACACCTGCCTGCAATGCCTGCCAGCGGGTGTCGTCAGGATCGCTGGCGATGGTCAGCGCAATATGTTCATCGCACAGGGCGCGTAATGCCGACTCCAGCCCGGCCGCATCCCGTTGTTCGCCTTTTTGCAACAGGCGACCCGGCGCGCTGTGATGGATCTCGGTTTCGGTCGCTTTATCACTGCGCCGTGTGGTAAGAGGCGCCATGCCGAGACTACAGTGCCAGACGGCGCGAGTCAGCGCCACGTAGAGCAGTCGCAAATCCTCCGCCAGTCGTTCGGCCTCGGCCAGTTCAAGGCTCTCCTCGCCATGCCGGAGATCCAGTACGGCGGAAAACGATTCACGGTCGTGATAAAACGCCTGATCCTGTTTACGGAAACGGGCGATAAACGGCAGCCAGACCAGCGGGTATTCCAGCCCTTTTGATTTGTGGATGGTGACGATTTGCACCAGATGCTTGTCGCTCTCCAGACGCATCTGCTGGCTGGAGGCGTTGGTATTCGGTTCGGTGATCTGCTGATTTAGCCAGCGCACCAGCGCATGTTCGCTCTCAAGCTGGGTCGCCGCCTCCTGCAACAGTTCGCTCAAATGCAAAATGTCGGTTAAACGGCGCTCGCCGCCGTGGGTCGCCAGCAGATTTTCGGCAATATTACGCGCGCTCATCAGGGCGCGAAGCATCGGCATGACACCGCGTTTTTGCCAGATATCGCGATACAGGCTGAACTCTTCGACCAGCGCATCCCAGGCATTTTCATCGTGGTTCAGACGTTCGATGTCCTGCGCATTCAGGCCAAACATCGCCGTCGCCAGCGCGCTGCGCAGGGTATTTTCGCGCTCCGGGCTTAACGCAGCCTGCAAAACCCAAAGTAACTCCTGCGCTTCTGGCGTTTCAAATACACTGTCGCGGTTGGAGAGGTAAACCGACGGGATCGCCAGCGCATTCAGTGCATCGCGAACCAGCGAAGCTTCCTGACGGTTACGCACCAGAACCGTAATATCGGAAGCCTGTACCGGGCTCGCTTTATCACCGCGCCACAGTAATGCCGTGCCCTGCTGACCGCCGGTCAGCCAGTCGCGAATTTGCGCCGCGCACTGACGCGCCATAAAAGCCTGATAATCACCCGCACCAACGCCCTGCCCCGGCATCAGGCAGAAATTCATCGCCGGCTGCGCTTCTCCGTTAATTTCAAATTTCAGCGACTGATTTTTCGCGGCGGATTTCACCGGTAAAAACGGAATATCGCGGAACATAAATGGGTTATCGACGGTCGTAAACAGTTTATTGACGCTTGCCACCACACCCGGTGCGGAACGCCAGTTGGTATCCAGCGTATAGTGCGCCGCCACATCGCTGCGCGCGCGCATGTAGGTAAAAATATCCGCGCCACGGAAAGCATAAATAGCCTGCTTAGGGTCGCCGATCAGCAATAACGCCGTATCCGGCTGCTGCCGCCAGATGCGGCGGAAAATGCGGTACTGCTGCGGGTCGGTATCCTGAAATTCATCGATCATCGCGACCGGGAATCGCTGACGAATCGCCGCCGCCAGCGCATCACCGCTTTCACTTTGCAGCGCGGCGTCCAGTCGGCTCAACATATCGTCAAAGCCCAGCTCTCCGCGGCGGCGTTTTTCTTCTGCCACGGCCTCACGAATTTCGACCATCGCCTGGGTAATAACCAGATCATTCAGGCTGAGCGGCGCAGCAAGCAGTTGCTCAATGGCGCTAAACAGCGGATGCGTCGGCACCTCGCCGCCTGCTTTGGTACGTTCAGCCAAAAAAGCCTGGGAGAATTTTTCCAGCGCATCGGGAAGCTGATAAGTACGGCTCTCTTCACTCGCCCAGGCGCTGATCTTATCGATCCATTTACCCTGGTTGCCGCGGTTGAATTTACGCCTGTCGATAGCGGAGTTTTCCAGCAGATCGTTCAGTTCGCCCACTGTTGCCAGCCACTGGCTTTTAATTGCATCAATCTGCGCGATTATTTTTTCGTGTCGCGACTCAAGCGTTTCGCTGCTGTCAGGAGGTTGTTTGATGGTTGGCGCTTCGCCCTGCAAATAGCGGTCAATAGATTTCAGCAGATCCTGCGGCCCTTTCCAGCTATCAAAAATCACCTGCGCGATTTCGTGTCTCAGCGGATAACAGTGGCGTCGCCAGAAGTCGGCGCAGGCCTGATAGCGAAGCTGGGATTCATCCTCGATAAGCTGTTGCTCAAACAACATCCCCGATTCAAAGGCATTGAGGCTGAGCATGCGCTGGCAGAAGCCGTGAATGGTAAAGACCGCTGCGTCGTCCATCTGCCGTTCGGCCAGCAGCAACACCTCTGCGGCTTGTTGTTTATCGGCGATTTCAGCCAGGAGCCGGGAATAGAGAGGATCAACAGATTGCTCAGCATCGTCAGGATCATAGCGCAGGCAGGCAATGCGCAGTTCGTGAATGTTGCTGCGGATACGCCCGCGGAGCTCTTCAGTCGCCGCTTCGGTGAAGGTCACGACCAACAACTCTTCGACGTTAACAGGTCGGGGGAAAGCAGCGCTTTCCCCCAGCCCCAACAGCAACCGCAGATAGAGTGCGGCAATGGTGAAGGTTTTTCCGGTGCCCGCTGAGGCTTCAATCAGACGCTCGCCATAAAGCGGCAAGCGCAGGGGATCAAGGGACTCGGCGGTATCGGTCATTCGTTCTCTGGTCTCAATGGTAAGGTTTGCTGCAATTCACTGATGCTTTGCCACACTTTCCAGCCTTCAGGATGCGCGTAGTCCTGTTTTCCGTTATCACTTCCGGAAATCTGAGACAGTACGGTCATGCCCTGCGGCTCAACCACCGTCTGGTGGAAGAAGTCGGCTACTTTAAGCGGTGTCAGTAACTTAATCTGGGCCACTACTTTATCACGTGAATCGAACGCCATATTACCTCTGTCAAAATCTTTACTGAGCTTAGAGGCTTCTTCGCTGAGGGTTTGCGGCGCCTGCTGCATCTGGGCAATCACTGCTTGTTGAATTTGGGCAAACTCTTCCGGTTTCATGGCGCGCAGTTTCGCTTCTGCCGTTGGGAAGAAGGCTTTAAAACGCTCCCACAAGAATGCGGGTTGCTTATCGCTGCTTTGCAGCAGGAAGCCCATTCCCCACTGACGCCCGACGTTCATCGAGAAGGCAAATACCGCGTAACCAAGCTGCTCTTCAGTACGCAGCTGAGTGTAGAACCACGGCTGCACAATCTGCGCCAGTACGGCACTCTGGGCTGACGTGCTGGCTTCATCACTGTTGATGGGCGCAAAGACCGCCGCCAGCGCAGAGTCGGTGCTCGGGGCCGATTTTTCAAAGATAACGGACTGTTTTTTATCGATCAGCACATCCTGATTACGACACCACTCTGTCCCCTTCGAGCCCAGTTGCGCCTGAACATGGTGCGCCAGCGTGCTGGACGCCTCTTTGCTGAGGTTCCCAATCACCATAAATTCCGCTCGCGCATTGGTTTTCAGGCGCTCGCGGTATGCCATCACCTCTTTGAGGGTAATTGACGGCAGCAACGCCCGACGCTCTTCCCGCTGGAAATAGGGCACCTGCGACAGCATCTGTACCGGCATAATCGCCTGCTCATACGCTTTACTCTTGTCAGCAGAGTCCATCATCTGTGCATACCAGGACTTCGCCTGCTCAAGCTGATCTTCCGTCGGCTGATAGCTGAAATAGCCCTGCAACAGGGCATCAAAAAGCTGCGGCAGGCGCTGGGTATAACCGTTGGCGTTCATCATCAGACCGTTGTTCGCCCCGGTGGAGAAACTGATGCCGCCCACCGCCGCCTGATTACTGAGCTGATCCAGCGAAATACCCGCCAGATAGTCATTCAGCGCGAACATGACCTGATTACGGGCGCTGTTCATTGCCTTCGGGTTGCGCAGAATCAACGTGACATCGGCTTTCGGCTCGCTGGCGAAGTAGTGGCTTGGCATATACACCAGGCGCAACGTGGGTTCATCAATGATAAGTTCCGGATGCGTATATGTTTTCTCCGGCTTAATCAGCGTGAAATCGTCCGGAATGTAGGGGTTCAGCTCGGGCAATTTCAGTTTGATGGCGTCCGCGTCTTGCTTCCACCGGCTAAAGGTCTGGTCGCTGATTTTGTCTACCTGGTACGGCGCATTAACAAAGTAGGCCGTCTTGTTATGCGGCTCTTTCTCGCTGATGTACCAGATACGGGCATTCTGTGGCGTCATCATTGCCAGCCGCGCTTTCACTGCCTGCTCATCAAACTGGTCGGCGACATTGACGGCATCCAGCGTATGCTGCACCGGTACGCGGATCATGGTATCCGCCAGCCACTCCACATAGCTCATATCGCGATTGATGGACGGATAACGAAAATCGAGATCCAGCACATGCGCAAGCTCATTGAAATAACGCTTATCAATGCCTTTTTCACGCAGCAGATTGAGGTAACTGAAGATGGCCGCAACAACCTCATCGCGATGGGCGAGGCCCTTATCCGTTAAAGTGGCGGAGATGGCCAGCACACCGCTGTTGCCGTTGACTACCGGGTCGGCATCGGCGCGAATGCCTTCCACCAGCCCCTGATTTTGCAGCCAGTCGGACAAAGTACCAGGGCTGCGGTTGCCAATCAGATAGGTCACCAGTTCATCGGTTTTGCTACGGAACTGGGCCGTGTTGTTGTCGATGCGGAACTCCACGCGCAATACTTTACGCGGCAGTGCGGGAACGTAATGAATCAGTATGCCTTTTTGCGCATCGGTCACGACCGGCACGTCGATTTTCGGCACCGTAATGGATTTATTCGGCACTCGGCCATAGGTTTCCGCCGCCATCTTTGCCAGTTCCGACAAAGGTTTATTGCTGTAGATAACCGCTTTCATCAGGTTGGCTGAATAGTATTCATCGCGGAAAGCCAGCAGCGCGTCATGTACCGGGCTACCGGGTTTATCACTCAGCGTTTCGAGATTACCGCCGGAAAAACGTGACCCCGGATGCGCCGGGTTAATAGTTTCAGCACTGACCTGCGCCATACGCATCCCATCGCGCGAACGCGCCATGGTGAGCTCGGCGTTTACCGCATTACGCTCACGCTCGACGTATTTTTTATCAAGCTTAGGGGCGGCAATAGCATCAGCAAGACGGTCAACTGCGCCCTGCAGGGCGTCGTTTTCCACCTCAAGATAGAAAGCGGTGCGGTAAGGCGCGGTACTGGCGTTGTGGCTGCCGCCGTGCATTTTGAGGTATTCAGCAAGGCTGTCAGGCTTCGGATACATTTTCGAGCCCATCAGCGTCATATGTTCGAGGAAGTGTGCAAGGCCAGGATGCACGTCCGGATCCTGCAATGACCCCACCGGCACAACCAGCGCCGACAGCGATTTAACCGCCTGAGGATCAGAAACCAACAGCACCACCATGCCGTTATCAAGCTTGATAGCCTGATAGTGACGTGGATCTTTTTCGCTTTTGCGGATGGTTTCCTGGATGGGCTGCCATCCAGTGTCTGCCTGACTTATAGGTGCCCAAAGGGCGGTAATCAATACAAGTACACTCAACCAGATACTACGGGGCATTCACGGACCTCATCATTAATAACCAGCGACTCCGTAAAACAGCCGCTTTACTTTGTATGGCACATCAGTCCGTGACTGCTTGCGCATAGTAAACGAAGGGTTTTAATTGCGCAATTTTTATACGGCCATTATGACTGTTGATGACGAAAAACCGGCAGGAGATAGCGCTGCGTCTGTTCAAGAATGGCTTCATACTGCTCGTTTTCGAGGGTACGCCACAGGCGCTGATACCAGAGATCGCTACCTTCACCACTGACTACCATATTCCCTTCATACGCCTGAAGAAACTTGCTTCGCGCTTTTTGCTGCGTTTCGTCATCCATCAGGATGGTATTGCTGTCAGCATCGAAGCAGGCTTTAAGCCAGGCTCCGCCGCTTTCTGGCAGGAACAACAGCGGCTGCGTCATGCCAAGCTGGTACCCTTCCACCAGCTCAGTCAGATAGGCTTTTGCCTCTTCCACCTGTAGCGGCGGGAAGTGCCATTCCCCCTCTTTACGCAGCAACAGACGGCTTTCACCGGTTCCGCCACTGGCACAGTAGACAAGGTGTTCCAGCCAAAGTTGCATCCCCTGCGAAACACTAAGCAAAGATGGGCGCCAGCGCAACAATCCATTCGGCTGCACTTGCGTCAGCCACCCGGTGATGTTAATGCCTGCACATTCAAGGTCGATTTCCACGCTTTGCGCAGGCTGCCGCAGTTCGAGTACGCGTGCGGCCAGCGCTTCCATTTCCTGGCGCTGCACCTCCCAGGCGATTTCACCATAAGGCCCGTAAGGCAACGTGCCCGCCGCCCGATAACGACGATACATCTCCCCGGCATCCTGCTCTTCAATCAACGTATTCAGTAATTGCTGATTAAGCTGATAGCGGGTCAGCCCTTCCAGGATAAAGGGTTCGGTATCAGGGATTTCGCTCTCCTCAGAGCGAAAGTTCACCTGCAAACGCATCTGGAAGAAAGCGCGCACCGGATGCTGCCAGAAGCGCTGCAACTGCTCCAGCGGCAGGCTGGTTAGCTCCAGCGGTGCCAGCGGCTGAATAAAGGGAGAATGAGCCTGCCCCTGCTGGCTGGCTGCCGCCAGCCACTCTCGCGCATAGCTCTGCCGTTCCCCGGCAGTAAAATTCTCCGCATCAAACGGCATGCGCGTATGGTGATGCATGATATGCGCTTTCACACGTCGATCGCTTTCGTCGCAGTTCAGTGCCTCATCGCCCACCAGACAGTGGCTCTGGCCAATGTAATCCAGTAGTTCCTGCACCAGCACCGAGGGATATCGTTCACTGTTGTCCTGGATTGAACGGCCAATGTAGCTGATATAGAGCGCTTGCCCGGCAGACATCAACGCTTCAAGGAACAGATAGCGGTCATCATCACGGCGGCTACGGTCGCCACGCACCGGCTTCTGACTCATCAGGTCAAAGCCCAGCGGCGGCAGCGCGCGCGGATAAACACCATCGTTCATGCCAAGCAAACACACCACTTTGAAGGGAATAGAACGCATCGGCATCAGGGTACAGATGTTGACCGGCCCGGCGAGAAAACGCTGGCTGATTCGTTCCTGATCGAGACGCGAAGCCAGTTCATCGCGCAGCAGTGAAAGCGGCACCATTCCCTCATATTGGGACTGAGTTCCCTGGCCGATGATTGCCTGCCACTGCTGTTCGATCAATGCCAGCGCCGCTTCTGTGTCCTGATCCGGCAGGAAGAAGTCATTGAGCATGTCCCGGCACACTGGTAGCCACTCTTCCAGCGGGCGCGCCTGTGACAGCCCCTGCCGCCAGTGGTTAAGCTGCATGAGCAGTGATGCCAGATGCCCCACCAGCTCGGCGATTAACCCACTCGATTCGTCGTAAGGCAAAACCGACTGCCACTCCCCCTGCCGGCTCTCCATGGCATAGCCCAGCAGCATGCGCGTCAGGCCAAAGCGCCAGGTATGTTGCCCGGTGGCAGGAAGGTCGAGTTCGCGCACGTTGTCGTCATCCAGTCCCCAGCGAATGCCAGACTCATTCACCCACTGGCGCAGGTAGCGCTGCCCCTCTTCATCAATATTAAAGCGGGCTGCCAGTACGGGCACGTCCAGCAGCGCGAGAACATCTTCGCTGATAAAGCGGCTGTCCGGCAGCGAGAGGAGTGTGATGAACGCCTGCATCGCCGGGTGCGCCTGACGAGCTCGGCGGTCAGAGATGGCGTAAGGCAGGTAGCGTTCGCCGCTGGCGCTGCCAAACACCGCCTGAATAAACGGGCTGTAGCTGTCGATATCCGCCACCATCACGATGATATCGCGCGGTGTCAGGGTCGGGTCTGCTTCCAGCATCGCCAGCAGACGGTCGTGCAATATTTCCACCTCGCGCTGTGGGCTGTGACATACGTGTACCGTCAGGCTACGATCGTTCGGGTCGAGTGCGCGTTTGGCGCCACTATGGGCAAATTCTTGTGCCGTGCGCCCGGCAACCGCGGAATTTTTTAACTCCAGAACGTCATGTTGCAGATTATGCAGCAGGTTATCGGGGTCAATATCAACAAACGCCTCCAGCTCCTGATAGCGCTCAAGCCCCGCCAGCAGGTAGATATAATCGCGCCCCAGCTTGCCCCAGGAGGCTAACATCGGGTTGGTGACATTTTGCTCGCCCTCGTCGTTAAACAAACCCGGCGCAGCATCCGCATCACGAAACAGCGGCAATGCACGTTCTTCACGGAAGTGGCGGCGTTGGCGAGCCTGCAAACGTGCCAAAAACGCCGGATCCTGAATATCCCCCCAGTAGTAACGGCAGGGGTTAGTGAACAGCACGTAAATATCAATGTGTTTACCCAACGCCTGTAAGGCATGGAGATAAACTGGCGGCAGTGCTGAAATACCACAGATAAACACGCGCGACGGCAAACCTTCCGGGCGGGTGTCGCTTTTTTCGAGGATATCGATAAAACGCTGGTAGAGATTAGCACGGTGCCAAAGCGGCTGACCGAGCGTTTCGGTATGCTCCACCAGCGCTTTCCACAGTGGCGCCTGCCATAATTGCGCCTCGCCCAGGCCATCGACCAGCCTGTCGTTTTCCCAATCAGTCAGCCACTGCGGACGATAGACCAGATACTGGTCATAGAGATCCGCCACGCGTGAAGCAAGCTGGAACAACTTACGTTTATCGCCATCATCGTGAAGATAGTGGCGCAGCGGCGTAAACGCCTCGTTATCCAGCATTTGCGGCAGTAGCGTCATCAGCTTCCAGCTCATGCTCTGTTTGTTGAAGGCGCTTTCACCAGGAATATCCGGCAGTACGCGGGTGAACATATCCCAGATAAAGCTTGCCGGCAGCGGGAAGTCGATATTTGCCGCGATGCCGAAACGCTGCGAAAGGGTCATCTGGAGCCATTGCGCCATCCCGGTGCTTTGCACCAGCACCATTTCAGACTCGAAAGGGTCGTCGAGCCGCTGCTGCTCAACAATGAACTCCATTAATGCTTCCAGCACATCCAGGCGATTGGAGTGGTAGACCCGTAACATATTCGCTCCTGACTACAGTTTGACGGGGCAATGTAACCGCGTCATGTGACCTTGCTTACCCACCGGGGCGGTAATAGTAACATTGATGCTGACACAACTTTGGGTTGATGTCTCCACGCGCTGGCTTTCCCACCCCTCCGGCAGGGGCTGCGCCTGGCGCTGAGTCTGCAACCATGCATAACGCCAGAGCTGGCGATACTGATTAAGCTGGTGATTCCCCAGCGCCAGGTTACGGTAATAGCCGCCCAGCGCAGTGATTACGCTCACCATAAGCAGCATCGCCAGCAGCACTTCCGGCAGGCTGAAGCCACGCATTTTCTCTATGGCATCTGGCATAATGCTTTCTCCTGTAAAGGGCAAAAATCGCTCCAGCCATGGGGCGAGAAAACAATGCCATTAATCTGACGTGCGCCGGATTGCCATAGTTGAATGCCGTTGCTGTCCGCCATCAGCAGAATGGCGCCGTGGTCGAGCAGGCGCAGGCAGGCGCGGCTACCGCCACTGTAAGCTCTGCACTGCACGTCTACCCCATCCGGCCACGATACGGTTTTTCCCCACTGAAGCGTGGAGTGCGCCTGCGCCGTATTGCGTAGTGCCAGCGTTTCGTCATTCACCATCGCCACCTGTCGCCGCTGCATCTGGTTAAGCCCCTGTAACATCAAACTGCCTAACACCAGCAGCAACAGAACCAGCGCCAGCGACGACGCTCCCCGCTCGCGATTCACAGGTTATATCCCGTTACGCTATAAAGCGCATTGACGCGCCCCGCCCCATCAGCGCCGGTGGCGCTCATTAATATCGTTAGCTCCGGCGAAAAACCGGCGCTGTTTTTCCGCGAAACCTGAAACTGCGTCACGATGACGGTTTCCGGGTTGGTCATTTTGTCCCATCCCTTCCCCTCACAGGCCGTCGCCCCTCTCAGGGTTTCCAGCACACCGTTTTGCAAACGGAAACCGATGCTGTCGGCATCCGTCATCGGCGACGTCTGCCAGATGCCATCGCTGTTGCTATCCCAACGAACAATCACACACTGTTCCTGCCTCGCCAGTTCAAGAGCTTCCCCCTGGCACTGTCCGTTACAATACCCGGCTCGCTGAAGATGTTTCGCCACCGTATAGAGCCGCTGCCAGACTTCGTCCTCCAGCGTCTGCTGGCGGGTTTGCTGCAAAATACCGCGCTGCAGGGCTGGCAAAAAGCGCGATGCGCCCAGCAGCAGAATGCTGCTGATAGCCATCGAGATAAGCACCTCCAGCAGCGAAAATCCGCGCATCATGACTGGCACTGATGACCTCCATCACTTTGACATAACCGAACTCGCCCTAACCCGGAGAGGATCGCCTCCCAACGCCCGGCGTCACTTTGTAGCGTGATACTCCCCGCCCAGGCCGTATTTCGTAGCCCATAGAACCCGAGAGAAGGTGTCATGGCGGCAAGTGAGACCTCCGGCCACGGCGGCAGAAATACCGCGGGCTTCCCCGACGGGCAGCCTTCGGTTATCGCCGTATCCGCGACCAGACACCAGCGCGTTTCGACATAATGTGCCGTAATCAGCCGATCGCGGTTATGCCAGTTGGCGTCATTACGTAAAAACAGCAGGTAGTCGCGTAATTGCGTGGCGGTTTGCCATAACCGCTGTTGCTGCTGCCAGCTCTGCCAGCCATATAGCCCGCCGGCGCTGAGGATAATCATCAGCGAGAGCGCGACTAACGTTTCAATCAGGGTGTAGCCCTTTTCTCTGTTCATGGCGGCGAGTATCGACAAAGCCCATCAACATTTCGAGCTGCAAGTTTAGGTTTTACGAGGAGGTTTCAGAGATATCTACGCAGTTGCAACGCATTGCAAAAAAACGGGAAGGAGGATTCAGAATATAAAAAAACCGGTACACGCGGTGTACCGGTTTTTCACAAGGTGCGCTTAAATAGCGACAGGCGCTTTGATGCCAGGATGCGGGTCGTAGCCTTCAATCTCAAAGTCTTCGAAACGGTAATCGAAGATGGAGTCAGGTTTACGTTTAATCACCAGTTTCGGCAGTGCGCGAGGTTCGCGGGTCAACTGCAGCGCAGTCTGTTCCATGTGATTGCTGTACAGGTGGGTATCGCCGCCCGTCCAGACAAAATCGCCCACTTCAAGGTCGCACTGCTGCGCCATCATATGCACCAGCAGCGCATAACTGGCGATGTTGAACGGCAGGCCAAGGAAGACGTCACAGGAGCGCTGATAGAGCTGGCATGAGAGTTTCCCGTCGGCCACATAGAACTGGAAGAAAGCGTGGCAAGGCGCCAGCGCCATTTTATCCAGTTCGCCCACGTTCCACGCCGAGACAATAATGCGGCGGGAGTCAGGGTCATTTTTCAGTTGATTCACGACGGTTGCGATCTGGTCGATATGACGTCCATCCGGCGTTGGCCAGGCGCGCCACTGCTTACCGTAAACCGGGCCAAGGTCGCCATTTTCATCGGCCCATTCGTCCCAGATGGTGACGTTATTTTCACGCAGATACGCCACGTTAGTGTCGCCCTGCAGGAACCACAACAGCTCGTGGATGATGGAGCGTAAATGACAACGTTTGGTCGTCACCAGCGGGAAGCCATCCTGCAAATTAAAGCGCATCTGGTGGCCAAAAATAGAGATCGTGCCCGTGCCGGTACGGTCATTTTTCGGGGTGCCTTCATCAAGCACCTTCTGCATCAATTCAAGATACTGTTTCATGATTCCTCAGGAGACGTGTTGCTGCGGACGGCGAAATGCCCAGACCATCATCATGATACCCGCAAGCACCATCGGAATGGAAAGGATCTGCCCCATGCTGATGTACTGAACCCATGTGCCGGTAAACTGCGCATCCGGCTGGCGGAAGAACTCAACGATGATGCGGAACAGGCCATAGCCAATCAGGAACAGGCCAGAGACCGAACCCGCCGGGCGCGGTTTGCGGATAAACCAGTTGAGGATCAGGAACAGCACCACGCCTTCCAGCGCCATTTCATAAAGCTGCGACATATGACGAGGCAGAGAGCCATATGTGTCGAACAACGTCTGCCATTCAGGGTGTGAAGGCAGCAACGACAGATCTTCAGCGCGAGAGCCAGGGAAGAGCATCGTGTATTTGAAACTCGGGTCGACACGCCCCCACAATTCACCGTTGATAAAGTTGCCCAGACGCCCGGCGCCAAGGCCGAACGGGATCAGCGGAGCAATAAAATCAGAGACCTGGAAGAAGGTACGTTTGGTGCGCTTCGCGAAGATGATCATCACGATAATCACGCCAATCAACCCGCCGTGGAACGACATGCCGCCATCCCAAACGCGGAACAGATAGAGTGGATCGCTCAGGAACAGGTCGAAGTTATAGAACAGGACATAGCCGATACGTCCGCCCAGGAAGACCCCGAGGAAGCCCGCATAGAGCAGGTTTTCAACTTCGTTTTTCGTCCAACCGCTACCCGGACGATTGGCCCGGCGCCCCGCCAGCCACATCGCAAAGACGAAGCCAACCAGATACATCACGCCGTACCAGTGCAGCGCAACCGGTCCGATGGAAAAAATCACCGGGTCAAATTCCGGGAAATGCAGATACCCACTATTCATCTGTCACCACAAGTTCTTGTTATTCCGCCGAAAGTGGTCAGCGGTAGAGATGTGCGCCAGCAGGGAGCAGGCGCGCCAAAGGTGCGAATGATAGCACAAGGCGCGCGCGAGATGATGCGGGGAAGATGTAAAAGATGTGTATAGGGAGAGGACATCAGCGCGCCCATCCCCCCGTTCACCGCCCCCCGCGAATCAACCCGCCCAGCCCACGACGTTCCATAAACGCGGCCACCTGGTGACGCACCTCCGTTGCCAGTTGTGCTTCAAGACTTCGTTGCGCCAGGGTTTGCGCTTCTTCAAGATCGATATTGCGCAGCAGATATTTGACACGCGCCACCGAGCGTCCGTTCATCGATAAATGACGGAAACCCATGCCAATCAGTAGCGTAACGCACATCGGGTCGCCCGCCATTTCACCGCACAGGCGAAGATCGATATCGTAGCGTTCCGCTTCCTGCACCACCATCGAGAGTACGCGCAGCATGGCCGGATGCAGGCTATCGTAGATACTCGCCACCCGCGTATTGTTGCGATCCACCGCCAGGATATACTGGGTGAGATCGTTGGTACCCACAGAGATAAAGTCGATGCGATTCGCCAGATGCGGCAGCATAAATACCATCGACGGTACTTCCAGCATGATGCCAATACGCGGTTTCGGGATCGCATAGCCGATCATCTCTTCCACTTCACGCCCGGCACGATCAATCAAACGGCGCGCCTCGTCGATCTCATCAAGGCTGGTAACCATTGGCAGCAAAATACTGAGATTGCCCGTCGCCGCATTGGCGCGCAGCATGGCGCGCACCTGGATCAGGAAGATCTCCGGCTGATCGAGCGTAATGCGGATCCCACGCCAACCCAGGCATGGGTTCTCTTCGCTTATCGGCATATACGGCAGTTGTTTATCCGCGCCGACGTCAAGAGTGCGCAGCGTGACCGGTTTGTCATTAAACATCTGCAGCATGCCCTGGTACTGCGCGACCTGCTCCTCTTCCGACGGAAACCCGCTTTGCAGCATAAAGGGGATTTCTGTGCGATAGAGGCCAATACCGTCGATTCGGCGACCCTGTTTCTCTTCGTGTTCCGGGCTGAGGCCTGCGTTGAGCATCACTTTCACCCGCTCGCCGCTTTTAAGCTGCGCCGGGCGTTCGACATCATCTTCCGCAATGCGGCTCAGTTCATGTTCTTCGCTGATAAGCCGTTGATATTCCTGAATCAGGATCGGTTCAGGGTCAACCAGCAACTCGCCGCGATATCCGTCCACCACCAGAGTACGGCCATGCAGTACCGAAGGTTGAATGTCCGCGCCCATGACGGTAGGAATGCCGAGCGCGCGCACCATAATCGCCGCATGGGAGTTGGCCGCGCCATCGCGCACCACCACGCCGACCATTCTGTCTTGCGGTACTTCCGCAAGCGTGGTCGCCGAGAGTTCATCGGCCACCAACACAAAGCGCTCCGGCCAGGCGTTCGCGCCCTGAATGGTGTCATCAAGGTGAAACAGCAGGCGCTGGCCCAGCGTGCGCAGGTCGCCCGCCCGCTCTTTCAGATAACCGTCGCTTAGCGCGGCAAACTGTTCAGCGAATTTCTCCACCACCTTTTTGACCGCCCATTCGGCCACCGAACCTTTATCCACTTCAGCAAACAGCGCCCGGCGCAGGCTGGCATCAGACAGCAGATGCGAATAGAGGTCGAAAATCGCGGCAGTCTCTTTTTGCGCCCCGGCAGCGTAACGTTTGCTGTAACGTCGGAACTCGTTGGCCGCCTCTTCCAGCGCGCCGGTCAACCGCTCGCGCTCCAGGGCTGTGTCGAGCGTCGAGGCTTCGTATACCTGCTCCATCAGCGGTAACGTCGCATCCATCCAGCCTTCTGCGATTGCCACGCCGGACGATGCCGGAAGGGCGCGAATACGCGTCTGACGATATTGACCAAACAGTGCCGTCAGTTGTGACTGGGAAAGAATCGCCGCCATCTGCGTCGCAAGAGTGACCAGGAAAGACTCTTCGCTTTCGTCATACTGACGCAGCTCTCGCTGCTGAACGACCAGTACGCCCAGTAGCTGGCGGCGCTGAATAATCGGTACGCCGAGAAACGCGCGGAAGCGCTCTTCTTTTACGGAGGGGATATATTTAAAGCTGGGGTGTTTTTGCGCATCCGCCAGGTTGATGGGTTCAGCCAGCCGACCCACCAGCCCAACGATGCCTTCATCAAAAGCGAGCGTGACTGTGCGACCGCGCGGTTTTTTTAACCCGCGCGTCGCCATCAGGTAGTAACTGCGTCGATCATGGTCGGCCAGGTAAACCGAGCAAACCTCGGTTTCCATCGCCAGGCAGATATCCGTTACCAGAATATCCAGCGCCTCATTCAAACGCGGCGCGCTGGCCACCTTCTCGACTATTTCGCGTAAGCGAGTGAGCATAATGTGCGTGGCTTAACCTCTTTTACGTCGATAAGCGGGGGCGTTCTGCGGCCTGGAGTTGCTTTCCGCGAGCGCCATCACCACACTGGCGAACTCTTTCATCACCCGGCGGTAGACATCACGCTTAAACGAGACGACCTGACGCACCGGATACCAGTAACTCACCCAGCGCCAGCCATCAAATTCCGGCGTGCTGCTGGTTTGCATATTGATATCTGCGTCATTGCCGATCAACTGCAAGAGAAACCACTTCTGCTTCTGGCCGATACAAACCGGCTTTGTGTCCCAACGCACCAAACGTTTCGGTAACTTGTAACGCAACCAGTTTCGGGTTGAAGCGAGGATCCGCACATCCTTGCGGCTTAACCCCACTTCTTCAAACAGTTCCCGATACATCGCCTGTTCTGCGGTTTCTCCTGGATTTATCCCGCCCTGCGGGAATTGCCAGGAGTGCTGACCATAGCGTCGGGCCCACATTACCTGGCCCTGACGGTTGCAAATTACAATGCCAACATTTGGGCGGTAGCCATCGTCATCAATCACCGGACTACCTCAACATAAGCTTCAATGTGAATGATTGTTTCATACTCCCCGGAAACGGTAAACCACTCTCTCACCCCGCTCACAACGAATAACATTTGAATAACTCACAGTAATCATCAGAGTTATAAACAGAGGATGGTGCGCAAAGGCAATTTTATTCACTTTTTCTGTGGATAGAGTTGTGAAGAAGTATGGAATTAACCAGGGAAAACCCGGAGTACTCCTAATCATCAGAGATAAGAGCATCTCAGCAAAATGCTATTTTTCATAAACTTATTGGCATCACTTATCAGTTATCACATCATAACGTGACGATCATCACATTACCGATCCTTTGATTGATGAAAGATCGAGCAACGCCGATTTTATCCACAGATTGTGCCAGCATCTTAGACATCTTTTGTGCAAAATTTCGATTTTCATCGCACGTCAAGGCTGTAAATGGAAACAGTAGTGGGGCTTTTCCCCAGTTATCCCATTTTTCTGTGGATAACAGGGTGTAAGATCCTGTTCATTGCCAGTGACCAGAATTGGAAAACCTTTTTTCTACGACTTTTTCATGAAGAAAATAGAGAAAAAAAGCTATATTAATCATCATATTGGCATCTTTACTCAGAAAAAGTTAAACTCTATCCACACTGTGCAAAACTCTCGCTCTTTTTTTGAACAAAAGGTTTAATACCATGTCAGCCCTTCTTCCATTGGCCTCTTCCCCACAAACTCAGGCTGAGTTATTAACACAGGCGCAACGTCTGGCTGGGTATTCGTTGGGAGAACTGGCGGCGATGGCGGGGATGCCCATTCCCAAAGATTTAAAGCGTGATAAAGGCTGGATTGGCGTACTGCTGGAGCTTTGGCTGGGCGCCAGCGCAGGAAGTAAACCCGAGCAGGATTTCGCCGCGTTGGGCGTGGAGCTCAAAACAATCCCCATCGACAGCCTGGGCCGACCGCTGGAAACCACCTTTGTCTGCGTCGCGCCCCTGACCGGTAATACCGGCGTGACCTGGGAGAACAGCCACGTTCGCCATAAGCTAAAGTGTGTGTTGTGGATCCCGGTTGAAGGCGAGCGCGCCATTCCACTGGCTGAACGCCGGGTCGGTTCACCGCTGCTGTGGACGCCGAGCGCAGAAGAAGACCGCCAGCTACAAATGGACTGGGAAGAGTTGATGGATCTCATCGTGCTGGGTCAGGTGGAGAAAATCACCGCCCGCCACGGCGAGGTATTGCAGCTACGTCCTAAAGCCGCCAACAGCAAGGCGCTGACGGAAGCTATTGGCGCGCATGGCGAGCCTATTCTGACGCTACCGCGCGGTTTCTATCTGAAGAAAAACTTCACTGCCGCCCTGCTGGCCCGCCACTTCATGCTGCAACCGCATTAATATTTTTACCCTGCCGCTCCGGAAGCTTATACTTGTCGCTTTCGTTTTTGGCAGGATTTGATAGATGTTATTTGCATGGATAACCGATCCTAACGCCTGGCTGGCGCTGGGTACCCTGACGCTTCTGGAGATCGTCCTTGGGATCGACAACATTATTTTTCTCTCGCTGGTAGTTGCTAAACTCCCGACGGCACAGCGTGCCCATGCCAGACGCATAGGCTTGCTGGGGGCGATGATCATGCGCCTGGCGCTGCTTGCATCCATCGCGTGGGTAGTGAAACTGACCCATCCCCTGTTCAGCGTATTGGGTCAGGATGTCTCTTTTCGCGATCTCATCCTGTTGCTCGGCGGGCTGTTCCTTATCTGGAAAGCGAGTAAAGAGATCCACGAGTCGATAGAAGGCGATGAAGAAGGGTTAAAAACCAACGTTCACTCATTCCTCGGCGCTATTGTTCAGATCATGCTGCTGGATATTATTTTCAGCCTCGACTCTGTGATCACCGCCGTGGGTCTGTCCGATCATCTGTTCATTATGATGGCGGCGGTGGTGATTGCTGTCGGGGTAATGATGTTTGCCGCACGTCCGATCGGCGATTTCGTCGACCGTCACCCGTCGGTGAAAATGCTGGCACTCTCATTCCTGATTCTGGTCGGTTTCACCCTGATTCTGGAAAGTTTCGACATTCATGTGCCGAAGGGATACATCTATTTCGCGATGTTCTTTTCCATTGGCGTCGAAAGTCTCAACCTTATCCGCAACAAAAAGAATCCTCTGTAACGCCTTCTCCAGCCCTCTTTTGAGGGCTGTGTCTTATTTTTTTAAGACTTTCCTGCTTTATGCTCTCATAATAATCAGTTATCACTACAATGATAAACGTGCGGCCATAAAAGGGGATTAAGGATGAAAAAATGGGCGGTGTTGATTTCCGCAGTGGGTTTGGCTTTTGCAGTATCGGGTTGCAGCAGTGATTATGTGATGGCAACCAAGGATGGCAGAATGATCCTGACGGACGGAAAACCGGAGGTCGACGACGACACCGGGCTGATTAGCTATGAAGATCAGCAAGGCAACAGAATGCAGATCAATCGCGACGACGTTTCGCAAATCATCAGACGCTAAGAAAAGAGGTCAGCCCTGCTGGCCTTTTTTGATTTTTTACTTCCCCTTTCACTCTCCCTCTGCCATTTTTATATTCCTTTGTCGGGGATTTCCTGACGTTGTTCAGAAAAAGGAAGCTGGCTATGCACTACCACCGTATTCCCCACAGCTCACTTGAGATAAGCACGCTTGGGCTGGGCACTATGACGTTTGGTGAACAAAATAGTGAAGCCGACGCCCACGCACAGCTCGATTATGCCGTAAGTCAGGGTATCAACCTGATTGATGTCGCCGAGATGTATCCGGTTCCGCCACGCCCGGAAACGCAGGGTTTAACCGAGACTTACGTCGGTAACTGGATTGCTAAACGCGGCAATCGTGAAAAGCTGATACTGGCCTCCAAAGTGAGCGGCCCTTCGCGCAATAACGACAGCGGCATCCGCCCGAATCAGGCGTTGGATCGCAAAAATATCCGCGAAGCCTTGCACGATAGTCTGACCCGTCTGCAAACAGATTACCTGGATTTGTACCAGGTACACTGGCCACAGCGCCCAACCAACTGTTTTGGCAAGCTCGGCTATAGCTGGGCCGACTCTGCACCGGCGGTTTCCCTGCTGGAAACCCTGGACGCGCTTACCGAATTTCAGCGCGCCGGGAAAATTCGCTATATCGGCGTCTCCAATGAAACGGCCTTCGGCGTGATGCGTTACCAGCATCTGGCGGATAAACACGACCTGCCGCGCATCGTCACCATTCAGAACCCCTACAGCCTGCTAAACCGCAGCTATGAAGTCGGTCTGGCGGAAGTGAGTCAGTTTGAAGGCGTGGAACTGCTGGCATATTCCTGCCTGGCTTTCGGTACCTTAACCGGGAAATACCTCAACGGCGCGAAACCCGCCGGGGCGCGCAATACGCTGTTTAGCCGCTTTACGCGCTACAGCGGCGAGCAGGCGCAGAAAGCGGTGGCGGCGTATGTTGATATCGCTAAACGTCACGGCCTCGACCCGGCGCAGATGGCGCTGGCTTTTGTACGTCGTCAGCCGTTTGTCGCCAGCACCCTGCTGGGCGCCACCACGCTTGACCAACTGAAAACCAACGTCGAGAGCTATCATCTTGAGCTGAGCGAAGAGGTGTTAGCGGAGATTGAAGCGGTGCATCAGGTTTATACCTATCCGGCACCGTAATTCCCCGGCCTGACGTTTTGCGTCGGGCCTCGTTTTTTCAGAATTCATTCACACGTTTTTGTCACGTTTTTCTTAACGATGCGCAATAGACTTGCACTCACGCCACGCAGGCGTTTTTCTTCGTTAAGGACAACTATGTTTATTTTAAAACCGCTTCCCCTCGCCCTGCTTCTGGCAGGCGCGTCTGTTTCATCGGCCTGGTCTGCGCAGCTTACGCAGCCGCTTTCGCTTAAAGAAGTAACCGTCTACCTGCGCGGCGCGAGCCTGCAAAGTGAAGAGACCCTCAATCTTCCCGCCGGAGAGAGCGAAATTACCTTTACACAGGTTGCCGATTCCTTGCTTTCTGACAGCATCGCCATCGCCATGGACAACGGTGTCACCGTGCTCTCTTCGCAGTTGATACAGCAAAGCGTCCAGCCAAAAGCGGATCTACAGCAGCAACTCACATGCGCGAAGCAGGAGCTTGCGGAGCTTATCGCAGAGAAAAACAACATCAATGCGCAAATAAAAGTGCTGGAAGATAACCGTTCGCTCACTAACAAAAGCGCTGCTGAGGTAGGCAAATACCTTCAGATGGTGAAAGAGAGAAACGGCGAGCTCCTCCTTACCGCCAGTAAGCTGGAACAACGGATAGCGGAAAAAGAAACCGAAATTGACGAGCGTGGTCAGCAACACGATTTCTCGGGCGATGTTTATCGCAATCAGATTGTGGCGCGAATCTATACCCCAAAAGCGGTCAGTAGCCATGCCGTCGTTCGTTATATGACGCCGCAAGCCACCTGGGTGCCTTCGTACGATATTCACGCCAGCGCCATCAACCAGCCGCTGCGCCTGGTCTATAAGGCCAGCATTCGTCAGCATTCGGGGCTGGCGTGGAAAAACGTTAAGCTGGTGCTTTCCACCAGCGAGCCGGATACTCGTCTGACGATACCGCGCCTTGAAACGCAGTACGTGGATGTCCGCGACGAGAGCAATATAATCTCGGGCTATGCTGGCGGCAGCAGCTCAGTTGATACCGCCTTCCAGCAATCGCTGGCGCACAAGGAAGCGAGGGTTCGCGACGAAGCCTATGCCGCCGCAAAAGCCGCCGCTGATGCAAAAGCAAAATCCCCTGGTCGCTACAAAGCGTCTGCCACAAAGCCTGCGAATAACTTCACGGCATTGAACGTGCGTTACGCGCTGACCCTTCCCTGGCAAATCGACAGCGATAACAACGCGCGCACGGTGGTGATTAAAGAAGAGTCTGTCTCCGGCGACTATCGCTTCTTTGCGATTCCGAAAATCAGCAACGATGCCTATCTGCAGGTGCAGATTAACGCGTGGGAAGATCTGAATTTAATCCCCGGAGAAAGCCAGATTTTCTTTGGCAACAATCGCACCGGCGTCGGCTATTTACAGCCACCGGAAGATGGTAAATCACTGAACATTCAGCTTAATCGTGACCCGAAACTGATTATTCAGCGTAAAACGGTACAGAAGAAAGAGAATGCGGTCTCTATCTTTAACGACAATGCGATACGCAACTTCAGCTATACCCTGAACGTGAAAAACAGCTACGCCGAAGCCGTGGATTTAACCCTTCTCGACCAAATCCCGGTCAGCGCCAACAGCGATATTACAGTGGAAAATGTCCAGTATGGTCAGGCGCAGTACAATACCAAAACCGGAGAACTGAGCTGGAAACTGCATCTGGCGGGGAAAGAGAGCACCAGTTTGCCGTTCTCGTATGCCGTGAAGTATCCGAAAAATGCTACGCCGTCAGGCATGTAAACTCAGCGGGTGGCGTTAAACGCCACCCGATTCATGCTTACCGCCGGTGCCCCCACAGCCACAGGCCGATAATCGCCAGCGCAAACAATACGCCAAAACCAATGCCCACGCCAACCACCGGAATACCGACCATCACCGCCAGGGAATAGAGCGCGAGCATAATCAACATCGCACTGTTTTCGCCGAGGTTTTGCACTGCAATCGCGTTCCCCGCGCCAACCGTGTGTTTACCGATATCCTGTAATAACGCGTTCAGCGGAACCACAAAGAAACCACCGCAAATCCCGATGATAAACAGTAATCCATAGGCTGGCAGAATCGCGTGTTGCAGGGCAAAAATTGCCACCACAACGCCAATCAACACCCCCGCAGGCATACAGCGGGCAACGGTTTTCAACGTAACCAGTTTTGCCGCCGCCCCGGCACCGACCACAATCCCGACGGCAACCATCGCATTGAGATAAGTCGGCGTGGCGTTATCAGTAATGCCAAGCGCCACCGGAACCCACAGCACCAGCAGGAAGCGCAACGTGACGCCAGCCCCCCAGAACAGGCTGGTACCCAGTAAGGAGAAACGCGACTCACCGTTACGCCACAGGGATTGGCAGGCGCTGAAGAAGCTGCGAGTCATTGGGCGAAAACGCCACGACTGCCCCGGACGCGCCGCCGCAAGCTTCGGAATAAACAGGTTCGCCACCACCGCGCCGCCATAAGCCAGCGCACAGGCAGACAGCGCCGCAATCACGTGCCAGTCGGCCAGCACGCCGCCCGCCACCGAGCCAATCAGGATCGCGGCAATAGTCGAGGCCTCCATCAGGCCGTTGGCTTTCACCAGCTTATCCCCGGTGGTCAGCTCGCCAAGAATGCCGTATTTCGCCGGGGAATAACCCGCCGCGCCAATCCCCACAAGCAGATAACCAATAAATGGATTCACACCCAGGCAAATACTGGCCGCTCCAATAAGCTTCAGACCGTTAGTCATCATCATGACGCGGCCTTTAGCAAAACTGTCCGCAATCTGGCCCACAAACGGCGCAAAAAGAATGTAAGCGCCCACAAACACCATCTGTAAGACAGGCTGGCTCCAGTCTGGGTAAAACTGCTGCTTCATCAGCGCCAGGGTGGCAAACAGCAATGCGTTATCCCCGAACGCCGAGAGGAACTGGGCGGCAATCACCGCCATCATGCCTTTCGACCATATGGAGGTGTTAGTGTGTACTGACTCACTCATTATGCTGTTCTGCCTCTTCAACCATACCTTTGAGCGTGACAAAATCTGGCTTGCCGCTACCCAGCAGCGGCATCTGTTTCAGCCAGCGAATATCACGTGGCACCGCCAGCTCCGGTACGCCATGAGCCCGTGCGTACTGCAACAGTTTGTCGCGGGTAAGCTCATTATCGGTGGTAAACAGCACCAGCGCCTCCCCTTTACTGGCATCCGTTTTCACGGCCGTGGCATGCATTTTCTCCGGCGAGACCGCCAGCGCCACCTGTTCGACCATCTCCAGCGACACCATTTCACCCGCAATTTTAGCGAAGCGTTTGGCGCGGCCCTGAATTTGCACAAAGCCCTGCTCGTCAAAGGCGACAATATCACCCGTGTCGTACCAGCCCTCTTCCAGCTCGCCGTGTTGGTTTTCTGCGCTCGGTTTCTCCAGTACGCCTGGATTTTCCACGCGCAGGTAGCCGGTCATGATATTCGGCCCCTTCAGTTGCAGGCGTCCGCCTTTATCAATCCCCGGTATCGCCAGTAAACGCGCGTCCATTCCCGGCAGGATACGACCCACCGTGCCCGGCTTCGCCGCCATCGGCACGTTAATGGAGACCACTGGCGCACATTCTGTTACGCCATAGCCTTCCAGAATGCGCAGGCCGAATTTGTCCTGCCATATCTCTTTGGTGCTTTGCTGGAGTTTTTCCGCTCCCGCCACCACGTAGCGCAAACGGTAAAAATCATACGGGTTAGCGAATCGCGCATAGTGCCCGAGGAAAGTCGACGTGCCGAACAGTACGGTGCAGTTCCGGTCATAAACCAGTTCCGGCACGATGCGGTAGTGCAGCGGACTTGGATAAAGGAATACTTCCGCCCCGGTCAGCAGTGGCGTAAACAGCCCAACCGTCAGGCCGAAGGAGTGGAACAGCGGCAGCGCCGACATAAAGCGATCGTTGGCGGTAAAGTCAGCGATGGTTTTAATCTGCTCGACGTTCGCCAGAATACTTTTATGGCTGTGTACCACGCCTTTCGGGTTCCCCTCAGAACCCGAGGTAAAGAGAATAATCGCCGGGTCTTCCGGTTTTTGCGCCACCTGCGCCAGGCGCGGCAGCAACAGGCGCGAGAAGATCCACAGCTTATCGCCAGTCGTCACATCGCCTTTTAAATCTTCGAGGAACACCCAGCGTACCTGGGTTAACTGTTCGGTGAGATGCCAGAGTTTGCCCTTATCAAGGAAGGTGCGCGAGGTGAAAATCGTCTTCAGTTCAGCCGCTGTAATCGCACTGGAGAGCCCCTTCACGCCAGCGGTATAGTTCATCATCGCCGGAATACGCCCGCGCGCAATCGCGCCGAAGATAACCGCTGCGCTGATCCCCGCGTTGGGCAGCATCAGGCCGATGCGATCGCCTTTTTGGGTGTATTTCTCAAGGATACGCGCCACAAACAGGGTTTTAGTCATCAGTTTGCGATAGCTATCGGGCTGGAAATTAATGTCTTCCACACACGGTTTTTTCGCGCCGTAACGGTATTGCGCGTTAATCAGTGATTCAAACAACGTTTCACGCGGGCGCACCGCCATCCGCGCTTCCATCATAATTTGATGTAGCATCTCACCGGCAATTTTGCGGCGATCGCGCGCGCGCGGCGCATCCGGCATGTCGATGCGCGTAGGCGGCAGAAGATGCAGCTGGATCTGCGGGAAGAGACGCTGTTTTACCAGCCCTTTCAGGCGACTGAAGTAGGTGAGTTCTGCGCCTTCAATGCGTACCGGGATAATGGTCGCGCCCGATTTTGCCGCGACAAAAGCGGCGCCGTCGTAGATTTTCATCAGCGAACCAGAGACAGAAATGCGCCCTTCCGGGAAAATGACCACCGGACGCCCCTGCTCAATCAGGCGCACCAGGTGCTTGATAGACATGGGTTTGGTGGGGTCGAGAGGCACAAAGTCGATGAGTGGCGCCAGCCAGCGCATAAACCATTTTTGCGAAATCGAAGAGTAGACCGCAAATACCGGGCGCACAGGCAGGAACAGCGCCAGCAGTATGCCGTCAATAAATGAAACATGGTTTGGGGTAATCAGCACCTTCGATTGCGTTAACGCCGCTGTGTCGCCAGTCATCCTGACCCGAAACAGAACCTTAAAAAGCTGCCGGAAAAAGCCAATAAGCATACCAACTCCTTTTGCCAAAGTTTTCTCTGCAAGCAGGGTACATGAGAAAACAGCGGAAAAGCAGCAAACCCCGATTTTTTGACAAAAAAAAACCTGCGCATCTGCGCAGGTTGGTGTAATTCAAGTCAGTCCACCTTGCGGAGGACTTCACCTATCAATACCTCTGGGATAACCAGAGTAACAATCCCACAAGGCGTTTCTCCAGCGGAGAACCGCAACAGCCCTTCGCAAAGTGTAAGCAAAAGTTTGTATTCGTTTTTTTCGAATTATCTGCCGATAGCACGCTTAACGATGCAGGGCGGATGCACAGGAAAACGATCCCAACCTTGAACCTGCGCGTAATTTCCGTAACACTACAGGTGTGTAACCGTTTACCCATCAATTAAGGCAGTGTATGGCGACTATCAAAGATGTGGCTCGACTGGCTGGCGTCTCTGTCGCCACCGTCTCCCGCGTAATCAACAACTCCCCGAAAGCCAGCGATGCCTCACGTCAGTCGGTTTTTTCGGCCATGGAAACGCTCAATTATCATCCGAATGCCAACGCACGCGCCCTCGCGCAACAGTCCACGGAAACCGTCGGCCTGGTCGTCGGAGATGTATCCGATCCTTTCTTCGGCGCAATGGTAAAAGCCGTGGAACAGGTGGCATACCACACGGGCAACTTTTTGCTGATCGGTAACGGCTATCACAATGAATTAAAAGAGCGTCAGGCGATTGAACAGCTCATTCGCCACCGCTGTGCAGCGCTGGTGGTTCACGCCAAAATGATCCCCGATGAAGAGCTTATCGGGTTAATGAAGCAGATGCCCGGCATGGTGCTGATCAACCGTATCTTACCGGGGTTTGAAAAACGCTGCGTGGCGCTGGATGACCGTTACGGCGCATGGCTCGCCACCCGCCATTTGATTCAACAGGGACATACCAGGATTGGCTATATCTGCTCGAACCACGCCATTTCCGATGCGGAAGACCGCTTGCAGGGATATTACGACGCGCTAAAAGAGAACGGGTTGCCTTGTCATGACAGGCTAGTGACCTTCGCTGAACCCGACGAAAGCGGCGGCGAACAGGCGATGACGGAACTGCTGGGTCGAGGGAAGCACTTTACCGCCGTGGCCTGCTATAACGACTCGATGGCGGCAGGCGCCATGGGTGTACTGAATGATAACGGCATCGACGTTCCACAAGAGATTTCACTGATTGGATTTGATGACGTGCTGGTGTCGCGCTACGTCCGCCCACGCCTGACGACCATCCGCTACCCCATTGTCACCATGGCGACACAGGCGGCTGAACTGGCGCTGGCGCTGGCGGAAAATCGCCCCCTGCCTGATGTGACGCATCTGTTTAGCCCTACGCTGGTACGCCGCCATTCGGTTTCAGCGCCTGCGGAAGGGGATAAGGCCTAGGTGTTCAGACGGGTAGCGCTGCGCGCGCCCGTCTTATTCTTCTGTTGTTCAACGTGTAACTCATATTAACTCTCTCAAACCGCCGCAACGCCAACTAGCCCGGGCGCTTTTCCTAAAAAATCCTGTTTATGCATTGCCTCTCATTTAGTTTTAGTTTTTATGGAAATAATAAATGAATTTTTTTGTTAAGGAGGCTTCAGCATCATGGCTAACGTTGTTTATCTCACCCTTAAAGGTGAAACTCAGGGACTTATATCTGCAGGATGCTCTTCCTTAGAATCAGTGGGAAATAAGGCACAAGTCAGCCATAGAGATCAAATACTTGTTTACGCACTTTCCCATTCAATAAGCAGGATACAAAACGTCAATCACCACGAGGTGATTATAGTGAAGCCTCTCGATAAGTCATCTCCATTGTTAGGTAAAGCGATTTCTGATAACGAAACTTTAGAATGCGAATTTGATATCTATCGCACCTCTCCTGAAGGACGTAATGAACGTTGTTATCAAATAAAACTCACCAAGGCCCATCTAACCAACATAGACTTTGTTATTCCACACTGCATTCTTGAACCGGAGGGTGAAATGCAGGAGAAAGTCGCTTTTTCCTACGAATCTATCAACTGGGACCACAATATTGCCGGCACCTGTGCCTTTAGTTTTTGGCAAGATCGTATTCTTTAATATCTGGATATGGATTACCACATGGAGTGAGTAAATGCTTAGAAATGATAGTATGGGGGACTATTTAGGCGATATATTATCTGGACGGCAACAGATCAATAGCCTCTACCCCGAACACGCATTCTTACAATCTCTTCCACTGCTGGAAGAGATGATGGAAAATAATACACAATACTTTCTGTTGCTGACTATTGATGAAGCTCAGGGCGTTGTAAATGATTTAATTGGATACACCGATGATTTTATGTCATATCGAATGGGAGCGGGTAATATTAAAGATGCCTGGAATGGCTTGCGAAACACAACATTACTCATGACCTGGCGAGATACAAATAAAATTTGTCTTAATCTTAGAGCTCTCTTCATCAAGGCTACACCGTACCGGGTTAATGGGGTTGAATATATTAAAATCAGCGGCTATTCCGGCCTGCGCAGAATACTTAACAGTACACGTTACCGGGCAAATAATCTCCAGATGCTGGAACTGGGGATTGGTAGGAGAGGCATACAATCAGCGATTATTAATGGTGCCAAATTTTGTATCTAATTTTCACTGGCATGGCGGGGAGTTGAGTTAATACTAAAGTCAGAATATAATCTGATTGATTTTTTAGGGGATATAGCAATGGATGCTGCCAAGCTGGTAGTTTCCAGTCTGGCAACACTTATCGTTTGGAACCTATTAATTTTATCACCACTATCAATAATTATAACCACAGGACTAATCTTGTCGTTTAATATAATAGCAAATGCAAAACTTAACAAACTGGATTGTAGTTTAGGGGCATCCGTAAAATTAAAAAGCATCATCAAAGATGCGTTTATCGAACAGTCTCGAAATCAGTATTGGCATAGAGAACACTTTGGTCATGAAAACTACTTTCTTTATCAGGTCAGGAACTAGTAAGAATGTCACAAAAGATAAAAAACAAAATTAAAAACACAATCATTTCATTCTGGGACAAAATAAAGATACCATTCTCTGGAGTTTTTGTAATTATATTGGCAATATGGTTTATAAAATCAACAGTTGAAGATATGGCCATATATCAGTTTACATCTATCTTTCACTATGGACAGATTATTTACTTCAACGGTTATCAAATAGTTCTTCCTCTAGGCATTCCCATTTTTTTATTTGCCATGATAAGCATAGGGCTTTCTTTTTTTAAGAAAGGTAAGACCCTAAGAAAAATAGACTTTATCATGAATTTCATTACTTTAGTTTTAATCATATTCATATTTCTTACTCAATTCCTTTGTCTGCTCGTCACCATCTGGCTGGATGTATTCTCCCCCTACAGAGCATGCGAAACAGAAGCCCTAAGGTATTTTTATGTTCGGGATCTCGGAGACTGTCAACGCCTGGTGTGGGAAGAGACGCACAGAGAGTGAGACGGCAATACGTGTGCTCAACCGCCTCGCTGTTCATGCACTTCGCTTCAAAAACCGTGATCCCGATAGTTATTTGCCGCGTTCTCAAGGCATATGCCCCTGAATGTCTGTGATAAACTGCGGAAATCACGTGGCATCAGGAACAGACAATGACAACAATGCTGGATGTCTCAATTCGCGCTGGCGTTTCGAAAGCAACGGTTTCCCGCGTCTTGAACGGCACAGGTCAGGTAAAAGAGAGCACCCGTCAACAGGTGTTCAAAGCAATGGAAGAGCTGGGCTACCGGCCAAATTTTCTGGCGCGCTCGCTGGCAAACCGCACCAGCAACAGCATTGGGCTGATTGTCTCCACTTTTGACGGCTTCTATTTTGGCCGCCTGTTACAGCAGGCATCACGCCAGACGGAAGTGTGGGGCAAGCAGTTGATTGTCGCCGACGGGCACGACGAGCCAGAGCGAGAAAAGCAGGCGGTGCAGATGCTGGCGGATCGCCAGTGCGATGCGATTGTGCTCTACACTCGTTTTATGAGCGAAGAAACCATCATGTCGCTCATCGATTCCATTCCCATGCCGCTGGTGGTGATCAACCGCGACGTCAGCCAGGCGCGCGAGCGCTGCGTCTTTTTCGAACAGCAGGATGCCGCGTTTCAGGCAGTGGAATACCTGATTTCCCAGGGCCATCGGGATATCGCCTGTCTCACCGTTCCTATTCACACCCCCACCGGGAAAGCGCGTTTAGAAGGCTATCGCAATGCGCTGGAGAAACATGGCATTGCATGGGATCCCGCGAAGGTGAAATATGGCGATGCAGGGATGACCTGCGGGTATGAAAAATGCAACGAGCTGCTGGCCGAAAAGGTGACATTCAGTGCGCTGTTTGCCTGTAATGATGATATGGCGCTGGGCGCGTCCAAAGCGTTACACCAGGCGGGGCTGCATATTCCGCAGGATATTTCGCTGTTTGGCTTCGATGACGCGCCGAGCGCGAAATGGCTCGAACCCGGGCTTTCAACCGTCTATCTTCCCATCGATAACATGATCGTCACGGCTATCGATCAGGCCATCAGGCTCGCCAACGACGAGCCGATTGAAACCATCCCGCCGTTTACCGGCACGCTGGTGTTGCGCGACACGGTCGCTGCGGGGCCGTTTTACGACAGTTCCAGCGCCAGCAATTCCTGAATGGTCTGGCGGCGGCGAATTAAACGCGCTGCCCCCTTATCAAACAGCACTTCCGGCAGCAGCGGGCGACTGTTGTAGTTCGATGACATTGACGCCCCGTATGCGCCCGTATCGTGCAGCACTAAATAATCGCCCGGCTTCACCGCAGGAAGCGCGCGCGTTTCCACTTTGCCACCTTCCTGTTGGGTAAACACATCCCCTGATTCACACAGCGGCCCGGCCACCACCGTTTCAATCAGCGGTGCCTGTGACAAATCACGCCCGTCGGCCGCCAGCGCTGAAATGTGGTGGTAGCTGCCGTACATCGCCGGACGCATTAAATCGTTAAACCCGGCGTCGATCAGCACGAAGTGACGACTGCCCATCGCTTTCACGCTGCGCACCTGCGCTACCAGCACGCCGGACTCCGCCACCAGGAAACGGCCCGGTTCGAGTTCCAGTTTCACCGGATGCCCCAAATGCTTCGCAATCTGGTCACGCGCACCATTCCACAGGCCGTAATAGTGATCGGTGTTGATCGCTTCTTCGCCTTCACGATAGGGAATAGACAGCCCACCGCCCGCGGAGATCGCCTCCAGATCCTGACCAAATTCAACAACCTGACGCACCATCGCGCCGCATACCTGCTCCAGGTGGGCATAGTCCACACCGGAACCGATATGCATGTGAATCCCCACCAACTTGAGCTGATAACGCTGAATGACCTCCAGCGCGGCAGGCAGATCGCTGTACCAGATCCCGTGTTTACTGTTTTCGCCACCGGTATTGGTTTTCTGGCTATGGCCGTGACCAAAGCCCGGATTGACACGCAGCCACACGCGATGACCAGGCGATACCTCACCCAGTTGCGCCAGCATATCAACGGAACCCGCGTTAACCGGGATCTTCAGTTCATGCACACGCGCAAGCGTAGCTTCATCGATCATATCCGCAGTGAAAACGATATCGTCGGAATGCTCACCCGGTTGATACCCCGCCACCAGCGCGCGCTCAATCTCACCTAATGACACCGAATCAACCTTAACGCCCTGTTCACGCATCAAACGCAGAATATGCGTGTTAGAGCACGCCTTCTGGGCGAAACGCACCACATCAAACTGGCTCAATTTGGCAATCTGCTGGCGAATAATCTGCGCGTCATAAACCCAAACCGGGCAGCCAAATTCAGCAGGCAGGCGCAGCAGGTTTTCTGCGGTCAAATCGGTGTCGGTACTGTTAAGCGGGCGTGGCATACAAGGCTCCGGGTCAGATAAGGCTTTTAATCGATTACGCCACAGGATAATGGGAATAAAAAATATCGTTTTATGGTAAGTCTATGCAAAAATGATATACCCCTCACCCCGCCCCTCTCCCTGAGGGAGAGGGTTAGGGTGAGGGGAAAAAAACGCACAAACCAGGAGTCTCTCATGCCCGCTGTCAATCTGCGTCACATAGAAATCTTCCATGCGGTGATGACCGCCGGCAACCTGACGGAAGCCGCTCGCCTGCTGCACACCTCGCAGCCGACCGTCAGCCGCGAACTGGCGCGGTTTGAAAAAGTGCTCGGTTTGAAGCTTTTTGAACGCAGCCGTGGCCGCTTACATCCTACCGTGCAGGGGCTGAGGCTGTTTGAAGAGGTACAACGATCCTGGTACGGGCTCGATCGCATCGTCAGCGCGGCGGAAAGCCTGCGCGAGTTTCGCCAGGGCGAGCTGTCGATTGCCTGCCTGCCGGTTTTCTCACAATCGTTTCTGCCGCTACTGATCCAGCCTTTTCTGGCGCGCTACCCGGATGTCAGCCTGCAAATTGTCCCGCAGGAGTCACCGCTGCTGGAGGAGTGGCTTTCAGCCCAGCGCCATGATTTGGGGTTAACGGAAACGCTACACACGCCCGCAGGGACGGAGCGCACGGAATTACTCTCTCTGGACGAAGTCTGCGTTCTGCCGTCCGGGCATCCCCTCGCCGCAAAGCAGATTTTAACGCCACAGGATTTTCAGGGAGAAAACTATATCAGCCTGTCGCGAACGGACAGTTATCGCCAACTGCTGGATTCGTTATTCAATGAACACGATATTCGCCGACGAATGGTAGTCGAAACCCACAGCGCCGCGTCCATTTGCGCGATGGTGCGCGCGGGAGTGGGAATTTCCATTGTCAACCCTCTTACCGCACTGGATTACGCCGGAAGCGGAATTGTGATCCGTCGTTTCACCGTATCCATTCCCTTCACAGTCAATATTATTCGCCCACAGCACCGCCCCGCATCCGCATTAGTCGATGCTTTCACTAAACATATAATTGACGAAAAATCCATCATTCTTGCCCGTTTAAAACAGAGCTTTAATTTCTGAGAGGTGCATGAAATCTACCGACAGCACAATTTGTACAATATCTTATTTTTTTGACAATATAATATTATCAAAAGACAGATCACGCCAAAAAATCACTTCCTTACGCACATCAAGATTTTCTATAAATATACCAACGGCCATAAACAAACAATATTATTATATTTATACTAATATTTATCATTAGAAAAACTAACTTCCACACTCCTCATACCAGAGATAGCATCCGCCGCATAAATTAATTTTATTTACTAATACTGGTGTTTATTCCAGTTTATTTATTATCCGCCACCGTATTAATTTACTCTCAGGTAAAAACAATGATACGTAATTTTAGTCTGTGTACCATTTTAATGGCCTGCGCAGCCCCTGTTTGTCATGCTAACATGTCAGTATACCCCATGTCTGTTGATATGAATGATCAGGGCGAAGGCAGTATCAGAGTAATATCCAGAACTAATGAAATACAATATATTAAATCGACCATACTGATTGTCTCTGACAGAAATACCCCGCAAGAAAAAGAAACTGAAATAAAAACCGGCGACCCTAACGCAATAGTCGTGATGCCGCCAAAATTCGCCCTGCCCGCCGGAGCCAGCAAAATGGTTCGCATTGTCGCGATGGAGCCCGTTCAGGAAGAGGCCACATATCGGGTAAAAGTAGAGGCAGTCCCGCAACTGGATGATCCACTGAATACCGCAAACGTAAAATCACAGGTCACTCTGAATCTTATCTGGGGTGTGCTGGTGAGCGTTCCCCCCGCCCATCCGCAACTGGCGATGAGTTTACAAACCGACGGCAAAATCAGAAATGATGGCAACCAGCGATTCAAAATATTAAAGACCGGGCTGTGTAAGAAAGGCCAGGCCGAGAAAGATTGTGTATGGCAGGAGGTTAATAAAAATATTTACCCTCGCGTCAGCTATACCCTCCCGAACATATTGGGTTACGACCGCGTCGTTGTTCAATATTGGAACTGGATTAATAAGTCGAAGGATTCAAAAGACTTTGCCATCCATTAATTTTTACAACATGGAATATGAATAAATGACACGTACAATTTCTAAATCCTTAATGGCTTTAGCGCTGGTATCCGTAATGGGTTCTGCCGTTGCGGTACAGAAAGATATTACCGTCACTGCAAACGTCGATGCCGCTCTGGATATGACTATGTCGGACAACACTGCGCTGCCGAAGAGTATTGAAATGCAATACTTCCCTGGCACCGGTTTGGCACAGTACTCTCTGCAAACCAGAATCTGGGCTAACGATACCACGAAAGATGTAAAAATGAGACTGGTCAATGATTTCTTACTGACCAACAACCTGGGCGGTACCACTGTACCAATGACCGTTAAATGGGGCGGTGCAACCCTGACCACAACCGATACCACGCTGACCGCGACCGATCTGTTCCCGAACGGCGCTGATGCGATTAAAACCGGTTCTGTCGCTAAACCTTTGGTTCTCTCTCAGACAACCCAGGGCACCCTGGCTACCGGGACATATCAGGGCGTAGTCAGCATCTATCTGTACCAATAATACGCAAATAAATGCGTAATAAGCCGAAGGGCACCTTCGGCTTATTATTTCGACTCCAGGGACGGTGGCAAATAATGAAAAAAACAGTGCTGGGCCTGCTCATATTCTCTGTACTGAATACAGCGAATGCGCGCATAGATAAAATTCCCCCTGGCTTCGAAGTGATTGTTCTGGGTCAACAGGAGTATGTCGACGTTTACCTGGCCGGGCGCCACCTGGGTAAATTCTTCGCGACCGTCAACATTGACACGGTTAAATTCGAAGCCCCTCAGAAAATCATTGCCGCGATGGCGTTAGATGACGACGATAAAAGCCACCTTCCCGAGCTTACCGCCAGGCTAAGCCAACCGCTGGCGCGAAATGGAGAGCTGGCTTGTTCATCCATTAACAACAGCCCCGGCTGCGGTTATCTCAACCCCGACGATGTGGCGCTGATTTATAATGATGAACAAAACGCAGTCACGCTATTTTTGAATAAATCGTGGTACCCCGATAACAGCAAAAACCTGATGTACCTCACCCCGGCTCATGACGAAAGTGTGGTTAATGCCTTTATTCATCAGCAGGATCTTAACGTTGCTATTCAGGACGATTTTAAATCTGCCTACCTGCAGGGTACCGGCGCGCTGGGCGTGACGGAAAACAGCTATATTGGCGGATACTGGAGCCTGAATAGCAGCGAAAGCGACGGTGAAACCGAAACCAGCGCTGACGTTAACGAACTCTACTACCGCTACGATTTTTTAAGCCGCCTGTATGTTCAGGGCGGCCGCATGGACAGCCGTGGCTTGTTTAATCTCGATGGCGGCAACTTTAACTTCTCTTTTTTGCCGCTTGACGCCTTTGACGGGGTTCGCGCTGGCTCCACCCTGAGTTACCTCAACCGCGAACAGGCAAGTCAGGGGACGCCGGTAACCGTGCTGCTGTCACGCAGCTCCCGCGTTGATGCTTATCGCGACAATCAACTGCTGGGTTCATTTTACCTGAACGGGGGCAACCAGACGCTTGACACCTCGTCATTCCCGGCGGGCAGCTACACGCTGCAATTAAAGATTTATGAAAGCAACCAACTGGCGCGCACAGAGATGGTGCCGTTCACCAAAACAGGCAACCTGAGCGACGGCCATATTCAGTGGTTTATACAGGCCGGTAAACTGGCAGATACCTCCGACTACGATGAGCAGGAGAGAGATAACGCCACCGCAGCCCAGGCGGGGATACGTTTCCCCGTCACGACGCAAAGCGAAATGATGCTCGGCGTCGCCTCTGTGGACAATGATTTTTCAGCCGAGATTAACGGTCACGTCGTGCCGCCACTGGGAGACTTTGGTTTTCTGGATCTGCAAAGCGGCTTTTTCTACAACGATCAGGGCGGACGCGGTAATTTGCAGCAGCTAAACTGGCGCATCGGCAGCGGCCCGGCCATTAACTTTTACCGTAAAGACACCAGCGGCGGACAGTGTTCCGGCGACAGCAATGCCGATGATTACGATCTTAACTGCTTTGAAAGCATCAGCGCCGGCATCACCCAAAATGTGTTTGGCTGGAACCTCGCCCTGAACTGGAACCGCACCCGCAACCATGCCGATTACCACACGCGCTGGGACAACAACAGCGATTTTGCCAGCAACTATTTTAGCCAGACCGACGCCAATACGACCTCTGACAGCGTACAGTTTACCGCCACGCGTTCTTTCAGCTTCAATAACTGGATAGTCAACACCAACCTGGGCGTGTTCACGCGCGATGATGGCGGCAGCAACAGTAACGATAATGGCGGCTACCTGATGTTTACGTTCAACGAAACCCCTCGTCAGGACAACAATGCGCGCAGCCATACCACCACGATCAGCACCGATTACCGCACCAGCAACAATAGCGCAGACCAGGCATCCTGGAACCTGGCCCGCACCTGGTATGACGACAATGTTAACCACCGGGAAGTGGGCGTGACCCTCGGCGGCATCAACACCGACACGCTGGACAGCAGCCTAAACGGGCGAGTTGATGGCCTTTATGGCAACCTGAGCGCTAACCTGAGTGATAGCTACGACCGACAAAACCAGGACCACTCAACGGCATTTACCGGCAGCTACAGTTCCACGCTCGCCATCAGTCGCCACGGCATCCAGATTGGCCGTCCCGGCAACGGTGATCCTTCTGCTGCGGTTCTGGTGGCCGTGAAAAACATTGAGGCGGAGTCTGAGGCACAGCTTTCCATTGACGCTGCGGCAAACGGTAGTAAAGCCAGCCTGACGGGCGATGAGTCAGTTCTTTTCCCTTACAGTAGCTACGAGATGGGCTATGTGGAAGTCAGCGACAGCTCTCGTAAGCACCAGAGCGGGACGACAAATCTGATTACCGGTTCAGGTAAACAGAATCTGATGCTGTTGCCCGGAAAGCTGCGCTATCGCGAGGTGTCCGCTTCGTTTAACTACAACTATATCGGCCGTCTGCTGCTGCCGGATTCGGTGAAACGCTTCCCGATAATTGGCCTGAACAGCGCCATGCTGCTACTGGCTGAAAACGGCGGCTTCACGCTGGAAATGCCGGGCGCGTCGCAAGATCTCTACGTGCTTGCCGGACAATCTTTCCTGAAATGCCCGCTGAAGGTGGTGAAGAAGCGCGCCAGCATTCGTTATGCCGGAGACATCACGTGCTCAGTCATCGCTTACGACCAGTTGCCGCCGCAAATTCAGGTTCAGGCTCAGTTGAAACAGTCGCTGCGTAAACAGGCGCTGGAAACCGCGCAAAG
This sequence comes from Pseudocitrobacter cyperus, assembly GCF_039889165.1. NCBI lineage: Bacteria > Pseudomonadati > Pseudomonadota > Gammaproteobacteria > Enterobacterales > Enterobacteriaceae > Pseudocitrobacter > Pseudocitrobacter cyperus. The sequence goes on along the minus strand of NZ_JAYMYY010000003.1, from coordinate 170,511 downwards.
GGAGCGTGTACAATGAAATTAACGGCATTTTTAGGCATTTGTGGTCTCATGGCAGGGGTATCTGGCTACACGCAAGCTGTCACGCCCGTTGGGCCAACACTGTCAGTTTCGACGTTGCAGGAGTACGAGATACCGTCAGGCGCCCCTGCCGATGTTTATCTATGGGATCGTAATTATCCCGGAGAGGCTAATTACAGTGCTGGCCACGCTTCCTATTATTGTTCCGACGCCTCTATTCAGCAAACGTGTACGCACCAGTCTAACGGAACAACCATTTCTATGGTGTTGACGGAAAAACGTAGCCACATGCAGCACAGACTGACATTGCAGGCATACATTGAAAATGCTTACTACGACAGTTCAGACCCCGCGAATGTTGAATATTGCGCTGGCAAAAGAGCGATAAACTCGTATAACGCCTGGTCCTGCTATAATGATGTCCGCGCAGTCAACACCAATACGAAATTACTGACGGTCTACATAACGCAGAGCGAAATGAATGCGCTTCCCATAGGCGGCGTGTGGGAAGGCCAGCTTAAGCTCCAGTATGATGGTGGAAACGATGCGACCTACACCGCCGACATTACCCTTAAAGGGAAATCCACTGGTAAACAAGATATCTTTTTCCCGGAGTTTAACGGGGCTAACCCACTGGTGCAGCTCGATCTGCACCCGACAGGTTCTGTCACCGGTAATAGTTTTGTCGAGGACGTGACCAATCTGGATATGTGTCTTTACGATGGCTACAACTCCAACAGCGACAGTATGACGTTATCGTTCAATGATGAGGGGAAGGCGGCGCCGTCGCGGCGGAACGGCTACTTTTCTATCTATAACACCACGACAGGCGGCACAGACGAAGCGGAGCGGATTGATTATCGCGTTGAGATGTTCAACCCCCACACCAGGGGCTGGATGTCGATAGCAAACACCAATACTTTCACCCTCATGGGTGGTCAAAACGGCATAGATCAGATCCGCCCGGTGCGCCTGCCTACCATCACCTATCCGGTGCTCTGCGCGCCCACGCCGCTGCGGCTGATCGTCGATAAGTTCCGCATCACCGACAAAGCCGCCGGATACTATCGCGGAACCCTGCACGTAGAGTTCAGCCCTAGTCTTAACAGCATTTAATGCAGACAGGGATGGGGAGTCATCTCCCCATCGTTTCGGAAACTCAGGAGAGCATAAAGTCCACCGCATCTGCCGCATGGATAGCCGCCGTGTCGAACACCGGCAGCGGGCTGAGTTCCGCAGGCACCAGCAGGCCAATTTCGGTACAACCGAAAATCACCCCCTGCGCGCCCTGCTCTTTCAGCGCGGAAATAACTCCGAGATAATAATCGCGTGACGCCTCGCTGAAAGTGCCAAGACACAACTCATCAAAAATTATCTGGTTGATACGCGCGCGGTCGTCGCTGTCCGGAATCGGCGTGCTGATAGCAAATTCCTGTTGCAGCCGACCACGATAGAAATCCTGCTCCATGGTGTAACGGGTGCCAAGCAGCGCAACATTACTCATTCCCGCTTTCTGGATTGCGCGTCCGGTCGCATCGGCAATGTGCAGAAACGGCACAGTCACAGCGTGCTCGATTTGATCCGCCACTTTGTGCATGGTGTTGGTACACAGCACAATGCCTTCTGCCCCGGCCTGCTCCAGCCCTTTTGCCGCCTGCGCCAGAATGTCGCCCGCACGCTGCCAGTCGCCGCTCGACTGACAGGCTTCAATCTCGTGGAAATCAACGCTGTGCAGCAGAATTTTCGCCGAATGCAGCCCACCCAGACGCTGCTTTACGCCTTCATTAATCAACCGATAATAGGGGATCGTCGATTCCCAGCTCATCCCGCCTAACAGCCCTATCGTTTTCATTTTTTTTGCCTCGGTTTTTCGCGTGTTTCCCAGTGAAGCAAAGTTGTGATCAACTTTCCACTTCTCCCGCTGTGAATTTCTTTTTCATCCATTCTGGGATAAGTTAAATGAAACATTGTTTCAACTTAATACAGGACTGCCTGATGTTTATTTTTCATAAAGAGACCACCCTTGAAGACCTGGGCGGCGGTGTTACCCGTCGCATCCTCGCTCACGATGGCAAAATGATGCAGGTGGAGGTCAACTTTGAGCAAGGCGCCATTGGCCCGATGCATAACCATCCACACGAGCAACTGACCTACGTGCTCTCCGGCGAATTTGAGTTCACCATCGGTGACGAAAAGCATGTCGTTCGCGCAGGTGATACGCTCTATAAAAAGCCGGATATTATGCACGGCTGTGTCTGCCTGAAAGCCGGTACGCTTTTAGATACCTTCACGCCGATGCGCATGGATTTTCTTAAATAAGAAATTCATTTCACCGCCAGAGGCCCTCTTTCATGAGGGCTTTTTTTTACTTCAAGAAATTAAGCATTAGCCTGTTAACGATTAGCAAATCATTTGTACCATGATTAAAAAAACCATTCTCTGTCTGTTCTACTTCCATACCACCGCAACAGAAATCCTACCCACCTCACTTAATTGAAACATCGTTTCGACTTCGATCACATTTCCATCATTAAACACATGACGCAGAAACAAATAGCAATAAAATAAAATTAAAACGGTGTTTTAGTAAACGAGACTAAAAAAGCACAAGTTCTGAAACAGCAAAGTTCCACCTAAGGAAGAAGCATTAGAAACGCTTTACATAACAATCAATTACATGGAAGAAAAGTATGACAAACACCAAGCTAACACCGTAAATTCCGCGCCCCGTGCCCCTCGTGTGGAGCGATGACCGAACCTCAATCCGTTTTACAAACTTGTTTGCCAGGTAGGTATCTATGAATGAAAACAGAATGCTGGGTTTGGCCTGGATTTCGCCCTATATCATTGGGTTGATAATCTTTACGGCCTTCCCGTTTGTGTCATCTTTCTTTCTCAGTTTTACTGAGTATGACTTGATGAGTCCGCCGGTATTTAACGGCATTGAGAACTACCGCTATATGTTTGCCGAAGATACGCTCTTCTGGAAATCTATGGGCGTGACGTTTGCATATGTATTTTTAACCATCCCGCTGAAGCTCGCTTTTGCGCTCGGCATCGCGTTTGTGCTGAACTTTAAATTACGCGGCATCGGTTTCTTCCGTACCGCCTACTATATTCCGTCTATTCTCGGCAGCTCCGTGGCCATCGCTGTATTATGGCGCGCCCTGTTTGCCATCGACGGCCTGCTTAACAGCTTCCTCGGGGTGTTCGGTTTTGACGCCATTAACTGGCTCGGCGAGCCGTCTCTGGCGCTGATGTCCGTTACTCTGCTGCGCGTCTGGCAGTTTGGCTCCGCGATGGTTATCTTCCTGGCCGCACTGCAAAACGTTCCGCAATCACAGTACGAAGCCGCGATGATCGATGGCGCTTCCAAATGGCAGATGTTTATGAAAGTGACCGTGCCGCTGATTACGCCGGTTATCTTCTTCAACTTCATCATGCAAACCACCCAGGCGTTCCAGGAGTTTACCGGCCCGTATGTCATTACCGGCGGCGGCCCAACCTACTCCACATACCTGTTCTCACTCTACATCTACGACACCGCGTTTAAATACTTCGATATGGGATATGGCGCAGCGCTGGCGTGGGTTCTGTTCCTGGTCGTCGCGGTCTTCGCCGCCATCGCCTTTAAGTCTTCAAAATACTGGGTCTTCTACTCCGCCGATAAGGGAGGCAAAAATGGCTGATATTCAACAAATCGACGAAGCAAGAAGCATCGCTGAGCGTGAGGTTGCCCGCACCCTGAGACGCGAAAAGATTAGCGCCTGGGTTCGCTACACCATCCTGCTGTTTGTCGGCCTGCTGATGCTCTACCCGCTGGCGTGGATGTTCTCGGCGTCGTTCAAACCGAACCATGAGATCTTCACCACCCTGGGCCTGTGGCCAGCAAACGCCACCTGGGAAGGGTTTATTAACGGCTGGAAAACCGGTACCGAATACAACTTCGGCCATTACATGCTGAACACCTTTAAGTATGTGATCCCGAAAGTGATTCTGACCATTATCTCCTCCACTATCGTGGCCTACGGCTTTGCCCGCTTCGAAATCCCGTGGAAGAAATTCTGGTTCGCCACGCTTATCACCACCATGCTGCTGCCGAGCACCGTACTGCTGATCCCTCAGTACCTGATGTTCCGCGAAATGGGCATGCTGAACAGCTACATGCCGCTGTACCTGCCGCTGGCCTTCGCCACGCAAGGGTTCTTCGTCTTCATGCTGATTCAGTTCCTGCGCGGCGTACCGCGCGACATGGAAGAAGCGGCACAGATTGACGGCTGTAACTCTATCCAGGTGCTGTGGTACGTGGTGGTGCCGATTCTGAAACCGGCCATTATCTCCGTCGCACTGTTCCAGTTCATGTGGTCTATGAACGACTTTATCGGCCCGCTGATCTACGTCTACAGCGTCGATAAGTATCCGATTGCACTGGCATTGAAAATGTCCATCGACGTCACCGAAGGTGCGCCGTGGAACGAAATTCTGGCAATGGCGAGCATCTCCATTCTGCCGTCCATCATTGTGTTCTTCCTGGCTCAACGCTACTTCGTACAGGGCGTGACCAGCAGCGGAATTAAAGGTTAAGAGGGATATATCATGGCTGAAGTGATTTTCAACAAACTGGAAAAAGTGTACTCCAACGGCTTCAAAGCGGTACATGGTATCGACCTTAAAATTGCTGAAGGCGAATTTATGGTGATCGTCGGCCCATCGGGCTGCGCCAAGTCCACCACCCTGCGCATGCTGGCCGGGCTGGAAACCATCAGCGGTGGTGAAGTGCGCATCGGCGAGAAAGTGGTGAATAACCTCGCGCCGAAAGAGCGTGGCATTGCGATGGTGTTCCAGAACTATGCGCTCTATCCACACATGACCGTGCGCGAGAACCTCGCGTTCGGCCTGAAGCTGAGCAAAATGCCGAAAGATCAAATCGACAAGCAGGTCGATGAAGCGGCGAAAATCCTGGAGCTGGATGAACTGCTGGACAGGCTGCCGCGCCAGCTCTCCGGCGGCCAGGCGCAGCGTGTGGCCGTAGGCCGTGCGATTGTGAAAAAACCAGACGTGTTCCTGTTCGATGAACCGCTCTCCAACCTTGATGCCAAACTGCGTGCGTCGATGCGCATCCGTATCTCTGATCTGCATAAGCAGTTGAAGAAATCGGGCAAACCGGCGACCACCGTTTACGTCACCCACGATCAGACCGAAGCGATGACCATGGGCGACCGCATCTGCGTCATGAAGCTCGGTCACATCATGCAGGTCGATACGCCGGATAACCTCTACCACAAGCCGAAAAACATGTTCGTCGCAGGCTTCATCGGCGCGCCGGAAATGAACATTCGCAGCAGTAAACTGGTGGAAAAAGAGGGGCACCTCTATCTGACCATCGGCGACGAGTTCCTGCCGCTGAGTGAGAAGTTAGAGCAGAAACTGGCAGGCCATAAAAATGAAGATGTGTTCTATGGCATTCGCCCGGAATTTGTCTCGGTGGCGGATGAGCCTTATGCCGAAGGCGGCTGCACGGGTGAAATGGTTCGTGTGGAAAACATGGGCCATGAGTTCTTCGTCTATCTGAAAGTAGCCAACTACGAACTGACGGCGCGCATTCCATCGGATGAAGCTAAGCCAATGATTGATAAAGGGCTTAACCGTAAAGTGTACTTCAAGTTTGATATGAATAAGTGTCATATCTTTGACGCAAAAACAGAACAGAACCTCTCTCTTTAATGGAGTATTAAAATGAAAAAAGTGCTTTTAAGCGCAGCAATCTCCACCGTTTTGGGACTGACTGCTTTACCCTCAATGGCAAAAGATGTGGATTTACGTATGTCCTGGTGGGGCGGCAATGGCCGTCACCAGGTCACTCTGAAGGCGCTGGAAGAGTTCCATAAACAGAACCCGGACATCAACGTTAAAGCGGAATATACCGGCTGGGATGGTCACCTCTCCCGTCTGACCACCCAGATTGCAGGCGGTACCGAGCCGGATGTGATGCAAACCAACTGGAACTGGTTGCCGATTTTCTCCAAAACGGGCGATGGCTTCTATGACCTGAATAAAATGAAAGATGTCATCGACCTGAGCCAGTTCGATGCCAAAGAGCTGCAAACCACCACGGTGAACGGCAAGCTGAACGGCATTCCGATTTCCGTGACTGCGCGCGTGTTCTACTTCAACGATGAAACGTGGAAAAAAGCTGGCGTGGAGTACCCGAAAACCTGGGACGCGCTAATGGAAGCGGGCAAAACCTTCGAAAGCAAGCTGGGTAAGCAATACTACCCGGTGGTGCTTGAGCATCAGGATACCCTGGCGCTGCTGAACTCTTATATGGTGCAGAAGTACAACACCGCTGCCATTGATGAAAAGACCAAAAAACTGGCCTGGAGCAAAGATCAGTGGAATGAGTTTTTCCAGATGTACAAAAAGCTCATCGACAGCCACGTAATGCCGGATACCAAGTACTACGCCTCTTTCGGTAAGAGCAACATGTACGAAATGAAGCCATGGATCCAGGGCGAATGGGGGGGAACCTACATGTGGAACTCCACCATCAACAAATATTCCGACAACCTGAAGCCGCCGGCAAAACTGGAACTGGGTAACTACCCGATGCTGGAAGGCGCAACCGACGCGGGCCTGTTCTTCAAACCAGCGCAGATGCTCTCTATCGGTAAGTCGACGAAAAACCCGGAAGCGGCAGCGAAGTTGATCAATTTCCTGCTTAACAACAAAGAAGCGGTCGATACGCTGGGCCTGGAGCGCGGCGTGCCGCTGAGCAAGGCGGCGGTAACATTCCTGACCGAAGACGGCATCATCAAAGAGGATGACCCGGCGGTATCCGGCCTGCGTCTGGCGCAGTCTCTGCCGACCAAATTGAGCGTGTCGCCGTACTTTGATGACCCGCAGATCGTCGCCCAGTTCGGCACCACACTGCAATACATCGATTATGGTCAGAAATCCGTGGAAGATGCCGCCACCGACTTCCAGCGCCAGGCGGAGCGTATTCTGCGTCGCGCCATGCGTTAATCCCGACCTTATTTCTCAATACCCTGGCGCTTCGGCGACGGGGTATTTTTTTATCAGGAGCTGATTGATGAAAGGTAAAGTCATTCCGCTGAATTTCCGTTCACAGCCGGACAGCGAAACGGGGCATGAGGTTATCCGCCTGACGCCACCGCATATTATTTGTCACCGTAACTACTTTTATCAGAAGTGTTTTACCCGCGATGGCAACAAACTCATTTTTGGCGGTGCGTTTGAGGGGCACTGGAATTATTACCTGTTGAACCTTGAGACGCAGCGCGCCACGCAGTTAACCGATGGCGAAGGCGATAACACCTTTGGCGGCTTTCTTTCCGCCGACGACCAGGCGCTGTGGTATGTGAAAAACAGCCGCCAGTTAAGGCGCGTGGATCTCGATTCGCTGGAAGAACAGGTGATTTATGAAGTCGATGACGCCTGGGTTGCCTATGGTACGTGGGTCGCCAACAGCGATTGTACCCAACTGGTCGGCATCGAAATCAAAAAAAGCGACTGGCAGCCGCTGACCGACTGGGGCAAATTCCGCGATTTCTACTTTACGCAGCCAGAGTGCCGCCTGATCAACATCGACCTGCAAACAGGCGAACAGCGCACTATTTTGCAGGAGAAGCGCTGGCTGGGGCATCCGATTTACCGCCCGTTTGATGATAGTACCGTGGCGTTCTGCCACGAAGGCCCGCGCGATGCGATCGATGCGCGCATGTGGCTAATCAATGCCGACGGCAGCAACCTGCGAAAAGTACGTCAGCATCAACCCGGCGAAAGTTTTACCCATGAATTTTGGGTGCCGAATGGTTCTGCGCTTTATTACGTGGCACATCAGGAGAACGCACCGCAGCGCTATTTATATCGCGCTGACCCTGCAACGCTTGAGAATACGCTGCTGATGGCGATCCCGCCCTGCTCTCACCTGATGAGTAACCATGACGGCACGTTAGTCGTCGGCGATGGCGCACCGCACAATGGCAGCAACGATCCGTTTATCTGGGTATTTGATATTCAAACCGGGGATCAGAAAGCGGTATGCCAGCACAACAGTAGCTGGAAGGTGCTGGACGGTGATCGCCAGGTGACGCATCCGCATCCTTCGTTCTCGCCGGACAATCAATGGGTGCTGTATACGTCAGATGTTGAGGGGATGCCGGCGCTGTATTTGGCGAAGGTGTAGACCCTCACCCCGGCCCTCTCCCACAGGGAGAGGGAGAACACAATCGGTTCCCTCTCCCTGTGGGAGAGGGTTAGGGTGAGGGCATCCGCGCGCACTCACCCCAACTTTCCTTCACACCCCAATATTACGCAGCTTCTCTCCCGCCATCAGTTTGCGTTCGATATGCTCCAGCGTCACATTTTTAGTCTCCGGAATCAGCCAGAAGGTGATCCCAACAAACGCGATATTCAGCCCGGTATAAAGCCAGAATGTCCCCGCCGCGCCAATGCTGTCGAGCAGCGTCAGGAAGGTGGCGCCGATAATCATATTGGAGACCCAGTTGGTGGTTGTGGAACAGGTGATACCAAAGTCGCGGCATTTCAGCGGCTGAATTTCAGAGCACAGGATCCACACCACCGGCGCGGCACTCATCGCATAGCCTGCGATACACATCATGGTCATGCCAACTGATAGCCATGAAAGCCCATTCCCCGCCGTACCATTATCAAACTGCATCAGGCAGTAACCGAGCACCAGCGTTCCCAGCGCCATCACGCTGAAACCAATCTTCAGCGCCGGTTTACGTCCGGCTTTATCTACCATAAAGATGGCAATAAAGGTGGCGAACATAAAGGTCAGCCCGACGACCAGCGTCGCCAGCATCTGCTGTTCCGTGGTGGTGAAACCGGCCATTTTGAAGATGCGCGGCGCGTAATACATAATGATGTTCATGCCGGTAAACTGCTGCATCGCCTGCAAAAGCATGCCGAGGAACACTGCCCGACGCACGTTACGGTTAGCTTTAAACAACTTCCAGCCGCCCTGCTTCAACTTCAGACTTTCGCGGATTTCATTCAGTTCTTCGCGCGCTTTTTCAGAGGTATCACGCAGCATGCGTAGCACCTCTTCCGCTTCAATATGCCGCCCTTTTTCCGCCAACCAGCGCGGGCTGTTCGGCAGGAAGATAACCAGCACGATGAGGACAACCGCCGGCAGCGCCAGAATCCCCAGCATTGCTCGCCAGTTCCCCGTATAGCTGAAGGCGGTATCAGAGAGAAACGCCAGCACAATACCCAGCGTCACCATTAACTGATACATGCTGATCATCTTACCGCGCACATTTTCGCTTGCCATTTCAGAGAGATAGAGCGGTGCGGTATATGAGGCTATCCCCACCGCTATGCCCAGCAGTACACGGGCGGCAAGCAATACTTCAACGCTATCGGCCAGCGCCGACCCCAGCGAGCCGAGCACAAACAGCACCGCCGCAGCCATCAGGCTGTATTTACGCCCCAGGCGGAAAGAGAGCCAACCGTTAAACAGCGCACCCAGCGCCGCGCCGAGCATCATGCTGCTCACTACCCACTCCTGCAAACGGCTGCTCAACGCAAAATGATCGGTGATAAAGGGCAGCGCCCCGGCAATCACCCCAATATCTAACCCAAACAACAGACCGGCCACCGCCGCAGAAACGGAGACAAACAGGTTCATCCGCCGCGTATCGCGCAGTGACTGTGAAGAGACTACCGAATCATTATTTAACGAAACCATCTTTTCCTGCCCGCACTGTATGAAACATACTTTGAAAATACGGGATTTCAGCGCCAGTACGTCAGGCGGTTAATCGCGTAGATATGGATCAAACTGCTGCACATATCGGTTATGTGATGGACATTACAATTTCAAAAATTGAATACCTTTAGTAAGCATTTTTTAATTTATTGTTTTTTAATGATTTTAATTTCATCAGATTCACAAACGAAACAATCACATGGATAAATCAATTCTCGCAGTATGGATTGATGTGAATTACAGTCAAAAAAAACCCTGCCGTCGGGCAGGGTTATCACTCATTTTTGCGGAATTAACGCGCGAGCCAGCCACCATCAACAGCCACGGTGTAGCCGTTGATGTAATCTGAAGCGCTGGAAGCCAGGAAGACAATCGGCCCCATCAGATCGCTCGGCAGACCCCAACGACCCGCCGGGATACGGTCAAGGATCGCCGCGCTACGCTCTTCATCCGCGCGCAGTTGCTGAGTGTTGTTGGTCGCCATGTAGCCCGGCGCGATAGCGTTAACGTTGATGTTGTGCTTCGCCCATTCGTTGGCCATCAGGCGAGTCACGCCCATCACGCCGCTTTTGGAGGCGGTGTAAGATGGCACGCGGATGCCGCCCTGGAAGGAGAGCATAGAGGCGATATTGATGATTTTGCCGCCTTTACCCTGCGCGATGAAGTGCTTCGCTGCGGCCTGAGACATAAAGAACACGCTCTTGATGTTCAGGTTCATCACGTCGTCCCAGTCTTTTTCGCTGAAGTCGATGGCGTCTTCACGACGAATCAGACCGGCGTTGTTGACCAGGATATCAATATGGCCGAACTCTGCCACAGCGCGATCCAGCAGTGCCGGAATACCATCGATGGAACGCAGGTCAGCGGTCAGGCTCAGGAAGCGACGACCCAGCGCAGTAACGCGTTCAATGGTTTCGGTCGGCTCAACGATGTTGATACCCACGATGTCACAGCCTGCTTGCGCCAGACCCAGCGCCATACCCTGGCCCAGACCTGTATCACAACCGGTCACGACCGCAACTTTACCCTGCAGAGAAAATGCATCTAAAATCATGTTAAATTCCTTATCAATTGCGCCTGTTTGCGACAGGCATACTGTTATTATGCTGCCCGCGACCTAGCGCAGATCCTTAACCGCCACGTGATCCATGTCATCGAAGACCTGGTTCTCGCCAACCATTCCCCAGATGAAGGTATACGCTTTAGTACCCACACCAGAGTGAATAGACCAGCTCGGCGAAATCACTGCCTGTTCGTTATGCATCACGATGTGACGCGTCTCCTGCGGCTGCCCCATCATATGGAACACGCAGGCGTCTTCATCCATATTGAAGTAGAAGTACACTTCCATACGGCGCTCGTGGGTGTGGCACGGCATGGTGTTCCACAGATTCCCCGGAGCAAGTTCGGTCAGTCCCATGCTGAGCTGGCAGGTTTCCAGCACATCAGGCACAAAGTATTTATTGATGGTACGACGGTTGCTGGTGAGGTTATCGCCCAGCGTGACCGGAGAAACGTCATCCGGAGTCACTTTTTTGGTTGGGTAGGTGGTGTGTGCCGGTGCGCAGTTATAGTAGAACTTCGCTGGTTTCGCGTTATCAACGCTGGCGAATACTACCTCTTTCGCACCTTTACCAACATACAACGCATCGCGATGACCGATTTCGTAGCATTTGCCGTCAACGGTGATGGTGCCTGCGCCGCCAATGTTGATAACACCCAGCTCGCGGCGTTCCAGGAAATAGGTTACGCCCAGTTGCTTACCCACTTCGCCGCCCACCGAAACCGTTTTTGCAACCGGCATGATACCGCCCACAATGATGCGGTCGATGTGGCTATACACCATGGTGTATTCATCAGCGACAAATACCTGTTCAACAAGAAATTCGTTACGCAGACCCTGTGTGTCCAGCGTCTTTGCATGTGCGCTATGAATGCTTTGTCTTACGTCCACCAAGTACCTCCAGAAAATTGTTCTCATTATTAAGCGGCATGAAACGAGGTTCCGCTTTGTCTATGTCGCCATCTTATCGCTGATGAAATGGGTTTTCAATTACAATTAAAACATCGTTTCACTTTTTCTGCTTAATATTTCTAAAAATGCACATGGGATCACGAATATCTCAACACAACCCGACACCAGAAAAATAAACACCTTCTAATTCAGTGAAATAGAAATATTAAGAATTGACCAAAATGTGAGAAATATCCGTCAAAAAACAAAGATGAGGTACAGAGAAAGCAACAACGCCACGCTGCTCTGGATTGAATTTTCAGCCTTTTCGTACAAAGTGCGTCCACCATCACAAACAATGAAACACTGTTTTGATAAATTGACACTATATTTTTAAAACGACATCCACATCGGCCGGTGAGCGTCATGCCACCATCGCTTGAGAAAAAAGGAGTGCAACATGGCTAAAGGTATGCGGGTAAAACTGAACTATGAGGTCAGCCGCGATCCAGACACAGGCGCGGAAGTCACCCGCTTAACCCCACCAGACGTCACCTGTCATCGTAACTACTTCTATCAGAAGTGCTTTTTCAATGACGGCAGCCATCTGCTTTTCGCGGGCGAGTTCGACGGCCACTGGAACTACTACCTGCTGGATGTCGCTAATGCCGAAGCGGTGCAGTTAACGGAAGGCGCGGGCGATAATACCTTCGGGGGGTTCCTCTCCCCGGATGACAAGTCTCTCTATTATGTAAAAAACGACCGCGCCCTGCTGGAAGTCAATCTGAAAACGCTGGTTGAGCGCGAAGTGTATCGTGTACCGGACGAGTGGGTCGGCTACGGCACCTGGGTATCCAACAGCGACTGCACCAAACTTGTGGGCATTGAAATCGCCAAAAGCGACTGGACGCCGCTCAATGACTGGCAACTGTTCCACGACTTCTTCCATAAAGGGCCGCACTGCCGCCTGCTGCGGGTTGACCTGCAAACCGGCGCAAGCTCGGTTATCCACGAAGAGAAGAACTGGCTTGGCCACCCTATTTACCGTCCGTTCGACGATAATACCGTCGCGTTCTGCCACGAAGGCCCACACGATCTGGTCGATGCGCGTATGTGGCTGGTAAATGAAGACGGCAGCAACGTGCGAAAAGTGAAAGAGCATGCGGAAGGCGAAAGCTGCACCCACGAATTTTGGGTACCAAACGGTTCGGCGCTGATTTACGTCTCTTATCTGAAAGGTAAGCAGGGTCGCACGATCTATCGCTATAACCCGGATACCGGGGTCAACGAAGCGCTGATGCAAATGCCTGCCTGTTCACATCTGATGAGCAACTTCGACGGCACGCTGCTGGTTGGCGATGGTTCAGGCACGCCAGTGGATGTAAAAGACACCAGCGGTTACACCATCGACAACGATCCCTATTTATACGGTTTCGACGTGGCGAAAAAAGCGTATTTCCGCATCGCCCGTCACGACACCTCCTGGGCGACGGTGCAAAACAGCCGCCAGGTCACGCATCCGCATCCGTCATTCCTGCCACACGATGGCGCGGTGCTGTTCAGCTCCGATAAAGACGGCAAACCTGCGCTCTATATCGCGAAACTGCCGCCACAGCGGGAATTAATTCAGGCCTGAATGGCGGGATATTAAACAGAGTATTTGAGTAGTGTTTCTGTAACTGGCCTTTGCCCTCCCTTGTGGAGGGCCTTTTTTTATCTTTTCCTGATATTTAAACAAACAAAACCCCGGCTAACCGCTCCGGGGTAAATAACGAATGGGGAAGATTAATTAGAAAGTATACGCGACACCCACACGGAGACGAGTCTGGCGGTCGTTACGATCATTCACCCCTACGTTACCCACCTCGCCATATGGCGCCCAGTTCTTATCTAAACGGTATGCCAGCTTGATGTTATATTCCTGCGAATACGGCTTATTATTATTACGCGCGGTGCCTTCAGTACTACGCGCATAAACGTAGTTCAACTCGGTACGCCAGTCGCCATAAACAAAACCTGCCCAGGCATCGCCACGGTTGACTTTATCGTCATCTTTACCCGCATTCGAAGGATAGCGGGTATAGTCATAACGATAACGAGCAGCGACATAAAAACCGCTGTCGAAGCTGTACTGAACGCGCAGATTTGGTTTGTAAATAGAGCGGCTATCATTACTTTCAATATTGAATCCCGGCGTTACCGAGAAATTCTTATTTGCCTTCCATTGCCAGCTAATCGCCTCTTCGTGACCATTACCGATAAAGTCAGCATACGGCTTATCCGTATTATCACCACCGGACTTCCATTTTGCTTCAACAGAGAAACCAAAACCATTTGCAAAACGATGAGAAACAGAAACGCGGTCAGCATTTGATTTATCTGTTTTACCACCATCAATAAACTCGTGTCGTAAATCGACAGTTACCGCTGATGCCGCAAAAGATGCTCCACACAATACTGCCAGGGCCAGAGTTTTTTTAAACATTTGCTATCCCTCAATTGAAATTATGTTTCATTTTTATGGAATTGCATTTTATTTTTTTAAGCCATGTATTTTAGTGATCGAGATCGTAATTGTTTGTTTCAAAAAATACGGCACAAAATGGCGTGATCGGCTTCAATAAAAATAATGGGAAATGCTTTAAATATGCGACTTACATCACAGGAAATTCATTTTTCGCTCATAATCTGAAATTCCCACAAGATAAAAAAGCCAATATTAATCAATTAGTTACAATCCAATCGAAAAATAAAATAACGCAGGTTATTTTATTTTGCATAATAATAAGGATTTTATTAATGTGATTTTTATAGAATTGACTTATCCAACCCAATGACCAAACAACGCTAAAGTGTAAGCAAATACTTAGCACCAGGTCATTTGTATTAGAGTTAAACAGTAAGGAATAACTGAGCGCTTTCGCTGAGTTGCCAGCGCTCCAGGAGATTATGCAGCCGGAAGATCGCGTTCAACGGCCAGCGCCACGCCCTGCCCACCGCCGATACACAGTGTCGCCAGCCCTTTGCGGGCATCGCGTTTTATCATTTCATGCACCAGAGAAACCAGAATACGGCAGCCGGATGCGCCAATCGGATGGCCCAGAGCAATAGCCCCTCCGTTCACATTCACCTTCTGCTCATCCCATTCCAGCATCTTACCAACAGAAATGGCCTGCGCGGCAAAAGCTTCATTGGCCTCAATAAGATCGACATCATGAAGCTGCCAGCCCGCGCGCTCCAGACAGCGCCGTGTTGCATAAACCGGGGCGATGCCCATCAGCGCAGGGTCGACCCCGACGCTCGCGAAAGCGCGAATACGCGCCAGAATCGGTAAATTAAGTTCCCGTGCTTTGCTCTCGCTCATCATCAACACGGCAGCCGCGCCATCGTTGATCGAAGACGCGTTCCCGGCGGTGACTGAACCGAGCTGATCGAATGCCGGGGAAAGACGCGCCAGCCCTTCAGCGCTGGGGTCGGTCTGCGGTTGCTCATCCGTTTCAACCATATGTGCCGCACCGTTCGGCAGCGGATTAAGCACTGGCACGATCTCGTCGCGAAAGCGCCCGGAATCGATAGCCTTACGCGCTTTATGCTGAGAACTGAGCGCCCAGGCATCCTGCTGCTCGCGGCTGATACCATATTCACGCGCCAGATTTTCCGCCGTGACGCCCATATGGTAGTCGTTAAAGGCATCCCACAGGCCGTCATGAACCAGGCTATCTATCAACTGACTATTACCCAGTTGCGCACCGGTACGGCTGTCGGTCAACACATGCGGCGCACGACTCATGTTCTCCTGACCGCCGGCGATCACCACATCGGCTTCACCGCACTGGATAGCCTGCGTCGCCAGATGGAGCGCTTTCAGACCAGAACCGCAGACATCGTTGATGGTGATTGCAGATACCGTATTGGGCAGACCGCCCTTAATCGCCGACTGCCGGGCAGGGTTTTGCCCGGTGCCCGCGGTCAGCACCTGGCCGATAATCACTTCGTCAATGGTGTGCGGGGCAATACCGCTGCGTTCCACCAGCGCGTTGATCACAAGGCTACCCAGTTCAACGGCCGAATGACGGGAGAGCGCCCCCTGGAAGCAGCCAATGGGAGTACGGACTGCACCTACGATAACGACATCTTTCATCTCTGCCTCAGCGCAAAATAACCCGGCTATAGTAGATGATTGTTATCAACTGTTATCGCAATTGTTTAAAAAAAGTGAGATTAATCACAAAGGTTTTCCGTCACGCTGAAACCTGTTGCAGATACTGTTTGACCCAGCTTCCGGCTGCGCCCGGCGGTGCGCTTTTGTTCCACAGCAAATCGATCGACACAGCAATCGGCCAGCCGGGAAGCGTCAGCATTGTTAACGGCGCCGAGCGGGAAAACTCCTCCACCAACGCACAGGGCAGAACGCACCAGCCAAAACCCTGCGCCGCCATACTCATCAACATCAGATAGTTAGGCGCAGACCATACCGGGCCACGCGCCGGTGTCGGCCGATTCTCCAGATACGTATTCAGCCGCAGTTCACGCCAGGTGTGGAGCTGATCCCACTCCACGGTTTGCTGCACGTTCAGTGGATGATCGGGCGAAACATAGATAGCCATACGAGTCTGCATCGGTAGGCGGGTATGACCGATATCCGTGGGGTAATTTTCCCGCGCCTCAATCAACCCCACCTGCGCGCGCCCCTTTTGCAGCAGATCGATAACATCGTCGTCCTCGCCAACCAGACACTCAAACTCCGTATGGGGAAAGTGGCGGTCAAACTGCACCATCAGTTCCTCCAGCACATCCGGATGCAACGTATCGGAGAACACAAACGCCAGCCGCGCTTCCGTTTCACTGCTGAGCGCCACCGCCAGTTCATCCAGCCGTTCGCTGGCTGACAAAATGGCCTGCACATAGCTCAACACGCGTTGCCCTTCCGGCGTCAGCACCGGCTGACGGGCCGTGCGGTCGAACAGCGTAACGCCGAGATCCGCCTCCAGATTGGCAATCGCGGTACTGATAGTGGACTGGCTTTTCCGCAGGCGGCGAGCCGCAGCAGAAAACGAGCCGCTGTCGACGGCTTCAACAAACGCGGTAAGAGCTTCGGGGGAATAGCGCATAACCTATCTACTTTATCGATGGAATCTATCTTTTACTTATCATATTTACCCATAAAATGCGCAACTGTCTACGCAACAAACTGAGGTAAATAAAAATGCAAAACGATAACCTGCACCGCAGAAAGCTGCCGGAACGTATTTTCCACGCCGTGTGCTTTGAAGGGATCGCCACGGCGATCCTCGCCCCAACTGCCGCCTGGCTGATGCAACGTTCGGTGCTGGAAATGGGGGGCTTAACCATCATTCTCGCGACCACAGCGATGGTGTGGAATATCATCTACAACGCCATTTTCGACCGACTGTGGCCAGTAACCCGCGTGAAGCGCACCGCTAAAATCCGCGCCTTTCATGCGCTGGGATTCGAGTGCGGCTTTATCGTGATTGGCGTGAGCATTGTGTCGGCGGTACTGGGCGTTACCCTGGTGCAGGCGCTGACGCTGGAAATTGGTTTCTTCCTGTTCTTCCTGCCTTACACCATGCTCTATAACTGGGTGTATGACACCCTGCGCGATCGGGTGATGAAGCGCCGTGTGCGACAGACGATGGATTGTGCGCGCTGATGCCCTCACCCCGGCCCTCTTCCGGAGGGAGAGGGTGAATTACGTATGTGCACAATCTGTCCCCTCTCCCTCCGGGAGAGGGTTAGGGTGAGGGGCAAAAACACCCAACAGTATTCATAACCACCATGAATCATAATTATGGTAAATTACGCTCCGTTTTTTTATGATTCATGGTTATTAAATTCACATAATGTCTAAAATCTGGTCAAAAGAAGAGACGCTCTGGAGCTTTGCCCTGTACGGCACGGCTGTGGGCGCCGGTACGCTGTTCCTGCCGATCCAGCTTGGTTCCGCAGGCGCGGTGGTACTGTTTGTTACTGCCCTGGTCGCCTGGCCGCTCACCTACTGGCCCCATCGTGCACTCTGCCAGTTTATCCTCTCCTCCAGAACCTCAGCGGATGTCGGGATCACAGGCGCAGTCAGTTACTACTACGGCAAAAAAATCGGTAGTGTGATCACCGCGCTCTATTTTCTGGCGTTCTTTGTGGTCATCCTGATCTATGCCGTAGCCATCACCAACTCCATCACCGAGCAAATAGCGAAACATATGCCCATCGATCTCACCCTGCGGGTACTGGTGAGCTTTGGCGTTGTGTTACTGCTGAACGTGATTTTCCTCGCCGGACGGCAGGCAACTATCAAGGTGATGGGCTTCCTGGTGTTCCCGCTGATCGCCTGGTTCCTGTTTTTATCGATTTACCTGACAGGCCAATGGCAACCTGAGTTACTGTCAGGGCAAATGGAAGTCACGCCGCACACGCTGCACCAGGTGTGGTTATCCATCCCCGTGATGGTTTTCGCTTTTAGCCATACGCCGATTATCTCCACGTTCGCTATCGATCGCCGGGAAAAATATGGCGATCTTGCGATGGGTAAATGCAAAAAAATCATGAAGGTGGCGTATCTGATTATTTGCCTGAGCGTGCTGTTCTTTGTCTTTAGCTGCCTGCTCTCGATTCCGGTCGATTACATCAACAGCGCGAAGGATCAGGGCGTGACGATTTTGTCCGCGTTGGCGATGATGCCGGATTCACCACACTGGTTGTCAGTCTGCGGTATCATCGTGGCAATTGTGGCGATGTCTAAATCGTTCCTCGGTACCTATTTTGGGGTGATTGAAGGTGCGAGCGAAATGGTGAAATCTTCGCTCAATCAGATAGGTATCCGTAAAAGTCGTTCGTTTAATCGCATGATGTCAATTCTGCTGGTTTCCACGCTGACCTTTATCGTCTGCTGTATTAATCCGAATGCGATTTCAATGATCTACGCAATAAGCGGCCCGCTGATTGCGATGATTTTGTTCATCATGCCAACCCTCTCGACTTATCTGATTCCAGCACTCAAGCCTTACCGTTCGCCTGGCAGTCTGATCACGCTGATTGTCGGCTTACTCTGCGTCTCGGTGATGTTCTTCGGTTAAAGCATTACGGGCAGCCTGGCTGCCCGCATTTCTGACTTATTTTGCTGATATTGCATAAAATGCTAAGGATACTGGCCATCCGGGTGTATGGTAGGCGCTCGAAAATACATAGGAAATATTTATGGCTAATGCCCCTAAACGCACCAAAACAAGTTCATTCCTGGTTAAGATCCCTTGCCCGAAATGCAGTAAAACCGCAGAGCACAGCGCCTCGCGAGTCCACAAAAGTAAAAACCTGATTTGCCCCTTCTGCAGTACTCTTTTTATCCCTTCTGAAGCGAAAGTTCAGAACGCGTAATCGCACTACCGGCTCTTTCCGGCTTCAGCTATTCCGTTAGCCGAGGAAGCCTGCGCCTCCCGCACAGCACGTCGCGTGTAATCATGATCCACGCAAAAAAAGCCGTTGTGCGGGCGGTTCGTCTCTTATCTCCAGACCCCCCGCGCACCACAATTAAGAAGAATCTATCTGGTGAATTATTCTGAATAGCCCTAAAAAATGGGCCGTAGCATGCGTAATTCCCGATCTGCTATATATTTTCGCTTGCGATAGCACAACCCTGTACAATATTGCTGGCTTACGACAATAACAATAGATATACCGCGGCGCGCGTCAATGAAATTAGCACTCAATATAATCGACTGGAACGCCAGAGCGCCTGGATTGGGCGAGGCTGACCAGTGGCTGTCGTGGGCGCAGGCACCTTATGCCATTGACCCCGACAGCCCGCAGGCAAAACTTGTAGAACTACCGATGATGACCGCCCGCCGACTCAGTTCAGGCAGCAAGCTGGCCGTTGAATGTGGGCTTACCCTGCTGCGTCGCCACGCCATTGATGCGGTTCTCTACACCAGCCGCCACGGGGAGCTGGAGCGAAATTACCGCATTCTGAATGCGCTGGCGAACAATCAGGCGATTTCCCCGACCGATTTCGCGATGTCCGTACATAACGCCGCTGTCGGTAATCTCACCATCACGGCGAAGCAGCCGATTGTCTCCTCCTCGCTTAGTGCCGGGCGTGATACTTTCCTGCAGGGGCTGTGCGAAGTGATGTGTCTGCTTCAGGCAGGCCACCAGCGGATATTGATGGTTGATTTTGACGGCACGTTACCCGGCTTCTATCGGGCGTCGCTGCCGCCGCATATGCCTGGCTGGGCCTATGCCGCGGCCTGGGTCTTTGAGGCTGGCGACCAATTACGCTGTGAGACGGCGCCCGGCGGTACAAAAGATGAAAGTTCGTTACCGCAAAGCCTGCAATTTTTACAGCACTACCTGAGCGGCAAAGCGGACTTCACGGTTGAGGGTGAGCGGCTGCGCTGGTGCTGGAGACGAAAATGATAGCCGCGCGCATCGGCCAGTTCTGGCGAATGCTGATGACCGGGCTCTGTTTTGCTTTGTTCGGCATAGGCGGCCTGCTGCTGTCGCTGTTCTGGTTTAACCTGCTGTTGCTGGTCGCAGGCGACAACGATAAGCGCCGTCGCCTCGCACGCCGCAGCATCTCTGTAAGCTTCCGCGCCTTCTTGTGGTTTACAAGCGCAACGGGAGTGCTGCGCTATCGCTTTCATGGCGCAGAAATTTTACGTCAGGAGCGAGGCTGTCTGGTGGTGGCAAATCATCCCACGCTGCTTGATTATGTGCTTCTGGCCTCGGTCATGCCGGAAACAGACTGTTTAGTGAAAAGCGCGCTGCTGAAGAATCCGTTTCTGCGCGGCGTGGTACGCGCAGCAGACTATCTGATTAACCGCGAAGCCGACGTGTTGCTGGCACAAAGCCAGGCCCGCTTGCAGCGCGGCGACACGCTGGTGATCTTCCCGGAAGGCACCCGAACCCGCCCCGGTGAAAAAATGACGCTTCAGCGCGGAGCGGCCAACATCGCCGTGCGCTGTCGCAGCGATATCCGTCTCGTGACGGTGCACTGTAGCGAGCGCATGCTGGATAAACAGAGCGCGTGGTATCAGGTGCCGCCAGCCAGACCGCAATTTGACATTATCGTCGGCGAACGAATTTGTATCGACGATTTTACTGACGTGAATAATCAAGAACCGGCGCTCGCCGCTCGCGCGCTAAACCGGCATCTTTTACAGAAATTACAATCCGTTAATAAACCTATTAGTTGAAAAAACATTGTGCAGGAATGAATGATGCAAGAGCTCTACTCTGAGATTAAACATCTCATCATTACCACCTTGAATCTGGATGAGTTAAGCGAGGATGACATCGACCACGATGCCGCCCTGTTTGGCGACGGTTTGGGTCTGGACTCTATTGATGCGCTGGAGCTGGGGCTGGCGGTCAAAAACCGGTATGGCATTGCGCTTTCTGCCGAAAATACGCAAATGCGTCAGCATTTCTATTCAGTGGCAACGCTTGCCGCCTTTATTCAGTCACAACGCGCCTGAGGAGATGCCATCATGACCGAACAACACGCTATCTATCAGGAAGTCTCATCCCTGCTGGAAACACTCTTTGAAATCGACCCGGCGGACATTAAGCCGGAAGCCCGTCTGTATGAAGACCTTGAACTCGACAGCATCGACGCGGTTGATATGGTCGTGCATCTGCAAAAGAAAACCGGGAAAAAAATTAAACCGGATGAGTTCAAAGCCGTGCGCACCGTGCAGGATGTGGTCGACGCCGTCGAACGCCTGCTAAAGGACGAGTAATTTTTCGTGCGTCTGCCGCTCATCAGGGTTGCGACCGGTGCCGTGCTGCTGGCCTGGCCTTTTCTGGTCTGGTTTGGGCTTGCGCATAACGGCCTGCAATGGCTACTGCCAGCGCTGGCCGTCGTTCTGCTGCTTCGTCTGCGCCAGGCGCGGCACAACGCCGGGCCAATGCGCCGGGTCATGCAAAGCGTGGCCCTGGCGGGGCTGGCGCTGTGCATCGCCAGCGCGCTCCTCGGAACACATCAGCTTCTGCTCTACTGGCCGGTGGCGGTGAACGGTATCATGCTGGCGCTGTTTGGCAGCTCACTGTTCAGCGCCATGCCGCTGGTCGAGCGTCTGGCGCGGCTGCAACATCCGCACCTCCCGGCGCAGGGCGTGCGCTACACGCGCCGCGTGACGCAAATCTGGTGCGGTTTTTTTATCGTTAACGGCTCAATTGCGCTGTTCACCGCGCTCTACGGCAGTATGCCTTTGTGGAGCGCATGGAACGGTATGATCGCCTACCTGCTGATGGCCACCCTGATGGCCGGTGAATGGCTGGTGCGCCGTCGGGTAATACCGCGGGAACCAATATGACTCTCCCTCTGCCGTTATCCCACTGGCTGACCTCCGATCGCCCCGATACAACGCCTGTCGCCTGCTCCGCTGAGCGCCTCTGGACGCTGGGCCAGCTCCGCAATGACGTCTCTGGCCACTGCGCCTGGCTGAAACGGCAGGAGGGCCAGCGCTGGGCGCTGTGTTCTGATGACAGCTATCTGTTTCTCGTCGCTCTGCTGGCAACGCTATATGCCGGGAAAACCCCGGTATTGCCAGGCCACAATCGCCCTTCGCTGTTGAAAGAGCAAAGCGCCCTGTTTGATGGCATCCTCAGCGATGGCGAACTGCCCTGGGATGGCCCATTCCGACGCATTACCCCACGCGGCAACGACGAAAAGCATCCACTGCCTGAGCTAAAAGGCGATGCCGTGCTGGAGCTTTTCACCTCCGGTTCTACCGGTCAGCCAAAGCGTATCTGCAAGAGCATTACGGCGCTGGACGCGGAGTCTGCGCTGCTGGCTGCCCGTTTTCGCGAAACGCTGGCCAACTGCCGGGTTGTCTCTTCCGTATCGCCGCTGCATCTCTACGGCCTGACCTTCCATATTTTTCTCCCAATGGCTCTTGGTCTGCCGTTACATACCGCCACTATCGCCTGGCCAGAACAACTGGCGGCGCTCGATGCGCAGCAACGTTATCTGTTCATCAGCAGCCCGGCATTTCTCAAACGTCTGGATACACAACTGGTGGCTCCCAGGGTGGCGATGATCGTATCGGCAGGCGGCGCCCTGCACTGGCACGATGCGCAGCACGCGCATGGCTGGCTGGAGAGATGGCCTGACGAAATTTACGGCAGTACCGAAACGGGCATTCTCGCGTGGCGTCACCGCTGCGAAGAGGATGTTACCTGGCTTCCGTTCCCCGGCGTGACGTTTACCGCGGAAGACGGCGGGTATCGCGTCACTTCGCCGCTGATTGCCGAGCCTTCCGGCTTACTGCTCGATGACGAGCTACGTTTTACTCCCGACCTGCGTTTTCATCTGCTGGGACGGCGTGGGCGAGTCGTTAAGATTGCCGAAAAACGCGTTTCACTGGCAGAAATAGAGCGCCGCTTGCTGGCGCTGGACGGCATACGCGATGCCGCCGCCCTGCTGTTGACGCGCAATGGCCGTCAAAGCATCGGCGTGCTGCTGGTTGTGGATGATGCGCGACGCCAGGCGTGGCAACGCGCGAGCGGAGCACAGATACAGTCGTGGCGACAGGCGCTGCGCCCGTGGCTGGAGCCCGTCGCCCTTCCCCGCCACTGGCGGGTCGTTGACGACATTCCGGTTAACAGTATGAATAAGCGCATCGACGCCCAATTACAGGAGTTTTTTAATGACCATGACGCCCGATGAAATTTCCTGCCAGCTCACCGGCGCGGGCGAGGCGGAGATTGTTCTGCATCTGTCTGCCGATCTCTTCTGGTTTAAAGGCCATTTTTCGGTGCAACCGTTGCTGCCGGGCGTCGCACAACTGGAATGGGTCATGCGCTACACGACGCGTTTACTGACGCCGGATTATCGCTTCCATAGCATTCAGAACGTTAAGTTTCAGGCGCCGCTGCTGCCGGGAAATCGCATCACTCTGACGCTCAAATGGCAGGAGGCGCACAGCGTGCTGGCGTTCAGCTATCAGCGCCACGACGGTGATGCTCGCCACACCACCAGCAGCGGGAAAATTCGGCTATGTCGCTGACTTTCAACGCCTGTGTGGTGATCCCCTGCTATAACCATGGCGCCATGATGTCGCGGGTGCTGGCGCGCCTGACGCCGTTCGGGCTACCCATCATCATTGTTGATGACGGCAGCGATGACGCCACACAGCGCACATTGCTCGCCCTAGCGCAGAACCGTGCCGATATCGCGCTTATTCGTCTGGCACAAAACGCAGGAAAAGGGGCGGCGGTGATCCGCGGTCTTGAAGTCGCGGCGAGTGCCGGCTATACGCACGCTGTGCAGGTGGATGCCGACGGTCAGCATGCCATTGAGGATATTCCGGCGTTACTGGCGCTGGCACGGCAACATCCGCAGGCGCTCATTTCCGGGCAGCCGATTTACGATGACTCCATCCCTCGTTCGCGCCTCTATGGCCGCTGGATCACTCATGTCTGGGTGTGGATTGAAACCCTCTCTTTGCAACTTAAAGACAGCATGTGCGGTTTTCGCGTCTACCCGATTGCCCCCACAATGCAACTGGCGCGGCGCGTGACGCTCGGCAAACGGATGGATTTCGATACCGAGGTGATGGTGCGCCTCTTCTGGCAGGGTAACCCTAGCGTTTTTCTGCCCACGCGCGTGACCTATCCACAGGATGGCGTCTCCCATTTTGACGCGTTTAAAGACAACGTGCGCATTTCGCTAATGCATACCCGCCTTTTCCTTGGCATGTTGACGCGCATCCCGTCGCTGCTGTTCCGGCCGCGCAATCTGCACTGGGCCGAGCAAAAAGAGGTGAAGGGACTCTGGGGCATGCGCCTGATGCTGTGGGTCTGGCGACGGCTGGGTCGTAGCGCATTTTCACTGCTGTTGAAACCCGTCGTGGCGGTTTACTGGCTCCTGGCCACCACCGAACGACGCGCTTCGCGGCAGTGGCTGGCACGTATTCGCGAGCACCAGCCGGGCAGTACGCATCTCAACAGCTACCGCCACTTCCTGCGCTTTGGCGAGGCGATGCTCGATAAAATCGCAGGCTGGCGCGGCGAACTGCGATTCGGCCATGACGTGGTGTTCGCCCCTGGTGCTGAGGCATCGCTTGCAATGCATGAACCACGCGGCAAACTGCTGCTGGCCTCGCATCTTGGCGACGTCGAAGCCTGTCGGGCGCTGGCGCAGCATCAGGAAGGCCGGGTCATCAATGCCCTGGTATTCAGTGACAACGCCCAGCGATTCAAACAGATCATGCAGGAGATGGCTCCGCAGGCCGGGCTGAATCTGCTGCCTGTTACCGATATTGGCCCGGATACCGCCATGCTGCTCAAAGAGAAACTGGATCGCGGCGAGTGGGTGGCGATCGTTGGCGATCGCATCGCGGTGAATCGTCAGCGCGGCGGCGACTGGCGCGTGATCTGGAGTAATTTTATGGGCCAGCCCGCCCCCTTCCCTCAGGGGCCGTTTATTCTCGCCGCACTGCTGCGCTGCCCAACGCTGCTGATTTTTGCCCTCAGACAGCACGGTAAACTGCATATTCACTGCGAACCCTTCGCTGACCCATTGCCGCTCCCCCGCGCCGGGCGTCAGCACGCGCTTCAGCAGGCGGTCGATCGCTACGCGCAGCGGCTGGAGCACTATGCGCTTCAGGCTCCGCTGGACTGGTTTAACTTTTTTGATTTCTGGCGGTTACCTGACACCGCCGATAAGGAGTAACGGGTGCTTAACGATCCCCGCTTTACCACTGAAGTCGAACTCACCATTGCCTTTCATGACGTTGATGCGATGGGCGTGGTGTGGCACGGCAACTATTTCCGCTACTTCGAGATTGCCCGTGAGGCACTGCTCAACCAGTTCAACTATGGCTATCGCCAGATGAAAGCCTCCGGCTACGTCTGGCCTGTGGTCGATACGCGCGTGAAATATCGCGATGCGCTGACCTTTGAGCAACGCATCCGCGTGCGGGCGCATGTGGAGGAGTTTGAAAACCGCCTGCGTATCGCCTATCAGATATTCGATGCCGTAAGCGGCAAGCGCACCACCACCGGCTACACCATCCAGGTGGCGGTCGATGAAGCCAGCAAAGAGATGTGCTTCGTCAGCCCGCCGGTGCTTTTCGAACGCATGGGGGTGACGCCATGAAATGCTGGCCGCTTATTTGCCTGCTGATTGCTCCGTGGGTACATGCTGTGACGCTGGACGAACTGCAACAGCGCTTTACCGAACAACCGATAGTTCGCGCACACTTCGAACAGACCCGTACCATCAAAACAATGCCGCAGCCGCTGCGCTCGCAGGGCGAGATGCTCATTGCCCGCAACCATGGCCTGCTGTGGGATCAGAAAACCCCGTTTCCGATGCTGCTGATGCTCAACGACACGCGGATGGTGCAGCAGGTTAACGGGCAGCCGCCACAGGTGATCACCGCCGATAATAACCCGCAGATGTTCCAGTTTAACCATCTGCTGCGCGCGCTGTTCGAGGCGGATCGCAAAGTGCTGGAAGAAAACTTCCGCATCGATTTACAAAACAGGGATAATGCCCACTGGGCACTGCGCCTGACCCCCATCACTTCGCCGCTGAACAAGATTTTTGCTTCTATCGATCTCGGCGGTGATAAATTCCTCGAAACCATCGAGCTTAACGATAACCAGGGCGATCGCACCGATATCCGCCTCTCACAACACCGACTGACGCCAGTAACCCTGACCCATGACGAACAACAACGCTTTAGCGCTCAATAATGCCCGCCGTCCGGCGCTGGTGTGGGCCGTTCTTTGCCTGATGATGCTGGGCACATTGCTGGCGCTGCTCCCCGGCGCGAAGATGAACAGCAGCGTACTGGCGATGCTGCCAACACAGGCGCTCGGCGATATTCCGCCACGGCTTAACGATGGGTTTATCGAACGGCTGGATAAACAGATGATGTGGCTGGTGAGCCCTGGTAAAACGCCCGACCCGCAGGTCGCGCAGGCCTGGCTCAGGCAAATTGAGCAATCCCCCCTGCTTGCCAGCGTGAAAGGGCCGATGGACGCCAAAAGTCAGCAGGCGTGGGGCTCATTTTACTGGCGGCACCGCAACGGCATGATTGACAGCGCCACCCGCGCTCGCCTGCAAAATGGCGGCGAAGCGCAGGCACAGTGGATCATGGCGCAGCTCTACTCCGCCTTTTCCGGCGTCAGCGGTAAAGAGCTGCAAAACGACCCGCTGATGCTGATGCGCGGCTCACAACTGGCATTGATGCAGAGTGGGCAACGTCTACGCCTGATGGATGGCTGGCTGGTGTCCCAGGATAAAGAGGGTAACTACTGGTATCTGCTGCACGGCGAGCTACGCGGCGACTCGTTTGATATGCAGCAAACCCACCAACTGGTGCAGTCACTGACATCCGCAGAAGCCCGACTTAAAACGCGCTTCCCGCAGGCGCAGGTGTTATCACGCGGCACGGTGCTGTACAGCGATTATGCCAGCCAGCAGGCGAAACACGACATCTCCACGCTCGGCGTCGCCACGGTGCTGGGCGTGCTGTTGCTGATCGTCGCCGTATTTCGCTCTCTGCGGCCACTGCTGTTAAGCCTGCTGTCCATCGCTGTCGGCGCGCTGGCGGGAACGACAGTGACGCTGCTGCTGTTTGGCGAACTGCATCTGATGACGCTGGTGATGAGCATGAGCATCATCGGGATCTCTGCCGATTACACGCTCTATTACCTGACTGAACGGATGGTACACGGCGCGGAAAACTCACCATGGCAAAGCCTTGCTAAAGTCCGCAACGCGCTGCTTCTGGCCCTGCTGACCACCGTCGCGGCCTATCTGATTATGATGCTGGCCCCCTTCCCAGGTATTCGCCAGATGGCGCTATTTGCCGCCGTCGGGCTGACCGCGTCCTGCCTGACGGTGGTGTTGTGGCATCCATGGCTGTGTCGCGGCATGCCGG
Organism: Pseudocitrobacter cyperus; assembly: GCF_039889165.1. Lineage (NCBI taxonomy): Bacteria > Pseudomonadati > Pseudomonadota > Gammaproteobacteria > Enterobacterales > Enterobacteriaceae > Pseudocitrobacter > Pseudocitrobacter cyperus. The sequence continues at coordinate 142,871 of NZ_JAYMYY010000003.1, read as the reverse complement.
TACGTCAGGTGCCAATGCTGGGGCTGCTGTTGCGCTGGCTTGCCGCCTGGCGGCGCAAAAAGGCGTTGATCTACGGGTTGCCTGCTGCGCTGGCTCTGGTATCCGTGTTCGGTATCACGACGTTGCAGGTCAACGATGACATCGCCCAGCTTCAGGCTTTGCCGCAGCACCTTCTTCGGCAGGAAAAACAGATTACGCAACTGACGGGTCAGAATGTCGATCAGAAATGGTTTGTGGTGTACGGCAACACGCCGGAACAGACGCTAATGCGGATGGAGGCGTTTGCTGCACGTCTGGATAACGCGCGCCAGCAGGGGCTTTTTGCCAGCTATCGCACGATTCCACTCAATTCGCTGGAGCGTCAGTCGCAGGATCTGGCGCTGCTGCGCGAGGCGGCTCCTACCATTCACCGGGCGCTGCATCGAGCCGGATTGCAGGACATGACGCCGGATCTCAGCGCGATGCCCGTTAGCGTACCCGACTGGCTCGCCAGCCCGGCGAGTGAAGGCTGGCGTCTGATGTGGCTGACGCTGCCGCATGGCGTCAGCGGTGTGTTGATCCCCGTTGACGGTGTCCAGAACAGTGCCGCGCTGCGGGCGCTGGCTGAGCAACAAACCGGCGTCGCCTGGGTGGATCGTAAGCAGAATTTTGATGCGCTGTTCGCCCTTTACCGCAACGTGCTGACCGCCCTGCTGGGCGTGGCGCTGGCGGCAATTGCCATTGGCGCGATGGTGAGGATGGGCTGGCGTAAGGGGCTAATTAGCCTCATTCCCTCCCTGCTTTCGCTGAGCTGTGGGCTGGCGGCACTCTCTTTTAGCGGTCACAGCGTAAACCTCTTTTCTATGCTGGCGCTGGTGCTGGTGCTGGGGATTGGCATTAACTACACCCTCTTCTTCAGTAACCCGCGCGGAACGCCACTCACCTCACTGCTCGCCATTACACTGGCGATGATGACCACGTTGTTGACGCTTGGCATGCTGGTCTTCAGCAGTACGCAGGCAATCAGTAGTTTTGGGATTGTGCTGGTCTGCGGTATCTTCACAGCCTGGCTACTGTCGCCGCTGGCGATGCCAACGAAAAAAAGAGAAAAACGATGATGATACGCAATGTCTGGCGCGCCATCGCGCTGGCTACCGCGCTGCTGCTTGCGGGCTGTAGCCATGACCATGATGACACTCGCCCAACGGCATGGTTGCAGCCAGGAGCCCGTATTACGCTGCCTGCGCCAGGGATTTCCCCGGCCTTTACCTCACAGCAATTACTGACCGGGACTTTTAACGGCAAGACGCAATCGCTGATGGTAATGCTGAATGCCGATCAACACAGCATTACATTCGCCGGGCTTTCATCGCTGGGTATTCGTCTGTTCCTGTTAACCTATGATGAGAAAGGCCTGCGGACTGAACAGAACATCGTGGTGCCGCAACTGCCGCCAGCGAGCCAGGTGCTTGCCGATGTGATGCTGAGCCACTGGCCAGTTAGCGTCTGGCTGCCGCAGCTTCCGAAAGGCTGGACGCTCACCGACACAGGCGACAAACGCATACTGCGCAACGCCCACGGCGAGCAGGTGACCGAAATCACTTACCTGACGCGTAAAGGCCAACGCGTGCCCATCAGCATCGAGCAGCACGCCTTTAAGTACCACATCACCATTCAATATCTGGATGACTGATATGATTTTTATCTCTGCCGTGGGCATGATTAACGCGCTGGGTAACGACACCGCGGAGATCGCAGCGAATCTGACACGCGGTATCGCGCCGGGAATGCGCCCGCGTCCGGGCTGGCTTCAGGGGGTGCCGGATGCGATCTTCGCTGGTGTCGATGGGACACTACCGGGCATCCCGGATACCTTTGCCGCCCATCGCAGCCGCAACAATCAACTCCTGCTGGCGGCGCTGGCGCAGATCCAGCCGCAGGTTGATCGCGCTATCGAGCAGTATGGCCGCGACCGCATCGCCGTGGTACTCGGCACCAGCACTTCCGGGCTGGATGAAGGCGACAAGCATGTCAGCCAGACGCTGGACACATCGTGGCATTACGCACAGCAGGAGCTCGGCGATCCGTCGCGTTTTCTCAGCCACTGGCTGGAACTCGACGGCCCGGCATTTACGCTTTCCACAGCCTGTTCATCAAGCGCCCGCGCCATTATCAGCGGACGCCGCTTAATTGAAGCCGGTATGGCTGACGTGGCGATTGTCGGCGGTGCCGATACACTTAGCCGTATGCCGGTGAATGGTTTTCACAGCCTGGAGTCGCTTTCGCCAACGCGCTGCCAGCCTTTTGGCCGCGATCGTCGCGGAATTACCATTGGCGAAGGCGCGGGGTTACTGCTGCTGACGCGCGAGCCGCACCCCATTGCCCTGCTTGGCGTGGGCGAATCCAGCGATGCATGGCATATGTCTGCCCCACATCCGGAGGGGGAAGGGGCATCCCGTGCGATTCAACAGGCGCTACAGGAAGCTAATATTGCGCCGCAGGCGGTGGGTTACATCAATTTGCACGGCACCGCCACGCCACTTAACGATAAAATTGAGGCAAGCGTCGTCAGCCAGCTCTTCGGCGACGCCGTTCCCTGTAGCTCGACCAAGCATCTGACCGGCCACACGCTGGGCGCGGCAGGCGTGACCGAAGCCGCACTCTCAATGCTGATTTTACAGCATAATCTGCCACTGCCGCCGCAGGATTTCAGCCAGACGCCGCCCGATGAGACGCTACCTGCCTGCGGCCTGCTGCATCGCGCCGCGCCGCTGGCGCGTCCGGTGATCCTCTCGAACTCTTTTGCCTTTGGCGGCAATAACACCAGTATTTTGTTAGGACGATGCTCATGAGCCACTATTCACCGCCCGGGGATTATCTGCCCCACGATGCTCCCCTGCTGCTGCTTGATAACGTGGTGACGGTCAGCGCAGACGACGTTCAATGTCAGGTGGCGGTCGATCCAACCGGCGTACTGGCGCCCTTTCTCGATGCATCGGGCAATCTGCCCGGCTGGTACGCGCTGGAGCTCATGGCGCAGACCGTTGGAGTCTGGTCTGGCTGGCATCGTCAGAACAAGGGGGTACAGCAAAGCACACTCGGCATGGTGCTTGGCGCGCGCGAACTGGTGTGCGAGGCGGGAGACTTCCCTGCCAACGCGACGCTTGATATTCAGGCCCATCTGCTGATGCAGGATAGCCGCTTTGGCAGCTTCGAGTGCGCCATTCTGATCGATAACGTGCCCGCGGCGACGGGCCGGGTGAATACGTTCCAACCTACATCTGAAGAGTTAACATCGCTGTTTAACCGGGGAGAAAACGCATGAGCCGTTCCGTTCTGGTCACAGGCGCCAGTAAAGGCATTGGCCGCGCCATCGCCCTGAAACTGGCAGCCGACGGTTTTACCCTTGGCGTCCACTACCATCGCGATGAACGCGGCGGCCGTGAAACGCTGGCGGCTATCGAACAGGCCGGCGGTCAGGGGCGTTTACTCTGCTTTGATGTTGGCGACCGCGCCCAGTGCTTATCCGTGCTGGAAGCGGATATGGACGCAAACGGTGCGTGGTACGGCGTGGTCAGCAACGCGGGCATAACCCGCGACGGCGCATTTCCGGCGCTCAATGGCGATGACTGGGATAGCGTGATCCACACCAATCTCGATAGTTTTTATAACGTCATTCAGCCGTGCATCATGCCGATGATCGGCGCACGCCGGGGTGGCCGAATTATCACGCTCTCGTCCGTATCCGGGGTGATGGGCAATCGCGGCCAGGTGAATTACAGCGCGGCAAAAGCAGGCATTATCGGCGCCACCAAAGCGCTGGCCATTGAACTGGCGAAGCGCAAAATTACCGTCAACTGCATCGCGCCGGGTTTAATTGACACCGGCATGATTGCAATGGAAGAAGCCGCGCTCAAAGATGCGATGGCAATGATCCCCATGAAACGCATGGGTCAGGCCGAAGAAGTTGCCGGACTGGCGAGCTATTTAATGTCTGATATCGCGGGCTACGTGACCCGGCAGGTGATTTCGATTAACGGAGGCATGTTATGACACGTCGTGTCGTCATCACCGGCATGGGCGGTGTAACCGCCTTCGGTGAAAACTGGCAGGACGTTTCACGCGGCCTGCGGGGTTATGAAAATGCAGTACGCCACATGCCGGAGTGGCAGGTCTATTCCGGCCTGCACACGCTGCTGGGCGCGCCAATTGATCATTTCACATTACCCGCGCATTACACCCGTAAGCGCATCCGCGCGATGGGGCGCGTCTCGCGGCTTTCCACCCGCGCAACCGAGCTGGCGCTGGAGCAGGCCGGGCTGATTGACGACCCGGTACTGACCAGCGGCCAGACCGGTATTGCTTATGGTTCATCAACCGGCAGCACGGGGCCGGTCAGCGAGTTCGCCACGATGCTGACGGAAAAGCACACCAACAACATCACTGGCACCACTTATGTGCAGATGATGCCGCACACCACGGCGGTGAATACCGGGCTGTTCTTTGGCCTGCGCGGACGCATTATTCCCACCTCCAGCGCCTGTACTTCCGGTAGTCAGGCGATTGGCTACGCCTGGGAAGCCATTCGCCACGGATATCAAACGGTCATGGTCGCCGGTGGGGCGGAAGAACTCTGCCCGTCGGAAGCCGCCGTTTTTGATACTCTTTTCGCCACCAGCCAGCGTAACGATTGGCCAAAAACCACACCGGCACCGTTCGACCAGAAGCGTGACGGGCTGGTGATTGGCGAGGGGGCCGGTACGCTAATTTTAGAAGAACTTGAGCACGCCAAAGCACGCGGTGCCACCATCTACGGTGAAATCGTCGGCTTCGCCACGAACTGCGACGCCGCTCATATTACCCAGCCGCAGCGTGACACAATGCAAATCTGCATGGAGCAGGCGTTGCTGATAGCAGGAATTAGCGCGCAGGAGATTGGCTATATTTCCGCACACGGTACCGCAACGGATCGTGGCGATCTGGCCGAGAGCCAGGCGACGGCGGCGATCTTCGGTGATAGCACACCGATCTCCTCGCTGAAAAGCTACTTTGGCCATACGCTGGGAGCCTGTGGCGCGCTGGAAGCCTGGATGAGTTTACAGATGATGCGCGAAGGCTGGTTTGCCCCAACCATCAACCTCACCCAGCCGGATGAAGCCTGTGGCGCGCTGGACTACATCATGGGGGAGGCGCGCAACATCGATTGTGAATACCTGCAAAGCAATAACTTTGCCTTCGGCGGGATCAACACCTCGCTGGTGATCAAGCGCTGGGCCTGAGCATGTATCGCCTTATTTGGGGAAAGATTTCATCCTTCGGCAACGCCAGAACAGCAGGCCGGACGCTGCTTGCAGAGGCGCTTTCCCCGACTCCGCTGCCTGAGATTATCTATGGAAAATATGGTAAACCCGGCTTTACCGCCGGGTATCCGCTATGGTTCAACATCAGCCATAGCGGCGATGATATCGTGCTGCTGCTGAGCGATGAAGGTGAAGTCGGCTGTGACATTGAAGCCCTGCGCCCACGCAAAAACACACAGCGCATTGCCGATGCTATTTTCAGCCCCGGCGAGCAGACCCAACTCACGCTGGCGGACGATAAGCTCACCGTATTCTGGCAGATATGGACGCGCAAAGAGGCGATGCTCAAACAAGCGGGCGCGGAAATCTGGCAGATAGCAGAATTTGATAGCTGTACACCCGCGCCGCTGTTTTTACAGCAGATGCCACTGTCTGAAAAAACGGTTCTGGCATTGTGCACGCCAACGCCACTTTCCGCTGAGGATCTTATTTTTTCTATTAAATAATTACGTGAATATCACTCTTATGAATAATACACCCCTAAAGTATTATCATAATAATTGATGATATATCATGCCTGAATGAGATCAATAATCGACCATATGTATTAATGATGTTGATATATTCCATCATCCATATGAATGAAATAAACAAAGCGGAAACATATAATTTAGCTTGGTCTTTTTTTGTGACGCAGATAACACAAATTTTAATTGTCTATGGATTCGCTTTGCCCGTATAGTGACTCTCTGTTAGAAGATGGTTACATGTGCTAACTTTAATTAGCTTTATTATAACCTCCGCAATCATTTATATTGAGGCATTGATTATTTTACGCACTCTATTTTCTGAGGCCAGAACGCAGATAACGCTGCATGATTTGATCAAAGAACTTGAGAACCAGAATATCGTTTTCTACGTTCATTTCGTCTCAACCGGAAACGTGAACCTGGTCGATAGTGACGGCGGCATTCGCATTATTGAAGGGGAATACAGCGTCAAGCGCGTTAATCAGCGGGCGAATGAAGCACTCATTCGCGAGGCCTCTCGCAGACATTTTTCGGGCGAGATTGGTTACGAAGAGTATTGTACGCGCGTCGCCAATGCAGGTGTGTATAAATGGATTGTTGATATTAAACAGATGACGCGAAAATATGTCGGGCTATCGGATAAAGTCATTTTCTGTGAAGAGATAACCGTGGATACTCCAGAACGCGTCTGATCGTATAATTCACCATCTGATTATCGTATTGGCAACCACATCCAGAGCCCATGCAAAACAAGCCAGGCTCCCGCGCATGACAGCGTAATTAACGAAACCATTTTCATTGAACCTCCCTGGTTCATTTCCATCGAAAGCATCCTTTTTTCATCAGGTGACACCTTAAAATATAAACCATCATCTGATAAAAAATACATCATACGATATTCTAAACTAATAATGACATCGTGAGATATACGTAATAAAAATTACGTTTTCTTATTCTTTACTTCTGTTTGCTTTCTGAATGACGTTTTTGCGTCATTCATGCGCGGTGCAAAGGTTCGCAAATCCCCTTACGGCATCACTCTCCGCCCCCTTCCCGCAAATCTGAACGCCGTTTCATAAAATCCGCTTACATCCATTTACATCTAAAACACTAATGCGTATATTTCTCATTCGCATTTTTATGCAGATGGGTTACTTAAAAATACAAATCCCGGCGCGGCAATGTACTGCTGTCGGGCAACCCCGCTAACACACTTAAGGGTTTATCATGTCTTTCACTTATCAGACCCGGGAAGCGCGTCGCCCGTTCAGTTGCTCCCCTTCTTTGCTCGCCCTCTCTGTTGCGATGGCTTTCGCGCCTGCGCTGTCGTCTGCCGCAACCACCGATAGCGATGAGACTATTGTGGTGGAAGAAAATACGGCGCCGGGCGATGAAGGCCAGGCGCAGGATTACAGCGTCAAAACCACAACGACTGGCACTAAAATGTTGCTGATACAGCGCGATATTCCACAGTCAGTCAGCGTCGTCAGCCAGCAGCGTATGCAGGATCAGGAACTCAACTCGATTGAAGAAGTACTGGATAACACCACCGGGGTAAGCGTTTCCCGCATCGACAGCCACCGTACCAATATCTTCTCACGAGGGTTCTTCGTCAGTAACTTTGCCTTCGACGATATGCCGACGTTCCTCGACGATCGCTGGAATTTTGGCGATACGGCGGGTGATACGGCAATTTTTGAGAGTATCGAAGTGGTGCGCGGCGCAGCCGGTTTGATGAGTGGCACTGGTAATCCGTCGGCATACGTTAACATGGTGCGTAAACACGCCGACAGCCGTGAGTTTAAGGGCTCTGCCTCCGCGACTTACGGTAGCTGGGATAAACAACGCTATGTACTGGATCTACAGGCGCCGCTGAGCGAGTCCGGCGATGTGCGCGGGCGCGTGATTGCGGGTTATCAGGACAACGACAGTTGGCTTGAGCGCAACCACTACCGCAAAAAATTCATCACCGCGGTGGTGGATGCGGACATTACCGACTCCACCACGCTCTCACTGGCTTACGATTACCAGGAGAGCGACGAGGACAGCCCAACCTGGGGCGGTTTCCCTTCCCTGTGGAGCGACGGCAGCCGCACCGATTTCCGCCGGGAATTTAACACCGCGGCTGACTGGGCCTACTCCAGTGAAGATACCTCCCGCGTTTTCGCCAACCTGACTCAGCGTTTCGATAACGGCTGGGAGGCGAAAATCAACGCCATGCATGCGGAAACCAACTTTGACAGCCGCCTGATGTATATCGACGGCTTCCCGGATAAAACCACCGGGCTCTACAATGCCGACCTGTATCAAGGCGCATGGGGCGGATGGAACCGCGGCGAGCGGAAGCAAGATTCCGTCGACGCCTTCGTGCGCGGCGGCTATGAACTGTTTGGTCGCCAGCATCAGCTAATGTTCGGCGGCAGCTACAGCCGACAGCGCAGCAACTATGATAACTCCTACCCGGTGACAGATAATTACGGGCTGATGGACGTCGGCAATATCTACAACTACGACGGTAAGCTCGCCTACCCGGAGTGGTCTGACTGGGCGCTGTACCAGCGCGATATTATTCGCCAGAAATCTCTCTACACCGCCACCCGCATTTCACTGGCTGACCCACTGAATCTGATCCTCGGAGTGCGCTGGACGGAATGGAGCGCCCATTACAACCTGGAACGCAAACCGGATGAGGTACGAAACAGTAAGTTTGACGACGTCACCCCTTATGCAGGTCTGGTCTATGACATCAATGATGAATGGTCGGCCTACGCCAGCTATACCTCAATCTTCCAGCCGACCAGCAAACGCGACGCCAATAGCGAGTTCCTCGCCCCGACCACCGGCAAAAGCTATGAAGCGGGCGTAAAAGGCGACTGGTTTAACACCCGCCTGACGGCAACGCTTGCGGTATTCCGTACCGAGCAGGATAAAGTCGCTGTTTCTACCGGGCAGACCATTCCGGGCTCCGGTGGTCAGACGGCGTATAAATCCGTAGATGGTACAGTCAGCAAGGGCGTGGAGTTTGAGATCAACGGCGCGCTGACCGACCGCTGGCAGCTCACTTTCGGCGCATCCCGCTATATCGCCGAAGATGGCGACGGCGTAGCGGTTAGCCCGGAGCAACCGCGTACTACCGCCAAGTTGTTCACTCGCTACCAGTTACCCATGCTGCCTGAACTGGCTGTCGGCGGCGGTGTGCGCTGGCAGAACAAAACCTGGCAGGATATTGCGGGCCCTAACGGCGATACACGTATTAAGCAGGGTGGCTATGCGGTGGTTGATCTCTTCAGCCGTTACCAGGTCACGAAAAACTTCGCCGTGCAGGCTAACCTGAACAACCTGTTCGACAAAGAGTATTACGATTATCTGGGCACCTATGGCGTCTATGGCGCACCGCGTAACTTCTCGGTCAGCGCAAACTACACATTCTAATCATCCAGGACGGCGCCGGCCAGGTGCCGTCCTTCTTTTTTCTGATTTCCTGCCGCCGGGTTTGGCGCTATCCGGTTATTCGACCAAACTTATCGTTATGCGTCTTTGTCTCAGGATAACCATGAAAAATATTGCAATTGTCGGCGTCGGGCCTACAGGGATCTATACCTTCTATTCACTCATCGAACGTGGTGAACCGCTCGCCATAACGCTTTATGAGCAGGAGAAAGAAGCGGGGGTTGGCATGCCCTACAACGATGAGAATACTGCGACGTTGATGCTGGCAAATATCGCCAGCATTGAGATCCCGCCTGTTTTTATTACCTATCTGGAGTGGCTGCATAAGCAAAGCGACAGTTATCTGGCGCGTTTTAATATTGTGCGTGAATCGCTGCACGAGCGGCAATTTCTACCTCGCGTGATGCTCGGTGATTATTATCGCGACCGCTTTCTGGCGCTGGTGGATAAAGCAGAACGCGCAGGTTTTACGGTAACGGTGCGGGAAAACAGTAAAGTCATTGATTTACAGATCCCGGAGAACGGCGTGCAGATTTGGACGGAGGGCCACACGAAGCCTGAGTTGTTTGACTTTGCGATTGTCGCCACCGGTCATCTCTGGCCTGAAGACGATGACTCGCCGCGCGATTTCTTCCCCAGCCCCTGGACAGGCCTGATGGCAGCCCAAATAAAGCCGTGCCGGGTAGGCATTATGGGCGCTTCGCTGAGCGGCCTTGATGCTGCAATGGCCGTGGTCTCTCAACACGGAAAATTTATTACCCATGACGGCAAAAGCGTGCGTTTCGCCCTCAACCCGGAGAGCAAAGGGCTTGAGCTGACCCTGATGTCGCGTACCGGTATTCTGCCCGAAGCCGATTTTTACTGCCCTCTTCCCTATGAACCACTAGCAATAGTGACTGAAAATACCATTGAGCATGAGATAGCCAAAGGCAGTGACGGCCTGCTTGACCGGGTATTCCAGCTTATTGTCGCTGAACTCGAACAGGCAGACCCGCAGTGGAGTGCGCAAACAGGGCTAAATACACTGACTGCCGACACTTTCGGTGATGTATGGTTTGCCGAGAGGAAAAAGCACGATCCGTTTTACTGGGCGCAGGAAAATCTTGAAGAAGCGGAACGCAATAAACGCGAGAAACATACAGTGCCCTGGCGTTATACCGTCCTGCGGCTACATGAAGTGGTCGAGGAAATTGTTCCCCACCTGAATGAACTGGATAGCAAAAGATTCAAAACAGGATTAGCGCGCGTTTTTATCGATAATTACGCCGCAATCCCTTCCGAGTCTATCCGCCGCCTTCTGGCATTGCGTGAAGCAGGAATTATACGCCTCCAGGCTCTGGGACAAAAATACGAAATGAAAGTACAGGATAATCTTACAACGATTATTACTGAAGATACTCACTATGCCTTCGATATATTTATCGATGCCAGAGGACAGAAAGCATTAAAAACGAAAGATCTGCCCTTCCCTTCTCTGCGTGAGCAATTGCTGAAGTGTAGTGATGAAATCCCCGATATTGGCGAGGATTACACATTACAGGAGCCCCAAAATATACGTGGCCGTGTCGCTCTTGGCGCGATCCCGTGGCTGATGCATGACCGTCCATTTGTACAAGGGTTGGTGGTTTGCGCAGAAATTGGCGCTGCAATGGCTAAAGGCGTGATGCAACAAGCCTCCGGAAAAAGAAAAAAGAGAGTACAGATGGATTAAAATCTGAGGGCATAGCGAGTGATATTAATATAACAGACGGAATGTTTTTTACGCACAAATAGGTTGCACGAGTGTAAACAAAAAGAGAAAAATAGTAAAACTTAACGTGATAAACCATCCAAATGACCATCATCACAAAACCACCAATAAGGAATAGTCACCGCAAGGTGGTTTTTTGCGCATGGAAAAACGCCAAAACAAAGCATTTAAACCTATAAAACCACATAAAACAGGAATTAAACACCAAAGCCTGTCATTAGGTTATTTTATATTCTTTTATTTTATCTATTTCCCTCCCTGTGATTAAATAACGACATCTTCAGATAACTATTTGTTAAAGTCAAAGCGAATTAACGCAATAGTTAGTTTTCACTCAATATACTAAAATGAGAGTTCGATATATTATGTACAGACGAATAGTTACGCTGACATTTTCTTTTATCATATTGATGTTTCTAAGCAGTCAAATTGCTATGGCATCATGTGGTATAACATTGGGAAGCGTTAAACAGTCTAATAAATCATTAAACCTCTCAACGGCATTTTCTACATCAACGACATATACCGTATCTTATACAACAAGCTGGTCAGGTTCTATGACCTGTACGACCGGTATTTTTGATACAGTCTACTTTTTTGATGCTTTTGGCGGAAAACCCGTCTATATGAATTTCACGAGTACCGATGGCGCACATGATTACTGGATTAAAGTCACTAACCAAATCACAGGGGATACAAAAGCAAGCGTTTCCGGGATTACGGGTTTGCATGGTATGAGTAACTACCAGACTCAATATACCACTACATTTGAGTTGTTAGATGCTGCCCCCAGCGGAGTTTCCGATTACACAAAAACGACAACGAATGGATCTATTAATCTCTACCCCGCCATCCTGAGCGACGGTGATTCCAGTTCTAAATATGATTGTGTCCTGGTCTGGAGTTGTTCCACTTATGCAGAAAACGTCTGGGATTATATGATGAATGACACGGCTAAGTGGTCAACGGCCCGCTATATGGCGAATGAAAAGTTGAGTGTGCAATTCGAGCCAGAAGAAACCACATGCAATATGACCAAGGACATCACCGTCAAACTTCCAGCCACAACGGTGGATATTCTGGCGGCAAATGGCGAGGCGCCGGGTATCAATTTCCGTTTGCCTATCTCCTGCCGCGATGCGCTGGGAGATTTGATGTCGACACGACACATTACAGCATGGTTATCCAGCAATGACATCCTGAACAGCGCCGACACGGGCACTATCCTGGTGAATGAGGACTCAGAAGCGGGTGGTGTAGGCGTGTCCGTTCGTTCATCAACCACCGGGAGCGATCTCACCTTTTCGACAGGCACAGCAAAACTTGGTGCCACAACCGTGCTGGATATCGCGGAAAATGACTCTGTCGAATCGGCGTTCAACGTTAATCTTTATGCGTATTACAAAGTCTACGATGCCTCGGCATTAAGTACCGGTTCAGTCGTGGCGACCGCTCAATTGATGTTTGGCTACGATTGACGGAATAATCCCGGGGTGATGAATCTGGCTGGAATGACGACGGGGTATCCCACTGATCCAGCCTGATTTTCCGGCAACTGTTAAAGAGGTCAGGCAGGTCATCCCTGGCCTGCCCCCTGGACGCACAAATCCAGGCCATTCGACGTAATTTCAGTGGCAGAACGCTATTTCAACGTCGTTTAATTATTTCATATTGTCTTTCTGCATCATGGCGTCTTTTTTCATCATAGCGTCGTGTTTCATTTCGTCTTTTTTCATCATACCGTCATGCTTCATGGCATCTTTTTTCATCATGCCATCGTGTTTCATTTCATCTTTTTTCATCATGCCATCATGTTTCATAGCGTCTTTTTTCATCATGGCGTCGTGTTGCATGGCGTCTTTTTTCATCATGCCATCGTGTTGCATGGCGTCTTTTTTCATCATGCCATCATGTGACATTGCATCCGCTGCAAAAGCAGAACCCGCGGACATGAACATAGTGCCGATAATTGCTGCGATGAGTTGTTTTTTCATGGATTTATCTCCTGCATATTGTCTGTATAGTTTGTTTGTAAAAGTTGTCAGGCAGCCTGTTAGCTGCCCCCGAACCAGTTGTAACCCTGGTCCTCCCAGTACCCACCAGGGAAGCGGTTCGTCACCTCTATCACCCTGATATGTTTTGGATTCTTGTACCCAAGCTTTGTGGGTATGCGCAATTTCATGGGATAACCATATTCCGGCGGTAGCGTGTTGCCGTCATATCCCAGCGCCAGTAACGTCTGTGGATGCAAGGCTGTCGCCATATCGATGCTGGTGTAATAGTCATCCGCACATTTAAAACTGACGTATTTCGCAAAGAGATCGGCACCTATTGCCTGCAAAAAATGCTTAAAAGGAACCCCATCCCAGCGTCCGATGGCGCTCCACCCTTCCACACAAATATGCCGGGTGATTTGGCTGACCTGCTGCAAATGATGCAACTGAGGTAATGTCCAGGGACGCTTGTCCTGTATCAACCCGGCAAGCTCCAGTTGGTAATCCTCGCCATTAACCTTGGGGATCTCATCCTCACCATAAAAGGCGTTGAACGGGAATGGACGGGTGATCTGGCTCTCCTGATAAACTGGCGCTAATTGGGTTTGGCTAAACAGCAACCCCTGTAGACGATCGTTAACGCGCGACATGCGATTAAGAACCTCTTCCGCCTGGCTGTTGTCACTGATGTCACAACCGGTAAGCAGCGCCATGCCTCCCAGCGTCAAGCCCATCTTCAGGAAATGCCGGCGGCTTTCCCCGGAGAGCCGACGCTCAAGCAATTGGCTGGCTTCGCGTAACAGGTCGCTTTTATCGTTCCGGGTTATCTTTTTTTTATTCTCAGGCATGGTGAATCTCAACGACCGCGAATCATGGCAAGTAATGTTTTCGGTACCAGCACAACCATCAGTAAATGTACGGCGATAAAGAGAACAATCAGCGACATACAGGCAAAATGCACCAGCCGTGCTGACTCATAGCCGCCCATTAATTCCCGCAGCAGCGGAAACTGCACCGACTTCCAGACAACCAGCCCGGACATTACCGTCAGGATGCTGAGCAACACGACGCCGACATAAGCAAGTTTCTGTATCATGTTGTATTGGCTTAGATCGTCGTGGCTCAGTTTGCCACGCACCGTCAGACCGACTTCCTGTACTAACGCACGCAGAGAAAACGGCCGGTACATCCGGCGCATACGCCCCGTAACGATGTTGCAGGTCAGATAAAACACGCCGTTCAACACAAACAGCCACATCGCGGCAAAATGCCACTGCAACGCGCCCCCCAGCCAGCCGCCTAATGTGAAGGCATCCGGAAAATCGAAATTAAACAGCGGCGATGCGTTGTAGATTCGCCAGCCACTGGTGATCATCATCAACATGGCTAATGCATTGATCCAATGAGAGATTCTCAACCATAAGGGATGAATCATTTTCATTGGGATCTTGTTCGGTTTTGTCATCCCACTTTCCCCAAAGCCTTGCGATATCAGAAGCGCTTGCAAACCTACCATCTGGTAGGTAGGATGAGCGAATCGTATTCCGCATAACGCATGCTGTCAAGAAGGAACCCTGGTGTTAAGGGAAAATATTCACCGCTGATTAGCGAGTAAAAGGTTGCTGAGGAATTTTATCGGATACGGTTAAAACGGTGATGCTGGTAAAGTACGGCGCACCTTTAAGAAAAGTTAACCCGGGATGATACATGACCACATACGATAAAATAATCAAACTGGCTGATACCTGTATCCAGCGTGATGGATTTCACGGCTTCAGCTTTTCTGATCTGGCTGAAGGTGTCGGGATCAGGAAAGCCAGCATTCATCACCACTTCCCAAGCAAAACGGATCTTGGGTTGGCGTATTGTGACTATAAATACGCGCTTTTTAAGCAGTTAGATGAACGCCTACAGGCCATTCCGGCAGGTGCGCAAAGGCTTAAAGGTTATCTTGATGCATTTTCAAACTGTGCGCAGCAAGGTGAAATGTGTGGAATCTATACCATGCTTTCTGACAGCCACACCTTTCCGGCCGAATTACAGCAGGCGGTTAACAAGCTGGCGCAGAGCGAACTGGATATCCTCGAAGCATTGCTTCTTTCAGGCGCGGAGTGCGGCGAGCTGTCGTTAAACCGTCTGTCGGCCCGGGAACAAGCCGTTATCGTTAGCGCATCGCTAAAAGGCGCGCTGATGCTTAATCGCTTGCCTCCCCATGATGCCTATAACAAAACCTCTGCCGCATTACTGAAAACCCTGAGCGCCAACAACATATAAGCCATTGTTTAAGTTTAGAGAATATATTAACAGCAGAAATTAACGAGGTGATTAATATGGAACAGGTCAAAGTCGCACTTATCACCGGGGCATTATCCGGTATCGGTAAAACAACCGCAGAACTTTTCGCAAATAAAGGTTACAAAGTGGTCATTTCTGGTCGACGTCAATCGGCCGGGGAAGAGTTTGAAGCACAACTGCAAAAAATTAATCCGCAGGTGCGGTATAAAAATGCCGATATGAGTAACGAAGATGAAATCAAGGCACTTATTGATTTCACCGTTGCCGAATTTGGTTCATTAGATATCGCCATTAATGCTGCGGGTCTGGAAGGCATTCAGCAGAGTATCACTGAAGTCACCCAGGAGAATATCCAGTCCGTATTCAACACCAATGTGTTTGGTGTCGCTCTGGCGATGAAATATGAAATTGCTGCAATGCTCTTAGCCAAACGCGGGAGTGTCGTGAATGTTTCGTCGGTGGCGGGTCATACGGGAATGCCCAACTCAGGCATTTACGCCGCCAGCAAATATGCTGTAGAAGGCCTAACCCAATCCGCAGCGCTTGAAGTGGCAGCCCATGGCATTCGTGTTAATGCTGTCGCACCGGGCCCGGTTGAAACACCGATGCTCGATCGCTTTGTCGGTAATGATAGCAATGCAAAAAATGCGTTTATTCAAAGCTTACCGGCCCAAAAAGCATCGACTACGGAAGAGATAGCCAAAACCATTTTATTCATCGCGGATGGTGGTGTTGAGACAATGATTGGTCAAATTATCACTGTCGACAGTGGATATACGGCCTGACATTTCCCCCCGACCTCCCCACCCTCATCTCTGATGGGTGGTCAAACCGCCAGGCCCGATAAGCCTGGCGGTAAAACATTTAGATGAGGCTATACAATAAAGCTGAAACCGTCGCGATACCGCTTATCATGACCATAACGGAAGTGAAACTACGAAGGGGCTTTAGAGCGATTCTCGTGAAAATCAGATACGTTGGGATCAAAAACAGGAAGATTGCAATCAGCGGCCCACAGACCGTTTCAATCATATTAATCACATCGGGATTGAGATATACCACAATGGATGTGGCGATAAACATTAGCACCAGGATCATCGCTCTTAAGCGCCGGATGTGACTGGTTCGCGTAACACTGAATGCGTCTGCGACAAGAATACTGAATGTCTCCGCCACCGGCATGGAAATGCCTAAAAAAGATTTCGTCATGCCCACGATAGCAATAAAGGGAGCCAGGAATAGCATGATGCCCAGATGGCTATCTCCGCCTATCACTGACAATACATTCAGATTTTGCTCTTTGGCCATGATAAACGTCTCGCGAGGCGTGCTCAGGAGACAACTCAGGACAAAAAAGAGAATGCTAAAAATAATTAAAACATAGGCTGCCCGGATAACCTGAACCGATTTTGTCTCCCCCCCGGCACCCGGTTCACGATAACCGGATGCGAGCGCTGGGATCAGTGGCGCAGAGCAGAGGGAAAAAGCAATCAGAGGAAGCGTGAGCCAAATTCCCTTCAGGGAATCATCAGCAGATTTTCCATGAGTTTGCTGCCAGGCATGAGTAATATTTGATATATCCCAGGCCGGTATTTGCGTGACGGCAATCAGAATGATGGCAATAGCAAACGGCATTGCCAGCGCCCCCATTGTTTTGACGACCTTATCACGGCCTTTGCTTATCACCAGATACATAAGCAGTAAGACGGTAATCGTCAGCACCCCACGATTAATATCTCCCAGATGCAGGCGTTCCGATAAAAAATGGCTCAATGCATTCACCAGCGATACTGCATAGACCAGCGTGACGGGATAATGCGCCACACAGAAAAACAGCTTGATCGCCTGACGCCCCTTAGGCCCAAAAAAAGAACCAAAGAGAGGAAGGGAACGGTCTTCTGTATGCGTATCACGCATGAATACTCTACAAATGAGTACGTGCGGGATCATTGAAAGCGGAAAACTTAAAACCAGCAGCAGAAGAAAAACGAGTGGGCCACGAGTGCCGATTTCGATGGGTAAAAAAAGTGTACCAGCACCGACGGTGGCGCCATATACCCCCATCATCCATATGGTATCTTTTACTGTCCACGGATGACGATGTATTTCGTTAGCGTTCTTCATAATATTCATTAATTTATTGATAAAAGACGGGTGCCATAGATGACAAAGTCAAAGCGATAAGTTCATTCCTAAGCAAGGAGAAAGTACTGTTGCAATAACCAATTATGCATTTTTCAGATGAACCATAGTACCGATACTATATGGCAGTATCAAGCCAACTATTTAACTCTGTATTTTATCAATATTAACGCTATATCTTCCCTTATTTCTCCCATTATCATTAATAATGATAACGTTCTTTAAACATTTCACATTTAGAAAAAGAAAGGCAAATTTCCCACACTTCGTTCAGCATTCTGGACAGATAAAAATCGTGTATTCCGCCAGGGTTCAAGTGTTCAGACACCACCGACGGAATATGAAAATCAATATTAACAACGGCTCAGAAGATTATCAGGGCCCTGTATACGCTTGTTTTCGGACAATTAAGCCGGGTGAACTTCCTGACGTGAAGTGAAAACGGTCAAAGCAGCGGCGGCAGCGAGCAACCCACCACTGAGTGCAAACGCACTCTGCCAGCCAAGGTGGTCAAACACCATGCCGCCGACCGTTGAACCCAGCGCAATAGAGAGCTGGATCACAGCGACCATCAATCCGCCTCCCGCTTCCGCATTGTCGGGAAGCGTGCGTGCAATCCATGCCCACCAGCCCGTCGGCGCGGCGGTTGCCAGCAATCCCCAAAGACCTAATAGCAGCGCGACAACCCAAATGCTTTGGCCGATCAGAATCAACGCCATGGCGATAGCCGCCATCCACAGTGGAATGGCGACCAATGTTGGGTAGAATTTTGCGTTAAGGAAAATAGAAATAATCAGTGTGCCGACAAAACCCGCCACACCGATAGCAAGCAGGATCAGAGATAAGCCGGAGGAATCAACCCGCGTCACCGTCTCCAGAAACGGGCGCACATAGGTAAATAGCGCAAACTGCCCCATAAAGAACAGGCCACAGGCCAGCATGCCAACCGCAACAATGCGGCGGCGGAATAAGTGAAATACAGAACCCCGTGACGTGTGGCTTTTATGAGCCTCCATGTCGGGCAGACTGATAAGCTGCCAGATAAAGGCGGCAACCGCGACGGGAACCAGACACAAGAAGGCACCACGCCATCCGATAGTTGCGCCAAGATAGCTCCCCAATGGCGCTGCCACGACCGTCGCCAGCGCATTACCGCCGTTAAATATCGCCAGGGCACGCGCGACCTGATGTTGTGGCACCAGACGAATCGCCGTTGCCGCAGACATCGACCAGAATCCGCCAATCGCGATGCCTATCATGGCACGACCCGCCATATACACCAGGTAACTGGAAGCCAGTGCGATAACAAGCCCCGAGATTGCCATCAGGATCGTCATTCCCATCAGCAGGTACTTGCGATTCGCATTTCCGGCCAGTGTCGAAAGGGTAAGACTGGTCAGAACCGCCAGCGCGCCGGAGATGGCGATCCCCTGACCTGCCAGCCCCTCCGTCACGTTTAAATCCTGGGCTATCGGCGTAAGCAGGCTGACGGGCATAAATTCAGAGGCAATCAGCACAAAGACGCACAGGGTCATGGCAAAAATGCCGCCCCAGTAATCGTGCTGATGATGAGGTGATGGGGTTTGGCTTAATGTAGACATACACTGATTTCATCGCGGCAAGAAGTGAATCCACCCGCTATCAGCGGGTGGATTAGAGGGTTATTTCAGGCTGGTTTTGAAGAACTCGTCAAATTTTGCGAAGGGGATCTTCCCGGCGACGTTGTCGTATAAATCAACATGGTTTACCCCCGGAACAATCACCAGTTCTTTCTGTTTACTGCCGACGGCTTTATAAGCATCTTCAGCAAAATAGCGTGAATGCGCTTTTTCACCAGTCACGATAAGCGTCGGTATAGTGATTTCACCGGCGTAGCTCAGCAGCGGCATATTCATAAACGACAGCGGCATCGTTGCCGTCCACGCTCCCGTAGAGTTAACGGAGCGCTCATGGAAACCGCGCGGCATGCGGTAGTAATCAAAGAACTCTTTCAGCACCGGATGCGGATTTGCCGGCAGCGTTTCAGGCAAAATGCGATCGCCCGCGCTGATCTTACCGTTGCCATCGACGTTAATATCATGACCACCGTGAGCGAAGGTTCCGCTCTGCGCATCCTTCCAGCGCTGTTCATTCAGATACTGCAGAACAGCACGACGGTCGGCTGTGGAATAACGGTCTTTGCCATCACCCACGCCATGACCCATCGCCCGGCTCATGTCGTACATCACGCTGGTTGCCACCGCTTTAACGCGAGTATCCATCGCAGCATCGTTCAACGCCATGCCACCCCAGCCACAAATACCGAGCAGACCGATACGGTTGCGATCCACCTCTTTTTGCAGTCCTAAGAAATCCACCGCCGCGCTGAAATCTTCAGTGTTGATATCCGGTGAGGCGACGTTTCGCGGATAGCCGCCGCTTTCCCCCGTGTAAGAAGGATCGAACGCCAGGGTAACAAACCCTTGTTCCGCCAGCGTTTGCGCATACAGGCCGCTGGATTGCTCTTTCACCGCGCCAAAAGGCCCACTGACCGCAATTGCCGCCAGTTTGCGATCGCCACGATCTTTGGGCAGGTAAAGATCGCCCACTAAGGTGATGCCATATCGATTCTGGAACGAGACTTTACGATGATCGACTTTCTGGCTCTCGGCGAACGTCTTATCCCATTTATCCGTCATAGAAACAGGGGCATTCGGATTGGTTGAATCAGCATAACTCATCGTCGTAACTCCACTTAATGATGCGAATAACAGCATGGCCGGCATCGCGGTTTTTAGCGTTCGGGTGAAGGCTTTCATAAAAATCCCCATGAGAAACAAGAGAGAAACACAGGTTTCCTACGGACAACGCTGCGGTGCTTTGTTTTGATGGGGTCATTATAGTGAGCAGAATTAGTGCTGATTAGAGGGCGATTACTGCTAAGATTGATACCATATTGGTATAAATCAATCCTGTATTTGCTGTCATTCACGGGGATTATTCAATGGCGAAAAGGGAGAACTACAACGAGTTGTACCTGTTTATGCAGGTGGTGCGGGAAGGCAGTTTTACCGCCGCGGCTAAGAGGCTTAGCCTTGCTCAGTCAGGAGTCAGCCGTTCTGTGCGTGAGCTTGAAGAAAGGCTGGGCGTCCAGTTGCTGGTGCGCACCACGCGTAAACTGTCGCTGACGCAAGCAGGAGAACAGCTTTACCAGAAAACCGAATCAGGATTTGATACGTTGGATCTGGGGCTTGCCACGCTGGCGCATTATCGTGAAACCCCCTCAGGTACGGTGCGCATCAATGCCAGCCAGCACGCGATTGATAAATGCCTTCTGCCAAAGCTTGCCGTCTTTAAACAGCGCTATCCAGATATCAGGCTCGAACTCATAAGCGAGAGCCGATTCATCGACATTATTGATGAAAGATTCGATGCAGGCATCCGTCTGGGGCCGGAAGTCGAACAAGGCATGGTCGCGGTACGCATTACTCCCGATATGGAGATGGCCATTGTGGGGACTCCTGAACATTTTCGTCGCTACGGTTTTCCGCAAACCCCGACGGATTTAAAAGCGCATCCCTGCATCGCCTATCAGTTTGCCGACGGTAGCGTATATCAGTGGGAACTCACTCAGGATGATAAAAAAATCACCCATCAGCCTGAAGGGCAGTGGGCCCTGTCTGACAGCTATATGGAAGCAGAAGCCGCCCGGCTGGGTCTGGGGCTGGCCTATGTCCCTGTCGAGCTGGTCGCGGATGATTTAGAACAGGGTAAGCTTATCAGGGCGTTGCAGCGATACAGTCTGCGAATGGAAGGGTTGTTTCTTTATTATCCTCATCGCAACGTTTCCCCTGCCCTGCGAATGGTCATTGATACGTTGAAAATCTGAACGTTACGATGACAGACTCTTCACAGTGCAGAGTTATGTCAGGCAGTTCCTCTGCTTTCAATTGCAGGGTGGTTTTGAGCGAGGAGCGGAAGTTGGCAAATCCAACAACAAAATGACTAACATTGAGGTGTTTTAATCAACGGGGAGCAGGTCAGCCGGTGTTTTCCTTCCCGCTCATAAGTGCCAGAAGGCTTGGGAGGAAGTATAAACATCCCAGAAAAACGAACCATTAATTTTTTAAGAGTCTCCAGGCCGCCAACTTCCCCTCATGGCACAAAGCGACCATCCATCCGTTCCCCTCAATCTCCCAGCGACATCGGTTTTGCCCCACCCGGCGGCAAACCAAACAACTTCCGTATCCAATTAAGAAACGCCCCATACGGTCGACCCAATAACAACATCATCAAGGTAGCACCGAGTGTACCCTGTACTAATCCACTGCCCGATGCACCACTAAACGCAATGATCGCAGCATAGATTGGCACCTGAAAGCTCACCAGAGCAATACTGTCCCATAACACTTTTGATATCCGGCCTGATCGCGCGCACTGCATTACCCAATCCCGCCATAAGCCATAAGGACGGGCAACAGGCACCATCAACACTGCGCCAATCAAACGTGCATGCAGAACTTGATCCCACGACATACCCGCGACAAATCGTTCATTAATAATGCCAGTTGTCGTGAAAAATATAATCAACGCAGTCGTATCCGCAATAAATGCAGTTCGGCGAATGCTCTGGTCATGAGGTTGAGGCAAAGTACATTTCCTCTTTTGGGTAACGCGACAGGTGCGGGAGTAGAAGAATGGGTAGTTTAGGTTGTATTTGCTAAAGCGGGGTAACAGAACTAACTGATAAATCATAACGTTTTGATTTATCAGGAGATTGGAGCGGGCGAAGGGAATCGAACCCTCGTATAGAGCTTGGGAAGCTCTCGTTCTACCATTGAACTACGCCCGCTTCGGCGTGTGCGAGGAGCATTATAAACCTTATGCCCTCGCTGGCAAGCCTCATCGCCACTGACTGGCGATAAAATAGTCTTTTAGCACTTAGGCTTACTGCCCTGCGGCGGTAAGTAGCGCAGTGGATCAATCGCCGTGGCACGGTAGCGAATCTGGAAATGCAGCCGCACAGAATCTGCGTCGCTGCTGCCCATCGTGGCAATCTTCTGGCCAATCTTCACGCTTTGGCCGTTGTTGACCAACAGTGTGTCGTTATGCGCGTAGGCCGTAATGTAATCTTCACTGTGCTTAATCATGATTAAATTACCGTAGCCACGTAGTTGATTGCCCACGTAAACCACTTTCCCCGCGCCTGCGGCGTACACTGCCTGCCCACGGCTCCCGGCGATATCAATGCCTTTGTTCCCGCCATCCGCGGTGGAATAAGGCATGATGACTTTTCCGCTAGTCGGCCAGCGCCAGCAGCGTTGCCCTACCGGCGGCCAGGAGGACTGCGGCACCGCAGAAGATGGCGTAACTTTTGCCGTGCTGGTCGATTTTTTACCCAGCAGCTTCGATGAGCCACCGGTCTTAATCTTCTGCCCCACCTCAATGGTATAAGGCGGTTTAATGCCGTTCAGGCGCGCAAGCTCAGCAACGCTGGTGCCGGTCATGCGGGAGATCCGCGACAGCGTATCACCACGCTTCACGGTGTAGACAGAACCGCTGCTGTCAGAGCCCGATTTATTCCCGGAACAGCCTACCAGCAGCACGCCGAGGAGCAGGCACAGTAAAAATCGCATTGGCTGGATACTCAGGCTTCCTGCTCGCAAAACAAATCCTCGGGTTAATTCTTTCGGGTTGCCTATGATAACAGGCTGTTGGCGGATGCCAATATCTCAGGCAACCGGATGCGCGCGAAAGGGGTACCCTTCCGCCACCAGTTCCATCACTTCCGGCACCCAGTTTGCCGCAGGCATTTTTACCAGCGCGGGATAGAAAATCTGCGGCGACGGGAAGACGTCAACCACGTGGCAGTTGGGCAAACGCGCGGCATTCACTTCTGAAGATGGCAGCAGCGTAGCGGCAGCAAGCCCCGATTCAAGCCAGTCGAGGATCATACCCGGCTGGGTGATATGCATAATCACATTCGGATTTACCCCCGCTTTTCTGAACAGGTCGATCAGCATCTCGTAGGTGCCGGAATCTTTCGCCCGATGCAGCAGCACCAGCGGAAAGTCAGCCAGCGCCGTATAGTCGAAAGGATTCGCAGGCGCCTGTGGCAAACATTTTTTGCTGATCACCGCCACCAGCTTAATGGGATCAAAGGAAACAAAATCAAAGCCTTCACTGCGATAAGGGCGCTGAATCAGCGCTAAATCTATGGCGCCTTCATTGAGTAGCATCTCCAGATGACTGGAGTCGGTGACCGAAATGTTTACCTCAATATTGGGATTGCGCTCATACAGCGCCAGCAGCAGCGGTTTGAAGTAAGACTGAAAAAGGTGCGTGAGACCCAGACGAAACTGCGGGTGATCTTTTTGCGCGATCTCCATGGTTTCACGCGCGGTGTCTTCCACCTGTCGCAAAATTTCGCAAGCTTTGCGATAGAGAAAAAACCCCGCTTCTGTAGGTTCAATACGATTGCCACGGCGAGTGAAGAGCGGCGTTTGCAGTTCATCCTCCAGCTCCTGGATGCGTTTACTGAGCGGCGGTTGCGCCATATTCAGCACCTTCGCCGCCTGACTTACCGAACCCTGCTCCACTACCCGACAAAAGTAGCGTAATCGTTTTAGATCCATGAAACCGTTCTCCTCACCTGCATCCCGAAGGCTAGTGTACGTCAGGCTTTCAGGCGTCTCACACTTTTTTGATCTACTCAGACGCAGCTAAACGGTATTTGTCCCCATTACTTTTGGGGATTAGGGTAACCGCAGACAGTTTTACTGCTTACCAACAGGAACAACACGATGAAAAGTAAAGTTCATGACCTACGCTCTGCGCTGGAGCTGCTGAAAACGCTGCCAGGCGAATATGTCGAAACCGATACCGAAGTTGACCCGCACGCAGAACTCTCTGGCGTTTATCGCTACGTTGGCGCAGGCGGTACCTGCCAGCGTCCGACGCGTAAAAATGGCCCGGTAATGATGTTCAATAAAATCAAAGGTTTTAATGACATCAGTGTGGCAATCGGTCTTAACGGTTCCCGTAACCGCGTTAGTCAATTCCTGAACTGCCCGCCGGAACGTCTGGGCCATTTGCTGAAAGACTCCGTCCAGACGCCTATCGCTCCGGTTCTTACCACCGCGCCCGCGGCGGGTCAGGAAGTGGTTCACCTCGCCACCGACGCCGGTTTTGACCTGCGCAAACTGCTGCCCGCGCCGACCAATACCGCAGAAGATGCCGGCCCGTACATCACCATGGGGCTGTGCTATGCGTCAGACCCGGATACCCACGAGTCCGATATCACCATTCACCGTCTGTGCGTCCAAAGCAAAGATGAACTTTCGATGTGGCTTACCCCTGGCCGTCATATCGATGCGTTCCGCATGAAAGCGGAAGCCGCAGGCAAACCGCTGCCGATTTCTATCAGCATCGGCGTTGATCCGGCGATTGAAATTGCCGCCTGCTTCGAGCCGCCGACCACTCCGCTGGGCTTTGATGAACTGAGCATTGCCGGTTCCCTGCGCGGACACGCCGTTGAAATGGTGCAGTGCAAAACCATCAACGAAAAAGCGATCGCTCACGCAGAAATCATCATTGAGGGCGAACTGCTGCCTAACGTGCGCGTGCGTGAAGACCAGAACACCAACACCGGCAAAGCAATGCCTGAATTTCCGGGCTACACCGGCGAAGCGAAAGAAGCGATTCCGGTGATTAAAGTGAAAGCCGTGACGCACCGTAAAAACCCTATCTGGCGTACCACCGTCGGGCCAGGCGAGGAACATGTGAACATGGCGGGTATCCCGACCGAAGCAAGCATCCTCGATATGGTTGAACGCGCGATGCCGGGCAAATTGCTGAACGTCTTTGCGCATACTGCAGGCGGCGGCAAACTGCTGGCGGTCATGCAATTCAAAAAATCCGCCGCCGTGGATGAAGGCCGTCAGCGTCAGGCTGCCCTGCTCGCCTTCTCTGCGTTCCCGGAACTGAAACACGTCATTCTGGTGGATGAGGATGTCGATATTTTCGATACCGACGATGTGCTGTGGGCAATGCAGACACGCTATCAGGGCGACGTGGACACCGTCACCATTCCGGGCGTTCGCTGCCACCCGCTCGATCCGTCTCAGGTACCTGCTTATAGCCCGAGCATTCTGCAACAGGGGATGTCATGCAAAACCATCTTCGACTGCACGGTTCCGTTCCATCTGAAAAGCCACTTTGAACGCTCGAAATTCAAAGAGGTCGATGTGAAGCGCTTCCTGCCGGACTTCGAATAAGGGGAATACCGTGGCCACCAAACGCATGATTGTCGGAATTAGCGGCGCCTCCGGGTTCCAGTATGGCGTGAAAGCGCTGGAGCTCTTACGCAAACTGGACGTTGAGGTTCATCTCGTGGTCTCGAAAGGGGCCGAGAAAACCTGCCAACTGGAGACGGATTACCGTCTGGAGGACGTCTTCGCCATGGCGGATGTCGTCCACCCGATCGGTAATCTGGGCGCGGCGATTTCCAGCGGCTCATTCAAAACGGCAGGGATGCTTGTCGCCCCCTGCTCAATGAGAACGCTGGGCGCCATCGCCCACTGCCTGACCGACAATCTGCTGACGCGTGCGGCAGACGTGGTGCTCAAAGAGCGCCGCCGTCTGGTGCTGCTGGCGCGGGAAACGCCGCTCAACCTCGGCCATATTCGCAATATGGGCGCAGTGACCGAAATGGGCGGCATTATTTTCCCGCCGGTACCCGCGCTTTATCAAAGGCCACAAACGGCTGACGAGATCGTTACCCATAGCGTCAGCCGTGCTCTCGACCTGTTTGATTTTGATATTAACGATCTTCCGCGTTGGGGCGAGGGATCGTTGAGTCACACTGAATAACACTATCAGGATATTTTCATGTTAATTGGACCCTACGTGAACGGCGCGGCGGTGATCGTCGGCGGCCTGTTCGGCTCGGTAATCGGGACGCATATTCCCGATCGCGTAAAAACGGCGTTACCGTTGACCTTCGGGCTTTGCTCAGTTGGCCTTGGCATCAATCTGGTGATCAAGGTGAAATTCATGCCTGCCGTGGTACTGGCCATGGTGATTGGCGCAGTCATTGGCGAGATGTTTTTCCTCGAAAAACAGATTGGTAAAGCGGCAGGCAGTACCCGCGGCCTGATCAACCGTATCTTCCCGCCGGTGCAGGGGTTAACGCACGACGAGTTCACCGAAAAATTTGTCGCCATTCTGGTGCTCTTCTGTGCCAGCGGCACCGGGATTTTCGGCGCAATGCATGAAGGGATGACCGGCGATCCATCGATTCTCTATATTAAAACCGTGCTGGATCTCTTCACCGCGGCCATTTTCGCTACCATGCTGGGCTTCTCGGTGATGACTATTGGCCTGCCGCTGATTGCCGTCCAGGTCGCGCTGGCGGTGCTGGCCGTGCATATTCTGCATCTGATCACGCCGGATATGATGGCCGATTTCTCTTGTGCGGGCGGGTTGATTATGGTCGCCACCGGGCTGCGCATCTGCAATATCAAAGCATTCCCCGTTGCTAATATGCTACCGGGGTTGATTCTGGTGATGCCGATCTCCGCTCTGTGGGCCCGTTTATTCGCCTGATAATCGTCTGAACATCCCGTATCATAATGAGTGCAATTAAATCATTATGATACGAGATGCATACCGTTCTTCCCGCCTTGTTCTTTTCATCCTCATTCCTTTTTTAAGCGCATCACATTTTTCCCTCCTGATATCGCTCGTTCCCTCTTCTGGCGTAAATCTTGCCTGTGTTCATTATTCGCTTATAAGCGGGAATAACCACAGGGGGCAAATATGGAAGCGCGTGAAGCGACCGGAACCGGTGAATCATATCTGCGCGTAGATGCTATCGCCAAAGTCACCGGGCGAGCGCGGTATACCGATGACTACGTTATGGCAGGGATGTGCTACGCAAAATATGTGCGCAGTCCTATCGCACATGGATATGCCAACAGTATCAATTGTGATGAAGCCAGAAATCTACCAGGCGTACTGGCAATTTTCACGTGGGAAGACGTACCCGACATTCCCTTCGCTACCGCGGGGCATGCCTGGTCGCTGGAAGAAGGTAAGCGCGATGTCGCCGATCGTCGCCTGCTGACACGCCACGTGCGTCACCACGGCGATGCCGTAGCGATTGTCGTGGCCAGAGATGAACTGACAGCCGAGAAGGCCGCGCAGCGGGTCAAAGTTGACTGGCAACCACTGCCGGTCATTACCACCCCGCAAGCCGCACTGGCGGCCGATGCTGCAGAAATTCATCCGGGCGGCAATCTGCTTCGGCAAGGGGAAATGAGTACCGGCAATGTGGAACAGGAAATCAACGCGGCCGATTACCTGATTGAGGGGCATTTTCAGACACCCGTTATTCAGCATTGCCATATGGAAAGCGTCACCTCATTTGCCTGGATGGAGGATGATTCGCGCATTTCAATCGTTTCCAGCACGCAAATCCCGCATATTGTACGCCGCGTTGTCGGGCAAGCGCTTGGGATACCCTGGTCGTGCGTGCGGGTGATCAAACCCTTTGTCGGCGGCGGCTTCGGGAATAAACAGGATGTGCTGGAAGAACCTATGGCGGCATTCCTGACCAGTAAACTGGGAGGGATTCCGGTAAAAGTGTCACTGAGCCGTGAAGAGTGTTTTCTTGCCTCTCGTACCCGCCATGCGTTCACCATAGATGGGCAATTAGGGCTAAACCAGGACGGTACGCTAAAAGGCTATCGCCTGGATGTCCTGTCTAACACCGGCGCTTATGCGTCACACGGGCACTCTATTGCCTCTGCGGGCGGTAACAAAGTGGCTTATCTCTACCCTCGCAGCGCCTACGCCTATCGTTCAACCACCTGCTATACCAATCTCCCTTCCGCTGGCGCAATGCGTGGATATGGGGCGCCACAGGTTATTTTTGCCGTGGAGTCTCTGCTTGATGACGCCGCGACTGCGCTGGGGCTCGATCCCGTCGACGTTCGGCTGGCAAACGCCGCTCGCGAGGGGGATAAGAATCCACTGACGGGCAAGACGATTTACAGCGCAGGGCTTCCCGAGTGCCTGCAAAAAGGCCGCGAGTTATTTGAATGGGATAAACGGCGCGCAGAGTGCCAGGGGCAGCAGGGAAATATTCGCCGCGGCGTCGGCGTCGCCTGCTTCAGCTACACCTCAAACACCTGGCCCGTTGGCGTGGAAATCTCAGGCGTGCGGTTGCTGATGAATCAGGATGGCACCATCAACGTACAAAGTGGCGCGACGGAAATCGGCCAGGGCGCGGATACCGTGTTTGCACAGATGGTCGCGGAAACGGTCGGGGTACCTGTCAGCATGGTGCATGTCATTTCCACCCAGGACACCGATATTACGCCCTTTGACCCCGGCGCATTCGCTTCACGTCAAAGCTACGTCGTCGCCCCCGCAATCCGTAAAGCCGCTGAACAGCTCAGAGACAAAATTCTTGCCAGCGCGGCGGTCATATTGCATCAACTCTCCAGCAAACTGACGCTGGTAAACGGCAATATTGTGCTGACTGACAGGCCGCTTATCCCGCTGCTATCGCTGAAAGAGCTGGCGCTGGATGCCTTTTATCACCCTGAGCGAGGCGGCCAGTTATCTGCGGAATGCTCGGTTAAAACCATGACCAACCCGCCCGCATTCGGCTGCACCTTTGTCGACCTCACGATTGATATTGCGCTCTGTAAAGTCACGATTAATCGCATCCTGAATGTGCATGACTCTGGGCATATCCTCAATCCACTGCTGGCTGAAGGACAGGTACACGGTGGTATGGGAATGGGCATTGGCTGGGCATTGTTTGAAGAGATGATTATCGACGCGCAAAGCGGGCTGGTGCGTAATCCTAATTTGCTCGATTACAAAATGCCAACCATGCCCGACTTACCAGACCTGCAGAGCGCCTTCGTCGAAACGCAGGAGCCACAATCCGCTTACGGGCACAAATCGTTGGGTGAACCGCCGATTATTCCCGTCGCCGCCGCAATCCGTAACGCGGTAAAAATGGCCACCGGTGTTGCAATTAATACACTGCCATTAACGCCTAAACGTCTGTTCGAGGAGTTTCATCAGGCGGGTTTGATTAAAGGATAACACCATGTTTGATATCGCTACTTATCACCGTGCGACGACAATGACAGAGGCATTAAGCATGCTGTCAGCAAATCCCGACGCTAAATTGCTGGCGGGAGGCACTGATGTCCTGATTCAGCTTCATCACCATAACGCACGTTATCGCCATATCGTCGATATTCATGACCTCCCGCAACTGCGCGGGATCGCCCTGGCAGAGGATAACCAACTGCGTATTGGCTCCGCCACTACGTTCAGCGAAATTATCGATAGCCCTCTGACGAAGAAACATTTTCCGGCATTATGCGCTGCCGCGGCCTCCATCGCAGGGCCGCAGATCCGCAATGTGGCGACCTATGGCGGCAATATTTGTAATGGCGCAACCAGCGCTGACTCTGCCACACCCACCTTAATCTATAACGCAGTACTGGAAATCCAGTCGCCAACAGGCGTGCGCTTTGCTTCGATGAATGGCTTTCACACCGGCCCGGGAACGGTGTCACTGCAACATAATGAAATTGTTACTGCTTTTCTCCTGCCATTGCCGCCTGAAAAAAATGTGGGCAGCGCCCATTACAAGTACGCCATGCGCGAAGCGATGGATATATCCACTATCGGCTGCGCCGCCTACTGCCAGTTGAATAATGGCTATATCGAAGAACTGCGACTGGCGTTCGGCGTCGCGGCGCCCACCCCCATTCGCTGCCCTCAAGCGGAACTCGCGGCATATCATGCGCCAGTGTCCGCTCTGACGCTGGATGCGATCGGCGAAGCCGTGTTGCAAGACGTGAACCCGCGATCCTCCTGGCGAGCGAACAAAGCGTTCCGTTTACATCTCATCCAAACGATGACCAGAAAAGTCGTGGGCGAGGCCATCGCTGCGGCCGGGGGAGAACTGCAATGAATCAGAACGATACTATTCATATTAACTGTCAAATCAACGGGATGCCTTTTCAACTGAGTGTGCCGCCAGGCATGCCGTTATCTGAACTGCTGCGCGAGCAAGGGTTACTCAGCGTGAAGCAGGGATGCTGTGTGGGGGAATGCGGCGCCTGCACGGTACTCGTCGACGGAACCCCCATCGACAGTTGTCTGTATCTTGCCTGCTGGGCATCAGGCAAGGAGATCCGCACGGTGGAAGGGGAATCCAAAAATGGCCAACTGTCAGCAGTTCAACAGGCTTATGTCCATTCCGGCGCAGTACAGTGCGGGTTTTGCACACCGGGGCTTATTATGGCAACGACTGCATTACTGGCAAAACCGCGCGAACGCCCTTTCACTATCACAGAAATTCGTCGTGGGCTGGCGGGAAATTTATGCCGTTGTACCGGTTATCAGATGATTGTTAATACCGTGAAAGCGTGCGAAAAGCAAAAATAAACCCTGCGAATCCGGCCTGATTTCAGGCCGGATTGGCTAACACTCACGCACTTAATAATTCATATTTTTTTATTTTGCGATAAAGCGTGGCGATGCCAATACCTAATTCATCTGCCACCTGTTTTTTACTGCTATGACGCGAGAGCGCCTCGCGAATCATCTGTTTTTCCATCTCTTCAAGCGCAGTACCGCTGGTATCCTCTACTGAAGACAACCCGAAGCTGCTGACAATATTCACGCGCTCGGACTCTTTGTTATTACTCACCAGATTCGGCGGCAAAAGAACACTGTCAATCACCTCACCGGATGGCACGACATTGACCAGATACTCCATGAGATTGCTTAACTCACGCAAATTTCCCGGCCAGCGATGACGTTTAAGAACGGCAACCACCTCCGGTGAAATGCCGGGGTATACCAACCCAAGACGGCGCGTATGCAGGTGCAGGAAGTAATGAACCAGTAGCTCAATGTCGTCCTGGCGCTCTCGTAGCGGGGGAAGAGTCAGAGGAATAACGTTTAACCGGTAATAGAGATCCTCACGGAACTTTCCTTCACTGATAAACTGATTCAGGTTCTGGTGCGTGGCGGAAATAATGCGAATATCAACCGGAACCGGGCTGCTGGCGCCAATCGGTAAAATCTCCCTTGCTTCGATTGCCCGTAATAGCTTGGCCTGAAGCATCAGCGGCATATCACCAATTTCATCAAGAAAAAGTGTTCCGTTGTTTGCCGCCTGGATCAGCCCCACCTTGCCGTTCACCGACGCCCCTGTAAATGCGCCCTTCACATAGCCAAACAGTTCGCTTTCCAGCAACTGTTCGGGAATAGCGGCGCAGTTAATAGCAATGAAAGGTTTGTTTTGGCGTTCACTTAATTTGTGAATCGCCCTGGCGACCACTTCCTTACCGGTTCCGCTCTCTCCGACAATAAGAACGCTGGAGGGACTTGGCGCAATGCGGCCGATCAGCCGCTTCAATTGACGCATTACCCGACATTCCCCCACCAGTTGCTCAATATGCGGATCATCGCCGCCTGGGGTTATCGTGGAACTGGTATGTGACTGATGGAAAGCCATTAAGAAAAGTTGCCGTTCCTGCACACTATGCAACTGGCCTATAATAATTTCACTTTTATCATCCCAACTAATGATGTGTTGCATATGCCCATGGGTGAAATTACTTTCAAAGGTTAATGGACGAAAACGAATTGATTTCCCAATCATATTGTTTTGCACAACACCAAGAATTTTCAGCGCCGTATTATTGGCGAACTGTATGCGATTATCTTCGTCAATAACCAGAACACCCTGATCCATATTTTCGATCATCGTCGAAAATATTTTACTGATACTGCCGCTGCTTTTTTGGTCTTCCAGCAACTTCGAAACAAAAATAGTCGAGATGTGGCGGACGTAATCAGAAAACGCCTGCAAGTTATCGTTGATATGTTCCTGTTGCTCGTGCGTCACGGCTATCAAGCTTATCACGCCAACGCAGCGATCCTGTAAGATCACGGGCGTTCCCAGAAAGGCCTTCTCGCGGCAGCTCTCTTTGCTCTCGCAGCCTTCGCAGAGGGGATCAAACCGGCTATGCGTCACGATTTTTTCTTGTTTAGACTCCAGTACATAGCGCAATAAGCGGGAACTGCTGCCCTGCTGACGCCCAAGATATCGGCCATAGGCACCGGTGCCCGCCACCCGGCACAAGTTTTCATCGACTATTTCAACTTCAAGCTGCAACACGCTGGCCAGCATCCTGGCAAAACGTTGGATCGTGGGCTGAATCTGCATCAAAACGGAGGGAACATCTGCGATAACCATAAACTTACCTTTCAATTTTGTGAGGCGATTGAGCAGTGAAGATAAAGGCGATGATGGAAATACGATGATACTAAACCAGGGCTGGTTTGCTTTGATGGAAAGAGGGGATGTTTATCACTTTATAATGAAATTATGGAAGAAGTGTCACATTTCCATATCAATATGAGAATAAACGGCACTAATTTATCATATTGACGAAATCCGGCTTAATTTGCTTACGCTGACGTTATTACCCCCCTCATGTACGCAGGATTCACTCCGCCAAAACCCGTTCAGTTCTATTTTCGCATTCAATTTATGCCAGGGTTATGTGAAATACATCACATTCCAATCGCACAAAACATATCGTCTCGCGAATATATCCAAAGCTGGCACACTTATTGTTAGTTCCAGGCATGACGGTGATATCTCCTTCCTGATGAATATACGTTCACAGCAAAACGATCCACCAGCCTGTCATTCCACTACCGGGACTTTACAATGAAAACTGTTAATGAGCTGATAAATGACATCAATTCTCTGACCTCCCATCTTCACGAGAAAGATTTTTTGTTAACGTGGGAACAGACGCCGGATGAACTGAAACAAGTACTGGATGTTGCCGCCGCATTGAAAAAACTGCGTGCCGAAAATATTTCAACCAACGTCTTCAATAGCGGTTTAGGCATCTCCGTATTCCGTGATAACTCCACCCGCACCCGCTTCTCCTACGCTTCAGCGCTCAATCTGTTGGGCCTGGCTCAGCAAGATCTTGACGAAGGTAAATCCCAGATCGCTCACGGTGAAACCGTGCGCGAAACCGCGAACATGATCTCCTTCTGCGCGGATGCAATTGGTATTCGCGACGATATGTACCTTGGGGCGGGTAACGCCTACATGCGCGAAGTCGGCGCAGCCCTGGACGATGGCTACAAGCAGGGCGTCCTGCCACAACGTCCGGCGCTGGTTAACCTGCAATGCGATATCGACCACCCAACCCAATCAATGGCTGACCTTGCCTGGCTGCGGGAGCACTTCGGTTCCCTGGAAAATCTCAAAGGCAAAAAAATCGCGATGACCTGGGCCTATTCCCCCAGCTACGGCAAGCCGCTCTCCGTACCTCAGGGCATTATCGGCCTGATGACCCGTTTTGGTATGGACGTCACTCTGGCGCACCCGGAAGGATATGACCTGATCCCGGACGTTATCGAAGTCGCGAAAAATAATGCGAATGCATCAGGTGGCAGCTTCCGCCAGGTAACCAGCATGGAAGAAGCCTTTAAAGATGCGGATATCGTCTATCCAAAATCCTGGGCGCCTTACAAAGTCATGGAAAAACGCACTGAATTGCTGCGCGCTGACGATCATGCCGGCCTGAAAGAGCTCGAAAAGCAGTGCCTGGCGCAAAACGCCAACCATAAAGACTGGCACTGCACCGAAGAGATGATGAAGCTCACACGCGGCGGCGAAGCACTCTATATGCACTGCCTGCCAGCCGATATCAGTGGCGTCTCCTGTAAAGAAGGTGAAGTCACCGAAGCGGTCTTCGAAAAATATCGCATCGCAACCTACAAAGAAGCCAGTTGGAAGCCTTACATCATTGCCGCGATGATCCTCTCACGCAAATACGCAAAGCCTGGCGCATTGCTGGAGCAGTTGCTGAAAGAAGCAGAAAAACGCGTCAAATAACTCACCCGGCCGACCGGTTGGTCGGCCCTCCATTTGCGGAGACCATGACGGTTAAGGATCGATTATGTCCGTTTTTTCATTAAAGATTGATATCGCAGATAACCATTTTTACAACGGTGAAACGTCGCCACTGTTTTCACAACAGCAGGCCAAAACCGCTCGACAGTTCCACCAACAAATCGCGGGGTATCACCCCACGCCGCTTTGCGCGCTGGATAACCTTGCCGCGCTGCTCGGCGTAAAGAAAATCCTCGTTAAAGATGAATCCAAACGATTTGGTCTGAACGCATTCAAAATGCTCGGCGGCGCTTACGCTATCGCCAGACTGCTGTGCGAGAAATACCACCTCGATATCGCCACGCTGTCGTTTGAGCAGTTAAAAAACAGCATTGGCGAAAAGATGACATTCGCCACGACAACCGACGGCAATCACGGACGCGGTGTCGCATGGGCGGCTCAGCAGTTGGGTCAACATGCGGTCATCTATATGCCTAAGGGGTCGGCTCAGGAACGTGTCGACGCCATTCTTAATCTCGGCGCTGAATGTATCGTCACCGACATGAACTACGACGATACCGTGCGTTTGACGATGCAACACGCTCAGCAACATGGCTGGGAAGTGGTTCAGGATACCGCCTGGGAAGGCTACACCAAAATTCCAACCTGGATTATGCAAGGCTACGCCACCCTTGCCGATGAAGCCGTCGAACAAATGTCCGCGCTGGGCATCAAACCAACACACGTACTGCTGCAGGCGGGCGTCGGGGCGATGGCTGGCGGGGTTCTGGGTTATCTGGTTGACGTCTATGGCCCGCAAAATCTGCACAGCATCATCGTTGAGCCCGACAAGGCTGACTGCATTTACCGCTCTGGCGTGAAAGGCGACATCGTCAACGTTGGCGGCGACATGGCAACCATCATGGCAGGCCTTGCCTGCGGAGAGCCTAATCCACTGGGCTGGGAAATCCTGCGTAACTGCGCCAAACAATTTATCTCCTGTCAGGACAGCGTCGCTGCCCTGGGGATGCGCGTTCTCGGCAATCCCCTCGGTGACGATCCCCGCGTCATTTCCGGCGAGTCCGGCGCGGTAGGTTTAGGCGTTCTGGCCGCAGTACATCATCACCCACAACGTGAAGACCTGATGAAAACGCTGGCGCTCGATAAGAACGCCGTGGTGCTGGTTATCAGTACCGAAGGCGACACGGATGTTAAACACTACCGTGAAGTCGTCTGGGAAGGCAAACATCCGGTAGCACAATAACTTGCTGACAAATTAGAGATTTCGTAGCTCATACGGAACATGAATACTGGAGAATAAATATGGCTAAGCACATTCCATTTAAGCTGATTCTGGCAAAAGCAAACGACTATAAAGACGATATGACGCGGTTCCTGCGCGACATGGTGGCTATTCCCAGCGAAAGCTGCGATGAAAAGCGCGTCGTGCATCGTATTAAGCAGGAGATGGAGAAAGTCGGCTTCGATAAAATCGAGATTGACCCGATGGGGAATATTCTCGGTTACATCGGTCATGGCCCGCGCCTGGTCGCCATGGATGCCCACATCGATACGGTCGGTATTGGTAACATCAAAAACTGGGAATTTGACCCCTACAAAGGAATGGAAACCGACGAACTGATTGGCGGCCGTGGAACCTCCGATCAGGAGGGAGGAATGGCGTCGATGGTGTACGCCGGCAAGATTATCAAAGATCTTGGCCTGGAAGATGAGTACACCCTGCTGGTCACGGGTACCGTGCAAGAAGAGGATTGCGACGGTCTCTGCTGGCAGTACATCATTGAACAATCAGGCATTCGCCCGGAATTTGTCGTCAGTACTGAACCTACCGACTGCCAGGTTTACCGTGGTCAGCGCGGTCGCATGGAAATTCGCATTGATGTTCAGGGGGTGAGCTGTCACGGCTCAGCACCAGAGCGCGGCGATAACGCCATTTTCAAAATGGGCCCGATTCTGAGCGAATTGCAGGATCTTTCCCAGCGCCTGGGCTATGACGAGTTTCTCGGCAAAGGCACCCTGACCGTGTCTGAAATTTTCTTCACGTCGCCAAGCCGCTGTGCCGTTGCTGACAGTTGCGCGGTCTCTATTGACCGTCGACTGACCTGGGGCGAAACCTGGGAAGGCGCGCTGGATGAAATCCGCGCTCTGCCAGCCGTACAGAAAGCGAATGCGGTGGTGTCCATGTACAGCTACGACCGTCCATCCTGGACTAGCCTGGTTTACCCCACCGAATGCTACTTCCCAACCTGGAAAGTCGAAGAAGACCACTTTACCGTCAAAGCGCTGGTTAATGCCTATGAAGGGCTCTTTGGCAAAGCGCCTGTCGTTGATAAATGGACGTTTTCCACCAACGGAGTGTCCATTATGGGTCGCCACGGTATCCCGGTCATCGGCTTTGGCCCAGGCAAAGAACCAGAAGCGCACGCGCCAAACGAAAAAACCTGGAAATCACACCTGGTCACCTGCGCGGCAATGTACGCGGCCATCCCGCTAAGCTGGCTGGCAACAGAGTAATCATTACTTTCTCGTTATCCCTCCGGTTCGCCGGAGGGTGTCCGGAGCTTGTTATGCGCGTGCTGATAAAAAATGGAATCCTGGTGAATGCCGATGGGCAGGCAAAACAGGACTTACTCATTGAAAGCGGTATTGTTCGTCAAATCGCCGACAACATAACGCCGCCATTGCCCTGTGAAGTCATTGATGCACAAGGATGTTATGTGATGCCGGGAGGCATTGATGTACATACTCATTTCAATATCAACGTTGGTATCGCACGTAGCTGTGATGATTTTTTTACCGGCACCCGCGCCGCGGCGTGTGGTGGTACAACAACCATCATAGATCATATGGGATTCGGCCCGGCTGGCTGTCGCCTCAGGCACCAGCTTGAGGTTTACCACGGATATGCCGCCCATAAAGCCGTTATCGATTACAGTTTCCATGGTGTTATTCAGCATGTTAACCCCGCTATTCTCGACGAAATTCCCGCCATGGTCGAAGAGGGGATCAGCAGTTTTAAATTCTATTTAACCTATCAGTACAAAGTGAATGATGACGAAGCCCTTCAGGTGCTGCGGCGTCTGCATGATTCAGGCGCACTCGCTACCGTCCACCCGGAAAATGATGCGGCGATCGCCAGAAAGCGCGCTGAGTTTCAGGCCGCAGGGTTAACCGCTCCGCGTTACCACGCCCTGAGCCGTCCGCTGGAATGCGAAGCGGAAGCCATTGCCCGCATGATTAATCTTGCCCAGTTGGCAGGTAATGCGCCGCTCTATATCGTTCATTTATCCAATGGCCTGGGGCTCGATTATGCTCGTCTGGCCCGGGAGCGCCGCCAGCCAGTATGGGTTGAAACCTGTCCGCAATATCTGCTGCTGGATGAACGCTGTTATGAAGCGGAAGACGCTCTGAAATATATCCTGAGCCCACCGCTGCGTAATGCCCGTGAGCAGGATAAATTGTGGTGCGGCATCAGCGATGGGGCGATTGATACTGTTGCCACCGACCATTGCACTTTCCCCATGACGCAACGCCAACAACTCTCTTCCGGTGACTTCAGCCGTTGTCCAAATGGCTTGCCGGGGGTGGAGAATCGTCTGCTGCTTTTATTCTCAACCGGCGTAATGAGCGGGCGCATTTCGCCTGAGCGCTTTGTCGCGCTGACCAGTGCCACACCCGCAAAACTCTTTGGGCTGTGGCCGCAGAAAGGGATACTCGCACCCGGTGCAGATGGCGATGTGGTGATTATCGATCCTCGTCAAACGACGGTGATTCGTCATACCGATCTTCACGACAACTGTGACTACTCACCGTGGGAAGGCACCCGCTGTTCCGGCGCAATCGTCAGAACCTTATCGCGTGGAGAAACGCTCTACAGCGACGGCGTATTTTCCGGCAAGGCCGGTCGCGGTCGTTTCCTGAGGCGAAAACCTTTCGCCCACCCAACTTTTTAGCAAACAACATTCGCAGAAATGAGTGAGGAAAAATGAGTAAGAAAATTGTTCTCGCACTTGGCGGGAATGCGCTGGGTGAGGATCTCGCCGGGCAAATGCAGGCGGTCAAAATCACGGCGCAGGCTATTGTTGATTTGATTGCCCAGGGTCATCAGGTGGTCGTCACGCATGGTAATGGCCCTCAGGTTGGTATGATCAACCTGGCCTTCGAAGCCGCCGCCAAAACCGAGGCCCACACGCCGATGTTACCGATGTCAGTTTGTGTGGCATTAAGCCAGGGCTATATCGGATACGACCTGCAAAATGCGCTGCGCGAAGAGTTGTTATCCCGCGGTATCAATAAGCCCGTCGTGACGCTGGTCACTCAGGTGGAAGTGGATGCGCACGATCCAGCATTCCAGAATCCGACCAAACCCATTGGCTCTTTCTTCAGCCAGGAAGAAGCGCAGCAACTGGAGAAACAAGGATACATCCTGAAAGAGGATGCGGGCCGTGGCTATCGCCGTGTCGTTGCCTCACCGAAACCTGTCGATATTATTGAGAAAGAGACTGTCCAGACGCTGATGGAAGCGGGTCAAATCGTCATCACCGCAGGTGGCGGCGGTATCCCGGTTATTCGCGAAGGGCACCATTTACGCGGTGCCAGCGCCGTGATTGATAAAGACTGGGCGAGCTCTCGACTTGCCGAAATGATCGATGCCGATATGCTGATCATTTTGACCGCCGTCGAAAAAGTCGCAATCAACTTTGGTAAGCCAAATGAGCAATGGCTCGATCGCCTCTCCCTGGCTGACGCGCAACGCTTCATTGATGAGGGGCACTTTGCCAAAGGCTCCATGCTGCCGAAGGTTGAAGCAGCCGCATCTTTTGCCCGTTCACGTGCCGGACGCGAGGCGCTGATTACGGTTCTGAGTAAAGCGAAAGAAGGAATTGAAGGTAAAACGGGTACGATTATTTGTCAGTAATAGCTATTCTTCATCAAGAGCGGGAAGGTGTCACACACCTTCCCGCTCTCTTTTTATGCAACTTCCAGCACATCGCGAGTCGATTTTACGCCCTGATGCATTAACATCATCAGCGCCTCCAGAACGCCGCCGCCGATGGCTCTGGCCTTATCGGAAACGCTGGTAAAGTCGGCGTTTTCACCCCTGGGATCGATATCGCCAATTTTAAAACCACTCACTACCGTTAAACCGTCGCTGAGTAATCCGCGCACCATTCCTGCCAATGGCGCTTTGATTTCGCTTTCTCCCACCCAGGCAATCACGTCCCCCTGCGCAACTAAATCGCCCAGTTTAACCGCTGCGCGAAACACGCCAGCGACCGGAGCACGAATCACGCGAAGCGAAGTGTGTCCCATAATATTCCCCGGAACGCCGGTGTTTTCTTGCGCGCAACCGGAATAAATCACCTGGCCTAACCAGTGGCCGCGATTCGTTTCGACAACGGCGTGGCAATCTTTACCCGCATAAAAACCTGGCCCCAGAGCAATCGTCACCGCAGCCATATCCATGTGCGTGCCTAAGTTTTGCTTTGCCAGAATAGCGTCGACCACACAGCCGGGTTTCAGTTGTTCGAGCAGAGCACAATGCGGATCAGCAAGTAGCGGAATAATGCCGCGCTCAGAAAGCGCTATGGCCTCCGCAACATCTGCCGCCCGACGGGCAGTAACGCCTTCAACGCACATTTCACCATCAAACATCGCCTGAGCAAAAGCCACACTGCGGCGAATCACCGTGGGTTGTTCCACCTCAACCATAAATACTTTAAAACCAGCATGGAACAGGCGTAGCGCCACGCCACTGGCAATATCGCCGGCGCCGCGGATCACCACCCGTTGATGCCGGGAAGGATGATCGGCGGCCATCATCAGCCCGCCAGGCGCGCGGTTTTTAATCTGCAGGATCTCGGCCAGAACGCTAATCGCGATCTCTTCCGGCGTTTCAGCGCCAATGTCATACCCGACCGGCGCATGAAGGCGGCGAATGCTCGCTTCGCTCACGCCTTTTCCACGCAGCTCGCGTAAAAACACCTGCACCTTGCGCCGACTGGCCAACAGCCCGAGCCATGCCACAGGCTGCTCAACCAGTTTATCAAGGGCTTCCCGATCCTGATTATTGGTTGCGATTAAGACAAAGTTATCCGGCCGGATCGCCAGCGCATCCACCGCCTGGGCAAACGTGTCTGCGTGAAGCAACTGTGTTGCAGGAGGAAAAGCATCGGCTTTCAGGCTATCGCGATAAATATCCGCGACGGCGATATCGAAGCCCAACAATGCCGCATTCTTTGCTATGGCCTGATTCACATGACCCGCGCCAATTAATACCAGCCGGGGGCGTAATCCATGGACGCTGATAAATACGGACATCGCCCCCCCGCAGTCCGACCCCACCGCATCAGAGCCATTACGCGCCATTCTTCCATGAAACAGCCGCGGTTTTCGTTCTTCGAGCGCAAGCAATGATTCTTCAATTACTTTACGCTCAACCATTCCCCCTCCAATCGTTCCCGCGATCGTGCCATCGGGCCGTATCAGCATCTGAGCAGAATGGCGAGGCGTAGAGCCACGGCTATCAATAATTTGCGCTATGGCAAAGGGGCGATTCTCTTCCTCAAGCCTTGCGGCTTCCGTGAAAATATTCATAAGAACCTCAATAGATATTCCTTTCATCACGCCGAGTAACCGGCGCAGCTATCTTACGAATCTATGTGTAATCGGAAGGGTCTCCTGAACCGCCCCCAACCAAATCACATCGATATCCCCCTGTCGTAACGGCTGGAGCAGTTGCGGTTGGATCAGGGTAATATCAAACTGAGAAAAACGATTAATGAGCCAGATTCGCCGACAACCTTCCGGCGCACCTTTAAATGCTCCCTCCGGATGTTGAATCAACCGAATGAGATCGTTGACCGACAGAGGCTCATCCGCCTTCAGCCCTGTGATTTTGGTAAACAGAGGCCAACGATGAACATGTTCCGGCCCGGTTTTCTGCCCCAGCATCTGCCCGCCCATGACCGCAATCACGCAACGACTACTCTGAGGTATGCAAGGTTCATGCACATCTGGCGCTTTGAGTGGTAAACCGTGAGCGCCGTCAGCTTCGACCAAAATAATGTCGCACTCGGGCCGGGTCGCCAGGCGATCGATAGCAACTGATGAAAATCCGCGAACTTTGCCCTCAACCGCCTTCCATGAAGCAAAACAAGCCTGTATAGGTTGCATCAATATATGAGGGGGTAATGCGCCTGGCTCACGGCAAAACAGGCGAGGATATGAGACGTCGGGCAAAAACATATTTGTGGTGGTGGTGATTAACACCCTTCTGCCACCTGCTCTGAATAAATTTGCCAGCCAGAAAATCGTGCTGGTTTTCCCTCCCGCGCCAACAACAGAAATGACCAGCGGCTTATGCAGCCCACCGACATCACTATTCGGCGAAATATCTTCTGTTATATTATCCATGATAATGACCAGCCACCTGAGACAACGGAAATTATGCCGAAAATTGATTGTATAATGACTGCCGCAGGTCTTTCCTCGCGGATGGGACAATGGAAAATGATGTTACCCTGGCGGGAAGGAACGATACTTGATACGAGTATCAAAAACGCATTGCAGTTTTGCAGTCGAATTATTCTGGTCACTGGTTATCGGGCTAACGAACTTCATTCACGTTATGCTAATCATAAAGATATCGTTATTGTCCATAACCCGGATTACGCTCAGGGCTTGTTCAGTTCCATCAAGGTTGCGGCTCCGGTCGTAGAAAGCGAATACTGTTTTATCACCCATGGCGACATGCCCTGCCTCAACAAAAAAATATTCAATGATATCTGGAACCTAAAGCGTAACGGCGCGCTACTCCCACACTTCAAAGGAATACCTGGCCACCCAATTTTGCTGTCTAAAAGTTGCCTGATGCAGGCGGTATCGCAGTCCCATGCGGCCAGCATGCGCCAGGCATTACTAACAGGTATCCATTATTCTGTCGCGCTGGACGATGCCAGCATCATTCTTGATATTGATACGCCTGATGATTTCAAGCGCATTTCGAAAATGTAACGTCAAATACAGACGCGTTCAGAAAGAATTTCTCAGTCAATACAACTTCATTCGCAAAAAATATTATCATAATGATAATTGCTCACTATTTTTGAGAAACAAAGCCGTGTTCGATAAACCCGGCAATGATATGTCTCGCGGATTGATTTTAATTCTCACTTACCCACTGTGAGACGTTTCACAAAGCGGTATAAACTTTAGAAGCTCCTCACAAAACTTTATTTTTATACCGCCCTAACGCAAGAGTGGTGTGATTGTTGCTGTATCCCCCTAAACCGCCGGCGCAGTCCATGTCGGTTATTGAATAATACCTGTAATAAATTAAGGAGAGGGTCATGGGGGATATTATGCGTCCCGTTCCGTTTGAGGAACTTTTGACGCGCATATTTGAGGAATACCAGCAACAACGCTCTATCTTTGGCATTCCTGAACAACAGTTCTACAAACCCGCCGAGGAAAAGTCAGTCAACGTATTCGGTGAAACCTGCGCCACGCCTGTTGGCCCTGCCGCTGGCCCACATACTCAACTCGCACAAAACATCGTGACCTCATGGCTGACGGGCGGCCGCTTTATTGAACTCAAAACGGTACAAATTCTCGACCGCCTCGAACTGGAAAAACCCTGTATAGATGCTGAGGACGAGTGCTTTAACACCGAATGGTCAACTGAGTTCACCCTGCTAAAAGCCTGGGATGAATACCTTAAAGCCTGGTTTATTCTCCACCTGCTGGAAAAAGTATTACTGCCTCCGGAAGAGGGCAAATCCTTCATCTTTAACATGAGCGTTGGCTATAACCTTGACGGCATTAAACAACCGCCAATGCAGCAGTTTATCGACAATATGATGGATGCGTCCGCGCACCCCAAATTTGCCCAGTATCGCGATACGCTGAACAAGTGGCTGCAGGATGATGCCTTCCTCGCTCGCCATCACCTCTTGTCGCGCAGAGAAACACTTCGGGCGTTACCGGCCCGCATTCCTGGCGCCATGGTTCATGGTGTCACGCTCTCAACCATGCACGGTTGCCCGCCGCACGAAATCGAAGCTATCTGCCGCTATATGCTGGAAGAGAAAGCGCTGAATACGTTTGTAAAACTCAATCCGACACTGCTGGGCTTTGCCCGCGTCCGCGAAATCCTCGATGGCTGCGGATTTAGCTATATCGGGCTGAAGGAAGAATCTTTTGACCACGATCTTAAGCTTGATCAGGCGCTGGCAATGCTCACGCGCTTGATGCAACTGGCAAAAGAAAAATCGCTGGGCTTTGGGGTAAAACTCACCAATACCCTGGGAACCATTAACAATAAAG
Organism: Pseudocitrobacter cyperus; assembly: GCF_039889165.1. Lineage (NCBI taxonomy): Bacteria > Pseudomonadati > Pseudomonadota > Gammaproteobacteria > Enterobacterales > Enterobacteriaceae > Pseudocitrobacter > Pseudocitrobacter cyperus. The sequence continues at coordinate 99,135 of NZ_JAYMYY010000003.1, read as the reverse complement.
GTGCGCTGCCTGGTGACGAGATGTACATGTCTGGTCGCGCATTATTCCCTCTCTCTATTAACGTCGCCGCGGTGCTTTCTCGCGCCTTTGATGGTCAATTGCCTATTTCTTACTCCGGCGGCGCCAGCCAGATGAATATCCGCGATATTTTCGATACCGGCATTCGCCCTATCACCATGGCAACGGATCTACTAAAACCCGGCGGCTATTTGCGTCTGAGTGCCTGCATGCGTGAACTGGAAACCTCCAACGCCTGGCAAATGGCGCACGTTGATGTAGCAAAACTCAACCGGCTTGCCGAAGACGCCGTCACCATGGAATACACGCAAAAACACTGGAAGCCGGAAGAGAGAATTAACGTCGCGGAGGGGCTACCGCTAACCGACTGCTATGTTGCCCCCTGCGTCACGGCCTGCGCTATTAAGCAGGATATCCCTGAGTATATTCGCCTGTTAGGTGAACAGCGTTACGCCGATGCGCTGGAGCTGATTTATCAGCGTAATGCCCTGCCCGCCATCACAGGCCACATCTGCGATCATCAATGCCAGTACAACTGTACGCGTCTGGATTACGATAGCGCCCTCAACATCCGTGAGCTGAAAAAAGTCGCCCTGGAAAAAGGCTGGGACGAGTACAAACAGCGTTGGCACAAACCCGCGGGGTCGGGTTCCCGCCATCCTGTCGCTGTAATTGGCGCAGGCCCGGCTGGCCTGGCAGCGGGTTATTTCCTGGCGCGCGCCGGGCATCCCGTCACGCTCTTTGAACGGGAAGCCAACGCCGGCGGCGTGGTGAAAAACATCATTCCCCAGTTCCGTATTCCGGGCGAACTTATCGAACACGATATCGAGTTTGTTGCCAGTCACGGCGTGAAATTTGAATATGGATGCGACCCGCGTTTAAATGTCGCTCACCTGCAAAAGCAGGGTTATCACTATGTACTGATTGCCACCGGTACGGATAAAAATAGCGGCGTGAAGCTGCACGGTGACAACCCTAACGTCTGGAAATCTCTGCCGTTCCTGCGCGAATACAACCAGGGTAAACCGCTCCAGTTGGGTAAACATGTCGCCATCGTTGGCGCAGGCAATACCGCGATGGACTGCGCGCGCGCAGCCCTTCGCGTACCAGGCGTTGAAAAAGCAACGGTGGTGTACCGCCGTTCCCTGCAGGAAATGCCTGCCTGGCGGGAAGAGTATGAAGAAGCGTTGCACGACGGCGTAGAATTTCGCTTCCTGACTAACCCTGAGCAATTCGATAAAGACGGAACCTTAACCCTGCGGGTGATGACGCTTGGCGAAGCCGATGCGAAAGGGCGTCGTCGCCCTGTCGAAACCAGCGAGGTGGTTAAGCTGCACGTTGATAGCCTGATAACCGCTATCGGCGAGCAACAGGATACCGATGCGCTTAGTGCGATGGGCGTCGCGCTGGATGAAAACGGCTGGCCTGACGTCAATGATATCGGCGAAACCCGCACGGCGAATGTCTTCATGATTGGCGATGTCCAGCGCGGCCCATCATCGATAGTCTCCGCTATCGGGACGGCTCGTCGGGCCACTGACGCCATTCTGAAACGTGAAAATATCCATTCACATCACCACGACAAACACTGGAATAACGTCAATCCTGCCGATATTTACCGACGCAAAGGCGATATCGCTATTTCACTGGTCGATAAAGATGACCGTGACGCCTTTGTGACGCAGGAAGCCTCACGCTGCCTCGAATGTAATTATGTTTGCAGTAAATGCGTGGATGTCTGCCCTAACCGCGCCAATGTGTCACTGCCCATCCCCGGTTTCCACGATCGTTTCCAGACGCTGCATCTGGATGCCTATTGCAACGAATGCGGTAACTGCGCCCAGTTCTGTCCATGGCAGGGGAAACCTTATCAGGACAAAGTCACCGTGTTTAGCCTCCTTCAGGACTTTGAAAACAGTCGCAATCCGGGATTCCTGGTCGAAGGCGAAAACGTGCGCGTTCGTCTTAATGGCCAGTGCTGGACGCTGACCATAAGCCACTCAGGCGAGTTTACCCATGTGCCGCCGGAACTGGATGAGATGTGCCGCATTATCAGCCACGTCCACCAGCATCATCACTATCTGCTTGGACGGGTGGAGGTATAACCATGTTGATTCTGAAGAATGTCACCGCTGTGCAGTTATTTCCGGCAAAAGTACAGGAAGGTGTCGATATCGCAATTGATAACGACGTCATTGTCGAGGTGGGCGATGCATTAACACAACGCTACCCGCAAGCGCGCTGGAAAGAGATGCATGGGCGTATTGTGATGCCGGGTATTGTCTGTGCTCACAACCATTTTTACTCAGGACTGTCGCGCGGCATTATGGCGAACATTGCCCCCTGCCCTGATTTTATCTCCACGCTGAAAAATCTGTGGTGGCGTCTGGATCGCGCGCTGGATGAAGAGTCGCTCTACTACAGCGGGTTAATCTGCTCTATTGAAGCGATTAAAAGCGGTTGTACGGCGGTGATCGACCATCACGCTTCACCATCCTACATCACCGGCTCGCTGAGCACGCTGCGTAACGCTTTTCTGAAAGTTGGGCTGCGCGGTATGACGTGTTTTGAAACCACCGATCGTAACGGCGGCCTCAAAGAGCTGCAGGACGGCGTGGAGGAGAACATTCGCTTTGCGCGCCAGATCGATAGCGCACGTCAAAGTGGCACAGAACCCTATCTGGTCGAAGCGCATATTGGCGCACACGCGCCCTTTACCGTACCGGATGCTGGCCTGGAAATGCTGCGGGAAGCCGTGCAAACCACAGGCCGTGGGGTTCACATCCATGCGGCGGAAGACCGTTATGATGTCTCCCACAGCCACCATCACTATGGCAAAGACTTACTGGCAAGGCTCGCGGAATATGACCTTATCGGCCATAAGACGCTGATTGCCCACGGTCTTTATTTATCACCCGACGACATCGTGTTGCTCAATCAACAAGACGCGTTCCTGGTGCATAACGCCCGTTCAAACATGAACAACCATGTGGGTTACAACCCTTACCTGAGCAACATTCGCAACCTGGCGCTGGGCACCGATGGCATTGGTTCAGACATGTTTGAGGAAATGAAATTCGCCTTCTTTAAACATCGTGATGCTGGTGGCCCACTGTGGCCTGACAGCTTCGCTAAAGCGCTGGCCAACGGTAACGAACTGCTCAATCGCAACTTTGGCGCGCGCTTTGGTCAGATTGCGGCCGGTTATAAGGCCGACCTGACTGTCTGCGACTACAACTCCCCCACGCCATTGCTGGCAGACAATATCCCCGGGCACATTGCCTTTGGGCTCGGGTCGAACAGCGTACACAGCGTGATCGTTAATGGCGTCATGATCTACGAAGATCGGCAGTTTACCTTCGATTGTGACGCTATCTACCGCGAAGCGAGAAAAGCGGCAGCTAATATGTGGCGACGGATGGATTCACTGGCATAACTCATACCCTCTCCAGAAACGGAGAGGGAATCACGAGGCAGAATTATGATCGAGCAATTTTTCAAACCCGATTCGGTGGAGCAAGCACTGGAACTAAAACGTCGCTATCAAAATGACGCTGTTTGGTTTTCTGGCGGCAGCAAGCTTAATGCCACACCGACACAAACTGATAAACGTATCGCTATTTCGCTTCAGGATCTCGAACTGGAGTGGACTGACTGGGATAACGGCGCACTGCGTATTGGCGCAACGACCCGACTACAACTCCTGCGCGATACCCCGTACCTTCCGGCAGCGCTGCATGATGCGCTGGGTTTCATTTATTCACGCCACTTGCGTAATCAGGCCACCCTCGGCGGCGAAATTGCCGCTCAGCAGGAAGAGTCCGTGCTGCTGCCTGTCCTGTTAGCGCTTGATTCTGTATTGGTTTTTGGTGATGGCACTACCCTATCGCTGGAAGAGTATCTGGCCTGCCCTGGCGATCGACTGATTACCGAGATCGTCATTAAAGATCCCTACCGCGCCTGCGCGACCCGAAAAATCAGCCGCTCAGCAGCCGGCTTAACCGTCATGACGGCCGCTGTCGCACTCACCGATAAACAAGGCATTCGCATTGCCATGGACGGCGTCGCAGCCCGCGCCATGCGCTTGCATGATGTCGAAACGCAGGGACTGGAGGGGAAAGCATTAGAAAACGCGGTCGCCGGATCCATTTCCCCGCAAGAAGATCTTCGTGGAAGCATCGCGTACAAGCGCTACATCGCAGGCATCGTGGTCGCAGACCTCTACGCTGACTGCCAGCAGAGAGGGGAGGACATTCTATGATTATTCATTTTTCACTTAATAACGTTGCGCGTGAATTAAAGGTTAATCCCGGCGAGAACGTACAAAAATTATTATTTAACCTAGGCATGCATTCCGTCAGGAACAGTGATGATGGCTTTGGTTTCGCCGGTTCCGATGCGATTTTATTCAATGGACGTATTGTAAACGCCTCTCTGCTGATTGCCGCCCAACTGGCTAATGCTGAAATCAGAACAACTGAAGCGCTGGGGCAATGGAACGCATTAAGTCTGGTGCAACAGGCGATGGTCGATGTCGGCGTAGTACAATCAGGTTATAACGACCCTGCCGCGGCATTGATCATTACCGATCTGCTTGAGCGCAACCCTGAGCCGACGCGCGAAGAGATAGACGATGCGCTATCCGGTCTGTTCAGCCGTGACGCGGGCTGGCAGCAATATTATCAGGTGATTGCGCTAGCCTGCGCACGTAAAACCAATCCGCAGGCTACCCTGGATGTGGCTCCGACATTCCGTGACGATCTGGCCGTGGTGGGTAAGCTTCATCCCAAAACAGATGCGGCCAAAATGGTGCAGGCTAAACCTTGCTATGTGGAAGATCGCGTTACGTCTGATGCCTGCATTATCAAAATGCTCCGCAGCCCGCATGCCCACGCGTTGATTACTCACCTTGACGTCAGCAAAGCAGAAGCCTTACCGGGCGTGGTGCACGTCATTACCCACCGTAACTGCCCCGATATTTACTACACGCCTGGCGGTCAGAGTGCGCCGGAACCTTCTCCTCTTGATCGCCGCATGTTTGGTAAGAAACTGCGCCACGTGGGTGATCGCGTTGCCGCCGTCGTGGCCGAGTCTGAGGAGATAGCGCTGGCGGCGCTGAAACTCATTGAAGTGGAATATCAGGTGCTCAAGCCCGTTCTGTCCATCGAAGAAGCGATGGCGGACGATGCGCCCGTCGTTCACGATGAACCGGTGGTGTATGTCGCTGGCGCACCGGATACTCTGGAAGAAGATAATCAGCACGCCGCCCAACGCGGCGAACATATGATTATCAATTTCCCGATTGGCGCACGACCGCGCAAAAATATTGCGGCGGGCTTACATGGTCACATTGGCGATATGGAAAAAGGTTTTGCCGAGGCGGATGTGGTCATCGAGCGCACCTATTCTTCCACGCAGGCCCAACAGTGTCCGGCCGAACCGCACCTGTGCTTTACCCGGATGGATGGCGACCGGCTGATTATTCACGCTTCAACCCAGGTTCCCTGGCATGTCCGTCGTCAGGTTGCTCGCCTCGTCGGCATGAAACAACACAAAGTTCACGTCATTAAAGAACGCGTAGGCGGCGGGTTCGGTTCCAAACAAGACATCTTGCTGGAAGAAGTATGCGCGTGGGCAACCTGCGTCACCGGGCGGCCGGTCTATTTCCGCTATACCCGTGAAGAGGAGTTTATCGCTAACACCTCTCGTCACGTGGCCGACGTCACCGTAACGCTTGGCGCGAAGAAAGATGGCCGCCTGACCGCCATCAAAATGGACTTCCGCGCGAACACCGGCCCCTACGGAAACCATGCGTTGACCGTTCCTTCCAACGGCCCTGCGCTGTCGCTGCCGCTTTACCCTTGCGATAACGTCGACTTCCGGGTCACCACCTACTACAGCAACATTTGCCCCACCGGCGCTTATCAGGGCTACGGCGCGCCTAAAGGTAACTTTGCCATCACCATGGCGCTGGCGGAACTGGCCGATCAGCTTCAGATCGATCAACTCGATATTATTGAACGCAACCGCGTCCACGAAGGCCAGGAACTGAAGATTCTGGGCTCAATCGGCGAAGGAAAAGCACCAACATCCGTGCCGACGGCAGCCAGTTGCGCCCTTGAGGCGATCCTGCGCCAGGGCCGCGAAATGATTCAGTGGTCGTCTCCTAAAGCACAGTCGGGCGACTGGCGAATCGGCCGCGGCGTGGCCATTATCATGCAGAAATCAGGTATTCCGGATATTGACCAGGCCAACTGCCTGATCAAGCTGGAATCAGACGGTACCGTGATTGTTCAGTCTGGCGGCGCGGATATTGGTACCGGGCTGGATACGGTGGTGACTAAACTGGTTGCCGAAGTCCTGCACTGCCCAACATCTGACGTTCAGGTGATTTCGGGGGATACAGATAGCGCATTGTTCGATAAAGGCGCATATGCCTCTTCCGGCACCTGCTTCTCAGGTAATGCCGCCCGCATGGCAGCGGAAAATCTGCGTGAAAAAATTCTCTTCCATGGCGCTCAGATGCTAAATGAGCCGCTGGCTGATGTCGTCATTGCCGCGCCGGGTGTGGTACGGGGCAAACGCGGTGAAGTCAGCTATGGCGACATTGCGCATCAGGGAGAAACCGGAACGGGTTTTGGCGCGCTCTCCGCAACCGCGTGCTACATCACGCCTGATTTTGCTTTCCCGTATGGCGCAAACTTTGCGGAAGTGGCGGTCAATGTGCGTAGCGGCGAAATCCGGCTCGACAAGTTTTATGCGCTGCTGGACTGCGGTACGCCAGTAAACCCAGAACTGGCGTTAGGACAGATCTACGGCGCAACCTTGCGCGCCATTGGTCATAGCCTGAGCGAAGAAATTATCTACGATCGTGAAGGCCACCCACTTACCCGTGATTTGCGCACCTACGGCGCCCCCAAAATTGGCGATATCCCGCGTGATTTCCGCGCAGTGTTAGTCCCCAGCGATGATAAAGTCGGCCCCTTTGGCGCTAAATCCATCTCTGAAATTGGCGTTAACGGCGCGGCGCCGGCTATTGCCACCGCGATCCATGATGCCTGCGGCGTCTGGCTGCGAGAGTGGCACTTTACACCGGAGAAAATACTGACAGCGTTAGGAAAAATATAACAACACCAGGCCGCTCCGGTTGCGAATCACCTTCACCGGGGCGGCCTGATTCAACGATTCGATAACGTTTAAATTGCTGTCTGTGAATAGAGCGAACGGTGCTCCGGGCTTCCTGCGTCCAAAACTCACAGAATTTATCCTGCTGAATCAGATGATCAAATTTACTTAGAAGGAGTGAAGGGATGTCTGATATAACCCGTGCAGGTTCCGATCTTATTTATGAACTGGAGGATCGCCCTCCCTTTCACCAGGCCATGGTGGGCGCAATTACCCACCTGCTGGCTATTTTCGTTCCTATGGTTACGCCAGCACTCATCGTCGGCGCGACCTTACAGCTTTCCCCCGACACCACCGCATATCTGGTCTCCATGGCAATGATTGCATCGGGTATTGGCACCTGGCTGCAGGTCAACCGTTACGGCATCGTAGGCTCCGGTTTACTTTCAATACAGTCGGTTAATTTCTCATTTGTCACCGTCATGATTGCCCTCGGCAGCAGCCTTAAAAGCGACGGCTTTCATGAAGAATTAATTATCTCGTCGCTGCTTGGCGTCTCATTCGTCGGCGCCTTTTTAGTGGTGGGGTCTTCATTCATTTTGCCTTACCTGCGCCGGGTGATTAGCCCGACCGTTAGCGGCATCGTGGTGTTAATGATCGGACTCAGTCTGATCAAAGTCGGAATCATTGATTTCGGTGGCGGCTTTGCGGCTAAAGCCAGCGGAACGTACGGAAATTACGAGAATCTTGGCGTAGGGCTGTTGGTGCTGCTGGTGGTCATCGGCTTTAACTGCTGTCGAAGCCCATTGCTCCGAATGGGGGGCATCGCGATCGGCCTGATTATAGGCTACCTCGTTTCACTATGCCTGGGCATGGTCGATTTTAGCGGACTGCGCAATCTTCCTCTCGTCACGTTACCGGTTCCGTTCAAATACGGTTTCGAGTTCAGTTTTCACCACTTCCTCGTCGTCGGCACCATCTACCTGCTGAGCGTCCTTGAAGCCGTCGGCGACATTACCGCAACCGCCATGGTGTCGCGACGCCCGATCCAGGGCGAGGAGTATTTATCGCGCCTGAGGGGCGGCGTGCTCGCGGATGGCCTCGTATCAGTTATTGCCTGCGCACTCGGCTCTCTGCCATTGACCACCTTCGCGCAAAACAACGGCGTGATTCAAATGACGGGGGTCGCCTCACGCCATGTCGGACGCATTATCGCCATCATCCTGATTGTGCTTGGCCTTTTCCCGATGATTGGCGGCTTTTTCACGACAATCCCCTCAGCGGTGCTCGGTGGCGCAATGACGCTGATGTTCTCAATGATCGCCATCGCAGGGATCCGCATCATTATTTCAAACGGCCTGCGACGCCGGGAAACCTTAATTGTTGCCACCTCACTGGGGCTCGGACTGGGCGTTTCATATGATCCTGAGATCTTCAAAATCCTTCCAACCTCAATCTATGTGCTGGTAGAGAACCCCATTTGTGCCGGTGGGTTAACCGCCATGGTACTGAATATCATTCTTCCCGGCGGCTATCGGCAAGAGGAAATTTTCCCCGCCGTCCGGGCAACAGAAGAAACGGATTAATATCAGTAAAGGAGTTCACAATGATGGGAAAACACACGCTCAAAGCGGTGCGTGGCGGCTTCATCGATATCACCCGCACGATCGAGCATCCAGAGGAATTAGAATCGGCTCTGCGATTTATCGAAGACGGATTGCTGCTGATTCAGGATGGTAAGGTGCTGTGGTTTGGCAAATGGGAAGACGGGAAACATAAAATTCCCGATTCCATTCGCGTGCGGGATTATCGGGGCAAACTCGTCGTACCGGGGTTTGTCGATACGCATATTCACTATCCGCAAAGTGAAATGGTAGGCGCTTACGGCGAACAATTACTGGAGTGGCTGAATAAACATACCTTTCCTGCAGAGCGGCGCTATCAGGATCTGGAATATGCCCGCGAGATGTCAGCATTTTTCATTAAACAACTTCTGCGAAACGGTACAACGACGGCGCTGGTATTCGGCACAGTGCACCCGCAATCGGTGGATGCATTGTTTGAAGCGGCAAGCCATATCAATATGCGGATGATCGCCGGAAAAGTCATGATGGATCGTAATGCGCCGGACTATCTTCTGGATGATGCCGAAAGCAGCTATCAGCAGAGCAAAGCATTAATTGAGCGTTGGCATAAAAACGGACGTCTGCTCTATGCGATCACGCCACGATTTGCGCCGACCTCATCTCCGGAACAGTTAGCCATGGCGCAACGTCTGCGAGAAGAGTATCCCGACACCTGGCTACACACGCACCTGTGTGAAAATAAAAATGAAATAGCCTGGGTGAAAGAGCTTTATCCCGATCATGACGGCTATCTGGATGTGTACCACCAGTACGGTCTGACCGGCAAAAATTGCGTCTTCGCCCACTGCATCCATCTGGAGGAAAAAGAGTGGGATCGCCTCAAAGAGACCGATTCCAGCATCGCATTTTGCCCTACTTCAAACCTCTACCTTGGCAGCGGCCTGTTTAACCTGCGCAAAGCCTGGCACAAAAAAATCAAAGTTGGGATGGGTACCGACATAGGCGCTGGCACCACGTTTAACATGCTGCAAACCCTGAATGAGGCTTACAAAGTCTCGCAACTGCAGGGTTATCGACTCTCAGCGTATGAAGCGTTCTACCTTGCCACTCTCGGCGGCGCGCGAGCGCTCGGTCTGGATCATCTGATTGGTAATTTCACGCCGGGCAAGGAGGCCGATTTTATTGTACTGGAGCCAACGGTGACGCCATTACAGCAACTGCGCTATGACAACTCCGTCTCTTTGGTCGACAAATTATTCGTGATGATGACGCTCGGCGACGATCGCTCTATCTATCGCACCTATATCGATGGCCGTCTGGTTTACGAAAGAACCTGATTCCTGTTATTCCACAGAGGGCAGTATTATGTCTGGAAATACTTTACACACATCTGATAAGTCCAGGCCTGACGGGGCGCTGGATGCCTATTTCCATATTTCCGCCCGTGGTAGCACCGTTCGCCAGGAAGTGCTGGCAGGCTTTACCACGTTCCTCGCTATGGTCTATTCCGTGATAGTGGTACCCGGTATGTTAGGGAAAGCCGGTTTTCCCCCTGCGGCGGTCTTTGTCGCCACCTGTCTGGTTGCGGGATTCGGCTCCCTGCTCATGGGGTTATGGGCGAACCTGCCCATGGCTATTGGCTGCGCCATTTCCCTGACGGCGTTCACCGCTTTCAGCCTGGTGCTTGGGCAGCATATCAGCGTACCGGTGGCTTTAGGCGCGGTATTCCTGATGGGGGTTATCTTTACCGCTATTTCAGTGACAGGCATCCGCACCTGGATCCTGCGCAATTTACCTATGGGCATCGCGCACGGCACCGGGATTGGTATTGGCCTGTTTCTGCTGTTAATCGCGGCAAACGGCGTAGGTATGGTCATTAAAAATCCGTTAGAAGGATTGCCCGTCGCACTCGGTGCCTTTACCTCCTTTCCGGTGATGATGAGTTTACTGGGCCTGGCGATCATTTTCGGCCTTGAGAAGTGCCGCATACCTGGCGGTATCCTCATTGTCATCATCCTCATTTCGGTCATCGGTTTGATCTTCGATCCTGACGTGAAGTTCCACGGTCTGGTGGCCATGCCGAGCCTGAGCGGTGAAGATGGTAAATCACTGATTTTCAGCCTGGATATTATGGGAGCGCTCAAACCCACGGTATTACCCAGCGTCCTCGCACTGGTCATGACCGCCGTATTTGACGCAACAGGAACGATTCGCGCCGTTGCAGGCCAGGCCAACCTGCTGGATAAAGATAATCAAATCATCAATGGTGGAAGGGCATTAACCAGCGACTCCGTTAGCTCAGTGTTCTCCGGGCTGGTCGGCGCAGCGCCAGCGGCGGTCTATATTGAGTCAGCCGCGGGGACGGCCGCAGGCGGCAAAACGGGGTTGACCGCCACCGTCGTGGGTGTCCTTTTCCTGCTCATTCTGTTTTTATCCCCTCTCTCATATCTGATCCCAGGTTACGCCACCGCGCCCGCGCTGATGTATGTGGGTTTGCTGATGCTGAGTAACGTGGCAAAACTGGACTTTGATGATTTCATCGACGCCATGTCCGGGCTGGTGTGCGCGGTCTTTATCGTGCTGACATGTAATATTGTCACCGGCATCATGCTGGGGTTTGTCACCCTTGTCATTGGCCGGGTGTCTGCCCGTGAATGGCAAAAACTCAATATTGGTACGGTGATTATTACCCTTGCGCTGGTCGCATTCTATGCCGGTGGGTGGGCGATATAAGTATAAAGCCGCGCCAGATGACGCGGCTTTCATTCAACGTGGGTGCACGGCGCTTTTCGCAATGCGCCCGCGACGATAGCGACGCAGTTCAGCATCAGTCATCAGTTGTAACGCCTGCGTTGGGCATGTACCCACACAGGCAGGCCCTTCTTCCCTGTGTCCGCAGAGATCGCATTTTAAAATGGCCGACGTCTCCGCACCGGGAGGCGTCTCAACGGTAATCGCCCCGAATGGGCAGGCAATCACGCAGCGCAGGCACCCAATACAGCGCGTATCGTCCGCGTCGACTGCCCGCTTCCCAATCGTGAGTGCTCCTACCGGACAAGCCTCGACGCATGAGGCGCGTTCACACTGATGACACATAACCGGAACGCTTACCTCCCCCAAACGTTGAACCTTCAGGCGTGGTGAGAATGCCGCCAACTGCCCGGCATCCTCCGCAGAATGCGCCAGAGCACAGGCAACTTCACAGGTACGACAGGCAATACATCGCGCCTCATCCGCTACGATAAATGCCTTCATTTTTGCTGCTCCTTCTGTTCAAACAGGGCAAGCATATCGCGTGCAGCCTGACGACCTGCGACCATCGCTGTCACTACCAGATGTGCGCCATGCACAGCATCGCCACCCGCAAACACCTTATCAATGCGGGTTTGTGTTAAAAAGCGACCTTCGCCACCCGTTTTTATCAAGCCTCGCTTATCAAGTTCAATATCCGAACCCCGAAGCCAGGGCATGTCATGCGCCTGAAAACCAAAAGCCAGAATCAGCACGTCCGCCGGCAATTCAAATTCCGAACCACTGATCGGATGTGAACGGCGGCGACCATCCGGGCCCGCTTCACCCATTTCAGTGCGAATCAACCCGACCGCGGAGAGCCGTCCTTCATCATCACAGGCAATATACTGCGGCTGCACATTGAACAGGAACTCAACGCCCTCTTCGCGCGCGTTAACCACTTCCTTATGCGAGCCAGGCATACTGGCTTCGTCACGACGATAGGCGCAGATCACGCTGGCCGCGTTTAATCGTGCCGAAGTGCGCAGGCAATCCATTGTGGTATCGCCCCCACCCAGCACAACGACGCGTTTGTTGGTTAAATCCGTCAACGGATATTCGTCGCTCCTGGGCAACCCCATCTGCAGGCGCGTCTGAGCAATTAAAAACGGTAATGCCTGAATTACACCCGGCGCGTCCTCATGGGGGAGCTTAGCCTGAATCAAGCCATACGTACCGACGCCAATAAAAATGGCATCGTACTGATCCATTAACTGGTTGAAGGGAATGTCGCACCCCACTTCAACATTAAGATGAAAATCGATCCCCATGGTGGTGAAGATATCCCGCCGTGTAACCAGCACCTGTTTTTCGAGCTTAAAAGAGGGGATACCAAACGTCAGCATGCCACCGATCTCCGGGTGACGATCGAAGACGTCAACATGCACGCCTTCACGAGCCAGGACATCCGCACACCCCAGACCCGCCGGCCCGGCGCCAATTACCGCAACACGCTGCGGACGAGGTGTAACCTTACTGAGGTCGGGACGCCAACCAGAAGCCAGCGCCGTATCCGTGATATAGCGCTCGATATTGCCGATCGAGACGGCTCCGGAATGTCCTTTTAGAGTACACGCGCCTTCGCAGAGTTTGTCCTGCGGGCAAACTCTGCCGCAAATTTCCGGCAATGAGCTGGTTTGATGGCACAGCTCAACGGCCTCGAGAATGCGCCCCTCTTTTGCGAGACGAATATAATCCGGAATCGCGTTATGTAGCGGACATGACCAGTTGCAATTCGCTTTTTCGGCGCAGTACAGACAGCGATCGCTTTCAAAATACGCCTGCTCGCTGCTTAACCCTTGATAAATTTCATTAAAATGTGTTTTTCGCTCTTCTGCCGACGTTTTTTCCGCCCCTTTGCGCGCAGGTGTCTTCAGAAATGCGCGACGGCAAGAGGAGACCTTTGTTTGCGCTAACGCGCCTGAAACGACCTGATGTCGTCTCGTTTTTTGCAGTTGTTCAATACCATGGTCATCCATCAGACGAATTGCCTGAGTCGGGCAGGCCTGCACACACGCCGGGCCACCGGCGACGCGCTGTGCGCAAAGGTCACATTTCTGCGCCCCGTGCGCGACCATGTCGATAACCCCGAATGGGCAAGCGATTGCGCAGTTTTTACAGCCGATACAACGCCGTTCATCTAGCTGCACCTGCCCATGTTGATAGGTCAACGCATCAACCGGGCAGGAGGCGACGCAAGGGGCATGCGTACACTGGTGGCAGACAACAACGCTTGCTGATTTTCCTTTATTCACCACATGAAGCCGGGGGAAAAAATCACCACGGTTCTGCGGCCAGTTTTCCTGATTATGGGCGACAACACACGCAATTTCACAGGCATGGCAGCCAATACATTCCGTTGCATCAGAAACGATAAACTTTTTCATGGGCTTCCCTTTTTCAATCATTGGTTTTGCTTCCGCTACACGGCTGATGCAATAAATGGGCATTTTTTCTGGTGCTAAAAAAACGGAAGATGATTTTTGCGATATCCGTCAAATAAAATTCCTAATTGGCTCCTTACTTAACCTCTTTGCCATTCCGTGTGCCCTCCCTCATTTTATTAAAGTTCGCGAACGGACTTTCTCATCCATCGTGAATAACCATTTCAGAATGATTAGTTTTTTATCAAGATGATAAAATCAAAATCGATTCCGGATTACCCCTTATGCAGCCTTGAAGTTAAAAACGGAATTTATGTGACCTTTCACGCATTTTAATCACATTGGCTCCACGCAGATGAAAACTGGCACTCCACGAGCATGCTATTGCTGAATGTTGTTCATTTTTGGCTTTTGGCGAGAGAAAGGAGAAACTCATGAGCGCCATCGACTCTCAACTTCCCCCTGCTTCCGGGCAAGGTCGCGCGACAGATGAAGTAGACCGTCTGTTATCACCAGGGAAACTTGTCATTCTCGGGCTACAGCATGTATTAGTGATGTACGCAGGCGCCGTGGCTGTGCCGCTGATGATCGGCGACAGGCTGGGGCTGAGCAAAGAAGCTATCGCCATGCTCATTAGCTCCGATCTCTTTTGCTGTGGCATCGTGACATTACTTCAGTGTGTGGGAATCGGGCGTTTTATGGGCATCCGCTTACCCGTCATTATGTCGGTCACATTTGCCGCCGTCACCCCAATGATTGCGATTGGCATCAATCCCGATATTGGCCTGTTAGGGATATTTGGCGCAACCATTGCTGCGGGGATTATTACAACATTACTCGCCCCGTTAATTGGGCGTTTGATGCCATTATTCCCTCCTTTAGTCACCGGCGTGGTCATTACTTCTATTGGCTTAAGTATTATTCAGGTTGGTATCGACTGGGCGGCAGGCGGCAAGGGTAATCCTGAGTATGGCAATCCCGTTTATTTAGCCATCTCTTTTGCCGTACTTATATTTATATTACTCATCACTCGCTATGCCAAAGGATTCATGTCAAATGTTGCCGTTTTATTGGGTATTATATTTGGATTTATCCTCTCCTGGATGATTAACGAGGTTAATCTCTCTGGCCTGCATGATGCAGCCTGGTTTGCCATTGTGACCCCCATGGCTTTTGGCACCCCGGTTTTTGATCCCGTATCTATCCTGACCATGACAGCGGTGCTGGTTATCGTATTTATTGAATCCATGGGGATGTTTCTGGCGCTTGGCGAAATCGTCGGTCGAAAACTCTCCTCGCAGGATATCATCCGTGGCCTGCGCGTTGATGGCGTCGGTACGATGATAGGCGGTCTGTTCAACAGCTTTCCTCACACCTCATTTTCTCAGAATGTCGGCCTGGTCAGCGTAACGCGCGTTCATAGTCGCTGGGTATGTATTGCCTCCGGCATTATTCTCATTTTGTTCGGCATGGTGCCCAAGATGGCGGTACTGGTGGCATCTATTCCACAGTTCGTCCTTGGCGGTGCGGGTTTAGTGATGTTTGGTATGGTGCTGGCAACGGGTATCCGTATTCTGTCCCGCGGTAACTATACGACGAACCGTTACAATCTTTATATTGTCGCCATCAGCCTCGGTGTGGGCATGACACCGACCCTTTCGCATGATTTCTTCTCCAAATTGCCCAGCGTTCTCCAGCCGTTACTCCACAGCGGGATCATGCTTGCCACCGTCAGCGCGGTTGTTCTGAACCTCTTCTTTAACGGTTATCAGCATCATACCGAAATGGCGCAGGAAGAGAGTGCGGCCAGTGGGATGAAAGTGCGGACTGTTCGCATGCTGCTGCTGTTACGCAAGCTAAAAAAGGAGCAGCGCGATGAGTAGAAAGAATCTCGTCATTCGAGGATTGGTTAGCCTGATTCTGCTGTTGCTGATGACCATTCCGGCCGTATCGGATGTTATCGCGCAGGGCATTGAAAGCCGATTCCAGTTTGCGCTGACGCTCTTCTGATTCCTCGACACCCGGCTAAAAGTGCGGGTGTCGAAATTTTTACCAGTAAAACCGCTACATGTTATTTATACTGTCGCAATACTGTTAGATAAGAATCACATTGAGACACTATGCGACAGGAACACGTCATATTACTGGATGAGCTGGGAAATTCGATCGGCACACTGGAGAAATATGCGGCGCATACCACCACTACGCCCCTTCACCTCGCCTTCTCCTGCTGGATTTTCGATAACAAAGGCCAGATTCTGATTACCCGCCGTTCGCTCAGTAAAAAAGCCTGGCCGGGCGTCTGGACTAACTCGGTATGCGGTCATCCGCAACTGAACGAATCTTTTGAACAGGCTATTACCCGCCGCTGCCGTTTCGAAGTCGGCGCGGAGCTCACCGACATTACCCCGGTTTATCCGGAATTTCGTTATCGCGAAACGGACGCCAGCGGCATTGTGGAAAACGAAGTCTGCCCGGTCTATGCGGCAAGGTTAACCAATACCATTGTGCTGAACCCGGACGAAGTGATGGATAGCCACTGGGTTTCATTAGATGCGCTTTTCCAGGCACTGGCCGCCACACCGTGGGCATTCAGCCCGTGGATGGTATTGCAGTATGGTTCGCAAGAGGCGCGGGATAAGCTGATGCGGTTTGTACCCTCACCCCTGCCCTCTCCCTGAGGGAGAGGGAGAAAACCTGCACCAGAATCAACCACCAGCACAATCTCTCCCCTCTCCCTCAGGGAGAAGGAGAAAACCTGCACCAGAATCAACCACCGGCACGATCTGTCCCCTCTCCCTCAGGGAGAGGGAGAAAACCTGCACCAGACTCAACCACCAGCACAATCTCTCCCCTCTCCCTCAGGGAGAGGGAGAAAACCTGCACCAGACTCAACCACCAGCACAATCTGTCCCCTCTCCCTCAGGGAGAGGGAGAAAACCTGCACCAGAATCAACCACCGGCACAATCTGTCCCCTCTCCCTCAGGGAGAAGGAGAAAACCTGCACCAGACTCAACCACCGGCACAATCTCTCCCCTCTCCCTCAGGGAGAAGGAGAAAACCTGCACCAGACTCAACCACCAGCACAATCTGTCCCCTCTCCCTCAGGGAGAAGGAGAAAACCTGAACCAGACTCAACCACCAGCACAATCTGTCCCCTCTCCCTCAGGGAGAGGGAGAAAACCTGCACCAGACTCAACCACCAGCACAATCTGTCCCCTCTCCCTGAGGGAGAGGGAGAAAACCTGCACCAGAATCAACCACCGGCACAATCTGTCCCCTCTCCCTCAGGGAGAGGGTTAGGGTGAGGGTGAAAAAAAGCCCCGATGCTCACACATCAGGGCTTTTTCACATCTCAGCGATTTATTTCACCGGGCGCATCGCCGGGAACAGAATCACGTCGCGGATAGTGTGGCTGTTGGTGAACAGCATCACCATACGGTCGATACCGATACCCAGGCCCGCAGTCGGCGGCAGGCCGTGTTCCAGCGCGGTCACGTAGTCTTCGTCGAAGAACATCGCTTCGTCGTCGCCTGCGGCTTTCGCATCAACCTGATCCTGGAAGCGCTGCGCCTGATCTTCTGCATCGTTCAGCTCGCTAAAGCCGTTACCGATTTCACGGCCACCGATGAAGAACTCGAAGCGGTCAGTGATTTCCGGGTTAACGTCATTACGACGCGCCAGCGGAGACACTTCAGCCGGGTATTCAGTGATGAAGGTCGGCTGAATCAGGTGCGCTTCGGCCACTTCTTCGAAGATCTCGGTCACAATACGGCCCAGACCCCAGCTCTTCTCAATGTTAATACCGATGCTTTCCGCAATCGCTTTTGCAGAATCGAAGTTATCCAGATCCGCCATATCCGTTTCCGGGCGGTATTTCTTGATAGCTTCACGCATGGTCAGTTTTTCGAACGGTTTACCGAAGTCGAAGGTTTCTTCGCCGTAAGACACTTCGGTAGTTCCGAGGATATTCTGCGCCAGGGTGCGGAACAGAGATTCGGTCAGTTCGATCAGATCTTTGTAATCCGCATACGCCATATAGAGTTCCATCATGGTGAACTCTGGGTTATGACGAACGGAGATGCCTTCGTTACGGAAGTTACGGTTGATTTCGAATACGCGTTCGAAGCCGCCAACGACCAGACGTTTCAGGTACAGTTCCGGCGCGATACGCAGGTACATGTCCAGATCCAGGGCATTGTGATGGGTGATGAACGGACGGGCAGACGCGCCGCCTGGGATCACCTGCATCATCGGGGTTTCCACTTCCATAAAGTCGCGACCCACCATGAACTGACGGATGCCAGCCATAATCTGGGAGCGGATTTTAAAGGTTTTGCGGGATTCATCGTTAGAGATGAGATCCAGGTAACGCTGACGATAGCGCGCTTCCTGATCCTGCAGGCCATGGAATTTGTCCGGCAGCGGGCGCAGCGCTTTGGTCAGCAGACGCAGCTCGGTGCAGTGGATAGAGAGTTCGCCAGTTTTGGTTTTGAACAGCTTACCTTTCGCGCCGAGGATGTCGCCGAGGTCCCATTTTTTGAACTGCTCGTTATAGATGCCTTCCGGCAGATCGTCACGAGCAACGTACAACTGGATACGACCGCCGACGTCCTGCAAAGTCACGAAAGAGGCTTTACCCATAATACGGCGGGTCATCATGCGGCCAGCAACGGACACTTCGATGTTCAGCGCTTCCAGCTCTTCGTTCTCTTTGGCGTCGAAGTCAGCGTGCAGTTGGTCTGAGGTGTGGTCGCGACGGAAATCGTTCGGGAACGGGAGACCCTGTTCGCGCAGTGCTGCCAGCTTCTCGCGGCGCGCTTTCAGTTCATTGTTAAGGTCGGCTACCGCGTCAGCACCTTGTGCGTGTTGTTCAGACATGTTGGTTCCTCATAACCCTGCTTTCAAACTTGCTTCGATAAATTGATCCAGACTGCCGTCCAGCACCGCCTGCGTGTTACGGGTTTCTACACCAGTACGCAAATCTTTGATGCGGGAGTCGTCCAGGACATAAGAACGAATCTGGCTACCCCAGCCGATATCAGACTTATTGTCTTCCATCGCCTGTTTTTCAGCGTTCTTCTTCTGCATTTCCAGCTCATAAAGCTTCGCTTTCATCTGCTTCATGGCCTGGTCTTTGTTTTTGTGCTGAGAACGGTCGTTCTGGCACTGCGTTACCGTGTTGGTCGGAATGTGGGTAATACGTACCGCAGATTCTGTACGGTTAACGTGCTGACCACCCGCCCCGGATGCGCGATACACATCGATACGCAGGTCAGCCGGGTTGATTTCGATATCGATATCGTCATCGACTTCCGGGTAGACAAACGCGGAGCTAAAGGAGGTGTGGCGACGGCCGCCGGAATCGAACGGGCTCTTACGCACCAGGCGGTGAACGCCGGTTTCAGTACGTAACCAGCCATACGCGTAATCGCCGGAAATCTTAATGGTAACGGACTTGATACCCGCGACTTCACCTTCAGATTCTTCAATAATTTCGGTTTTGAAGCCGCGCGCTTCCGCCCAACGCAGATACATACGTTCCAGCATGCTGGCCCAGTCCTGCGCTTCGGTACCACCGGAGCCAGCCTGGATGTCGAGATAGCAGTCGGCGTTGTCGTACTCACCGGAGAACATGCGGCGGAACTCAAGCTGCGCCAGTTTTTCTTCCAGGGTGTCGAGTTCAGCGACGGCTTCGTTGAAGGTTTCTTCGTCGTCCGCTTCCACAGCCAGCTCCAGCAGGCCGGAAACATCTTCCAGCCCCTGCGACATCTGGTCGAGGGTTTCAACAATCGCTTCGAGAGAGGAACGCTCTTTACCTAACGCCTGTGCGCGTTCAGGTTCGTTCCAGACGTCCGGCTGTTCCAGCTCGGCATTTACTTCTTCGAGACGCTCTTTCTTCGCATCATAGTCAAAGATACCCCCTAAGAACGTCAGAGCGCTCCGTGAGGTCCTGAATGCGGTTATTTACCGGGTTAATTTCAAACATGATCTGTTTTCTTTTAATGGACGAGTCAAAATTCAGTTATAAGGGCGAGATTTTACCGGATCTGCGCCCTTATTTATAGCGATTACTGGCGCTAAATTGGCCAGATATTGTCGATGATTAACTGCAAACTGCGGTTTCCGCGAAACTCATTGATGTCGAGCTTGTAGGCAAGCTTCACCTCGCGCACGCCGTTATCCGGCCAGCAGGTCGTATCAACGTTGAACGCGATACCATCCAGCAGCGGGCCGCCACCTACGGGTTCTACCATCACTTTCAGATGGCGTTCGCCGACAATGCGCTGTTGCAGCAGGCGAAAATCCCCATCAAACAATGGCTCCGGGAACATCTGCCCCCACGGCCCGGCTTCGCGCAGCATCTGCGCCACTTCCAGCGTCATTTCCGGCGCGGAAAGTTCGCCATCCGAAAGAATTTCACCCTGCAACAGCGCCGGATCGAGCCATTCCGTCACCAGTTCGCCAAAGCGCTGCTGGAACTCATCAAACTTCGCTTCTTCCAGCGATAAACCGGCCGCCATCGCGTGGCCACCGAACTTCATCATCAGGCCAGGATAGAGTGTATCCAGGCGCTCCAGCGCATCGCGCATATGCAGCCCCTGAATCGAACGGCCAGAACCTTTCAGCATGCCGTCGCCAGCAGGCGCAAAGGCGATTACCGGGCGGTGGAAACGCTCTTTAATACGCGAGGCCAGAATGCCGACCACGCCCTGATGCCACTCAGGATGATACATCGCCAACCCGCCGGGCAGTGTGTCACTACTGCGCTCAAGCTTTTCGCACAGGGTCAGCGCTTCCGCCTGCATGCCCTGCTCAATCTCTTTGCGCGTCTGGTTGAGCGCATCGAGTTCATTCGCCAGCATGCGGGCTTCACCGAGATTATCACTCAGCAGTAATGCCACGCCGACCGACATATCGTCCAGTCGCCCGGCCGCGTTCAGACGTGGGCCGAGGGCGAAACCGAGATCGCTCGCCACCAGCTTTTGCGGGTCGCGATTAGCTATTTCCAGCAAGGCTTTGATGCCCGGGCGACACACACCCGCGCGAATACGGCTCAGGCCCTGCCAGGTCAGAATGCGGTTATTGGCATCCAGCGGCACCACGTCGGCAACCGTACCCAGCGCCACCAGATCGAGGAACTCGACAATCTTCGGCACCGCGATACCGCGCGATTCAAACCAGCCTTTCGCCTTCAGGTGATTACAGAGCACCAGCATCAGGTAGAACGCCACGCCCACGCCCGCCAGCGATTTCGATGGGAACGGACAATCCACCAGATTTGGGTTCACCATCGCATCGGCATCCGGTAGCGTCTCGCCCGGCAGGTGGTGATCGGTCACCAGCACGCTGATCCCAAGCTGATGCGCGTGATCAACCCCCGCATGGGAGGAGATGCCGTTATCGACCGTCATGATCATCTGCGCACCGCGCGCATGAGCCTGATCAACCACCTCAGGGCTCAGGCCATAACCGTCTTCAAAACGGTTCGGCACCAGATACTCCACATTGTGGCAGCCCATCGCGCGCAGCGACAGTACGCTGAGCGCGGTACTGGTGGCGCCATCGGCGTCAAAATCGCCGACCACCATGATGCGCAGGTTTTTCTCAAACGCATCGTGCAGCATCTCAACGGCTTTTTCGACGCCCGTCAGTGTGCGCCAGTGCAGCATGCCCTTCAGGCCGCGCTCTAAATCGTCCGCCGTTTTCACACCGCGACTGGCGTATAAACGACGCAACAGCGGCGGTAGGTCAGCCGGCAGCGAATCTGAATCAACCGCCTCGCGGCGGCAAAGTTGAATCTTAGGTTTCACGCGAATTATTTACCGCTGGTCTGTTTTTTATGTTCGTCGAGGAACGCTTTCATCTCTTTCGGCCCCTGATAACCCGGCACAACGTAGCCATCGTTCAGGACAATCGCCGGTGTGCCGCTCACGCCAAACTGCACGCCCAGGGCGTAGTGGTCAGCGATATTAATATCGCAGCTTGCCGGTTGCACACCCTTCCCGGTCATGGCGTCATCGAAGGCTTTGTTGCGATCTTTGGCGCACCAAATCGCTTTCATATCCTGTTCAGCCTGGCTTTGAATGCCCTGACGCGGGAAAGCGAGATAGCGCACAGTAATACCCAGCGCGTTGTAGTCGCTCATCTCTTCATGCAGCTTGTGGCAGTAGCCGCAGGTAATGTCAGTGAAGACGGTAATCACGTGCTGCTCTTTCGGCGCTTTGTAGACAATCATCTCTTTTTCCAGGGCGTTGAGATGCGTCATCAGCAGTTGATTGGTCACGTTGACCGGCTGCGCGCCGCTCACGTCATACATCGGCCCCTGGATAATGTGTTTACCATCTTCGGTGACGTAGAGTACGCCGCTGTTGGTCAGCACGGTTTTCATGCCTGCGATCGGTGCCGACTGGATATCCGTGCTCTGTACGCCCAGTTTAGCCAGCGACTGTTTAATCGCTGCATCATCCGCATGGGTGACCGTGGAAAAAGCCGCCGCCAGCAGGGTGAACATCACTAAACCTTTTTTCATAAAATCGTCCTTTATAGTCAGCATCATGCCCGTGGATGGTGCTGTTGATGAAGTTGTCGCAGTCGCTCAGTCGCCACGTGCGTATAAATTTGCGTTGTCGATAAATCACTATGGCCTAATAACATCTGCACCACGCGTAAATCTGCACCGTGGTTAAGCAAATGGGTAGCAAACGCGTGGCGCAATACGTGCGGAGAGAGCTTTTCGCTGTCGATACCCGCCAGTTGAGCATAGTGTTTAATGCGGTGCCAGAACGTCTGGCGCGTCATTTGCTGGGCGCGCTGGCTGGGGAACAGGACATCAATAGAGACTCCGTTTAATAGCCACGGGCGACCATGTTCCAGATACGTTTCCACCCAATATACCGCTTCTTCCCCCAGGGGAACGAGGCGTTCTTTGTTACCTTTACCGATGACGCGCACCACGCCCTGACGCAGGCTGATGTCACTCATCGTCAACCCGACAAGTTCGGAGACGCGAAGACCAGTGGCATAAAGCACCTCCAGCATCGCTTTATCGCGCAGTTCCAGCGGAATATCGGTCACCGGCGACTGCAGCAGTCGGTCAACCTGCGCTTCACTCAAATCCTTCGGCAAGCGCTGCGGCAGCTTTGGCGATGCCAGCAGCGCGCTGGGGTCATCAGCGCGCACTTTCTCGCGATAAAGATGCTGAAAAAACCGACGCATCGCGCTCAACAAACGTGCTGAACTGGTGGCTTTATACCCGCCCTGCTGGCGTTCCGCGAGCAGATTCTGCAAATCATCATGCTGGACGGTATCAAGCGTCAGGCCTCGATGAGCCAGCCATTCAACCACCATAGTGAGATCGCGACGATAGGCGCTCAGCGTATTTTCGGCAAGATTCCGCTCCAGCCACAGCGCATCGAGAAATTGTTCGATTCGTGCGAGATCCTGTTCCACGTTCGCCCCTTTGCCTGTTTCATCGGCACCATTATGCATGATTCTATGTGTGTTCTGGTACACTGACGGCATAGTCACTGTAAGAATCGAGACCATTTACGTTATGAACATCGGCCTTTTTTATGGTTCCAGTACCTGCTACACCGAAATGGCAGCGGAGAAAATTCGCGACATCATCGGCCCGGAACTGGTGACGCTGCACAATGTGAAAGATGACGCTCCGGCGCTTATGGAGCAGTACGATGTGCTGATTCTCGGCATCCCAACCTGGGATTTTGGTGAGATTCAGGAAGATTGGGAAGCTGTCTGGGAACAACTGGATACGCTGAACCTGGAAGGTAAAATTGTCGCGCTCTATGGCATGGGCGATCAGCTAGGTTACGGCGAATGGTTCCTGGACGCGCTCGGTATGCTGCACGATAAACTGGCGACCAAAGGCGTGAAGTTTGTCGGCTACTGGCCGACTGAAGGGTACGAATTTACCAGCCCGAAACCGGTTATTGCCGATGGTCAGTTGTTTGTTGGCCTCGCGCTGGACGAGACCAACCAGTATGATCTGAGCGATGAACGTATTCAGAACTGGTGCGAACAGATTCTTGGCGAAATGGCCGAACAGTTCTCTTAATGCTTACTCGGCGCGGGCTGCTGCGTCATAATACGTCGCAGGTCACGCCACTCATCGGCATCCATGCTGTCGGCAGCAATCCATAAATGCTGCCGACGACGGCTGGTCAGCCGGCGTAAACGCAGCATCATACCGGTGTTAAGCACCCACGGATGCCCGAGAATTTCCCACTCCTGATCGCGCCAGCGAAGGCGGGAGTCCATCAGCAGTTTGATCTCCCCTTGATGGCTGTTAATGCGCCGCTGACTGCGCACGCAGTCAAACACCACCAGCGACAACAACAACAGCCATAACGGGGTGTAACTTAACGGCCAGGGCATCAGCAAAATGAATGCCGCCACCAGGCCGTGGAGCAGTAAAGAGAGCCATTGAGCGCGCCATGAGACGCGTAAATCAGATTGCCACAGGACCACGTTCCCGATTCCGAGTCTGAATTAAATGCACCATACGCTGAAGATCAGCGTCCGCTGGCTTACCGTGATTCATCAGCCAGTTAAATAAATCCGGATCGTCGCATTCCAGCAGACGAACAAAAATAGCTTTATCACCGTCGCTGAGAGAATCGTACTCGTGTTCGAAAAACGGCATGATGGAGATATCGAGTTCGCGCATACCACGGCGGCATGCCCAGTGGATACGGGCCTTATTATTGATGTCCATAATTTCCTTCCAGCATAACGATGTCATTAGTCTAACGTGTTTTTTGGACTTACTTTACAGCAATCTCGTTAATCGCGGGCAACATTCAGAAAACACACGTAAACAAAGTGGTTTTTCATCATACCTGCGTACCTTATCGCAAACCGTTCTTCAGGGCACGAATCGTCTGTTGAAAGGGCTTGCATTGATGACTATCTCTTTTACCATGAGTTATCTACCCGTGCGTTAGCAATTCAGGACATCACTATGGCTTTTACTCCTTTCCCTCCTCGTCAGCCCTCGGCCTCCGCGCGTTTACCGCTGACGCTTATGACTCTCGATGACTGGGCGCTGGCGACCATTACCGGCGCTGACAGTGAAAAGTACCTGCAAGGCCAGGTCACCGCGGATGTCGTGCAACTGGGCGCGAACGAGCATCTGTTGGCCGCCCATTGCGATGCCAAAGGCAAGATGTGGAGCAACCTGCGCATATTTCGCCGCAATGAAGGGTTTGCATGGGTTGAACGCCGCAGCCTGCGCGAAGCGCAACTGACGCAACTGAAGAAGTACGCGGTATTCTCGAAAGTGGCTATTGAACCGAACGATGAGCTGGTACTGCTGGGCGTGGCGGGTTTCCAGTCGCGCGCGGCGCTGGCGAACCTGTTCCCCGGGTTACCTGACGCGGATAAACCGCTGGTGCAGGAAGGCGAAACCTCAATCCTGTGGTTTGCACACCCTGATGAACGCTTCCTGCTGGTGACTGACGAGGCGACCGCTACGCGCGTCACTGAAGCGCTGCGTGGGGAAGCACAACTTAATAACAGCCAGCAGTGGCTGGCGCTGAATATCGAAGCCGGTCTGCCCGTTATTGATGAAGCCAACAGCGGGCAGTTCATCCCGCAGGCGACCAACATTCAGGCGCTGGGCGGCATTAGCTTTAAGAAAGGCTGCTACACCGGGCAGGAGATGGTGGCGCGGGCGAAATTCCGTGGCGCAAACAAACGCGCACTGTGGTCACTGGCAGGAACAGCCAGCCGCGTACCAGAAGCTGGTGAAGACCTGGAGCTGAAAATGGGTGAGAACTGGCGTCGCACCGGCACCGTACTGGCCGCCGTGCAACTGGATGATGGGCGTCTTCTGGTGCAGGCAGTGATGAACAATGATATGGAAGCTGACAGCGTATTCCGCGTGCGTGATGACGCCAATACGTTAAGTATTGAGCCGCTGCCCTATTCACTGGAAGAGTAACGTTGTGAGTGCCGGATGATGGCGGCTTCGCCTTATCCGGCAATACAACTAGGCCTGCCCGACATAAAGATAAATCGCCAGAAAATGGCACACGCTGCCGCCCAACACGAAGCCGTGCCAGATAGCGTGGTTGTAGGGGATTCGTTTGCAGACATAAAAAATCACCCCCAGCGAATATATCACCCCGCCCACGGCGAGCAGAGTTACGCCACCAATCGCCAGCTTAATCGCCAGTTGATACACCACAATCAGCGACAGCCAGCCCATTGTCAGATAAGTCACCAGCGATAACACCTTGAAACGATGCGCAATAGTGAGCTTGAACAGGATCCCCAGCAGCGCCAGGCTCCAGATAACAATCATCAACCCGCGCGCCAGCGGAGAATCCAGCCCCACCAGCAAAAACGGCGTATAGGTTCCGGCAATCAGCAGGTAGATGGCACAGTGGTCAAATTTCTTCAGCCAGATCTTCGCTCGCTGATGCGGGATGGCATGATAGAGCGTCGAGGCGAGGAACAGCAAAATCATGCTGCCGCCATACAGGCTATAACTGGTGATCGCCATCGCGCTGGCATTGGTGTCCACCGCCTGCACCAGCAGCAGAACCAGCCCCACAATACCAAATACAAAACCCACTCCATGGCTGATGCTGTTGGCAACTTCCTCTGCCAACGAATAACCCTGTTTAATGAGCGGTTTCTGGTTCATTACGTACTCCGGGAGAACAACACAATCGGTTCAACGTTCCTAGTGTAACTGAGAATGATTCCAGTGAACACCTGTTAGCTAAAATAAAAAGATGTAAATTTGTAAATCCATATAAATCATTGAATTACATAAATCATTCAACTCACACTTGTTCATCGTTTGAGTGAAGATACCGGAACTCAATAACGTGATACTCGCGCAGGCCGGGGTAAATGTCGGTGATCACCTGACGCAGTTCAGCAAGCGTCATGTTTTCCTGCCGGGCATGCCACTCGGTAAGCGTATCAAGCGTGATACGGGAGGTCGCCAGCACTTCTATCGTGCAGAAGTAGCCATCATCCTCATATCGCCCAACGCGTAAAACATCCCCGACGCTGAAATGAGACTCAGCATCGTCGCGCAGCGTGATGGTTTTACGCCCCGTCAAAATATCGTTCTGAAAACGGCGAAAAAAAGTGATGTCGTTAGGTTGCATGGTATTATCCCTTTAAGGTCTGTGAATTTTAAGAGAATCGCCACCGTGAGCATGTTTACCCACACCGCTATCGCTAGCCTCAATGGTCTTGAGATGTTGGTCTATCACTACGTTATCAAAAACCGTGACAAAGTGATGTACATGACCATTCGCGAACTGGCTGGTGCGGTGGGCGTCTCCACCACTACCGTGATGCGCTTTTGCCGTAAGTTCAACTGCGACGGTTACTCTGAGTTTCGTGTGCGTTTTAAATTGTATCTCGAGCAGAATGAGCCACAACAGGCTAATTCCGGCGCCAGTGAAATTATCAGTTTTTTTAAAAGCGTCAATAACGACGAGTTTGATAAATTACTCGATGCCGCCGTTGATATTATTCTTTCTTCTGAACGTATTATTTTCGTCGGCGCGGGAACATCGGGGGCTCTGGCTAAATATGGTGCGCGTTTCTTCTCTAATATAGGAAAATTCAGCAATCATATTGATGACCCGTATTTTCCGGTGACCAATGACATGGCTAAAAACGCGCTGGCAATCGTGCTTTCGGTTTCCGGTGAAACGGAGGAGATCCTGCGCTTTGCCAGCCAGTTCAGCCTGCACCATTGCAAGGTGATGTCGATAACCAGTCATGAGCATTCACGCCTGGCGAAACTTGCAGATTATAATCTCTCCTGGCACTTCCCACAAACGCGCATCGGCGGAGTTTATGATATTACGACGCAAATCCCGGTTATTTATATTCTCGAATCACTAGGTCGGAAACTGGCGAAGAAATTAGCATAAAAATACAGAGCGTTTTTTTGATGTAACATATACCCTGACGGGTAATTTGTTATATCGTGACATTTACTCTTCCTTTGTTAGACTCACCTTAATTGCATTAACGAGTGAGTAGAGCAACAATGAAAAAAATGACCTTACCAAAAGATTTTTTATGGGGCGGCGCGGTCGCGGCGCATCAGGTTGAAGGCGGCTGGAATAAAGACGGCAAAGGCCCAAGCATCTGCGACGTACTGACCGGCGGCGCGCACGGCGTACCACGTGAAATCACTCAGGAAGTGGTGCCGGGAAAATACTATCCGAATCACGAAGCCATCGACTTTCATGGTCGTTACAAAGAAGACATCAAACTGTTTGCTGAAATGGGCTTCAAATGCTTCCGTACCTCTATCGCCTGGACGCGAATCTTCCCGAAAGGCGACGAAACTCAGCCGAATGAAGAAGGCTTACAATTCTACGACGCCATGTTCGATGAACTGCTGAAATACAACATCGAACCCGTTATCACACTTTCCCACTTTGAAATGCCGCTGCATCTGGTACAGGAATATGGCGGCTGGACTAACCGTAAAGTAGTTGATTTCTTTGTCCGTTTCGCGGAAGTCGTTTTCGAGCGCTACAAGCATAAGGTCAAATACTGGATGACCTTCAACGAAATCAATAATCAGCGTAACTGGCGCGCCCCGCTGTTCGGCTACTGCTGTTCTGGCGTGGTCTATACCGAGCACGACAATCCGGAAGAGACCATGTATCAGGTGCTACACCACCAGTTCGTGGCCAGCGCGCTGGCGGTAAAAGCAGCGCGTCGCATCAACCCGGAAATGAAAGTCGGCTGCATGCTGGCGATGGTGGCGCTCTATCCATTCTCCTGCAAACCAGAAGACGTGATGTTTGCCCAGGAATCGATGCGTGAACGCTATGTCTTCACCGACGTTCAGCTACGCGGCTACTACCCTTCTTACGTCCTGAATGAGTGGGAGCGTCGCGGCTTTGATATCAAAATGGAACAGGGCGACGACGCGATTCTGCGCGAAGGTACCTGTGACTACCTTGGTTTCAGTTACTACATGACCAACGCGGTAAAAGCCGAAGGCGGCAGCGGCGATGCCATCTCCGGCTTCGAGGGCAGCGTACCGAACCCGCATGTGAAAGCATCTGACTGGGGCTGGCAGATTGACCCGGTCGGCCTGCGTTACTCGCTGTGCGAACTGTATGAGCGTTACCAGAAACCGCTGTTTATTGTCGAAAACGGCTTTGGCGCGTATGACAAAGTAGAAGACGATGGCAGCATCAACGATGATTATCGCATCGATTACCTGCGGGCTCACGTCGAAGAGATGATGAAAGCGGTGACCTACGATGGTGTGGATTTAATGGGCTATACGCCGTGGGGCTGCATCGATTGCGTATCGTTCACCACGGGCCAGTACAGCAAGCGTTACGGCTTTATTTACGTGAACAAACACGACGACGGCACCGGAGACATGTCACGCTCACGCAAGAAAAGTTTTGAGTGGTACAAAGCGGTGATTGCCAGCAACGGCGAAACACTTTAAATATGGCCCCCCTCACCCTAACCCTCTCCCACAGGGAGAGGGAACCGATCGCGCCGGGTTACATATCTGCGCAGGTTTTTACCCTCTCCCTGTGGGAGAGGGCAGGGTAAGGGAATAACAAAACACTCACTTCCCGCCCGCCAGCTCAATAAAACTCCCCGTCACATACGACGCTTTATCACTCAACAGCCAGACAATCGCCTGCGCCACTTCTTCCGGCTGGCCACCACGCTGCATGGGTAACGATGATTTCACCCGATCCACGCGCCCCGGCTCACCGCCGTCGGCATGCATTTCGGTATAGATAAATCCGGGCCTCACGCCATTCACCCGTATTCCCTGCGCCGCGACTTCCAGCGCCAGCCCCGTCGTCAGGGTATCGACCGCCCCTTTCGACGCGGCATAATCCACATACTCGCCCGGAGCGCCAAGGCGTGATGCCGCAGAGGAGACATTCACAATGCCTCCGCCCACGCCGCCATACTGGTGCGCCATACGCTTAACCGCTTCGCGACAACACAGGAAGTAACCCGTCACATTGGTTGCCAGTACACGATTGATGCGATCTGCCGTCAGCGCTTCCACGCGGCTTTGCTGAAACAAAATGCCCGCGTTATTCACCAATGCCACCAGCGGCTGGCTGTGTTTGTCGATCGCCTCAAACATTGCCACCACCTGCGACTCATCGCTGATATCGGCACGTAGGGCAAACGCCTCTCCGCCCGCATCGGTTATCTCACGCACCACATCAGCCGCCGCCTGTACATTGTGGTGGTAATTGACGGCGATCTGATATCCCTCCTGCGCGAGCTGTAATGCCGTCGCCCGGCCAATCCCCCGACTTGCGCCAGTTACCAGTGCAATTCCCATAACAGTCTCCCATAAGAAAGGGCGCCGAAGCGCCCTTAAAAGAATAGTCCAATAGCTTACTGATATTCACTCATCGGTACGCAGGAGCAGAACAGATTACGGTCGCCATAGACGTCGTCAAGACGCTTCACGGTCGGCCAGTACTTGTTCTCGACGCCAGCAGGGAAGACCGCCACTTCGCGGCTGTAGCCGTGCTTCCACTCAGACACCAGCTCATTCTGGGTATGCGGCGCGTTGACCAACGGGTTATCTTCTAACGTCCACTCACCCGCTTTCACGCGGTCAATTTCCGCACGGATCGCAAGCATTGCATCAATGAAGCGATCCAGTTCGACTTTGCTTTCGGATTCCGTTGGCTCGACCATCAGCGTCCCCGCCACCGGGAAAGACATGGTTGGCGCGTGGAAACCGTAGTCAATCAGACGCTTGGCAATGTCCAGTTCGCTGATACCTGTCTCTTCTTTCAGCGGACGAATATCAAGAATACATTCGTGCGCTACATGTCCTTCGCGACCGGTATAGAGCACCGGGAAAGCATCTCTCAGACGGCTGGCAATATAGTTGGCATTCAGGATTGCTACCTGGCTTGCCTGCTTCAGCCCTTCCGCGCCCATCATGCGGATGTACATCCAGCTAATTGGCAGAATGGAGGCGCTGCCGAACGGCGCGGCAGAAACCGCGCCCTGACGGGTCAGCATACCTTCAATTTGTACTACGCTGTGACCCGGAACAAACGGTGCCAGATGCGCTTTCACACCAATTGGGCCCATACCCGGGCCGCCGCCGCCGTGCGGGATACAGAAGGTTTTATGCAGGTTAAGGTGCGAGACATCCGCGCCGATAAAGCCCGGCGAGGTGATCCCCACCTGCGCGTTCATGTTCGCGCCATCGAGGTAAACCTGGCCACCAAACTGGTGAACGATCTCACACACTTCGCGGATGGTTTCTTCGTATACGCCGTGGGTAGACGGGTACGTCACCATGATGCAGGAGAGGTTGTCGCCATGCTGCTCGGCTTTCGCGCGCAGATCCGCCAGGTCAATGTTGCCCTGCTTATCACAGGCAACAACGACCACCTGCATCCCCGCCATCTGCGCAGAGGCCGGGTTCGTGCCGTGAGCGGACGCCGGGATCAGGCAAATATCGCGATGCCCTTCATTGCGGCTTTCGTGATAGTGACGAATCGCCAGCAGGCCCGCGTATTCACCCTGCGCACCAGAGTTCGGCTGCATGCAAACCGCATCGTAGCCGGTCAGTTTCACCAGCCAGTCAGAGAGCTGACCGATCATCTGATGATAACCTTCCGCCTGCTCTGCCGGGCAGAACGGGTGCAGTTCGGCAAATTCAGGCCAGGTGATCGGGATCATTTCCGCTGCCGCATTCAGCTTCATGGTGCAGGAACCCAGCGGGATCATTGCCTGGTTCAGCGCCAGATCTTTACGCTCCAGCGAGTGCATATAGCGCATCATCTCGGTTTCGCTGTGATAGCGATTAAATACCGGATGAGTCAGGATCGCGTCATCGCGCAGCATCGCTGCCGGGATCGAACGGCTATCGAGCGCCACGTCTTTATCCAGCGTGTCGATGTTCAGGCCGTGGTTGTCACCGAGGATCACACTGAACAGCTTCAGCACATCGTCACGGGTGGTGGTTTCATCAAGCGTAATGCCCACCGCGTTGTGGATATCGCTGCGCAGGTTGATTTCCGCCGCCTCGGCGCGCGCCAGTACGCTGGCTTTATCCGCGACTTCTACACACAAGGTGTCGAAAAAGTGGGCGAAACGCAGTTTTTGCCCTTTCTGCTGTAAACCTGTCGCCAGGATATCAGCCAGACGGTGAATACGATTGGCAATACGCTTCAGGCCAACCGGGCCGTGGAAGACGGCATACAGGCTGGCAATGTTCGCCAACAGAACCTGAGAAGTACAAATATTAGAGTTCGCTTTCTCGCGACGAATATGCTGTTCACGAGTCTGCATCGCCATGCGCAGCGCGGTATTGCCCGCCGCATCTTTCGATACGCCAATAATACGGCCTGGCATGGAGCGTTTAAATTCATCTTTTGCGGCAAAGAAAGCCGCGTGTGGGCCGCCGTATCCCATCGGAACACCGAAGCGTTGGGCAGAGCCGAAAACAATGTCTGCGCCCTGTTTACCCGGTGCGGTCAGCAGCACCAGCGCCATAAAATCGGCAGCAACGCTTACCACCACTTTGCGGGATTTAAGCTCGGCAATCAGGCTGGTGTAGTCGTGAACTTCACCGGTAGTGCCAACCTGTTGTAACAGCACACCAAAGACATCCTGATGATCCAGCGCTTTGTCGGCATCATCAACAATCACATCAAAACCAAAGGTTTCTGCACGAGTGCGTACCACGTCCAGCGTCTGCGGATGGACGTCTGCTGCCACGAAGAAACGGTTAGCATTCTTCAGTTTGCTTACGCGTTTCGCCATTGCCATCGCTTCAGCCGCGGCAGTGGCTTCGTCCAGCAGAGAAGCGGAGGCGATGTCCAGACCGGTCAGATCCAGCGTTACCTGCTGGAAGTTCAGCAGCGACTCAAGACGCCCCTGCGACACTTCTGGCTGATAAGGTGTGTAGGCGGTGTACCAGCCTGGGTTTTCCAGCATATTGCGCTGGATAACCGGCGGCAACTGTACGCCCGTATAGCCCATGCCAATGTAAGACTTAAAGCGCTTGTTGCGCCCGGCAATCGCTTTCAGTTCCGCCAGCGCGGCGAACTCTGTCGTTGCGTCGCCCACCTGCGGCGGGGTGGCAAGCTGGATATCTTTCGGCACGATTTGAGAAATCAGTGCAGTTAATGAATCCGCGCCAACCGTTTGCAGCATGGCGTGCTGTTGCTGAGCGTCCGGCCCGATGTGACGTTCGATAAAAGCATCACGGTTTTCAAGCTGGCTTAAAGTCTGTGTCATGAGCGATGGTTCCTGAAACATGCGGTGATTTTAGAATGCCCTCTCCCTGAGGGAGAGGGAGAAAAACGGTTACTCGTCTTCTAACAGTGCTGCGTAGGCTGTCGCATCCAGCAGCGCGTCCACTTCCGCCTCATCGCTGGCTTTGATTTTGAAGATCCAACCGCCCGCATACGGTTCGCTGTTAACCAGTTCCGGCGAGTCGCCCAGTTCATCGTTAACGGCGACGATTTCACCGCTGATTGGCGCGTAGATATCTGATGCCGCTTTTACGGATTCCGCTACTGCGCAGTCGTCGCCCGCGGCCACGGTCGCACCGACGTCCGGCAGGTCAACAAACACCATGTCGCCCAGTAATTCCTGCGCGTGTTCGGTGATGCCTACGGTGTAAGAGCCATCGGCTTCTTTACGCAGCCATTCGTGTTCTTTGCTGTATTTCAGTTCTGCTGGTACGTTGCTCATCAAAAAATCTCCAGAAATAGGGGGAATTACGCGACGGCTTTGCCGTTACGCACAAAAACAGGTTTGGTAACTTTTACCGGCATTTCGCGGTTACGAATCTGCACGATTGCCGTCTCGCCAATCCCTTCCGGGACACGGGCCAGCGCAATACTGTGGCCGAGCGTCGGGGAGAATGTGCCGCTGGTGATCACGCCTTCCAGCGCGTTGCCGTGAGCGTCGGTGAAACGTACCGGCAGTTCGCCGCGCAGTACGCCTTTTTCGGTCATCACCAGGCCTACCAGTTGCTCGGTACCTTTTTCACTCTGTATCTCCAGCGCTTCGCGACCGATGAAATTACGGTCAACAGGCTCCCAGGCAATAGTCCAGCCCATATTGGCTGCCAGCGGAGAGATACCCTCGTCCATTTCCTGGCCGTACAAATTCATACCGGCTTCCAGACGCAGCGTATCACGCGCGCCCAGACCACATGGTTTTACACCCGCTTCAACTAAAGCGCGCCAGAAATCGGCGGCTTTCTCGCGCGGCATCGCAATTTCATAACCCGCTTCCCCGGTATAGCCAGTGGTTGCGATAAATAAATCGCCCGCCTGTACGCCGAAGAATGGCTTCATGCCCTCAACGGCGTGACGCTGTTCATCGCTAAACAGGGTTGCGGCTTTTGCTTTGGCATTAGGCCCCTGCACCGCGATCAGCGACAGGTCGTCACGCACGGTGATTTCAATAGCGTAAGGTTCAGCGTGTTGGGTGATCCAGGAGAGGTCTTTTTCGCGGGTAGCGGAGTTTACAACGAGGCGGAAATAATCTTCGGTGAGGTAATAGGCGATAAGGTCGTCAATCACGCCGCCCGAGGCGTTTAGCATGCCGCTGTAAAGCGCTTTGCCGGGGACGGTCAGTTTGGCAACGTCATTTGCCAGCAGATAGCGCAGAAACTCGCGGGTGCGGCTGCCGTGAAGGTCGACGATGGTCATGTGCGACACATCGAACATCCCGGCGTCGGTGCGTACCGCATGGTGCTCATCAATTTGCGAGCCGTAATGCAGCGGCATCATCCAGCCGTGGAAATCCACCATGCGTGCGCCGCACTGCACGTGTTGATCATACAAAGGCGTTTGTTGTGCCATCTTGTCCTCGTTGAGTAAGCAAAGCCAACCACTTTCCATTACAAAAACCCGGCGTCGACACTGCGAACAGGCCCCGACGCAAACGTTCTCTTTTGCCTGAACTTACCACCGAAATCGGCAGTAAACCATAAGCAGGGACGGGTCATCAGATTAGCTTATGGTCAAAATAAGCCAAAAGCTTACAGAGTTATTCGCTACAAAAATGCGAATAAAGCCACATATAATTAACAAACATCGGTGAGCATTTAGCATAAAACCATATTTAGTGCGGAAATCGGGGCGTGATTTTCGTCATGAAAAAAATGCTGAATTAGAAAAACTAATGCGAAAAAAGAGGTGAAATTAGATTTTTTCAAACGAGCGGAAAGATCTCCCGACAGAGCGTCGGGAGAAGAAGTGTGACGGAGTTAACGAAGCCAATCAGGCAGATCGTTAAGCCCCATTGCCTGGCGAATAAGTTGCGGTTTCACACCCGGCAAGGTATCCGCCAGTTTCAGGCCAATATCACGCAGCAGTTTTTTCGCCGGGTTTTCACCTGCGAAGAGTTCGCGGAACCCCTGCATCCCCGCCAGCATCATAGCAGCACTGTGCTTGCGGCTGCGTTCATAGCGGCGCAGATAGAAGTGCTGACCGATATCTTTGCCCTGCGCATGCAGGCGCTTCAGTTCATCAATCAATTCTGCCGCATCCATAAAGCCCAGATTAACGCCCTGCCCTGCCAGCGGGTGGATGGTATGCGCCGCATCGCCCACCAATGCCAGACGGTGCGCGGCGAACTGACGCGCATAACGCCCGGTAAGCGGATAGACCTGCCGTTCACTCTCGAGTGAGCACAGGCCAAGGCGATTATCAAAGGCAATACTGAGCGCTTTGGTAAACTCACGTTCATCCGCCTGCTGCATCCGTTCGGCTTCCTGCGGTGCAAGCGACCAGACAATTGAGCACAGATGCGGGTCAGAAAGCGGCAGGAACGCCAGAATGCCTTCGCCGTGAAAGGCCTGGCGAGCGATGGCATCATGCGGCTCACTGGTGCGAATGGTCGCCACCAGCGCATGATGCTTGTAATCCCAGAAGGTTAACGGAATATCCGCTTTTGTACGCAGCCAGGAGTTTGCGCCATCCGCGCCAACCACCAGACGCGCCGTCAGCATCGAGCCATCCTTGAGGGTCAGGAATGCGTCATTCTCGCCCCAGGCGACCTGCTGAAGCTCAGCGGGTGCCATCAGGGTAATGTCCTGACAACGTTGCGCTTTTTCCCATAACGCCTCGTGGATGACCGCATTCTCGATAATGTGTCCCAGATGGCCGTAGCCCAGGCTCTTGTCGTCAAAAGCGATGCGGCCAAAGCTGTCTTTATCCCACACTTCCATACCGTGGTAGCGGCTGGCGCGATGAGCCACAATAGAAGACCAGACATCCAGTCTGGTGAGTAATTTTTCGCTGCCGGCATTAATGGCTGATACGCGAAGCGCTGGCGGCGCATCTGCCGGAAGCCTCTGCGGCCGGGCCTGTTCCAGCACCGCCACGCGCAGCCCGCTGCCCTGTAAACCACAGGCAACCGCCAGCCCCACCATTCCACCGCCGACAATAGCGACATCTACACTCTGCACTTTAACTCCTTATCGGGCTACCCAGCCCAGCGTTCGCTGCGCCAGCACATCGCGTGCCGGGGTGAATAATTCCATCGCCATCAGCCCCAGATTTCGGCCCGCCACCAGCGGTGCCCAGCGGTTGGCAAACAGATGAACCAGACCATCGGTGACACCGATTGTGGCAGACTTATCGCCCGCGCGCTGGCGTTGATAACGACAAAGCAGAGCATAATTTCCGATATCCTGATTCGCTTTATGCGCCTGCGCCAGTCGTTCCGCAAGCGACATCACATCACGCAAACCGAGGTTGAAGCCCTGCCCGGCAATCGGATGCAGGGTTTGTGCCGCATTCCCCACCAGCGCCAGGCGATGGGATACCGGGCGGGTTGCCGTGGTCAGCGATAGGGGATAAGCAGTACGTGCGCCCGCATGGGTAATGCGCCCTAAACGCCAGCCAAACGCCTGCTGAAGTTCGTTACAGAAACGTTCGTCTGACCAGCCCATCACCTCATCGCGTTTTTCCAGCGCATGGCACCACACCAGCGAACAGCGCCCCTGCGACATAGGCAACATCGCCAGCGGGCCGTACTCGGTAAAACGTTCAAAGGCGCGGCCCTGATGGGCTACCGCCGTAGTGACATTGGCAATCACCGCCAGTTGTTGATAGGGCTCCTGCTGCCAGCTTATACCGCACTGCTCGCCCAGCGCCGAACGGGAACCGTCGGCCGCCACCAGCATCTGACCGGTGATGACCTCGCCACCGGCAAGCGTAACGCTTATCGCATCCTGTGTGCGGTTTACGCTCGCCACGCGCGCCGGGCAGTGTAACGTAACCCCGGACGCTTTACGCAGCAGCGCAAAAAGGCGTTGCCCAATATCATGCAATTCGACAACGTGGCCCAGCGCAGGCAAACGATACGATTCCGCCTCCAGAGTGACGAACCCGGCATGTCCGCGATCGCTTACATGAACGGTATTAATTGCCGTCGCACAGTCTGCAATTGCCTGCCAGATACCGACTTTCGCCAGTTGCTGACAGGTACCTGCCGCCAGCGCAATCGCCCGGGCATCAAAGCCCGGATGCTGCAGAGAGTCGACTTCTGCCGCTTCAATCAGATGCACCGGCAAACGCCCGTCTGTCATCTGCGACACCGCCAGCGCAAGCGTCGCGCCAGTCATTCCCCCGCCGACAATAATCAGGCTCATGGGCGACGCGCCGCCGCCATCAGCGCCTCAATATCATCCGCGCGTTTTACCACTGATGCGGTCAGGTTTTCGTTGCCGTCTGCGGTTATCAGAATGTCATCTTCGATGCGGATGCCAATGCCACGATACTCCGCAGGAACATCTGCATCCGGGGCGATATAAAGACCTGGTTCCACGGTTAATACCATGCCCGGTTCCAGCACCCGTGAACGATCCATGCCGTAAACACCGACATCGTGCACATCCAGCCCCAGCCAGTGGCTCAGGCCATGCATGAAGAACGGACGATGCGCGTTAGCAGCGATGAGCTTTTCCACGTCGCCATGCAGAATACCAAGGTTGCGCAAGCCAGTAATCATGATGCGCACCACTTCGCTGGTTACCTCCTGAATAGAGGTGCCTGGACGATAAAGTTTCAGCGAGGTTTCCAGCGATTCCAGTACGATATCGTAGATAGCGCGCTGCGCGGGGGTGAACTTGCCGTTTACCGGGAAGGTGCGTGTGATATCGCCTGCATAGCCTTTATATTCGCAACCGGCGTCGATCAGCACCAGGTCGCCATCACGCAGTTCTGATTCATTTTCGGTATAGTGCAGAATGCAGCCGTTTTCACCGCCACCAACGATGGTGTTATAAGACGGGAAACGTGCGCCGTGGCGGGTAAACTCGTGCAGAATTTCCCCTTCAAGCTGATACTCGAACATCCCCGGCTGGCACTTTTCCATCGCGCGCGTATGCGCCAGCGCGGTAATTTCACCAGCCCGTCGCATCACCGCAATCTCTTCTTCCGATTTGAACAGACGCATTTCGTGCACCAGCGGACGCCAGTCAATAACCGTTGCCGGTGCCACCAGATTTTGGCGCGAACCTTTACGCAGCTTATCCATCGCCGTGAAGACAATCTCATCAGCCCAGGCATACTCACCCTGAGCGTAATAGATAGCGTCCAGGCCATTAAGTAACTGGAACAATTGCTGATTGATTTCGCTGAAGGCCAGCGCGCGGTCAACGCCCAGTTTTTCCGGCGCGGCGTCCTGACCCAGACGGCGACCAAACCAGATCTCCGCCGTCAGGTCGCGCACACGGTTGAACAGCACGCTGTGGTTGTGAGTGTCATCGCTTTTAATCAGCACCAGCAAGGCTTCCGGCTCGTTAAAGCCCGTGAAGTACCAGAAATCGCTGTTCTGGCGATAGGGATACTCGGAATCCGCGCTGCGGGTCACTTCCGGCGCGGCAAAAATCAGCGCCGCGCTGCCTGGCTGCATTTGCGCCAGCAGTGCCTGACGGCGACGGAGAAACTCTTGCTGTGTCATGACATCTCCTTATTCACACATAACAATCGATAACGTTTAGTGTAGCGTTGGCTTTTGAACTTCCGGCGCAGTCGGCTGCGGACGAGTGAAGGTATCATGGCACAGCAGCGCCGCAACGCGCACATACTCAATAATCTCCTCCAGCGACATCTCCAGCTCTTCCTGATCCTCGTCTTCGTCGTAGCCCAGTTGTGCGATATTACGCAGATCGTCAATCGCTTCCCCGGTTTCGCCCTTCACTTTATCGAGCTTCGGCTGCGAAACGCCTAACCCCAGCAGGTAGTGATTTACCCAGCCCGAAAGCGCGTCGGCGCGTTCGAATACGCTGATGTCATCGCCATCAGGCAGATAAAGCTGAAAAAGAAAGCCGTCGTCTTCCAGCGAATCGCTGGTTACTGCATGCAGAGTGCGCAGCGCTTCAGCCAGTTCGTGGCCGAACGCCAGCCCTTCGTTAGTGAGGTCGTGAAGCAGCGGCTGCCATGAGCTGTCGTTGTTTCCGCCACAGAGCATCCCGCTGATGAGACCATGCATTTCCGCAGGTGTCAGACCTACCCCTTGTTGGTTCAGTAACTGGTTAAGTTCGGTGTAACCAGGCATTTCGTTCTGTATAGACATGCGCATTCATCATCGTTGGGAGGAATATTCATGGTATGCTACCACTTTGGACCCTGGTGATACCAGAAAAGGGCTTGTATGTTCGTGCCAGGGTAGCTATAGTGTCGCCCCTTCGCATCCTGGGTGTGAAGGCCGCGCAGTCAATCAGCAGGAAGGTGGCATGTCTGCAGAACCCGTCGATATTCACATTTTTGGCCGTTCGCTTCGCGTGAATTGCCCGCCTGAACAAAGGGATGCTTTGAATCAGGCTGCGGACGATCTGAATCAGCGGTTGCAAGATCTGAAAGAACGCACTAGAGTCACAAATACTGAGCAGTTGGTCTTCATCGCCGCGTTGAATATCAGCTATGAGTTAACTCAGGAAAAGTCCAAAACGCGCGATTACGCTTCCAGTATGGAGCAGCGCATTCGGATGCTTCAGCAGACCATTGAACAGGCATTGCTTGACCAGGGTCGCAGCACCGAAAAACCAGGGCAAAACTTTGAATAACACTTTGCAGTTTACTGTGGTAGAGTGACTGTGAAGAAAAAATTTCTCTGAGATGTTCGCAAGCGGGCCAGTCCCCTGAGCCGATATTTCATACCACAAGAATGTGGCGCTCCATGGTTGGTGAGCATGCTCGGCCCGTCCGAGAAGCCTTAAAACTGTGACGACGCATTCACCTTGAACCAAGGGTTCAAGGGTTACAGCCTGCGGCGGCATCTCGGAGATTCCCCTTCATTTACCACCTACCCCGTTATGACACAACTCCCTGAACTCGCACTCTCCCGACAAGACATCCGCAAGATGATTCGGCAAAAACGTCGCGAGATAACAGAACAGCAGCAAATCGATTTTGGCGAGCAAGCCGCATCACGCATGATGGCGTATCCGCCCATGGTGATGGCGCACACGGTCGCGCTGTTTTTGTCTTTTGATGGCGAGCTCGACACTCAACCGCTAATAGAACAACTCTGGCGAGCGGGTAAGCGCGTGTATCTGCCGGTACTTCACCCCTTCAGCCCCGGAAATCTGCTGTTTCTGCACTACCATCCACACAGCGAACTGGTCATTAACCGACTGAAAATTCACGAACCGAAACTCGATGTGCGCAATGTTCTGCCACTGAGCGAACTGGATGTGCTGATTACGCCGCTGGTCGCTTTCGACGAACAGGGGCAACGGCTGGGAATGGGCGGCGGGTTTTACGATCGCACGCTGCAAAACTGGCAGCATCATGGCATCAGCCCGGTAGGCTACGCGCACGATTGTCAGTTGGTGGAACGGCTGCCGGTTGAAGAGTGGGATATCCCGCTGCCAGCGGTGGTAACGCCGTCAAAAACCTGGGTGTGGTAGGGCGAAGTTTCCCACTTCGCCCCGATTGACTTTGCTGAATTTTTGACCTAAATTCCTCGGTAAAGGGTGAGGGAGGCGAACCTCCCTCCTGCGTCTTTGTTAATAGGCCGGGAAAGCGATTATTAACAGAATCAGCAGCATGATGACGTAGCTCATCATCGTCCCTTTCCTTATCAGAGCCCCTGCTTCGGTAGGGGCTTTCCCGTTTTAGCACCATGCTGCCCCTATCCTAATCTTTCTTACGCGCGCAAAATCGCCGTCGCGCGGCTTTAGTTGCCTATTACGACTCGCTTCGCAAAGGGTGATTACATACGTTTCAGAATGGAAAACAGCAGCGGATGAGCGGGAAAGTACAGGCAGGCCAGCGGCCCGCCCGTAAGTTAGTAAGAATCAGAACAGCATACGTGCGCGAACCGTGCCCGGAATCGCTTTCATGCTTTGCAGCGCTTTCTGCGCAACATCTTCTTCCGCTTCAATATCGATAACCACATAGCCCATCTGCGGCGTGGTTTGCAGGTACTGTGCGGCAATGTTGACGCCTTGCTCCGCGAAGATCTGGTTGATGGCGGTCAGTACGCCCGGGCGGTTTTCATGGATGTGCAGCAGGCGACGACCACCGTGGATCGGCAGCGAGACTTCCGGGAAGTTCACAGCAGAGAGCGTGGAGCCGTTGTCGGAGTATTTCGCCAGTTTACCCGCCACTTCCAGGCCGATATTTTCCTGCGCTTCCTGAGTTGAGCCCCCAATGTGCGGAGTCAGGATAACATTATCAAATTCACAAAGCGGAGAATTGAACGGATCGCTGTTCGTCGCCGGTTCGGTCGGGAAGACATCAATAGCCGCCCCCGCCAGATGTTTACGCGCCAGCGCATCGCACAGCGCCGGAATATCGACAACCGTACCACGCGAGGCGTTAATCAGCAGTGCGCCCGGCTTCATCAGCGCCAGCTCTTCCACGCCCATCATATTTTTG
This sequence comes from Pseudocitrobacter cyperus, assembly GCF_039889165.1. Lineage (NCBI taxonomy): Bacteria > Pseudomonadati > Pseudomonadota > Gammaproteobacteria > Enterobacterales > Enterobacteriaceae > Pseudocitrobacter > Pseudocitrobacter cyperus. The sequence continues at coordinate 57,335 of NZ_JAYMYY010000003.1, read as the reverse complement.
GTTGAGGCGTTTTCCGGCACATGCAAACTCACCACATCGCTCATGTTTAGCAAATCGGAGAGATGCTGAACCTGGGTGGCATTGCCCAACGGCAATTTGTTTTCAATGTCATAGAAGAATACGTGCATCCCCAGCGATTCCGCCAGAATACCGAGCTGAGTACCGATATGGCCATAACCGATAATGCCCAGTTTTTTACCGCGCGCTTCAAACGAGCCCACCGCCAGTTTATTCCACACGCCGCGGTGTGCTTTAGCATTCGCCTCCGGCACGCCGCGCAGCAACAGCAGCAGTTCGCCAATCACCAACTCAGCCACGGAACGGGTGTTCGAGAACGGTGCGTTAAAAACCGGTACGCCGCGTTTAGCTGCCGCGTTGAGATCGACCTGATTGGTGCCGATGCAGAAACAGCCCACTGCCACCAGTTTTTCCGCCGCCGCGAAAATCTCTTCGGTCAGATGAGTGCGGGAGCGCAGGCCGATGAAATGGGCATCACGGATGGACTCTTTCAGTTGTTCGCTGTCCAGAGCGCCTTTGTGAAACTCAATGTTGGTGTAACCTGCCGCACGAAGACTATCCAGCGCCTTCTGATGTACGCCTTCTACCAGCAGAAATTTAATTTTCTCTTTTTCCAGTGATACCTTAGCCATTTCCCCGCCCTGTCTTTGTTTTACTGATGTTGTGATGAACGAAAGTTCACCTAAGCAACATATCAAAAAAAACTATCACGGCAATCTAAACGTTTGCGTGTGACTCATGCAGAAAATTCACGCAGGAGGAAATGTCAGCATAAAATGCTGTGCATAAGAAATAAGCTGGGATGTTAATAAAGTGGTTTTGAGAAATGTGACACAAGTCACCAAAATCAGCCGAGTAAAAAAAATTGGGGGAAATGGGCTTCCCCCGGTCAGATCATTTCACGATGGTTTTAACACCATCAGCCGTACCGATGAGTGCCACATCAGCACCGCGATTGGCGAATAATCCCACGGTCACGACGCCTGGAATCGCGTTGATCGCGTTTTCCAGCGCGATAGCGTCGAGGATTTCCAGGCCATGCACATCCAGGATGACGTTACCGTTATCGGTGATCACGCCCTGACGGTACTCCGGGCGACCGCCCAGCTTAACCAGTTGACGTGCCACGCAGCTACGCGCCATTGGGATCACTTCTACCGGCAGCGGGAAGTTCCCCAGGATATCAACCTGTTTAGAGGCATCCGCGATGCAGATGAACTTGTCCGCCACAGAGGCAATAATCTTTTCACGCGTTAACGCCGCACCGCCGCCTTTGATCATCTGCATATGACCGTTGATCTCATCGGCGCCATCAACGTAGATACCCAGACGGTCGACTTCATTGAGGTCAAAAACGGTGATCCCGAGGCTTTTCAGTTTCTCGGTGGAAGCATCAGAGCTGGATACCGCTCCTTCAATCTGCCCTTTCATGGTGCCCAGCGCGTCGATAAAATGCGCGGCTGTAGAGCCCGTACCCACACCGACGATAGTGCCCGGTTGTACATATTGAAGCGCCGCCCAGCCTACTGCTTTTTTCAGTTCATCCTGCGTCATGATTATTGCCCATGCTGTAATGATATTTGGCGCATTATAGAACATCTGAACGCATTGTCGCATTGCGCCAGGCACCAATTTCGTCTGTAACTACCCGCAATTTATGTCATAGTGCGAGATAACGATTTTAGAGGAGCACCTCAACGTAATGAAACGTCCTGACTACAGAACATTACAGGCGCTGGATGCGGTTATTCGGGAACGCGGTTTTGAGCGCGCGGCGCAAAAACTATGCATTACCCAATCAGCCGTATCGCAGAGAATCAAACAACTGGAAAACATGTTCGGGCAACCGTTGCTGGTGCGAACCGTTCCGCCACGCCCTACAGAGCAGGGGCAAAAACTGCTGGCGCTGCTGCGTCAGGTAGAACTACTGGAAGATGAGTGGCTGGGCGATGAGCAGACAGGTTCCACGCCGCTGCTGCTGTCGCTGGCTGTCAACGCCGACAGCCTTGCAACCTGGCTGCTGCCGGCGCTTGCCGACGTGCTGGTCAACTCTCCGATTCGCCTCAATTTGCAGGTTGAGGATGAAACCCGAACCCAGGAGCGTCTGCGCCGGGGCGAAGTTGTGGGGGCGGTGAGTATCCAGCCGCAAGCGTTGCCAAGCTGCCTGGTCGATCAACTGGGCGCGCTGGACTACCTTTTCGTCGGTTCAAAAGCCTTTGCTGAGCGCTACTTTCCCAATGGCGTAACGCGCTCGGCGCTGTTAAAAGCGCCAGCCGTTGCATTCGACCATCTGGACGATATGCATCAGGCTTTCCTGCAACAAAACTTCGACCTGCCGCCGGGGAGCGTGCCATGTCATATCGTGAACTCGTCGGAAGCCTTCGTGCAACTGGCGCGTCAGGGCACAACCTGTTGCATGATCCCGCATTTGCAGATTGAAAAGGAGTTAGCGTCTGGCGAGCTGATAGATTTGACGCCAGGGCTGTTTCAGCGTCGGATGCTGTACTGGCACCGCTTCGCGCCGGAAAGCCGCATGATGCGTAATGTAACGGACGCGCTGCTGGAGTATGGGCGTCGGGTATTAAGACAGGATTAATGGTGAAACGCCGGATGACGTGAAGCCATCCGGCAAAGCTATCATTACTGCGCTTTCGCGGGCGCTGCAGTCTGTGACTGAGCCGGTTGTAGCTCAAACACGACATCGACCTGATCGCCAAACTGAATCGTCGGCTGCTCATAGGTCTCTTGTGCAGATACAGGCGCGGCATCCGCCTTCATCATGCGCACCATCGGGCTTGGCTGATAATTCGACACATGGTAACGCACGCTATAAACCGGCCCCAGTTTGCTGTTAAATCCTGCCGCCAGCTCTTTCGCCTGATGAATAGCGTCATCAATCGCCGCTTTACGCGCTTTATCTTTGTAGGCATCCGGCTGAGCCACGCCCAGCGACACAGAACGAATTTCATTCAGGCCTGCTTTCAACGCGCCATCCAGCAGGGAATTAAGTTTATCCAGTTGGCGCAGGGTGACTTCAACAGTACGTACCGCGCGATAACCTTTCAGAATGCTTTTACCATTTTGATAGTCATAATCGGGCTGAGTACGCAGGTTAGCCGAGCTGATATCCTTTTTCGCTACACCATTTTGCTCAAGGAAGGAGAGGTACTGCGCCACGCGCTGATCCGCCTGTTTCTTGGCTGTTGCCGCATCTTTAGCCGCGATGTTAACTTCAATCGCCAGGGTGGCAATATCCGGGGTTGCATCGACGCTGGCCGTACCGGAGGTGACAATATGCGGGCCATTTGGTAACTCATTTGCCTGTACAGACATGGCGCTCAGCCCCATCAATGCTGTCAGCGCTATCACTTTAAACTTCACTGTCGTCTCTCCATGTTACGTTATCACCCGAAAATACAAGTTCTCGCATCCAAGCTTAGCGCCTCATCTGCGAAAGTCCATCGGAGAACACTTAGTTGAACAAGGCGTAAACATGTCCAATTCCCTCTTTCGCCAACTGGAAAGCTATAAACCACATCACCGCACCAACCAGGATATTGATAATACGTTGCGCTTTAGCGGTGCGCAGGCGCGGCGCCAGCCATGCCGCCAGCAGCGCCAGGCCGAAGAACCAGAGGAAGGAAGCGCTGACGGTGCCGAGCGCAAACCAACGCTTAGGCTCTACATCGAGCTGCCCACCGAGGCTCCCCAGCACCACAAAGGTATCGAGATAAACGTGGGGGTTCAGCCAGGTGACGGCAAGCATAGTGGCAATGATTTTCCAACGCCCCTGTTTAAGCACTTCAGCGCTGGCAAGCTCCAGATTGCTGCTCATCGCCGTCTTCAGCGCGCCAAATCCGTACCACAATAAAAAGGCCACGCCGCCCCAGGTGACTAACGCCAGTAACCACGGCGACTGCATCAGCAATGCGCTGCCGCCAAAAATCCCGGCGCAAATCAGTAGCAAATCGCTGACGGCGCAAAGTAGCGCAATCATGATGTGGTACTGACGGCGGATCCCCTGATTCATGACGAACGCGTTCTGCGGGCCGAGCGGAAGGATCATGGCTGCGCCAAGCGCAAGACCTTGAAAATAATAAGATATCATGAGTTTTATCCTGAGCGATGTCTGTTTAGCGCAGACTATAGCGCGGGATAATCATTAGCGGAAATGGATAATATTAATAGCTTATTAGAATGTCTAATAATGGCGGAGCACGGCTCCGCCATCAGGCAGGATAAATTACTCCGCGTCTTCTTTTACGCGTTTAAAATTGACGTCCATTTGCGGATACGGGAAGCTGATACCCGCCGCGTCAAACTCACGCTTAATGCGCTCCAGTACATCCCAGTATACGCTTTGCAGATCGCCGCTGTTGCTCCAGACGCGCACCACAAAGTTAATCGATGACGCCCCCAGTTCATTCAAACGCACGGTCATTTCGCGATCTTTCAGAATACGCTCGTCAGACTGGATAATAGTGCTCAGAATCGATTTCACCTGATCGATATCGGAGTCATACGCCACGCCAATAATAAATTCATTGCGGCGCACCGGTTCGCGGGAGTAGTTAATGATGTTACCGGCGATGATTTTTCCGTTCGGCACCACGACAATCTTGCCATCAACGGAACGCAGCGTGGTGGAGAAAATCTGCACCTGTAATACCGTCCCGGCGATCCCGCCCAGATCAACATATTCGCCTACGCGGAACGGGCGGAACATCACCAACAGCACCCCGGCGGCCAGGTTAGAGAGCGACCCCTGCAATGCGAGACCTACGGCCAGAACGGCACCACCCAGTACCGCGATCACCGATGCGGTTTGCACCCCCACTCGCCCCAGCGCGGCAATCAAAGTAAAGGCGATAATGCCATAGCGCACCAGCGCGGACAGGAAGTCAGCAACAGTAGCGTCGATATGACGCGCGACCATCAGACGGTTCACGGTATTGGACACCAGTCTCGCAACGATCATCCCGATGATGATGATAGCGATAGCCGCTACGATGTTAACGGCATAACTCAGTAACAGCTCCTGATTACGAACCAGCCAGGTGCCAGCACCATTAATGCTGTCAACCACGTTTAAATCTTCCATTCAATCTCCCCGAACATAAAAAAGTGTGAGTATGCTCTCACGAAAAATGACCATTTAAAGGTAAACAAAAAGCGCCAAATATGCCATTTTTCAATATGATTCGGGATATTTCCGGGGCTGAATCAGTTTCCGGCCAGGCGATCGACCATACGCAAAAAGCCGCTTACCAGCGCATTCTTCTGCTTAAAAACCTCCGCAATTTCGCTCACGACTTTGCCGCTACCGGCATTTTTCCAGGCGATAGATAGCGGTGAAGGCTGACGAGGATTAACGACATCACGCGCGACCAGCGCGCCAGACTCGACGTAAGGGCGGCACAAGCGCTCAGGCAGAAAACCTACGCCAAGGCCACTTAAATGACAGGCAAGCTTAGTGCCGAGATCCGGCACCTTAATCTCTTTCTGCCCGCTCAACAGCCATGCAACGCGTCGGGTTAGCGTCCGCGACGTATCCTCGATATTGATAGCCGGATAACGACGCAGCACATCATCAGAAAGCATCCCGGCGGGGTGTTTCGCCAGCGGGTGACTTTGCGCCACCACGAACTGCCAACTGATATCTCCGAGCGGCAATAAAGAGATATTATTGGAAAGCGATTCCGAACCGGTAACGCCAATCGCCAGTTGAAAATCGTCATACAACAGAGAGTCCCACACGCCCATATAAACCTGACGGGAAATCTGAAATCGGGTGAAAGGGAATTGTTGATGCAGCCAGGTTAGCAGGTCAGCCGTGGTTTGTGGTTGATAAAGCAGGTTATTGATAACGATATTTACCTGTCGCTCTACGCCTGCGTTAATTTGCTGTAGCTCATCCGGCATCGCATCCAGCCAGTTAAGCCACTGACGGCAGTGCTCCAGAAGATGCTGCCCGGCGCGGGTCAGGCTCACAGAGCGCGTGGTTCGTAAGAAGAGCTGTGTCCCCACCTGCTCTTCCAGCGTTTTAATACGGTAGCTTATCGCAGCAGGCGTCTTATGCAGCGAACTGGCCGCGCGGGAAAAACTTTCCGTCTCAGCAACCCGAATAAATGTACGTATCGTTTCCTGATCGAGCATGCGTTCTCCTTGATAACATTACTCGCAACCACTGCTGCGCAAGTGCTACCCCCAACAGCATATCAGCCCCGGAAGTATGTCCTATTGAAAGCACACGCCGAATTGCCTGACGAGGGTCGCGGTCAGACTGCAAACAGCGCATCAGTTGCAAAACGGGGGTCGAAAACTCCCCTTCGATGGCGCTATTCAGGTAACTACAGCTTACCGAAGTTGTCAGTAAAACGAGCCTATCTTTTGCCGGCAAAAAAGGACATGACCGAAGATTTCGGGAAAAACCGGCTGAGGTTAGCACCGCCATAACCCCCGTAAGAATATCATCACCGCTGGGCGTCAACCCCGGCCCCCGGCCAATAAGCCAGCTCCAGTCAGGTTCTTGTCCCGCAAACCAATTATCAAGTTCCGTAAACAGACGGTGATAAACCGGCAACGCCGTAAGAGGATGACTTAAAGGCAGACCTAATCCACTTTGTCGGGAACAGCCGCTGAGGCTAAGGGGAGCGAGCGCCCCGGGGAACAACTTCAGGCAAAGTGGACGGCGAGCCTTGAGCCTTCCGCCAGGCCACCATAACTGCTCGCCGCGTTTGACAAGAAACGGCGCGCAAGCCATCTGGCTAAAATCACGTCTGCTGAGCAAAATGCCCGTCGGCCCCATACCTTTACCGTAGCGAAAAAGCGTCAGCAGCGCGCCATCCGCCCGGCAATAATTCACCGCCTGCGAAAAGCGGCTATGTAGCCGCCACTCGCCGTCTGCCAGCCGGGATAACCCGGCGTGCGCAAGCGCAGTTACTCTTTTCATCTGCAGCACTCCGGGGCGGCGATGCCGCCCCTTTTAATACTCAGGCGGTGATGTGATGCAGTTCGGCCAGCGCTTCCAGCGCTTTCTCAAAACAGAGCAGCGGCGCACGCACGGTACCGGCGCCGACCTGGCCGATTCCGGCATCGCGATGCGCAATACCGGTATTAATCAGCGGCGTAATGCCCGTTTCCACCACCCGACGGATATCCAGCCCCAGACAGGCGCCTTTAAAATCCCACGAAGGGATCTGGAACAGAGGATTGTGATCGAGATAGATCTCAGCCATCTCTTCCGAAGTTTCCAGCGCCGCGCCCATTCCACCCGCGCCAACAAAGCGGGTGACTCCCGGTGCCGCGATCATCGCCGCGCCGCCAATACCGAGTGTTTCAGTGATAGCACTGTCACCAATATCAGGGTTAGCATCTGCCTGACTGTATCCGGTGAAGAAAAGGCCCTGCGGCGTGTTTACCGGCGCGGTGAACCAGCGATCGCCCGTGCCGCTGACGCGAATACCGAACTCGCGGCCATTGCGCGTCATCGCCGTGACGACGGAGCCTGCTTTGATCACTGCCGCCGCGTCCATTACCACCTTGCTGTAAGCCATCGCCAGGTTCAGGAAGAACTGATCGGTGACGCTGAGGAATTGTAATACCTCAATCACTTCCGCTTTGGGACGATCCAGCCCGGCGATCACCGGAGATAACGTGCGCAGCAGCAGTGAAGAGGCGGCAATATTACGCTGATGGAACTCATCCCCCATGGTGATGGCCTGCGCCATCAGGGCGGTGAGATCCACGCCGTTTTCGATTTTGCCAAGCGCATCCTGCAGGACAGGCGCCAGCGTATCGCGCATCCAGCACAGACGTTGCTGAACATCATCACCGTAGGCGCCAAAACGCATCACCTTGCCGATCCCTTCATTCAGATTGCAGCAAGCGTGATTACCGTGAACCACGTCTTTCACCACCAGAACCGGCATGTTTGCGGAAGTGATCCCTCCCATTGGGCCGACCGCGCCCACATGATGACAAGGGATAAACTCGACTTCACCCTGACTAAGCAGGCGCACAGCCTCTTCTTCCGTAGCGGCCCACCCTTCAAACAACGATGCCCCAATACAGGCACCGCGCATCGGCCCGGTCATCGCCTCCCACGCGATTGGCGGCCCGGCATGAAGCAGCTTACGGCCTGAGGCCAGAGTGATGACCACCTCTTTAGCGGGGCGAACGGCCACCCAGTGCGGACGGGCAGCTTTGATGCGCTCAATAATAGCTTCGTTAGCCTGTGCAATTGATGAATACATTTCCGTACCTCTAACTTAATGTAACTGTTTGAGAAGACTGGCAAGATGCGCGTTGCCGCCGGCAACAGGCGCCCATTGATAATGCACGACAGGCGTGCCGCTGCTTTGCAGATCCAACGCGAAGCTGCGTAAACCGGCATTGATAACCTGGACGCCGTCCAGCAACGCGTAGTGGTTCCCTGCCGGATGGCTTTCCTGATGATGAGTCAGGCTAATCGCGAGCAGAATCGCCTCTTCCAGCGTCTCAACAACGGCAACGCCAGCCTCCCGGAGTTTTTCGCTTTGCGCGGCGCGCCCCTGCGGATCGCCATCGGTTCCTGTCAGGGTGGCGATAGTCACCAGCGGCGCGGTTCTGCGTGCGCGTACCTGTCCCAGCGCCTCGACCACTGCGCCCGCAGGATCTTCACAGGCGCCGTAGCCAAGCACGACGTCCAGCAGCAGCACGCCAACCTCCTGCAGGGCGGCCAGTTTTTCGATTTCAATACTGCGGGTGGTGGGATCAATCATTGGATGAGGCCTGCCAAGGGTGTAGCTGTCGTCCCCCAGGTCAACAATGCGATGCCCGCCAGCGTCCAGCATCACGCCTTGCGCATGGTTTTCACTCACCGGCACGTTTAGCCCCCCGGAGAGCAGCATTGCGGCTTCCGCAGCCAGCGTTCCCCCGGCATAAAGCCCGTAAATACCTTTGCCCGCCACTTGCGGCTGGATCTGCCGTTGCTGCGCCACTCGCATCAACAGTACCGCCAGGCGCGCGGCTTCAGACAACGAGTTCGCCAGCCAGACGTTTCCTTCCCGTTTCTGTTCCGGCTTACTGCCAAGAAAGAGCGCCACGACGGGTTTCCCAACTTTTTGCATCGCGGCGATGATCCGCGTGCAAACCTGTGGAGACGGTGGTTTGGAAACGAAGGCAATCACCTGAGTCGCCTCATCCGATGCCAGCATCTCAAGCGCAGTTAAGGCGCTAATTCCGCCGACCTCGGCGCTTAAGTCGCGCCCACCTAAACCAATCGCATGGCGAATACCCTGCTGATGCAGGGCGATCTGCGAAGTAATCTCCTGAATCCCCGTACCTGATGCGCCAATCACCCCGATGCCCCCTTCCGGCAGCACGTTAGCGAACGCCAGCGGGCTGCCGGCAATCATCGCGGTGCCGCAGTCTGGCCCCATAACGATAAGCCCGCGTTCGCGCGCCAGCGTTTTCAGTTCCACCTCTTGCGCCAGCGGGACGTTATCGGAAAACATCATCACGTTTTTGCCGGCCAGCAAGCCCTCTTTGGCCACCGATGCCGCATACTCCCCCGCCACTGAGACCAGTAACAGATTGGCTTGCGGCAGTTTCTGACACGCGCTTTCCCAACGGCGCGCTTTCAACAACTGTTGTGAGCTTCCTGATGCGTTGGTAATGGCGCTAAGTTCTTTTTCCAGTTGCTCGCGGATTAAATCCATAATCGCCGGTTGTTCTGTTTCAGTTCGCACGGCTACGCAAATGTCGTTGGGGGTAGCATCCGCGAAATCGTCGTGCCAGAAACCCGTAGATTGCAGCATCGATTTATTCGCGGGGGTGCCCATCATTACCGACACCTGATCCACTTCCGGGCGTTCGCTCAATTTGCGGGAAATAATCATCAGGCTGACGGAGTCCTGAAAACTTCCCTTTTTAATAAAGGCGTAAATCATTACCGCTACCTCTTATGTACGTTTTTCTTTTAAAAACAACATGGCGACCAGACCGACAGCTAATAAAACGGCTGAAACATAAAAGCTGGAGGCCAGGCTTCCGGTCATATCTCGTGCCGCACCGGCAATAATCGGCGCAAGAATAGATGAACTCATTCCGATGAAATTAAATAAACCAAAGGCAGTACTGTAATTATTTTCATCCACGCTATCTGCCACCAGCGCTACCAACACTGGGTCAAGTGCCAGTTTGCCCACCAGGCCATAAACACACAGCGCAACAATGACGCCGGTCATATTCGGCATCCAGACGATGGACAGCATGCTAAGGATCGCAACCGGCACCAAAAACATGATTAATGGTTTACGTTTACCTAATTTATCTGACAAGCTGGAAAATAACAGTGCGCCAGGAATGGAGATCCATGCCACCAGCGATGAAATAAAGCCGGTTTCACTTCCGGCAATACCGCGCTCACTTTGTAAATAGTATGGAAGCCAGGTTAATATGACGAAGAAACCAAACAGACTACAGAACACCATGATATAGGTAAGAATTAAATTACGGTTCTTCAGCAGATCGCTAAATTTCCCTTTTTTAATCGGCTTACCGTCAACGTCTGCGGTGCGTTTCTTCTCTTTGACAAAGAACCAAATAGCCACGCCGACCAGAACGGATGGCACCGCCATCGCATAGAACGGCATCCGCCATGAATGGCCCTGATCGTAGACCAGCCAGCTTGAGGTCATCAGGCCAAGCGCAATACCAAACGCCATACCGCTGTTGATAATAGCGCTACCCAGCGAGCGAAATTTTTTCGGAATCTGCTCGGAGGACAAACCATATTGTGGGCCGTAATAGGTTCCTTCGCCTGCCCCCGTGACCACGCGGGCAAACAGTAATGTGTACCAGCTTTTTGCCCAGCCCGTTACCGCAGTAAAGACGCCGAACAAAATAAATCCGGGTACCAGAACCTTTTTCTTACCAATTTTATCACCGAGGATCCCCGCCGGTACCTGTAATAAAGCATAAGAAAAATAGAATACTGAATTAAGAATACCTAATTGTGTACCTGTTAAGCCAAACTCTTTTTCCAGCTCGCCCATAACCGGATTAAGAACAGTACGGTCGGCATACATAAAAATCCAGCCCAGCCAGAACAGGAATACGGTGACCCACCAGGCTGGTATTCCTTTTCTTTTTGTGACGTCAGTCACTTCACATGAATCAGACATAAGTGAACTCCCGGTAATCGTTACCGCTGAATGCCTCTGTCAGGAGGCTTGATGTTTAAACTGACCTAACCATATCGGGGTTAACCTACTTTTCATTTGAGCAAAGTCACACTAAAACCATTGTTATAAATTCCTGGTAACTCACCGCGTAATTATTAAAAAAAGTCTAATAATCACTTTTAAATTTCGTTATATAAAAACAGTTAAAATAACGATAATTGACAAGTTATTTTTCGCGATATTTAAATCATTATCGCCATCACAGTGACCAGAAATAGAAAAACTATATTGAGCACGACATCATCTATTTTGTGAGGCAATAATGAAGAAGAAACTGGTCATTGCCCTTGGCGGTAATGCGTTATTACAGCGTGGCGAGATCCTGAGCGCCGGGAATCAACAGAAAAGCATTCGACTCTTTTCCCAAATGGTGGCGCAACTGGCAAATGATTATCAACTGGTGATCGTCCACGGTAACGGCCCGCAGGTTGGACTGCTGGCCTTACAGAATGCCGCCTACCGGGATGCGCCTGCCTGGCCGCTGGATATACTGGTCGCTGAGAGTCAGGGGATGATTGGCTTTGCGATTGCGCAGGAGCTCACGGCCAACAGCAGCGCCCCGGTCACCACGCTGATGACACGCGTGGAAGTCGACCCCAATGACGATGCTTTTGCATCGCCAGGCAAATACATCGGGCCTGTTTATCCTCCGGAGCAGCAGGCCGAATTGCAGGCGCAATATGGCTGGCAGATGAAGGCTGACGGCCAATATATCCGCCGTGTGGTCGCCTCCCCTACCCCTTTGAAAATTATCGATAGCGAGGCGATCCGCACGTTAATGGATGATGGGCATCTGGTGATTTGCTGCGGGGGCGGGGGTATTCCGGTCATTGCAAAAGAGGGGGGTTATCAGGGTACCGAAGCCGTGATTGATAAAGATTTGACGGCAGCCGTACTGGCCCAGGCCATCAGCGCCGATCATCTGCTCATTCTGACCGATGCCGATGCGGTGTATGAAAATTGGGGTACGCCACAGGCGCGCGCTTTACGTCACGTTACCCCTGCAGAACTGGCACCGTTCGCTGCGCCGGATGGCGCGATGGGGCCAAAGGCTGCGGCAGTCATTCAGTTTGTCAAACAAACCGGGAATAGCGCATTTATTGGCGCGCTGAAAGATGCGCCGCAGATCCTTTCAGGGGAAAAAGGAACCTGTATCTCGCGCTAATCTCAAAACAAGCAGACAAAAAAGGCTTCCCGAAGGAAGCCTTTTATCAAACAGAGTATCAAATTACAGAACGTCTACCGCGTTCAGCTCTTTGAAAGCCTGCTCCAGACGAGCACTCATGCTGGTCTGGCCTGCGCGCAGCCATACGCGCGGATCGTAGTATTTCTTGTTCGGCTGGTCTTCGCCTTTCGGGTTACCCAACTGACCCTGCAGGTAAGCTTCGTTGGTTTTGTAGTAGTTCAGAATACCTTCCCAGGTCGCCCATTGGGTATCGGTATCGATGTTCATTTTTACTACGCCGTAGCTTACGGAGTCTTTGATTTCCTGAGCAGAAGAACCGGAACCGCCGTGGAAGACGAAGTTCAGGCTGTTGTGCGGCAGGTTATGTTTCTTAGAAACATAGTCCTGAGAATCACGCAGGATGGTCGGAGTCAGAACCACGTTACCTGGTTTGTACACGCCGTGTACGTTACCGAAGGAAGCGGCGATGGTGAAACGCGGGCTGATTTTGCTCAGTTCAGTGTACGCGTAATCAACGTCTTCCGGCTGGGTGTACAGTGCAGAAGCGTCCATGTGGCTGTTGTCCACGCCGTCTTCTTCACCACCGGTGCAACCCAGTTCGATTTCCAGGGTCATGCCCATTTTGGACATACGCGCCAGGTATTTGGAGCAGATTTCGATGTTTTCGTGCAGGGATTCTTCAGACAGGTCAATCATGTGAGAAGAGAACAGCGGTTTGCCAGTTGCAGCGAAGTGTTTCTCACCCGCGTCCAGCAGGCCGTCGATCCACGGCAGCAGTTTTTTAGCACAGTGGTCAGTGTGCAGGATAACCGGAACACCGTAGTGTTCAGCCATCTGGTGTACGTGATGCGCGCCAGAGATAGCACCCATGATTGCAGCGCCCTGAGGAACGTCAGTTTTCACGCCTTTACCCGCGATGAACGCAGCGCCGCCGTTGGAGAACTGAACGATAACCGGTGCTTTAACTTTAGCAGCGGTTTCCAGAACGGCGTTGATAGAGTCGGTACCGACGCAGTTTACTGCTGGCAGTGCAAAGTTATTTTCTTTTGCTACCTGGAACACTTTCTGAACGTCATCACCAGTGATAACACCAGGTTTTACGAAATCAAAAATTTTAGACATGTTTACGAGTCCTATCTGTATCTTCGGCCGTTAGAAAAAGAAGCGCGAGCTGTGTTGCGCGCTGAAAAACAGGCGGGTTTCCCCGCCTGCTCAAACATTACTTCTTAGCGCGCTCTTCGAGCATTGCAACTGCTGGCAGCACTTTGCCTTCCACAAATTCGAGGAATGCGCCGCCGCCAGTGGAGATGTAGGAGATTTTGTCAGAAATACCGAACAGGTCGATTGCTGCCAGAGTATCGCCGCCGCCTGCGATGGAGAACGCTTCGCTGTCGGCGATAGCGTTAGCCACGATTTCAGTACCTTTACGGAAGTTCGGGAACTCAAACACGCCAACCGGGCCATTCCACAGGATGGTTTTCGCGTTTTTCAGGATTTCAGCCAGTTTCTCTGCAGAAGCGTCGCCCAGATCCAGAATCTGCTCGTCATCTTTGATGTCGTTAACAGATTTCAGGGTAGCGGTCGCAGTTTCAGAAAATTCAGTCGCCACGCGAACATCCGTCGGAACCGGGATGTCGCAGGTGGTCAGCAGGCGTTTAGCTTCGTCAACCAGGTCAGCTTCATACAGGGATTTACCCACGTTGTGGCCTTGAGCGGCAACGAAGGTGTTGGCGATACCACCGCCAACGATCAGTTGGTCAGCGATTTTTGACAGAGAGTCCAGAACGGTCAGCTTGGTAGAAACTTTAGAACCACCAACGATAGCCACCATCGGACGAGCCGGTTCTTTCAGCGCTTTACCCAGCGCGTCCAGTTCAGCCGCCAGCAGCGGGCCTGCGCACGCAACGTCAGCAAATTTGCCGATGCCGTGAGTAGAAGCCTGTGCACGGTGAGCGGTACCGAATGCGTCCATTACAAATACGTCGCACAGAGCGGCATATTTTTTGGACAGCGCTTCGTCGTCTTTTTTCTCGCCTTTGTTGAAGCGAACGTTTTCCAGAACAACCAGTTCACCTGCAGCGACTTCAACGCCGTCCAGGTAATCTTTAACCAGGCGTACCGGGTTGGACAGTTTGTCTTTCAGGTAATTAACAACCGGCAGCAGAGAGAATTCTTCGTTGTACTCGCCTTCGGTCGGACGACCCAGGTGGGAGGTTACCATCACTTTCGCGCCTTGTTTCAGGGCCAGTTCGATGGTCGGCAGGGAAGCACGGATACGCGCGTCGCTGGTTACTTTCCCTTCTTTAACTGGTACGTTCAGATCCGCACGGATAAAAACACGTTTACCAGCAAGATCCAGATCGGTCATCTTAATTACAGACATGGTGAATCCTCTCGTTGATTCATAAAGTTTTGCAGACGCATTCGCGCCCTACCTGAAACCTTGTGCGGCCATCGCTAACGTGGTGTCGAGCATTCGGTTAGCAAAGCCCCATTCGTTATCGCACCAGACCAGCGTTTTGATCAGATGCGCACCGCTGACCCGCGTTTGCGTACCATCGACAATGGCACTGTGCGGATCGTGGTTAAAATCTATTGAGACCAACGGTAATTCCGTATAGTCAACTATACCATGAAATGCACCCCGTGCTGCTTTTTGCAGCAACTGGTTGACTTCATTAGCATTTACCGAGTTACTCACCGTCACGCTGAGGTCAATTGCCGTGACGTTAATCGTCGGTACGCGCACGGCAATGGCCTCAAAACGGTCATTAAACTGCGGAAAAATACGCGTAATCCCGGCGGCAAGTTTCGTATCCACCGGAATAATAGACTGACTTGCGGCGCGAGTACGGCGCAAGTCCGGGTGATACGCGTCAATGACCTGTTGATCGTGCATGGCCGAGTGAATTGTCGTCACCGTTCCCGATTCAATGCCCCAGGCATCATCCAATAATTTGATAATGGGGATTATGCAATTCGTGGTACAGGAGGCATTGGAGACAATGCGGTGTTCAGGGCGTAACGCGTCGTGGTTAACACCATAAACGACCGTTGCGTCGAGGTCGTTGCTGCCAGGATGTGAAAAGAGCACCTTCTTTGCGCCAGCGGCGATATGCGCGTCACCGTCTGCACGGCTGCCATAAACGCCGGTACAATCAAGCACCACATCAACGGACAGTTCGCGCCAGGGCAGCGCGTTAATCTCGCGCTCGTGCAGAAGACGAATGCTGTCGTCGCCGACAAACAACTGCTCCCGTTCCTGGCGAACATCCCAGGCAAAACGTCCATGGCTGGTGTCATATTTCAATAAATGCGCGATGCCTGCGGCATCCGCCAGTTCATTGATTGCCACCACGGTGATTTCCGCACGGCGTCCGGATTCATACAAAGCACGAACCACGTTACGCCCAATGCGACCGAAGCCATTAATCGCTACGCGTAGGGTCATAGGTCTCCTGCAAGGTCATCCCAAAGCAAAGTGGCTGACAGAGTAATGCAGCAATTCATTCCGGGAAACCTTACCTGCCACAAACAGTGACTGATTGGTCAATTGTCGAGCACTTCATCAACTGAAACGCTTCAGCCAGAATAAGCGAAACACGGAATAAAAGGAATGATTGTCCAGACAAACGCGCCAGGAATCTGACGTACATCACATTTCTACAGGAATAATTTGCAGCGTTATGCCAGAACGTGTCGGGCGATGGAATAAAGACCGGGTACGGATTCAGACTATCGCTGAATGAGTGATTAGGCGAAATGAAGGGTAAAATTTGCTCGTCGAGGCGTAAGCCATCGACAGGTGCAACGGCGCGGGGACTTTTTCCGTGCGGCTCCTTGCACTGGAAAAAGAAAACCCCCGTCGTTGCGGTATAAAACAGGCAAACTACGGGGGTGATCCATGACTCTGAACAGGTTTAGGATAGCCGCTGACGCTTGCCGCTTCAAGCAGGATTTGCGGTATGGATATTCTGAAATTCGCCGTACTGATGGTTGTACTTCATTTAATTGTATCTTCAATGATACATCACTATTTACAACCCTCTTTGGTTAATCGCGTTATAGATACGCAGAGCGAAGGAGGAATGCCACACCGCTATTCTTAAATTTGAAACTGGCTAACGTTGCCCCTTGATTAGCCCCGCTTCAGCGGGGCTTTTCTAAAATATCCACATTTACCGCAGGCCGTTCTTCCCTTTATAAATTCTGAAAGCACGCTGGCGGACTTTAACCCTCACACTTCTTATGCCATCGTCCGTTTTTTTACTCACGGATGAAAGTCATGAAAGCGCCCACGCTAAAAATACCTGTTCAGCCCCAAAAGATTGTATTCATCACCTTTTCGGGACTCCTTATTATTTTCCTGATGCTCCTCTCCTGGTACACCGTCAACGAAGGTGAGCGAGGTATTCTCTTGCGTTATGGAAAAATTGTGAAAGTTGCCGAGCCGGGTCTTGGATTTAAAATCCCGTTTATCGAAAGCGTGGAAAAGATTTCCACTCGCAATCAGGCGGTGGTTTATCAGGGGCTTCAGGCTTACAGTCGCGATCAACAGCCCGCGCAAATGACCGTATCCGTCAGCTTCCATATTCCGCCTTCAGAAGCCGGAGCGGTCTACACCACCTACAACACCATTGACGCGCTTAAAGACAGGCTGATTGTCCGCCAGCTTCCTACACAACTGGAAAACGTATTTGGCCAGTACACCGCCATCAGCGCAGTACAGGATCGTACTAAGCTGGTGCAGGATCTGCAAAACGCGATGCGTAAAGCCGTTATTGGCCCGGTAGTTATCGACGGGGTACAAATTGAAAATATCGACTTTTCCGATGCCTATGAAAAATCGATTGAAGACAGGATGAAGGCTGAGGTCGCCATTGCAACCCGTAAACAAAATCTGGAGACCGAAAAAATCCAGGCGCAGATTGCCATCACCCAGGCGCAGGCAGAAGCCGAAAGTAAACTGGCCGCAGCCAAAGCCGAAGCTGAGACCATTCGTTTGAAAGGTGCGGCAGAAGCAGAAGCCATTCGTCTGCGCGGCGAAGCGCTGCGCGATAACCCGAATCTCATCGCGTTGACGACCGCTGAACGCTGGAACGGTAAACTACCGGATACCATGATCCCCGGGGGAACAGTGCCGTTTATTTCGACGAAGTAAATATCCACCTTCATAGAAGGCGGCATTGATTACGCCCTGGAAGGGCGTACCAAAACCCTTAAAAAGAAGTCTCTGCCAGTCCTGTGAGATTTAAATCCAAAGACAATTGGCAATAAAAAAGGGCCGCTTTCGCGGCCCTTCTCACAAAGCATCTTACCGATTACAGCAGCGCTTTTGCTTTCGCAACCACGTTATCAACAGTGAAGCCAAACTCTTCAAACAGCAGCTCAGCCGGCGCAGACTCACCAAAGGTGGTCATACCGACGATTGCGCCGTTCAGGCCAACGTATTTGAACCAGTAGTCAGCGATACCCGCTTCTACCGCAACACGCGCAGAAACCGCTTTCGGCAGCACGGATTCACGGTAAGCCGCATCCTGTTTGTCGAACGCGTCGGTAGACGGCATGGAAACCACGCGCGCTTTCACGCCTTCAGCAGTCAGTTTTTCGTATGCCGCCACGGCCAGTTCAACTTCAGAACCGGTCGCGATGAAGATCAGTTCCGGCTGGCCGGCACAATCTTTCAGCACATAGCCACCGCGAGCGATGTTTGCCAGTTGCTCAGGAGTACGTTCCTGCTGCGCCAGGTTCTGACGGGAGAGGATCAGCGCGGTCGGGCCGTCCTGACGCTCAACACCGTATTTCCACGCAACGGCGGATTCAACCTGGTCACACGGACGCCATGTGGACATATTCGGGGTCACGCGCAGAGAAGCCACCTGCTCAACCGGCTGGTGAGTCGGGCCATCTTCGCCCAGACCGATGGAGTCGTGGGTGTAGACCATCACCTGACGCTGTTTCATCAGCGCAGCCATACGCACCGCGTTACGCGCGTATTCTACGAACATCAGGAAGGTGGAGGTGTACGGCAGGAAGCCACCGTGCAGGGAGATACCGTTAGCAATCGCGGTCATACCAAATTCACGTACACCGTAATGGATGTAGTTACCGGCGGTATCTTCGTTGATAGCTTTAGAACCAGACCACAGAGTCAGGTTAGACGGTGCCAGGTCAGCGGAGCCGCCCAGGAACTCTGGCAACAGCGGGCCAAAAGCTTCAATCGCGTTCTGAGACGCTTTACGGCTGGCGATCTTCGCCGGGTTAGCCTGCAGCTTCGCGATGAACTCTTTCGCTTTCGCGTCGAAGTCAGACGGCATTTCACCTTTCATACGGCGAGTAAATTCAGCAGCTTCCTGCGGGAAGGCTTTCGCGTAAGCAGCGAATTTCTCATTCCAGGCTGATTCTTTCGCCTGGCCTGCTTCTTTCGCATCCCACTGAGCATAAATTTCAGACGGGATTTCGAACGGAGGGTATTTCCAGCCCAGTTTTTCACGAGTCAGCGCGATTTCAGCGTCGCCCAGCGGCGCACCGTGGGAGTCGTGAGTACCGGCTTTGTTCGGGGAACCGAAACCGATGATGGTTTTGCACATCAGCAGGGACGGTTTGTCAGTCACTGCGCGCGCTTCTTCTACTGCGCGTTTGATGGAATCAGCATCGTGACCATCAACGCCACGCACCACGTGCCAGCCGTAGGCTTCGAAACGCTTAGCGGTATCGTCGGTGAACCAGCCTTCAACGTGGCCATCAATAGAGATGCCGTTATCGTCGTAGAACGCAACCAGTTTGCCCAGTTTCAGGGTGCCAGCAAGAGAACATACCTCGTGAGAGATACCTTCCATCATGCAGCCGTCGCCCATGAACGCATAGGTGAAGTGGTCAACGATGTCGTGGCCCGGACGGTTGAACTGCGCCGCCAGCGTTTTTTCTGCAATAGCCATACCGACTGCGTTGGCAATACCCTGACCCAGCGGGCCAGTAGTGGTTTCTACACCAGCGGTGTAACCCACTTCCGGGTGTCCCGGCGTTTTGGAGTGCAGTTGACGGAAGTTCTGCAGTTCAGACATCGGCAGATCATAACCGGTGAGGTGCAGCAGGCTATAAATCAGCATGGAGCCGTGGCCGTTAGACAGCACGAAGCGGTCACGGTCAGCCCAGGAAGGGTTCTGCGGGTTGTGGTTCATGAAATCACGCCACAGGACTTCGGCAATGTCAGCCATACCCATCGGGGCACCCGGGTGACCGGATTTGGCTTTCTGTACTGCGTCCATGCTCAGCGCACGAATAGCATTAGCAAGCTCTTTACGTGAGGACATTTTGACTCCAGTTCGGACTGTTGAAGGCTATGCCCCTTAACGACTTGACGACCGCGCGTTATGGGCTACGCCAGAAAAAAGTGCCAACAATGTAACCCAAGCGACAAGTCATGTACATGGAGCATCCTTTTGCCGCTTCAGAAATCTCCGGAACAGGGCACACTCTGTGCAAACCTCTCGCTCATCTTTAAGGATTTTCTTTATACTTAGGTTCTCTCCGGCTCCGTTGTTCTGGGGCACTTTTAAGAATTTATTTAGATAAACGAGTTCGGAATAAAACAATGAAAACACGTGCAATTGTGCTGGCTCTGGGTGCTTCACTGCTGCTGAGCGGCTGTCAGAATATGGATTCAAACGGCATGTTAAGCTCAGGCGCTGGCGCATTTCAGGCCTTTTCTCTGAGCGATGAACAGGTACAGGCGCTGAGTGATCAGGCCTGTAAGGACATGGACGCAAAAGCCACTATTGCGCCCGCGAATAGCGAGTACATGACGCGTCTTAACAAAATTGCCAGCGCGCTGGGCAATGACATTAACGGGCAGCCCGTTAACTACAAGGTCTATGTAGCAAAAGACGTTAACGCGTTCGCGATGGCAAATGGCTGTATCCGCGTTTACAGCGGCCTGATGGACATGATGAACGACAATGAAGTTGAAGCGGTGATTGGTCACGAAATGGGCCACGTCGCATTAGGCCACGTCAAAAAAGGGATGCAGGTGGCGATTGGCACCAATGCGCTGCGCGCTGCGGCCGCCTCCGCAGGCGGTATTGTCGGCAGCCTCTCCCAGTCTCAGTTGGGGGATTTAGGCGAGAAACTGGTTAATTCTCAGTTCACCCAGCGCCAGGAAGCGGAAGCCGACGACTACTCTTACGACTTGTTGCGTAAGCGCGGCATCAACCCAACCGGGCTTGCCACCAGCTTCGAGAAACTGGCCAAACTGGAAGAGGGTCGCCAGAGCTCCATGTTTGACGACCACCCGGCGTCACAGGAACGTGCGGCGCATATTCGCCAGCGTCTTGCTGCAGACGGGATTAAGTAACTTCCCTCCCGGTTTTCTCCCTCTCCCCGTGGGAGAGGGCCGGGGTGAGGGCATCAGCGCGCACCGCCCCTCCCCTTTAACCTCATTATGAATAATTGTGCAAAGCTAATACGATTATTTTATTCATCAGAAAATAGCATCATTCGCCAATTTAATAGCACGAATTGCTAACATAAGTTGAACTTCGCTCTATTAATAATTTCAAAATATCGCATTTCAAAAGATATTTATTTTGTCATTTACAAACTTCCTGTTCATTCTCTCCTTGAGAATAAACCAATGCCACATAATCCATAGTCTACCCCCTGTAAGCCTTGGCTGACGTGGCCTGACATACCCGGCAATAGTCGCGAAACATTTACACACATAATGATTGCAATCGCTATTCATTCAGGAGAATATCGCGAAGAACACAATACTTTTAATATAGACAGACAGAGACGTTCCCGCCGTGAAAAATAAATTATCATTAATTGCATTAGGCCTGATCGCCGCTACACCAGCATTTGCCAGTCAACAATCTGAGAGCCAGGGTTTTGTTGATGACAGCCATTTAGATGTATTTTTGCGCAATGCATATATCAACCGTGACTACCAGGATGGCCTGAAAGATAAAGCCGAATGGGGTCAGGGAATTATCGCGACCTTCGAATCCGGCTTTACCCAGGGCGTGGTTGGCTTCGGTGTTGACGGTATCGCGCAGTACGGCGTGCGCCTGGACGGCGGCCGCGGCCGCAGCGGCGCAGGCGGGATCGACTTCTTCGCCCAGGACAACGATGGCCGCGCGAAATCAGACCTCGCGAAGTTTGGCGCAACGGTAAAAGCGCGTTTCTCGAATACCGTTCTGAGCTACGGTACCCAGCGCCCGGCGCTGCCAATCCTGACAGCGGATGATTCACGTCTGTTGTACGAAACTTACACCGGTACCCTGTTGACCTCAAAAGAGATCGACGGCCTGGAAGTGAATGCGGGTTACTTCACCGACGAACAGCGCAAGAGTGACGACAGCCACAACTCCGGCCTCGAAAGTATCTCCTTCGGCGGCGCGAGCTACCAGTTTAACGACCAGTTCAGCGGCGCAGTTTACGCCTCTCACATCGAAGATGTCATGAATAAACAGTACCTGGGCCTGAACTACAAACAGCCGTTCAGCACCGGGCAGCAGTTGATTCTTGATTTCAATGGCTACAATTCTCGTCTGACCCCGGGCTATGCCGAATCGCTGGATACCGGCCGTAGCAACAGCATCTGGAGCCTGGCCGCCAGCTATATCTGGGATATTCATACCTTTAAAGTGGCTTATCAGCAGAGCAGCGGCAGCACCGGTTATAACTATGGCGGCTACCGTAATCAGGGCGGTGTGGGCGATGGCGGCAACACCATCTGGCTGGCGAACTCCTACTGGTCAGATTTTAACGGTGAAGACGAACGTTCATGGCAGGCATCTTATGGCCTGGACTTCGCGGGTCTCGGCCTGCCGGGTCTGAGCTGGACTACCGCTTACGTGCGTGGCGATAACATTAAAACTTCGCAGACCAGCAATGGTAAAGAACACGAATGGTTCAACCAGGTGCAATACCAGGTTCAGGACGGCGTGGCAAAAGACCTGAAATTCAAAGTACGTTACTCCGTACTGCGCGTCTCTAATAACGCCAGCGAGTACAACGTGAGCGGGAACGAAGTTCGCGTGTACGTTGAGTATCCGTTCAACGTATTCTGATATCCCCCTCACCCTGCCCTCTCCCAAGGGAGAGGGTGAAACCCGTCGCACAATGTCACATCTTGTGTTGTCGGTTCCCTCCCCTTTTGGGAGAGGGTGAGGGAGCCTGCACCTCAATACAACGTCTTCTGCGGCGGCCCGGCAAAACGCAGCGCGCCAATTTCACCCATTCTCACTTCCACTACCGATGGCCCGGGCATCGCCAGCGCTTCCGTCATCGCCGCCTGGAAATCTTCCGCACGACTTACCGTCCATGCCTGCAAACCTATCGCCTGCGCCAGTGCGGTGAAGTCCGGCGTATGCAGTTCGTTATAGTACTGGCGACCGCCGAAATATTTATCCTGAATACCGCGCATTACGCCGTACCCCCCATCGTTCATGATGAGTAATGTGACGTTGGCTTTCTCCTGCGCAAGCGTCGCCAGCTCGCCCAGATTCAGGCTCAGGCCGCCATCTCCCACCAGCCCCACCACTTTATGCTGCGGGTTGGCAATAGCGGCGCCAATCGCCATTGGCAGGCCCATACCAATCGCTCCGGCGAGGGAGTGAATGTTTTTCAGCGGCTGATGTGCGCGGAATAATCGACTGCCCCAGAGACTACCGGAAACGGTAATGTCCCGTACCAGAATGCCGTCATCCGGCAGCGCGTGTTCAATCGCATCGTTCAAACCGGCATACGCGCCGCACTGCTCGCGAAGCGCCTGTTCCGCCGCAACCACCGCCTGCTGCACCTGCTCATCCCAGGCGCTGTTGCCCCATTCACGCCCCTGCGCTTTCGCGGCCAGCGCGCTGAGCAACGTCGAACAGTCGGCGATAATGGTTTGATCCATCAGGTAATTACGGCTCGCCGCCGCCGGGTCGATATCAACCTGCACCCGCGGTTCCGGTAGCGTCAACGTCCAGGAGCGGGTTTCATTACTGCGCAGGCGCGACCCCGCCACCAGGGTGAAATCGCAGCGCGCCATAATCGCTTCCACAGAAGGCGAGTTATGGAATGCGCGCAGGCTGGCGCGATGGTTATCCGCCAGCACGCCACGGGCGTGCGTACTGGAAATGACCGTCACACCGGCATCCGCCAGTTTTTTGACCGCAGCCGCACTCTCTAACGCGCCGCCGCCTAACCATAATAGCGGCTGTTTCGCCTGCTTAAGCTGCGCCCACAGCGCATCGACGATTGCGGCATCCATAGCGGCAGGCGTCGCCGGACGCACTGCCGCCGTCACCAGCGAGGCCGGGATTTTCGCCCCCTGAATATCGATAGGGATCTCCACAGACACCGGGCCACACGGCGGTGTCTGCGCCTCCTGAATCGCTTTATTCAGGATCGCCATCGCCTGGTTGGCGTTGCTGATACGGTATGCACGCTTTGAGCTGGCTTTCAGGAAGGTCAATTGATCGCGGGTTTCGTGGATAAATCCGGTATCGGCGTCCAGCCAGGCTTTTTCCACCTGCCCCGTCAAATGCAGCAGCGGCGTGCAGGCGTTCATCGCTTCGACCAGCGCGCCAACGGCGTTGCCCGCCCCCGCCCCGGTACTGGTCAGCGCCACGCCCAGGCCGGAAAAGCGCCCGTGCGCATCGGCCATAGTCACTGAGCCTGCTTCGCCACGCGCCGGGACAAAGCGTATATTGCCACGCTGCCCGACGGCATCCGCTATCGGCAGGTTGTGGATCGAGATAACACCATAGATGGCCTCAACCTGGTACTGTTCCAGCGTTCTGGCGATGGCTTCGCCGACGGTAATCATTTCACTCATAACTCACCCTTTCTTTTAGTCGCACCAGCGGTTGACGCTATTGCCCGTCGCCAGATAAATGCTCTTTTGTTGCATCCAGGCTTTCAGCCCCTGAATGCCCTTTTCGCGGCCCAGACCGCTCTCTTTAAAGCCCCCGAACGGGGTCGAAATAGAGAAAACTTTGTAGGTGTTAATCCACACGGTGCCCACTTCCAGCCGCTCGCTCAGGCGCAGCGCTCGTCCGGTATCGCGCGTCCAGATGCCCGCCGCCAGCCCGTATACTGATGAATTGGCCTCGGCAATCAGCGCGTCTTCATCAGCAAAGGGCATCGCCACCAGCACCGGGCCAAAAATCTCTTCCTGGCAGACACGCGCCTGGTTGTTCAGCCCGTCGATAATCGTCGGCTGGAAATAGCTACCGTTCGCCAGCGTCGGGTCAGCAGGTATTTCGCCGCCGCACAACACCCGCCCGCCCTCTTGCTGCGCCAGCGCAACGTAATCCATCACGCTTTTGCGGTGTTTATCATTAATCAGCGGCCCGATATGCGTGCCTTCCTGGTGCGGATGGCCCACGCGCAGCGCGCGGGTCAGTTCCAGTAATCGCGCCATCAGCGGTTGATAGACAGCCTGATGGATAAACAGACGCGAACCGGCAATACACGCCTGCCCGGCGGAGCTGAAAATGCCATAACAAATGCCGCGCGCCGCCTGCTCGATATCGGCGTCCTCCAGCACGATGGTCGGCGATTTACCGCCCAGTTCGAGCGAGGCCGGGATCAGTTTTTCTGCGGCGACGTGCGCCAGATGCCGCCCGGTGGTCGTTCCGCCCGTGAAAGATATTTTGCGGATCAACGGATGACGCGCTAATGCGTCGCCAATCACCGAACCTTTACCCGGCAATACGCTCAGCAGCCCGGCGGGTAATCCCGCCTGTTCAAAGATCTGCGCCAGCTCCAGCGCCATCAACGGCGTGGCTTCCGCCGGTTTGAGGATGACCGCATTACCCGCGGCAATCGCCGGGGCGACTTTCTGCATTTCGCTGGCGATCGGCGAGTTCCATGGTGTAATCGCCGCCACCACGCCCAGCGGTTCATAACGACTGAGTGTC
This sequence comes from Pseudocitrobacter cyperus, assembly GCF_039889165.1. Classification (NCBI taxonomy): domain Bacteria; kingdom Pseudomonadati; phylum Pseudomonadota; class Gammaproteobacteria; order Enterobacterales; family Enterobacteriaceae; genus Pseudocitrobacter; species Pseudocitrobacter cyperus. Next base: position 31,989 of record NZ_JAYMYY010000003.1, on the reverse strand, counting down.
AGCACATCCGCCATACGCGGCGTCGGCAGTTCTCCTTCCAGTAGCTCGCAGGCGGCGGCGAAGTAACGTGCGGTGCCCGCGGCGCTCAGCACCAGACCGCGCGCTTCCGCCAGCGGTTTGCCGTTATCACGGCTCTGCATCTTCGCCAGTTCATCGCAGCGTAATTCGATAATATCAGCGACCTTATGCAGCACTTTCGCGCGCTGATGAGGCAGTGCGTTGCGCCACGCCGGGTCACGCCAGGCGCGCTCAGCGCACTTCACCGCGTCGTTCAGGTCATCAATGCTGGCGGCATTGATGGTGGCATTCAGCGAGCCATCAGCCGGGAAGGTGCTCGTCATCGCCTCGCCGTTACCGCGCCGCCAGACACCGCCGACAAAAATAGAGCGTTCTTGCATATCAGCCTCTTAGCACTGAGCCAGTTCACGGCAGGCGCGCACCGCGCTCAGTGCCGCCAGAGTGGAAGTTTTGGGATTGCTGGCGAGCGGCAGTCCGCTGAGTTCGAGGTGAAATTCGCCAAACAGCCCTTCAACGTGCAGGGTATGCGTGTTGCGCTTCGTTGCCGGATCAACCATCAACTGCACGCGGGTGTCATCCATCCCCACACCGCCCAGCGCCACGGTGGCTGCCACATTGGCGTTCGCCGGAAAGAGGCGAGCCGCTTCGCGTGCGCTACCCTCAAAAAAGATTTGCGCTTCCTTCACCGCGCCAAGGTCGATCAACTGCTCGGCATAGCTGCCGCGCCAGCTCGCCGGGCTTTTGCGCGACTGATAGGTGACGCGCTGCAAGCCGCCCTCCTTCGCCGCCGACAACCCGTCGATGCCCGCCACCGCCCCTGCCAGCAGCGTCAATTTTCCGCCCGCGTTAAGCAGACGCGTTTCCAGTTCGCTATCCGCCAGCGCGCCGGTTGAGACAACCGCCAGATGCCAGCCACGGCGGAGTACCGCTTCACCATACTGCGCCACCGCCTGCTGGCTGGCGCACTCCAGAACCAGATCCGGAACGCCTTCGCAAGCCAGCGGATCAACCAGCGGGGTCACGTCACCGTGAAAACGCGCCAGGATCGCCTGATGGTGGGATTCACGCGCCACGATCCAACCGATCGCCACATTGGCCGGCAAACGCTCGATCACCGCCTGCGCCATCGCGCCGTAGCCAATTAACATCACCTTTTTCATAAGCTCTCCTCAGAGATGACGACAGAACCCGCCGGAAACATCCAGCGCCGCCCCGGTGGTGAACGAGGCCAGCGGCGAGGCAAGAAACAGCAGCGCCTGCGCAGGCTCCTGCGGTTTGCCAAGCCGCCCCATCGGGATGCCGCGTTTACGGGCGATATCGCCAGCCCATTCAGGCCAGCTCTGGCTTTTATCGCTGCGCTGTTCATATCGGCGCTGCCACTGGCCGGACTCCACCATGCCCAACAGAATTGAATTGACTCGAATGCCTTTCGCCACCAGATCTTTCGACAGAGTAAGCGTCATATTAAGCAGCGCGGCGCGCGCGGCGGAGGTGGCAATCATGTGCTCTTCAGGCTGTAGCGCCAGCAGCGAGTTCACGCAGGTGATCGAGGCGATATCCGACGCTTCAAGCTGGCTTAAAAACGCCTGCACCGGGTTGATCACGCCAAACAGCTTTAGCTCCGCTTCATGCAACCACGCGCTGCGCGGGGTATCGGCAAAGTGGGCGACAAACCCCTGCCCGGCGTTATTGATCAGCATGTCGACATTGCCGAGACTCGCCTTGACGGCCGCGGCGAATGCCTGCACATCCTCTTCTTTCAGCACATCGCAGCAGGCGGAGAAAATCTCCCCCTGCGGAAATTCATTGAGTAATGCGGCATGCGCGCTGGCGAGCCTGTCCGGATCGCGCCCGCAAAACGCCACCTTTGCGCCTTCACCCAGTAACAGGCGTAAGGTTTCGAAACCAATTCCCGAAGATCCTCCGGTGACTACCGCTACACGCCCTTCAATTTGTGCATTCATCGCGCACCTCTTCCATTGCCTGCAAAAGCCATTGATTAAATGTTGTATCGTTATCGAGATAGCTGGCATGCCCGGCATGGGGAACGGTGATATAAGGCATGCCGTAGCGCGCCGCCAGCGCCTGCGCGGCTTCCGGTGGCGTGATGGCGTCCTGTTCACCACAGCAAACGCTAAACGCGCCGTCATAGTGTTCCAGCCAGCGATGGATATCGTCATGTGCCAGCATCCATGCCGCCGCCAGATACCCTTCCGGGCGCAGGCGGCGCATACCTGATGCCACCGTCGCCACATCCTCCTGGCGCGCCGCCGGGTGTAGCAGCGCAGCCGCACGGGTTTGCGCGAGGATCTCACCGCCCATGGCAATCTGTTGTTCACGGCTGCGCCATACCTGCTCGCGCTTCTCCGCCGGCGCATTGCCATACCCCTGCGCCGGATCGGCCAGCAGAAGCAGTGCAACACGTTCGGGATAACGCGCGGCAAACGCGCTGGCGACCATCGCCCCCAACGAGTGCCCCACCACGACCGCTTGCCAGACGCCCGCGCGGTCGAGCAACAGCGCCAGCGCGTCGGCATAATCGCCCGCGTTCGCCTGCGCGACTGCCAGCATCGGGCTTTCGCCATAGCCCGGCATATCCCAGGCCAGCACGCGGCAACCCGGTAGCGCCATCTGCTTATGCCAGGAGGCGGCGCCGGAACTGATGCCGTGCAACAGCATTACCGGTACACCATGGCCCTGTTCACGAAAACCCGTCATGAGCGCCCCTTAGTTGCGTTTAACTTTCGACAGCGGATGGTCGGCCGGATAGGTTGGGATCTCCGGTTTTTTGGTGCCAAGCATCACGCACATCAGCGCCTCTTCTTCGCCGTGGTTAAACAGACCGCGATAAATCCCCGCCGGAACGGAAATCAGGTCACGCTCGCGCAACACCGTCTCGGTGTAGTTATCACCATCCTGGATCATCAGCGTGATTTGCCCTTTCAGCATGAAGAAAACCTCTTCCACGTCATCGTGCAGATGCAGCGGGCCTTCGCATTTCGACGGCAGTACCATTGTCGAGAAGGTGAAATGCTCCGCGGCGACGGTATTGGTATCGCTGGCGACGCCGGTCGCCCCGGTGCCGATGTAACGCATCTGGGCGCGACGGTATTTCGGATCGAAATCGGCCTGGAACTTCAGCGCATTCCAGTCGTACTTACGCCCTTCAAAGCGGGCAATACGCGACTCCACCCACTCTTCCATGGTCAGGTTTTCTGGCTTGATGCCGTTTTTCGCGCTTACGGTTGAATCAGACATGAGACACTCCTCAGTAACGTTTAAGCAGCGGCAGTAACAGGACGCAACCGACGGTCGCCATCACTACCAGAAAGATCAGCCCGGAATCCATGCTATGGGTGAAGGCGATTAGCGCCCCCATCACCGCCGGGGATAACGCCCCGGCAAAGTTTCCAAGCCCGTTAAAAATCCCGCCTGCCGTGGCGCTGACCCGGGGATGGGTCGCTTTTGCCAGCAGCGCAAAGATGTTCGGCGCACCAACCCCCCACATAAAGGTGCTAAAGCTCATGGCGGCAATGATGGTTAGCGGCGTATCCAGGTGCAGCACCGCCGTCAGGCCAACCGCCGCCCCCGCCATCGAGATAAAACAGGCGGCGGCGCGTTTATCAACGCGGTCAGAAAGCCATGCGCCAATCACTTCACCCAGCAACATGGCGATGAACGGCATCGAAGAGAGCCAGCCCGCATGTTCCAGGTGAATGCCTTTACCTTTAATCAGGTAGCCCGGCAGCCAGCCGTTTATGCCCCACAGATAGGTGAGAAAAGCGATGTTGAAGACGCAAATCATCCAGAAATGGGCGCTGACAAACAGTTCCTGTCGCGCGGCGCGTCGCTCCTGCTGCGACTGCTGCGTGGGCTCCTGCTTCGCCTTCAGTTGTACGCCGCGCAGGCCAATGCGCACCAGAATCAGCACCGGGACGGTTAACAGCGCCATGGCAAAGAAGGTGCTCTGCCAGCCGAAGGTATTAAGCAACCAGATGGAAAGCGGGAAACCAATCGCCGCGCCTACAGGTGTCCCCAGCAGCCAGAGCATGGTGGCGCGCGCCTGTAAATGCTGCGGGAAGGTGTGGCGCACGATGGCGAAGGCCAGCGGGAAGAGCGGCCCTTCCGCGACGCCGAGCAGAATGCGCAGCGTCACCATCAGCGTGTAGTTGTGGGTAAAGCTCATCGCCACCATTAGTACGCACCACACCACCATCATTCCGGTGAGCAGACGCAACGGTGCAATCTTGTCGCCCAGCCCGCTCAGCAGTACGGAAGAGAACCCGTAGCTCAGCAGAAATGCGCTCATCAGAATGCCAAGACGCGTGGTATCAAAATCAATGCCCATCGCCTGCTGGAAATGGCCGTCGGAAAAGAGGGCTGCGATGCTGATTTTGTCGAAAAACGCCAGCAGGACGCAGGCCAGCAGCGACAGCGGAATAGCCCAGCGAACCGTGTTTTCGGGCGTGCAGACGCCCTCACCGCGCGCCTCAACGGGCGCGGTGTTGTTCTCTAATGTGCTCATGTTCCCCCCTGAGGGTTACGTCGCGGTTAGCGTAGTGACATCAGTGAAAATGCGGGATCGCCCAATGGCTCGGCGTTCAGATCGCGCCCGCTTGCCATCCAGCGTTTCGCAAGCTTAACGGTGCGCGGATCGTTAAACGCCACCAGTTGATTCAGCGTGCCGTTCGCGTTGAGCGAGAAAAAGAGCGATCCTTTCTCTTCACGCCGCACCACCGTTCGGCTACCCGGCTGCGGGATGCCGAGGATCTGAATGTTATGCTGGTATTGATCCGACCATAGCCAGGGCACGTCGTCGTAACCCGGCGCGGCGGGATCAAGCATCGCTTTTGCCGTCGCCACCGCCTGATTTTGCGCAAACGCCCAGGACTGTACGCAAAGGCCATAAGCCGCATGCTGTGCCACATCACCGACAGCGAAAATGGCCGGATCGGACGTGCGTCCCTGCGCATCGACCACGATGCCGCGCTCGGTTTTCAGCCCGGCATCGCGCCCCAGCTCCAGGTTGAGATCGACGCCGATCCCCACCACGACCGCATCGAAGATCTCCCGGCGACCTTCGCAGTGGATCACCGCGTTGGCATTTGATTCTTCCAGTTCGAGCGCCCCGCATCCAGTGCGCACATCAACGCCCTGCTGCTGGTGAATCGCCAGTAATTCTGCGGAAACGTCCGCACTCACCGAGCGCATACACAACGCCGGTTGTTGCTCAAAAAGCGTGACTGCGATACCGCTTTTACGCGCCGAGGCAGCGATTTCCAGGCCAATCCAGCCGCCGCCGATAATCGCCAGTTTTTGGCTTTCCGCCAGACGGCGCTTGAGTCGCTGCGCATCCTGCCAGTGACGCAGGGTATAGACCTGCGGATGAGCCTTCCACGCCTCCCCCGGCAGGCGCGCCCGCCCGCCGGTTGCGAGTAAAAGCATGTTGTAACTAAGCGACTCTCCGTTGCTCAGTAGTACCGTTTTCGCCTGTGGGTCAATCGCTTCAGCGCGTAATGGGCGATACCAGCGAAGATCCAGCGCCTGCTGGGTTTCTTCGCTGAACAGGCGCGGCAGCGTCGGAGCCGCCTCCAGCAGTGCTGCCTTAGAGAGCGGGGGGCGCTCGTAGAAATCCCACGCCTCTTCCGCCACCACGCAAATCTCGCCGTCAAAGCCTTCATCACGCAGGGTTTTCGCGGCCCAACCTCCCGCCTGGCCGCCGCCGATAATGACAATCTGCGCCGTCATACCGCCTCCGGTTTTTTCTGCTGGCGACGGGTGTCATGGTCGATTCCGCCTTCCACCGCCCATTCGGTAAAGGAGACCAGAGAGTGTTCCAGCTCACGCGGCTGCCACTTCTCAGTCAGGTAGTCGTCGTTGGTGTAGTACTCAAACGCGCCGCCGGTCGGGCTGTTCACATACCAGAAATAGGCGGACGAGACCGGGTGGCGGCCCGGGCCGATGAACGTACTCCAGTCGTGTTTATTCATCGCAATGCCGCCACCTATCACTTCATGAATATCGCGCACGGTAAAGGCCACGTGGTTCAGCCCGCGCTTGCGGTTCGGCAGTTGCAGCAGGAAGAGATTGTGATGGCCGCCACGCGCCTGGCAGCGCAGAAACACCGCGCGATTGATGTAACGGTCAGAGACCTGGAAGCCCAGCACTTCACGGTAAAATTTCTCGACGGCGGCCAGTTCTTCAACAAAGAACACCACATGGCCGATGTTGATAGGCTCCGCACGCTCGTAGACCGGGCTTGGGGTGTCGATACGGCGGGCATCGCCCCACTGGTTAATCGGCTCGACATTCAGTTCCACCGCCTGCTGTTGGCTCACCTGTACGCGCAGGGTCATGCCGTTTGGGTCGCGGCACTCCATCGCGCCGTCCACTTCACGAAAACCCGGCTGAGTTTCAAGCTTTGGACGCAGGGCATCCAGCTCAGCCTGAGAAGCCACGCCCCAACTCATCCGACGCAGGGTGTTACCCGCTTCAAATGCCTCTGGCAGCGCTGGCGCATCAAGTGGGTTAAGCTCCACGCTTGCCCCGCTCAGGGTGGTGAAACGGCGTCCGCTGGCGTCACTCTTCAGGCCAAAATCAGCCATAAATTTCGCGCTGTGGGCCAGGTCATCTACGCCAAACTCCAGCTTTTCAATTCCGATTACACTCATGGTTCGTTGCCTCTTTGCCGTTCACCGCCCAAATTTGGGCGTAGAGCATGCCCGACGCCTGTCAGCGCCTGCATCTAACTGTTTGATTTAGCTGGCTTGTGAAAGGTATCCTAAAAAGCCAGAGATTTTGTCCGCCGCCATGCGAACATCGTTTTGCAACCGACAGCGATCGGTTTGCGGCACCTGTTCCGAGGGCACCAGAATGCTGACCACCGCCGCCACGCGCCCGCTACGGTCATAGACCGGGTAGACGATGGAGGAGATCCCTTCGCGGAAGAACGATTCGCCGATCACATAACCCCGCGCTTTATCCTGCTGTACCATCTGCCACAGCGCTTCCCGGTCATGCGGCTGACCGAGGGTATTGCCTGGCAGGCGTTCACTGGGGAAAATCTGTTCGAACTCCGTGCGCGAGACATCCGTCAGTAACATACGACCCAGCGAGGTGCAGTGCACCGGCAGACGTGTACCGATACTGACGTGGTTGATGCGCGAGCCGGCAGCACTGACGCGGGCGATGTAGATAATGTCACGCCCGTCGCGGATAGCCAGATGGCTGCTGCACTGGCTGCTGTCACGCAGTTGCTCAATCACCGGCTGCCCCACCTGCGCCACATCAAGCGAGGCGATATATTCGAAACCGAGGCGCAGCACGTTCATCCCCAGAGAGAAGGTGTTAGTACGCGGGTTGCGCTCCAGAAATCCCATATATTCCAGCGTTTGAACCACGCGGTAAGCCGTTGCTTTCGGCATATCCACCAGGCGGTGAAGTTCGGCGAAAGTGAGGTCGCGGTGCTGTTCGCCAAAGGCCAGCAGCAACTGTAGGCCGCGCTCCAGACCGGGCACCAGGTACTTAATTTCCTGCTCGTTCGCCATGCTGTCTCCGTCCTGCTCAGTTAAAAATAAAACCGCCGTTAACCGGAATAAGCTGCCCGGTGACAAACCCGGATAGATCGCTCAGTAGCCACAGCACGCTGCCGGTGACATCTTCCGGCTGCTGCGCGCCAGCCAGCGCCCGGCCATTTTCATACAGTTGATGACGTTCAGCAGGCACATATTCCGTGGCCTCCACCCGCGTCAGACCAGGCGCAATGGCATTGATACGAATACGTTTTTCGCCGAGCTCACGCGCCATCGAACGGGTCATGGCAATCACCGCGCCTTTACTGGCGACATAAGCCATCAGGCGTGGCGCCCCCCACAGTGCGGTGTCGGAAGCCACGTTGACAATTCCGGCGCCTTCGCGCAGCAAAGGAACGGCAGCGCGCGTCACAAGCCAGGTGCCCTTCACGTTAACGCGCATCACCCGATCCCAGAGATCGGGATCGTAGTCGATCATGTTTTTGCCGCCGACGCCGGTCGCCATCGCCGCGTTATTCACCAGCCCGTCGATTGCGCCCTGTTCTCCGATTGCCGCAAATGCCGCGTCGATCGAATCGCTGTCAGCTAAATCAATCGCATAATCTTCGATGCGATAACCCTGCTCACGTAATTGATGCGCGCTCTCTGCCAGTTCGCCCGCCAGGATGTCGCACATCACAACCGCTGCGCCCTGCTCCGCGCAGGCCCTGGCGAAATGGAAGCCCAGACCGCGCGCCGCGCCCGTCACCACCACGCGTTTGCCGTTCAGTAAACCGTGCATCAGGCCGCACCCTGCTGTTCTTCACGGGCTGCCAACTGCTCTTTCGCCGCTTTCTGCATCATGCGGCGCAGACGGGACAGTCCAACATCATGCTGATAGAGGTATTCATGGTCACGGGCATTTGGCGCCAGGCTTTCAAGCACCACGCGATCCTGCTCCAGCACTTCCCAGTGCAGTTTTTCCAGGCGGTTACGGTACATGAAACGCCAGAGATCGCGCTGCCAGCCCTGCACACGACGGATACGCCAGAAGAAAACGCGGCAGTTGTCGTTGTCTTCCGGAACCACCATGCCGACAATCCAGAAGTGGCCGCCCGGCCCAAAGCGCTTTTTGTACGGAATGGACAGACGCATCCAGTAGGTGCCGCTGTTGCCCAGTTCCACCCAGTCGAAGTTGACGCCACTCTGCCCTTTTTTCTCGAAGATGAAGCCGGTTTTCGTCGGTTGCAGTACCATATCCGCTTTGCGATCGCCTTCCGCCATCGAATGGGAAGAGGAGTGCAGATAGGTGCCGTGCATGGGATCCATGACGTTTTCCAGCGCGTACTGGTAGTTACATTTCCATGCGGCGGAGCAGAGGAAATTGCTGTAGCTTTCGGTGTCAGCCAGCTCTTCCGGGAAGGTAAGCTCGTCAGGTTGTTGATCCGCCGTGACGCCAAACCAGAGGAAGATCGCGCCGTGCGCTTCCTGCACGTTGTAGCTGCGCACACACTGCTGGCCCACCAGTGGGCAACGATCCACCGCCGGAACATCTTTCACTTCACCATTGCCCGCCACTTCCACGCCGTGATACCAACAGGCGATGCGATCGCCCAGGTTCCAGCCCATCGACAGACGTGCGCCACGGTGTGGGCAGCGATCTTCCAGCGCCTGTACCTGACCATCTTTGTTGCGCCACACCACAATTTGCTCACCAAGGCGAGTAATGCCGACCGGGGCAGACTGCACTTCCCAGCTCGCCAGCACCGGATACCACAAACCACGTAACCCTTTATCGAGATAGTTTTGTACTGTTGTCATCACCCGCCCCTCAGTAACCGTTAACCTGCAAAAACGCCTGGAAGCTGGCATCGCTCCACGCCTGACCCTGCTGGTCATACATACGAATGGCGTTCAGCCCGTTGACCAGTTCCGGCAGCGTTTCCACGCCCTGCTCGAAGAGTTCTTCCAGCGCCGTGATCAGCAGCAGTTCCCAGTTTTCCGGTACGCGGCTGCGGGTTTGCCAGATGAGGTTCTGATAATCACCCGGCTTATGAATATTGCCATTACCGCCTTCAGCAGGCGGGGTAAACTGGCGGCTTTCCGGCAGTGCTGGGTTGAAATCCAGGGTTTCGCTCATGCCACGGTCTCCTCAATGAAAGTGATCTGAATTTGGTTTTCGAATACCCGAACCGGGTAACGATTCAGGTTGCGGCCGCCAGGCCCGTGCAGGCACTGCCCGGTCTTAACGTCAAACACCGCTTCATGCAGCGGGCATTCCACCTTGCCATCTTCGACAAACCCCTGGCTCAGCAGCGCATAAGCGTGAGGACACACGTCTTCCAGCGCGTAAAACTCGCCATCGACCAGATAAATACCGATCTCTTTACCTTCAATGTTGCCGCTATAAGGGAAATCTTCCTGTACCTGCTCCGCGTCACATACGCCTATCCAGCTCATCGCACTCCTCCAGGCTTTTGTTTCATATATGAAACTGTGTTTCTTATTTAATACGCTCAATATAAAAGCGATGAATGTTTCGTCAAGCGCAAATGTGACGTTTTTGTTAAGTGCTATGCAATTAATTAGCTAAGTGTGTAATCGATCACGAAAAACTGCATAGATATGAAATTGTGATTTTTAACAGGAGAAGTAATCGGTTTTATAAATAGACTTTATTTTGCATTCTTCGATATTGGCTTTTGAACCTGGATTTTTTGAAAGAATAGAAAAATACGCCAACACCGAGTTTCACAGGTGAAACAATAAAAAAAATAACTCTTTAATATCAAAAGGTTTCATTGGTGATACATTTTCACTCTGAAACTATAAAGATAAAATACGAAATATTATTTCGGGCAGAACAGAGGAGATGACTTTTGACGTTTCGGCAGGGGTAAACAGGCTTGATGTTGCTAATTGTAATTTATTTGATTGACCGGATAAATATTGAGGAAATACTTCATCCTGACGATTCAATCCTTCACATCGCGATAAATGAAAACAAAATGTTGCAATAACTGTTAATAAAATCTTGTCTTCTGGGTGATGGATTATCATCAGACAATAGTGCTGCTGCGCATCTGTCGCGCAGCAGCCGTCATCATTTTGACGCTTATTCGCCTTTTTTCGCTGCCTGGATGTAAAGCATTTCCAGCGCCAGAGTCGCTGCGGCGAGCGCAGTAATCTCAGACTGATCGTAAGCCGGAGCCACTTCCACGACATCCATCCCAACAATATTGAGATCTTTCAGGCCGCGTACCAGTTTAATGGCACGGTCAGACGTCAGGCCACCGATCACCGGCGTACCGGTACCCGGCGCGAAGGCGGGATCGAGGCAGTCGATATCGAAGGTCAGATATACCGGCATATCGCCGACTATCTGTTTCACCTGCGCGATGATGTCATCGGCGGTGCGATCGTTCACCTGGCAGGCATCGAGCACGGTGAAACCGTTATCTTTATCGAACTCGGTACGGATCCCGATCTGTACCGAGTGATTCGGGTCAATCAGCCCTTCATTCGGCGCAGTATAGAACATGGTGCCGTGGTCAAATTCGCAGCCGTTAGCGTAGGTGTCGGTGTGGGCGTCAAAGTGCACCAGCGCCATTTTACCGAAGTGTTTCGCGTGAGCGCGCAACAGCGGCAGTGTAACGAAGTGATCGCCGCCGAAAGAGAGCATACGCTTACCGGCAGCCAGCAGTTTTTCCGCATGCGCCTGCAGTTTTTCACTCATTTCGCGGGCATCGCCGAAGGCGTAAACCAGATCGCCGCAGTCGACGACGTTCAGGCGCTCGCGCATGTCGAAGTTCCACGGGAAACGATTGTGTTCCCAGGCAAGGTTGGTGGACACCTGGCGGATCGCCGCCGGGCCATGACGGCCGCCGGCACGACCAGAGGTCGCCATATCAAACGGTACGCCGGTGATCACCCAGTCGGCATCGCTGTCATACGGTTGGAAGTTCAGCGGCAAACGTAAAAAACCAAATGCGTTAGATACCAGGGAGTTATCGTACTGATTTCCTAAGGTACTCATGGGTATGACCTCTTCATAAAGTCGATAAAAAAAATCCCCTCCGCGTCGTTAGGCCCGACGAGGAAGGGATTGATTTGCGTTACAGCTTATTAGGGCGAATTATCGCCGTTATTTTGTACGGGTTCAAGTGAGTGTAGCAAATGTGCGGCCTGATGCCCTCACCCCGGCCCTCTCCCTCAGGGAGAGGGTTAGGGTGAGGGTGTATTACTCGTCTTCGAGATACGTATACCCGTACAGCCCCGCTTCAAACTCTTCCAGGAACTGCTGCTGCAGCGCGTCGTCCAGACCGGTGTTTTTCACCTGGTCGCGGAACTGGGTCAGCAACTTATTCGGGTCAAGCTGAACATATTGCAGCATATCCGCCACCGTATCGCCTTCATCAGACAACTCAACTTCCACGCTGCCGTCAGGGAAGACGAACACGTCAACCGCTTCGGTATCGCCGAACAGGTTGTGCATGTTGCCGAGGATCTCCTGATAGGCGCCAACCATGAAGAAACCAAGCATCGGCGGGTTGTCCACGTCGTACTGCGGCATCGGCATGGTGGTGGCGATCCCGTCGCCGTCGACGTAATGATCAATCGCGCCATCAGAGTCACAGGTGATGTCCAGCAGCACCGCACGGCGCTCTGGTACCTGGTTTAAGCCTTCTAGCGGCATCACAGGGAAGAGCTGATCGATCCCCCACGCATCCGGCATCGACTGGAACAGAGAGAAGTTGACGTAAATCTTATCCGCCATACGCTCCTGCAGTTCGTCAATAATCGGGCGATGCGCGCGGTTGCTCGGGTCGAGCTGTTTTTGCACTTCGTGGCACATGTTCAGATAGAGCTGCTCGGCCCATGCGCGCTCCTGCAGATTAAACGCCCCTGAGGAGTAACCGACGTGGATATCGTGCAAATCCATCTGGCTGTCGTGCAGCCATTCGCGCAGCGAACGGCGCGTGCCAGGTTCGTGCATCTCCTGCCAGGTTTCCCACATGCTTTGCAGCGCGCGCGCGGCATCTGCCGCAGGCGGCGTCGCTTCGGTGTATTCGTTGCGTTCGACACCAATGATGTTAGATACCAGTACGGTGTGGTGCGCCGTCACCGCGCGGCCCGATTCGGTGATCACCGTCGGATGCGGCAGGCCGTTCTCTTCACAGGCATCGCCAATCGCCCAGATGATGTTGTTAGCGTATTCGTTCAACCCGTAGTTAACGGAGCAGTCAGACTGGGAACGCGTTCCTTCGTAGTCCACACCCAGACCGCCGCCAACGTCGAAACACTGAATGTTCACGCCCAGTTTATGTAACTCAACGTAGAAACGTGCCGATTCACGTACACCGGTGGCGATGTCACGGATGTTGGCCATCTGCGAACCCAGGTGGAAGTGCAGCAGTTGCAGGCTGTCGAGGTGCCCGGCTTCGCGCAGGATATCGACCAGTTGCAACACCTGCGTCGCCGCGAGGCCGAATTTCGATTTCTCGCCGCCGGAGGACTGCCATTTACCGGAACCCTGCGACGCCAGACGCGCACGCACGCCAAGGCGCGGCACCACGTTCAGACGTTCGGCTTCTTCCAGCACGATGGCGATTTCCGACATCTTCTCAATCACCAGATAGACCTTGTGGCCCATCTTCTCGCCCACCAGCGCCAGGCGGATGTATTCACGGTCTTTATAGCCGTTACACACAATCACGCTGCGGGTCATGCCCGCGTGGGCCAGCACAGCCATCAGTTCTGCTTTGGAACCCGCCTCCAGCCCCAGCGGTTCGCCGGAGTGGATCAAGGATTCAATGACGCGGCGATGCTGGTTTACCTTGATCGGATAGACCAGGAAATAGTCGCCGTTATAACCATAAGACTCGCGCGCGCGCTTGAACGCGGCGTTGATAGAGCGCAGACGGTGCTGGAGGATCTGCGGGAAGCAGAACAGCGCAGGCAGACGTTGCCCCTGTGCTTCGCGCGCTTTGACCAGTTGCGCCAGGTCAACGCGGGCATCCGGAACGTCCGGGTCAGGGCATACGCTGATATGGCCTAACTCATTGACGTCATAGTAGTTATTGCCCCACCAGGCAATGTTGTATGTGCGTAGCATCTTGCTTGCTTCCTGGGAGCTCATCGCAACCTCCTGCATGGAACGTAGTACACCTTGTTCGCCCGCTGACGAAGGCAAACCCATAGACATGTCGTCAGACATAGCGAACCTCAATAATTTGTATCTAGTGTAAAACAGTTAACTACTATCGCAGCGTAATGATGCGATAACAACCCATATACAGCCTGATTTCCCAGCGCGTTATGCTGGTGCATCGACTGTGCGACCGGTTTCTTGTTCATATCATTGTAAAACACGCAACCGAACTTAAAGCGGATGTTCGGAGAAACCACGAGAAATCTCTTGCCGCGGCAAGAGCGCCCTTGTTCAGTCCCGATAAGCCTGGCCGGCCCTGGAGTCCTGAGAAGCGCCGAAATGGGTAAAATATCGGCAGGTATACAAAGCAGAGATACTGAGAACGGAAGTCGGATGCACACCAGGACGGTGTGACGGATTTTGCGCAATACAACGGTTCATTATTTGATATCACCCCCACGCCAGCCCCGCAGAGCCTGGCCAAAAAGCTAAAGTATTAGCCCGGCTGGAAGTGGTGTCACAAAGCGAACTTTGTGCACTTTTTGGTATGAGCCGCGCGCCGCGTTTTATACCGGGAAGGCGGGTAAAATGCAAAATAAAAATGCGTGGTTTGCCAGCAATGTCAGGAAAAATTTCCACCTCACGTTGCGCAAGAATGCGAGCCAAATCAAAAAACGCTGGAAATCGGCTTAAGAAGTAACCTAGAATAGACGTCCAGAAGTTAATCCGTCTATACTGATTTCTTGTGTGCCGACCTGCTGCCCGTTTTAGCGCTCATCGCACAGCGCGGGGCATCGCCACAAGAAGCTTATCGAAACTCTATTTTTTCCAGGGTGAAGAAATTATGGCAAAACACCTATTTACGTCCGAGTCTGTATCCGAAGGGCATCCTGACAAAATTGCGGACCAAATCTCCGACGCCGTGCTTGACGCAATCCTCGAGCAGGATCCGAAAGCGCGCGTAGCCTGCGAAACTTACGTAAAAACAGGCATGGTTTTGGTTGGCGGTGAAATCACCACCAGCGCATGGGTTGATATCGAAGAGATCACCCGTAACACCGTTCGCGAAATTGGCTATGTGCATTCGGATATGGGCTTTGACGCCAATTCCTGTGCCGTCCTGAGCGCCATTGGTAAACAGTCTCCGGATATCAACCAGGGCGTTGACCGTTCCGATCCGCTGGAACAGGGCGCGGGCGACCAGGGGCTGATGTTTGGTTACGCAACCAACGAAACCGATGTGCTGATGCCAGCGCCAATCACCTATGCGCACCGTCTGGTGCAGCGTCAGGCTGAAGTGCGTAAGAATGGCACCCTGTCATGGCTGCGCCCGGATGCGAAAAGCCAGGTCACTTTCCAGTATGACGATGGCAAAATTGTCGGCATTGATGCCGTGGTTCTGTCAACTCAACACGCTGAAAGCATCGACCAGAAATCTCTGCAGGAAGCGGTGATGGAAGAGATCATCAAGCCGGTTCTGCCGACTGAATGGTTAAATGCATCGACCAAATTCTTCATCAACCCAACCGGTCGTTTCGTGATCGGCGGCCCAATGGGCGACTGCGGCCTGACCGGACGTAAAATCATCGTTGATACCTACGGCGGCATGGCTCGTCACGGCGGCGGTGCGTTCTCCGGTAAAGATCCATCAAAAGTTGACCGTTCCGCAGCCTATGCGGCACGTTATGTCGCGAAAAACATCGTTGCTGCGGGCCTGGCTGACCGCTGTGAAATTCAGGTGTCCTACGCTATCGGCGTGGCTGAGCCGACGTCTATCATGGTGGAAACCTTCGGTACCGAGAAAGTGCCTTCTGAACAACTGACCCTGCTGGTGCGCGAGTTCTTCGACCTGCGTCCTTACGGCCTGATTCAGATGCTCGATCTGCTGCACCCGATCTACAAAGAGACGGCAGCGTATGGTCACTTTGGTCGCGAACATTTCCCGTGGGAAAAAACCGACAAAGCGGCGCTGCTGCGTGATGCTGCCGGCCTGAAATAATCGCCCCACTGATTTACCTGAAGGCCAGCCTCGCGCTGGCCTTTTTTATGGTTTACGCTCTCCTCCCCCTATAGTGTGAAAGCGATTACATGGCACGAATCACGCCAATGAATACAATCGTTTCACTTGTTACAAAGCAAATGCTCTGTTGTTACATTTATTTTTCAGGTCATTCCTAAGCAGATTTTCTCCCTTTCTGATTTCACAAGTAACCTTTTGATTAATATAATTTTTAATGTATATGCATGATGAATCTTAGTGTAAGCGATTACACTCCTGTGATTGCAATCACATATTTTTACGACAGACTCACTTACCCTTAACATCGACAAAGCTGATAATCCAACTGGAGGGCATAATGCCTGACAATAAAAAACAAGGGCGTTCAAACAAGACAATGACCTTTTTTGTCTGTTTTCTGGCAGCCCTGGCCGGACTCCTTTTCGGTCTTGATATCGGCGTAATTGCCGGTGCCCTACCCTTTATTACCGATGAGTTTCAGATTTCTCCACACACCCAGGAGTGGGTGGTCAGTTCCATGATGTTCGGTGCCGCGATTGGTGCGGTCGGTAGTGGCTGGCTCTCCTTCCGCCTCGGGCGTAAGAAAAGCCTGATGATTGGCGCCATCCTGTTTGTGCTCGGTTCGCTCTTCTCCGCCGCCGCGCCAAACCCGGAAGTGCTGATTATCTCCCGCGTCCTGCTGGGCCTGGCTGTGGGTGTCGCTTCCTATACGGCACCGCTGTATCTCTCTGAAATCGCGCCGGAAAAAATTCGCGGCAGTATGATTTCCATGTACCAGTTGATGATTACCATCGGTATTCTCGGCGCGTACCTGTCTGATACCGCCTTCAGCTACTCTGGCGCATGGCGCTGGATGCTGGGCGTAATTATCATCCCGGCGATTTTGCTGCTGATTGGCGTCTTCTTCCTGCCGGACAGCCCACGCTGGTTCGCGGCCAAACGTCGCTTCCACGATGCGGAACGCGTCCTGCTTCGTCTGCGTGATACCAGCGCGGAAGCGAAACGCGAGCTGGATGAAATCCGTGAAAGCCTGCAGGTTAAACAGAGTGGTTGGGCGCTGTTCAAAGAGAACAGCAACTTCCGCCGCGCAGTATTCCTGGGCGTACTGTTACAGGTGATGCAGCAGTTCACCGGCATGAACGTCATCATGTACTACGCACCGAAAATCTTTGAACTGGCGGGTTATACCAACACCCACGAACAGATGTGGGGGACGGTGATTGTCGGCCTGACTAACGTGCTGGCCACCTTCATCGCCATTGGCCTGGTTGACCGCTGGGGCCGTAAACCAACCCTGACGCTGGGCTTCCTGGTAATGGCTGTGGGCATGGGCGTACTGGGTACGATGATGCACGTCGGTATTCATTCGCCATCTGCGCAGTACTTCGCAATCGCTATGCTGCTGATGTTTATCGTTGGCTTCGCCATGAGCGCCGGCCCGCTGATTTGGGTACTGTGTTCTGAAATCCAGCCGCTGAAAGGCCGCGACTTTGGTATCACCTGTTCCACCGCGACCAACTGGATTGCCAATATGATCGTCGGCGCAACGTTCCTGACCATGCTCAACTCTCTGGGCAACGCCAATACCTTCTGGGTATACGCCGGTCTGAACCTGCTGTTTATCCTCCTGACTATCTGGCTGGTTCCGGAAACCAAACATGTGTCACTGGAACATATTGAACGTAACCTGATGAAAGGTCGCAAGCTGCGCGAAATCGGCGCTCACGACTAATCCGGCAGAAAGCTTCCTCCTGTATCGGGAGGAAGCTTCCTCTTGCACTCTCCCCGCATCCCGCTCTATCCTCTGCCCCATGAAAAGCCCCCGAATCCCTATCGCCCTTCAGCAAAGCGTGATGCGTTGCCTGCGGGAAAATCTGGCCAAAGCGAACCTTGCGCTTAACCGCAGCTACCCTGAACCGAAGCTGGTTTATCAGCAGCGCGGCACATCAGCGGGCACCGCGTGGTTGCAGGAGTATGAAATTCGCCTCAACCCGGTGCTGCTTGCGGAAAACCAGCAGGCGTTTATTGATGAAGTGGTGCCGCACGAACTTGCACACCTGCTGGTGTGGAAGCACTTTGGCCGTGTCGCGCCGCACGGCAAGGAGTGGAAGTGGATGATGGAAGCCGTACTTGGCGTCCCGGCGCGTCGCACCCATCAGTTTGAACTGAGTTCCATACGCACAAAAACCTTTCCCTATCGCTGTCGCTGTCAGCAGCATCAGTTGACAATACGCCGCCATAATCGCGTAGTACGCGGTGAAGCCACCTATCGCTGCGTCCACTGCGGCGAACCGTTGGTTGCAGAAGTGTAACTGATGGAATTTTCGGGAAGTTTTCTGATCTGACTGATTGCATCTCAGCTTCGCTTTCGCTACGTTGCGGGCTCGTTTTGAGACGGAGTTCGTGATGTTCCCAAAAGTAGCATTCGCAGTCGTGTTTTTAACGGCGGCACTCTCAGGCCAGGCACTGGCCGAAGGTATTAAAAGTTTTTCCCAGGCAAAAACCGCCGGGGTAAAGGTTAACAACGATGTGCCCGGTGATTTCTACTGCGGCTGTAAAATTGAATGGCAGGGAAAAAAAGGGGTGATTGACCTCGAATCCTGCGGCTATAAAGTACGTAAAAATGAAAACCGCGCCAGCCGCGTTGAATGGGAACATGTGATGCCCGCCTGGCAGTTCGGCCACCAGCGCCAGTGCTGGCAGGATGGCGGGCGGAAAAACTGCGCGAAAGATCCCGTTTATCGCAAAATTGAAAGCGACATGCATAACCTGCAACCGGCTGTCGGCGAAGTAAACGGCGATCGCGGCAACTTTATGTACAGCCAGTGGAACGGTGGCGAAGGCCAGTACGGCCAGTGCGCCATGAAGGTTGATTTCAAAGGAAAAGTGGCCGAACCGCCAGAACGTTCACGCGGGGCGATTGCTCGTACCTACTTCTATATGCGCGATACGTATCAAATCAACCTTTCCCGCCAGCAGACGCAGCTCTTTAACGCGTGGAATAAAATGTACCCGGTCAGTGCGTGGGAGTGTGAGCGCGACCAACGTATCGCCAAAATTCAGGGCAACCATAACCCCTATGTGTTGCAGGCTTGCCAGGCGCAAAAGAGCTAACCTACACTAGCGTCTAATTGTTTAATTTTCTGCCGGACATTTCCCCCTCACCCTGGCCCTCTCCCTCAGGGCGAGGGAACGGGCAGTGCCTGGTACCTAAGCTATTAATGGAACGTAACATCATGCGCATTCCCCGTATTTATCATCCTGAACGCATCACGCCAGGAACAGAAGTCGCCCTTGATAGCGACGCGGCAAACCATGTTGGCCGCGTATTGCGCATGGGCCCGGGCCAGGCGATTCAGCTATTCGACGGCAGTAACCAGGTCTTTGACGCTGAAATTACGCAGGCCGATAAAAAAAATGTGCGCGTGAAGATAGTCAGTGGTGAAGTCGATAATCGCGAATCACCGATTCACATCCACCTGGGTCAGGTAATGTCACGCGGCGATAAAATGGAATTTACCATCCAGAAATCGATAGAACTCGGTGTAAGCCTCATAACGCCACTGTTTTCTGAGCGCTGCGGCGTTAAACTGGATGCCGAGCGTTTGAACAAGAAAATCCAACAGTGGCAAAAAATCGCTATTGCCGCCTGTGAACAGTGTGGCCGCAACACCATTCCGGAAATTCGCCCGGCGATGAGTCTGGAACAGTGGTGCGCCGAAGAAGATAGCGGACTGAAGCTGAACCTGCATCCGCGCGCCAGCGCCAGCATTAATACGCTGCCGCTACCGGTGGAGCGAGTCCGTTTGCTGATTGGCCCGGAAGGCGGTTTGTCGGCCGATGAAATTGCCATGACCGCCCGCTACCAGTTTACTGATATCCTGTTGGGACCTCGCGTTCTGCGTACTGAGACTACCGCGCTCACCGCCATCACCGCACTGCAGGTGCGCTTTGGCGATCTGGGCTAATACCGGCTTCCAGGAGAACTAGAATGATTAAGCTCGGCATCGTGATGGATCCCATCGCAAACATCAATATCAAAAAAGACACCAGCTTCGCGATGTTGCTGGAGGCACAGCGCCGGGGCTATGAACTCCACTATATGGAGATGAATGACCTATACCTGACCAACGGCGAATCCCGCGCACGCACGCGCCTGGTGAACGTTGAGCAGAACTATGAGAAATGGTACGAGTTCGGCACTGAACAGGACATCGCCCTGGCCGATCTCGATGTGATCCTGATGCGTAAGGATCCGCCGTTTGATACCGAATTTATCTACGCGACTTACATTCTGGAGCGCGCAGAAGAGAAAGGCACGCTTATCGTCAACAAACCGCAGAGCCTGCGCGACTGTAACGAAAAGCTCTTTACTGCCTGGTTCTCTGAGCTGACACCGGAAACCCTGGTCACGCGTAATAAAGCGCAGTTGAAAGCCTTCTGGCAGAAACACAGCGACATCATCATGAAACCGCTGGACGGTATGGGCGGCGCGTCGATTTTCCGCGTGAAAGAAGGCGACCCGAACATTGGCGTTATCGCCGAAACCCTGACCGAACTGGGTAGCCGCTACTGCATGGCGCAAACCTATCTGCCGGCGATCAAAGACGGTGATAAGCGCGTGCTGGTTGTCGATGGTGAACCGGTACCGTACTGCCTGGCGCGTATTCCACAGGGCGGCGAAACCCGTGGCAACCTGGCCGCCGGTGGCCGCGGCGAGCCGCGCCCGCTGAGCGAAAGCGACTGGGAAATCGCCCGTAAAGTGGGCCCGACGCTGAAAGAGAAAGGTCTGATTTTTGTCGGCCTGGATATCATCGGCGATCGCCTGACCGAGATTAACGTCACCAGCCCAACCTGCGTGCGTGAAATCGAAGCGGAGTTCCCGATTTCCATCACCGGGATGCTGATGGACGCCATCGAGAAGCGTTTGGGCAAATAACTTACGCGGCGGGAGGGAACCCGCCACGATCGGGCAGGCTTTACTTGTCTTTATAGGCCTGCCTGGTGACAGCGCGGCGCTTTCCCCGCATACTGGACGCTGCTGCTTTTTGAACCAGGACAGAACTTCTGACAATGAATTTACAGCATCACTTTCTTATTGCCATGCCGGCTCTTCAGGATCCCATCTTCCGTCGTTCCGTTGTGTACATCTGCGAATACAATGATGATGGCGCTATGGGTATCATCATCAATAAGCCGCTGGAAAACCTTCAAATTGAGGGGATTCTGGAGAAGCTGAAGATCACTCCCGATCCTCGCGATCCCGCTATTCGTCTCGATAAACCGGTGATGCTAGGCGGCCCGCTGGCGGAAGATCGTGGGTTTATCCTGCATACGCCTCCGGCGTCGTTTTCCTCCAGTATCCGTATTTCGGACAATACTATCGTCACCACGTCCCGCGACGTCCTGGAAACTCTGGGCACGGCCGCGCAACCGACAGAAGTGTTAGTCGCGCTGGGCTATGCTTCCTGGGAGAAGGGGCAACTGGAGCAGGAGATCCTCGATAACGCCTGGCTTACAGCCCCCGCCGATCTCAACATTCTGTTTAAAACCCCGATTGCAGACCGCTGGCGCGATGCGGCAAAACTTATCGGTATCGATATTCACACCATGCCCGGTGTGGCAGGTCACGCCTAATGAGCGGAACCTTTCTCGCCTTCGATTTTGGCACCCGCAGTATTGGCGTGGCAGTGGGGCAGCGCATTACCGGTACCGCGCGTCCGCTCAATGCCCTGAAAGCGCAAAACGGTACGCCAGACTGGAACGCCGTCGAAAAGCTGCTTAAAGAGTGGCAACCCGAGTCGGTAATTGTCGGCCTGCCGCTGAATATGGATGGTACAGAACAACCCCTCACCGCCAGAGCACGTAACTTTGCTAACAAAATTCACGGTCGTTTCGGCGTGGCAATTACGCTGCATGATGAGCGTCTGAGCACCGTTGAGGCGCGAGCCGGTTTATTTGAGCATGGCGGGTTTCGCGCACTGGATAAAGGCAGCGTGGATTCCGCGTCGGCGGTGGTGATTCTGGAGAGCTATTTCGAGCAGGGCTATGGTCAGTAAGGCAGTAGCCATACTGCTTAATAAAGCAAACAGGAAAGCCGGATGGCGCTAGCGCTTATCCGGCCTACAACGTTTCCAGACTGATACTTAGTGACGTAAATTCTCATTCGCCCAGCTTACTGCCTGGGTTCTGTTTTTAACGCTTAACTTACGGAAAACATTGTATAAGTGTGTGCGAACGGTGTTTTCGCTGATAAACAATGCGCGAGCAATATCCATATTGGTCGCACCATGACGTAATTCATTCAGAATTTCGCATTCACGTTCAGTCAGCGGAATATTGTCTGATGATTCAGTTGGTTGCTCAACTGCATACATGGCCGGATGCATTACGCTCAATTCAGCAGTCTGTTCACCGTTCAGTACGGCTTTGACACCCTCAATTAAGCGCGATTCATCATCATCATGACGGAACACACCGTACAGCGCTGGCCACTGCGCCATTTCGTATAATTCATACTTCTGTGCGCTATTAATAATAAGCAAACGCGGAGAATCAAACTGTGAGCGAATAATATCGCGCCAGATACCGTTCAGTTTTTTGTTCGATACCGCGATATCAAACAGCACCACGGTGCCTTTGCTAAGGCGCTGCACCAGCGGTTTGTTGATATTGTGTACATCGACAGAAACTGAAAGTAAATCAGAAAGATAACCAGCGAATGCGTTGGCCTGAACTGACGGGTGGGTGATTAACAGGATTTTGCGGGATTTAGATACACTCTCTGATACATCAAGCATTTGAAACTCTCCTTAGTATTTTGCCACCATCATGGTGTTTTAATAAATCAAAGCAATCTTAATTATCATGCATAATAATAATCAAAATCGTATGAAGTGAAACATTATTTCATAAGAATAATCCTAATTCCATAATCAGGATAGAACGAACCGCGGCAGGAGTCAAAAGAATATCAACCTTTTTTTCTATGTCTACACAACATAATGTTATGCATCCGCATAAAAATCCATCATCGGTATTACTTAGGAATAATGAACCAGGTGTTATATGTTTCTCTGATGATAGTAATTATGGGGAATAATAACGAAACGACGGGTTCACAAATAAAACATTATTACAACAGAATAACGACCAGGTGCTACATCAAAAATATATTGAAACAATCTTTCTGATGCAGTTATCCAAAAAACTCTACCTTCATCACAGTAATAATATTTATCTATTAGAAACAGAATTAATAAGCGGAAGAAAAACTTCCGCTTACTTATAGCTTACCCTTCACTACCCATTGTTGGTAGCTTTGAGTAAAAGTTTGCATGCCCGCCTGCTGTCCAGTTTGCATGACACCGGGGAGCTGGTGCGTTTTCCCTTCGCGGATCAGATTCCCCACCGCCGGTGTGTTCACCAGCAATTCAAAGAGCGCGACCCGCCCACCTTGTTTATCCGCCAGCAGCTTCTGCGCCACAACGGCACACAGGCTGCTGGCCAGTTGGCTGCGCACGGGCTCTTTTTCCTGCGCCGGAAAAACATCGATCAAACGCTCAATCGCCTGCGCCGCCCCCCGCGTATGCAATGTCGCCAGCACCAGATGCCCTGTTTCAGCAGCGGTCAACGCCAGACGGATCGTCTCGCTATCGCGCAGTTCACCCAACAGGATGATATCGGGATCCTGACGCAGCGCACCGCGCAATGCCTCCGCAAATGAAGAGGCATGCAGCCCCATTTCCCGTTGCTGAATGAGGCAGCGTTTGCTGGTGTGGACAAACTCAACCGGATCTTCCAGCGTCAGAATATGCCCGTCCAGCGCATTGTTCAGATGATCGACCATTGCCGCAAGCGTGGTCGACTTACCGCTGCCGGTTGCGCCTGTAACCAGAATCAGCCCGCCCTCTTCACGCAGCAACTCCGGCAGCGCAGCAGGCACACTCAACTCAGTGAGCGTTGGGCAGCGCGTTGGTAACAAACGCAATGCCAGAGAAACACCCCGCGCGTGACGAAAGGCACTGGCGCGCAGACGCGGCCCCTCCCGCGGCTCAATAGCAAAATCGATCTGTCCCTGGGCCAACCAGCGGGCTTGTTGCGGTTCGCTCAACCACCCCGTCAGCAGAGTCTGGGGATCCGGCGATAAAAAAGGCGCCACTTCAAGCAAACCTCGCCGCCGCCATCGCGCCATTGCCCCACTACACAGGTGTAGATCCGACACATTATGCTTTACACTAAGCGCCACGATTTCTTGTATTTCCATAAGACCCACCAGCAAATATGAACGATATAGCGCATAACCTGGCACAGGTCCGGGACAAAATCTCAGCCGCTGCATCACGATGCGGCCGGCTTTCAGAAGAAGTTACTCTGCTTGCAGTCAGCAAAACAAAACCTGCGAGCGCCGTCGAAGAAGCGATGGCTGCCGGGCAGCGGGCATTCGGTGAAAACTATGTTCAGGAAGGGGTGGAAAAAATTCGCTTCTTTCAGGATAAAGGCGTGACGGATCTGCAATGGCACTTTATCGGCCCGTTGCAGTCCAACAAAAGTCGCCTGGTGGCAGAGCATTTCGACTGGTGCCATACGATCGACCGGCTGAAAATCGCTGCACGGCTGAGCGAACAGCGGCCTGCCCACCTGCCGCCGCTTAACGTGCTGATTCAGGTCAACATTAGCGATGAGCAGAGTAAATCAGGAATCCAACCCGAGGCGATTGATGCACTGGCGGCGGAAGTGTCTACTCTTCCCAACCTCTGCCTGCGCGGATTAATGGCCATCCCTGCGCCGGAGACCGGGTACGATAAGCAGTTTGCCGTCGCCCGGCAAATGGCTGTAGCATTCACGCGGCTGAAAACGCACTATCCAACGGTCGATACGCTCTCGCTGGGGATGTCGGACGATATGGAAGCCGCCATCGCGGCAGGTAGCACTATGGTACGCATCGGCACCGCGATTTTTGGTGCGCGTGATTACACAAAAAATAAGGAACTCTGAGGAACGCCATGAAGACGTTGACCTTCCTGCTCTCTACAGTGATTGAACTGTACACAATGGTGCTACTGCTGCGCGTCTGGATGCAGTGGGCGCGCTGTGATTTTTACAACCCGTTCTCCCAGTTTGTGGTGAAAGTGACCCAGCCTATCGTGGGGCCGCTGCGCCGCATCATCCCGGCGATGGGGCCGCTCGACAGTTCCTCGCTGCTGGTTGCCTTTATTCTGAGCGTTATCAAGGCGATTACCCTGTTTATGGTCATCACCTTCCAGCCGATAATCTGGATTGCGGCGGTGCTGATCCTGCTGAAAACCACCGGTCTGCTTATCTTCTGGGTACTGCTGCTGATGGCGATTATGAGCTGGGTAAGCCAGGGCCGTAGCCCGGTTGAATTTGTGCTGATGCAGCTCGCTGACCCGCTGCTGCGCCCGATTCGTAAGCTGCTGCCTTCAATGGGCGGTATCGACTTCTCGCCGATGATTCTGGTGCTGCTGCTTTATGTTCTCAACATGGGCATCGCCGAAGTGTTACAGGCAACGGGCAACATGCTGCTGCCGGGGCTGTGGATGGCGCTATGAGTGCCGTAACATCCTGCGACGACGGGCTGGTGCTGCGGCTGTATATTCAGCCGAAGGCCAGCCGTGACAGCATTGTGGGTGAACATGGCGACGAATTAAAAGTCGCCATAACCGCCCCGCCGGTCGATGGGCAGGCCAATGCCCATCTGGTGAAATTCCTCGCTAAACAGTTTAAGGTAGCCAAAAGCCAGGTCGTTATTGAGAAAGGCGAACTGGGCCGCCATAAACGGGTTAAAATCATTCATCCGCAGCAAATTCCAGCGGGCGTCGACGCCCTGATAAATTAGGATATCCCATGCAAAAAGTTGTCCTCGCTACCGGTAATGCCGGTAAAGTGCGCGAGCTCGCCTCGTTGCTCGGCGATTTTGGTCTTGATATCGTCGCGCAGACCGACCTTGGCGTCGATTCTGCCGAAGAGACCGGTTTGACCTTTATCGAGAACGCGATCCTTAAAGCGCGCCATGCGTCACAGATAACCGGACTGCCCGCGATTGCCGATGATTCCGGGCTGGCGGTGGATTATCTTGGCGGTGCGCCGGGTATCTATTCCGCACGTTATTCCGGTGAAGGCGCGACCGACGAGCGTAACCTGCAAAAGCTGCTGGAAACGCTGAAAGATGTACCGGACGACCAGCGTCAGGCGCAGTTCCACTGTGTACTGGTTTACCTGCGTCATGCGGAAGACCCAACACCGCTGGTGTGCCATGGTCGCTGGCCAGGCGTCATCACCCACGCGCCTGCGGGTAGCGGCGGCTTCGGCTATGACCCTATTTTCTTTGTCCCCTCTGTTGGGAAAACCGCCGCAGAACTGACGCGTGAAGAGAAGATAGCCATCTCGCACCGTGGTCAGGCGCTGAAACAGTTACTGGAAGCGTTACGTAATGGCTAATTTGCCGCCTCTGAGCCTTTATATTCACATCCCGTGGTGCGTGCAGAAATGCCCGTACTGCGACTTCAACTCGCACGCGCTGAAAGGCGAGGTGCCGCACGATGACTACGTTCAGCATCTGCTGAGTGATTTAGATGCTGACGTGGCTTACGCGCAGGGACGTGAAGTAAAGACCATTTTCATCGGTGGCGGTACGCCGAGCCTGCTTTCCGGCCCGGCGATGCAAACGTTGCTGGATGGCGTGCGTGCGCGTCTAACTCTGGCGGCGGATGCGGAAATCACCATGGAAGCGAACCCCGGCACGGTGGAGGCGGATCGCTTCGTCGATTACCAGCGCGCGGGCGTGAACCGTATCTCCATTGGTGTGCAGAGCTTTAGCGAAACCAAGTTAAAACGTCTTGGGCGCATTCACGGCCCGGAAGAAGCCAAACGCGCGGCGAATCTGGCAACGGGGTTAGGCCTTCGCAGCTTCAACCTTGACCTGATGCACGGCCTGCCGGATCAATCGCTGGCGGAAGCGCTGGACGATTTACGTCAGGCGATTGCGCTTAATCCCCCACATCTTTCCTGGTATCAGCTCACGATTGAACCGAACACCCTGTTTGGCTCCCGCCCGCCGGTACTTCCCGACGACGATGCGCTGTGGGATATCTTCGAGCAGGGCGATAAGCTGCTGACGGCAGCAGGTTATCAGCAGTATGAAACCTCGGCCTATGCAAAACCGGGCTATCAGTGCCAGCACAACCTCAACTACTGGCGCTTTGGCGACTACCTCGGTATTGGCTGCGGCGCACACGGCAAAGTCACCTTCCCTGACGGGCGCATTCTGCGTACCGCCAAAACGCGCCATCCGCGCGGGTATATGGAAGGGCGCTACCTGGAACGCCAGCACGATGTCGAAGCAGCCGATAAACCGTTTGAGTTCTTTATGAACCGCTTCCGCCTGCTGGAACCCGCCCCGCGCGCGGAGTTTAGCCGCTATACGGGGCTCAGTGAGCAAGCAATTCGCCCGCAAATTGACGAAGCGCTGGCGCAGGGGTATCTCACCGAATGCGCGGAATACTGGCAAATTACCGAGCACGGTAAGTTATTTTTAAATTCATTGCTTGAATTATTCCTCAGCGAATAACCGTTACTCACCCCGCCAGAGAAAAACTTGCGGGGTTATTTTTAAATATCCCCTCATATTCATTCACGCCATAAATTCCATCATCAAATAAATATTATTCGAGAATACCAAAAATACATTCACGGCCAGAAAATTAAAAAATGTGAGAATGCTAGCGTAAAGTTGTGTGACAACTATGGTAATGTATCACACAGAAATCCGGAATATTTCTATAGCTATAGACAATTACTATGATTATGCATGGAGCTTATTAATGAAACCTTTATTCTTTACCAGAACATTACTGTGCGCCTCTCTGTTAACACTGTTTTCAGTCGGTGCCTCTGCAGCAGAAAAAGTCACCCTGAAGCTTGCTCATAATCTTGAGCGTAGCCACGTCGTGCATCAGGCATTTGAAGAGCTGGCAAAAGAGGTTAAGCAACTCTCCGATGGTAAAATGACCATCCGTATCTATCCGAGTAGCCAAATGGGTAGTGCGCGAGAAACGCTGGAGTTATTGCAAAACGGGGCGCTGGATATGACCAAAGGTTCCGCCAGCGACCTGGAATCCTTTGATAATATTTATTCCATTTATAATTTACCGTTCTTATTTAAAGATCAGGCGCACTTTAATAAAGTGGTGTTTGGCGAAGTCGGTAAAGAAATTATGGAATCCACAAAAGATAAAGGTTTCTTTGCGCTTTCCGCCTACGTTGCCGGAACTCGCAGCTTTTATGCAAAAAAACCGATTACTAAACCGGAAGATTTAAAAGGGTTAAAAGTTCGCGTTCAGGCAAGCCCGACGACGATTAAAATGATTGAGTTAATGGGCGGCTCTCCTACGCCGATTTCGTTTGGTGAAGTTTATACCGCCATGCAGCAAGGCGTCGTCGACGGTGCGGAAAATAACGTGCCTTCATGGGTACAAACGCGTCATATCGAAATCGCTAAGGTCTTCTCCGAAGATGAACATGCTTCCATCCCCGATTTCCTGGTTATCTCCACCAAAACCTGGGACAAGCTGACACCGGAACAGCAACAGATCCTTATAAAAGCGGCAAAAGCCTCTGAGACCTATCAGCAGAAACTGTGGGATAAAATTGATACCGACACCCGCGCTCAGGCGAAAGCAATGGGTGCTGAGATAGTCAAAGTGGATAAAGCCCCGTTCCGCGCTGCCGTCCAGCCGCTGTTTGATGATTTCAAAAAAGATCCGAAACAGGCTGCGCTGCTGACGAAATTCGAAGCCGCCGCAGAATAACCTCTGTGCGGGTCAGCCTCTGGCCCGCATTCTTCAGGACAATCCAAAAATGATATTTACCCGCATTAAACAGGCGGTGGATCGCGTGATCGCGGCATTCTCCGTCGCGGTGATGATCGCACTGGTCATCTGCGTTGTCTGGCAGGTTTTCAGCCGTTATGTCTTAAACCAGCCGAGTACGCTTACCGACGAACTGGCTCGCTTTTTGATGATCTGGGTGGGCTTACTTGGCGCCGCCTACACCGTTGGCGCTCAGCGTCATCTGGCAATCGATCTGCTGGCAATGACGCTTAAACCGCAAAAACAGCGCGTGTTGAGCATTCTTATCAACCTGCTGATTTTTATTTTCTCCGGCGCGGTCATTGTTTCCGGTGGTGTAAAGCTAATTGAGAAAACACTGGCAACCTCTCAGGTATCCGCTGCCATGCAAATCCCGATGGGCTATGTCTACCTGATCCTGCCACTCTCGGGGATTATTATGATGTTTTACGCATTGTGCTTTATCGTCAATGGGTTAGGCGGTTTCAGACATAAACAGGAGGGAGCAAACTGATGGAAAGTTATATTGCTTTAACACTGTTTGGCGCGTTCTTCGTGCTGGTTTTCATGGGTGTGCCTATCTCATTTGCCATCGGTATTGCCACCGTCAGCTCAATGCTGCTGATGTTTCCCTGGGATATCGCCGTCATCACCGTTTCGCAGCGTTTGGCCAATGGGCTGGATAACTTTGCCCTGCTGGCAATACCGTTTTTTATTTTTGCGGGTACGCTGATGAACAGCGGTGGGATCGCGATACGGTTGATTAACCTCGCGCAGGTAATGGTGGGCCGCGTTCCGGGTTCATTAGGTCATGTGAACGTACTTGCCAATATGATGTTTGGCTCCATTTCCGGTTCAGCCGTTGCCGCTGCTGCTGCCGTGGGCGGTACGTTACATCCCATTCAGACGAAGAAAGGCTACGATCCGGCATTTTCGACCGCGGTAAACGTTTCATCGTGCATCACCGGGCTGCTGATTCCGCCTTCCAACGTGCTGATTGTCTTCTCTCTGACCGCAGGCGGCGTCTCGGTTGCATCGCTGTTTATGGCGGGCTATCTGCCAGGCATCCTGATGGGCCTGTCGATTATGCTGGTTTGCGCGATTATCGCCAAACGCCGCGGTTATCCGGTTTCTGAACGTCCAACCGTCGCCCAGGCGGCAAAAGCGTTTACTGATGCGCTGCCCAGCCTGCTGCTGGTGATTATTGTGATGGGCGGCATTCTGGGGGGGATTTTCACCGCTACGGAAGCCTCAGCAATCGCGGTGGTTTATACCTTTATCCTTTCGGTGCTTATCTATCGCGAAGTGAAGTGGCGTGATTTGCCAAAGCTGATTCTGGAGTCCGTGGTCACCACCTCCATTGTCCTGCTGCTGATTGGCTTTTCTGTCGGGATGTCGTGGGCAATGACCAACGCGGATATTCCGTACATGATAAGCGACGCGCTGATGGGCATTTCTGAAAACCCGCTGATTATTCTGCTGCTGATCAACATCGTGCTGCTGGTCGTCGGCATCTTTATGGATATGACGCCAGCGGTACTGATCTTCACGCCGATCTTCCTGCCCATCGCGCAGGATCTGGGGATGGATCCGGTTCATTTCGGCATTATGATGGTCGCCAACCTGTGCATCGGCCTGCTGACGCCGCCAGTCGGTAGTGCGCTGTTTGTCGGCTGTTCCATCTCCGGCGTGAAAATCCAGCAGTTGATTAAACCGCTACTGCCCTTCTATGCTGCGCTGCTGGCTGCCCTGATGATGATCGCTTACATCCCGCAGATTTCGCTATTTATTCCACAGCTTCTTGGGCTGATGTAACGTTTATTGCCGGGTGGCATCAGCTTGCCCGGCAATGCCCGATTACTTAAATACGCCTTTGCGGCGCATCTCTGCAACCCCTTCCTGCCAGAGCTTCGCATCGCGCTCTAATTCATAGTTTCCCGACTCCAGTACCACCATCTGACCACGCAGCGCTTCGCGTTTTTTCCATAGTGGTTTAACTTTTTCCTCAAGGACTGCGATCTCGGCTTTCACCTTCGCACTGATCGCATCATGCTGACGCGTGTACTCTTTTTTCTGTTCTTCATGCGCTTTATCACGGGCGGCATTTATCGGCGCGGTATCGCAATTCCCTTTCTTCTGACAGGCGACCAGGGCGGGTTCATACACGTTGATGTAATACTGATTGATAAACTTATTCATATCATTTTTGCGGTCAACGGCATATATCTCGGCATTTTTCGCCCGCAACACCTCGTCACGGCCAAGCGGCTTGCCATCGGCATCTCTTCCCCATGAATTTTTGATCTGTTCGTCCAGCTCCTTCACCTGTTTACTCAGCGCTTCATACTGCTTCTTCTGCTTGTCCACGGTCGTTTTGCTATTCGCAAATTGCGCATCAAGCCTCGCGAACTGCGTCATAAAGCCGCTATCGTTGACGATCAATGACTTGCTTAAATCCTCAGTATTACTGAACGGCCTGCCTATGCTCCTTGCCGCCACTTGCATGGAGTAAAACTCGGTACGCCAGCTTGAGGCCTTTGTGCCTACCGCTGTCATCATCGCTGAAAATTTTACCGGGTTGTCTTTGATCCAGGTTCTTTCGTAAAAGATATACTCCCCTGCCGCCCCGACGACAGCATAAAGATTATCAGTCGCGGCAATGTCCCCTTCTATCGTATAAGTGGCCTGATTACCCACCTTCTCAATCGGTTGCAGCGTAATATTTCCCATACGCAACAGGCCGTCAGACTGTTTTTCAAACTGTTGTTTTATAACGTCATCGGTCGGGGTGTTGTCATCAGCAAGTGCATAAGCAGAGCAGCAGCACAACAGGAGTGCCGCCGATTTCCAGGCGAGTTTCATCGGTTAAATCCTTTTAGTGAGTCAGGCCCTCATCATACGAAACTCACCCAGGAAGGAAGGATAAACAGAATCTGAAAGTACTCTGGAAGGCGGGTTCCAGTTTTGATTACGAGAACTGACGACGGTGGAGCGCAGTGGCAACATGAGCGAATGGAGAAACGACGGGAATATGCAAAGACGCTGCGGCGCCAGCAAACGAAGGAAGAATTGCGGCTATGGTATTTGTTGAGGGGGCGACGGTTTTCCCGCTACAAATTTAGACGTCAGCACGTGGTTGGCAACTACATACTTGATTTTGCCTGCTGTGAGGCAAGGCTGGCAATTGAACTCGATGGAGGACAACATCTACAGCAAGAAGCATATGATCAACAAAGAACGGAATGGCTGGCATTGAAAGGATGGATCGTTTTACGTTTCTGGAATAATGAGCTTAATCATGACGAAGAGGCAGTATTGAGAAATATATTCGATATCCTGCAAACGCTTTTACCCTCACCCCGGCCCTCTCCCTAAAAGGGCGAGGGAGAAAGTCAAAACCGCACCGTCTATCCCCTCGCT
>NZ_JAYMYY010000029.1:0-572 GCF_039889165.1 Pseudocitrobacter cyperus | reverse complement strand
TGGTGTTTTACGAAACATCTTCGGGTTGTGAGGTTAAGCGACTAAGCGTACACGGTGGATGCCCTGGCAGTCAGAGGCGATGAAGGACGTGCTAATCTGCGATAAGCGTCGGTAAGGTGATATGAACCGTTATAACCGGCGATTTCCGAATGGGGAAACCCAGTGTGATTCGTCACACTATCATTGCGTGAATACATAGCGTAATGAAGCGAACCGGGGGAACTGAAACATCTAAGTACCCCGAGGAAAAGAAATCAACCGAGATTCCCCCAGTAGCGGCGAGCGAACGGGGAGCAGCCCAGAGTCTGAATCAGCATGTGTGTTAGTGGAAGCGTCTGGAAAGTCGCACGATACAGGGTGAAAGTCCCGTACACCAAAATGCATATGTTGTGAACTCGAAGAGTAGGGCGGGACACGTGGTATCCTGTCTGAATATGGGGGGACCATCCTCCAAGGCTAAATACTCCTGACTGACCGATAGTGAACCAGTACCGTGAGGGAAAGGCGAAAAGAACCCCGGCGAGGGGAGTGAAAAAGAACCTGAAACCGTGTACGTACAAGCAGTGGGAGCC
>NZ_JAYMYY010000028.1:0-920 GCF_039889165.1 Pseudocitrobacter cyperus | reverse complement strand
CCAGTCACGTCAGTAGTACGGAAGTAGAACTGCGGACGGTAGCCTTTGAAGAACGGAGTATGACGGCCGCCTTCGTCTTTGGACAGGATATAAACTTCAGATTCGAATTTGGTGTGCGGCTTGATGGAACCCGGCTTAGCCAGTACCTGACCACGTTCGATTTCTTCACGTTTGATACCACGCAGCAGAACACCAACGTTCTCACCAGCACGGCCTTCGTCCAGCAGTTTGCGGAACATTTCTACGCCAGTACAGGTAGACTTCGCAGTCTCTTTGATACCAACGATTTCAACTTCTTCACCAACTTTGATGATACCGCGCTCTACACGACCGGTAACAACGGTACCACGACCGGAGATGGAGAATACGTCTTCGATCGGCAGCAGGAACGGCTTATCGATAGCACGTTCTGGTTCCGGGATGTAAGAATCCAGGAAGCCAGCCAGTTCGATGATTTTCGCTTCCCACTCTGCTTCGCCTTCCAGCGCTTTCAGAGCAGAACCACGAACGATCGGAGTGTCGTCGCCCGGGAAATCGTACTGAGACAGAAGTTCACGAACTTCCATTTCTACCAGTTCCAGCAGCTCTTCGTCATCAACCATGTCGCATTTGTTCAGGAACACGATGATGTACGGAACGCCTACCTGACGACCCAGCAGGATGTGCTCACGAGTCTGAGGCATCGGGCCGTCAGTCGCAGCAACAACCAGGATCGCGCCGTCCATCTGCGCAGCACCGGTGATCATGTTTTTAACATAGTCGGCGTGGCCCGGGCAGTCTACGTGTGCGTAGTGGCGAGTCGGGGTGTCATATTCAACGTGAGAAGTGTTGATGGTGATACCACGAGCTTTTTCTTCCGGCGCGTTATCGATCTGGTCGAATGCGCGAGCAGCACCGCCGTAGGTTTTAGCCAGTACGGT
>NZ_JAYMYY010000027.1:0-1104 GCF_039889165.1 Pseudocitrobacter cyperus | reverse complement strand
CACCAGATCATTGCCGTTCTGAAGTCTGTCGAAGCCGGACGTACCGTTAAGGATGTCTGCCGTGAAGCCGGTATCTCTGAAGCCAGCTATTACAACTGGAAAGCGAAGTTTGGCGGTATGGAAGCTTCTGATATCAAAAAGATGAAAGACCTGGAGGATGAAAACCGTCGCCTCAAACAGATGTTTGCTGATCTCAGCCTTGAATGCCGGGCACTGAAAGACGTTATCGAAAAAAAGCTTTAAAACCAGCGATAAAGCGGGAGCTCGTCAGCTATCTGACGGCACAATTTGCCATGAGCATCCGCCAGGCCTGCAGGACATTATCGCTGAGCAGGACGGTCTATTTTTACCAGTCCGATACCCGGCGCGATGAACCGGTGATCCAGGTGCTGACTGAGCTGGCAGGGCGCTACCCGCGATACGGTTTTAAGAAGCTATTCCAGTTGCTGCGCAGGCAGGGTAACACCTGGAACCATAAACGCGTTCACCGGATTTACTGCCTGCTGAAACTGAATTTTCGTCGCAAGGGAAAACAGCGTTTACCCGCGCGTAACCCGGCGCCACTGGCTACGCCGGAAGCGCTTAACCAGAGCTGGTCCATCGATTTTATGCATGATGCGCTGATCTGCGGCAGACGCTTCCGGACCTTCAATGTGGTTGATGACTTTAACCGCGAGGCCCCCGCAATAGAAATCGATCTGAATATCCCCGCACAGCGGGTGGTCAGGGTGTTGGACAGAATAGTGGCAAACCGGGGTTATCCACTGAAACTGCGGATGGACAACGGACCAGAACTGGTCTCACTGACGTTGGCACAGTGGGCTGAAGAGCATGGAGTGATGCTGGAATTTATCAAACCGGGAAAACCAACGCAGAATGCCTTTATCGAACGGTTTAACCGGACGTACCGGACAGAAATCCTGGATTTTTATCTGTTCAGAACCCTGAATGAAGCGCGGGAAATCACAGAGCACTGGCTGATGGAATACAACAGCGAGCGACCTCATGAATCCCTGAATAACCTGACACCGGAGGAGTACCGGCTGATGGCCGAAAAACCGGAAATCTCAAAAAGTGCGTGGAACTAAAACGGGTGTGCTTACA
>NZ_JAYMYY010000026.1:0-1178 GCF_039889165.1 Pseudocitrobacter cyperus | reverse complement strand
CTTCACCTACATATCAGCGTGCCTTCTCCCGAAGTTACGGCACCATTTTGCCTAGTTCCTTCACCCGAGTTCTCTCAAGCGCCTTGGTATTCTCTACCTGACCACCTGTGTCGGTTTGGGGTACGATTCAATGTTACCTGATGCTTAGAGGCTTTTCCTGGAAGCAGGGCATTTGTTACTTCAGCACCGTAGTGCCTCGTCATCACGTCTCAGTGTTAACAGAAGTCCGGATTTACCTAAACCTCCCACCTACACGCTTAAACCGGGACAACCGTCGCCCGGCCAACATAGCCTTCTCCGTCCCCCCTTCGCAGTAACACCAAGTACAGGAATATTAACCTGTTTCCCATCGACTACGCCTTTCGGCCTCGCCTTAGGGGTCGACTCACCCTGCCCCGATTAACGTTGGACAGGAACCCTTGGTCTTCCGGCGAGCGGGCTTTTCACCCGCTTTATCGTTACTTATGTCAGCATTCGCACTTCTGATACCTCCAGCATGCCTCACGACACACCTTCAACGGCTTACAGAACGCTCCCCTACCCAACAACACATAGTGTCGCTGCCGCAGCTTCGGTGCACAGTTTAGCCCCGTTACATCTTCCGCGCAGGCCGACTCGACCAGTGAGCTATTACGCTTTCTTTAAATGATGGCTGCTTCTAAGCCAACATCCTGGCTGTCTGAGCCTTCCCACATCGTTTCCCACTTAACTGTGACTTTGGGACCTTAGCTGGCGGTCTGGGTTGTTTCCCTCTTCACGACGGACGTTAGCACCCGCCGTGTGTCTCCCGTGATAACATTCTTCGGTATTCGTAGTTTGCATCGGGTTGGTAAGTCGGGATGACCCCCTAGCCGAAACAGTGCTCTACCCCCGAAGATGAGTTCACGAGGCGCTACCTAAATAGCTTTCGGGGAGAACCAGCTATCTCCCGGTTTGATTGGCCTTTCACCCCCAGCCACAAGTCATCCGCTAATTTTTCAACATTAGTCGGTTCGGTCCTCCAGTTAGTGTTACCCAACCTTCAACCTGCCCATGGCTAGATCACCGGGTTTCGGGTCTATACCCTGCAACTTAACGCCCAGTTAAGACTCGGTTTCCCTTCGGCTCCCCTATTCGGTTAACCTTGCTACAGAATATAAGTCGCTGACCCATTATACAAAAGGTACGCAGTCACCCCA
>NZ_JAYMYY010000025.1:0-1240 GCF_039889165.1 Pseudocitrobacter cyperus | reverse complement strand
TGGAGCTGAAATCAGTCGAAGATACCAGCTGGCTGCAACTGTTTATTAAAAACACAGCACTGTGCAAACACGAAAGTGGACGTATACGGTGTGACGCCTGCCCGGTGCCGGAAGGTTAATTGATGGGGTTAGCCGCAAGGCGAAGCTCTTGATCGAAGCCCCGGTAAACGGCGGCCGTAACTATAACGGTCCTAAGGTAGCGAAATTCCTTGTCGGGTAAGTTCCGACCTGCACGAATGGCGTAATGATGGCCAGGCTGTCTCCACCCGAGACTCAGTGAAATTGAACTCGCTGTGAAGATGCAGTGTACCCGCGGCAAGACGGAAAGACCCCGTGAACCTTTACTATAGCTTGACACTGAACATTGAGCCTTGATGTGTAGGATAGGTGGGAGGCTTTGAAGTGTGGACGCCAGTCTGCATGGAGCCAACCTTGAAATACCACCCTTTAATGTTTGATGTTCTAACGTAGACCCGTGATCCGGGTTGCGGACAGTGTCTGGTGGGTAGTTTGACTGGGGCGGTCTCCTCCCAAAGAGTAACGGAGGAGCACGAAGGTTAGCTAATCCTGGTCGGACATCAGGAGGTTAGTGCAATGGCATAAGCTAGCTTGACTGCGAGCGTGACGGCGCGAGCAGGTGCGAAAGCAGGTCATAGTGATCCGGTGGTTCTGAATGGAAGGGCCATCGCTCAACGGATAAAAGGTACTCCGGGGATAACAGGCTGATACCGCCCAAGAGTTCATATCGACGGCGGTGTTTGGCACCTCGATGTCGGCTCATCACATCCTGGGGCTGAAGTAGGTCCCAAGGGTATGGCTGTTCGCCATTTAAAGTGGTACGCGAGCTGGGTTTAGAACGTCGTGAGACAGTTCGGTCCCTATCTGCCGTGGGCGCTGGAGAATTGAGGGGGGCTGCTCCTAGTACGAGAGGACCGGAGTGGACGCATCACTGGTGTTCGGGTTGTCATGCCAATGGCATTGCCCGGTAGCTACATGCGGAAGAGATAAGTGCTGAAAGCATCTAAGCACGAAACTTGCCCCGAGATGAGTTCTCCCTGAGACTTTAAGTCTCCTGAAGGAACGTTGAAGACGACGACGTTGATAGGCTGGGTGTGTAAGTGCAGCGATGCATTGAGCTAACCAGTACTAATGAACCGTGAGGCTTAACCTTACAACGCCGAAGATGTTTTGGCGGAAGAGACATCATTTTCAGCCTGATAACAGATTAAATCGACAGGTC
>NZ_JAYMYY010000024.1:0-1373 GCF_039889165.1 Pseudocitrobacter cyperus | reverse complement strand
TTGTGCGAGAGAGATACCGTCGTTGGCGTTACGCGCTGCCTGGGTCATACCACGGATGGAAGAGGTGAAGCGGTTAGAAATTGCCAGACCTGCCGCATCGTCTTTTGCGCTGTTGATACGCATACCAGAAGAGAGGCGCTGAATCGCAGTACCCAGTTGGCTCTGGGATTTGTTCAGGTTGTTCTGAGCCATCAGACTCAGTGCGTTGGTGTTGATAACCTGACCCATTGAAAATCCTCGTTAGCTGGTATAAAAAAGCCCTCCGGGGAAGAGGGCAAACCGCGCGTGCAGCACGCGCGTAATGACATTGAAGGGGTAGCGCAGATTAACGCAGCAGGGAGAGAACGTTCTGCGGAACCTGGTTGGCCTGGGCCAGTACGGAGACACCCGCCTGTTGCAGGATGTTGGCGCGGCTCATGGCAGACACTTCAACAGAGAAGTCTGCATCCTGAATACGGGAGCGCGCTTCGGTGGTGTTGATGATGTTGGTGTTCAGGTTAGCAATGATGGAGCTAAAGCGGTTCTGAACGGCACCAAGGTCGGCACGGAAGTCGGCAATCTGGGTAATGGCGTCATCCAGTTTTTCCAGCAGGTTGTCGGCAGAGTTAGCACCAAATTCCTTCAACACAATGTCGGAATCGGCAGGACGAACGTCGGTGGAAGTTGGTACACCTGTAGTACTAAAGGAGACTTCTTTCAATACCTTACCACCGAAACCATCATCGCCGCCGTAAACGAAGTAACGATCGCTTGTGCCATCGTTCATCATAATCATCTTCATGCCAGAAGATTCAACAGTCTCTCCGGCACCAAAAGCATCCTCAGCAACAGAGTTAAGTATGGCCTCGGTCAGGGGAATATCTGTCGTTCCGCTTTTAACATTATCACCCGCTTTCAGCTCAGTAGACGAGCCTTCTGTGAACTTACTTGGGCCCTTCAGCAGCATATCTTTGTCGGCCGGGTCGGAAACAACGGTGAACGCATTCACATCCACATCGTCCTTAATTTTGACATTGGCGCCACCATCGCTCTCGAAGGTGAGCTTGGTCATATCGATTTCATACAGCTGATCATTATCCTGATCATAAGCAAAGGCCTTGTCATCGAGAACCATTATATCGACTTTACCCGCATCCGGAGAACCCGGCATATTTGCGACAAGTTTAGCATGATCGGTTGTGGCTATTTTCCAGGTTGCTGTTTGGCCCGGAGGCGTAATTCCAGTGTCTGCATTTGCTGCTTTTACTTCCGCGGCTTTGTCATATTGACTGCTCGCTGTACCTGCCCCATTCACGGTGATACCGATATCTTCGAAATCTTTCATAAAGGAGTCCAGACCCAGGGTCTGCATATCCAGTTTGTTCAGTTTGATG
>NZ_JAYMYY010000023.1:0-1398 GCF_039889165.1 Pseudocitrobacter cyperus | reverse complement strand
TGCATCGTCTTTTGCGCTGTTGATACGCATACCGGAAGAGAGGCGTTGAATCGCGGTGCCTAACTGGCTCTGGGATTTGTTCAGGTTGTTCTGAGCCATCAGGCTCAACGCGTTAGTATTAATGACCTGTGCCATTGCTATATCCTTTAGTGTGATAAATAACGTTTTAGATATGCGTTATGTATTCCGCATACTTTATTCATCGGGTGAAATAAAAATCGCTGAAATATATTTTTAGCCGATGACAATAAATAAAAAAAAGCCCTCCACCGGGGAGGGCAAACCGCG
Source organism: Pseudocitrobacter cyperus (assembly GCF_039889165.1). Classification (NCBI taxonomy): domain Bacteria; kingdom Pseudomonadati; phylum Pseudomonadota; class Gammaproteobacteria; order Enterobacterales; family Enterobacteriaceae; genus Pseudocitrobacter; species Pseudocitrobacter cyperus. The sequence continues at coordinate 1,110 of NZ_JAYMYY010000023.1, read as the reverse complement.
CGTGAGGCACGCGCGTAATGACATTGAGGGGGTAGCGCAGATTAACGCAGCAGGGAGAGAACGTTCTGCGGAACCTGGTTGGCCTGCGCCAGTACGGAGACGCCAGCCTGTTGCAGGATGTTGGCGCGGCTCATGGCAGACACTTCAACAGAGAAGTCCGCATCCTGAATACGGGAGCGCGCTTCGGTGGTGTTGATGATGTTGGTGTTCAGGTTGGCAATGATGGAGCTAAAGCGGTTCTGAACGGCACCCAGGTCGGCACGGAAGTCAGCAATCTGGGTAATGGCGCTATCCAGTTTTTCCAGCAGTTTATCGGCGGAAAGGGCGCCAAATTCCTTCATCACAACGTCGGAATCGGCAGGACGGACGGCAGAAGGAGTTGGTAAACCTGCGGCGTCAAAGGTGATTTCTTTTAAAGCCATAATACCTTTATCATCTTCGCCATAAACAAAGTAACGGTCAGATGTGCCATCGTTCATTGCGATCATCTTCATGCCTGATTTTTCAGCATCCTGACCAGCACCAAATGCGGCTATGGAGATTTCGTCAAGTTTGGCTGCATTAAGATCAAATTCACCACCACCACCACCAGCCTGTTTAACCTTATCACCCTCTGCAAGTGCGGTGGATGAGCCTTCTTTGAAATCACTTGGGCCATTCAGCAGCATATCAGTATCTGCATCGTTGAGTTCTGTCAGACCACCGCCAGTCCCATCAACAGCAGTGACTGCAGCCTTGCCTCCTTCAGTACCGTGTGCAGCAAACGTTATTTTGCTTGCATCAACGGCATACATTTTTTTGGCGGCAACATCGTAAGCAAATACCTCGCCATCAAGCTGGTAAACTTCGACAGCCCCGGCCGGGGTTGTACCACCGTTGGCATCTTCAATGGCATCTTTGAAGAGATCGGCTTCTGCAGTGGAGTATCTCCATTCACCGTTAGCGGGAGACGTGACGCCAGTATCAGTATTATTTACCAGTTTTGTCGCTTGATCTTCGTACTGGCTGCTCGCTGTACCTGCCCCATTCACGGTGATACCAATATCTTCGAAATCTTTCATAAACGAATCCAGACCCAGGGTCTGCATATCCAGTTTGTTCAGTTTGATA
>NZ_JAYMYY010000022.1:0-1664 GCF_039889165.1 Pseudocitrobacter cyperus | reverse complement strand
CACTTCAAGGAACGGTTCTTTAAGGTAAGGAGGTGATCCAACCGCAGGTTCCCCTACGGTTACCTTGTTACGACTTCACCCCAGTCATGAATCACAAAGTGGTAAGCGCCCTCCCGAAGGTTAAGCTACCTACTTCTTTTGCAACCCACTCCCATGGTGTGACGGGCGGTGTGTACAAGGCCCGGGAACGTATTCACCGTAGCATTCTGATCTACGATTACTAGCGATTCCGACTTCATGGAGTCGAGTTGCAGACTCCAATCCGGACTACGACATACTTTATGAGGTCCGCTTGCTCTCGCGAGGTCGCTTCTCTTTGTATATGCCATTGTAGCACGTGTGTAGCCCTACTCGTAAGGGCCATGATGACTTGACGTCATCCCCACCTTCCTCCAGTTTATCACTGGCAGTCTCCTTTGAGTTCCCGACCGAATCGCTGGCAACAAAGGATAAGGGTTGCGCTCGTTGCGGGACTTAACCCAACATTTCACAACACGAGCTGACGACAGCCATGCAGCACCTGTCTCACGGTTCCCGAAGGCACCAATTCATCTCTGAAAAGTTCCGTGGATGTCAAGAGTAGGTAAGGTTCTTCGCGTTGCATCGAATTAAACCACATGCTCCACCGCTTGTGCGGGCCCCCGTCAATTCATTTGAGTTTTAACCTTGCGGCCGTACTCCCCAGGCGGTCGACTTAACGCGTTAGCTCCGGAAGCCACGCCTCAAGGGCACAACCTCCAAGTCGACATCGTTTACAGCGTGGACTACCAGGGTATCTAATCCTGTTTGCTCCCCACGCTTTCGCACCTGAGCGTCAGTCTTCGTCCAGGGGGCCGCCTTCGCCACCGGTATTCCTCCAGATCTCTACGCATTTCACCGCTACACCTGGAATTCTACCCCCCTCTACGAGACTCAAGCTTGCCAGTTTCAAATGCAGTTCCCAGGTTGAGCCCGGGGATTTCACATCTGACTTAACAAACCGCCTGCGTGCGCTTTACGCCCAGTAATTCCGATTAACGCTTGCACCCTCCGTATTACCGCGGCTGCTGGCACGGAGTTAGCCGGTGCTTCTTCTGCGAGTAACGTCAATTGCTGTGGTTATTAACCACAACACCTTCCTCCTCGCTGAAAGTACTTTACAACCCGAAGGCCTTCTTCATACACGCGGCATGGCTGCATCAGGCTTGCGCCCATTGTGCAATATTCCCCACTGCTGCCTCCCGTAGGAGTCTGGACCGTGTCTCAGTTCCAGTGTGGCTGGTCATCCTCTCAGACCAGCTAGGGATCGTCGCCTAGGTGAGCCATTACCCCACCTACTAGCTAATCCCATCTGGGCACATCCGATGGCAAGAGGCCCGAAGGTCCCCCTCTTTGGTCTTGCGACGTTATGCGGTATTAGCTACCGTTTCCAGTAGTTATCCCCCTCCATCAGGCAGTTTCCCAGACATTACTCACCCGTCCGCCACTCGTCAGCAAAGCAGCAAGCTGCTTTCTGTTACCGTTCGACTTGCATGTGTTAGGCCTGCCGCCAGCGTTCAATCTGAGCCATGATCAAACTCTTCAATTTAAGTTTGATGCTCGTGAATTAAACTTCGTAATGAATTACGTGTTCACTCAGAGACTTGGTATTCATTTATCGTCTTGCGACGTTAAGAATCCGTATC
>NZ_JAYMYY010000021.1:0-1928 GCF_039889165.1 Pseudocitrobacter cyperus | reverse complement strand
TCTATGGACTACCTCCGTTTTGCAAGCGCTGATTCTGGTTTTGGGTTGTTGCTTACATCTATCCGGCATCAGGAAAACCTGTGCCCAAATGGGTAATCCGCACACAATCGCCTCAACAACTGGACGGCCTCTGAGGCCAGTATAAAAATCAGGTTCCGATTGTGCAGGTGCAACCTGTCACTATTTCTCAGTACGCTGCAACTTTGCTGGCAGGGTATTAACTTCCCACTGCCTGATATTCTGTATCATTTCTCAGCATCGACCAGATTATTCTCGCATTTTTGTTAGCGACCGCCACGGTCGTTTTATTAAATCCGCGACGTTCTTTCAACTGGTTAACCCACTAATTCAGATAGCCATCATTATTGTTCGTGGCAACCCTGACGACAGCACGGGCACCATTATTCATTAGCACCTGTCTGTCGCCACTCGAGTGCTGGCGTGGAACCAGACCAAGCCATGCAGCAAAGTGACGGCCATTCTTAAATTCAGTTCCTTTGCCAATAGCAGCAACAACGGCCGTGGCCGTTTTAGGGCCAATGCCTTTAACTTTAGCGATACGCTGGCAGGCTTCTGATTGCCTGAACACCGCCTCTATTTCTTTATCAAAAAAGTTTATACGACGACCGAGATCGTCAAAGAGATCATAGAGTTCCGCAATCGTTCTGCGCATACGGGCACTTAACCCGTTTTCTTCATCCTCAGGGATCAGCGGAACGGCACGACGAACTCTTGAAACTGCCGCGCCGATAGTTATTCCCCGATCAAGCAGCAGTCCCCTGATTCGACAAACGGTCGCAGTGCGGTGATTAACAATACGCTGCCTTGCCCGGTGCAAAGCCTGGATATCCTGCTGTTCCGGGCTTTTTGGCGGCACGAACTGCATTGTCGGTTGCATCAGAGCCACTGCGATGGCCTGTGCATCATTACCGCCATTTTTTTGTGCTCGGACAAAGGGTTTTACATACTGGGGGCTGATGACCTTAACGTTATGCCCCAGTTTTTCAAACTCACGCTGCCAGTAAAATGCCCCTGTGGATGCTTCGACACCAATCAGACAGGCCGGAATATTCGCCACCGTCTGGAGTCATTCTTTTCGGCCAATACGTTTTGAATAAACCGGCTCACCGGCCTGGTTTAACCCGCAGAGCTGAAAGACATTTTTAGCCAGATCAATACCCAGAAATACGATATTCATGATGGTTCTCCTGCTGAACGTATTTCGTACAGTTAACCGCAGAGGGAGGAGGTAGTCCATCCCATTAACTGGAAGAAAAAATTTGCCGGTCTGGGCCTGACCGAGCTGCGGCGTCTGCGGCAACTGGAGGATGAAAAACAGCGGCTGAAAAAACTGGTGGCTGATCTGAGTCTGGACAAGGAGATGCTGCAGGAGGTACTGAAGCAAAAGTTCTGAGGCCGGCTCAGAAGCGCCAGGCGGTACATTTCCTGCGAGAGGCATATCGTATCAGCGACCGTCGGGATGTGGGTTGCTGATGCAGGGCAGAACTGTCTACCACTGGCAGAGTCGGCGTGACGATTGGGCAATAACACTGCGCATCAGGGAAATTGCGGAAACACGAATACGCTACGGCTGTCCGCGCATCCACGTCCTGCTGCGACGAGAGTGCAGCACACCGTCAGCAGCGTCCTACCCTGACGTACATCGATCAGTGCTGGAGTATGGATTTCGTGTCAGATAGTCTGTTTAATGGACGGCGCTTCCGGGCGCTGACTGTAGTGGATAATTGTTAGTCGGGAATGCCCGGCGATCCATGCCGGAAAATCATTGAAGGGTGAAGATGTGGTCCGGATAATGGAAGCGCTGCGGGAGCTGGATAAGCGTCTACCGGTACGTATTCAGACAGATAACGGCAGCGAGTTTATCTCGAAAAGTCTGGATAAATGGGCGTATGAACACGGTGTGACGA
>NZ_JAYMYY010000020.1:0-2686 GCF_039889165.1 Pseudocitrobacter cyperus | reverse complement strand
TCTTGTGTGTGGCTTTTTCTATTCTAAGTTCATTGTCTTTAGGGAAGCGAAATGAAAATTTCTCTGGTCGTTCCGGTCTTTAATGAAGAGGAAGCAATACCAATCTTCTATAAAACCGTGCGCGAGTTTGAAGGGCTTCAGCAGCATGAAGTTGAAATCGTCTTCATCAATGACGGCAGTAAGGACGCGACAGAGTCCATTATTAACACGCTTGCCATTGCTGATCCGCTTGTGTTTCCACTGTCTTTCACGCGTAACTTCGGTAAAGAGCCTGCGCTATTTGCTGGTCTTGATCATGCAACAGGTGAAGCCGTCATCCCAATTGACGTCGACCTGCAGGACCCGATTGAAGTCATCCCTCACCTGATTGAGAAGTGGCACTCCGGGGCAGATATGGTTCTGGCTAAGCGCTCTGATCGCTCTACAGATAGCAGACTGAAGCGTAAATCTGCCGAGTGGTTTTATAAGCTGCACAACAAAATCAGTAATCCGAAGATCGAGGAAAACGTCGGTGATTTTCGTCTGATGTCCCGTGAGGTCGTGGAAAATATCAAGCTCATGCCAGAGCGAAACCTGTTCATGAAGGGTGTTCTGAGCTGGGTCGGTGGCCGGACTGATGTCGTAGAATATGCACGCGCAGAACGCGTCGCAGGCAGCACGAAATTCAACGGGTGGAAGTTGTGGAACCTTGCTCTTGAAGGCATCACCAGTTTCTCTACTTTTCCGCTTCGCATGTGGACGTATATTGGTCTTTTTGTTGCCGGCCTGGCATTCATCTACGGCGCATGGATGATTGTAGACACCCTGGCGTTTGGTAACGCGGTGCGAGGATATCCATCCCTTCTTGTCTCAATATTGTTCCTTGGTGGTGTGCAGTTAATTGGCATTGGTGTGCTGGGCGAGTACATAGGACGTATTTATATGGAAAGCAAAGGGCGACCTCGCTACCTGCTGAAAAAGGGTAACAAATGAAAAGTCTTTCTCATTACTTTCAGGAAGAAAATAAAGCCATTTGGTTAAGCATTGGCCTGTCGCTATTGCTGATTCTCCCAATAATTCTAACTGGCTCAATATATATTGATGACAATACAAGAACTATAAGGGATTTTAACTGGTCTGGTGATGGCAGGTTCCTTGCCAACTATTTCTTCGAGATGTTGAGCCTGGGCAACGGGGTACTTGATTATTACCCATGGACAAACATCTTCGCAGCTATCTTAACTGGGCTGTGTGGAGTGTTGATAGCCAGGTCACTAAGCATAAAAGGAACGCAAAACATAGTTCTAATCTCTGCTGCAATGCTGTCATCACCATTTATGGTTTCTAACTTAACATACAGGTTTGATTCCATAACAATGGCACTATCTCTTGCATTGGCAGTGCTACCTTTTGTGTGTTACTTAAACATTAAAGCATTTGCATTAGTATCATTTGTGAGCATTATTACTTCTTCGTACTTATATCAGCCTTCAGTTTCAACGTATGTAGGTATGGCTGTTATTTATGCCGCATATAATTATGAATCATTTATAAAACTTACAAAATCCTTATCAATTTGTGCAATTATATTTGTTGTTTCAGTCTTATCTTTTATATTAATCAATAAACTCACTGGCGGAGTGGCACGGTCTGAATTCTTTACATCATCAGAAGATCCTGCAGGCCTTCTGAAATACAATTTATTCAGATCCATTCAACTGCTGTCGTGGTCTGCCTCTGGAGTGACAAAAGTTTTATATGCAACAGCATTTCTTGCTTTTTGTTTGGCTTGTATAAAAGCAATCAGACTGTCTTTTGCTCTCGCTGCAATATACACACTTTCACTTCTATCTCTTGTGGTTATTTCATTTATACTTAATGCGGTACTGCTAACGCCATGGTTTAATTCAAGAACCCTGATATCGTTCCCTCTTGTAGTTGTATTTTGCTTTGCGTTATTTATAAAGCATTATGAGCTATCTCTAAGATTAAAAAACACCTTCACATCATTAACTGTTGCTTGCTCATTGCTGTTTTGCTCTTTGTTTGCGAACGCGCTTTCTTCACAAGACAACCTAAACACTGTTTATTACTCAAAGATAATGAGTGAGGTTGATGGTGATATACAAAAGGTGGCTATATATGGAGAGCAGCCCAGACCGCGTGAGTTCGTTATGGCATCAAAAGTTTATCCACTGATTGATAATCTTGTGCCTAATTACATGCGCAGAGGAAATGGATGGGCTCAGGTATACCTGCACAGAAACTCTTCTCGTTTCAGAATGATAACCATGCAGGAACAGGAGACGATCTTCAGAGAATCATGCGGTAAAGGGCGCTGGAAGAAAGGGGAGTTGTTTTATACAAAATCCTTTAACGATATCCTTATCGTGTCTTTTTCTGGTAAGTTCTGTGAATGATGTAGCCGCCCTTTCGGGCGGCATTTAGGCCTTATATCCCATAAATATGGACGTTTCGGTAATTCCAGTTGATCCTCTGTTCGCCAGAGTTATGCCTGAGGCAAGCGTATGTCCTTGAGCTGCAAGTATCCCAGAGAACTGTACCTGAGATGTTGTCGCGCTTTGGTGAATAATCCTGCTACTAAACAGACAGACCTGCCCCCAGGATTAGATACAACATTCAGTTAGTAATGTCGGTTGGTTTTTCTTCATATTTCCCGTTTCGCCAGCCCGCGGCAAATTCAGCA
>NZ_JAYMYY010000002.1:0-589305 GCF_039889165.1 Pseudocitrobacter cyperus | reverse complement strand
GTAGCGCGGTGGTCCCACCTGACCCCATGCCGAACTCAGAAGTGAAACGCCGTAGCGCCGATGGTAGTGTGGGGTCTCCCCATGCGAGAGTAGGGAACTGCCAGGCATAAAATTAAGAAGTATGGCATTGACCTTTGAGGCAGTTCGCTACTCGATAAGAGAGTAGGACAAAAGCGGAAGCTTTTGAACGTTGCGAAGCAATGGCCCGAAGGGTGAATCACGAAGTGATTCATAAACTGCCAGGCATCAAATTTAGCGTGCTGATATGGCTCAGTTGGTAGAGCGCACCCTTGGTAAGGGTGAGGTCCCCAGTTCGACTCTGGGTATCAGCACCACTTTTTCGGTTAAAGTTCGGCAGATGAGAAAAGAATTTGTCTGGCGGCAGTAGCGCGGTGGTCCCACCTGACACCATGCCGAACTCAGAAGTGAAACGCCGTAGCGCCGATGGTAGTGTGGGGTCTCCCCATGCGAGAGTAGGGAACTGCCAGACATCAAATAAAACAAAAGGCTCAGTCGCAAGACTGGGCCTTTTGTTTTAGCAGGACAAAGAAGAAGGCCATCCGCAAGGATGGCCTTTTTGCATTGGTGCGAAAAAAACGGAATAGCAATTAATGGATTACCTGCGATAAAAATGCCCGTGTACGCTCGGATTTCGGGTGTGCAAAAAACTCATCCGGCGCGGCCTGTTCAACAATCTCTCCGCGATCCATAAATATCACCCGATCAGCGACAGTACGCGCGAAACCCATCTCATGCGTGACACACAGCATCGTCATACCCGACTGCGCCAGTCCAATCATCGTATCCAGCACCTCTTTAACCATCTCCGGGTCGAGCGCCGATGTCGGTTCATCAAACAGCATAATCTTGGGCTTCATGCACAGAGAACGGGCAATCGCGACACGCTGCTGCTGCCCGCCGGAAATTTGCCCGGGAAACTTATGTGCATGCTCGGCAATTCTCACGCGTTCAAGGTAATGCATCGCCAGCGCTTCCGCCTCTTTCCTGGGCATTTTATGCACCCAAATGGGGGCCAGCGTACAGTTTTGCAGAACGGTCAAATGCGGGAATAAATTAAAGTGCTGGAACACCATGCCCACTTCCTGGCGCACTTTCTCAATATTACGCAGATCGTCGTTTAGCTCGATCCCATCGACAATAATCCGTCCCTGCTGATGCTCCTCCAGGTGGTTGATGCAGCGAATGGTCGTTGATTTCCCGGAGCCCGAAGGCCCGCATAATACAATACGCTCACCCGGCCTCACTTTCAGGTTAATGTCTTTTAAAACATGAAATTGCCCATACCATTTATTTACATTTTCCAGCGTAATCATCGCATCGGCGGGTTGCATTAAAATTTGGCTCATAGATTCCTCAGTGCGGTGTACGCCCGGTGTGGAAGCGCTTTTCCAGGTACTGGCTATAGCGCGACATGCTAAAACAGAAGATCCAGTAGATCAGTGCGGCGAAGACATATCCTTCGGTCGACATCCCCAGCCAGGCGGGATCGACGGTCGCCTGTTGTACGCTGCTGAAGAGATCAAACAGGCCGATGATGATCACCAGGCTGGTATCTTTAAACAACGCAATGATGGTGTTCACCAGACCTGGAATCACCAGTTTCAGCGCCTGTGGAAGGATTACCAGTCCCTGCATCCTCCAGTAGCCCAACGCCAGAGATTGCGCGGCCTCATATTGCCCCTTTGGCAGTGCCTGCAGCCCGCCACGTACTACCTCAGCGACGTAGGCTGACTGGAACAGGATCACACCGACCAGCGCGCGAATCAGCTTATCGATACTGGTGCCTTCCGCCATAAAGAGCGGCAGCATGACTGAGGACATAAACAGGACGGTAATCAAAGGCACACCGCGCCAGAACTCGATGAAAATGACTGACAGAATGCGCACTACCGGCATGGTTGAGCGTCGTCCTAACGCAAGAAGGATCCCGAGCGGTAATGCCCCGGCGATACCGACAGATGCGATAATCAACGTCAGCGTTAAGCCGCCCCACTGGCGTGTCTCGACGCGGTCCAGGCCGAAAATCCCGCCGTACAGTAGCCCCCAAACAATCAGCGGGTAGATAACCGCCCAGCCAGCAATGTAGCGTCCGCGCTGTGGCAGGTTGCGCCAGAACATCAGCGCAATAGAGAACAGACCAATCAACAGCGCCAGATTAATCCGCCAGCGCTGATCGTGCGGATAGAGGCCATACATAAACTGACCAAAACGTTGGTGGATAAAGACCCAGCACGCCCCGGCTTTCGTACAATCGGCGCGCGTCGTGCCAACCCAGTTGGCCTGCAAAAATGCCCAGTTCAGCAGCGGCGGAATTAACTGCCACATCAACCACAGGCAGAACAGGGTGAGCAGGCTATTCAGCCAACTGGAGAACAGGTTTTTGCGCATCCAGACAAACGGCCGCCAGGAAGGTGCTGGCGTGGGCGGGATCGGATGCGATAACAGTGCTTTTGTCATCATGGCTCCTTAACGCTCGACCAGGGCGATACGGCGGTTATAGAGGTTCATCAGCAGGGAGATCGTCAGGCTGATAATCAGGTAAACCGACATGGTAATGGCGATGGTTTCAATCGCTTGTCCGGTCTGGTTGAGTACCGTTCCGGCAAACAATGACACCATATCGGGATAACCAATCGCTGCCGCTAAAGAGGAGTTCTTCACGATATTCAGATACTGGCTGGTGAGCGGCGGAATGATGACCCGCAGCGCCTGTGGGATGAGCACCTGGCGCAGCGTGACCGGATTCGGCAGCCCCAATGAACGCGCCGCTTCATGCTGGCCATAAGGTACAGCCTGAATGCCCGCACGAATAATTTCCGCGATAAACGCCGACGTATATACAGAGAGCGCCAGGGTGAGTGCTGCCAGCTCAGGGATAAGCGCCATGCCTCCGCGGAAGTTAAAACCACGCAGTTCCGGCACATCCCAGTGCAATGCCGCGCCAAAGAGCGCGTGAGCCAGAAGCGGTAAGCCAATGATGAGCGCCAGCGAAGCAGGCCAGGTACGGCGGAGTTGCCCGGTTTTTATCTGACGTAAGGTGTTATAGCGATATAGCCCGATGGAGACGGCGATAGCGACAATAATGGCCACCAGAAACGCCAGCAGCCCTTCCCCCAACTGCGGTGCAGGAATATACAGCCCACGATTGCTGAGAAACAGCAGGTCAAAGGCGTTAACCGCCTGACGCGGCCCCGGCAGATTACGCAGTACGGCAAAGTACCAGAAGAAAATTTGCAGCAGCGGAGGAATATTACGGAACGTCTCGATGTAGATCGTCGAGAGTTTACGCAGCAGCCAGTTATCCGACAAACGCGCCAGCCCAAGGAAAAAACCGAGAATCGACGCGAAAACAATACATAGGGCGGAAACCAGCAGCGTATTCAGCAGCCCGACGAGAAACACCCGGCCATAGGTATCACCCTGCTGATAATCAATCAGGTGCTGGACGATACCAAACCCGGCACTGCGATCGAGAAAAGCGAAGCCTGAGGTGATACCGCGGTTATTCAGGTTGGTAATCGTGTTGTGTATCAAATAGATGGCGATAGCGACAAGCGTCGCTACGGCGATAATTTGAAACAGCCAGGCACGAACCGTGGGATTAGAAAAGGAGAGGGCTCCCTTTACGGTTGGGTGACGATGGCGCATAAAAAAACCTCAGAACCAGAACGAAAATGTGGGCGCCGCAGCGCAGCGCCCGTTACTGCCGTGCTTAGCGTACTGGCGGTGCGTACTGGATCCCGCCGTTATTCCAGAGGTTGTTTTGTCCGCGCTTAATCTTCAGTGGGCTTTCCGATCCCACATTGCGCTCGAAGATCTCGCCGTAGTTGCCGACCTGCTTCACAATGTTGTAGGCCCATTTATTATCGAGCTTAAGATCTTTACCGTAATCACCCTCTTTGCCTAACAGGTGCGCCATATCCGGCGTGGCAGGGCTGGCGGCTTTCTCGTCGACGTTCTTCGAGTTAATACCCATCTCTTCGGCGTTCAGCATGGCGAAAAGCGTCCAGCGAACGACGGAGAACCATTCGTCATCCCCGCGACGCACCACCGGCCCCAGCGGTTCTTTTGAGATAACTTCAGGCAGTACAATCCACTCAGCCGGGTTGCCAAGTTTGATGCGCAGCGCATAAAGCTGTGACTGGTCTGAAGCCAGCGTATCGCAGCGGCCTGACTCCAGCGCTTTGGCTGATTCATCAGAGCGGTCGAAGGTCACTGGCGTGTACTTCATGTTGTTGGCTTTGAAGTAGTCCGCCACGTTCAGTTCGGTGTCGGTGCCTGCCTGGATACAAACCGTCGCGCCATCCAGTTCTTTCGCACTTTTCAGATCAGCTTTGTTATGAGTCAGGAAGCCGATACCGTCGTAATAGGTTACTCCGGTGAATGACATCCCCATGCCCGCATCGCGCGACGAAGTCCAGGTGGTGTTACGGGAGAGCAGATCCACTTCACCAGATTGCAGCGCTGTGAAGCGTTCTTTGGCGGTAAGAGGGGTATATTTCACTTTGCTGTCATCACCAAAGACGGCTGCGGCGACCCCGCGACAAACATCAACGTCGATACCGCTAAATTTGCCATCGGCATCGGCGTAAGAGAAACCGGGCAGACCGTCACTGATCCCACACTGGACGAACCCTTTTTTCTTTACTGCATCAAACGTGGTACCTGCATGTGCCTGATTCACAACCGCAAACAGCGCGCCGGCAGCGGCGAGGCTGGCTATCATTATCTTTTTCATAATGCATCCTGTGTGGCGGAAAATTATCGTTATAAATGGCGTTTGGGAAACGCCTGAACCTGTCTGTCGTAATGGCTCTACTTTTCACTAAGCAAAGGTAGTGCCAGGTTTGCGCGTGTTATAAAAAGCGCAATATGTCTGAGTGTAGACAGGAAAAAATAAAACCTGCGCCCTTAAATGGTGCGAAATTACAACGTAAGCCACATTTTGGCGCAAAATATTTCCTTTTTAACGGCAACAGTTCACTAACAGTTTTTAGCGTGAATATAAGCAGACTGTGGGATAGAGTGAAATTGTGAAAATGCACACGAATAATTGCAACGCAGCATTATTGAGGGAAAAGGGATGTGATTAACTTCTATATGTATGTATTTATACAACGTGAAGAATGGTAGCGAATGCACCACGGAAAGGCAGACGCGCGGCAAAAGCCGCGCGTGAAGAAGCATTACTTAGACAGGGCGATAATCCCCATCGTCAGGCCCGCAACAGCGGCAGTTCCAGCGGCAATTGCGCCAGCCGTTTCCCAGTTATCCTGCGTGGTGCCTTTCATACAGGTATTGGTATGAACCAGACGGCCCTGGTCATCATAGACCGGTACGCAGGGAGAATCGTGTGCACAACCTGCCAGCAACGCAGTAAGCAGAGCGACAGAAATTAATCTTTTCATGGTGTTACCTCAATAATCACGCCTTCGTTTAATAAGCGAGTTTCCTTATTAACGAGCTCGGGACTATTTTATCACTGGCGATAAAAAGGCCATCGTAGGGAATAATGTCAATTTATGTGGATTGTAAAAATAAAGGAGGGACGTGTTTTATCGATTTGCTTTAGGAAAAAGCGAATCACTATCTTATTAATTACTATGGCCTACTGACTGTGTAAAAAAGGCGTCCGAAGACGCCTTTATGTTACCGCGCTACGCGTTTTTCTTTCTGAAGCGACGGCTTATCACGACAAAGAAGACAGGAACGAAGAAAATGGCCAATAATGTAGCGGAGACCATTCCCCCCATCACGCCGATGCCCACTGCATTCTGCGCACCGCTGCCAGCACCATTACTGACAGCTAGCGGTAATACGCCCAAAATAAAGGCGAGTGACGTCATAAGAATAGGGCGAAGACGCATCCGCACTGACATCAGCGTTGCCTCGATAATCCCTTTACCCTCTTTCTCTATCAGGTCTTTAGCAAACTCAACGATGAGGATGGCGTTTTTGGCCGATAACCCAATAGTAGTCAACAAACCAACCATAAAGTAAACGTCGTTTTTCTGCCCGAATAGTGTTGCAGCCAGCAGTACACCGACAATCCCCAACGGCACAACAAGCATGACCGAAAAGGGAATGGACCAACTCTCGTACAACGCAGCCAGACAAAGGAAGACGATAACAAATGAAATACCAATTAGAGCAGGAGCCTGGTTACCTGAGAGCCGCTCCTGATAAGACATCCCTGTCCAGTCGTAGCCAATCCCGACAGGCAGCGTCGAAGCAAGACGCTCCATCAGCGCCATGGCTTCACCAGTACTTTTACCCGGGGATGATTGACCCAGGATTTCCATCGAGGGCAGGCCGTTATAACGTTCAAGACGTGGTGAACCGTAAGACCATTTCGCTGAACTGAAGGTAGAGAAGGGCACCATTTCGCCATTTGCGCTACGGACGTAAAGATTGTTTATATCTTCTGGTAACATGCGGTACTTCGCGTCGGCCTGCACATAAACTTTCTTCACTCTGCCACGGTCAATAAAGTCATTGACGTAGTAGCCCCCCAGCGACGCGGAGATTGTCTCATTAATATCCGAAAGCGATACACCCAGCGCCTGCGCTTTTTCCTGATCCACATCGAGCTTGAACTGTACCGTATCTTCCAGTCCGTTCGGGCGAACACCTTCCAGCACATCAGGACGTTGCCTTGCTTTTCCCAGCAGTTCATTACGTGCTGCAGTGAGCGCCTGATGCCCAAGCCCGCCCTGGTCGATGAGCTCAAAATCGAAACCCGTTGCTGTTCCCAGTTCCAGAATCGGGGGCATGTTAAAGCCGCGAACGAAACCATCGCTGATTTGTGCAAACGCCGCATTGGCGCGCTCAAGGATAGCTTCGACTTTCGACTCTTTACCTTCACGCTGATCCCATGGTTTCAGGCTAACAAATGCCATCCCGGCGTTCTGTGCCTGGCCGCTGAAACTAAAACCGTTGACGGTAAAGACGCTTTCCACATCGGCTTTCTCGTTATTCAGATAATAGTGTGTTACCTGGTCGAGTACTTTTTGAGTACGTTCCTGCGTCGCACCCGGCGGAAGTTGAACGATGGTCATGAAGACACCCTGATCTTCATCAGGCAGGAACGACGAGGGCAGGCGTAAACCCAGCACGATCATCCCCACAACAATTAACACATAGATCAGTAGATAGCGGCCCGTGGAGCCGAGGATGCGACTGACGCTATTGGTGTAGTGGTTAACGCTATGATCAAACAGGTTGTTAAACCAGCCGAAGAAACCGCCCTTATGCGCGTGCTCCCCGGGTGAGACGGGTTTCAACAGTGTTGCGCATAACGCTGGTGTCAGGATTAAAGCTACCAGCACTGACAATGCCATCGCAGAAACGATGGTGATGGAGAACTGGCGGTAAATAGCCCCCGTCGAGCCGCCAAAGAAGGCCATTGGAATAAAGACGGCGGACAGTACCATGGCGATGCCAACCAGCGCGCCCTGGATCTGCGACATCGATTTTTCTGTCGCTTCCCCTGGAGGAAGATTTTCCTCAACCATGACGCGTTCGACGTTCTCCACCACCACAATGGCATCATCGACAAGCAGGCCGATGGCCAGCACCATCCCGAACATCGTTAGGGTGTTAATGGAGTAGCCGAAGGCCGATAGGATCGCAAAGGTGCCTAACAGTACGACGGGAACGGCAATTGTCGGGATCAGCGTCGCTCTCAGATTCTGTAAAAACAGATACATGACAAGGAACACTAATACAATGGCTTCAAACAGGGTTTTCACCACTTCGTTGATGGAGATCTTCACGAATGGCGTGGTGTCGTAGGGATAAACTACTTTCATCCCCTGCGGGAAGAAAGGCTGTAACTCGGCCAGTTTATCTTTAATTGCTTTGGCCGTGTCCAGGGCATTGGCTCCCGTAGCCAGTTTGATCCCGAGTCCCGATGCTGGATTCCCGTTGATGCGGGCAACAACGTTATAGTTCTCGCCGCCGAGTTCAATTCGTGCAACGTCTTTCAGGTGGACTACGGAGCCATCGCTATTAACCCGCAGGGTGACTTTGCCGAACTCGGTCGGATCTTTCAGGCGCGTTTGCGCAATGATTGAAGCGTTAAGCTGCTGGCCGGGAAGCGCCGGCGTTCCGCCTAGCTGTCCTGCTGCTATCTGGTCGTTTTGCACCTTCAGTTGATTAATCACATCGACGGGAGTGAGGTGATATTTATTCAGCAAATTGGCATCCAGCCAGATACGCATTGCGTACTGCGCGCCGAAAAGCTGTACGTCGCCCACGCCATTTATGCGGCTGATAGAGTCTTTAATGTTAGAGGCGACGTAATCTGAGATATCGTCCTGAGTGGTTGCCGGGTTATCCGACACAAAGCCCGCGACCATCAAAAAACTGCTGCTCGATTTCTCGACGCTAATCCCCTGTTGCTGGACTTCTTGCGGCAACAATGGCGTCGCGAGTTGCAGTTTGTTCTGCACCTGTACCTGAGCGATATCCGGGTCTGTTCCGGACTGGAAAGTCAGCGTAATGGTGACACTCCCTGCCGAATCGCTGGTGGAGGACATATACATCAGGTTATCGATACCGTTCATATTCTGCTCGATAACCTGTGTCACCGTATCCTGTACCGTCTGCGCATCTGCGCCAGGATAGTTCGCCGATATTGAGACCGCGGGGGGCGCAATAGTAGGGTACTGCGCCACCGGCAATTGTAATATCGCCAGTACGCCAGCCATCATTAAAATGATGGCCAGAACCCAGGCGAAAATTGGGCGCTTAATAAAGAAATTTGCCATATCGTCGGGTTACCTTACTGCGCCGTTGCTGGGGTGGATTCATCATTAACGGTGGTGACTTTCGCACCAGGATGCACTTTCTGCAGGCCGCTTACGATTACCTTCTCGCCGGCTTTCAGCCCCTGGCTAATCAGCCACTTGTCACCAATCGCCTGCGAGGCGACAACGTTACGGGTTTCAACTGTGTTTGCACTGTTCACCACCATTACGGTGGCATCGCCGCGCGGCGTTCGCGTCACGCCTTGTTGTGGCACCAGCATGGCATCAGGTTGTACCCCCTCATCTACACGTGCCCGCACAAACATCCCCGGCAACAATGTGTGCTGTGGGTTCGGGAAAACGGCGCGCAGGGTGATGGAGCCGGTGCTTTCATCAACGGTAACGTCGGAGAACTGCAGCGTGCCTTTCAGTGGATAGGGTTGACCATTTTCCATCAGCAGTTCCACGTTGCTGGCGCTGCTCTCTTTTTGCAGATTACCCTGCTCGACGGATTGCTTCAGGCGCATGAAATCGTTGCTGGACTGGGTAACATCGACATAAATGGGATCTAACTGCTGTACGGTTGCCAGTTCGGTCGTTTGCCCGTTGGTTACCAGTGCCCCTTCCGTTACGTTCGATTTACCGATACGCCCACTGATAGGTGATGTGACTTTGGTGTAGGCCAGATTAATACGTGCGCTCTCAACCGAGGCTTTTGCTGCTACCACCATCGCGTCGGCCTGGCGAGCGTCAGCGATCGCCTGGTCGTACTCTTGCTGACTAATGTATTTTGTCCCAACCAGCGGCACGTAGCGTTTTACTGTCAGATGGGCAATTTGCGCAGCAGCTTCGCTTTTCCCAAGCTCGGCTTTGGCGCTGTCATAGCTGGCCTGATAGGTTGCAGGATCAATTTGATACAACGATTGACCCGCCTCGACATCGCTACCTTCAGTAAAGTTGCGCTGCAGAATGATGCCGCTGACCTGCGGCCGCACCTGGGCGATGCGAAAAGCGGATGTGCGACCCGGCAGTTCAGTGGTCACGGAAAGCGGGGCCGTTTTCACAATGTGAACAGTAACCTGCGGTTCGCCAGTATGGGCTTTTTGCTCATCCTGATCGTTGCAACCGGCGAGTAATGCAGCCGAAAGGATGATGAAGGTGGGCAGGAGTGAAAACCTGGCGTATTTCGTCATTGTTGTTCCTTATGAACCGAAGCATGCTAATTACCGTCGGAGGGTAATAGAGAAAAAGGGGCTAAGAGAATTAAACGGTAGCTATCGTACAAATAATAAAGTGCCTATGTAAGTGCTAGTTATTTATTGGCGAAGCGAAAGGCACTTAAACACAAAAAACGAGATAAGTTAACTGTATTTTTTATTAAATAAGTGTTTCCAAACATAATTTATTGTTTGTGCCTGAGTTTGCATCTATTTAGTGAATATAATGATGTTGATTCATTTGTTTTTATTATATGTATTCAACGTGCTATTCATTATGCTTCGTGGTGAATTAAAGAGAAAAAAATGGCATTATCTTTTTCTCTATATTCTCTTCCATGCAGACCCCTACGATGGCGAAAAAAACCAAGGCTGAGTCACTTAAAACACGCCAGCTTCTGATCGAGACGGCAATCACTCAGTTTGCTTCGCGTGGTGTTGCCAACACCACGCTGAATGACATCGCTGATGCAGCCCAGGTCACGCGCGGAGCCATCTACTGGCACTTCGAGAACAAGGCGAAACTGTTCAATGAAATTTGGCTACAGCAACCCGCATTGGGCGATCTCATCATCATTGACGACACCGCCGAGTGGCAGAACAATCCGCTAAAATTGATGCGCGAAAGACTCATTCGGGGTTTGCAATATATCGCAACGAACCCTCGCCAGCGGGCATTAATGCAAATTCTGTATCATAAATGTGAATTTCACGAAGAGATGCTATCGGAACAATATATTCGTGAAAAAATTGGATTCAGCCATTCGCAGATGCATGGTTTATTAATGCAGGCAATTGCACTGGGGCAGATCTCGCCGACGCTGGATTTAGACGTGATATTAATTATTCTGCATGGTTGCTTTAGCGGAATTGTTAAGAACTGGTTGATAAACCAAACGCATTACGATTTATTTTTACAAGCCCCGGCGCTGGTGGATAATACGTTACGCATGCTGGCGAGTAATTATAATTTTGATGAATATCTTGTGCCGGAAGGAATAGCAGGATAATACTGCCAAGAGCATTTACCCTGCACGCTATCGCGCAGCAGGCTTACTCAAGTTCGCTACAGTTCACCAGTTTTAACGGATTGACCGAGTTCATGTTTCGGCACTTGTCCGTTTCCGTTGCCAGTAGCTCTATCCACTGCATTACCACCGCATCGAAGAAGAACATAAACAGCGCGAAAACGACAAGCCAACCGTATTTGCGAATCATGAGCCAACCCTGGTATTGATAACGTGAATGGCAGCAATATACACGAAAATGGAAGGCAGGAAAGTGGGTCGTTGTGTATTTTACAGACAATAAAAAAGGCGCGTCCCCATGCCGAGTAGCGCCTTTTTATCCGTCATGAGCGAAACTTAGTTCATGCCGTATTTTTTCAGTTTTTTACGCAGCGTACCGCGGTTGATCCCCATCATCAGAGCAGCGCGGGTCTGGTTACCACGGGTGTATTGCATCACCATGTCCAACAGGGGCTGTTCTACTTCAGCCAGTACCAGCTCATACAGGTCATTAACGTCCTGACCGTTCAGTTGAGCAAAATAGTTCTTCAGTGCCTGTTTAACCGAGTCACGCAGGGGTTTTTGGGTTACCTGATCCTGAGAGTTAACGGTAGAAACGGTCAGTACGTCAGAATTTACGCGTTGTTCGAACATAGTTCTGTCAGCTCTTTATTTCTATTACGCAAAATTTTCGAAGTATGCCTCCAACGCCTCCAGCTGTTCGCTGGCATCCTCAATGGCGTTGAATGTGCGCCGAAACTGGTCATCTGGTGCGTGTTCCTGGAGATACCAGGAGACATGCTTGCGTGCAATTCGGTACCCTTTTGCCTGACCATAAAAGTCGTGCAACTCCCGAACATGCGCGCAAAGTAAGCGCTTAACCTCTGCCAGAGGCAGGGGGGGCAGCAACTCCCCAGTGTCCAGATAATGCTGGATTTCCCGAAAGATCCAGGGTCTTCCCTGAGCCGCGCGTCCTATCATCAGGGCATCAGCCCCCGTATAGTCCAACACAGCCCTGGCTTTAAGCGGGTCAGTAATGTCGCCATTCGCGATAATCGGAATGGAAACTTTCTGCTTAACTGCCCGAATACTGTCGTACTCAGCTTCTCCGTTAAATAAACAGGCGCGTGTGCGTCCGTGAATCGTCAGGGCCTGAATGCCACAATCTTCAGCCAGTAGGGCAATTTCTTCACAGTTACGGTGCTCAGGAGCCCAGCCAGTGCGAATTTTGAGTGTTACGGGAACGTCCACTGCCTTCACGACCGCGGTCAGGATAGACTGCACCTGATCCGGATACTGCAGTAGGGCTGAGCCCGCGAGCTTGCGATTCACTTTCTTTGCTGGACAGCCCATATTGATATCAATAATTTGGGCGCCGCTTTCCACATTAATGCGTGCGGCCCATGCCATCTCTTCAGGATCGCTACCGGCGATTTGCACGGTTCGGATACCTGGTTCATCAACGTGCACCATCCGTAAGCGGGACTTATCACTCTCCCAAACCTGCGGGTTAGAGGACATCATCTCGGAAACGGTTAAACCTGCTCCCATCTCATAGCACAGCGTCCGGAATGGTCTGTCAGTGATGCCAGCCATTGGCGCTGCGATCAGGCGATTTCTGAGCTGATAGTGTCCGATGCGCATGAGTTAAGAAATGACCATACTGTGACTGCAAGGCGGCGTATATTACGCATTTTTTTAGCGAGATGAAAGGCCAAACTTTGACCAATCAGATGTTGTAGATCAATGAATCGCCGCTCAAAGGATAGTCAAAAAATAAATATCTTTATTAATCATAGCATTAATTCGAGATGGATATTTCGTGCACAAGAATAAAAAGGTCAAACTTCTCGTTTTTTCTTACTTCTCATCGGGCAATTACGATACAAAACGCTGTTTTTATGTGCAAAAAGGGGGCGCGATAGTGCGATCTGGATCGCATTTATCACCTTTGTAAGCAGGAAGAAGTGGGGGAAGGCGGCCCGGACAGGCCGCCTGAAGGATTACTTTTTACGGCCAGTGATGCGGCACCACTCTTCTTTTTCGACCACCGGGTCGAGGTCGAAAAGGTCAGCGTAAGCTTCGCACACGCTTTCAGCCTGGCTTGCCAGAATACCGGAAAGGCCCAGCAGGCCGCCTGTAACGGGCAGCACGCTGATTAACGGGGCCAGCTCGCGTAATGGGCCTGCGAGGATGTTAGCGACCACCACATCCGCTTTCATGGCGTCTGGCTGGTTCTGCGGCAGATAAAGTTCCAGACGCTCGGAGACGCCATTACGTTCGGCGTTATCGCGGCTGGCCTGAATCGCCTGCGGGTCGATATCAATACCGATGGCTTTTGCCGCGCCGAGCTTCAACGCCGCGATGGCCAGAATGCCGGAGCCACAGCCGAAATCGATAACGGTTTTGCCCGCTAGATCGAGCCCGTCGAGCCACTGCAAGCACAGGGAGGTTGTCGGGTGTGTCCCGGTACCAAACGCCAGGCCCGGGTCGAGCATGACGTTAACCGCGTTGGCATCCGGCACATCGCGCCAGCTTGGGCAAATCCACAGGCGCTCGCCGAAACGCATCGGGTGGAAGTTATCCATCCACTCGCGTTCCCAGTCTTTGTCTTCCAGTTGCTCGATTTTATGCGCAAAACCGGCGCCCAGTAGCGGATGCAGTTCCAGGGCGGCAACGACCTCTTTCATGTCGGTTTCTGCGTCGAACAGGCCGATAACGTCCGTATCGCCCCACAGGCGAGTTTCGCCCGGCAGCGGCTCAAACACTGGCGTATCGTGGGTATCCTGGAAGGTGATGGAGACGGCACCCGTTTCCATCAGCGCATCGCTTAAGTCCTCAGCGTTCGCGCCGCTGGTGTTCAGTTTTAGTTGGATCCATGGCATGGCAAAACTCTTTATTTATCAGTAGACAGTACGACAGTTTGTGGTGCGGATGAACCGAAACGGTTTCCGACCAGAAACGCCAGCAAACTCAGCAGTAACGAAGGCACAATCGGATGGAAGCCCAGGTACTGAATATTAAAGGTGGCGAGCACGGCATAAAGTACACCGCCCACGATCATCGCGCTCAATGCGCCTGCGGCGTTAGCGCGTTCCCAGTAAAGCCCCAGCACCAATGGCCACAGGAACACGGCCTCCAGGCCGCCAAAGGCCAGCAGATTCAGCCAGATGATCATCTCCGGCGGACGCCATGCCGCCAGCAGCAGCAGCGCCCCGAGAATCAGAGTGATCAGCGCTGACATTCGTTTCAGTCGCGTCTCGTTGTGCAACTGCTCCGGGCGAAGATTCAGATAGAGATCTTTAATGATCGTAGCGGAACTTTGCAGCAACTGGGCATTGATCGTCGACATAATCGCCGCCATCGGTGCGGCGAGGAAGATCCCTGCGGCGAACGGTGGCAGCACTTTAACCATCAGCGTGGGGATCACCAGATCCGGTACGGTGAGATCCGGGATCACGGCACGGCCTAGTGCACCTGCCAGGTGCATACCAAACATCAGTATCGCAACGACAATGGTGCCGATAATCATACCGCGATGCACGGCTTTGCTGTCTTTATAGGAGATGCAGCGCACCGCCGTATGCGGTAGACCGATCACGCCGAAACAGACCAGCACCCAGAATGAGGTCATAAAGGCGGGTGACAGAATATCTTCCGCCCCTTCCGGACTAACCAGTTTCGGGTCGATGGTTTGCAATGTTTCTACGGCATGGGTTAATCCGCCTGCTGCATGCACGATACCCACAAGCAGTACGATGGTGCCAATCAGCATGACCAGCCCCTGCATCGTGTCGTTGAGCACGCTGGCGCGAAAACCGCCGAAAGCGGTGTAGAGTGCAATGCTGATGCCGAAAATCAGCAGACCGGTTTCGTAGGGAATGCCCGCCGCAGTTTCAAGCAGGCGCGCGCCGCCGATGAATTGCACGGTCATCGCGCCGACAAATGCGATAAGCAGGCTCAGGCTCGCGAGCCATACCAGCAGGCGACTCTGGTAGCGGGCAAACAGCATATCGTTAAGCGTCACTGCATTATAACGGCGCGCCAGAATGGCAAACTTCTTCCCGAGAATGCCCAGTGACAGCCAGATAGCTGGCAACTGGATCATCGCCAGCAGCACCCACCCGAGACCATACTTATACGCAGCTCCCGGGCCGCCAATAAAGGAACTGGCGCTGATGTAGGTGGCCGTCAGCGTCATCGCCAGCACGATACCGCCCATTGAGCGGCTACCGAGGAAGTATTCGTTAAGAAACGAACCCGTCGACCGTTTGCGCATGGCATAAATCGAGAGGCCGAATACAACCAGCAGGTAGGCGATAAGCGGCAGGATCACTTCAAGCTGCATCGTCATCCTCCAGCGGAATGTCGCGATAGATAAATTTCACCATCGCCCAGCACAGCACAATAAAAATCAGCGGAACCAGCAGACAGGCCATCTCAAACCAGTGCGGCAGGCCGGTAAAGCCAATCGCAGAATCTGGTAAGTAAGCAGCCACCAACCACGCAGCAAGATAAAGAAGGGTCAGCCACAGCGCCCAGCGCGCCTCTTTGTGGGCCTGAACAAAACGGTTGTCCATTTTTTGTCCCTTGCGGATGAAGAAAGCGGGGATTGTACATGAGGCCGAGCAGGAGGGAAAAAACAAAAGGCCGGAATATCCGGCCTTATTCAATCAATGCACGCTTATTTGTCCTGAAGACCGAGTTTTTTCTCCAGATAGTGGATGTTAGTACCACCGTGCTGGAAGTTCTCGTCATTCATGATGCGGATCTGCAAATCAACGTTGGTTTTGATACCGTCGATGATCAGTTCCTGCAATGCGTTTTTCATGCGGGAAATCGCGACGTCGCGGGTTTCACCGTAGCAGATCAGCTTGCCGATCATTGAGTCATAGTACGGCGGCACAGTGTAACCGGCGTAGATATGCGATTCCCAACGAACGCCAAAACCACCCGGCGCGTGGAAGCGCGTGATTTTACCCGGGCTCGGCAGGAAGGTATCCGGGTCTTCGGCGTTGATACGGCATTCCACCGCATGGCCGCGAACCTGAACTTCATCCTGTTTGATAGAGAGCGGCTGGCCTGCAGCAATGCGCAGTTGTTCTTTAATCAGGTCGACGCCGGTGATCATTTCAGTAACCGGGTGTTCAACCTGAATACGGGTGTTCATCTCAATGAAGTAGAACTCGCCGTTTTCGAACAGGAACTCGAAAGTACCCGCCCCACGATAGCCGATATCAACACAGGCTTTGGCGCAACGCTCGCCGATGTAGCGACGCAGTTCCGGAGTGATGCCCGGTGCTGGTGCTTCTTCGACCACTTTCTGGTGGCGACGCTGCATGGAGCAGTCACGTTCAGCCAGATAGATAGCGTTACCCTGACCATCAGCCAGTACCTGGATTTCCACGTGACGCGGATTTTCCAGATATTTTTCCATGTACACCATGTCGTTGTTGAAAGCCGCTTTGGCTTCCGCTTTGGTCATGGAGATGGACTGCGCCAGGTCGGCATCGTTGCGCACAACGCGCATACCACGACCGCCGCCGCCGCCAGAGGCTTTGATGATTACAGGGTAGCCGATGCGTTTTGCATGCGCGCGGTTAGCGTCCATGTCGTCGCCCAGCGGGCCATCGGAACCCGGTACGGTCGGTACGCCTGCTTTTTTCATCGCGGTGATCGCAGACACTTTATCGCCCATCAGGCGGATAGTGTCGGCTTTCGGGCCGATGAAGATAAAGCCGGAACGTTCAACCTGCTCGGCAAAGTTGGCATTCTCGGAGAGGAAGCCATAGCCTGGGTGAATGGCTACTGCACCAGTGATCTCAGCCGCGCTGATGATCGCCGGGATGTTCAGGTAGCTTTTTACGGACGGAGCCGGGCCAATACAGACCGTCTCATCCGCCAGCAGTACGTGTTTTAAATCGCGATCCGCAGTGGAGTGCACAGCGACGGTCTTGATGCCCAGTTCTTTACAGGCACGAAGAATACGCAGTGCAATCTCGCCACGGTTAGCGATGACAATTTTATCCAGCATCTTCGCCTCGTTACTCGATGATGATCAGCGGCTCGTCAAATTCAACCGGTTGCCCGCTTTCGACCAGAACGGCTTTCACTACGCCTGCTTTATCAGCTTCGATCTGGTTCATCATTTTCATCGCTTCTACGATGCACAGGGTGTCGCCCACGTTAACTTTCTGACCCACTTCCACGAAAGCTTTCGCTTCCGGGCCAGGGGTGCGGTAGAAAGTACCAACCATTGGGGAACGTACGATGTGACCACTGATTTCAGCTTTAGCCGGAGCGGCTTCTGCTGCTGCTGCCGGAGCGGCAACAGGTGCAGGCTGCGCTTGTGCGGCCGGTGCAGCATAAGCCTGTTGCATAACCGGGAAGCTAGCTGGTGCGGTTGCGCGGCTGATGCGTACTGACTCTTCGCCTTCAGAAATTTCCAGTTCAGAAATGCCAGACTCTTCGACCAGCTCGATCAGTTTTTTAATCTTACGAATATCCATGAGTGGGTTCCGTACTCTTTGTTTAGTGTGATTGTGACAGGCGTTTTACCGCCGTCTGTAAAGCGTATGAATAGCCATCTGCGCCTAATCCGCAAATCACGCCTGCGGAGACATCAGACAGATACGAATGATGGCGAAACGGTTCGCGCGCATGCACATTGCTGAGGTGAATCTCGATAAACGGGATACTTACCGACAGCAGGGCATCTCGAAGGGCAACGCTTGTGTGCGTAAACGCGGCCGGATTAATCAGGATATAGTCGACAATGTCTTTAGCCTGATGAATACGGTCGATGAGTGCGTACTCCGCGTTGGATTGCAGGTGATCCAGCTCAACGTTCAGCGCTTCCGCTTCACGCTGTAAACCAGTCACGATTTGCGTAAGCGTCAGTGCCCCGTACTTCTCGGGTTCACGGGTGCCCAGCATGTTAAGATTCGGCCCGTTCAAAAGCAAAATGCGAAACTTGTCTGCCATTGTGCTGCCATCTCCTGCAATTTTCGGGTAAAAAACAAAATATACCTTCGATGCGCGATTGTCACCCTTTCAGAGGCCTAAAACCCCTGTCAGGTAGACTAAGGTCGCACATTATAACTATTTCGTAGCATTTGGCAGCTAAATACTGGTCTTATCAGGGAAGATTATCAACCGCATTCATGTAAAGTCAGCGCAGAGTTCAGTAATTTGCGGTAAGCCGCACATATCTCGTATCTAGCGCCACCACTGGCGGAACTTCTTGTAACGCCATGCTAAAAGGGCGAACGCGCAGAGTGCGTAAAGCAGTGGCTGCGGCGATAAAATTTTTACCGACCACAGGTAGTGAATCGGTGCGAGGATCGCCACAAGATAGACGAAATTATGCAATAACTGCCAGCGCCTCCCCAGTTTTCGCTGCATGAACTGGGTGGATGTCGCCGCCAGAGCCAGTAAAATCAGCCAACTGACAAAGCCGAGCAGTAAATAGGGGCGAGTAACCAGTTCCTTGCTTAGCAGCGCCAGGTTGTTGATACCCAGCTCCAGTAATGCATAGCTACATAAATGCAACGTGGCCCAGGCGAAACACCATAACCCTAACAGGCGGCGGGTTCGTATCAATAATGGCTGTTTAGCGTAGCGCGCCAGCGGGGAAATCAACAAGGTCGCCAGCAGTAATTTCAGAGCCATCCTACCGGTAAAGTGTTGAATATCCTTCGCCGGATCGGCGCTCAGTTGCCCGGAAGAGGCGGCCCAAAAGAGCCAGACAAACGGCAAAAATGCCGCAAGATGCAGACAAAGTTTCAGCCAACGAATATGTGTAACGGTTAAGCGCATTAAAAATTCTCCCGCAAATCGAGCCCGCGGTAGAGCGACGCTACCTGATCGGCATAGCCATTGAATAGCAATGTTGGCTGACGTTTCACATTGAGGATGCCGCCAGAACCGATAAAACGCTCTGTCGCTTGTGACCAGCGCGGGTGGTCAACGTGCGGGTTCACATTGGCGTAGAAACCATACTCATTCGCTGCCGCAAGGTTCCAGGTTGTAGGCGGGCGTTCGCGGGTGAGTTTAATCGACACGATGGATTTGATGCCCTTAAAGCCATACTTCCAGGGCACGGTCAGGCGAACAGGCGCGCCGTTTTGCGGCGGAAGTGCTTTGCCATACACGCCGACGGTGAGCATAGTGAGCGGGTGCATCGCTTCATCCAGACGTAATCCTTCGACATAGGGGTATTTCAGCCCACCGCCGATAAAGCGATCTTTTTGTCCGGGCATAATATCGGGTGCGTACAGGGTCTGGAAGGCCACATATTTTGCATTGCTGGTGGGCTCAACCAGCGACAGCAGTTTATGCAGAGGAAAACCCACCCACGGCACGACCATCGACCAGGCTTCAACGCAGCGCATCCGGTAAATACGTTCTTCCAGCGCAAAACGACGGGTGAGGTCATCGTGGTCGAGCGTCAGCGGTTTTGCGACTTCGCCATCGATCGTCAATTTCCAGGGATCGGTAGGCATGCTTCCGGCATTGGCGGCCGGGTCGGCTTTATCGAGGCCGAACTCATAAAAATTGTTGTAACCGGTGACTTTATCTTCCGGCGTTAAGGTGAGTGTGTTTTGCCACTCGGCGGGTTTGCTGAAATCAAGCGGTTTACCGGAAGGCGCGGGCGGGCGATCGTTGCCTTTAAACCAGTCGCTGAGGCCTGCCTGGGCGGGCAGCGCAATGGCAGCCGTACTGATTCCTAACATTTTCAGCACCTGGCGGCGCTGCATCATAAAGACGGACTCTGCGGTCACGTCGGCTTCGGTTAATTTTTTCACGTTATTTCACCTCTCCGTCATTTGTACTAAGCATGACGGAGAGGCGTTATTCGCGCGAATATGTCACGAAAATTTGAAGATTAGGCGATTTTTACCAGCGTACGGCCCTGCGCCTGATTGTTGATAATCGCCTCGGCAAACTGCGGCGCTTTATCGAGGGTGATTTCTGTCGCACTCTGGGCGTAGAACGATTCTGGCAGATCTTTCACCAGACGCTCCCACGCGGCGCTACGGCGCGCAATCGGGGTCATCACCGAATCGACGCCCTGCAAACGCACATTGCGCAGGATAAATGGCATCACGGTGGTTGGCAGAGCGAAACCGCCCGCCAGACCGCAGGCCGCCACGCAGCCGCCGTAGTTCATCTGCGCCAGCACTTTCGCCAGCACTTTATCACCGACGGTATCGACCGCTCCGGCCCACACCTGTTTTTCCAGCGGACGTGTTTCTGCAAATTCATCGCGCGGCAGAATGCGGTTAGCGCCTAACTGGCGCAGATAATCGTGGGTGCTTTCGCGACCAGAAACAGCGACCACCTGATAACCCAGTTTATGCAGTAGCGCCACCGCCGTGCTGCCCACGCCGCCGCTGGCGCCAGTCACTACGATTTCGCCATCTTCCGGGCGAACGCCCGCGTCTTCAAGCGCCATTACGCAAAGCATGGCGGTGAAACCTGCAGTGCCGATAATCATCGCTTTACGGCCATCCAGCCCGTTTGGCATCGGCACCAGCCAGTCGCCTTTCACACGCGCACGCTCGGACAGACCGCCCCAATGATTTTCACCCACACCCCAACCGGTGAGCAGCACCTGCTGGCCCGGTTGAAAACGCGGGTCATCGCTGGCGTGTACCGTACCGGCGAAATCAATACCAGGCACCATAGGGAAATTGCGGATGATTTTGCCTTTCCCGGTGATTGCCAGCGCGTCTTTATAATTCAGGCTGGACCACTGAATATCTACGGTGACGTCTCCCGGCGGCAACAGGCTATCGTCGATGCGCTGTACCGATGAAAGGGTTTTCCCGTCCTGTTGTTCTAAGATTAATGCCTGCATAACCCATCCTCAATGGCTCGATGTTTGGTAAAATTACTCTCAGAACTATACTCGCTACACACAATTCTATGTCGATTTGGCGCAATAAATTGCCAGAAACCCCTGATTTGGTAGTATGCCGGGTTCATTTAATATGTTAGTGCTCACTCTTCATCGAGAAGGCAGCCGGGGCCAGGCGATTTGTCGGGTGACGATTAACCAACGGAGTTAAATCAGGGATGCGATTAACGACGAAATTTTCTGCTTTTTTTACCTTGCTAACCGGGTTGACGATCCTGGTGACGCTGATTGGTTCCTCGCTAAGCTTCTATAACGGCATTCAATATAAAGTAAAAGGCCGCGTCGAGGCGGTGGCGACGGTGCTGGATAGCCGTTTGCTCACCACGTCCTTTGAACAGCTAACCCCGCAACTTGATGAAATCTTTGCCCCGGTGGATGTCGTGGACGTCGAATTTATCCAGGACGGCAAAGCGTTTTACAATTATGCCCGCAAAAGCAGCTATCGCCCGGTGGGCAGCTATTACCGCTATCGCGAACTGACGGTCGATTCAGTCAAACACCCTGGCATGCAGATCAAGCTGGTTTATCAAGACCCCATGGCCAACTATTTCCGCTCGCTGATGACGACGCTTCCGTTGACGCTGACGATTGTTTTTATGGTGTTAATCGTGTTCATCGCTGTGCGCTGGCTACGTCGCCAACTGGCGGGGCAGGAGCTGCTCGAATCGCGGGCGATCCGCATCCTTAACGGTGAACGCGGTGCAAAGGTAAAAGGCAATGTTCATGAGTGGCCGGCGCGTACCAGCAGTGCGATAGATGTACTGCTGTCGGAAATTCAGTTTGCCGCCGAACAGCGCAGCCGCATGGACACGCTGATCCGCGCCTATGCCGCACAGGATAATAAAACCGGGCTCAGCAATCGTCTCTTCTTTGATAATCAACTGGCGACGTTGCTCGACGATCAGGAAAACGTCGGCGCACACGGCATCGTGATGATGATACGCCTGCCGGATCTCGATTTACTGCGTGATAGTTGGGGTAACGAAGCGGCCGAAGAGCATCTCTTTATGCTTATCAACCTGCTTTCCACCTTTATGATGCGTTATCCCGGCGCGTTACTGGCGCGATACCACCGCAGCGACTTTACTGTATTGTTGCCGCATCGCACGCTGAAGGAAGCCGACAGCATCGCCGGGCAACTACTCAAGGCGGCGGATGCGCTGCCGATAACGAAAATTCTCGACCGCGACGACATGATGCATATCGGGATTTGCGCCTGGCGCGGCGGGCAGACCAGCCAGCAGGTGATGGAGCACGCGGAAGCCGCCGTGCGCAACGCGGTGCTGCAGGGCAGTAATAGCTGGGCTATTTATGATGATTCACTGCCGGAGAAAGGTCGCGGTAATGTACGCTGGCGAACGCTGATCGAACAGATGCTGCGACGCGGCGGCCCGCGCCTGTACCAGAAACCGGCGGTAACGCTTGATGGACGCGTCCATCACCGGGAGCTGACCTGCCGTATTTATGACGGGAACGAAGAGGTCATTGCGGCGGAGTTTCTGCCTATGGTGCTGGAATTTGGTCTGATGGAAGAGTACGACCGTTTGCAGATTACCCGCATCCTGCCGTTTTTAAATTTCTGGCCGGAAGAAAACTTTGGCTTACAGGTTTCTGTCGAATCGCTGATTCGCCCGCGTTTTCAGCGCTGGCTGCGTGATACTTTAATGCAATGCGAAAAATCGCAACGCAAACGGATTATTTTTGAACTTGCAGAGGCGGATGTTTGTCAACATATCAGCCGTTTGCAACCCGTCGTGCGGTTAATTAACGCGCTGGGTGCCAGAGTCGCCGTTATTCAGGCGGGTTTAACCCTGGTGAGC
Source organism: Pseudocitrobacter cyperus (assembly GCF_039889165.1). Lineage (NCBI taxonomy): Bacteria > Pseudomonadati > Pseudomonadota > Gammaproteobacteria > Enterobacterales > Enterobacteriaceae > Pseudocitrobacter > Pseudocitrobacter cyperus. Next base: position 566,568 of record NZ_JAYMYY010000002.1, on the reverse strand, counting down.
ACCAGTTGGATCAAGCAGCTTGAGGTCGAATTGATCAAGCTTGATCCAGGCCTGGTGCGCAATATTGAGAAACGGAGTCAAAACCAGTTGCTGGTGCAGAGCCTGGTTGAAGCCTGTAAAGGCACAACCATGCAAGTTTTCGCACCGGGCATCCGGAGCCGTAGTGAATGGCAGGTACTGACAGAGTGTGGCGTTTCCGGCGGACAAGGTGATTTTTTTGCCGCCTCACAACCACTTGACACGAATGTGAAAAAATATTCGCAAAGATACTCTGTTTGACCTGCTGTTTAGCGTGTTTATCACGTAGAATAATGCGCGCGGTTTATTCGGGGGTGTGCGTGTCTGCTCGCCGGGTATATGTCGCATCATGCAAGTCGACGACCTTTGAAACAGGTTGCAAGTCCAGATTGGGGTGTGGTTAATGACTCCCGACGCTGATGGAGCCAGGTTGGATTTGTAACAGAGGAAACGAACTGCACTAATTTTCACCGTTGCAGATGATTTTTGCGCCTTGTCGCTGCTGCGTGTGGTTGGTAAAGTAAGCGGATTTTGTTTTCCGCCCCAGCTTTCAGGATTATCCCTTAGTATGTTGAAAAAATTTCGTGGCATGTTTTCCAATGACCTGTCCATTGACCTGGGTACTGCGAATACCCTGATTTACGTGAAAGGACAAGGCATCGTATTGAATGAGCCTTCCGTGGTGGCCATTCGTCAGGATCGTGCCGGTTCACCCAAAAGCGTAGCTGCCGTCGGTCATGACGCTAAACAGATGCTGGGTCGTACACCTGGCAACATCGCGGCAATCCGTCCGATGAAAGACGGCGTTATCGCCGACTTCTTCGTAACCGAAAAAATGTTGCAGCACTTTATTAAGCAAGTGCACAGCAACAGTTTCATGCGTCCGAGCCCGCGCGTGCTGGTATGTGTACCGGTCGGGGCAACTCAGGTTGAGCGTCGTGCGATTCGCGAATCCGCACAGGGCGCTGGCGCGCGTGAAGTGTTCCTGATTGAAGAACCGATGGCTGCGGCAATCGGCGCAGGTCTGCCCGTTTCCGAAGCGACCGGCTCTATGGTGGTGGATATCGGTGGTGGTACCACTGAAGTTGCGGTCATCTCCCTGAACGGCGTGGTTTACTCCTCCTCCGTGCGTATCGGCGGCGACCGTTTCGATGAAGCTATCATTAACTACGTTCGTCGTAACTACGGCTCTCTGATCGGTGAAGCGACCGCAGAGCGCATCAAACACGAAATCGGCTCCGCTTACCCGGGCGATGAAGTGCGTGAAATCGAAGTGCGTGGCCGTAACCTGGCTGAAGGTGTGCCTCGCGGCTTCACTCTGAACTCCAACGAAATCCTTGAAGCACTCCAGGAACCGCTGACCGGTATCGTGAGCGCGGTAATGGTCGCACTGGAACAGTGCCCACCAGAACTGGCATCCGATATCTCCGAGCGCGGTATGGTGCTGACCGGTGGTGGTGCGCTGCTGCGTAACCTTGACCGCCTGTTAATGGAAGAAACGGGCATTCCTGTCGTTGTTGCTGAAGATCCGCTGACCTGTGTGGCGCGCGGTGGTGGCAAAGCGCTGGAAATGATCGATATGCACGGCGGCGACTTGTTTAGCGAAGAGTAGTCAGCCTGAGTCCGGGGTAGCTTTCGGGCTACCCTTGATTTTACTGACACGAGAATACGCATAGCCTATGAAGCCCATTTTTAGCCGTGGCCCGTCGCTACAGATTCGCCTTATCCTGGCGGTTCTGATTGCGCTTGGCGTTATCATCGCCGACAGCCGCCTCGGTACGTTCAGCCAAATCCGAACGTACATGGATACCGCCGTCAGTCCTTTCTATTTTGTCTCAAATGGTCCCCGGGAATTACTCGACAGCGTGTCGCAAACGCTGGCCTCACGTGACCAACTCGAACTTGAAAACCGCGCGTTACGCCAGGAACTGCTGCTGAAAAACAGCGACCTGCTGATGCTGGGTCAGTACAAACAGGAAAACGCCCGTTTACGTGAACTTCTGGGTTCGCCATTGCGTCAGGATGAGCAAAAAATGGTGACGCAGGTGATCTCTACCGTTAACGATCCCTACAGCGATCAGGTGGTTATCGACAAAGGCAGCGTGAACGGTGTTTATGAAGGCCAGCCGGTTATCAGTGACAAAGGTGTTGTCGGTCAGGTGGTGGCCGTCGCCAAACTGACCAGCCGCGTGCTGTTGATTTGCGATGCCACTCACGCGTTGCCTATTCAGGTACTGCGTAATGATATCCGCGTGATTGCCGCCGGTAACGGCTGCACTGACGATCTCCAGCTTGAACATCTGCCGGCAAATACCGATATCCGTGTCGGTGATGTGCTGGTGACGTCAGGCCTTGGTGGTCGCTTCCCGGAAGGGTATCCGGTTGCCGTCGTGTCCTCCGTGAAGCTGGATACGCAGCGCGCATACACCGTGATTCAGGCGCGTCCTACTGCGGGCTTGCAGCGCTTGCGTTACCTGCTGCTATTGTGGGGGGCCGATCGTAACGGCGCGAACCCGATGACGCCGGAAGATGTGCATCGCGTGGCTAACGAACGTCTGATGCAGATGATGCCGCAGGTGCTGCCGTCTCCGGATGCGATGGGCCCGCCAACACCGGTTCCGGCGCCTGCCACTGGGCTTGCGACCCCGCCTGTGGAAACTCAACCTGCTGAGCTCTCCCCTCAGGGAGGGCCATAGTGGCAAGTTACCGTAGCCAGGGACGTTGGGTCATCTGGCTCTCATTTCTTATTGCACTGTTGCTGCAAGTGATGCCGTGGCCGGACAACATTATTGTTTTCCGGCCAAACTGGGTTCTTCTCATTCTGCTTTACTGGTCACTGGCGCTGCCGCATCGGGTGAATGTGGGTACGGGCTTTGTGATGGGCGCAATACTGGATCTCATCAGCGGTTCAACGCTGGGTGTGCGCGCGCTGTCGCTGAGCATCGTGGCATACATGGTTGTGCTCAAATACCAATTGTTTCGCAACCTGGCGCTCTGGCAGCAGGCGCTGGTGGTCATTCTGCTATCGCTGGCGACGGATATTATTGTTTTCTGGTCAGAGTTTTTAGTGATCAACGTCTCTTTCCGACCAGAAGTGTTCTGGAGTAGTGTAGTCAATGGCGTACTCTGGCCGTGGATCTTCCTCCTGATGCGCAAAGTTCGTCAGCAATTCGCCGTACAATAAAGGTCGTTATGAAAATTTATCTCGCTTCAGGTTCCCCGCGTCGCCAGGAACTGCTTACTCAGTTGGGCGTCACATTTGAAAAAGTGGTTCCGGGTATAGAAGAGCAGCGCCGTCCACAGGAGAGCGCGCAACAGTACGTGACGCGTCTGGCGCGAGAAAAAGCACAGGCCGGGGTGACGATGGTCAATCAAGACCTTCCGGTTCTGGGCGCGGATACTATAGTTATCCTCAATGGCGAAGTGCTGGAGAAACCGCGTGATGCCGCTCATGCCGCAGAGATGCTGGGCAAGCTTTCAGGGGAAACGCATCAGGTGATGACCGCCGTCGCGCTGGCAGACAGCCAGAACACGATCGACGTACTGGTTGCCACGGATGTGACGTTCAGAGTGCTTTCAGAACACGATATCGCAGGCTACGTTGCCAGCGGTGAACCTTTAGATAAAGCAGGTGCATACGGTATTCAAGGGTTGGGTGGCTGTTTTGTCAGGAAGATAAATGGCAGCTATCACGCCGTAGTCGGCTTACCGCTGGTGGAAACGTATGAGTTGCTCAGTAACTTTAACTCACTACGTGAGGAAAGGGATAAACATGACGGCTGAATTATTAGTGAATGTGACGCCATCCGAAACGCGCGTGGCGTATATCGATGGCGGCATTTTGCAGGAAATTCATATTGAGCGTGAAGCGCGACGCGGAATCGTAGGCAATATCTACAAGGGTCGTGTCAGTCGGGTTTTGCCAGGGATGCAGGCGGCTTTTGTAGATATTGGCCTGGATAAGGCCGCATTCCTTCACGCTTCCGATATTATGCCGCACACCGAATGCGTGGCGGGCGAAGAACAGAAACAGTTCACCGTGCGCGACATCTCTGAGTTGGTGCGCCAGGGGCAGGATCTGATGGTGCAGGTGGTGAAAGATCCGCTCGGCACCAAAGGCGCGCGCCTGACCACCGACATCACGCTCCCTTCCCGTTATCTGGTCTTTATGCCTGGCGCCTCGCACGTTGGCGTTTCCCAGCGTATCGAAAGTGAAGCAGAGCGTGAGCGCCTGAAAAAGGTGGTGGCGGAGTACTGCGACGAGCAGGGCGGTTTTATCATCCGCACAGCGGCGGAAGGCGTGTGCGAAGAGGATCTCGCATCCGATGCCGCATACCTTAAACGCGTCTGGACTAAAGTGATGGAGCGTAAAAAACGCCAGCAGACGCGTTACCAGATGTACGGTGAACTGGCGCTGGCCCAGCGCGTTCTGCGTGATTTTGCCGACGCGCAGCTTGACCGCATTCGCGTTGATTCGCGTTTGACCTACGAAGCGCTGCTGGAGTTTACCGCCGAATATATCCCTGAGATGACCAGCAAGCTGGAGCACTACAGCGGCCATCAGCCGATTTTCGATCTCTTTGACGTCGAGAACGAAATTCAGCGCGCGCTGGAACGCAAAGTAGAGCTGAAGTCTGGCGGCTATCTGATTATCGATCAGACCGAAGCAATGACCACGGTGGATATCAACACCGGCGCGTTTGTCGGCCATCGTAATCTCGACGACACGATCTTCAACACCAACATTGAAGCGACCCAGGCCATTGCCCGGCAGCTACGGCTGCGTAATCTGGGCGGCATTATCATCATCGACTTTATCGATATGAATAATGAAGATCACCGCCGTCGCGTATTGCACTCGCTGGAGCAGGCGCTGAGCAAAGATCGGGTGAAAACCAGTATCAACGGCTTCTCCCAGCTTGGGCTGGTGGAGATGACCCGTAAACGTACCCGTGAAAGCGTGGAACATGTGCTTTGCAATCAGTGCCCGACGTGTCATGGACGCGGAACGGTGAAAACGGTTGAGACCGTGTGTTACGAAATCATGCGTGAAATTGTGCGGGTGCATCATGCGTATGACTCCGACCGCTTCCTGGTGTATGCATCGCCGTCGGTCGCAGAAACGCTGAAGGGTGACGAATCGCATGCGCTGGCGGAAGTAGAGATTTTCGTGGGCAAGCAGGTCAAAGTACAAATCGAACCGCTCTATAACCCAGAGCAGTTTGATGTGGTGATGATGTAAAGCAGGCTGCTGCGACACAAGGAGAGAAGCGTGAGGCGATTGCCGGGGATTTTACTGCTCACCGTGGCAACACTGATTGTCATTGCTGCGCTGCTGGTGAGCGGCCTGCGTCTCGTATTGCCGCACCTGAACCAGTGGCGTCCGCAGATCCTCGCGAAAATCTCTTCGGCGGTAGGGCAGCCGGTTGACGCATCGGAAATTCACGCCAGTTGGGAAAACTTTGGGCCGACGCTGGAAGTGCGCGATATCAAAGCCGGGCTTGATGACGATGGCGGCGAGATGTCTGTTAAGCGCGTTTCGCTGGCGCTGGATGTTTGGCAAAGCCTGCTGCATATGCGCTGGCAGTTTCGCGACCTCACTTTCTGGCAACTCAACATTCACACGAATAAGCCGCTGCAAAGTAATGACAGCGGTGATGCGCTACAGGGCGATCGCATTGGCGATCTCTTCCTGCGTCAGTTTGACCAGTTTACCCTGCGCGACAGCCATCTCAGCTTCCTGACACTTTCCGGCCAGCGCGCCGAACTGGCGGTGCCTCAGCTTACCTGGCTGAACGGCAAAAACCGTCACCGTGCGGAGGGGGAACTGAGTCTCACCAGCCTGACCGGGCAGCACGGTCTGATGAAAGTGCGTATGGATCTGCGTGATGAAAACGGATTGCTGAACAAAGGCAAGCTGTGGCTGCAGGCGGATGACATCGACGTTAAACCCTGGCTGGGTCGCTGGATGCAGGACAACATCGCGTTGACCAGCGCGCGCTTCAGCCTTGAGGCCTGGGCTTCGCTCGACAAGGGCGAGATTTCCAGCGGCGACGTCTGGTTGAAAAAAGGCGGCGCAAGCTGGGAAGGCGATAAGAAAGACCATCACCTTGCCGTAGATAACCTGACGGCACACCTTTCGCGGGAAAAATCAGGGTGGGAATTTCGCATTCCGGACACTCGCATTTCTATTGACGATACCCCCTGGCCGCGAGGCGCACTGGCGCTGGCGTGGATACCGCAACAGGAAGTCGGTGGGAAAAATAATCTGCGTAGCGATGAGCTACGCATTCGCGCCAGTCATTTGTCACTGGCCGGTCTCAATGGCCTGTTGCCTATTGCCGATAAACTCTCGCCGACGCTGGGTGAAATCTGGCGCACCACGCAGCCAAACGGCATGATTGAATCTCTGGGGCTGGACATTCCACTCCAGGCGACCGGGAAAACCCGTTTCCAGGCGACGTGGAGCGACCTGGCGTGGAAACAGTGGAAGTTACTACCTGGTGCGGAAAATGTTTCCGGCGAGGCGACCGGCAGTGTTGAAGATGGCGAGCTGAAAGTGAATATGCAGCAAGCGAAGATGCCGTATGAAACGGTCTTTCGCGCGCCGCTGGAAATAGCCAAAGGTACCGCCACGCTCAACTGGCAGAACAATGATAAAGGCTTCATGCTTGATGGGCGCAATATTGATGTAGAAGCTAAAGCCGTGCGCGCAGCGGGCGGATTTCGCTATTTGCAACCAAAAGATGACCAGCCCTGGCTCGGCATTCTGGCCGGGATCAGCACGGATGACGGTGGTCAGGCCTGGCGATACTTCCCGGAAAATCTGATGGGTAAAGACCTGGTTGATTACCTGAGCGGGGCGATTAAAGGCGGTCAGGCCGACAACGCCACGCTGGTTTACGGTGGCAATCCGCATCTCTTCCCATATAAGCACAACGAAGGGCAATTTGAGGTCTCTGTACCGCTGCGTAACGCGACCTTTGCCTTCCAGCCTGACTGGCCTGCACTTACCGATCTGGACATTCATCTCGACTTCCTCAATGACGGTTTGTGGATGAAGGCGGATAAAGTGCAACTGGGCGGCGTGACGGCCAGCAACCTCAACGCGATGATCCCGGATTATGCGAAAGAGAAGCTGCTGATCGATGCCGATATCAACGGGCCGGGTAAGGCGGTTGGGCCGTATTTCAATGAAACACCGCTGAAAGAATCGTTAGGCGCGACGCTGGATGAGCTACAACTTGATGGGAATGTGAGTGCTCGCTTACAACTTGATATCCCGCTCAACGGCGAGCTGGTACATGCGACTGGCGATGTGGCGCTCAATAACAACAGCCTGTTTATCAAACCGCTCGACAGTACCCTGCAAAATCTGAGCGGCAAATTCAGCTTCTCTAACGGTGACTTGCAGAGCCAGCCGATGACGGCGACCTGGTTTAATCAGCCGCTGAAGGTCGATTTTAATACCCGCGAAGGTGAAAAGTCGTATCAGGTCGGTGTCAATATGGACGCCAACTGGCAGCCAGCCCGGACGGGGGTTCTGCCAAAAGCCCTCAACGACGAAATAGGCGGTAGCGTACCGTGGCAGGGGAAAGTGAATATTGAGCTTCCCTATCAGGGAAGCCCGACTTACAAGGTCGGTATTACCGGGGATCTGAAAAATGTAAGTAGTCACTTACCTGCTCCGGCTAATAAATCGGCTGGAGAGCCGCTACCGGTCAAAATTAATGTCAGTGGCAACCTGAAAAGCTTCGATTTAACCGGCAAGTTTGGCGATGAAAATCATCTCAACAGCCGTTGGCTGTTGAACCAGAAACTGACGCTGGATCGGGCAATCTGGGCAAGCGATAGCCGCACCAACCCGCCTCTGCCGGAACAGCAGGGCGTTGAACTGAACCTGCCGCCGATGGATGGCGCGCAGTGGCTGGCGCTGTTCCAGCAGGGTGCAGCCAGCGATGCCAGCTCGGCTGCGGTCTTCCCGCAGCAGATTACGTTACGTACACCGTCGCTGACTTTTGGCGGGCAGCAGTGGAACAACCTGAGCATTGTGTCGCAGCCTTCCGCGCAGGGAACAAAAGTGGATGCACAGGGGCGCGAAGTGAACGCCACGCTGACGATGCGCGATAACGCCCCATGGCAGGCGGCCATTCGTTATCTCTATTACAACCCCGCTTCTACCCCGATAACGCAGGCGCCAGCGGGCCCGCTGACTGCCAGCCGTATCGATTTCCGCGGCTGGCCGGATCTCCAGCTACGCTGTGCTGAGTGCTGGTTGTGGGGGCAAAAGTATGGCCGCATTGACGGTGATTTCACCATTAAAAACGATACGATGACCCTGAGCAACGGGCTGGTGGACACGGGCTTTGCCCGCCTGACCAGCGATGGCGTATGGGTTAACTCGGCGAGCGGCCAGCGCACGTCGCTAAAAGGTAAACTGCGTGGCAAGAAGATTGATGATGCCGTGGCGTTCTTCGGCGTTTCTACGCCGATCCGCGACTCATCCATCGATCTGGACTACGATTTACACTGGCGAGCCAGCCCGTGGCAGCCGGATGTACCTACATTAAATGGCATACTTAAAACGCGTATCGGCAAAGGTCAGTTTACCGATTTGAGCACCGGACATGCCGGCCAGTTGCTGCGCTTGCTGAGCGTCGATGCTCTGCTGCGTAAGCTGCGCTTCGATTTCAGCGACACGTTTAGCGAAGGGTTTTACTTTGACTCTATCCGCAGCACCGCGTGGATCAAAGACGGTGTGCTGAATACGGATGACACGCTGGTCGACGGTCTGGAAGCGGATATTGCCATGAAAGGGTCGGTGGATTTAGTCCGCCGTCAACTGGCGACGGAGGCCATCGTCGCGCCTGAAATCTCCGCCACCGTTGGCGTGGCGACGGCGTTTGCCATCAACCCGATCATCGGTGCGGCAGTCTTTGCGGCCAGTAAAGTGCTGGGGCCATTGTGGAGCAAAGTCTCCATCCTGCGCTATCGCATCACCGGGCCAATCGATTCGCCGCAAATCAACGAAGTGCTGCGCCAGGCGCGCAGCGATACAAAGCAATGATTTGACGCAATCGTACAATTGCCTCACTCTTTTAACACGAGCATCTTAGCGGTAACTAACGAGTAGCGAATAATGAGTCTAAACCTGGTAAGTGAACAATTGCTGGCAGCGAACGGCCTGAATCATCAGCGTCTGTTTGACATTCTTGGTCAACTCGCCGAGCGCCGTCTCGACTATGGCGATCTCTATTTTCAGTCGAGCTATCACGAGTCCTGGGTTTTAGAAGACAGCATCATCAAAGATGGCTCCTACAATATCGACCAGGGCGTGGGTGTGCGTGCGGTAAGCGGTGAGAAAACCGGGTTTGCCTACGCGGATCAGATAAGCTTACAGGCGCTGGAGCAAAGCGCACAGGCGGCGCGTACCATCGTGCGCGACGCGGGTGATGGCAAAGTACGTACCCTTGGCGCGGTAGACCATTCGCCACTTTATACCTCGCTTGATCCTCTGCAAAGCATGAGCCGTGAAGAGAAACTCGATATTCTGCGTCGGGTGGATAAAGTCGCGCGGGCGGCTGATACGCGTGTACAGGAAGTCTCCGCCAGCCTGACGGGTGTTTATGAATTGATCCTGGTCGCGGCAACGGATGGCACGCTGGCAGCGGACGTGCGCCCGCTGGTGCGTTTATCTGTGAGTGTACAGGTTGACGACAACGGAAAACGCGAGCGCGGCGCCAGCGGCGGCGGCGGTCGCTTTGGTTATGACTACTTCCTGGCGGATCTCGACGGTGAAGTGCGCGCGGATGCATGGGCAAAAGAAGCCGTGCGTATGGCGCTGGTGAATCTCTCGGCAGTAGCCGCACCAGCGGGCACCTTGCCGGTGGTGCTGGGCGCTGGCTGGCCGGGTGTACTGCTGCATGAGGCGGTGGGCCATGGTCTGGAAGGCGACTTCAACCGTCGCGGCACCTCTGTTTTCAGCGGTCATATGGGCGAACTGGTGGCCTCCGAACTGTGTACGGTTGTCGATGACGGCACCATGCAGGATCGCCGTGGCTCCGTGGCTATCGATGATGAAGGGACGCCGGGCCAGTACAATGTACTGATCGAAAATGGTGTGCTGAAAGGCTATATGCAGGACAAGCTCAACGCGCGTCTGATGGGCGTTGCGCCGACCGGGAACGGCCGTCGTGAATCCTATGCGCATCTGCCGATGCCGCGGATGACCAACACCTACATGCTGGCCGGGAAATCGACGCCGCAGGAGATTATCGAATCCGTTGAGTATGGCATCTACGCGCCTAACTTTGGCGGCGGCCAGGTGGATATCACCTCCGGCAAGTTTGTTTTCTCTACCTCTGAAGCGTATCTGATCGAAAACGGCAAGGTCACGAAACCGGTGAAAGGCGCGACGCTGATTGGTTCCGGTATCGAAACCATGCAGCAGATCTCTATGGTCGGTAATGACCTGAAGCTGGATAACGGCGTGGGCGTTTGCGGTAAAGAGGGGCAGAGCCTGCCAGTTGGCGTGGGCCAGCCGACGCTGAAGGTGGACAACCTGACGGTAGGCGGCACGGCGTAATTTTGCCTTGTCAGGCCTACGGAAGATTGTAGGCCTGGCAGGCAGTTATCTTACCGCTCGCCCGTCTCACCTCTGTCACGCATCCCCTGATACAAATTCGCCACCTCGACAAAGTAATCCGTCAGGTAGTTAATGCATACCTGCACCTTTAACGGCAGCTTATCTTTCTCGGTATAGAGTGCGTATACCGGACGTGGATCGGACTGATAGCGCGGCAGCAATATCTCTACCTCACCCCGGTTAATTTCCTCAATCACCCACATCAGCGGCACATAAGCGATCCCTGCTCCCGCAGAGAGCCAGCGGCTCAGCGTCATCGGGTCGTTCGTGACAAAACGCCCCTCCGGGATCACGCGTGTGGTCAGCCCCTCAGGGGCAATCAACTCAAATTCGTTATCCGGACGCACGCTGTATTCCAGCCACGAATGGTTGGCGAGGTCGGCGGGTTTCTCGGGAATGCCCGCCTGTTGCAGATAACTTTTGGCGGCACAGATAACCATCGGCATCGAGCCTAACCGGCGGGAGAAGAGGCTGGAATCCTGCAACGCGCCGACGCGGATCACCACATCCAGGCCGTCGGCAATCAGGTCAGGCGCCGGAATACCCGTAACCAGATTCACCGTCAGCCCGGTGTATTCTTTCAACATCTCTGCGGTGATCCGCGCGAGGACATTTTGTGCCATAGTTGAAGAACAACCGATTCGCAGCGTGCCGATAGGCGTGTTGTTAAAAGCATAAAGTTGTTCGTGGACGTCCTGTGCTTCAAACAGCATACGGCGGCAGCCCTGGTAATAAATTTTGCCGGCTTCTGTGAGTCCTATACTACGTGTGCTGCGGTTTAACAGCTTGACTTGTAACTCATCTTCCAGCTTTGATACAGTCTGACTGATGGAAGAGACGCTCATCTGAAGCTGTTTCGCGGCGGCGGTGAACGAGCCTTGCTCGACCACTTTCGCAAACACCGACATTCGTTTTAGTCGTTCCATTATTCACTCTGGCTTAAAAGTGATTTAGATCACAATATATAGATAACGGCATAACAGTTACGTTAATATACTGTTAGCTGAATAATTAAAGCGCACTCTCACCTGCACGCTAGTCTAAACCAAGGTCAACATGAGTCTGTTTCCTGTCATTGTGATTTTCGGCCTGTCATTCCCGCCGATCTTCTTTGAGTTGCTATTGTCGCTCGCCATCTTCTGGGGGGTGAGGCGACTGCTTATCCCAACCGGTATCTATGACTTTGTCTGGCACCCTGCGCTGTTCAACACAGCATTGTATTGCTGTCTTTTTTATCTGATATCACGTTTGTTCGTTTGAGGTAGATGTGAAAACGCTAATAAGAAAAATCTCCCGTACAGCTATCACACTGATACTGGTCATTCTGGCTTTCGTCGCCATTTTCCGCGCCTGGGTGTACTACACCGAGTCGCCGTGGACGCGTGATGCGCGTTTCAGCGCCGACGTGGTTGCCATCGCGCCCGATGTTTCCGGGCTGATTACTCAAGTAAATATCAAGGATAACCAACTGGTTAAGAAAGACCAGGTATTGTTCACGATTGACCAGCCACGTTACCAGAAAGCGCTGGAAGAAGCCGAGGCTGATGTCTCCTATTACAAAGCGCTGGCCAGCGAAAAGCGTCGTGAAGCCGGACGTCGTAATCAGTTAGGTATCCAGGCGATGTCGCGTGAAGAAATTGACCAGGCCAATAACGTGCTGCAAACCGTTGAACATCAATTGGCAAAAGCGCAGGCGACGCGCGACCTGGCGCGTCTTGACCTCGAACGCACGGTGATCCGCGCCCCGGCAGACGGCTGGGTGACTAACCTCAACGTTTTCGGCGGTGAATTTATTACCCGCGGCTCGACCGCCGTAGCGCTGGTGAAAAAAAATTCGTTCTATGTACTGGCTTATCTGGAAGAGACCAAACTGGAAGGTGTGCGTAAGGGCTACCGGGCAGAAGTGACGCCGCTTGGCAGCAATCGCGTCATTAAAGGAACCGTCGATAGCGTTGCCGCGGGGGTGACTAACGCCAGCAGCAGCAACGACGCAAAAGGCATGGCAACCATCGATTCCAACCTTGAATGGGTGCGTCTGGCACAGCGTGTGCCGGTGCGTATCCACCTGGATGAGCAGCAGGAGAACGTCTGGCCTGCCGGGACGACGGCGACGGTGGTGATCACCGGTGAGAAGGATCGCGATGCCCGGAACATGACCTTCTTCCAGAAACTGGCGCTGCGTTTGCGTGAGTTCGGTTAATCGCCATGGGGATCTTTAGCATTGCCAACCAGCACATTCGCTTTGCTATCAAGCTGGCATGCGCGATTGTTCTGGCGCTGTTCATCGGTTTCCATTTTGAACTGGAAACGCCGCGCTGGGCGGTACTGACTGCTGCGATCGTGACGGCGGGCCCGGCCTTTGCCGCCGGTGGCGAACCGTACTCAGGCGCCATTCGCTACCGCGGGATGCTGCGTATTATCGGAACCTTTATCGGCTGTATCGCTGCGTTAACGATCATTATTTTGATGATTCGCGCCCCGCTGTTAATGATTCTGGTGTGCTGTATCTGGGCTGGTTTTTGTACGTGGCTCTCCTCGCTGGTGCGCGTTGAGAACTCCTACGCATGGGGGCTTGCGGGCTATACGGCGTTAATTATCGTCATTACCATTCAGGCTGAGCCGCTGCTAACGCCACAGTTTGCCGTGGAACGCTGTAGCGAAATCGTGATCGGTATCGTCTGTGCGATCATGGCCGACCTGCTTTTCTCCCCACGTTCAATTAAAAAAGAGATCGATCTTGAGCTGGATAACCTGCTTATCGATCAATACCGCCTGATGCAGTTGTGCATCAAACACGGTGACAGCGAAGAGGTTGACCGTGCCTGGAGCGGGCTGGTACGCCGCACCGCGGCGTTGGGCGGCATGCGCAGTAACCTGAGCATGGAATCTTCCCGTTGGTCACGCGCCAATCGCCGCTTAAAAGCGCTGAATACCGTCTCGCTGACGATGATTACCCAGGCCTGCGAAACCTACATTATTCAGAATACTCGTCCGGAGACCGTCACCGATGACTACCGTGAACTCTTTGCCGAGCCGGTGGAGACGGTTCAGGACGTTCACCGTCAGCTAAAACGTATGCGTCGGGTAATGGCCTGGACGGGCGAACACGGCACACCGGTCACGATTTATGGCTGGATAGGGACGGCAACGCGCTACCTGCTGTTGAAACGCGGGGTGATCGGCAACGCTAAAATCAGCGCCCGTGAAGAAGAAATATTGCAGGACGAGGTGGTGGTGAAGGCAGAATCTGCCGAACGTCACCACGCGATGGTTAACTTCTGGCGTACAACCGTTTCCTGTGTGCTGGGAACACTCTTCTGGCTGTGGACGGGTTGGACGTCCGGTAGCGGGGCGATGGTGATGATTGCGGTAGTGACAGCCCTTGCTATGCGCCTGCCTAACCCTCGCATGGTGGCCGTCGACTTCCTTTACGGTACGCTACTGGCGCTACCGCTGGGAACGCTATTCTTCCTGGTGATCATCCCCTCAACGCAGCAAAGTATGCTGCTGCTCTGTATCAGCCTTGCAGTGTTGGCGTTCTTTATCGGTATTGAAGTACAGAAACGGCGGCTGGGCTCGCTTGGGGCACTGGCGAGTACTATCAACATCATTGTCCTCGACAACCCGATGACATTTGAGTTCAGTAAGTTCCTCGACAGCGCGTTGGGGCAACTGGTGGGCTGCTTCCTGGCGCTAATGGTTATCCTGATTATTCGTGATAATTCGCGTGAACGTACCGGACGGGTATTATTGAACCAGTTTGTATCGGCGGCGGTTTCAGCGATGACCACCAATTCCGCGCGACGTAAAGTGAATCATTTGCCAGCGCTCTATCAGCAACTCTTTCTGCTGTTGAATAAATTCCCGGACGACATTGCTAAATTCCGTCTGGCGCTGTCGCTTATTATCGCGCACCAGCGGCTGCGCGATGCGCCAGTGCCGGTGAATCAGGATCTCTCAGAGTTTCACCGCCAGCTTAGACGCACGGCGGACAGCGTCATCTCCGCGGGCAACGATGATAAACGTCGGCGCTACTTCCTGCGCCTGCTGGAAGAGCTGGATATCTATCAGGAAAAACTGCGCGTCTGGGATGCTTCACCGCAGGTCACTGAACCCGTTGGGCGGCTGGTGGCGATGCTGCATAAGTATCAGAGTGCGTTAACCAACAGCTAGTTTCCCCCTCTTAAAACCGACGCCTGAGCGTCGGTTTTTTTATGGCTATACTTAGAGGCGGAATAAAGCAGTGGGAAATTGAGGGCAGGCGATGGAAGTCTATTCTTTTGATTTTGATGAAATAGAGAATCAGGGTGATTTTTACCGGGAGTTCTCCCGCCTCTTCACGCTCAAAAGTGGGCTGGTACACGATCTGGATTCTCTATGGGATGTCGTTACCGGAAGTCAGCTCCCGCTCCCGCTGGAAATAGAGTTCCTGCATCTTGATGAGAAACAGAAGCGGCGTTATGGCGCGCTAATTCTGCTGTTTGATGAAGCGGAAGAGGAGCTCGAGGGGATGTTGCGTTTCAACCTCTCCCGGACATAAAAAAGCCCCCGCGTAACGGCGGGGGCAAGTCGTCGGACAAGACGACGAGGGTTTATTTGTACAGTTCTGCGGTCGCGTGCCAGGTGTTACCGGAACGCGCTTCAATGATGCGATAGCCGCTGGCGCCTTCTTTTTCTGCTTTTGCTGATAATGCGCTGTTCATATCCATCGGTGAGCTACCGACCTGAGATACGGAGACGGTACCCATTGATTGCAGACTCTGTGCTTGTTCTGCGCTGATTTGCTCTGCCGCGCTAACGCCGAAAGAGAGAACGGAAGCCAGGCCAAGAGAAGCGATGATAATTGCGTTTTTCATATTTTTTACTCCACCATGTGCGACAGCGGTGAGAGGAAAAAGAGGGCGTATCCTGAACCGCTGTAGATAATCTGTATTTTGAAACGTTACCGACCTTTTAAACGAACTTATTTGTACAGTTCAGCCGTTGCGTGCCAGTGGTCTCCGGTACGCGCTTCAATGATGCGGTAAGAAGAAGCACCTTGTTCTTCCGCTTTCTTGTTCAGCATCTCGTGCATATCCATCGGTGAAGAACCGATAGCGCCAACGGAGATGGTGCCCATAGCCTGACGATTTTGCGCCTGCTCACTATTAATAGAGTCTGCTGCAAAAGCACCGAAGGAGATGACAGAAAGGATGCTCAGAGCGGCTACTGTTGTTTTGATTTTCATGATCTACACCTCGTCGAATTATTTGGAAGGTCTTTGTTTTGTGATCCTCATCACGAAAATAAGTATAAACTAATCACATTAAAAATTAATACCAGACTAATGATTTCAGGTGTAAATCTGTTTTAATAAAATCATTTTTTATTACCTTAAGGAATAGAAAATGGTGTTTTAGTGCTATGTACCAGGGTATTTTATAGGGAAATCATATGGATAGAACGATTTGATTTTTCGTGCGATTTTGAAAGGTGGTATTCACTGTATATATGGTTTTAACCAATTTTTAGCACTTAATGCCAAACGGGATATAGAGGGATACGGAGGAAACGAAGCGGTAAAGAGGAATGATCCTCTGGCCGCTGGCCAGAGGACAGGCAGGATCACAGCTCTTGCTCAAACAGCACCAGAATGGCTTCGTAGAGATCTTTCACCGTAAAACCGCGGGCAGGGGTGGTGAAGATGGTGTCGTCGCCAGCGATGCTGCCGAGGATGCCTTCCGCTTTACCCAGTGAATCGAGCAGGCGGGCAATGAGCTGGGCCGCTCCCGGGCTTGTGTGAATAACCACAACGGCATCGTTATAATCGATATCCAGCACCAGATTTTTCAGCGGGCTGGACGTGGTTGGTACGCCGAGCTCAGCAGGCAGGCAGTAGACCATCTCCATCTTGGCGTTGCGGGTGCGAACCGCGCCAAACTTGGTCAGCATGCGGGAGACTTTGGACTGATTGATATTCTCGAATCCTTCCTCCTGCAGCGCCTGGACGATCTCTCCCTGAGAGCTAAACTTTTCTTCTTTTAATAGCGCTTTAAACGCCTTCACTAATTCTTCTTGTTTGGTCGAACTTCGCATAAGTCACCCGTATATGGTGATGAAATTAACATTATTATGCATATAAATGCATTTTTATGCAAATAATCTGCAAAAAAGGCGGGTTTTAATCGCGAGAAGGGGCGGATCTTAGCAAAATTTACCATTAATAAACATGCCTATATCACGGCCTGCAAATAAGGTTAAAAGTAAATTAAATGTTATGAAAATGATGTTGTTTTAACCAGATCACTGGTTATAGTTTAAGTGATAGTTGATGTGGATTTGGTTACGTGAAAAAGGCCTTTCCCGGTAAATGAGTGAGCAATTTTGTAGCAAGGCTGCTAAATACCCCTCATTCTGTAAGTAATTAGATTGTAATTATTTACGCCGTGAATTAAGGTCGCCGCAACGGAGTATAACAGGCAGTGCCCTGCGTCGGTTACGCGGTACATGACAGGTCACCCTGAATGACATTAACCACAATAAGGAGTTTCGGATGAAAGTTGCAGTCCTTGGTGCCGCTGGCGGTATCGGTCAGGCGCTTGCCCTACTACTTAAGACCCAACTACCTTCAGGCTCAGAACTTACTCTCTATGATATCGCCCCCGTCACCCCTGGCGTGGCCGTCGATCTCAGCCATATCCCGACCGATGTGAAGATCAAAGGCTTCTCGGGTGAAGACGCTTCCCCGGCGCTGGAAGGCGCGGATGTGGTGCTGATCTCCGCGGGCGTTGCGCGTAAACCTGGCATGGATCGTTCCGATCTGTTCAATGTGAACGCCGGGATCGTGAAGAACCTGGTGCAGCAGGTGGCGAAAACCGCCCCGAAAGCCTGCATTGGCATAATCACAAATCCGGTGAATACTACGGTGGCAATCGCCGCGGAAGTGCTGAAAAAAGCAGGCGTTTACGACAAGAACAAACTGTTTGGCGTCACCACGCTGGATATCATCCGCTCAAATACCTTCGTGGCGGAACTGAAAGGCAAAAAAGCGACCGAAGTGGAAGTGCCGGTGATCGGCGGCCACTCTGGCGTGACCATTCTGCCGCTGCTGTCGCAGATCCCTGGCGTCTCCTTTAGCGATCAGGAAGTGGCCGATCTCACCAAACGTATTCAAAATGCGGGTACGGAAGTGGTGGAAGCCAAAGCGGGCGGCGGGTCTGCAACGCTGTCGATGGGACAGGCGGCGGCGCGTCTGGGGCTCTCTCTGGTTCGTGCCCTTCAGGGTGAGAAAGGCATTGTGGAGTGTGCTTATGTGGAGGGCGATGGTCAGTATGCTCGCTTCTTCTCTCAGCCACTGTTGCTGGGCAAAAATGGCGTGGAAGAACGCCAGTCTATCGGCAAGCTGAGCGCGTTTGAACAGCAGGCGCTGGAAGGTATGCTCGATACGTTGAGGAAAGATATCCAGCTCGGCGAAGATTTTGTGAATAAGTAAATTTTTACGTCCTTGAGGCCGGAATTTAGTTTCCGGCTTTACTGTATTAGTAGAAGCATTTACTTAATTTAAATAAAGATAAATCTTATAGATTTGATTTATTTATGATTTCGCTAACACAGAATTGGTGGTAAATAAAATATATTAAATGTAATTAAACTAAAAGTTAATTACATTTAATAATATATTTTATATCTGATGAGGTAGCTTGCTAAAATATTTCGATAAAAAATCAATGCATTTATGCATCTTTTCCGAATCTGAGATTCTGGTAGGGTAGACGGCCCATATATTAGCACTTTGCTTATAATCTGGTAGTATATTTATAAGTGTGCCGTCCTTGATATGAGGATAAACATCCCACCAAGAGCGCAGCATGATTCCATGAGCATTCAAACTCCATTGCATTGCAACACTTCCGCAGTTAGTCGAAAGATGACTTCTGATACGGACTGGATATTCGATACCTTTTTTTTCAAGTGTCCATAAGCCAAAAGATGAATTCTTCTCTTGTATGAAAAGACAATTATGGTGCTCTAGTTCCTCTAATCTTTTTGGTGTGCCATTTTTTTCTAAATAGTGAGGAGATGCACATAATACTCTATAGTTTGTTGCTAATTTTCTTACAATGTTTTTTTCATTAATTGCATCTCCAACTTTAATCTCTAAATGGAATCCATTACTCGCAAGATCTACTTCCTGATCGGTCAAATATAATTTGATATGCAATTGTGGATAAATTTTTGAGAGATGAGAGATTGCTTCTGAAACATGGTTTATACCGAATCCAAAACTAGTGCAAATATTTATGCTACCAAATATTTCTTTCTTTTGAATGTTAGCTTCAGTAAGCAAGTTATCCATACCATCTAATACTAAAGTTGCTTTCTTAGCAATGTTTATTCCTTCTTCTGTTAAGATTAAATGCCTGGTGTCTCGATGGAATAACTTTACTCCTAACCTATTTTCAAGAATCTTAATTCTTTTGCTAATGTAAGCGGGTGATACCCCCATTTCTTGAGCTGTTTTGCTAAAGCTTTTTTTATATATAATAGTAAGGAAAACTTGTAGATCTTCAATCAAGGGCCATTCTTTTCCCATTTTAATTATTCCTATTATACTCACTTTTTTAATTAATTATCATTAAATCATGGTTGAAAATGAGAAGATAAAAGATTGATCACAGTTTGGATAAAATTTTTGTATCACTATCAACGAAGTGTAAATCTTATTTTTATATAATGAGAGTGCCAGGTAAATTTTCCTCGTGCTAGGCTAGCTATTCATCGTTAACGTCTGTAACCATAGTGGGCTTTGTAATTGAGGATTTAGTAATGGACAAACCTAAAACTTTATATGATAAATTTATAGATTCGCACACAATAAGAAATCTGGATGATAAAGGAAACGTATTACTGTATATCGATCGAACAATTCTTAATGAATACACTAGCCCACAGGCTTTCACCGGGCTACGCGAGGCGGAACGGCCTGTTTGGAATAATAAAAGTATTTTATTTAATATTGATCATGTGAATCCTACCAGACCTGAACGTAATGCCGATATGACAGATGCTGGGGGGACATTACAGGTTAACTATTTCCGAAGAAATAGCCGGGATTATAATATTGAATTATTTGATGTACTAGACCCAAGACAAGGGATAGAACATGTTGTAAGTCATGAGCAAGGGTGGGTATTACCGGGTATGGTGATTGGGGCTGGAGACAGCCATACAACCACATATGGTGCATTAGGAGCCTTTGGATTTGGTATAGGGACTTCTGAAATTGAGCATTTATTAGCTACCCAGACGCTAGTTTATAAGAAGTTAAAAACAATGCTTGTCACTATTACTGGTGTCTTAGCTCAAGGTGTAGTTGCTAAGGATATTATTATTGCTCTTATAGCTAAAATAGGGGCTAATGGGGCAACTGGATATGTTATTGAGTTTACAGGAAATACGATTGAATCACTTAGTGTTGAAGGTCGAATGACCCTCTGTAATATGGCGGTAGAAGCTGGAGCTAGAGGCGCTTTTATTGCTCCTGATGAAAAAGTATTCTCATATATAAAAAATACACCCAGAGCTCCACGAGGAGAAGATTGGGAGCATGCAGTTTCCGTATGGCGTAATCTAAAATCGGATAGCGGAGCCATTTTTGATCGCTATGTCGAATTATCTTGTGCAAAGCTGGAGCCTATGATTACTTGGGGAATTAGTCCAGATCAGGCTGCGACGATTAATGATGTTGTACCGTCTATAGAGGCTTTACCATCATTTATTAAGCCTGAGGAATACCACAAAGCATTAAATTATATGGGATTAAAACCCGGCATGCTCTTACAAGATATTAAGATATCGCATGCATTCATTGGATCCTGTACTAATTCTCGAATTGAAGATCTTCGTTCAGCAGCTGCGATAATAAAAGGAAGAAAAATAGCTCCGACAGTTCGAGGTATTATTGTTCCCGGTTCAACACAGGTCAGAAAACAGGCCGAGGATGAAGGTCTGGCATCGCTCTTTATTGATGCTGGTTTTGAGTGGCGTCAATCTGGTTGCTCTATGTGTTTGGCGATGAATGAAGATGTTCTCTCTTCAACTGACCGTTGTGCTTCTAGTACGAATCGAAACTTTGCTGGACGGCAGGGGGCTGGCTCCCGAACCCATTTAATGAGTCCTATGATGGTTGTTGCCGCCGCTATAGCCGGTCATTTAGTGGATGTTCGTGAATATTTATAGGGGTGAGTATGATGGAACCAATTAAAATAGTAACAGGCATTATGGCTCCGATGATGGATGATAATATTGATACTGATGTCATCATGCCAAAGCAGTTTTTAAAAGGGATTGATCGCGAGGGATTGGATAAAGGTTTATTCTTTGATCTGCGATTTAATAAATCTGGAGAATGCAATCAAGATTTTGTATTGAATAAGGCTATGTATCGTGGTGCAAAGGTATTGATTGTTGGTGATAATTTTGGCTGTGGTTCCAGTCGCGAACATGCCGTCTGGGGGCTTAAGCAATTAGGTATTAGAATTCTTATTGGTACAAGTTTTGCAGGCATATTTAACGACAACTGTGCTCGTAATGGTATTCTTACAATTACGTTAGATCATGATTTGGTATTATTTATCGCAGAACAAGCGAAAAAAGGAGTATCTATTACAGTTGATCTTTCTGAGCAATTAATTGCAGTTGCTGAGAAAAAAATTTTGTTTGACATTGATTCCGTTAAAAAATACATGCTGCTAAATGGCTTAGATGCTATTGATCTCACTTTGCAGTATGTAAAGGAAATTAAGTCTTTTGAAAAATTATATTTTGAAAAGAATCATTGGTTAAAAATATGATTCGTTTATTAGGAATGGTGCTGATTTCTCTAACCTAAATTATTTATTTTTTATAGGGTTTGGTTAGCCACGGTGATCATCACGTATTTTCATTGTTGGAATAAAAAGGATTATTTATGCCTATAGAATTAGCCTTTCTTATCGGAATAGCTGTTTTGCTATTTTTGGCATTGAAACTGAAAGTTAATGCATTTATGGCTTTATTAGCTACTGCATTAGTTATTGGAATTTTGTCTGGCATGCCTCAGACAAAGGTGGTCGATGCAATTGTTAGTGGCTTCTCTGGTACTGTAAAGAGTATTGGTATTGTTATCATCTTTGGTATTATGTTAGGAAACTATCTTGATGCATCCAGAGGTACAACCCGAATGGCACTTGATACCATTCGGATGGTAGGGCAAAAACGGTCAGGTATTGCTATGGTCATCACTGGCTATATTGTATCTATTCCTGTTTTTAGTGATGCGGCTTTTGTAATACTTTCGCCTTTAGTTAAAGCGATTGCTAAAAAAACGAAAATTTCAATAGCGGTTCTCTCTGTGTCCTTATCTGCGGGATTGCTTGCAACACATGTCTATGTGCCTCCGACTCCGGGTCCCTTAGCAGCAGCTGGTATGCTGGGTATTGATATAGGTCGAGCAATTTTATATGGTTCTTTTGCTGCATTGTTTATGGCTCTTGCCGGTTGGTTATTCGCCGAGTTTTATTTCAAAAACAAGAAAGGAGACTTTTATTCTTATCAAGAAATAGAGTCTCCAAAACCAGAGGTAGATATCAATAATGATGACCTTCCTGGGTCATTGGCATCTATATTGCCTTTATTTGTTCCTATTATTCTCATTATTTTGAATACTTCTTGCGGAATGATTTTACCCAAGACTTCTTCGATGGCAAGAATCGCTTCATTTATTGGCGATGCAAATATTGCTTTGGCCATTGGTGCTCTTTTGGCAATCGCAACTTTAGGTAAGCGTTTAGGCCACAAAGCTGTAATGAAGGTAATGGATAGTTCGCTTAAAGATGCGGGGCCGATTGTATTTATTACTGCTGCTGGTGGAGCACTCGGCCAGGTTTTAAAAGCCTCAGGTGCAGGTGATAGTATTGCCCATATGGTAATTAATTTAGGCTTGCCTTTTATCCTCATCCCCTTTGTTATTTCGGCCTTACTGAAGGTAGTGCAAGGTTCTGGAACTGTTTCTGTGATTACAGCGGCAACGTTATCTGCTCCAATTGGTATACAGTTAGGAATCGATCCTATTCTTATATTCCTGGCTTCAGGCGCCGGGGCCAGAGCTTGTTGCCATGTAAATGATAGCTATTTTTGGGTTTATACTAACTGCATGGGTTTTGATATGAAAACAGGTCTGAAGACTTTAAGTATTTCTAATGTATTCATGTCACTTGGTGGATTACTTGCCACATATATAGCAAGCCTATGGTTGTAATATTTTATATATTCGACTGGTTATTTTAGTAGAGCTATGGCTTACTTAATTTGTAACTAGTGACGTTATTGAAAAAATAGCAGTTGGTTAACCTAATCGCACGATAATGTGATTTTTTCATTTCAGTAAGTGCTGGAAGGCGAACATTATCGTGCTTCTACGTTGAGGTGTCCTCATGACTGATGCCGCACTACTGGGCGAAGGGATTACCCTGATGCTCCTGGGAATGGGGTTTGTCCTCTCCTTCCTTTTTTTACTCATCCTTGCCATACAGGGAATGTCCACCCTCATCAACCGCTTCTTTCCTGAACCAGAACCGGTTGCTGCGCCACGCCCTGTTCCTGCCCCCGTCGATGATTTCAGCCAGCTAAAGCCGGTTATCGCGGCCGCTATCCACCATCATCGTCGCCTTAATGCCTGATTCACGGAGGAATTTATGACCGTTGCTATTACTGATGTCGTCCTGCGCGACGCCCACCAGTCTCTGTTTGCCACCCGTCTGCGTCTTGATGACATGCTACCGATTGCCGCGGCGCTCGATGACGTGGGTTACTGGTCGCTGGAGTGCTGGGGCGGCGCCACCTTTGACGCCTGCATTCGTTTTCTCGGCGAAGACCCGTGGGTACGCCTGCGTGAACTGAAAAAAGCGCTGCCGAAAACGCCGTTGCAGATGTTGCTGCGAGGGCAGAATTTACTGGGCTATCGCCACTATGCCGATGATGTGGTGGAACGCTTTGTCGAGCGCGCAGTGAAAAATGGCATGGATGTGTTCCGCGTTTTTGACGCGATGAACGACCCACGCAATATGAAAGCCTCTCTTGAGGCGGTGCGCAGCCACGGTGCGCATGCGCAGGGCACACTCTCCTACACCACCAGTCCGGCGCATGATTTACAGACATGGCTCGACCTGACGGAACAACTGCTGGAAATCGGCGTTGACTCCATCGCCATCAAGGACATGTCCGGCATCCTGACGCCGGGGGCGGCATATGAACTGGTCAGTGAAATCAAAAAACGCTATGACGTGCGCCTGCATCTGCACTGTCACGCTACGACGGGGATGGCGGAAATGGCGCTCCTCAAAGCGATTGACGCAGGTGTTGACGGTGTCGATACCGCTATCTCGTCCATGAGCGCCACCTACGGTCATCCGGCGACTGAAGCGCTGGTCGCCACGCTCGCCGGGAGTGAGCAGGATACCGGTTTTTCTATTCCTCAGATTGAGAAAATCGCCGCGTACTTCCGCGACGTGCGTAAGAAATACCACAGCTTTGAGGGGCAGCTAAAAGGCTATGACAGCCGTATTCTGGTGGCGCAAGTGCCGGGCGGCATGCTGACCAACCTTGAGAGCCAGCTTAAGCAGCAGAACGCCACCGATAAGCTCGACGCCGTGCTGGCGGAAATTCCGCGCGTGCGGGAAGACCTCGGCTTTATCCCACTGGTGACACCCACCTCGCAGATCGTCGGCACCCAGGCGGTGCTCAACGTGCTGACCGGCGAGCGTTATAAAACCATCGCCAAAGAGACGGCTGGCATTCTGAAAGGCGAATATGGCCGCACGCCAGCGCCGGTGAATGCGGCGTTGCAGGCCAGAGTGCTTGAGGGGGCACAGGCGATCACCTGCCGTCCGGCCGACCTGCTGAAGCCAGAGTTAGCAATGCTGGAAGCGGATATCAAGCGTCAGGCGCAGGATAAAGGCATCACGCTTGCCGATAACGCGATTGACGATGTGCTAACCGTGGCGCTCTTCCCGCAACCTGGCCTGAAGTTCCTTGAAAATCGCGGCAATCCGGCGGCATTTGAGCCGCGTCCTGAGCTGGCGGCCGTGAAATCCGCCGCCCCGGCCAGCGCGCCAAAACCGGCGGCTTCGAGCGGCATCTACACCGTGGAAGTGGATGGCAAAGCCTGGGTGGTGAAAGTCAGCGATGGCGGGGATATCACGCCAGTGGCCTCTGCGCCAGCACCGGTGTCACAGGCTCCGGCAGGCGCTGCTACGCCAGTTGCCGCGCCGCTGGCGGGGAATATCTGGAAAGTTATCGCCAGCGAAGGCCAGCAGGTAGCGGAAGGCGACGTGCTGCTGATCCTTGAAGCGATGAAAATGGAGACGGAGATCCGCGCCGCGAGGGCAGGGCAGGTACGCGGGATCGTGGTGAAAGCCGGGGATGCGGTCGCGATGGGTGACACCCTGATGCAGCTTGCGTAACGGGGGGCAGATATGGAGAGTCTGAACGCCCTGCTTCAGGGCATGGGGCTGATGCACCTCAGCGCAGGCCAGGCGGTGATGCTGCTGGTCAGCCTGCTGTTGCTGTGGCTGGCGATTGCGAAGAAGTTCGAGCCGCTGCTGCTGTTGCCGATTGGCTTCGGCGGCCTGCTGTCCAACATCCCGGAAGCGGGTATGGCGATGACGGCACTGGAGAGCCTGCTGGCGCATCACGATGCCGGGCAACTGGCGGTGATAGCCGCGAAGCTCAACTGCGCACCGGATGTTCACGCCATCAAGGAGGCACTGGCGCTGGCATTACCGTCGGTGCAAAACCAGATGGAAGCGCTGGCGGCGGATATGGGTTACACGCCGGGCGTGCTCGCGCTGTTCTATAAAGTGGCGATTGGCTCCGGCGTTGCGCCGCTGGTGATCTTTATGGGCGCGGGGGCGATGACTGACTTCGGCCCGCTGCTGGCCAACCCGCGCACGTTGCTGCTCGGCGCGGCGGCGCAGTTCGGCATCTTCGCCACGGTGCTCGGGGCGCTCGGCCTGAACTACCTCGGCTTCATCCACTTCACCCTGCCGCAGGCGGCGGCGATAGGCATTATCGGCGGCGCGGACGGCCCGACGGCGATCTACCTCGCCAGTAAACTGGCGCCGGAGCTGCTCGGGGCGATTGCGGTGGCGGCGTACTCTTATATGGCGCTGGTGCCGCTGATCCAGCCGCCGATCATGAAGGCGCTGACTACCGAAAAAGAGCGCAAAATCCGCATGGTGCAACTGCGCACGGTAAGCCGTCGGGAGAAAATCGTCTTCCCGGTGATCCTGCTACTGCTGGTGGCGCTGCTGCTGCCGGACGCCGCGCCGCTGCTGGGGATGTTCTGCTTCGGTAATCTGATGCGTGAAAGCGGGGTGGTGGAACGGCTGAGCGACACGGTGCAAAACGGGTTGATCAATATCGTCACTATTTTCCTCGGCCTGTCGGTGGGCGCGAAGCTGGTGGCGGATAAGTTCCTGCAACCGCAGACGCTGGGCATTCTGGTACTGGGGGTGATCGCCTTTGGCATCGGGACGGCGGCAGGGGTATTGATGGCGAAATTGCTGAACAAATTCAGTAAGAATCCGATTAACCCGCTTATTGGTTCGGCAGGCGTCTCGGCGGTGCCGATGGCGGCGCGCGTGTCTAATAAAGTGGGTCTGGAAGCGGACGCGCAAAACTTCCTGCTGATGCATGCGATGGGGCCGAACGTGGCGGGCGTGATTGGCTCAGCCATCGCTGCGGGGGTGATGCTGAGGTATGTTCTGGCGATGGCCTAACGCTATGCAGAGCGGGTCTTCACACTTTTTACGATGTAAGGATACGAATATGAGTCAAATAGCAGCATTACGGCCGGCGATCGGCGCGTCGTCCATGGAAGCTGTTCTGAACAGCGTTAAGGAATCGACAGATGAACTCGAACAGTTGCAGCCAGTACTTAATCTTTTAGCGCATCCTGCTCTGACGTTGCGCACTCACGAAATGTTTCGCTCTTGCTATAGCGTCGGGGCGCAAAATGCCCACAGCGACAACACGTTTATTGCGGAAAAGTTGCCTTCGACGCTGCGACAATCGGCCGTCAGCCTGCAAAGTATTGGCCTGTTATGCGCGGCGGCGGGCAAAATGAACACCCTGCGCAAGCCGATGGCGCACAATCGATTATGTGATTATGCGGGGCAGTTCGCGGTCGATAGCGTTCCGGAATCCGCTCAGATTAAGGATTCGTTCCTGACGGTGCGTAGCATTGCATTGCCGGTTTATCAGCGCCTGTTACGCGATGGACACTCGCACCCGAACTGCGTACATCAGGTGTTGTTGCATCTGTTGGCGTGGAAAAGTGAGTCGCAGTGGGTGAGGCAACAGGCTCAGCGTGTGCTGTGGCAGGGAGGCATCCTGGGAGAAAATGGTACGGAAGAACTTGAACTGTTAGACAGCGAGATGGCCGTGCGACAATTTGCCTGGCCATCGCTGTGGTCGCTGCTGGCGATAGCGGGGTTTTTGGTTCGCTACCCCGCCGGGCCGATGTTTATTGATTAATACAGACTCCCCCGTAATGGGGGAGCCTCTGTTAGTTTGACGCCGGGTACTCCTGAATCGTGACCTTCAGCGTCAGCTTCTTATCATCACGCATCACCTCGACCGGAATTTCTGAGCCCGGGCGGATCTCGGCCACCTGATCCATCGTTTCCAGCGCGGAGAGCGCCGGTTTGCCATTAACGGATGTGATGACATCATTTACCTGAATACCCGCCTGGGCCGCCGGGCCGCCAGCGGTCACTTCATTGACCACGATCCCCTGGATCTGATCCATTCCTCCGCCTTGCGTATGCAGTGGGGCGATCTCTCTGCCGCCAATGCCGATATAACCACGGATCACACGGCCATCGCGGATCAGTTTATCCATAATTCTGGTGGCCAACTGGAACGGGATGGCGAAGCTCAAGCCTTCCGGTGTTTCGCCATCGTTGCTTTTATCGAAGGAGAGGGTGTTGATACCCATCAGCTCGCCCAGCGAGTTAATCAACGCGCCGCCGGAGTTACCGTGGTTGATGGAGGCATCTGTTTGCAGGAAATTCTGTCGCCCGGTCGGGTTCAGGCCGATACGCCCGGTGGCGCTGATGATCCCCTGGGTGATGGTCTGCCCCAGGTTGTAAGGGTTGCCAATTGCCAGCACGACATCCCCAATGTGCGGTACGCGTTTCGGGTTAATTGGAATAACCGGCAGCCCACCGGTGGCGTTAATTTTGAGTACAGCCAGATCGGTGAGCGTGTCGGAGCCGACCAGCAGCGCTTCGAATACGCGGCCATCCTGTAGCGCGACGATGATTTGGTCGGCATCGTTGATCACATGCTTGTTGGTAATGATATAACCGCGCTCATCCATGATCACCCCAGAGCCGAGGGTGCGGATCTCCAGTTGATTTTGACCCGTGTTGTTCAGGCCACGGTTATAGACGTTCACTACCGCGGGCGCAGCACGGCGCACGGCCTGGTTATAGCTTACCGGAGATTCGTCCGAGCTGGTGAGCGTGGTGGTCGCGGTCGTCCACTTGCGTAAAGAGGGCATCGCGGCCAGCAGAATGCCACCGACAATAAAACCAATTGCGATAGAACGTAAAAGCTTTGCAAGCATGATCAGGTATCGTTGATGAATAAACGTTCGCAGCATACCACGAGTTCACCGGACATCACATTGTCTGCAATGTCCGGTGAGGCGGTTAACGCAGAAGCAGATAAATGCTCTCTTCCCCGCGCATGACGTTCAGTGCGATAACGGACGGTTTGGTTTCCAGCACTTTACGCATCTCCGCGATGGACTGTATGCGCTGGCGATTGATACCGATAATGACATCATCTTTATGTAAGCCGACCTGCGCTGCAGCGCTGCCTTTTTCGACGTCGCTGATGACAACGCCTTTGGTGCCGTCTTTCAACTGACCGTCGCTTAAGGATGCGCCTTGTAGCTGCGGTGCGATCATATCCGCGCTGGCAGTGGCGGAGGTACTCTTATCGAGCGTCACCTCGACTTCCAGCGGTTTACCGTCGCGCAGCAGGCCCAGTTTCACTTTCGAACCCGGTTCTGTGGTGGCGATGCGTGAGCGGAGTTCCGCGAAACTGCTCAGTGCTTTTCCGTTCAGGCTGACAATCACATCCCCGGATTTGACGCCTGCTTTTGCCGAGCCAGAGTTTGGCAGCACTTCGCTGACAAACGCTCCGCGCTGAACGTTGAGGTTAAATGCTTTAGCGATATCGGCGCTCATCTCCATGCCGCGAATGCCAAGCAGGCCGCGTTTGATTTCGCCAAACTGAATAAGTTGCTTCGCCAGAATTTGCGCCATGTTGCTGGGGATGGCGAAACCAATGCCGACGCTGCCGCCGCCTGGGGCGAGGATCGCGGTGTTGATGCCAATAAGCTCTCCGTTGAGGTTCAGCAGCGCCCCGCCGGAGTTACCCCGGTTAATGGAGGCATCGGTCTGAATAAAGTTTTCCAACCCTTCCAGGTTCAGCCCACTGCGCCCCAGTGCGGAGACAATCCCGGAGGTCGCGGTTTGCCCGAGGCCAAAGGGGTTGCCGACGGCGACAGCGAAATCACCAACGCGCAGTTTATCGGAGTCGGCGATGGCGATTTGCGTCAGTTTGCTTCCGCCCTGAATTTGCAGCAGAGCAATATCGCTTTGATCGTCGCTGCCGATCAGTTTGGCATCAAACTCACGGCCGTCGTTTAACTGAATGCTGATTTTTTGCGCCTGGCTTATTACGTGGTTGTTGGTCAATACGTAGCCTTTAGCGGCATCAATAATGACACCTGAACCCAGCCCTTCAAACGGCTGTGCAGGTTCGTTACCGCCTTGTTCTCCGAAGAATTTTTTTAGCTCTTCCGGCACGCGCTGGTCTGGCGTTGCCGTGCCTTCCACCTGTACGCTCACCACGGCTGGCAGCACTTTTTCCAGCATTGGCGCGAGGCTAGGCAGCGCTCCTTGTCCCGGAACCTGAGTGGGAATGGATGCGCTGGCCACCTGAGGCACGGCGCAGGATAGCCCGACACTTAACGCTAATGCACTCAACAGCAAAGTAGATTTATTCATTGATGCTGGCTCTCCTGACCTGAGGTATAAAGGCATGCTTCCCAAACGGTCTGATGTTATTGAATTTTTATCAGAGGAACAATGCGGATATTGACTAAATATAGTCGGCGTGGGGCGAAGTGACGGGCGCAACAGGCGCGCCCGTGAAATAAATTGTTCGTCAGGAGGTTAGTCGCGTTTTGCGCCGCTACGCAGCAGGCCAGACGCGCCTTCTGAGTAGTCTCGCGGCATTTGTACAGGAGCCTGATCGTTACCGGCTTCAGATTCCGCCAGACGGTTGCGGAACGGGTTGGACTCCGCGCTCATTTCAGGCAGCAGATTGCTGGAGCTTTTCGCCATGTGCTGATAGAGCTGACGATAGTCATCCGCCATGTTGTTCAGCAATTCCGCACTGCGCGCAAAATGGCTCACTAACTCTTCGCGATACTCTTCCAGCTCGGCTTTATTTTTTTCCAGCTCGTATTGCAGGGCCTGTTGTTGACGCAATTTGCGATTGCCGAAACGCATGGCCACAGCACCGATAATAATGCCGACAACGAGCCCAATTAGCGCATATTCCCAGGTCATGAACATCTCCCATTGTTTTGTGGTTCCGTAGGGTATTGGTTGCCAGGCACTCCTTGCCTGTACCAGATACTGCCACTATAACCGCTTATTCCGCAGAAGTGGAATCCTGGCGTATCATCGCGTAGTGTAGAACGGCACTTTTTTCGCCAATCGTGAAGTAAGACATACCGGTTTTCAAAGGAATAACAATTAGATCATGCAAAGCCTGTCCCCCACATCGCGCTATCTTCAGGCCCTCGAAGCGGGTACCCATCAGCCTGATGATGTCCAGCGAGAGGCGGTAAATCGCCTCGATACTATTTACCAGGAACTGCTCGCCAATCGAACGACGCCTGTCCAAAGCGGCAGCGGTCTGATGGCAAAATTCGGAAAATTGCTTGGCAAGCGAGAGGCGGAGGCCAACACGCCTGTTCGCGGCCTGTATATGTGGGGCGGCGTAGGGCGGGGGAAAACCTGGCTGATGGATATGTTCTATCACAGCCTGCCTGGCGCGCGTAAACAGCGCCTGCACTTTCACCGTTTTATGCTGCGCGTACATGAAGAGCTGACGCAGCTTCAGGGGCACAGCGACCCGCTGGAGATTGTCGCTGAGCGTTTTAAAGCGGAAACGGACGTGCTCTGTTTCGATGAGTTTTTTGTCTCGGATATCACCGACGCCATGCTGCTCGGCGGCCTGATGAAAGCGCTCTTCTCGCGTGGGATTACGCTCGTCGCCACCTCGAACATCCCGCCGGACGAGCTTTATCGCAATGGCTTGCAGCGCGCGCGCTTCCTGCCAGCCATCGATGCGATTAAATCCCACTGCGACATCATGAACGTTGATGCGGGCGTCGATTACCGTCTGCGCACGTTAACCCAGGCGCATCTTTGGCTTTCGCCGCTAAACGACGAAACGCGCGTGGAAATGGACAAACTGTGGCTGGCGTTGGCCGGGGCACAACGCGAGCATGCGCCAGCGCTGGAAATCAACCATCGCTCGCTGCCGACGCTGGGCGTTGAGAATCAAACGCTGGCGGTCTCCTTTACGACGCTGTGTGTTGACGCGCGTAGCCAGCACGACTACATCGCGCTCTCGCGTCTGTTCCACACGGTGATGTTGTTCGATGTGCCGGTGATGACGCCAATGCTGGAAAGCGAGGCGCGGCGCTTTATCGCGCTGGTGGATGAGTTTTATGAACGTCACGTCAAGCTGGTGGTGAGTGCGGAAGTGCCGCTGTACGACATTTACCAGGGTGAGCGGCTGAAGTTCGAGTTCCAGCGTTGCCTGTCACGTCTGCAGGAGATGCAGAGTGAAGAGTATTTGAAACGGCCGCATATGCCATAAATACCACCCTCTCTCTGCGGGAGAGGGCCGGGGTGAGGGCATCAGGCCGCACACCCCCTATTAAAAACCCTCGATCAAAATCACAAATAAGGGTCGATCTTTAACCCCGACTTCTCTATAATCTTGCGACCCCACGTTACAAGAAGGTTTTTTTCCCGAAACTTTCTGTGTGCTGGCATTAGCTATTCGAAGGGGTAGGTTTGCCGGACTTTGTCGTGTGAACCTCAACTGACTAAACGTTTGGGTGTTCACCAACGTGTAACTATTTATTTGGGTAAGCTTTTAATGAAAACTTTTACAGCTAAACCAGAAACCGTTCAACGCGACTGGTATGTTGTTGACGCGACCGGTAAAACTCTGGGCCGTCTGGCTACTGAACTGGCTCGTCGCCTGCGCGGTAAGCATAAAGCGGAATACACTCCGCACGTAGATACTGGTGATTACATCATCGTTCTGAACGCAGAAAAAGTTGCTGTAACCGGCAACAAGCGTACTGACAAAATGTACTACCATCACACCGGCCACATCGGTGGTATCAAAGAAGCGACCTTCGAAGAAATGATTGCTCGCCGTCCTGAGCGTGTGATTGAGATCGCGGTTAAAGGCATGTTGCCAAAAGGCCCGTTGGGTCGTGCTATGTACCGTAAACTGAAAGTTTACGCAGGTAACGAGCACAACCACGCGGCACAGCAACCGCAAGTTCTTGACATCTAATCGGGATTATAGGCAATGGCTGAAAATCAATACTACGGCACTGGTCGCCGCAAAAGTTCCGCAGCTCGCGTTTTCATCAAACCGGGCAACGGCAAAATCGTTATCAACCAACGTTCTCTGGAACAGTACTTCGGTCGTGAAACTGCCCGCATGGTAGTTCGTCAGCCGCTGGAACTGGTCGACATGGTTGAGAAACTGGATCTGTACATCACCGTTAAAGGTGGTGGTATCTCTGGTCAGGCTGGTGCGATCCGTCACGGTATCACCCGCGCTCTGATGGAGTACGACGAGTCCCTGCGTGGCGAACTGCGTAAAGCAGGCTTCGTTACCCGTGATGCTCGTCAGGTTGAACGTAAGAAAGTCGGCCTGCGTAAAGCACGTCGTCGTCCTCAGTTCTCCAAACGTTAATTGGTTTCTGCTCAGGCAGAATACAATTTGCGCAAAAACCCGCTTCGGCGGGTTTTTTTATGCATGCAATATTGGAGGGTTCTGGGTTCTTTTTCCGGATTTCCAGAATCCACTCACCACAAGCCGTGCAAAATCTGGTAAACTATCATCCAATTTTCTGCCCAAATGCGGGTGATTGTTCAATTTTTGTTTGGTTTGCAAGCAGGAATACCACTCAACGCAGGATGGGGACACACTTCTGGCTAGCCACTGTGTGGCTGGTAGCAGTAAAAATTCTGAATATACCTGGAGGTTTTCATGGCTGTCGCTGCCAACAAACGTTCGGTAATGACGCTGTTTTCTGGTCCTACTGACATTTATAGCCATCAGGTCCGCATCGTGCTGGCTGAAAAAGGTGTCAGCTTTGAGATAGAGCACGTGGAAAAGGACAATCCACCGCAGGATCTGATTGACCTCAACCCGAATCAAAGCGTACCGACACTGGTAGATCGCGAACTGACTCTGTGGGAATCCCGCATCATTATGGAATACCTGGATGAGCGTTTCCCTCATCCGCCGCTGATGCCTGTTTACCCGGTCGCACGTGGTGAAAGCCGCCTGTACATGCAACGTATTGAGAAAGACTGGTATACGCTGATGAACGTCGTCATGACGGGGTCTGCGGCTCAGGCTGACGCTGCACGTAAGCAACTGCGCGAAGAGCTGTTGGCGATTGCGCCGGTCTTCACCCAGAAGCCGTACTTCCTGAGCGATGAGTTCAGCCTGGTCGACTGCTACCTGGCACCGCTGCTGTGGCGTCTGCCGGTAATGGGCATTGAAATGGCTGGCGCGGGTGCGAAAGAGCTGAAGGGCTACATGACCCGCGTCTTCGAACGTGACTCTTTCCTTGCCTCCTTAACGGAAGCCGAGCGCGAAATGCGCCTTGGCCGGGGTTAACTGAATGGATGTGTCACAGCTTTCTCCGCGCCGCCCATATCTGCTTCGTGCATTTTATGAGTGGCTGCTGGACAACCAGCTTACGCCGCATTTGGTCGTTGATGTTATGCAGCCAGGCGTTCAGGTGCCGATGGAGTACGCCCGTGACGGCCAGATAGTCCTGAACATCGCGCCGCGCGCGGTGGGCAACCTTGAGCTGGCGAACGATGAAGTTCGCTTCAACGCCCGTTTTGGCGGTGTTCCGCGTAACGTTTCCGTACCGCTGAGCGCTGTGCTGGCTATCTACGCGCGTGAAAATGGTGCTGGCACCATGTTCGAGCCGGAGACAGCCTATGGCGAAGATGCAGAAGGCTACAACGACGACCTTGAAGTCGTGGAAAACGAAACGGTGATGTCGGTCATCGACGGCGATAAGCCGGATCACGACGACGACACCGACCCGGACGATACGCCGCCGCCGCGCGGTGGCCGCCCGGCGCTCCGCGTTGTGAAGTAACCTGGTAAGAACAGACCCAAATGGGTCTGTTTTTTTTCATCTGAGACACAACATCTCCCGTCACGCATTTCAGCCGCACATTTTGTGATATGATGAAAACGCAGTAATTTTTCCCTATCTTTCCAGGTTAAACGGTACCTATGCGCGCATTTGATTCCAACTCAGAAGACACCATCGGCAATAGCCTGCGCCGCCGTCCGCTGGCGCGTAAGAAACTGTCCGAAATGGTGGAAGAAGAGCTTGAGCAGATGATCCGCCGCCGTGAATTTGGGGAAGGGGAACAGCTTCCGTCCGAGCGCGAACTGATGACGTTTTTTAACGTCGGTCGTCCCTCTGTACGTGAAGCGCTGGCGGCTCTCAAGCGTAAAGGGTTGGTACAGATCAACAACGGAGAGCGCGCACGCGTCTCGGTGCCCTCCGCCGATACGATCATCAGTGAGCTTTCCGGCATGGCGAAAGATTTCCTCTCGCATCCTGGCGGCATTGCCCACTTTGAACAGTTACGCCTGTTCTTTGAATCAAGCCTGGTGCGCTATGCCGCCGAACACGCCACGGATGAACAAATTGCGCTACTGAGTAAAGCGCTGGAGATCAACAGCCAGGCGCTGGATGACAACGCGCAGTTTATCCGCTCGGATGTCGACTTCCATCGCGTATTGGCGGAAATTCCCGGCAACCCTATCTTTATGGCAATCCATGTTGCGCTTCTCGACTGGCTGATTGCCGCTCGCCCGAAAGTGGCGGATCAGGAACTCCACGAGCACAACAATGTGAGTTATCAACAGCATATCGCCATTGTTGACGCTATCCGCGCCCGCGACCCGGACGAAGCGGATCGCGCTTTGCAAACCCACCTGAACAGCGTCTCTGCCACCTGGCACGCCTTCGGCAAAGCCAAAAAATCCCGCAAGTGATCCCATACCGGCGATCGAATTAGTGAAGTTGATCGCACAATAAGCTTTCTGTATTACGCTGCTGCAAAAGCGATCTGGTATAACAGGTATAAAGGTACACAGTTAATCCGATTAAACATCACTATGAGGTATGTATGGCTAGCAACTTACGGGGCGTAATGCCCGCGCTTCTTACCCCTTTCGACGCACAACAGAAGATTGATAAACAGAGCCTGCGTCGGCTGGTACGTTTTAACATCGAGCAGGGTATTGATGGCGTCTACGTGGGTGGGTCTACCGGGGAAGCGTTTATTCAGAGCCTCGCCGAGCGAGAAGAAGTGCTTGAAATTGTGGCGGAAGAGGGCAAAGGGAAAATCACCCTGATCGCCCACGTCGGCTGTGTTAGCACGGCGGAAAGCCAGCAACTGGCGACAGCGGCAAAACGTTATGGCTTTGACGCCGTCTCAGCGGTAACGCCGTTCTACTATCCATTCAGCTTCGAAGAGCATTGCGATCACTATCGCGCAATTATTGATTCGGCCGATGGATTACCGATGGTGGTCTACAACATTCCGGCGCTGAGTGGTGTAAAACTGACACTGGATCAAATCAACACGCTGGTCACGTTGCCGGGCGTCGGCGCGCTGAAACAGACCTCGGGCGATCTGTATCAGATGGAGCAGATCCGCCGTGAACATCCGGATCTGGTGCTTTACAACGGTTACGACGAAATCTTCGCCTCTGGCCTGCTGGCGGGGGCCGATGGCGGGATCGGCAGCACCTACAACATCATGGGCTGGCGTTACATGGGGATCGCGCAGGCGCTGAAAGCGGGCGATATCGCGAAGGCGCAGCAGTTGCAGCGCGAGTGTAACAAGGTGATCGACCTGCTGATCAAAGTCGGCGTCTTCCGTGGGCTGAAAACGGTGCTGCATTACATGGATGTGGTCTCCGTACCGCTGTGCCGCAAACCGTTCGCTCCGGTGGATGAGAAATTCCTGCCGGAGCTGAAAGCGCTGGCGCAGCAGTTGATGCAGGAACGGAGCTGACCCTCCCCCCGGAAAACCGCACACACATGACTATTGGCGCGGTCGGTTCCCTCTCCCTTGAGGGAGAGGGTTAGGGTGAGGGGGAGAACCCGCACCCATCCAAACACATTCATACCGAAGCGCGTGGGCTAAGCCCACCGCGGGAGACTCACCATGAGTACAACAACCCAGAACATCCCGTGGTATCGCCATCTCAACCGGGCGCAGTGGCGGGCATTTTCCGCCGCCTGGTTGGGGTATTTGCTTGATGGTTTTGATTTTGTCTTAATCGCCCTGGTGTTGACCGAAGTGCAGGGGGAGTTCGGTTTAACCACAGTACAGGCGGCAAGTTTGATTTCCGCTGCCTTTATCTCTCGCTGGTTTGGCGGCCTGATGCTTGGCGCAATGGGCGATCGCTACGGTCGTCGTCTGGCAATGGTCACCAGTATCATTCTTTTTTCGGCAGGAACCCTCGCCTGCGGCTTTGCTCCGGGCTACACCTCCCTGTTTATCGCCCGTCTGGTGATCGGCATGGGAATGGCGGGGGAATACGGTTCCAGCGCCACCTATGTCATCGAAAGCTGGCCAAAACAGCTACGCAATAAAGCCAGCGGCTTCCTGATTTCCGGCTTCTCCGTCGGTGCTGTTATTGCGGCACAGGTCTACAGCCTGGTCGTGCCCGTCTGGGGCTGGCGCGCGCTGTTTTTCATCGGCATTGTGCCAATCGTCTTTGCGCTGTGGCTGCGTAAAAACATCCCGGAAGCGGAAGACTGGAAAGCGAAACACGAAGGCAAAGCCCCGGTGCGCACGATGGTCGATATTCTCTATCGTGGTCAGTATCGGGTAATGAACATCATCATGACCTGCGTCGCGGGTGCATCGCTGTGGTACTGCTTTGCGGGTGAAGCGCGCATTGCCGGGCTGGTGGCGCTGCTGGGCCTGGTGTGCGCGATTATCTTTATCAGCTTTATGGTGCAAAGCAGCGGCAAACGCTGGCCGACTGGCGTCATGCTGATGGTGGTGGTGCTGTTTGCCTTCCTCTACTCCTGGCCGATTCAGGCTTTGTTGCCGACCTATCTGAAAACCGAACTGGCCTATGACCCGCATACGGTAGCAAATGTCCTGTTCTTCAGCGGCTTTGGCGCGGCGGTGGGCTGCTGTGTGGGTGGATTCCTCGGCGACTGGCTGGGCACCCGCAAAGCCTATGTGTGCAGTCTGCTGGCCTCACAGTTGCTGATCATTCCGGTGTTTGCGATTGGCGGCACAAACGTCTGGGTATTGGGCTTGTTACTCTTCTTCCAGCAAATGCTGGGGCAGGGGATCTCCGGGATCTTACCGAAGCTGATCGGCGGTTATTTCGAAACGGATCAACGTGCGGCGGGCCTCGGTTTTACCTACAACGTGGGTGCTCTCGGTGGTGCGCTGGCGCCGATCCTCGGGGCATTGATCGCCCAACGGCTGGATCTGGGTACCGCATTGGGTTCGCTCTCCTTCAGCCTGACATTTGTGGTGATCCTGCTGATCGGCCTTGATATGCCGACGCGCGTTCAGCGTTGGATCCGCCCGGAAGCGCTACGCACTCACGATGCGATCGACGGCAAACCGTTCAGCGGCGCGGTGCCGTTTGGCGGCGATAAAAGCGGATTAGCGAAAAGTAAAAGTTAACCAGGGATATGATGATGTCTTTACTTGAACAGCTTAATAACAGGATTGCGGTCTCCGGCGGTCTGATTGTTTCCTGCCAGCCGGTACCCAACAGTCCACTCGATAAGCCTGAAATCGTCGCGGCGATGGCGCTGGCGGCAGAGCAGGCGGGCGCGGTCGCGCTGCGTATTGAAGGTGTGGCGAACTTACAGGCCACCCGTGCGCTCGTTTCCATCCCGATAATTGGCATTCTCAAACGCGACCTTGATGATTCGCCGGTGCGTATCACGCCTTTTCCAGAGGATGTGGATGCACTGGCGCGGGCGGGGGCCGATATCATTGCCGTCGATGGTACAGATCGCCCTCGTCCGGCGAGCGTAGCGGCGTTGCTGGCGCAGATTCATCAGCACGGTTTACTGGCCATGACCGACTGCTCAACGTTTGATGACGGCATGGTCTGCCAGCGGCTGGGCGCGGACATTATTGGCACTACGCTCTCCGGTTATACCACGCCGCATACACCGGAAGAGCCAGACTTCGCGCTGGTGACATCTTTAAGCGACGCGGGCTGTCGGGTCATTGCCGAAGGGCGCTACAACACGCCAGCGCAGGCGGCAGAGGCGATGCGCCACGGTGCGTGGGCGGTAACGGTAGGGTCAGCCATTACGCGGCTGGAACACATCTGTCAGTGGTACAACGCGGCGTTAAAAAAGGCGGTTTCATGACCACGTTAGCGATTGATATCGGCGGCACCAAACTGGCTGCTGCGCTGGTGGATGATGCGCTGAACCTCGTGGCGCGTCGCGAACTTCCCACGCCGGGGAGCAAAACGCCGGATGCGCTACGCGCCGCTTTGCAGACGCTGGTTGAGCCGCTTGTCCCTCGCGCCACGCGGGTGGCGATTGCCTCAACCGGTATTATTCGTGATGGCGTTCTGCTGGCGATTAACCCTGATAATCTGGGCGGCCTGCTAAATTTCCCACTCACAAAAACGCTGGAAGCGATAACCGGGCTGCCTGCGTTTGCGGTGAATGACGCACAGGCGGCGGCCTGGGCGGAATATCATGCCCTGCATGGTGATTATCGTGACATGGTTTTTCTCACCGTTTCCACGGGCGTGGGGGGCGGCGTGGTAAGCAACGGCAAACTGTTTACCGGAACGGGCGGTCTGGCCGGGCATCTGGGGCATACGCTGGCCGACCCGAACGGGCCTATGTGCGGCTGTGGACGTCGCGGTTGTGTGGAAGCGATTGCCTCCGGGCGCGGGATTGCGGCAGCGGCACAGGGTGAACTCGCCGGGTGTGATGCCAGAACAATCTTTGCTCGCGCCGGGCAGGGCAATGACCAGGCGATTCAGCTTATCCATCGCTCGGCACACGCGCTGGCAAGATTAATCGCTGATGTGAAAGCGGCGACCGATTGCCAGTGCGTGGTCATTGGCGGCAGCGTTGGGCTGGCAGAAGGGTATTTAGCGCAGGTGGAAACATTTCTGGCGCAGGAGCCAGCCGTTTATCAGGTCACATTACAATCGGCGCACTATCTACATGACACCGGATTACTGGGGGCCGCGCTGCTGGCTCAGGGAGAACAATCATGGTAACTGGGGATATTCAGGCGTTAAGCTCTGCAGGATTGCATCCTGTGCTGGCCGAGGCGCTAACGCTGGCATTAACCGCACGTCCACAGGAAAAAGAGCCGGGGCGCTATGCGCTGCGCGGTGACGATATCTTTATGAATGTGATGGCATTTTCCACACAGCCTGCTGAGAGTAAAAAAGCGGAGCTGCATATGCAGTATGTGGATATCCAGCTTTTATTGACCGGAGAGGAGCGGATTTATTTCGGTGTCGGCGGGGCGGCACGGCAGTGTGAAGAGGTACATAAGGATGAGGATTATCAGCTTTGCAGCGCGATAGAGAATGAGCAGGCTGTGACGTTAACACCGGGTATGTTCGCAGTGTTTATGCCGGGGGAGCCGCATAAACCGGGGTGTAGCGTAGCGCTATCGCTGGATATTAAAAAAACGGTAGTTAAAGTCCGCGCCAGCTTGCTCGCGCCATTTTAATCCCGATATTTGTGGGCGCATGAGGCAAAAGGCATTCGTCCACAAGTTGATCCCCTTGTTTCATCGCTCTTCTTACCTTCTGAAAATATAATCAAATAATTAAAGAACTCTCTCAGAATAGATATTGTTTAATTTAAGATAGTGCGTGGCTGTTAATTTTATAGCAAATTTCATGATTTGATTTCTATATTATCTTTATGCATTTTGTGCTCTTTAAAATTACCACAATATTTTATTTCTGGATTTATTCTTTTGAATGCATTGTGCCGTTGAATATCAATGTGTATATTTTGATCTTCCCCGTTAGAAAAAAATGCTTTTTCTCTAATGCATAGGGTTTATTGCTTTACAATCGGAAAAAAGTTGTTCATGTTTTCGTGGTTATTTCTCTGGGGAATATTTCCCTAATGAATATCTATATTTAATATTTGTCTTTGTCACCACCTCAAATTATATTTTTCAACGTTCTCAACCAGCCTGTCGTTACAAGTCGTAAAGCGATTTTTGTCAACATTAAAATAAGCTCTTACACAAATAATATATATCATTAGCATCTCTTGTGTGATGTGGTGTGCCTATTATGTTGTTACTGACATGGCGTAGGAGAATGGGAATGAGGCTCTGCTTAAAATAATCATTTAAGGATGAACAATGAATAACACAGTAAAAATGGTGATTGCTGCCGCAATGACCATGGGCGTGGTTGCGTCTGCAAATGCGGTTAACACCGGTAAAGTGACTTTTAAAGGAAAAATCGAAGAGTCCCCGTGCTCTATCGTGGTTGGCGATGAAGATCAGACCATCAATATGGGTCATATCGGTACAGGTTCCTTGATTGGTGGTAAGAAAACGACTGCGGTCAGCTTCCATATCGGTTTACAGGACTGCACCTTCACTGACGAAAAGACAATGACCACCACTTTCCAGGGGGTAGGGGCGATCGCCACTCAGGATAACCTGGCGTTGATGGGCGTTTCTGGTGAACTGAAAGGCGCAAGCCTGGTGATCGGCGATAGCGCAGGTAATGCGAAGAAACTGGGTGACGCTATCTCTCAAAAACTGATTCTTAATTCTTCAGGCGTTGGTCTGGCGACTCAACAGGCTGACTTCAAAGCCTGGCTGGTGGGCGACACTGGCGGTACCTCCGTTGATCTGGGGGAATTTACCAGCGTGGCGAATTTCCAGATCGAATATCAGTAATCGTTCTTATGCTGCGTGGGCATTGCTCACGCAGCATTCATAACAAAAATAATAAGTTATTAAAGAGCCGGGTGAAATAATGGATTTTAATTCCCGATTTCGTGTTACTGCGCTGGCAATGTTGATCGGCGCAATTACCTCCGGATATTGGCAGGTGGCCTATGCTGATGACGTTGTTCAATTTAATACGCAGTTTCTTGATGTAAAAAACGGCGACCGTATTGATATCAACCGTTTTTCCCGCAAAGGTTATGTGCTGCCTGGGCAATATTCCTTACAGGTTGTGGTAAATAAATCCCCGCTGGCCGATGAGCAGCAAATTACCTATTTGAGTGATGATGACAACCCGGGTGATACCTATGCCTGTCTCTCGCCGGAACTGGTGGCGAAGCTGGGGTTAAAACCCGAAATCGTGAAAACGTTGCAGTGGGTAAAAGAGGGCGCTTGTCTGAAACCGGGCCAACTGGATGCGGTGGAAATTTCCGCCGATCTGACGCACTCGCAACTGAATATTATTATTCCGCAAGCGTATCTGGAATATACCGATCAAAACTGGGATCCTCCGGCTCGCTGGGATGAGGGCATCCCAGGGC
This sequence comes from Pseudocitrobacter cyperus, assembly GCF_039889165.1. Taxonomy (NCBI): domain Bacteria; kingdom Pseudomonadati; phylum Pseudomonadota; class Gammaproteobacteria; order Enterobacterales; family Enterobacteriaceae; genus Pseudocitrobacter; species Pseudocitrobacter cyperus. The sequence continues at coordinate 524,935 of NZ_JAYMYY010000002.1, read as the reverse complement.
TGCTATTTGATTACAACCTTAACGGTCAGTGGCGGCACAGCGAACAGAGCGATGGCAGTGATGATCATGATATTAGCGGCAACGGCACCGTCGGCGTTAACGTCGGGCCGTGGCGTCTGCGCGCCGACTGGCAGGGTAACTACCAGCGCGATAAGGGCGATGATTATAAAACCAGCCGTCACCAGTGGGACTGGAGTCGTTATTACGCTTTCCGCGCGCTGCCGCAAATCCACTCGCAACTGACCCTTGGCGAAGATAGCCTCAGTTCCGATATTTTCGACAGCTTCAACTTTATCGGCGCCAGCCTGCGTTCAGACGATCAGATGCTGCCGCCGAACCTGCGCGGCTATGCGCCGGATGTCTCCGGCGTGGCGAAAACCAACGCCAAAGTCACCATCAGCCAACAGGGCCGCGTACTGTATGAAGCGCAGGTTCCGGCGGGGCCGTTCCGCATTCAGGATATCAACGAATCGGTCTCCGGCGATTTACATGTGCGCATCGAAGAGCAGAACGGGCAGGTACAGGAATATAACGTCAGTACTGCCTCCATTCCGTTCCTGACGCGCCCAGGACAGGTGCGCTATCGGATGGCCACCGGCCGCCCGCAAAACTGGGATCACCATATGCGCGCAGACGCCTTCGCCTCGGGGGAAGCCTCCTGGGGGATCAGCAACGGCTGGTCGCTGTACGGCGGCGCGATTGGCGAAAACGACTACCAGGCGCTGGCGCTGGGGATTGGCCGCGACATGGCCGCGCTTGGGGCGCTGGCGCTGGACGTCACCCACTCCAGCACCCATTTGCCGGATAACAGCGCCTACGGCGACGGCACTATCCAGGGTAACTCGTTTCGCCTGAGCTATGCCAAAGACTTTGATGAAATGAACAGCCGCCTGATGTTTGCCGGCTACCGCTTCTCGGAAGAGAACTTCATGACCATGGGCGAATACCTCGACTCGCTGGAGTATGAGAACGAGCGCACCGGGCATGACAAAGAGATGTACACCGTCAGCTATAACCAGAGCTTTCAGGATATCGGCGTCACGGTCTATCTCAACTATACCCGCCACACCTATTGGGATCGGGGGACGGAAGATAACTACAACCTGATGATCTCGCACTATTTTGATATCGGCGATTTCAAAAACCTGAGCGTGACCTTCACCGGCTATCGCAACGAATATGACGATGAAACCGATGATGGCGTCTACCTCTCGCTTTCCATTCCGTGGGGCAATGACAGCACCGTCAGCTATAACGGCGCGTATGGTTCCAGCATGCACTCAAATCAGGTGAGCTATTACTCGCGGCTGAACGACGCCAACAACTATCAGCTCAGCGTGGGCAATAACGAGCATGACGCCAGCGTTAGCGGCTACTACAGCCATAAGGGCACCTGGGCCGATGTCGATGTCAGCGCCAACTATGAAAATAATCAGTACACCTCGGCAGGCATGACGCTGCGCGGCGGGGCGACGCTGACGGCGCAGGGCGGCGCGCTGCACCGCGTGGTGACGCCTGGCGGCACCCGTCTGCTGGTGGATGCCGAAGGGGTGTCGGATGTGCCGGTGAGCGGCTACGGCGCGCAGGTGAAAACCAACGCCTTTGGTAAAGCGGTGATCAGCGATGTGAACAGCTACTACCGCAGCCAGGCGCGTATCGACCTCAACAACATGCCGGAGAACGCGGAAGCGACGCAGTCGGTGGTGCAGGCCACGCTCACCGAAGGGGCGATTGGCTATCGTCACTTCTCGGTGATCAGCGGCGAAAAAGCGATGGCGGTGATCCGCATGCGCAACGGTGATTTTCCACCGTTCGGCGCAGAAGTGAAGAATGCGCGCCTGCAGACGGTCGGGCTGGTGGACGATGACGGCAATGTCTATCTGGCGGGGGTCAATCCGGGCGAGCGTATGCAGGTGAGCTGGGATGGCGCGGCGCAGTGCGAAATCGCCATGCCGGACCCGTTGCCGAAAGATCGCTTCAATGGCTTGTTCCTGCCCTGCCAGGGAGCAGGCCAGCCAGAGCGCGCGCCGAAACCGGAATCGTTAATTCAGGAACAGACGCATCGGCAAATGCCTGCGCCCGACCTGGCGGCGAATATCGCCACGCCAACGGCGACGACGCTCGCAGAGCAACCACGGAAATAAGGAAGAAAATCATGATGAAACGGATCGTTATCTGCGGGCTGCTGGCCGCCGCCACCACGGCGCACGCGGCGATTACGCCCGATCGCACACGCCTGATCTTTAACGGCGAGGAGAAGTCGATAAGCGTCACGCTGAAAAACGACAACAGCAAAAAACCTTACCTGGCGCAGGCCTGGGTGGAAGATGTTAACGGCAACAAGATCAACTCGCCGCTGACGGTGTTGCCGCCGGTGCAGCGCATTGAGTCGCTCTCCAGCGGCCAGGTGAAGGTACAGGGGATGCCGGGGCTGGCGTCTCTGCCGCAGGATCGCGAAACCTTGTTCTACTTCAACGTGCGGGAAATTCCGCCGAAGAGTAGCAAACCCAACACCCTGCAAATTGCCCTGCAAACCCGGATCAAGCTTTTTTACCGCCCGGCGGCCATCAGCAAGGTCGATATGCTTCATCCGTGGCAGAACAAGGTCACGCTGGTGAAAGAGGGCAGCCGTTATAAGGTGGTTAACCCCACGGCCTGGTATGTGGTGATCGGCGGCGCGTCTCCGACCGTTAGCGGTAAGTCGATTGAAAAATTCACCGCCCTGGTGCTGGCGCCCAACAGCAGCCAGATGATGAACATCGACGCCAGCGAGCTGGGCAGTTCGCCAGTGCTGACTTACGTCAACGACTATGGTGGCCGTCTGCCGCTGGTCTTCCGCTGTAGCGGAACGACGTGTGTGGTCGATGAGGCGAAAAGCGGGAAATCCTGAATGAAAAAACTCCTCTTAAGCGTACTGGCGCTCTCCTGCCTCTGCGCCAGTGGTCAGAGCCTGGCCGTCGGGGGGAAGACGGTGAATCTGACGTTACATATTCTGGTGGACGGCCCTTCCCCCTGTAGCGTGATCGGCGGCGATATCGATTTTGGCGACGTCGCGACCACGGGCATTGATGGCGGAACCTACGTACAGCCCATCAACTACAGCCTCAGTTGCGGCGCCAGCATCAGTAACGCTTTGCGGCTGCAAATTCAGGGTACCGCGGTGGAGATTAACGGCGAGTCGGTGCTATCGACCGATGTGCCGGGGCTGGGCATCCGGCTGCAAACCCGCAGCAATCAAAAGTTGCTGAAGCCAGGCACGACCGACTGGCTGAATTTTCTCTATACCGATGGCGAGCCCGCGCTGGAAGCGGTGTTGGTGAAAAACAGCAGTACCACCCTGGCGGCGGGAGAGTTCAGCGCCAGGGCAACACTGGTGGTGGACTATCAATGAAAAAATTACTGATAGCGCTGTACTGCGGTGTGGCTTGCCACTGCGCGCTGGCGGAAAACCTGACGTTTCATGGCCGATTGGTGACGCCGCCCATCTGTACCATCAACAACAATCAGACCATCGAAGTGCCCTTTGACGAGGTGGATATTGATGAGATTAACGGCGCCAATTTCGCGAAAGAGGTGCCGTACACCATCACCTGCGACAGCAGCGTGCGTTTCAGTTCAATGAGTATGACGTTGACGCTGCTCGGTACGCCGGTCGATTTTGATAACGCAGCGGTCGAGACCACGGTTAACGGCCTGGGGATCCAGCTCCGGCAGAACGACAGCGCGTTTACGGTGGGCAGCACCATCACCATCGACGAGCAGGCGAAGCCGACCATCAAAGCTGTACCGGTGAAAAAAACGGGCGTCGCGTTGCAGGAAGGCGCGTTTGAAGGTTGGGCGACATTACAGGTGGATTACCAGTGATGACAGGGAGAAAGACCATGCGAAAACCACTGTATGCGCTGCTGTTATGGAGCGCCGCGCTGTTGCCTGCTGAGGCGGTAGATAACGTCCATTTTACCGGCACCCTGACCTCCGGAAGCTGTGACCTGGTGCTGCAGGGCGACCTTCTGGATGAAGTGGTATTTCCCACGATGTCCACCTCCGGGCTGATGGCGCGCGGTCAGTCGGCGAAAGTGCCGGTGACCTTTGAACTGGAAAACTGCGACGTCAGTAGAAAGGGGCGCGTCAGCATCAAACTGACGGGCGCCGAAGATGGCGACCTGCCGGGTTATCTGGCGATTGACGGCGGCTCGGTCGCCAGCGGCATCGGCATTGGCATCGAAACGCTGGACGGCGCGGCCGTCGCTATCAATGGCAACAGTGGGACGACCTTTACCCTTGAGGCGGGTCATAACACGCTGCACCTCAATGCCTGGATACAGGCGAAAACTGGCGTCACTCCTGTGGCGGGCGACTTCACCGCCACGGCCACCGCGACCTTTGAGTATCTATAAAATGAAAAAACGACCCACTTTGCTGGCAGCGCTCTGCCTCTGTTTGAGCTTTTTCTTTTCTTCTGCGGTAACGGCGGTGCCGATGCTGCGTTCCAGTTTTATTACCGTGGAGTTGCTTTTCGCGAGGGGAAGCACAACATCTAATATTTATCTGGCGATATTAACTCCACAGGGGGTTTACCATGGTCAGTATTACATGGGATTGGCGGTTTATGCCGGAGACAATTTGGATATGGTCTCCTGGGATGGGCCGGAACCCGCCCCGGTACTGACACTCGAAAGCTACGGTAACACTGATGATAGCCGTTGCCCAGGAATCCCCAGTAAATTCCATTGTGGCTACTATACGTTACAAATCACGACTACCCTCGCGGATAGCGGCTGCCCATGGGTAGCATCCATTTATGCGGTGTCGTCGCATTACCTTGGCCCTGAAAAAGGAACGTATACCTCGCCGAAGACCTACGGCAGTGCCTGCCCCAATGTCCCGGTCGCGACCTACGATGTCTCCTGGAGCCCGGATTATATTCAGCATGAGAAAACCCTGCAGATGGCATCGACAGGAGGCACCGTTAGCCAAACGCTGCACACCTATCTGATGGAGAGCGGCACGTTGTGCGACGGCGGCCTGATGGATTCGCGCGGATCGTATTGCCGTTACGTCGGGGAACTGAGTTCAATAACCGTATTGGGGTGCAACAGTTCCAAAGTCACCTCCACCGCCATCAGGCTGGATCCGATGAACCAGGCGATCTACGACATCACGGTGAACGTCAACACCGCAGGCGGCGGAACGATCCAGTCCGATTGCAACTTTCAGTTTATTCTCAATGAGTTGTAGGTTTGATAAGGCGCTCACACGGTATCCGATGATGGGTTTATCGACGTCTGAATCCCGAGGTGAGCGCCTGCTGTGATCGAACAAGTTCTTCCTCAAGCCGCTTTTCATCGGGCAACTGCATCTTGTATTCGCTTGCCAGCACGGTGTTAGGCAAACCACTCAGCGCATAATGCGCTTCACCTGCGCCTTTTCCGGCGCAGAGAATGAGTCCGATGGGCGGATTTTCACCCGGCAGGGTCCATTGTTCTTTCGCATAATTCAGATACATGTTCATCTGCCCGGCGTCGGCATAGCCGAACTTACCGACCTTCAGGTCAACGATCAGCAGACAGCGTAAACGGCGATGGAAAAACAGCAGGTCTACCCGAAACCAGTTGTCGTCAATACGTAAGCGGCGTTGACGACCGACAAAGGCAAAATCATCCCCAAGCTCCAGCATGAAATCCATCAGATGGTTAATCAAAGCCTCTTCAAAATCGGATTCGGAGTACTCATCTTTCAGCTCCAGAAATTCCAGCACAAAAGGATCGCGTATTGCCTGCTGGGGCGTAACGTCAGCTACGATGGGCGGAGATTGCTGCAACATGGTTGATTTATCGTGTGACAACAAAGTTCGCTCATAAAACTGGGTGGCGATTTGTCGCTCAAGCTGTCGCACCGACCAGCCGCAGCGTAATGTCTCTTTTTCGTAAATGTTGCGGGCGTCAGGGTTTTTGACAGAAAGCAAACGGACGTACGTGGACCAGGGGAGGGGGAAAGATTTGGCAGACGCTGTCTGCCAAATCTTCGTCGATGGGAATGCTGCAGACAGTGTCTGGCGAATTTCAACATGTTGAAATAAGAGGTAAAAAAGCCTCATTTGGCGTAAGTTTTTTGCAGAAAACCCACGCTTATACCTTAGACTTAAATCCTTTGATAGCCGCTTGATAAGCTGTGTGCCATAAGCTGCCCTGGCCTCACCGCCTTGTTCAAATTCGACGATGCGTCGGCCTATTTCCCAGTAGGTTGCGGTCATCAGTGCGTTAACGCTACGCACCGTTTCCATCCGGGCGCTATCGACCAGATGAATAATACCGTCGTGAATCTGCTGATAACCTTCTGTCGTTTGTGCAGGGAGCGATTCCATCCTTTATCCCTCAGCGAGTGTTGAAAATAGAACAGCTATACGCCTGGAGTTCGCACGGAACAATCCACAGCAGCGTATTGCATTCATTTTCTTCAGGATATGCGAGGCGCTTTCCAGCAAAGGAGGGGGAATTAAGCGCCGCCACCCTTTTTTCGGGGAGGCGGCGCTGGGGCAGGTTTACACTTCCAGCCAGTTCATGATCCCGTCAGCCGCTTTCCGGCCTTCGGCGATGGCGGTCACCACCAGATCCGAACCCCGCACAATATCGCCACCGGCGAAGATTTTCGGGTTGCTGGTCTGGAAGGCGTTTTCACTGCCTTCCGGGGCGATGATGCGACCCTGCGAATCGAGCTCGACGCTGTGCGCTTGCAGCCATTCCATGCTATGCGGACGGAAACCAAACGCCATCACCACTGCATCTGCCGGAACCACATGCTCGGAGCCCGGAACGATCTCCGCACGGCGGCGGCCTTTCGCATCCGGCTGGCCCATCTCGGTGCGCGCCATTTTCACGCCGCTCACCTTGCCGTTAGCATTTACTTCAATGCCCAGCGGCTGCACGTTGAACTGGAATTCAACGCCCTCTTCACGCGCGTTTTTCACTTCGCGGCGTGAACCCGGCATGTTCTCTTCGTCACGACGATAGGCACAGGTGACGTGCGTAGCGCCCTGACGCACGGAGGTGCGCACGCAGTCCATCGCGGTGTCGCCACCGCCCAGCACCACCACGCGTTTGCCTTCCATGTTGATGTACGGCTCGTCCTGGTTCTCGCCAAAGCCCATGATTTGACGGGTATTGGCGATCAGGAACGGCAGAGCATCAAACACGCCGGAAGCGTCTTCGTTCTCCAGCCCGCCGCGCATCGACTGATAAGTCCCAACGCCGAGGAACACCGCGTCGTAGTCGCTGAGCAGCGTTTCAAGCTGTACGTCACGACCCACTTCGGTATTCAGTTTGAACTCAATACCCATGCCGGTGAAGATTTCGCGGCGGCGGGTCATGACCTCTTTTTCCAGCTTAAAGGCCGGAATACCGAAGGTCAGCAGGCCGCCGATCTCCGGGTGACGGTCAAAGACCACCGCTTTCACGCCGTTGCGCGTCAGCACATCGGCGCAGGCCAGGCCCGCCGGGCCAGCACCGATAATCGCCACTTTCTTACCGGTTTGCTTCACGCCAGACATATCCGGACGCCAGCCCATTTCAAACGCTTTATCGTTGATATAGCGCTCAATGTTGCCAATCGTCACCGCACCAAACTCATCGTTCAGCGTACAGGAGCCTTCACACAGACGATCCTGCGGGCAGACGCGCCCGCACACTTCCGGCAGGGTGTTGGTTTGATGCGACAGTTCTGCCGCTTCAAAAATACGCCCCTCGTTGGCGAGCTTCAGCCAGTTCGGAATGTAGTTGTGTACCGGGCATTTCCATTCGCAGTACGGGTTGCCGCAGGAGAGGCAGCGGTCTGCCTGCGCCTTGGCCTGGCCTTCGGAAAACGGCTCGTAAATTTCAACAAACTCGATTTTGCGGATCTTCAACGCTTTCTTAGCGGGATCAACGCGTTGCAGGTCGATAAATTGATAAACGTTCTGACTCATGATGACCCCTTACTGCGCCTGCACACGCAGCTCTGCTGCGCTACGACTACGGTGACCCAACAGTGCTTTGACATCGCTGGACTTCGGCTTAACCAGAGCAAACTTAGCAGAGAACGCCGGCCAGTTAGCCAGAATCTCTTCAGCGCGTTGCGAACCGGTTAACTGAACGTGCTCGGTGATCAGCCCACGCAGATGCTCTTCGTGGATTGCCAGAGAGTCAACGTCCAGTACTTCTACCAGTTCCGGGTTGACGCGTTTGCGGAAATCACCGCTTTCATCAAGCACGTAAGCGAAGCCGCCGGTCATCCCCGCGCCAAAGTTCACGCCGGTTTTGCCCAGAATACAGACGATACCGCCGGTCATATATTCACAACCGTTGTCGCCAATGCCTTCCACCACGGTGATAGCGCCCGAGTTACGCACGCCGAAACGCTCACCCGCGCGGCCTGCGGCGTACAGACGACCCCCGGTCGCGCCGTACAGGCAGGTGTTGCCGATAATGCTCGCTTCATGGCTGCGGAAGGCGGAGCCAACCGGAGGACGAATGGCAATCAGGCCGCCCGCCATGCCTTTACCGACGTAGTCGTTGGCATCACCGGTCAGATGCAGCTCCACGCCGCCTGCGTTCCACACGCCGAAACTCTGACCTGCGGTGCCGCTGAAGTGCGCTTTGATCGGATCGGCCGCCAGACCCTGGTCGCCGTGCGTTTGCGCGATATAACCTGACAGCGACGCGCCCACGGAGCGATCGGTGTTGCGAATATCGAACCAGAAGGTTTTGCTCTGGCGCTCATCGACAAACGGTTTTGCCTGTTGCAGCAGTTGCGCATTCAGCACGCCGTTATCGAACGGCGGGTTGGTCTCGGTGCAGTACAGCGCTTTGCCTGCATGCGGCTCGGCGGTCTCCAGCAGGCGAGACAGCTCCAGCTTCTGCTGTTTGGCGGTGAAACCGTCCAGCTCTTTGAGCAGGTCGGTACGACCAATCAGATCGACCAGACGCGTCACGCCCAGTTGCGCCATCAGCTCGCGCACTTCGCGGGCGATGAACTCAAAGTAGTTGGTCACTTTGAACGGCAGGCCGTGGTAGTGATTCTTACGCAGTTTGTCATCCTGAGTTGCCACGCCCGTTGCGCAGTTGTTCAGGTGACAAATTCGCAGGTATTTACAACCCAGCGCGACCATTGGCCCGGTGCCGAAGCCGAAGCTCTCCGCGCCGAGGATTGCTGCTTTGATGATATCGACGCCGGTTTTCAGGCCGCCATCGACCTGCAAACGAATTTTATGACGCAAGCCGTTGGCAACCAGCGCCTGCTGGGTTTCCACCAGGCCCAGTTCCCACGGGCAGCCTGCATATTTCACCGAGGAGAGCGGGCTTGCCCCCGTACCGCCGTCATAACCGGCGATGGTGATCAAATCGGCATAGGCTTTCGCCACGCCCGTGGCGATAGTACCGACGCCTGGTTCGGAAACCAGCTTCACGGAGATCATCGCTTTCGGGTTGACCTGTTTCAGGTCGAAAATAAGCTGTGCCAAATCCTCGATAGAGTAGATATCGTGGTGCGGCGGCGGGGAGATCAACGTCACGCCCGGCACCGAATAGCGCAGTTTGGCGATGTACGGGGTGACTTTATCACCCGGTAACTGACCGCCTTCGCCCGGTTTCGCACCCTGAGCGACTTTAATCTGAATGACGTCGGCATTCACCAGGTACGCCGGGGTGACGCCGAAGCGACCGGAAGCCACCTGCTTGATGCGCGACACTTTGTTGGTGCCATAGCGCGCCGGGTCTTCACCACCTTCGCCGGAGTTGGAGTTGCCGCCGATGCTGTTCATCGCTTCCGCCAGCGCTTCGTGCGCTTCCGGGCTCAATGCGCCGATAGACATCGCCGCCGTATCGAAGCGTTTGAACAGTTCGCTTGCCGGTTCAACGTCGTTGATGCTGACAGCGTTTTCACCCGGAGTGATGGCCAGCAGGTCGCGCAGCGTTGCCGCCGGGCGCTCGTTGACCAGCTTCGCGTATTCCTGATAATCGCTGTACTCGCCGCTTTGAACTGCCTGTTGCAGCGTGCGCACTACATCCGGGTTATAGGCGTGATATTCCCCGCCGTGCACATATTTCAGCAGGCCGCCCTGGCTAATCGGTTTACGCGCCAGCCAGGCACGTTTGGAGAGATTCAGCAGATCCTGCTGGAAGTCCTCAAAGCTTGCGCCGCCGATACGGCTCACCACGCCCTGGAAGCACTGTTCAACCACATCGTCATGCAGGCCAACCGCTTCAAACAGTTTCGAGCAGCGGTAAGAAGCGATGGTCGAGATGCCCATTTTGGACATGATTTTGTACAGACCTTTGTTGATGCCGTTACGGTAGTTCAGCATCACGGTGCGGTACGCTTTATCAATCGCTTTGGTGTCGACCAGTTTCGCCAGCGTTTCGTAGGCGAGATACGGGTAGATTGCCGTCGCGCCAAAGCCCAGCAGCACGGCGAAGTGGTGCGGGTCGCGGGCGCTGGCGGTTTCGACGATGATGTTGGCGTCACAGCGCAGGCTCTTATCCACCAGACGCGCCTGAATCGCGCCAACCGCCATCGGCGCCGGAACCGGCAGACGATTTTTGGCGATGTTGCGGTCAGAGAGCACCAGCAGGACGGTGCCGTTACGCACCATCTCTTCGGCTTTGTCGCACAGCGCTTTTACCGTCGCCTCAAGCGAGGTTTCAGTCGCGTCATACGTAATATCGAGCGTATCCGCACGATAGTGCACTTCGTTGATGGTGGTGAGCTGTTTAAAATCAGAGAACAGCAGGATCGGTGATTTGAAGCTCAGGCGGTGCGCCTGGCCTTCTGCTTCACAGAAGACGTTCATTTCGCGGCCAATGCTGGTCGCCAGTGACATGACGTGCGCTTCACGCAGCGGGTCGATTGGCGGGTTAGTCACCTGCGCAAACTGCTGGCGGAAGTAGTCGTAAATAATGCGCGGCTGGCTGGAGAGCACGGCGAACGGCGTATCGTCGCCCATTGAGCCGACCGCTTCCTGGCCGTTTTCACCCAGCACGCGGATAACCGAATCCAGCTCTTCCGCGCTGTAGTTAAACTGTTTCTGGTAGCTGGCGAGGGTATCGTCGTCCAGCTCGCGGCTGCCGACTTCTTCATCCGGCAGATCTTCAAACGGCACCAGACGGCGGACGTTTTTCGCCATCCACTCTTTGTACGGGTGACGGCTTTTCAGGTCATCGTCGGTTTCTGCCGAGTGCAGAATGCGGCCGCTGCGGGTGTCGATCACCATCAGCTCGCCTGGCCCAACGCGGCCTTTTTCCATCACTTCGTCGGGCTGATAATCCCAGATGCCGACTTCAGACGCGCAGGTGATGAGCTTATCTTTGGTGATCACGTAGCGCGCCGGGCGCAGGCCATTACGGTCAAGGTTACAGGCCGCGTAGCGACCATCGGACATCACGATGCCCGCCGGGCCATCCCACGGCTCCATGTGCATGGAGTTAAAGTCGAAGAAGGCGCGCAGTTCCGGATCCATATCCGGGTTGTTTTGCCAGGCTGGCGGCACCAGAAGACGCATCGCACGCACGATGTCCATCCCGCCTGCCAGCAGCAGTTCAAGCATGTTATCCATTGAGCTGGAGTCGGAGCCGGTTTCGTTAACGAACGGCGCGGCGTCGTGCAGATCAGGGATCAGCGGCGTCTGGAATTTATAGGTACGGGCGCGCGCCCACTGACGGTTGCCGGTAATGGTGTTGATTTCGCCGTTGTGCGCCAGATAGCGGAACGGCTGCGCCAGCGGCCAGCGCGGCACGGTGTTGGTGGAGAAGCGCTGGTGGAACAGGCAGATGGCCGATTCCAGACGCAAATCCGCGAGATCCAGGTAAAAGCGCGGCAGATCCGCCGGCATACACAGACCTTTATAGATATTCACCAGGTTAGACAGGCTACAAACGTAGAACTCTTTATCCTCGACCAGGCGTTTTTCAATGCGGCGGCGGGCGATGAACAGACGACGTTCCATATCGCGCGGGCGCCAGCCTGCCGGGGCGTTAACAAAGATTTGCTCAATACGGGGCAGCGAGGAGAGGGCTATTTCACCGAGAACGCCTTCGTTGGTCGGCACGTCGCGCCAGCCAACAATCGAGAGCGTTTCACGTTGCAGTTCTTCTTCAACGATGCGGCGCGATGCGGCGGCTTTGTCCGGATCCTGGTTGAGGAACAGCATGCCGACGGCGTAGTTTTTGGCTAAACGCCAGCCGCGCTCTTCCGCCACGATGCGGAAGAAACGATCCGGTTTTTGCAGCAGCAGGCCGCAACCATCGCCGGTTTTACCATCAGCGAGGATTGCCCCACGGTGCTGCATGCGGGCCAGTGCGTGTATAGCGGTACGCACTACCTTGTGGCTAGGTTCGCCTTCTATGTGGGCGATCAGGCCGAAACCACAGTTATCCCTCTCAAGGGATTTATCGTACAACATATCAGTGAACCTCCCCAGGCTCTACGTGACTCACTCCGACACCGATTGCGCACGGGCGCAGAAAGAGCATGGCGACGGGATTGGGTCGTTCAATGACCAATCTCGCATTCGCCCTCTTTTTGCCTTTTCGCGCAGGTCAAACAAGTTTGAGGACTTGCTTCAGAGGGAATCTCAATTACTGCATAAATATGATGAGCTGAGTGCTCATCCAGAAAGCTTCCAGCGGATTTCCAACTTATCGGGAATCTGTAGACAGGTCAAATGGCAATCTTATTTATCCAAAAATGTGCTAAAGCATGGTTAACATTTTGAATTTAAATGTATTTGTTTGGTTTTTACATTGTATTAACCACTAAATACCTGTCAGTGGAGTGTGATCTGACTCACTATCTGGAAGCGCTGTGATTAACGGCCTGTGCTAATTTTATCGCTTAAAGCAGCACATAACACTGGCAATGGTTGTGAGGGTATAGGATCGCTCTGTTTTTCTACAATGGCTGGATAATTGCAAAATAAGCGGCGTGTATAAGCAAAAGTAATCGCTTCTTTATTGAATGAAATTTCGTTTATTTTGAGTGGTTATGCAATGAGGTAATGGTCTGCCGGGCGATTGATCCAGGTCATCGCCGGTCGAGACTAAAAATGGCAGGCTTGGCCCCTTTCTACAGGCCGGTCTATCAGATTATGCAGTTACAAAAATTAGTCAATATGTTTGGTGGGGATCTTACGCGCCGCTATGGCGAAAAGGTTCATAAATTGACGCTGCATGGCGGGTTTAGCTGCCCGAATCGCGATGGCACCATTGGCCGGGGCGGCTGCACATTTTGCAATGTCGCCTCTTTTGCCGACGAAGCGCAGCAGTACCGCTCTATTGCCGAACAACTGGAGCATCAGGCGCACCTGGTGAACCGCGCCAAACGTTATCTCGCCTATTTTCAGGCTTACACCAGCACCTTTGCGGAAGTGCAGGTGCTGCGTTCTATGTATCAGCAGGCAGTCAGTCAGGCCAGTATCGTTGGCCTGTGCGTAGGCACACGCCCGGACTGCGTGCCGGAAGCGGTGCTCGATTTGCTCACCGAATATAAAGATCAGGGTTATGAGGTGTGGCTCGAACTGGGGCTGCAAAGCGCCCACGATAAAACCCTCCACCGTATCAACCGAGGCCATGATTTCGCCTGCTACCAGAACACCACCCGGCTGGCGCGCGAGCGCGGGCTGAAGGTCTGCTCGCACCTGATTGTCGGCCTGCCGGGAGAAGGTCAGAGCGAATGCCTGCAAACCCTGGAACGCGTGGTGGAGACTGGCGTAGACGGCATTAAGCTGCATCCTCTGCATATTGTGAAGGGCAGCATTATGGCGAAGGCATGGGAAGCGGGGCGCTTAACCGGCATTGCGCTGGAAGATTACACCGTGACGGCAGGCGAGATGATCCGCCACACGCCGCCGGAGGTCATTTTCCACCGCATCTCCGCCAGCGCCCGTCGCCCGACGCTACTGGCTCCACTATGGTGTGAAAATCGCTGGACTGGGATGGTTGAGCTGGACAAATACCTGAACGAGCAGGGTGTGCAGGGATCGGCGCTGGGGCGTGGATGGGTGCCGCCCCTCACCCCGGCCCTCTCCCGGAGGGAGAGGGAGAAAACCAGCGCAGTTCTGTGATATCACGCGGTCAGCCCTCTTTCGAAGGGAGAGGGAGAAAACCAGCGCAGTTCTGTGATATCACGCGGTCAGCCCTCTTTTGAGGGGAGAGGGAGAAAACCAGCGCAGTTTTGTGATATCACGCGGTCAGCCCTCTTTCGAAGGGGGAGGAAGCAAACCAGCGCAGAACATTAACACGCATGCGATCGGTTCCCTCTCCCTGTGGGAGAGGGGTAGGGTGAGGGCACCAGACCGCACAACCCCGCATTTTTCACACAACCTTCAACGCATTGCTCAGAATTGGGTATTATTGAGCGATGATGATGCGAAGGAACCTCCAATGAAGCAAATCCGTTTACTGGCGCAGTATTACGTCGACCTGATGATGAAGCTGGGTCTGGTGCGCTTTTCGATGCTGCTGGCTCTCGCACTGGTGGTGCTGGCTATCGTGGTACAGATGGCAGTCACCATGGTGTTACATGGTCAGGTCGAGAGCATCGATGTGATCCGCTCTATCTTCTTTGGTCTGTTGATTACGCCCTGGGCGGTCTACTTTCTGTCGGTGGTGGTAGAGCAGCTAGAAGAATCCCGTCAGCGCTTGTCTAAGCTGGTTGAAAAGCTGGAAGAGATGCGTGAACGCGACCTGAAGCTGAATGTGCAGCTTAAAGATAATATTTCGCAGCTTAACCAGGAGATAAGCGATCGTGAAAAGGCAGAGGCCGAACGCGAGACGACTCTCGAACAACTGAAAGTTGAGATGAAGGAGCGCGAAGAGACGCAAATTCGCCTTGAACAACAATCCTCTTTCCTGCGTTCTTTCCTCGATGCCTCACCGGATTTAGTCTTCTATCGCAATGAAGATAAAGAGTTTTCTGGCTGTAACCGGGCGATGGAGTTGCTAACCGGCAAGAGCGAGAAGCAACTGATCAATCTGCATCCGGAAGATGTATACACTCCGGAAGCCGCGGCCAAGGTGCTGGAAACCGATGAGAAAGTGTTCCGTCACAACGTCTCGCTCACCTATGAACAGTGGCTGGATTACCCGGACGGCCGCAAAGCCTGCTTTGAAATCCGTAAAGTGCCTTATTACGACCGCGTCGGGAAGCGCCACGGCCTGATGGGCTTTGGCCGCGATATTACCGAGCGTAAGCGTTACCAGGACGCTCTGGAGCGCGCCAGCCGCGATAAGACCACCTTTATTTCCACCATCAGCCATGAACTGCGTACACCGCTTAACGGTATCGTCGGCCTGAGCCGCATTCTGCTGGATACAGATCTCACCGCGGAGCAGGAAAAATACCTGAAAACTATCCATGTTTCAGCGGTAACGCTGGGGAATATTTTTAACGATATCATTGATATGGATAAAATGGAGCGGCGTAAAGTCCAACTGGATAACCAGACTATCGACTTTACCGGCTTCCTCTCTGATTTAGAAAACCTCTCTGGCTTGCAGGCGCAGCAGAAAGGGCTGCGTTTCGTGCTGGAACCGACGCTGCCGCTGCCGCATAAAATCATCACTGACGGCACCCGTCTACGGCAGATCCTGTGGAATCTTATCAGCAATGCGGTGAAGTTTACCCAGCAGGGTAAAGTTGAGGTGCGTATTCGTTACGACGAAGGCGATATGCTGCACTTTGAAGTGGCGGACTCCGGCATCGGTATACCGCAGGAGGAGCAGGATAAAATCTTTGCCATGTACTATCAGGTGAAAGACAGCCAGGGCGGTAAACCGGCCACCGGCACCGGGATTGGTCTTGCAGTATCACGCCGCCTGGCGAGAGACATGGGCGGTGATATTGAGGTTTCCAGCCAGCCGGGCCAGGGTTCAACCTTCATCCTGACCGTTCATGCCCCGGCGGTTGCCGAAGAGGTTGAAGATACGCTGGATGACGATGATATGCCGCTGCCTGCCCTTAACGTGCTGCTGGTGGAAGATATTGAACTCAACGTGATTGTCGCCCGCTCGGTGCTGGAAAAACTGGGCAACAGCGTCGATGTGGCAATGACCGGTAAAGCCGCGCTGGAGATGTTTACGCCAGGCGAGTACGACCTGGTGCTGCTGGATATTCAGTTGCCGGATATGACCGGGCTCGATATCTCACGCGAACTGAAGAAAGAGTATGCCGCTGATGACCTGCCACCGCTGGTGGCGTTGACAGCTAACGTATTGAAAGATAAAAAAGAGTATCTGGAAGCCGGAATGGATGATGTGCTGAGTAAGCCATTATCCGTACCGGCGCTTACCGCGATGATTAAGAAGTTCTGGGATACCACCGACGATGAGGAGAGTGCCGTAATGCCAACTGAACTGGGTAAATCGCAGCAGTTACTGGATATCCCTATGCTGGAGCAGTACATCGAACTGGTTGGGCCGAAGCTTATTAATGATGGTCTGGTGGTGTTTGAAAAGATGATGCCGGGCTATCTGGCGGTGCTGGAGTCTAATCTCACGGCTCGTGACCAGAAAGGCATCGTAGAGGAAGGGCATAAAATTAAAGGTGCTGCGGGGTCTGTTGGCCTGCGCCATCTCCAGCAACTCGGTCAGCAGATCCAGTCGCCCGATTTACCGGCGTGGTGGGATAACGTAGGTGAATGGGTTGAAGAGATGAAAACCGAGTGGCAGCACGATGTCGCGGTACTGAAAGCCTGGGTGGCGAACGTGGAAAAAAAATGACCCCGGTTTGACCGGGGTGCGCGAACACTGCGCCAACACCAGGGAAATCGTGGCTGCGCCATAATATTTAATAGGATTTTGGTTAGACACAACCTGATGAATACGATTGCACGCAGATTAAGATAGCAAATCTTGAAATATTTGTTACATGAATCAGCAAAATATGTGAAGCATAGCGAGTTAATCAGAAATAGTAATAATCTTCAGTCGGTTACAGCGAGGGATGAGCATCATGAAAAGAGTTGGCGTTGTATTGAGTGGTTGCGGTGTTTATGACGGTTCTGAAATTCACGAAGCAACCATTACACTGCTGGCGATTGCCCGCAGCGGCGCGCAGGCCATCTGCTTCGCGCCGGATAAGCGCCAGTTTGACGTCGTCGATCACCTCTCGGGAGAGGCGATGGGCGAGAGCCGCAATGTACTGATTGAGTCTGCCCGCATCGCGCGCGGTGAAGTAAGCCCGCTCAGTAGCGCACAGGCTGAAGAACTGGATGCGCTGATTGTTCCCGGTGGCTTTGGGGCCGCGAAAAACCTCTCTAACTTTGCGACCCAGGGAGCGGAGTGTGAAGTGGATAACCATCTGAAAACGCTGGCGCAGGCCATGCATCAGGCGGGAAAACCACTCGGTTTTATGTGCATCGCCCCGGCGATGTTGCCAAAGATTTTCGATTTCCCACTGCGTATCACCATTGGTACCGATATTGATACCGCGGAAGTGCTGGAAGAAATGGGGGCGGAACATGTGCCGTGCCCGGTAGACGACATTGTTGTTGATGAAGATAACAAAGTGGTCACGACCCCGGCGTATATGCTGGCGCAGAATATCGCTGAAGCCGCCAGCGGAATTGAAAAACTGGTGGCGCGCGTACTGGTTCTGGCTGAATGAGTAAGCGGATCACACCGCTGGCGTGGGTGAAGCGCCTGCTATGGCGCGTCGCGCTGCTGCTGGCGCTTTTCTGGGGAGGCGGCATTGCGCTGTTCAGTTTTGTACCGGTACCGTTTTCTGCGGTTATGGTCGAGCGTCAGTTAAGCGCCTGGTTCAGCGGCGATTTTCATTACGTGGCGCACTCTGACTGGGTCAGCATGGATGAGATCTCGCCGTGGATGGGGCTGGCAGTGATTGCCGCCGAAGATCAAAAATTCCCGGAGCACTGGGGATTTGACGTTCAGGCTATCCAAAAAGCGCTCTCCCATAACGAACGTAATGAAAACCGCATTCGTGGCGCGTCTACGCTTTCGCAACAGACGGCGAAAAATCTGCTGCTGTGGGATGGCCGTAGCTGGCTGCGCAAAGGGCTGGAGGCCGGGCTGACTGTCGGAATTGAAACGGTATGGAGTAAGAAACGTATTCTGACTGTTTACCTGAATATTGCTGAGTTTGGCGAGGGGATATTTGGCGTGGAAGCCGCAGCCCAGCGCTACTTCCATAAACCCGCCAGCAATCTGACGATGTCGGAAGCCGCGCTGTTAGCCGCTGTGTTGCCTAGCCCTGTCCGCTTTAAGGCCGATGCGCCTTCAGGCTATGTTCGCAGCCGCCAGGCGTGGATCCTGCGGCAGATGCGTCAGCTTGGCGGTGAATCCTTCATGACTCACCACAAGCTGTATTAAGATTTACGCGACGAAAATTCCAGCGGGCTGTGCTCTGTAAGCGGCTTGCTGGTTTTCAGTGCGGCAGCCAGTACCGGCTGCGCAATAAAACGTTCCCACAGACGATCCTGTTTACGACGGCAGAACCATTTTGACCAGGTGGCCAGTGGAATAAAGGTGGATTCACCGATGTTGTCGCAGATAACCGGCACCACTTCCGATTCGCTGATGCGGTGGCAAAGAATATTGGCTGGCTTCAGCGTCATGGTCACGATGTGGTTTTCATTGATGTACTTCTTCAGCGCGCGCAGGAGCTGACGCAGCACAACCAGATCTTCTTCGTAACGACATTCCTGAGCGAACTGTTTTAAGGTGATCGACGGTTTACCGTCGAAGTCGCTGATCACGTCATAGACATAACCCACCCCGCAGTCAGTCTCAACGGTACCGTAATAGCGCGGGATCCCGCTCCAGTCTTTCAGGTGGCGATTGAGATGGGCGTAATAACCCAGTTCACGTTTGATCTCTTTATCGCCGCCGTCATCATCGTTGTAGACGATCTTAATGCAACGTTGGGCATCATCCGGATGCGCATAACATTTACGATGTCTTCCGGTGCCCAGGGGGTTTTGATCCGATAACTTTAACATGACGCGCTCCTGGAATTATTTGCTGACAATTAACCAGTATCGACATCAAACTTAAATGAAACATAAACGAACCCTGTTAAGGTTTTCTTAAGGTTAGTCCTGGATTGAAAAGAGCACAAATTGTACAGGGACAATAAAAAAACGCCGAATGGCGTTTTGAAGGTGTGGAGTTCGTTGTGAAGGGCAGACAGGGCGAAGCCGCCATCTGCTATTCTGAGGAGAGTTACTTAATCTTCATCAAAGCCGGATTCAAACAGTGCGATAACTGCGGCCAGCGCTTCGACTTCCTGCGGCCCGGTTGCTTCAACTTCAATCTGACGGCCTTTAGCGGAATCCAGCATAAGCAGGGCAATCACGCTGTTGGCCTCCGCCTCTGTGCCTTCGTCGTTGCGTAATAGCACTTCCGCATCGAAATTCTGCATCAGTTCAAACAGCTTCATCGCTGGCCGGGCATGCATGCCCAGCCGGTTGGTGATTTCAACGGTTTGCTTTACGGTCATGATTTACGTTTTTCCAGCGTCCGGTGACGAGACTGCACGTTCTTACCGCGAGAGCGGAAGTAGTCAGCCAGTTGCTCGGCGACATACACCGAACGGTGTTTACCGCCGGTGCAGCCAATCGCCACGGTCAGATAGCTACGGTTATTGGTTTCCAGCATAGGTAACCATAGCTCAAGATAGCTGCGGGTCTGGTAGATAAAGTTATGAACTTCCGTGTGACGGTCAAGGAAGGCCGCTACAGGTTTATCCAGGCCGGTCATTGGACGCAGTTTAGGATCCCAGTGCGGGTTCGGCAGGAAGCGCACGTCGAAAACATAGTCCGCATCGATAGGGATGCCGTGCTTAAAGCCGAAGGATTCAAACACCATCGTCAGCTCGCGTTCACGTTTACCCAGCAGGCGAGTACGCAGCATCTCTGCCAGTTCATGCACCGACATCTCGGAGGTATCGACGATGAGATCCGCGCGTGAGCGCAGAGGCTCGAGCAGGTCGCTCTCTTTGTCGATGGCGCTTTCAAGCGACAGATTTTTGCTGGAAAGCGGGTGCAGACGGCGCGTGTCGCTGTAACGACGGATCAGCGTATTGCGATCGGCATCGAGGAACAGCAACTGTGGAGAAAATGCGTCCGGCAGATTTTCCATCGCTTTTTCGAAGATTTCCGGCGACTCCGGCATGTTACGCACGTCGATACTGACGGCGGCGGAGATCTCCCGGTCGGCAAGCGTATTCGCAAGCTCAGGCAACAGGACCACCGGCAGGTTATCTACGCAATAGAAACCCATATCTTCCAGCGCCCGTAAGGCCACGGATTTACCCGAGCCTGAGCGGCCGCTGACGATCATCAGTACCATGTACCGTTTCTCCTCAGTACGAACTCATTTTCCTTACGCTTCATCACTGTTTTCCGTTTCGGTGATGATTTGATAGAGCTCTTCGTCACTCTGCGCCGAGCGCAGGCGGCGGCAGATGGTTTTATCCGCCAGACGTTTCGCCACCAGTGAAAGCGTGTGTAAGTGCGTTTTGGTCTGGTCAGCAGGCACCAGCAACGCAAACAGCAGGTCAACCGGCTGATTGTCGATGGCATCGAACGCAATCGGCGTTTCAAGCTGCACGAATACCCCTACGGCGCGAAGAGTGTCTTCTTCCAGCTTGCCGTGTGGGATCGCGATACCGTTGCCAATCCCGGTACTCCCCATCTTTTCGCGGGTGAGAATCGCTTCAAACACCACCTGCGGAGGCAGACCTAACTGTTTCGCCGCCAGTTCACTGATGATTTCCAGCGCCCGTTTTTTACTCTGGCAGTGAACAGCACTGCGGGTACATTCCTGGTTAAGCACATTGCTCAGTTGTAGAGCCGAATCGTTATTTATCATAATTTCACCTAAGCATCGCCCGACACTTTACCGGCATCGGGCGGCTGCCCGGACAATTAGTGTTGTTTCAGTTTATCTTTATGTTTATTTAACTGCCGCGCCAGTTTGTCGATCAACAGATCAATCGCGGCATACATGTCTTGCCCTTCCGCGCTGGCATGAAGTTCGCCCCCGTTAACATGCAGGGTCGCATCCGAGATGTGCGTCACTTTCTCCACTTTTAACACAATATAGACCTGATTGATCCTCTCAAAATACTGTTCCAGCTTCGCGAATTTCGTGTTGAGGAAATCGCGCAGGGCTTCAGTGATTTCGACGTTGTGTCCAGTGATGTTGAGCTGCATAGTGTCTTCCTTATCAGTTGAGTCAGACCAGTTGTTTACGCTGGTTAGACGGCGGAATGGATAAAGACTCTCGGTACTTCGCAACGGTTCGCCGGGCCACCATGATACCTTGATCGGAGAGCATAGAGGTCAGCTTACTGTCGCTCAGTGGTTTCGCGGGATTTTCCGCGGCAATCAATTTCTTCACCAGCGCGCGAATCGCCGTGGATGAGGCTTCACCGCCACCCTCGGTATTCACATGGCTTGAGAAGAAATACTTAAGCTCAAAAATGCCGCGTGGGCTATGCAAATACTTCTGCGTAGTCACGCGTGAAATCGTGGACTCGTGCATCTCGACGGTCTGGGCGATATCCGCCAGCACCATCGGTTTCATATACTCTTCGCCGGACTCAAAAAACGCCTGCTGCTGCTCTACGATGCAGCGGCTGACGCGCAGCAACGTGTCGTTGCGGCTCTCAAGGCTTTTAATCAGCCACTTCGCATCCTGCAGATTACTGCGGATAAACTGGCTGTCGGCATCGTTACGGACGTTGTTGCACATCCCGGCGTAGTGCTGGTTAATCTGCAAACGGGGAATGCTGTCGGCGTTGAGTTCCACCACCCAGCGCCCGCTGACTTTGCGCACCAGTACATCAGGGATCACATACTCTGGCTCGCCGGTCTGGATCGACTGACCCGGACGCGGATCCAGTGACTGGATGAGATCGACCGCTTCTTTCAGCACGTCCTCTTTCAGACGCGTGACGCGCATTAACGATCGGAAATCGTGATTGGCAAGCAGATCGAGGTGGTCGCTGATGATCAGGCGGGCTTCGGTGAGGCGGGGAGTCTCTTTGGCAAACTGGGATAGCTGAATAAGCAGGCAATCGCGGAGATCGCGGGCGGCAACGCCAACCGGGTCAAATCGCTGGATCCGTTTAAGCACCGCTTCGACTTCATCCAGGCCGATTTCGTCGTTGCCCATGCTTTCGCGAATATCTTCCAGCGGGACGGTCAGATAACCCGTATCGTCAACGGCGTCAACGATGGAGGTGGCAATTGCCCGGTCAGTATCGGTGAACGGCGTCAGCTCGACCTGCCACATCAGGTAATCCTGAAGTGACTGGGTGGTTTCCCCCTGATAGACCGGCAGTTCGTCATCCTGGTAATCTGCGCCGGTGCCTGAGGGCGTTCCGGCGGTGTAGATTTCATCCCAACTGGCATCCAGTGGCAGCTCTTCCGGCATATCTTTCTGTTCGAGCGCGTCGGCGCTATCTAACGTTTCGTTATCCGGCGTCTCTTTAGCGTCGATTTCTTCATGAAGATCGGTTTGCTCAAGCAGGGGATTACTCTCCAGCGCTTGCTGAAGTTCCTGCTGAAGTTCCAGCGTAGACAACTGCAACAGGCGAATAGCTTGCTGTAGCTGCGGCGTCATGGCGAGCTGTTGGCTGAGCCTTAATTGCAAACCTTGCTTCATATTCAGTGCGATAATCTCCGGCTAACCTCTCTCAACCTTCTACCCTATCAGAGTCTGAAGTCTTCCCCAAGATACACACGTTTAACATGTTCGTCTTGTAAGATCTCTGTCGGGGTACCGTGGGCGATCAGTTGCCCCTGGCTGACGATATACGCACGCTCACACACCGCCAGCGTTTCACGAACGTTGTGGTCAGTGATTAACACGCCGAGACCGCTGTCGCGCAGGTGTTCAATGATGTGTTTGATATCAATAACGGAGATCGGGTCAACGCCGGCAAACGGTTCATCAAGCAGGATGAATTTCGGATTTGCGGCCAGCGCGCGGGCGATCTCTACGCGGCGGCGTTCGCCCCCGGAGAGCGATTGACCCATGTTGTCGCGCAGGTGTTCGATGTGGAACTCTTCCATCAGCTCGTTGCAGCGGTCTTCCCGCTGCTCGCTGGTGAGGTCGTCGCGAATTTGCAGCACCGCCATCAGGTTGTCGTAGACGCTCAGACGACGGAAAATGGACGCTTCCTGCGGCAGATAGCCAATCCCGCGGCGCGCACGGGCGTGCAGCGGCAGCAGGCTGATGTCTTCGTCATCAATAATGATATTGCCCGCATCGCGCGGCACGATACCGACCACCATGTAGAAGGTGGTGGTTTTACCCGCGCCGTTCGGCCCAAGCAGGCCCACAATCTCACCGGAATTGACGGTCAGACTGACATCCTCTACCACGCGGCGGCCTTTGTAGGCTTTAGCCAGGTTCTTTGCAATTAATGTCGCCATAACGAATTAGTTACTCTTCTTCTGTGCCGGAGCCTGGTTTTTGTTTTTGTCCTGCAACTGGGACGGAACCAGAACGGTCGTTACGCGTTTACCTTTTTCGCTAAACGCCTGCATTTTCTGTTCTTTAACCAGGTAAGTGATTTTGTCGCCCTTGATGTTGCTGTCGACCTGTTCAAGATAGGCATTACCGGTCAGCACCACGAAATCGCTTTGCAGTTCATAGTGCATCTTTGCCGCGTGGCCTTTTACCGGCTTGCCGTTATCCTGCATCTGGTAGAAGGTCGCCGGATTACCGTAGCCGTCGATCACTTCTTTGCCTTTTTCGCCGCCAGGGCGCGTCACTACCACTTTATCGGCGTTAATTTTGATACTGCCCTGAGTCACAATAACGTTGCCGGTAAAGGTGACGATATTGCCCTGCATATCCAGCGACTGCTGATCGGATTCGATATGAATCGGCTGGTCGGTATCACCCGTCAGCGCCAGTGCTGGCAGGCTGGCTGCCAACAGTGAGCCCGCGATCGCCAGTTTAAGGCTGAGTTTGTTTGTTCTGAATTTCATAAGAGGTTCTAACCTTTTCAATCAGCTCGGCGTTCTTGCTGCGTAAATTGCCGCGCATTTTCAGGCCGCTGGAATTAAATGTCGTTCCGTATAACGTCACCAAATCGTCTGAAGAAACATCCTGAGTAATCAGGTTGATTTGGGCATTATCCGTCGTAATTTTGCGCAATTGCGCATCAGGGGTCAGCGCATTCACTTCAACGTGACCGTAAAGGTACAGCATGCGATCGTTTGTCAGCTTCGCTTTATCGGCTTTGATCGACCAGGTTGGCACTTTATCGGTGTCAAAAGTGGTCAGTCGCGGCTGGGTAAACCACGAAATAGCCTCGTCGGAAAAATACTCGACGTGTTCCGCGATTAACCGATAATTCAACGCGCCTTCAGGGCTGTAGACCACCGTATCGGTATGTTCGCTTTTATAAGTTGGATCGTTGGCGTTCACTACGGGCTGACCGTCATCGTCATTACTGGCCAGATTCACGCCAATGAGGATGAGCGCTGCAAGCGAAAGCAGGATAATAACCCAACGTCTGGTTTTACTCATATCGATTGCCCTTTGGCTTCCTCTAACTTTCCTTGCGCCAGCAACAGGAGATCGCACACTTCACGAACGGCGCCACGCCCACCGGCAATGCGGGTGACGTAATTTGCGCGCGGCAGCAGCAGCGGATGCGCGTCACTAACCGCCACGCTTAACCCCACCTCCGCCATCACCGGCCAGTCGATGAGATCGTCGCCCACGTAGGCCACTTCATCGGCCTGTAGACCGAGCTTGCCGAGCAGCTCGCGATAGGCGATAAGTTTATCGGATTGCCCTTGATAAAGATGGGTAATTCCTAACGTATCACAGCGGTCTTCTAACAGTTTAGCTTTTCGCCCGGTAATAATGGCAACTTCGATTCCGGACGTCAGAGCGCAGCGGATACCGTAGCCATCACGCACGTTGAAGGCCTTCAGTTCTTCGCCATTATTGCCCATGTAAATCAATCCATCGGACAGCACACCGTCGACGTCGAGGATAAGCAGGCGGATTTTTTCCGCCTTCGCAATAAATTCGGTGCTCACCGGGCCGTAACAGGTTGCCACGGAAGTGACAGCATTACTCATTGTTTTTAATCCTTTTACACTACGCCTGCGCGCAGTAAATCATGCATATGGATGACGCCAAGCAGTTGATCGCCATCGGCAACCAGCACGCAGGTAACGTGGCGGGATTGCATCAGGTTTAACGCGTCAACGGCCAGCGTTCCCGGACGGATACGAATGCCGCCTGGGGTCATCACATCGGCAATGTTCAGGCTACGTAAATCGGCACCGTTATCAAAGATACGGCGCAAGTCACCATCGGTGAAGATACCGTCGATCTTCATGTTTTCATCGCAAATCACCGTCATGCCAAGGTTTTTGCGGGTAATTTCCAGCAGCGCATCACGTAAAGACGCCGTTTTATTGACGTGTGGGATTTCGTCGCCAGTGTGCATGATGTCGTTTACGCGCAGCAACAGCTTGCGACCCAGAGCGCCGCCAGGGTGGGAGAGCGCGAAATCTTCGGCAGTGAAGCCGCGCGCTTTCAGCAGTGCAACGGCCAGCGCATCGCCCATCACCAGCGCTGCCGTGGTACTGGAAGTCGGTGCCAGACCGAGCGGGCAGGCCTCTTTTGGCACTTTCACACACAGATGGATATCCGCCGCGCGGCCCATGCTGCTTTCCGGGCGGCTGGTCATGCAAATCAGCGGTACCTGCAAGCGTTTCAGAACCGGGATTAATGCCAGAATTTCGTTTGATTCTCCGGAGTTAGACAAGGCGATGACGATATCGTGCGGCGTCACCATGCCCAGGTCGCCGTGCGCGGCTTCACCAGGATGAACGAAGAAAGAGGAGGTTCCGGTACTGGCGAATGTCGCCGCCATTTTGCGGCCAATATGCCCGGATTTTCCCATGCCCATCACCACGACTTTACCGCCGCAGTAGAAGATTTTCTCACAGGCGCGGCTGAA
Organism: Pseudocitrobacter cyperus; assembly: GCF_039889165.1. Classification (NCBI taxonomy): domain Bacteria; kingdom Pseudomonadati; phylum Pseudomonadota; class Gammaproteobacteria; order Enterobacterales; family Enterobacteriaceae; genus Pseudocitrobacter; species Pseudocitrobacter cyperus. The sequence goes on along the minus strand of NZ_JAYMYY010000002.1, from coordinate 498,949 downwards.
GTCCTCGTTGAGGTATTGATCGAGCTGGGCTAAGCCCTCACGTTCAATCTCCAGCACCTCTTTCCCGGCTTTCTGGAAGTCAAAACCCGGTTGCAAATCGATTTGCGACATAATGTTATCCCGATTCATTCTACGAAGAGCGGCGTTGCCCACCAGAGCAGCGCCAGCCATGCGATAAATCCACCCATTAAGAGCGCACCCGCCATGCTGCCAATCTGGCGGCGTCGCCAGCATAGCAATGCAAAAATCACGCTCACCACAACCATCACGCCATAATCGCGGGTGAAGGCCAGGGGACTGAACGTTCCTGGCGCGAGAAGCGCCGGTATCCCCAGAACAATGGCGATATTAAAAAAGTTGGAGCCGATGATATTGCCGATAGCAATATCATTTTCGCCTTTGCGCACACCGGCGATGGCGGTTGCCAGTTCTGGCAGGCTGGTGCCCAGCGCAATAGCCGTTAAGCCAATCGTTAACTCGCTCATGGCAAAGAAGTTCGCCAGCACGGTGGCGTTATCAACGACCATGCGGGTTGCCATGGGCATAATGATCAATGCGATACCCAACCACAGAAAAGCGACTGGCAGCGACCCTTCGCGGGGCAGTTCTGCCACCTGTTCGCGGGTCAGGCTGTCGTTGCCCTGGCGTTCCGCCATACGGGCGATTTTAACGGTAAATAACAACCAAATCACTGCCAGGGTGAGTAAAAACACGCCGTCAAACAGTGATAATTCACCATCATACAACACATAGCCCGCCAGCAGGCTGACGATCAACATTAATGGTATTTCGCGGCGCAGGATATCAGAATGCACGGTAAAAGGGTGCAGAAGAGCGGCAAGGCCCAGTATCAGCAAGATGTTAATGATATTTGAACCGATAGCGGTGCCTATGGCCAAATCGACCTGCCCATGCAGAGCGGCGGCGGAAGAGACAATAATCTCGGGAAGCGATGTGCCGACGCTGACCACCGTCAGACCAATAATTAGCGGCGGTATCCCCACCGCGCGGCACAGTATTGACGCGGAGTAAACCAGACGGTCGGCGCTGTAAACCACCAGAAGTAAACCAATTATGAACAGAGCCGTCGCTAAAAGCATTTGAAATCCTTTCTTAAGGTATAATCGCTAGTCCATAACGCCTGGGATAACGAATTCCTAATTTTGACTTTATGCGGTGTAAAAGTAAAACAAATGCCAGATTTCGTTAACCAAAGCGGAGCAGATTCTGTAAGAATGTCGGGTTTAGGGCAGGGAAACATTTCATGCCTACCCTGTTAAGGTCCTGGTAAAGGTAAACGTATGAGCCAGAGTTTAGCGAATCTTGTTGATGTCCGGGGAATGAGCTTCACGCGCGGGAACCGTGTCATCTTCGACAACATCTCGCTTTCGGTGCCGCGCGGAAAAATTACCGCCATCATGGGGCCGTCGGGCATCGGCAAAACCACGCTGTTGCGCCTGATTGGCGGGCAGATCCCACCGGACAGCGGCGAGATCCTGTTTGACGGCGAAAATGTGCCGGAGATGTCGCGTTCGCGTTTGTATACTGTTCGCAAACGCATGAGCATGCTGTTCCAGTCCGGTGCGCTGTTCACCGATCTGAACGTTTTTGATAACGTCGCCTATCCTATTCGCGAGCACACACGGCTTCCTCCCGCTTTGCTGAAAAGCACAGTGATGATGAAACTGGAAGCGGTCGGCCTGCGTGGGGCGGCAAAACTGATGCCGTCTGAACTCTCCGGCGGGATGGCGAGGCGTGCGGCGCTGGCGCGCGCCATTGCGCTTGAACCCGATCTCATCATGTTTGATGAACCTTTTGTCGGCCAGGATCCCATCACCATGGGCGTACTGGTGAAACTGATTTCGGAACTCAATAGCGCGCTGGGTGTCACTTGTGTTGTGGTCTCGCACGATGTGCCTGAGGTGCTGAGTATCGCGGACTACGCCTACATCGTGGCGGATAAAAAAATTGTCGCGCACGGAAGTGCGTCGGCGTTGCAGGAGAACGACGATCCTCGGGTACGCCAGTTCCTCGACGGCATTGCCGACGGGCCTGTGCCGTTCCGCTATCCTGCGGGCGACTATCGCCGCGATCTCTTAGGTACAGGGAGCTAACATACTCATGCTGTTAAATGCACTGGCCGCGCTGGGCCATCGTGGGATTAAGACTCTCGCGACATTCGGGCGCGCCGGGTTAATGTTATTCAATGCCATCGTCGGCAAGCCGGAGTTTCGTAAGCACGCGCCGTTGCTGGTGCGCCAGCTTTATAACGTCGGCGTGTTGTCGATGCTTATTATCATCGTGTCCGGCGTGTTTATCGGCATGGTGCTGGGGCTTCAGGGATATCTGGTGCTCACCACCTACAGTGCGGAGACCAGTCTGGGCATGCTGGTGGCGCTGTCGCTGCTGCGTGAACTGGGGCCGGTGGTTGCCGCGCTGCTGTTTGCGGGCCGCGCGGGTTCCGCTCTGACGGCTGAAATCGGCCTGATGCGCGCCACCGAACAGCTCTCCAGCATGGAGATGATGGCCGTCGACCCTCTGCGCCGCGTTATTTCACCGCGCTTCTGGGCGGGCGTTATCTCGCTGCCGCTGCTGACAATTATGTTTGTTGCCGTCGGCGTCTGGGGCGGGTCGCTGGTCGGCGTAAACTGGAAGGGCATCGACGCCGGGTTCTTCTGGTCGGCGATGCAAAATGCGGTGGACTTCCGCCTGGATCTGGTGAACTGCCTGATCAAGAGCGTGGTCTTCGCCATTACAATTACATGGATTGCGTTATTCAATGGTTACGATGCGATCCCTACTTCTGCCGGGATCAGCCGGGCGACAACGCGCACCGTGGTGCATTCGTCGCTGGCGGTGCTTGGGCTGGACTTTGTGCTGACGGCACTGATGTTTGGGAATTGAGTGAATGCAAACGAAAAAGAGTGAAATCTGGGTCGGTATCTTTTTGCTGGTGGCCATGCTGGCGGCGCTGTTTATCTGCCTGAAAGCGGCGGATGTTACTTCGCTGCGCACGGAGCCGACGTACCGCATTTACGCCACCTTCGATAACATTGGCGGTCTGAATGTGCGTTCGCCAGTGCGTATTGGCGGGGTTGTGGTGGGGCGCGTTGCGGACATCACCCTTGACCCGAAAACCTATCTGCCGCGTGTGGCGCTGGATATTGAAGAACGCTACAACCATATCCCGGACACCAGCTCGCTGGCTATTCGCACCTCCGGCCTGCTGGGGGAGCAGTATCTGGCGCTGAACGTCGGTTTTGAAGACCCTGAGCTGGGAACGTCTATCCTTAAAGATGGCAGCACTCTCCAGGACACGAAGTCCGCGATGGTGCTTGAGGACTTAATCGGTCAGTTCCTTTACAACAGTAAAGGCAGTGACAATAAGAATTCAGGCGATGCGCAGGCATCTGGCGAAGGACATACTGACGCTGCAACGCCTGCTGCTGGCTCGACGAATTAATTTCAGGAGAAGTAATCTATGTTTAAACGCTTATTGATGGTCGCTATGCTGATGATTGCGCCGTTGACGGCGGCCACCGCGGCCGATCAGTCCAACCCGTACAAACTGATGAATGAAGCGGCGCAGAAAACCTTTGATCGCCTGAAAAATGAACAGCCGAAGATTCGTGCTAACCCGAACTACCTGCGTGATGTGGTAGACCAGGAACTGCTGCCGTATGTTCAGGTGAAATACGCCGGCGCGCTGGTGCTGGGTCGCTATTACAAAGATGCGACGCCTGCACAGCGTGACGCCTACTTTGCAGCTTTCCGTGAGTATCTGAAACAGGCCTACGGCCAGGCACTGGCGATGTACCATGGTCAGACTTACCAGATTGCGCCGGAACAGCCGCTGAACGACGCGACTATCGTGCCTATCCGCGTCACTATCATCGATCCGAATGGCCGCCCGCCGGTACGCCTGGACTTCCAGTGGCGTAAAAATACCCAGACGGGTAACTGGCAGGCTTACGATATGATTGCGGAAGGGGTGAGCATGATCACCACCAAGCAAAACGAGTGGAGCGACCTCCTGCGCACCAAAGGCATTGATGGCCTGACCGCGCAGTTGAAATCGATCTCTACCCAGCCTATTACGCTGGAACAGAAAAAATAATGACGGAACAGTTGAGCTGGACGCGCGACGGGGAAAGCCTGTCGCTGCACGGTGAACTGGATCAGGATCTTCTGGTGCCTCTGTGGGAAGCCAGAGCCGAAGCCACACAGGGCGCGACGGTTATCGATCTCAGCGGGCTTAGCCGCGTGGATACCGCAGGTCTGGCGTTACTGATCCACTTCATCGATCTGATTCGCCGACAGGGCAATACAGCCAGCGTTAAGGGGGTGAGTGAAAATGTCGCTACTCTTGCCGGGTTGTACAATCTGCCAGCAGATATGATCCCGTAATGCTTTCAGTGCGTTACTACTGTTGATGACTCCTAAAGCCCTATCAATCTGCACGATAGGGCTTTTTGCTTGTTTAAGCCAACGTCACTTTCCTCTAAGATGTTGGGCTGTTTTCTCTATCAGATAAAATGTGAACCCATGGAAAATCATGAAATTCAGACCGTGCTGATGAATGCACTCTCCCTTCAGGAAGCGATCGTCTCGGGCGATGGCAGCCACTTTCAGGTTATCGCGGTGGGTGAGATGTTTGACGGCATGAGCCGGGTCAAGAAGCAGCAAGCAATCTATGCCCCGCTGATGGAGTATATTGCGGACAACCGCATCCATGCCCTGTCAATCAAAGCGTATACCCCGCAAGAGTGGGCGCGCGACCGTAAACTTAACGGATTTTGAGCCATGGATTCGCCTGTAAAGGCGTGAATCGATGGCGAGTATGACTTTTAACAGAGAACAGAATAATGGATAAATTCCGTGTTCAGGGGCCGACTAAGCTCCAGGGCGAAGTGTCTATTTCCGGCGCTAAAAATGCCGCATTGCCAATCCTCTTCGCCGCGCTGCTGGCGGAAGAGCCGGTAGAGATTCAAAACGTCCCGAAACTGAAAGACGTTGATACGTCGATGAAGCTGCTGAGCCAGTTAGGCGCGAAAGTTGAGCGCAATGGTTCCGTACACATCGACGCCAGCGGCGTGAACATCTTCTGTGCGCCGTATGAACTGGTGAAAACCATGCGTGCTTCCATCTGGGCTCTTGGGCCTCTGGTAGCGCGTTTTGGTCAGGGCCAGGTTTCGCTGCCGGGTGGCTGCACTATCGGCGCACGTCCGGTTGACCTGCACATTACCGGCCTGGAACAGCTCGGTGCGACCATCAAGCTGGAAGAAGGCTATGTGAAGGCGTCCGTTGATGGTCGTCTGAAAGGCGCGCACATCGTGATGGATAAAGTGAGCGTTGGCGCCACCGTGACCATCATGTCGGCGGCGACGCTTGCTGAAGGCACCACCATCATCGAAAACGCCGCGCGTGAGCCGGAAATTGTCGATACGGCAAACTTCCTCGTTGCGCTGGGCGCGAAAATCAGCGGCCAGGGCACCGATCGCATCACCATCGAAGGCGTAAAACGTCTGGGTGGCGGCGTTTACCGCGTACTGCCAGACCGTATCGAAACCGGTACTTTCCTGGTGGCTGCGGCGATCTCTCGCGGTAAAATCATCTGCCGTAACGCTTGTCCGGAAACCCTGGACGCGGTGCTGGCGAAACTGCGTGAAGCGGGGGCTGAAATTGAAGTCGGTAGCGACTGGATAAGCCTCGATATGCACGGCCAGCGCCCGAAAGCGGTGAACGTGCGTACCGCGCCGCACCCGGGCTTCCCGACCGATATGCAGGCGCAGTTCACCCTGCTGAATATGCTGGCGGAAGGTACGGGTGTGATCACTGAAACCATCTTCGAAAACCGTTTCATGCACATTCCGGAACTGATCCGTATGGGCGCTCGCGCGGAAATCGAAAGCAATACCGCGATTTGCCATGGCGTCGAGAAACTCTCTGGCGCTCAGGTGATGGCGACCGATCTGCGCGCGTCTGCAAGCCTGGTGCTGGCAGGTTGCATCGCGGAAGGTACCACCATTGTTGACCGTATCTATCACATCGACCGTGGCTACGAGCGCATTGAAGACAAACTGCGCGCGCTGGGTGCGAATATCGAACGTGTGAAGGGCGAGTAATCGTTCTGCTGACAACGCCTCTTGCGCGCAGCGCGAGAGGCGATCGGATTTTACTTCTTCTTTGATTTACGCATTGACAGGGTCTTATCAATAAACTCATGCGTGATCGGGTCGTGATAGCGTGATGGCCAGATGACCCAGGGTTGAGTGCCCAGCGCGTTCGCAATAATCAGTTCACCCTTCGGCCACGGACGTGACAGAACGTTGGCAAGCGTAGAGGAACTCAGACCATTTTCGCGCGACACCGCCGCCATCGTTGTGCCTTTTTTGCGCAGACCCGCGATGATATCCGCAGGGTGCCAGTCAATAAACTTTTCCATGTTTCCTCCCTGATTCAGACGCTAAATTGTTCGTTGAAAAGACACGGGAGTACTATAGCGCTTTCTATAGATAAGTTCTAAAAAGTTCATGTAGTGCGCATGTAATTCAGAAAACATCAAATTACTGGCGTTATATGGTGTTTTTAGTGGTGTTTATAGTGGTGTTTTCTGGATTTTATTGGAACTCTCCCGTGAATGACACGGGAGAGGGAAGTGCGGTTAGCGATCGCGCTGGACGGCGATGTGGGCGAGGGCAATGAGCGCTTCACGCCATTGAGAATCGGGTAACGGAGAGAGGGCGGCGATAGCTTTATCCGCTTCTTCCTCAGCGCGCTGACGCGTCCACTCAAGTGAACCACAAGCCGCCATCGCTTCCAGTACGGGCTCGAGCAGGTGACGCCCGTTACCTTGCTCAATAGCGCTACGGATAAGCGCAGATTGCTCTGGTGTGCCGTTCCGCATCGCATGCAGCAGCGGCAGTGTCGGTTTACCTTCGTTGAGGTCATCTCCGACGTTTTTGCCCAATGTCTCACCATCGGCACTGTAATCCAGTAAATCGTCAATTAACTGGAAAGCCGTACCAAGATAGCGCCCATAATCCTGCAGCCCTTTTTCCTGTTCAGGCGTACAGTTCGCGAGTAGTCCCGAGCACTGGGAAGCGGCTTCAAACAGGCGCGCCGTTTTGCTGTAAATCACGCGCATGTAGTTTTCTTCGGTGATATCGGGGTCGTTGACGTTCATCAACTGCAAGACTTCCCCTTCAGCAATCACGTTCACCGCTTCAGACATCACTTCCAGAACTTTCAGCGAACCGAGGCTGGTCATCATCTGGAAAGCGCGAGTGTAGATGAAATCGCCAACCAGCACGCTGGCTGCGTTACCGAATGCGGCGTTTGCGGTCGCTTTACCGCGACGCATGTCTGACTCGTCCACGACGTCATCGTGCAGTAGCGTAGCGGTATGGATAAATTCAATCAGCGCGGCGATGGTAACGTGAGCATTTCCCTCGTAACCAACCGCGCGCGCAGCCAGAACGGCGATCATTGGGCGGATGCGTTTCCCACCTCCGCTGACGATGTAATAACCCAACTGATTGATGAGCTGAACGTCTGAGTTGAGCTGTTCAAGAATCGTTGCATTGACACCCGCCATATCCTGCGCGGTTAACTCATTGATTTGTTGTAGATTCATCGCAAAAGCCGGGCTTAATGTCCTGTTTACCACTTATCCACAGGGGATAACGAAGGTTTTACGTTAGAGTTGTGGTACTGATTGTACTGAAAAAACGGCTCAGATAAACGTTACCGTGAAAGTTGTGTTTTTTTTCTGCGTCTATTGATGGTAGCACTTGTCAAAGGCTCGCGTTTTGCGTAATATTCGCGCCCTATTGTGAATATTTATAGCGCACTCTGAATCACACGATTAATGTGCGCGGAAGCGGAGTTCTATATGTACGCGGTTTTCCAAAGTGGTGGTAAACAACACCGAGTAAGCGAAGGTCAGACCGTTCGCCTGGAAAAGCTGGACATCGCAACTGGCGAATCTGTTGAGTTCGCTGAAGTTCTGATGATCGCAAACGGTGAAGAAGTCAAAATCGGCGTTCCTTTCGTTGATGGCGGCGTAATCAAAGCTGAAGTTGTTGCTCACGGTCGTGGCGAGAAAGTTAAAATCGTTAAGTTTCGTCGTCGTAAACACTACCGTAAGCAGCAGGGCCATCGTCAGTGGTTCACTGATGTGAAAATTACTGGCATCAGCGCCTAAGACCTGAGGAGAGATTTAAATGGCACATAAAAAGGCTGGCGGCTCAACTCGTAACGGTCGCGATTCAGAAGCTAAACGCCTGGGCGTTAAGCGTTTCGGTGGCGAAACCGTTCTGGCGGGCAGCATCATCGTTCGTCAGCGTGGTACCAAATTCCACGCTGGTAACAACGTAGGTTGCGGTCGTGACCACACTCTGTTTGCTAAAGCAGACGGTAAAGTGAAATTCGAAGTTAAAGGCCCGAACAACCGTAAATATATCAGCATCGTTGCTGAGTAAGGTTTTCGTGGTCCGGTAACGGATTAAAGCCCCGCAACTCGTTGCGGGGCTTTTTACATTCGACGCCCGAAAAATCCCCAGACAGGGAATCCGGTATGAAGCAGCAGGCAGGTATTGGTATTCTTTTGGCGCTCACCACGGCGATATGTTGGGGTGCTTTGCCGATTGCAATGAAGCAAGTGCTGGAGGTCATGGAACCGCCTACCGTTGTCTTCTATCGCTTTTTAATGGCCAGTGTGGGCCTCGGTATCATTCTTACGTTGAAGCGTAAGCTGCCGCCGCTGCGAATTTTCCGTAACCCGCGTTGGCTGGTGCTGCTGGCGATTGCCACGGGCGGTCTGTTTGGGAACTTTGTTCTCTTCAGCTCCTCGCTGCAATATGTCAGTCCGACCGCTTCGCAGGTGATTGGGCAACTCTCGCCAGTCGGGATGATGGTTGCCAGCGTATTTATCCTCAAAGAGAAAATGCGCGGTACGCAGATTATCGGCGCTATCATGCTGGTCTGCGGGCTGGTGATGTTCTTCAACACCAGTCTGGTCGAGATTTTCACACGTCTCACCGATTACACCTGGGGCGTTATCTTTGGGGTCGGGGCGGCGATGGTCTGGGTGAGCTACGGCGTCGCGCAAAAGGTGTTATTGCGGCGCCTGGCGTCACAACAGATCCTGTTTTTGCTGTACACTTTATGTACTGTTGCGCTGCTGCCACTGGCAAAGCCCGCGGTTATCCATCAGCTCAGTGATTGGCAGCTCGCCTGCCTTATTTTCTGTGGGTTGAATACGCTGGTTGGCTATGGCGCTCTGGCGGAAGCCATGGCTCGCTGGCAGGCGGCGCAGGTGAGCGCGATTGTGACGCTCACTCCACTGTTTACACTGTTATTTTCAGATTTATTATCAATGGCCTGGCCCGATTTCTTCGCCAGACCGATGCTAAACCTAATTGGTTATCTCGGTGCGTTTGTCGTGGTTGCGGGCGCAATGTATTCCGCCATTGGTCATCGTCTTTGGGGACGGTGGCGTAAGCGTGAAGCGGTTGTAGTTGTTCCCCGCTCAGGCGAATGATTTACGGAGAGTAAAATGAAGTTTGTTGATGAAGCAACGATCCTGGTCGTAGCAGGTGATGGCGGTAATGGTTGCGTAAGCTTCCGCCGTGAAAAATATATTCCACGCGGTGGCCCGGACGGCGGTGATGGCGGTGATGGCGGCGATGTCTGGCTGGAAGCGGACGAGAACCTGAACACCCTGATTGACTACCGTTTCGAAAAATCTTTCCGTGCTGAACGTGGCCAGAACGGCCAGAGCCGTGACTGTACCGGTAAGCGCGGCAAAGATGTCACCGTTAAAGTGCCGGTTGGTACCCGTGTTATCGACCAGGGCACCGGTGAAACCATGGGCGATATGACCAAACACGGTCAGCGTCTGATGGTGGCAAAAGGCGGCTGGCACGGTCTGGGTAACACCCGTTTCAAATCGTCCGTTAACCGTACTCCGCGTCAGAAAACGATGGGGACACCGGGCGACAAGCGCGATCTGCAACTGGAACTGATGCTGCTGGCCGACGTCGGGATGCTGGGGATGCCGAACGCCGGTAAATCCACCTTCATCCGCGCCGTTTCTGCGGCGAAGCCGAAAGTGGCGGATTATCCGTTTACCACCCTGGTGCCAAGCCTCGGTGTGGTGCGTATGGATAACGAGAAAAGCTTCGTTGTTGCCGATATTCCGGGGCTGATCGAAGGCGCAGCGGAAGGTGCTGGCCTGGGTATCCGTTTCCTGAAACACCTTGAGCGTTGCCGCGTGCTGCTGCACCTCATCGACATCGCGCCAATTGACGGTTCCGATCCGGTTGAGAACGCCCGCATTATTATCGGCGAACTTGAGAAGTACAGCGAAAACCTGGCTGGTAAACCGCGCTGGCTGGTCTTCAACAAGATCGACCTGATGGATAAAGCGGAAGCTGAAGCGAAGGCTCAGGAAATTGCAGAAGCGCTGGGTTGGGAAGGTAAACACTACCTGATCTCCGCCGCCAGTCAGCAGGGGGTAAAAGACCTGTGCTGGGACGTCATGACCTTTATCATCGAGAACCCGATTGTTTCTGCCGAAGAAGCGAAACAGCCGGAGAAAGTTGAGTTCATGTGGGATGACTACCACCGTCAGCAGCTTGAAGAAGCGGCTGTCGAAGAAGATGATGAAGAGTGGGATGACGACTGGGACGAAGACGACGAAGAAGGCGTTGAGTTCATTTACAAGCGTTAATCTTATAAAACCCGGCCGGATGGCCGGGTTTTTGTTTGCCGCTTAGTTGTTCTGATAAATATCTTTGTACAATCGGCTCTCAAACCGCACCAACGGAATACGTCTGTTACGTTGGTCTGCCGGTGACACCGCATAGCCCGAAAGATACTGAACGAATGCCATTCGCTGGCCGCTGGCGGTGGTGATAAAACCGGCCAGGTTATAAACACCTTGTAATGAGCCGGTCTTCGCCGACACCTTTCCATCAACACCTGCCTGATGCAGGCCCGCACGGTACTGCAACGACCCATCATGGCCGGCGAGCGGCAGCATGGAGATGTAGTTCAGCTCATTATCATGCTGAGCGATATATTGCAGCACCTGCATCATCGTCGCGGGGGCAATCAGGTTATGACGTGAAAGCCCGGAACCATCGGCAATGATGGTATTGCCCAAATCCACTCCAGCCTGCTGGCGTAAAATCTGACGAACCGCATCGGAACCAGCGCGCCAGGTGCCTGGTACGTTAAAACGGGCATGTCCAATCATGCGGAAGACCGTATCGGCGATCATGTTGTCTGATTTTTTCAGCATAATCTTAAGCAGATCGTGCAGTGGCGCAGACTGTTTCGTTGCGATCACCGTACCCGGTTCGTTTACGAGCGTCTGGCGCAGCAATGTGCCGCTGTAGGTGATTCCAGCTTGTTTGAGTTCATCTTTGATAATTGCACCGGCGTAGCTTGCCCCGTCCTGAATGGCGAAGGCCAATGGCAGCGGCTCCGGGCGTTGTGGCAGGCAGCCGGTCAGGGTGTAGCGGTTGAGATCGCCAGGCACCACATCCAGCTCACAGTATTGCGCGTCAGGGGAGCCTTTCGCCAGTGTACGAACCTGGCTGAACATGGTCACCGGATAATAGGAAGCGACGCGAATAAACGCTAAATCATCCGCTTTTTGCGCGCTATAGAGAGAAATCGAGAAGCAGTTACGGTCGACAATCGCGGCAGCGGGCGGGGCGCTAAAGCACTGGGTCATGTCGTTCCACGGCCAGCCGGGGGCTTTGTCGTGGCTGGCGAAAATCGAGGTGTCGATTAGCACGTTACCTTCGATTCGCTGTACGCCTGCTTTTTTAAGATTCGCTACCATATTGCGGATATCCTGACGTTTTAACGTCGGATCGCCGCCAAATCGCGCTACCAGATCACCTTTTAGCGTACCGTCGTCGACGCTGCCTTTACTTTCAAGGGTCGTGGTAAAGCGAAAATCGGGGCCAAGCTGTAACAATGCCGCCAGCGCAGTGATCACTTTCTGCGTACTGGCAGGCAGCGCCATCTGCTGGCTGTGGTAGTCAATCTCTGGCGCTGAAGCGCCCACTTTTTGCACCATAAAAGCAAGATTGGCCCCTGCAGGAAGTTGACTGGTGTACTCTTCAACATTCGCGGCCTGGACGCTAAACGCTATACTGGTGGTCAATCCAATGATAAATCTGGAAAATCGCATAATCCCGCGCTAACAACCTGGAAACAAGCCGACATACTACGGCGCAACGCCCTGTAAAGTAAACGATGACCCATAGTGAACTTCAGGGTAAAATGCGCATCAAATGAGAAATTGCTGCTGACCTGGGACTTTGTGCCCGGGTCGGTTTTCTTTTGCTTCTGGCCTGGCCGCGTGGCGGTGTCAGGCGGGCTTAGAGCCGGAGTGGGGTGAACTGCTCCCAACAGGAATGTTCAAGAGGTATAACAAATGCAAGCTATTCCGATGACCCTTCGTGGCGCAGAAAAACTGCGTGAAGAACTCGATTTTCTGAAATCTGTGCGCCGTCCTGAAATTATTGCGGCAATCGCTGAGGCTCGCGAGCATGGCGATTTGAAAGAGAACGCTGAATACCATGCCGCGCGCGAACAGCAGGGCTTTTGCGAAGGTCGTATTAAAGACATTGAAGCTAAGCTGTCTAACGCGCAGGTGATCGATATCACCAAAATGCCTAACAATGGCCGCGTGATTTTTGGCTCCACTGTCACCGTACTGAACCTCGATACGGACGAAGAACAAACCTACCGTATTGTGGGTGATGATGAGGCGGACTTTAAGCAGAATCTGATTTCTGTGAACTCACCGATCGCGCGTGGTCTGGTCGGCAAAGAGCAGGATGATGTCGTAACCATTCGTACTCCGGGCGGCGAAGTGGAGTACGAAATCATCAAGGTAGAATATCTTTAACGGTTGCCCGGCACACTGATGCTGATGCATTGTAAAGATAAGAAAAAGGCCGCATAGCGGCCTTTTATCAAGCTGAAGAGCGTGGCATGTTGCTAGCCTTCGCGAAGGAAATCCCTCGTTTTACACACTGTTGTGTGCGATTTTAGGATATTCTTAACGTGGCAGCGAGATTTTACGCTCTTTACTCGGGCGATAAAGCACCAGCATTTTACCGATGACCTGTACGTTACAGGCGCCGGTTTCGCGCACGATAGCGTCCACGATCAAGGTTTTGGTCTCGCGATCTTCTGACGCGACTTTCACCTTGATAAGTTCATGGTGCTCTAACGCTTGTTCAATCTCGGCCAGTACCCCTTCGGTCAAACCATTATTGCCAAGCATGACGACAGGCTTGAGCGGATGTGCCAGACCTTTTAGGTGCTGTTTTTGTTTAGTACTCAGATTCATCGTATATTTTTGCTTACGTTGGGATTGAAAACGGGTCATTCTACCGCCATCTCCCATATATCGCCAAATAGTGCGTTGAAATTTACGCCGCATGGCAACGATGTTCTGCCCCGATGGGAAAGTTAAATGACAGGTAAAAAGCGTTCTGCCAGCTCGAGTCGCTGGCTTCAGGAACACTTTAGCGATAAATATGTTCAAGAGGCACAGAAAAAGGGGTTACGTTCCCGTGCCTGGTTTAAACTTGATGAAATACAGCAAAGTGACAAACTTTTTAAGCCGGGGATGACGGTTGTCGACCTCGGTGCTGCTCCAGGAGGCTGGTCACAGTACGTGGTCACGCAGATTGGCGGCAAAGGCCGCATCATCGCTTGCGATCTTTTACCTATGGATCCAATCGTTGGCGTGGACTTCCTTCAGGGCGACTTTCGTGATGAACTCGTAATGAAAGCGTTACTGGAACGCGTGGGTGACAGTAAGGTACAAGTTGTCATGTCAGATATGGCACCAAACATGAGCGGAACACCCGCGGTGGATATCCCCCGCGCCATGTATCTGGTGGAGCTGGCGCTTGAAATGGCTCGTGATGTATTAGCGCCAGGCGGTAATTTTGTAGTGAAGGTGTTCCAGGGCGAAGGCTTCGATGAGTATCTAAGGGAAATTCGCTCCCTGTTTACGAAGGTGAAAGTTCGTAAGCCGGACTCTTCACGCGCACGTTCGCGTGAAGTGTACATTGTAGCGACCGGGCGAAAACCATAGACGGTGGAATTTCAGATGAAAGTTTGAAAGAAACTGGATATAGAGTATCCTGACGCTGTTTTTAACACAGTTGTAATAAGAGGTTAATCCCTTGAGTGACATGGCGAAAAACCTAATACTCTGGCTGGTCATTGCCGTCGTGCTGATGTCAGTATTCCAGAGCTTTGGGCCCAGCGAGTCGAATAGCCGCAAGGTGGACTATTCTACCTTCCTGCAAGAGGTCAATCAGGACCAGGTTCGCGAAGCGCGTATCAACGGACGTGAGATCAACGTTACCAAGAAAGATAGTAACCGTTACACGACTTACATCCCGGTTAACGATCCGAAGCTGCTCGACAACCTGCTGACCAAAAACGTCAAAGTGGTTGGCGAACCGCCTGAAGAACCGAGCCTGCTGGCTTCTATCTTCATCTCCTGGTTCCCGATGTTGTTACTGATCGGTGTCTGGATCTTCTTCATGCGCCAGATGCAGGGCGGCGGTGGCAAAGGTGCCATGTCGTTCGGTAAGAGTAAGGCGCGCATGTTGACGGAAGATCAGATCAAAACCACCTTTGCTGACGTCGCAGGCTGTGACGAAGCGAAAGAAGAGGTGGCTGAGCTGGTTGAATATCTGCGTGAGCCGAGCCGCTTCCAGAAACTGGGCGGTAAAATCCCGAAAGGCGTCCTGATGGTCGGCCCTCCGGGTACCGGTAAAACGTTGCTGGCGAAAGCAATCGCTGGCGAAGCGAAGGTTCCGTTCTTTACGATTTCCGGTTCTGACTTCGTAGAAATGTTCGTCGGTGTGGGTGCATCTCGTGTGCGTGACATGTTCGAACAGGCTAAGAAAGCGGCACCGTGCATCATCTTTATCGATGAAATCGACGCCGTAGGCCGCCAGCGTGGCGCAGGCCTGGGCGGCGGTCACGATGAACGTGAGCAGACCCTGAACCAGATGCTGGTTGAGATGGATGGCTTCGAAGGTAACGAAGGTATCATCGTTATCGCGGCGACTAACCGTCCGGATGTTCTCGACCCGGCGCTGCTGCGTCCTGGCCGTTTCGACCGCCAGGTTGTGGTTGGCCTGCCAGATGTTCGCGGTCGTGAGCAGATCCTGAAAGTTCATATGCGTCGCGTACCGCTGGCGCCGGATATCGACGCGGCAATTATTGCCCGTGGTACCCCAGGCTTCTCCGGTGCAGATCTCGCGAACCTGGTCAACGAAGCGGCACTGTTTGCGGCTCGTGGCAACAAACGCGTTGTATCGATGGTTGAGTTCGAAAAAGCGAAAGACAAAATCATGATGGGTGCGGAACGTCGCTCCATGGTGATGACGGAAGCGCAAAAAGAATCGACCGCGTACCACGAAGCAGGCCACGCGATCATCGGTCGCCTGGTGCCGGAACACGATCCGGTGCATAAAGTGACGATTATCCCGCGCGGTCGTGCGCTGGGTGTAACCTTCTTCCTGCCTGAAGGCGACGCGATCAGCGCCAGCCGTCAGAAACTGGAAAGCCAGATCAGTACGCTGTACGGCGGCCGTCTGGCGGAAGAGATCATCTACGGCGTGGAACATGTTTCTACCGGTGCGTCGAACGACATTAAAGTCGCGACCAACCTGGCGCGTAACATGGTCACTCAGTGGGGCTTCTCCGACAAACTCGGCCCGCTGCTGTATGCGGAAGAAGAGGGCGAAGTGTTCCTGGGTCGTTCTGTGGCGAAAGCGAAACATATGTCTGATGAAACCGCGCGTATCATCGATCAGGAAGTAAAATCGCTCATTGAACGTAACTACGATCGTGCGCGTAAGCTGCTTAATGACAACATGGACATCCTGCACGCGATGAAAGATGCCCTCATGAAATATGAGACCATCGATGCGCCGCAGATTGATGACCTGATGGCCCGTCGCGATGTTCGCCCGCCAGCCGGCTGGGAAGAACCGGGTTCATCCAACAACTCTGACAACAATGGCACCCCGCGAGCGCCGCGTCCGGTCGATGAACCGCGCACGCCGAATCCGGGCAACACCATGTCAGAGCAGTTAGGCGACAAATAAGTTATCTGCGCTTGATAACGTAGCATCATCTAAAACCCTGAGGCTTGCCTCAGGGTTTTTTTACATTCAAAACAAGAATCGAAAGGATTAGCCATGAAACTCTTCGCCCAGGGCTCCACGCTGGATCTCTCTCACCCTCACGTTATGGGCATTCTGAACGTCACGCCGGATTCGTTTTCCGACGGCGGAACGCACAATACGTTAGTGGAGGCGGTGAAGCACGCTAACCTGATGATTAACGCCGGGGCGACGATTATTGATGTGGGGGGAGAATCCACCCGACCTGGGGCGTCCGAAGTCAGCGTGGAAGAAGAGCTTGCGCGCGTGATCCCGGTCGTAGAGGCGATTGCACAGCGCTTTGAGGTGTGGATTTCTGTTGATACGTCGAAACCGGAGGTCATTCGTGAATCCGCGCGCGCGGGCGCACATATCATTAACGATATTCGCTCGCTGACGGAACCTGGCGCGCTGGCCGCCGCGGCCGAAACCGGTTTGCCGGTTTCCCTGATGCATATGCAGGGTAATCCGAAAACCATGCAGGAAGCGCCGAAATATGATGACGTCTTTGACGATGTGAATCGCTTCTTTATTGAGCATATCGCACGCTGTGAAGCGGCAGGTATCGGAAAAGAGAAATTGATCCTCGACCCGGGGTTCGGTTTCGGTAAGAATCTCTCTCATAACTATGCATTACTGGCACGTCTGTCCGAATTTCATCATTTTGGCCTTCCGCTGTTCGTTGGGATGTCGCGCAAATCGATGATTGGGCAACTACTGAACGTCGGGCCCTCCGAGCGTCTCAGCGGCAGCCTGGCGTGTGCGGTGATTGCCGCAATGCAGGGGGCGCATATTATTCGTGTCCATGATGTCAAAGAAACTGTAGAAGCGATGCGCGTGGTGGAAGCTACGTTGTCAGCCAAGGAAAACAAACGCTATGAGTAAACGTAAATATTTTGGTACCGATGGTATCCGTGGCCGCGTAGGCGATGCGCCAATTACGCCTGACTTCGTGCTGAAGCTGGGCTGGGCGGCGGGTAAGGTACTGGCCAGCCATGGCTCGCGCAAAATCATCATCGGCAAAGATACGCGTATCTCTGGTTATATGCTTGAATCAGCTCTCGAGGCCGGGTTGGCCGCTGCGGGGCTTTCCGCCTCCTTTACCGGGCCAATGCCGACCCCAGCCGTCGCCTACCTGACGCGCACTTTCCGCGCCGAGGCAGGGATTGTTATCTCGGCCTCCCATAACCCGTACTACGACAACGGCATCAAATTCTTCTCTATCGACGGCACCAAACTGCCGGACGAAGTGGAAGAGGCGATTGAAGCGGAACTGGAAAAAGAGATTAGCTGTGTGGATTCCGCGGAGCTGGGTAAAGCCAGCCGTATCGTGGATGCTGCTGGCCGCTATATCGAGTTCTGTAAAGCCACCTTCCCGAATGAACTGAGCCTGAACGACCTGAAAATTGTGGTCGACTGCGCTCACGGTGCGACCTATCACATTGCGCCAAACGTATTTCGTGAACTGGGTGCAGAGGTTGTGGCCATTGGATGTGAGCCGAACGGCGTCAACATCAATGAGGAAGTCGGTGCAACCGACGTGCGCGCCCTGCAGGCCCGTGTGCTGGCAGAGAAAGCGCATCTTGGCATCGCCTTTGACGGCGACGGCGATCGCGTAATAATGGTCGACCACGAGGGTAATAAAGTCGACGGCGACCAGATCCTCTACATCATCGCGCGTGAAGGCCTGCGTCAGGGCAAACTGCGCGGTGGCGCGGTGGGGACACTGATGAGCAACATGGGTCTCGAAGTGGCGCTCAAGCAATTGGGGATCCCGTTTGTGCGCGCTAAAGTGGGCGACCGTTACGTGCTGGAAAAACTCCAGGAGAAAGGTTGGCGCATCGGTGCTGAGAACTCCGGTCACGTGATTCTGCTTGATCAAACCACCACTGGCGACGGTATCGTGGCGGCCCTACAGGTCGTTGCAGCGATGGTGCGCAACCATATGTCTCTGCATGACCTGTGCAGCGGGATGAAAATGTTCCCGCAGGTACTGGTGAATGTGCGATTCACAGCAGGCAGCGGCGACCCGCTGGAAAATGAAACGGTTAAAAGCGTGACGGCGGAAGTGGAAGCTGCGCTGGGTAATCGTGGCCGCGTACTGCTGCGTAAATCCGGCACTGAACCGTTGATCCGCGTGATGGTCGAGGGCGAAGACGAAGCGCAGGTTATCGCTTTCGCGAATCGCATCGCCGATGCAGTAAAAGCAGTCTAATCGCTGCGATAAGTGACTAATAAGGCGGCGGTTGCCGCCTTTCATTTCGACAAAAGATGCTTTTTTGCTGTTTTTTTCCGCAGTTGATACAATGCAATAAAATTGCCCTTGCGAAGGTGATTCGCTTTGGTTAGTATTCACACCCGCTTCAGTGGGAAACATTAAAAACACCCACTTTAATTGGTCGAAGCAATTGGTATGCGGCAACTCCGCAAGGAACAGGTTGATTATGTACGAAGCTCTTTTGGTAGTTTTCCTTATTGTAGCGATTGGCCTTGTCGGTCTGATTATGCTGCAGCAAGGTAAAGGCGCTGATATGGGAGCCTCCTTCGGAGCAGGCGCTTCCGGCACGCTGTTTGGTTCAAGTGGTTCTGGTAACTTCATGACCCGCATGACCGCAGTACTGGCGACGTTGTTCTTCATCATCAGTCTGGCGCTGGGCAACATCAATAGCAACAAGACCAATAAAGGAAGCGAGTGGGAAAATCTGAGCGCGCCGAAATCTGAGCAAACTCAGCCTGCTGCACCGGCTCAGCCGACCAGCGACATCCCACACTAAAAGTAGTATCCGTGCTGAGGTGGTGGAATTGGTAGACACGCTACCTTGAGGTGGTAGTGCCCTAACGGGCTTGTGGGTTCGAGTCCCATCCTCAGTACCAATATTCCGAAAGAAAGACGCTGAAAAGCGTCTTTTTTTTCGTCTGTAGTTAATCCCAGATCTGATAAGCGCAGCGTATCAGGCGTTGTGCTCGCGGCAGAACCGCCAGATGTCGGTACAACCTGCCCACAAAAAAAGCCGCTTACGCGGCTTTTTAGATGCATCGCAAGGGAGGCGATTACTTCCCTTTGTTTTCCAGGTTCTCGACCTGTGGCACACCGCTGGCGGCTGAGGAAGAGAGCAGGCCGGTCTTCGCATAACCAAACAACTTACCGCGCGTGTCGGTAATATCCAGATTACGCATGGTCAACTGGCCGATACGATCCTCGGCAGAGAACATAGAGTCGCCTTTTTCCATCGTCAGACGCTCTGCTTTATAGGTCAGGTTGTCAGATACGGTATTCAGAATGGAGTAGTCGTTCCCGCGACGCAGTTCCAGCGTGACTTCGCCGGTAATCTGGCTTGCGACCCAGCGTTGCAGAGAATCACGCAGCATCAGCGCCTGAGAATCGAACCAACGGCCCTGGTACAGCAGGCGACCCAACTGACGGCCATGCGCGTGATACTGCTCGATGGTGTCTTCGTTGTGGATACCGGTCAGCAGACGTTCGTATGCGATGTGCAGCAGCGCCATTCCCGGAGCTTCGTAAATGCCGCGGCTTTTCGCTTCGATAATACGGTTTTCTATCTGGTCGCTCATGCCCAGGCCGTGACGTCCGCCGATGCGGTTGGCTTCCAGCATCATTTCAACATCATCACTGAAGGTTTTGCCGTTCAGCGCGACCGGATGACCCTGTTCAAAACGCACCGTTACTTCTTCCGCCGGAATTTTCACGTTCTCATCCCAGAACTTCACGCCCATAATCGGGTTAACGATTTTGACGCTGGAGTTAAGAAATTCCAGGTCTTTCGCTTCGTGCGTTGCACCGAGCATGTTGGAGTCGGTGGAGTAGGCTTTCTCAACGGACATCTTGTAGTCGAAGCCGCAGGAGATCATGAACTCAGACATCTCATGACGACCGCCCAGCTCATCGATGAAGTCGCTATCGAGCCACGGTTTGTAAATCTGTAGTTCGGCATTGGTCAGCAGGCCATAACGATAGAAACGCTCGATATCGTTGCCTTTATAGGTGCTGCCGTCGCCCCAAATGTTCACGCCATCTTCTTTCATGGCGGCAACCAGCATGGTGCCGGTAACGGCACGGCCGAGTGGGGTGGTGTTGAAGTAGGTCAGGCCGCCAGTGGTATTGTGGAAGGCGCCACATTGAATAGCGGCAATACCTTCTGCAACCAGTTGTTTACGGCAGTCGATCAGACGGGCGTTCTCTGCGCCGTATTCCATGGCACGGCGTGGGATGGCGTCATAGTCTTCTTCATCAGGCTGGCCAAGATTAGCAGTGTAGGCATAAGGCACTGCCCCTTTTTGTCGCATCCACAGCAGCGCCGCGCTGGTGTCCAGACCGCCGGAGAAGGCGATACCAATACGTTGACCTACCGGAAGATGCTTGAGAATCGTCGTCATAAAGTAAAACCCTGCTTTGATAGACTGATGGAGAAAACGCTTTTTCGCTCTCAGTGAATTTTTATGCAAAATAAATGAGTTTTCATTTAATCATCTTTTGCGCATTACCGGAAGTGATTCGTGCGTTTTTCAGTGAAAAATCCTCACCTCCTGCGACTGTCGCGCACGATAGATTACGCTTAGCACTACTGCCTGTCCGCTGCATAGAATGTGAGGTTGACAAGATGTTACTTTCTTCCTTATACTACAGGCCGATTTTACGTCCCGTCCTCGGTACCAAATCCCAGCATTATTTGCATTTTTTACTCAAAACGCGTAAAATTTGCCACGTTTCAGGCGCGGGGTGGAGCAGCCTGGTAGCTCGTCGGGCTCATAACCCGAAGGTCGTCGGTTCAAATCCGGCCCCCGCAACCACTTTCCCTTAGAGTTCTTTTTCAAATATACTGTGAAGACTTAGGCCTTCGTAGCTGGATTTGAAAAAAATTCTTTCGGAAGGTTCTCCAGGCCGCAGTTGCGGCTATAGGGTTCAGTTATCTAAAGCCCCGATTTATCGGGGTTTTTTGTTATCTGACTACAGAATAACTGGGCTTTACGCCCTTTTTTTATGTCTTGGGGGTGGGTTTGTCCACATTAGAGCAAAAATTAACAGAGATGATTACGGCACCAGTTGAAGCCCTGGGCTACGAACTGGTCGGCATCGAATTTATTCGCGGTCGCACATCCACACTGCGCATCTATATTGATAGTGAAGATGGCATCAATGTTGATGATTGTGCTGATGTGAGCCACCAGGTAAGTGCGGTAATGGATGTTGAAGATCCGATTACTGTGGCTTACAACCTGGAAGTTTCCTCTCCGGGCCTCGATCGTCCTATGTTCACCGCGGAACACTACACACGTTTCCTGGGTGAAGAGGTCACGCTGGTTCTGCGCATGGCGGTACAGAACCGCCGTAAATGGCAGGGCATTATCAAAGCGGTAGACGGTGAGATGATCACTGTGACAGTCGAAGGCAAAGATGAAGTGTTCGCGCTGAGTAACATCCAGAAGGCGAACCTGGTTCCCCACTTTTAACAGTCTGGATTGAGGTGAAAGGCCCCGATGAACAAAGAAATTTTGGCTGTTGTTGAAGCCGTTTCCAATGAGAAAGCGCTGCCGCGCGAAAAGATTTTCGAAGCGCTGGAAAGCGCGCTGGCAACGGCTACGAAGAAAAAATACGAACAGGAAATCGACGTTCGCGTAGAGATTGATCGTAAGAGCGGCGATTTCGACACATTCCGTCGTTGGGTGATCGTTGAAGAGGTCACGCAGCCGACTAAAGAAATTACCCTGGAAGCGGCACGTTACGAAGACGAAAGCCTGAACGTGGGCGAGTACGTTGAAGACCAGATCGAATCTGTGACCTTCGACCGTATCACTACCCAAACGGCAAAACAGGTTATCGTCCAGAAAGTTCGCGAAGCTGAACGCGCAATGGTCGTTGACCAGTTCCGCGAGCACGAAGGTGAAATCATCACTGGCGTGGTGAAGAAAGTAAACCGCGACAATATCTCTTTGGATCTCGGCAACAACGCTGAAGCCGTTATCCTGCGTGAAGATATGCTGCCGCGCGAAAACTTCCGTCCAGGCGACCGTATCCGTGGTGTACTTTATTCCGTACGTCCGGAAGCGCGTGGCGCGCAGTTGTTCGTCACTCGCTCCAAGCCAGAGATGCTGATCGAACTGTTCCGCATTGAAGTGCCAGAGATTGGCGAAGAAGTTATTGAAATCAAAGCAGCCGCTCGCGATCCAGGTTCTCGTGCGAAAATCGCCGTGAAAACCAACGATAAGCGTATCGATCCGGTGGGTGCTTGCGTGGGTATGCGCGGTGCGCGTGTTCAGGCCGTTTCGACGGAACTGGGCGGCGAGCGTATCGACATCGTCCTGTGGGATGATAACCCGGCGCAGTTTGTGATCAACGCAATGGCTCCGGCGGATGTCGCGTCAATCGTGGTCGACGAAGATAAGCACACTATGGATATCGCTGTTGAAGCGGGCAACCTGGCGCAGGCGATTGGCCGTAACGGGCAGAACGTCCGTCTGGCTTCGCAACTGAGCGGATGGGAACTCAACGTGATGACCGTTGACGACCTGCAGGCTAAGCATCAGGCTGAAGCGCACGCAGCGATCGATACCTTCACCAAATATCTTGATATTGATGAAGATTTCGCGACAGTGCTGGTTGAAGAAGGCTTCTCCACGCTGGAAGAACTGGCCTACGTGCCAATGAAAGAACTGCTGGAAATCGACGGTCTGGACGAAGACACCGTTGAGGCACTGCGCGAACGTGCTAAAAACGCACTGACCACTCTGGCACTGGCCCAGGAAGAAAGCCTCGGTGATAACAAACCGGCTGACGATCTGCTCAACCTTGAAGGGCTGGATCGCGCAATGGCATTCAAACTGGCGGCTCGTGGTGTTTGTACGCTGGAAGATCTCGCTGAACAGGGCGTTGATGACCTGGCTGATATCGAAGGTTTAACTGACGAGAAAGCCGGTGAGCTCATCATGGCCGCCCGTAACATTTGCTGGTTCGGCGACGAAGCGTAATAAACTGTAGCAGGAAGGAACAGCATGACAGATGTAACCGTAAAAACGCTGGCCGCAGAGATACAGACCTCGGTGGATCGCCTGGTACAGCAATTTGCTGACGCTGGTATCCCGAAGTCTGCTGATGACTCTGTGTCTGCCCAAGAGAAACAAACTTTACTGGCGCACCTGAACCGTGAAAACGGTTCTGCGCCGGACAAATTGACCCTGCAGCGCAAAACGCGCAGCACGCTCAATATCCCAGGTACCGGCGGTAAAAGTAAGTCGGTACAAATCGAAGTCCGCAAGACACGCACCTTTGTGAAACGCGATCCGCAAGAGGCTGAACGCCTGGCCGCGGAAGAGCAGGCGCAGCGTGAAGCGGAAGAGCAAGCCCGTCGTGAAGCTGAAGAAGCAGCGAAACGCGAGGCGCAACAAAAAGCCGAACGTGAGGCCGCAGAACAAGCTAAGCGTGAAGCCGCTGATAAAGCGAAACGTGAAGCTGCGGAAAAAGACAAAGTGAGCAATCAACAAGACGATATGACTAAAACTGCCCAGGCTGAGAAAGCCCGCCGTGAAAGTGAAGCTGCAGAGCTGAAGCGTAAAGCGGAAGAAGAAGCACGCCGTAAGCTTGAAGAAGAAGCACGCCGCGTTGCGGAAGAAGCCCGCCGCATGGCAGAAGAAAACGAGAAAAATGGTGTGAATAACGCTGAACCAACTGAAGATACCAGCGACTATCACGTCACCACTTCTCAGCATGCCCGCCAGGCTGAAGACGAAAACGATCGTGAAGTTGAAGGTGGTCGTGGTCGTGGCCGTAATACTAAAGCGGCTCGTCCGGCGAAAAAAGGCAACAAACACGCTGAATCTAAAGCCGATCGCGAAGAAGCGCGTGCTGCCGTTCGTGGTGGTAAAGGCGGCAAACAGCGTAAAGGTTCTTCTCTGCAGCAGGGCTTCCAGAAGCCAGCGCAGGCGGTTAACCGTGATGTTGTGATTGGTGAAACCATCACCGTTGGCGATCTGGCTAACAAGATGGCGGTCAAAGGTTCTCAGGTCATCAAAGCGATGATGAAACTGGGCGCAATGGCGACCATCAACCAGGTCATCGACCAGGAAACCGCGCAGTTGGTTGCCGAAGAGATGGGCCATAAAGTTATCCTGCGTCGTGAAAACGAGCTGGAAGAAGCGGTAATGAGCGACCGTGATACGGGCGCTGCGGCTGAACCGCGCGCACCGGTTGTGACCATCATGGGTCACGTTGACCACGGTAAAACTTCTCTGCTGGACTACATTCGTTCAACGAAAGTGGCCTCTGGCGAAGCGGGCGGCATTACCCAGCATATCGGTGCATACCACGTTGAAACTGACAACGGTATGATCACCTTCCTGGATACCCCGGGCCACGCCGCGTTTACCTCTATGCGTGCTCGTGGTGCGCAGGCAACGGATATCGTTGTTCTGGTTGTCGCAGCAGATGACGGCGTGATGCCGCAGACCATCGAAGCTATCCAGCATGCGAAAGCAGCGCAGGTTCCGCTGGTTGTTGCTGTGAACAAAATCGATAAGCCAGAAGCCGATATGGATCGCGTTAAGAACGAACTGTCCCAGTACGGCGTTATGCCGGAAGAGTGGGGCGGTGAATCACAGTTCATCCCAGTTTCTGCGAAAGCGGGTACCGGTATTGATGACCTGCTGAACGCTATCCTGCTGCAGGCGGAAGTTCTGGAGCTGAAAGCCATCCGTAACGGAATGGCGAGCGGCGCTGTAATCGAATCCTTCCTGGATAAAGGTCGTGGCCCGGTTGCTACCGTTCTGGTTCGTGAAGGTACTCTGCATAAGGGCGATATCGTTCTGTGCGGCTTCGAATACGGCCGCGTTCGTGCGATGCGTAACGAACTGGGTCAGGAAGTGCTGGAAGCAGGCCCGTCCATTCCGGTGGAAATCCTCGGCCTGTCCGGCGTTCCGGCTGCTGGTGATGAAGTGACCGTTGTGCGTGACGAGAAAAAAGCGCGTGAAGTTGCACTGTATCGTCAGGGCAAATTCCGTGAAGTTAAACTGGCTCGTCAGCAGAAATCTAAACTGGAGAACATGTTCGCCAACATGACCGAAGGCGAAGTTCACGAAGTGAACGTCGTGCTGAAGGCTGACGTACAGGGCTCCGTTGAAGCGATTTCCGACTCTCTGCTGAAACTGTCTACCGACGAAGTGAAAGTGAAGATCATCGGTTCTGGCGTAGGTGGTATCACCGAAACCGACGCAACGCTTGCTGCCGCTTCCAACGCCATCCTGGTTGGCTTCAACGTCCGTGCCGACGCCTCTGCGCGCCGCGTCATTGAAGCAGAAAGCCTGGATCTGCGTTACTACTCCGTCATCTATAACCTGATCGACGAAGTGAAAGCAGCGATGAGCGGTATGCTGTCTCCGGAACTGAAACAGCAGATCATCGGTCTGGCGGAAGTTCGTGACGTGTTCAAATCACCGAAATTCGGTGCGATCGCGGGCTGTATGGTTACGGAAGGCATCATCAAACGTCATAACCCAATCCGCGTTCTGCGCGAGAACGTGGTTATCTATGAAGGTGAGCTGGAATCCCTGCGCCGCTTCAAAGATGACGTTAACGAAGTCCGTAACGGCATGGAATGTGGTATCGGCGTGAAGAACTACAACGACGTTCGCGTAGGCGATATGATCGAAGTGTTCGAGATCATCGAGATCCAGCGCACCATCGCTTAAGGTTGTCGGGGTTGTAGGCCGGATAAGGCCTACGTGAACCGCCCATTCCACCTGATATTAATTTTAAAAGGGGCTTTTGGCCCCTTTTTTGTCTGGAGAATTTATTATGGCGAAAGAATTTGGTCGCCCGCAGCGCGTGGCGCAGGAAATGCAAAAAGAGATTGCCATCATCCTGCAGCGCGAAATTAAAGATCCGCGTCTGGGCATGATGACTACTGTGTCCGGCGTTGAAATGTCCCGTGACCTGGCCTATGCCAAAGTGTTCGTGACCTTCCTGAACGATAAAGACGAAGCGGCCGTGAAAGCGGGCATCAAAGCGTTACAGGAAGCATCTGGTTTCGTCCGCTCACTGCTGGGTAAAGCGATGCGCCTGCGTATCGTGCCGGAACTGACCTTCTTCTACGATAACTCGTTAGTTGAAGGGATGCGCATGTCCAACCTGGTGACTAACGTGGTGAAGCATGACGAAGAGCGTCGTGTGAACCCGGACGACAGCAAGGAGGACTGATGAGTCGTCCTCGTCGTCGCGGTCGTGATATCCACGGTGTGTTGTTGCTGGATAAACCGCAGGGTGCCTCCAGCAATGATGTGCTGCAAAAAGTAAAACGCCTCTACAACGCCAATCGTGCCGGTCACACCGGGGCGCTGGATCCGCTGGCGACCGGCATGCTGCCGATTTGCCTCGGTGAAGCGACGAAGTTTTCCCAGTACCTGCTGGATTCCGATAAACGTTATCGGGTGATTGCGCGTCTTGGGCAGCGTACCGATACATCTGATGCCGATGGCCAGATTGTTGAAGAGCGTCCGGTGGCCTTCACCGATGCACAACTGGCTGAAGCGCTGGAGAGTTTTCGTGGCGACACTCAGCAGGTGCCGTCCATGTATTCGGCCCTGAAGTATCAAGGGAAGAAGCTTTACGAATACGCCCGCCAGGGCATTGAAGTGCCGCGTGAAGCGCGCCCGATTACCGTGTATGAGCTGCTGTTTATTCGCCATGAAGGTGATGAACTGGAGCTGGAAATTCACTGTTCGAAGGGCACCTACATCCGTACCATCATTGATGATCTGGGTGAAAAACTCGGCTGCGGCGCGCACGTCATTTTCCTGCGTCGTCTGGCGGTGAGTAAGTATCCGGTTGAGCGAATGGTGACGCTGGAGCAGTTGCGTGAGTATGTGGAACAGGCTGAACAGCAGGGTATTCTCGCCGCGCAGCTACTGGATCCCTTATTAATGCCAATGGACAGTCCGGCTTCGGACTTCCCTGTCGTCAATATTCCTTCCGTGGTGGCGGCATACTTTAAGAACGGGCAGCCGGTACGTGCGTCTCAGGCGCCTGCCAGCGGCCTGGTGCGTGTTACCGAAGGTGACGATGCCAAATTTATTGGTATGGCAGAAATTGACGATGAAGGCCGCGTTGCACCGCGTCGCCTGGTGGTGGAATACCCCGAGTGAGGCTGATGCCTCTCTTGCGATAACAGGTCGCTACGAGTAGAATGTTGCGGCTTAACGCCTGTGTAATTGTTTAACAATTGGCAAGCGTTATCTCAGGGCTGCTGAATTAGAGATCGGCACCCTTTCATTCTTTTAAATTTGGAGTTCAAAATGTCTCTAAGCGTTGAAGCTAAAGCAAAAATCGTTTCTGAGTTCGGTCGCGATGCGAACGACAGTGGTTCTACCGAAGTTCAGGTTGCTCTGCTGACTGCACAGATCAACCACCTGCAGGGTCACTTTGCAGAGCACAAAAAAGATCACCACAGCCGTCGTGGTCTGCTGCGCATGGTTTCTCAGCGTCGTAAACTGCTGGACTACCTGAAACGTAAAGATGTTGCACGCTACACCGCGCTGATCGAGCGTCTGGGTCTGCGTCGCTAATTCTGGCGAGTTTCAGAAAGAGGGGCCTTTATGGCCCCTTTTTTTCACCAGACGCCAGTGAGTTAAAAAAATACCCCGAAAAATAACGCCTTGCGAAAGACAGTTGTGCAACGTAAATGAATTTACAACGCACATTGCTAACGCAGCGGTATTTTGAAAGATAGCGGGTATAATGTATTGTTGTTATACATGTTCTTCATTGCAGAGGTTCGCGCGGCTAATGAGAGGCTTCACCCATGAAGGGTTAGGGTTGTCATTAGTCGCGAGGATGCAAAGAAGATCGGGTTCATCGGCAAGCATACCGAAGGTGTGCTGCTACTCATAAAGAAAGGATAGAATTTTGCTTAATCCGATCGTTCGTAAATTCCAGTACGGCCAACACACCGTAACCATGGAAACCGGCATGATGGCGCGTCAGGCAACTGCCGCCGTTATGGTAAGCATGGATGACACCGCGGTATTCGTTACCGTTGTCGGCCAGAAAAAAGCGAAACCAGGCCAGGACTTTTTCCCGCTGACCGTTAACTACCAGGAGCGTACCTACGCTGCTGGTCGTATCCCGGGTAGCTTCTTCCGTCGTGAAGGCCGTCCAAGCGAAGGCGAAACCCTGATCGCGCGTCTGATTGACCGCCCGGTTCGCCCGCTGTTCCCGGAAGGCTTCGTCAACGAAGTTCAGGTTATCGCGACCGTTGTGTCCGTAAACCCGCAGGTTAACCCAGACATCGTGGCAATGATTGGTGCATCCGCTGCGCTGTCTCTGTCCGGTATCCCGTTCAACGGCCCAATCGGCTCTGCACGTGTGGGTTATATCAATGACCAGTACGTACTGAACCCGACTCAGGACGAGCTGAAAGAAAGCAAACTGGATCTGGTTGTTGCCGGTACCGAAGCCGCTGTACTGATGGTTGAATCCGAAGCCGAACTGCTGAGCGAAGACGTCATGCTGGGCGCGGTCGTATTCGGTCACGAACAGCAGCAGACCGTTATCCGTGAAATCAACGAGCTGGTTAAAGAAGCCGGTAAACCACGTTGGGACTGGCAGCCAGAAGCAGTAAACGACGCGCTGAACGCACGCGTTGCTGCCCTGGCAGAAGCTCGCCTGAGCGACGCTTACCGCATCACCGACAAACAAGAGCGTTATGCTCAGGTTGACGTGATCAAATCTGAAACCATCGCGACTCTGGTGGCGGAAGACGAAACCCTGGACGCTAACGAGCTGGGCGAAATCCTGCACGCTATCGAGAAAAACGTTGTTCGTAGCCGCGTACTGGCAGGCGAACCGCGTATCGATGGTCGTGAAAAAGACATGATCCGTGGTCTGGACGTGCGCACTGGCGTTCTGCCGCGTACTCACGGCTCCGCGCTGTTCACCCGCGGTGAAACTCAGGCGCTGGTTACTGCTACTCTGGGTACAACCCGTGATGCGCAGAACCTCGATGAGCTGATGGGCGAGCGTACTGATAACTTCCTGTTCCACTACAACTTCCCTCCGTACTGCGTAGGTGAAACCGGTATGGTCGGGTCTCCGAAGCGTCGTGAAATTGGTCACGGCCGTCTGGCGAAACGTGGCGTACTGGCAGTGATGCCGGAACTGGACAAATTCCCGTACACCGTTCGTGTGGTTTCTGAAATCACCGAATCTAACGGTTCTTCTTCCATGGCTTCCGTGTGTGGCGCTTCTCTGGCGCTGATGGACGCAGGTGTGCCGATCAAAGCCGCCGTTGCGGGTATCGCGATGGGTCTGGTGAAAGAAGGCGACAACTTTGTTGTTCTGTCTGACATCCTGGGTGACGAAGACCACCTGGGCGATATGGACTTCAAAGTAGCGGGTTCCCGCGACGGTATCTCTGCGCTGCAGATGGATATCAAAATTGAAGGTATCACCAAAGAAATCATGCAGGTTGCTCTGAACCAGGCTAAAGGTGCGCGTCTGCACATCCTGGGCGTGATGGAACAGGCGATCAACGCGCCGCGCGGCGACATCTCTCAGTTCGCACCGCGTATCCACACCATCAAGATCAGCCCGGACAAAATCAAAGACGTTATCGGTAAAGGCGGTTCTGTTATCCGTGCCCTGACCGAAGAAACCGGCACCACCATCGAAATCGAAGATGACGGTACTGTGAAGATCGCAGCGACCGACGGTGAGAAAGCGAAATACGCTATCCGTCGTATCGAAGAGATCACCGCAGAGATCGAAGTGGGCCGTATCTATAACGGAAAAGTGACCCGTATCGTAGACTTTGGCGCATTCGTTGCCATCGGCGGCGGTAAAGAAGGTCTGGTGCACATCTCTCAGATCGCTGACAAGCGCGTTGAGAAAGTCACTGATTACCTGCAGATGAATCAGGAAGTACCGGTTAAGGTTCTGGAAGTTGACCGTCAGGGCCGTATCCGTCTGAGCATCAAAGAAGCAACCGAGCAGTCTCAGCCTGCGAACGCACCGGAAGCTCCGGCCGCGGAACAAGGCGAGTAAGGTTTGCCGTTTTGCCCTCTGCGCAAGCAGGGGGCAATTTTACCTGGCGGGATGCCTGTTTGCAGCCGGGGGACAGGACGTTCATCCAATTGTTGTCTTCGGGAGTGGGAAATGAAGCCTTTTTTGCGCTGGTGTTTCGTAGCGACAGCACTCACGCTGGCAGGATGCAGTAATTCTGCCTGGCGAAAGAGTGAGGTTCTCGCGGTACCATTGCAACCGACTTTACAGCAGGAAGTGATTCTGGCACGCATGGAACAAATTCTTGCCAGTCGGGCTTTAACCGATGACGAACGCGCACAGCTTTTATATGAGCGCGGAGTGTTGTATGATAGTCTCGGTCTGAGGGCACTAGCGCGTAACGATTTTTCGCAAGCGCTGGCAATCCGACCAGATATGCCTGAAGTATTCAATTACTTAGGCATTTACTTAACGCAGGCAGGCAATTTTGATGCTGCCTATGAAGCGTTTGATTCTGTACTTGAGCTTGATCCAACTTACAATTATGCGCACTTGAACCGCGGCATCGCGCTTTATTACGGTGGCCGTGCTAAATTAGCGCAAGATGATCTGCTGGCGTTTTATCAAGACGATCCCAATGATCCCTTCCGTAGTCTGTGGTTATTCCTCGCCGAGCAGAAGCTCGATGAGAAACAGGCAAAAGACGCGTTGAAACGACGCTTCGATAAATCGGATAAAGAACAATGGGGATGGAACATTGTCGAGTTCTACTTAGGCAACATTGACGAAAAAACGTTAATGGAGCGCCTGAAGGCGGACGCAACGGATAACACCTCGCTCGCTGAGCATCTCAGTGAAACCAACTTCTATTTAGGTAAGTATTACCTAAGTCTTGGGGACAAGGACAGCGCTACGGCACTGTTCAAACTGGCGGTTGCTAACAACGTTCATAACTATGTTGAGCACCGATACGCATTGTTGGAATTATCGCTCCTGGGCCAGGACCAAGATGACCTGGCAGAATCGGACCAGCAATAGCTGACGACTACATCAGCCCGTAATCTTTTTGATTGCCATCACCTTCGCGGGTGAGGGCGTTGTTGTTCGTTAATACACCTACTTTGAGCCGGTTCACACTTTTCAATGAAAATTGCAGATCAATTTCATGATGAGTTATGTAGACTGGCCGCCATTAATATCGAGGCACTTGTACTACATGGCTGAATTCGAAACCACTTTTGCAGATCTGGGCCTGAAGGCTCCTATCCTTGAAGCCCTTAACGATCTGGGTTACGAAAAACCATCTCCGATCCAGGCTGAGTGCATTCCGCACCTGCTGGGCGGTCGTGACGTGCTGGGCATGGCCCAGACAGGTAGTGGTAAAACCGCAGCGTTTTCCCTGCCACTGCTGAACAATCTTGATCCTGAGCTGAAAGCACCTCAAATCCTGGTGCTGGCACCGACCCGCGAACTGGCGGTTCAGGTTGCTGAAGCCATGACGGATTTCTCTAAACATATGCGCGGCGTAAACGTGGTTGCCCTGTACGGCGGCCAGCGTTATGACGTGCAGTTACGCGCCCTGCGTCAGGGGCCGCAGATCGTCGTCGGTACGCCGGGTCGTCTGCTGGATCACCTGAAACGCGGCACCCTGGATCTCTCTAAACTGAGCGGTCTGGTTCTGGATGAAGCTGACGAAATGCTGCGCATGGGCTTCATCGAAGACGTTGAAACCATTATGGCTCAGATCCCGGAAGGTCATCAGACCGCTCTGTTCTCAGCCACCATGCCGGAAGCGATTCGTCGTATTACCCGCCGCTTTATGAAAGAGCCGCAGGAAGTACGCATTCAGTCCAGCGTGACTACCCGTCCTGACATCAGCCAGAGCTACTGGACTGTGTGGGGCATGCGTAAAAACGAAGCACTGGTTCGTTTCCTGGAAGCGGAAGATTTTGATGCGGCGATTATCTTCGTTCGTACTAAAAACGCGACCCTGGAAGTGGCAGAAGCCCTTGAGCGTAACGGCTACAACAGCGCCGCGCTGAACGGTGACATGAACCAGGCACTGCGTGAGCAGACGCTGGAACGCCTGAAAGATGGTCGTCTGGACATCCTGATTGCGACCGACGTTGCGGCCCGTGGCCTGGACGTTGAGCGTATCAGCCTGGTCGTAAACTACGATATCCCGATGGATTCAGAGTCTTACGTTCACCGTATCGGTCGTACCGGTCGTGCGGGTCGTGCTGGCCGCGCGCTGCTGTTCGTTGAGAACCGCGAGCGTCGTCTGCTGCGCAACATCGAACGCACCATGAAGCTGACCATTCCGGAAGTTGAACTGCCGAATGCAGAACTGCTGGGCAAACGTCGTCTGGAAAAATTTGCCGCGAAAGTGCAGCAGCAACTGGAAAGCAGCGATCTGGATCTCTACCGTGGCCTGCTGGCGAAAATCCAGCCGACTGCAGAAGGCGAAGAACTGGATATCGAAACTCTGGCCGCAGCACTGCTGAAAATGGCACAGGGCGAACGTACTCTGATCGTTCCGCCAGACGCGCCGATGCGTCCGAAACGCGAATTCCGCGACCGTGATGACCGTGGCCCGCGCGATCGTAACGATCGTGCTCCGCGTGGCGACCGTGAAGATCGTCCGCGTCGCGAACGTCGTGATGCTGGCGATATGGAACTGTATCGCATTGAAGTGGGCCGTGATGATGGCGTTGAAGTTCGTCACATCGTTGGTGCGATTGCCAACGAAGGCGATATCAGCAGCCGTTACATCGGTAACATCAAACTGTTCGGTACGCACTCCACTATCGAACTGCCGAAAGGTATGCCGGGCGAAGTACTGCAGCACTTTACTCGTACCCGCATCCTGAACAAACCGATGAACATGCAGCTTTTGGGCGACGCGCAACCGCGTCCTGAGCGTAGCGGTGGACGTGGTTTCGGCGGTGAACGTCGTGAAGGCGGTCGTGGCTTCGGCGGTGAACGTCGTGAAGGCGGTCGTAGCTTCGGTGGCGAACGTCGTGAAGGCGGTCGCGGTGATGGTCGTCGCTTCAGCGGTGAACGCCGTGAAGGTGGTCGTGGCCCGCGTCGTGATGATGCTGCTGCTCCGCGTCGTGATGACTCCGCTGGTCGTCGCCGTTTCGGCGGTGATGCATAAAAAAACGCCGTTTGTTAGCGTAAAGTAAAATATACAGCCCCGGTTGAGAAATCGGGGCTTTTTTTATTTTCTTTGTACTCGTGTACTGGTACATTGGCGACGTGCTAATTAATAGCAAAGAATGATTCACTGGAGATATCGGCAAATGGCGACACTTACCACTACAGCTTCACGACCGTCACTCTTTGGCGGCGTGGTGATCATCGGCGGTACCATTATTGGCGCGGGCATGTTCTCGCTGCCGGTGGTGATGGCTGGTAGCTGGTTCTTCTGGTCGCTGGCGGCGCTGATTTTCACCTGGTTCTGCATGCTGCATTCCGGGTTGATGATCCTCGAGGCGAACCTCAACTACCGCATCGGCGCGAGCTTCGACACGCTGACCAAAGATCTCCTTGGTAGAGGCTGGAATATCATCAACGGCATCTCGATTGCCTTTGTGCTCTATATCCTGACCTACGCCTATATTTCAGCAAGCGGCTCCATTCTGCACCACACTTTTGCAGAGATGTCGCTGAACGTACCGGCGCGTGTGGGCGGTTTCACCTTCGCACTGCTGGTCGCCTTTATTGTCTGGATGAGTACCAAAGCGGTTAGCCGCATGACGGCTATCGTACTGGGCGCGAAAGTGATCACTTTCTTCCTGACGTTCGGCAGCCTGCTGGGGCATGTTGAACCTGCGACGCTGTTTAACGTCGCAGAAAGTAATGCCTCTTACACCCCGTATCTGCTGATGACGCTGCCGTTTTGCCTGGCCTCCTTTGGCTACCACGGTAACGTGCCGAGCCTGATGAAGTACTACGGCAAAGATCCGCAGACCATCGTGAAGTGCCTGGTCTACGGCACGTTGCTGGCGCTGGGTCTGTATGCCATCTGGTTACTGGGAACGATGGGCAATATCCCGCGCCCGGAATTTATTGGTATCGCCGAGAAAGGCGGGAACATTGATGTTCTGGTACAGGCGCTGAGCGGTGTGCTGAATAGCCGCAGCCTGGATTTGCTGCTGGTGGTGTTTTCTAACTTCGCGGTAGCGAGCTCATTCCTGGGCGTGACGCTGGGCCTGTTCGATTACCTGGCTGACCTGTTTGGCTTTGATGATAGCGCGATGGGGCGCTTTAAAACGGCACTGCTGACCTTCGTTCCACCCATTATTGGTGGCCTGCTGTGGCCGAACGGCTTCCTGTACGCGATTGGCTATGCAGGGCTGGCGGCGACTATCTGGGCGGCAATTGTTCCGGCTCTGCTGGCGCGCGCATCCCGTAAACGCTTCGGTAGCCCGAAATTCCGCGTCTGGGGCGGTAAGCCGATGATTGCGCTGATTCTGGTGTTTGGTATTGGTAACGCGCTGGTGCATATTTTGTCGAGTTTTGATTTGCTGCCGGTTTATCGGTAATTGTGCGGCCTGATGCCCTCACCCTAACCCTCTCCTACAGGGAGAGGGGACAGCCCGGAGTGAGGGGCACATAAACCGCACTTACCCCAACAACTCTTCCTTCACATCCATCGCCAGCCCAAATGAGTGCAGCCGCGCCTGATGATCGAAAATCTGCCCGTTGACCATGATTTCATCCGCGTCAGTTTCACGCAGAATCGACTCCAGGCCGTGGCGCACTTTCGCTTTATCCCCGACCAGCGACATACTCAGCGCCTGCTGTACGCCATACTGCTCGGACGGCGACCAGAACTGATCCATATTTTGAATCGGCGGCGGTAGCTGCCCGGTTTCGCCACGGCGCAGCTTCACAAAGGCCTGCTGCATTGAGGTGAACAGATATTCCGCGTCGCGATTGCTGTCGGCAGCGATGATATTGATACACACCATCGCGTACGGTTTGTCCAGCCGCGCGGAAGGTTTGAAGTTGGTGCGGTAAAGGTGCAGCGCCTGGAATAACATATCCGGCGCGAAGTGTGAGGCGAAGGCAAACGGCAGGCCGAGCTGTGCGGCAAGCTGCGCACTGTAGAGGCTTGAGCCCAGCAACCACACCGGGATTTTTTCGCCGTAGCCGGGAACAGGACGCACGTGCGGGTTGGGGTCACGGGCGTCAAACCAGTCGACCAGCTCCGCCACATCGCGGGGGAAATTATCCACATCGCCGCTCATGTGACGGCGCAGCGCCATCATGGTTCGCTGGTCGCTGCCCGGCGCACGTCCCAGGCCTAAATCAATACGCCCCGGATAAAGCGTATTGAGCGTACCGAACTGCTCGGCAATCACCAGCGGGGAGTGGTTGGGTAGCATCACACCGCCTGAACCGAGATGCAGGGTGGTGGTATTCGCCGCCAGATAGCCAATCAGCACGGAGGTCGCCGCGCTGGCAATGCCGGTCATGTTGTGGTGTTCCGCTAACCAATAGCGGTGATAGCCACGCTTTTCGGCGAGCT
Source organism: Pseudocitrobacter cyperus (assembly GCF_039889165.1). Lineage (NCBI taxonomy): Bacteria > Pseudomonadati > Pseudomonadota > Gammaproteobacteria > Enterobacterales > Enterobacteriaceae > Pseudocitrobacter > Pseudocitrobacter cyperus. The sequence continues at coordinate 463,182 of NZ_JAYMYY010000002.1, read as the reverse complement.
TTGCGAGATCAAGGGAGTGGGCAAAGGCATCTTTGACCTGCGAACCCTGTGGCACAGGCGCAAGATCGAGCAACGAGAAAGAAACAGGTTTGTCAGTCATAAAGGCTCACTTTGTTACAGCGTCATCATCAGATTGAAGGTCTTGTTCCAGCCTGGCAGCGCAGCGCGCTGTCGGCCAGAAAAGCTGCATCTTTAATACTGCATTAAAAATTGATGATTGTTGTTAACAAAGTGAGCTTTTTTTATCATGCTTGCAGCTCCAGGCCCGCCAGACGTTTCCAGTAACCGTTACAGTCGCTGTTAGCGGTAAGGTTCAGCGGCGCCTGGCCATTTTCGTTGGCGCGGAAGGCATTCAGCATCTCAAACGTTTCGGTGCCCAGCGGCGAGAGACGCACGATATCTACCAGACCTTCCATTGATGCCAGTTCATTACCCAGGTTGTAGACATAACCGCTCATGGTCTGAATACCGTTCAGCACGAAGACCTGCTGATTTTCCTGCGACAGCATGCTGCGCCCGTTCGGGTATTTGATGCAGCAGGTTTCGCACTCATCTTTCGGTTTGTCTTCTGAGCGAGCGGTAAAGCAGCGGGCGGAGTAAGCCAGCGGCAGGTGGCCATAGCTCAACACCTCCACCTCGAACTGATCACGAATGCCTAACTCTTCACACTGGGTCAGCAGGTTCGCCAGCCAGTCGCGGGAGAGTTCAACCGGCATGCACCAGCGGGTCATCCCCTGCTTCGCCAGCAGGCGCAGGGTAACGGCGTTATAACAGTTCAGCGCGTGCCCGGCGACAAACGGTAGCTTGCGTTCGGCGCACATATTCACCACCCCGAGGTCGCTCGCTTCCAGCAGGAAGTCGCCGTTCTCGACATAGCGTTTAAGCTCGCCCAGTTCCGAAGAGGCCTGCACCAGCGCCAGTGTAGACAGTACAATCTGCTTGCCGCTGCCGGCCAGCGATTTCGCCATATCCAGCCAGTCGCCAACTTTGGTGGCGCGGCGCTTGCTGCACACCGCTTCGCCCAGATAGATGATATCGGCACTGCTGGTGGCGGCCTGCTGGTAAAATTCTTCCAGCGTCTCTTTTGGCCAGTAGTACAACACCGGCCCTAATGAATATTTCATGCTCATTCCTACTGCCATTTGCGGTGATATGCACCAAGCGTGGTCTGTGTGCCTTCGGACATTGAACCGAGGGTGTCCATCCATGCCGCCTGCGGCACAAAGTTTTGCGGATCCGCAATGCAGCGGTCGATGGCCTGACGCCAGACTTTTGCTACCTGGCTGACATAGGCCGGGCTGCGCTGACGGCCTTCGATTTTGACGGAAGCGATATTGGCCGCCAGCAGTTCCGGCAGCAGTTCCAGGGTATTCAGGCTGGTTGGCTCTTCGAGGGCGTGATAGCGCTCGCCGTCGACCAGATAGCGCCCTTTGCACAGCGTCGGATAACCAGCGTTTTCACCGTCCTGGTAGCGGTCGATCAGCACTTCATTAAGACGCGACTCCAGCCCCTGCGGCGTTTGCTGCCAGCGAACATAGCGCGCCGGGGAGCATGCGCCGACGGTATTCGGTGATTCGCCGGTCAGGTAAGATGACAGATAGCAACGCCCTTCTGCCATAATGCACAGGCTACCGAAGGCAAACACCTCCAGCGGAACCGGCGTGACGCGTGCCAGTTGTTTCACCTGATGAATAGAAAGCACGCGCGGCAATACCACGCGAGCAACATCAAAGTTACGGTGATAAAAACGAATCGCTTCTTCGTTAGTCGCGGAAGCCTGAACGGAGACGTGGCGCTCAATATGCGGATAGCGTTCCGCGGCATACTCCAGCATGGCAATGTCAGCGAGGATCAACGCATCTGCGCCAAGCTGAGCCGCCATATCCACCGCGCGTTGCCAGCGAACATAGCCGTCCGGATGCGCGAAGGTATTGATGGCGATGTGCAGCTTGCGTTTATGCTGATGCACAAAGCTGACGGCTTCCTGCAGTTTTTTCTCTGTAAAGTTCAGGCCGGCAAAATGGCGGGCGTTGGTATCATCTTTAAGGCCGATATAGACAGCATCGGCGCCGTTTTCGATGGCCGCCTTAAGCGCCGGGAGATTTCCGGCAGGGCAGAGCAACTCCATAATTCTTCCTGCAGATAGCAATAATGTTAACGAGGTGGGATTTTAGTTAACCTGGCGGCAATTATTTTTGATTTGAGGCAGACAAAAGCGTATTGATGGCACCAATAATGGTTAGCTATTCCTACATAATTGTTGATTTACGCCGCTATGTCGTTTATCTGATATGGCAAAATAGTGGGATTATTGCATTCAGGGAGTAAAGCTTGTGTTGGATAAACTGCGTTCACGTCTGGTTCATATTGCCCCGACTCTGATGAGTGTACCGGTGAAGTTCGCGCCGTTCGCCCTTAAGCGTCAGGTGCTGGAACAGGTGCTTAGCTGGCAATTTCGGCAGGCGCTGGCCGATGGCGAACTGGAATTTCTCGAAGGGCGTTGGCTGAGCATTGAGGTGCGTGATATTGGCCTGCGGTGGTTCACCTCCGTCGAGAACGGCAGTCTGATTGTGAGTGAATCAGCACAGGCAGATGTAAGCTTTAGCGCGGATGCCAGCGATCTACTGATGATCGCCGCGCGTAAACAAGATCCCGACACGCTTTTCTTCCAGCGTCGGCTGGTGATTGAAGGCGATACGGAACTGGGGTTGTACGTCAAAAACCTGATGGATGCTATTGAGCTTGAGCAAATGCCAAAAGCGCTACGCGTGATGCTGATGCAACTGGCTGACTTCGTGGAAGCGGGGCTGAAGACACCATCAGACTCTAAACACACATCGGTAGGTGAGCCATGCTGATTCGAGTGGAAATTGGAATTGATGCGCCGGGAATTGATTCCCTGCTGCGCCGTACTTTTAACGGTGACGGGGAAGCCGAGCTGGTTCGCGAACTACGCGAAGATGGCCTGATTACGCTTGGCGTGGTGGCGACAGATGATGAAGGTCATGTCGTTGGCTATGTGGCATTTAGCCCGGTGAGCGTAGAGGGCGAAGAGCTACAGTGGGTTGGGCTTGCGCCGCTGGCGGTTGATGAAAACTACCGCGGTCAGGGGCTGGCGCGCCAGATGGTCTATGAGGGCCTCGATTCCCTGAATGAGTTCGGTTATGCCGCAGTCGTCACGCTGGGCGAGCCCGCGTTGTACGGCCGTTTTGGCTTCGAACGCGCCGCACAGTACGACTTACGTTGCCGCTGGCCGGATACGGAAGACGCGTTCATGGTTCATCGTCTGGCGGATGACGCGCTAAACGGTGTTCATGGCCTGGTGGAATATTCCGACCACTTTAATCGTTTCTGAGTCCCTTCAGCAGGGCTTCAAACGAACCATCTCCAGCGACGAGGTGCTCTTTCTGGCGCTTCGTTAGCTGTTTAATACGGTATTCCAGTCTTAACGCTAGCGAGCGTTCACCAACTTCACCTGAAAACGCCAGCGTCAGCTCACCTTTGCCGCGTAACGCTTTTGCGCCTTTACCACTCTGGTGTTGGGCAAAACGGCGCGCCACGTCTGTGGTGATCCCGGTGTAGAGTTTGTCGTCCGCCGTGCGGATCAGATAAAGAAACCAGAGCACGAATTGAAACCTGTATAGTAAAGTGAACGCACCTTAGCATAACGGAGAGAAAAGATGGAAACGCTTGCTGCCATTAGTCGCTGGCTGACAAAACAGCACGTTGTAAGCTGGTGTGTGGCGAATGAGGGTGAACTCTGGTGCGCGAATGCGTTCTTTGTGTATGACCCGGAGCGCATCGCCTTTTATCTTCTCAGTGACACCACCACCCGCCATGGTCAAATGACCGGTAAACTTGCGCCTGTTGCAGGTACGGTGAATGGTCAGCCGAAAACCGTGGCTCTGATTCGCGGTGTACAGTTTAAAGGGGAGATTCGTCTGCTGGAGGGCGATGAGAGCGACGAGAAGCGCGCGCTCTATCTGCGACGCTTCCCGGTCGCCAGAATGTTGTCAGCCCCCGTCTGGGAAATTCGTCTTGATGAACTCAAGTTTACTGACAACACGCTGGGCTTCGGTAAAAAACTGCATTGGTTACGGGATTCAGGCACCCAGCAGGCGTAACGCTTCCCGGTTAAATGCCGGTAAATCATCCGGCGTTCGGCTGGTCACCAGTTGGTCATTGTCGACCACCACTTCCTGGTCGTAAAAATCCGCCCCGGCATTTTTCACATCCACTACAATAGGTTTCACGGCGGTAAGCTTACGCCCGCGCACCACATCAGCGCTGATAAGCAACTGAGGCCCGTGACAGATAGCAAATACAGGTTTACCGGTGTTCACAAAATCGCGGGTGAAGGTGACAAAACGCTCGTCGCCGCGCAGGTAGTCAGGTGAATGACCACCCGGTAGCAGCAGGGCATCAAACTCCGATGGGCTGACCTGGTCAATGGCGGCGTCAATCTTCACTTTCGCTTCGCCGCGTTTGCCTGTTACCGTCTTCCCGACCTGCTTCTCAATAGTGATAACCTGATGGCCTGCTTTGCGAAAAGCGTCTGCCGGTGAAGTGAACTCTGAATCTTCAAACTCGTCGGTGATCAAGACGGCTATTTTCTTGCTCATGATTCCTCCATGGTTTTGGCTTCAGAAAAAATCCTGCGAACTATAAAGTGTGGGGCAGGATGGCGGGATCGCAAGGTAGAAGAATCTGTAAAAAGGGGAACTGAATGAGTCAGGTATTGATAACGGGTGCGACTGGTCTGGTTGGTGGGCACTTACTGCATCTTCTGTTGCAGGAACCCCACATCTACTCGATTGCTGCACCCACACGGCGCCCTCTGGAGGGTTCGCCGGAAGTTTTTAATCCGCACGATCCCCAGCTTAGCGACGCGCTGGCGCAGGTCACAACGCCCATTGATATCGTATTCTGCTGTCTGGGCTCCACCCTGCGTGAAGCGGGTTCAAAAGAGGCGTTTATTCAGTCGGACTACACGCTGGTCGTCGACACTGCGCTGACCGGTCTGCGGCTGGGCGCAAAGCATATGCTGGTGGTGAGCGCGATGGGGGCCAGTGCGCATTCGCCCTTTTTCTATAATCGCGTGAAAGGGGAAATGGAAGAGGCGCTGATCGCGCAGCAGTGGCCGCATCTGACCATTGCACGTCCCTCCATGCTGGTGGGTGAACGGCATAAAAAACGGCTCAATGAGTCGCTGCTGGCGCCGCTGTTCGGCTTTTTGCCGGGTAACTGGAAATCGATTAAAGCGCGTGACGTGGCGCAGGCAATGCTGACAGAAGCATTGTCGCCCAGGAAGGAGCCGGTTACGATTTTGAAGTCAGGAGAGTTGCGCGAAATAGCGCGACGGAGATAAGGCCTGCGATTGCCGCAGGCCATTAACCGTTACTGAATGTAGGTAAACGCGGTGGTTACGCGTTTGACACCACTTACGCGACTGGCGATATCGGCGGCAGCTTTCCCTTCACGATCGGTCACTACACCCATCAGGAAGACTTCACCATTTTCCGTCGTCACTTTCACGTTGGACGATTTCACCTGGTCGGTGGTCAACAACTGAGAACGCACCTTGGTGGTGATCCAGGTATCCGTAGAGGCCGTACCCAGGCTAATTGGCGTCCCCTGGCGGATCTCGTTGAACACTTCGCTGGTTCCTTCAACGCCCATTGCTATCTGTTTGGCCTGAGATGCCAGCCCGGTATTTGGCGCCTGGCCGACCAGCAGTACTTTGCCCTGATAGGCTGTGACGTTGATGCGCGCTTCTTTCTTAATCTGTTCGTCTTTCGACAGCGCGGTATTCACGCGTAATTCCAGCGTGCCATCATCAACCTGTGTGCCCACGCTACGCGGGTCGGTTGCTGCTTTGGTGCCGACAGCAGCGCCGCCAACCACGGCAGCAGCCACACATCCCTGAAGCAGCAGCGCGGAAATAAGGACTGCGAGGGGCGAGAATGCCTTCATATGTACTCCTTAATCGTCCTGGTGTGGGAAAAGCGTGTTATCAATAAGATCGGACAGGCAGTTCACCGTCAGCATATGCATTTCCTGAATGCGCGCACTGCGGTGAGACGGAATGCGGATTTCCACATCCTGCTGACCGAGTAATCCCGCCAGTTCACCGCCATCGTAGCCAGTCAGGGCGACGATAGTCATATCGCGCGTGACGGCGGCTTCCACCGCTTTCACGATATCGCGGCTGTTGCCACGGGTTGAAATCGCCAGTAACACATCTCCGGCATGGCCCAGCGCGCGAACCTGCTTGGCGTAGATTTCATCGTGTAAGCGATCGTTTGCGATTGCCGTTAAGACCACGTTATCGGCGTTAAGTGCAATCGCTGGTAAACCAGGGCGCTCAGTTTCGTAACGGTTGATCATACAGGCAGCAAAATGCTGTGCGTTGGCGGCGGAAGAACCGTTACCACAACAGAGAATTTTGTTGCCATTGAGCAGTGATTGCACAAGGGTCATAGCGGCTCGGGAGATAGCATCCGGGAGGGCTTCTGCCGCTGCAATTTGCGTTTGAATGCTTTCCGTGAAGCAAACTTTAATTCTTTCGAGCACGATTTCCCTTTAAATTCTTGATGTTGCTATTAGCAAAATGCGTTTTTAAACCATTCGATCTCATTGCCAGTGAAGGCTACCACATCGAAACGGCAATCCACAGTATCAAAACTCCCATTGTGACGGGCGAGCCACAATTGAGCAGTGTGTAATAATTTATGTTGCTTGCTCCGGGTAACGCTGGCGGCAGCGCCGCCATAAGCCCCGGAAGTACGATAACGGACTTCTACAAAAACCGTTACCGTACCGTCGCGCATGATCAGGTCTATCTCGCCGCCGCGATCGCGGACGTTGGCGGCGATGAAACTCAGCCCCTGATGCTCCAGCCAGCGACGCGCGCGAAGTTCCGCCGCGTCGCCGCTCTGTTTGGTGGTTAATTTGCTGAAACGACCTGACCCTGTTGGTATTTGAGCCATGATAACTTCCTGTTAATCACGCAATCCTGTGTTGCTGTCAAATCACCGGTGTTGCCGTTCAGTTCAAAGCCCGGCACCTGGCGCATCTGTGAGAAGTGGTTCGCCAGCGACCATGCATCTGCGCCCATTGCATACAGACGGGCCAGAGAGTAGTCGTTATTCACCGCGCGCAGCGCCTGCTGCATCAGCGATGGGTTGCTGCCTGCCAGCATCGGGATTTCACTGTACTGCAAGCCTTCCATCTCTAAACGGAAATCGGGCCCGGCGACGCCCTGTGCGCTGCGGGAGCTGGCATATAGTGTTGCGCCGCCCTGGCTGCCGTTACGCATGGCGATCATCGGTTTGATGAACGCAATTTCCTGCGCTGTCGCTACGATATACGCGGCATCCACTTTACCACCGCTGCTGATTTGCGCGTCGCTCGGTGGTGCCGGAATGGTCAAATCGCCAATGGTGACGCTTTGCGGTTGATTCTGGCTGGTGGTGACAGGGCTGCCTGTCAGGGCAATACCTGCGCCGCCATTTACGCCGCCGCGCAGTTCAGACAGAGAACCAAACTTCTGCTGCAATACGGTTCCGCCACCCAGGGTTTGCCACTCATCGGCAAAGGCGCGTGTCACGCGGTCACCCAATGCACTGCGCGGTACCAACAGCAGCGGAGCCTGTTTGCCCTGCTCATGAATATGACGGGCGGCATCACGGGCTTCATCTTCCGGCGACAGCGCGAAGTAGCAGACGTTCGCACGGTTAGTCACCGATTCCGGCTGGTTAAGCGCCAGTACGTTCAGCGGCGTGTTGCTTTTCAGCAAATCGTCGACGTGATTTTTCAGTAGTGGGCCAACCACCAGCGTGACGCCATCCTGCTGTGCCTGGGTCAGAATCTGACTCATCGGCTGCGTGGTGGTGTCGTAGATTTTTAGTTCGGCAGAGGGATTGGCAGCAACGGGTTGCGTCACAGGAGTCGCTGTTTCAGTTTGCGGTGCCGTAACTGGAGCGGGTTCCTGCTGCTGTGGGGCCGCCGTTACCGATTGTACCGGCGCTTGCGCGGGCGTTGGCGCCTGAACCGGCTGCGTTTGCGGTGAGGTCAGGTCTGTGACTTCGGCCTGAGACGGGCTCACTACGTCATTCGTCGATGCCGCCTGTGCAACCTGTTCAGGCACCGCGCTGCCGCTTACCGGAGAAATCCCGTTTTTCGCGGCTTCAAAACCCTGCTGAATAGCGCGGCCAAATACCGCAGCCTGGCCGTTTAACGGCAGCAGAAGGGCGATCTTATTGGTTGAAGCGGGTTTAAAACTCTGGACATTCACCAGTTGAGTGGGCAGCAGTTTCGCCCCCGGGTTCTGCGGATAGCGGGTTTGCCAGTCTTTGATCCCGGCTTTCATCATGTCCGGGTCGTTACGGTTATCGAACCAGACGCGTTGCAGATCAAGCCAGCCCTGCAGCACGTTTTCGTCGGCATTGATGACCAGCGCTTTGGCCTGTTCCTGGGTCATCGTCGAGAGCGCCTGCCAGGTGGCATCAATATTTTTCTGTTTTTCCGGCACGGCGGTTAGCAGTGGTTCCTGGGCGATTAACGCCCGCAGAAGCGTAAGAGAGGGTCTGCCTTGCTGTGATGCAATGTTATCGGCCCAGAAGCGGATCTGCTGATTAGTATTCAGATCGTTTGGAGATATTTTCGCCAGCAGCGTTTCCGCGCCTTTGAAATCCTGCTGTGCAAGTTTGATTTCGACAGCCAGCAGCGATTGTTCCTGGCGTTGATCATCGCTCAGTTCTTTCGGCAACTGGCCGAACAACTCTATCGCCTGCTGGCTTTTACCTTCTTTCAGCAGTGCACGAATGGCGAGTAATTGCCAGTTGGTCTTGCTATCATTCGTACTCTGCTGCATCTGCTGCAGGTAATAGCCAGAGTCTGCCTGCGCGGTTCCCTCTAAATGGGGTGCACTCTGGTCCTGCGTTTGCTGGGTGCCACAGCCGGCGAAAAGTAATGCCGCCAGAACAACGGGCAGGCAGCGCGCGGCTTTAGGACGAAGAAATGTTGACGGTACCATATGTATCCAGTGATATTTTTTTGGCTCAATGCTCAATATTAAATCGGCAATACGGATGAAACAATGAAACAACACGAATCAGATGCGAATTCTGAAGGTCAGCTCTATATTGTACCCACTCCTATCGGGAATTTGGCTGATATCACCCAACGTGCATTAAATGTCTTGCAAGCCGTTGATTTAATTGCCGCTGAGGACACTCGTCATACTGGTTTACTGCTGCAACATTTCGCGATTAACGCCCGTTTATTTGCGCTTCACGACCATAACGAACAACAAAAAGCGGAAACGCTGCTGGCGAAGCTGAAAGAGGGGCAGAACATCGCGCTGGTCTCTGACGCCGGCACTCCGCTGATTAACGATCCTGGCTATCATCTGGTGCGTACCTGCCGTGAAGCGGGCATTCGTGTCGTTCCACTGCCAGGGCCATGCGCCGCGATTGCAGCGTTAAGCGCCGCCGGGGTGCCTTCAGATCGCTTCTGCTACGAAGGTTTTCTGCCTGCGAAGTCGAAAGGCCGTCGTGATGCGCTGAAAGCGATTGAAGAGGAGCCACGCACGCTGATTTTTTATGAGTCAACTCACCGTCTGTTAGATAGCCTGGAAGATATCGTCGCGGTACTGGGCGAATCCCGCTACGTGGTGCTGGCGCGCGAACTGACCAAAACCTGGGAATCTATTCACGGCGCGCCGGTCGGTGAACTGTTGGCGTGGGTGAAGGAAGATGAAAACCGTCGCAAAGGCGAGATGGTGCTGATTGTCGAAGGCCATAAAGCACAGGAAGATGACCTGCCCGCCGACGCGCTGCGCACACTGGCATTGCTCCAGGCGGAGCTACCGCTGAAGAAAGCAGCGGCGCTGGCGGCGGAAATTCATGGTGTGAAGAAGAATGCGCTGTATAAGTATGCGCTGGAGCAGCAGGGGTAGTGATTGTGAGCACGTACAAACCGCCTTTTACAGTGACACCTTTAATGCTCAACCAGGTTGTGGAAATTGGTGAGTTGATGGGGCATTGGGCGGTGATGGCTGGTCTGGTAGATGTACCGGGCCAGTTGCGTAATGGCGATGTCGGTGTATATCGCGGCCAACGGCTTCTCCATATGGCACCACCTGCTTCTCGAGTCCCGCGCTTGATAGAGAGCCTTCTGCAACGGCCGTATGGGGCGCTTGTGGCAAACCTTAATCCTGAGCGAGTGAAGGTGTGGCAACTAAAAGGTAAAATACAGAGAGTGGGGCCGACCAAGAGAGGGACGTGGCGTGTGCTATAAGCTGCGTTTTTAACCAGAAAGAAAGTGGCCGGGAATAGTGGGCACTTCCTTTCTGAATTTATATTTGCATTGAGATTTTAGTTAAACGATCAAGAGCTCGACACCCGTTTTATCCAGCGCCTGTTTGTCCTGTTTGCTGATACTGTCATCCGTTATCACACAATTGATTCTGTCCATCGGTAGCACTTGATTAAAACCGCGCCGATTAAATTTTGTTGCATCCAGTACGGCGATAACTTTGTGTGCGGCCGCTGCCATAACGCCGCTTATGGAATATCCTTCGTTAAACGTTGTTATGCCGTTGGTAGCATCAATGCCGTCAGCCCCTACAAACATTAAGTCGGCGCTGATGTCATGTAGTGAATGTTCAGCAATCGCGCCATGCATTGAGTGTGTTTTATGTCGGACTGTTCCGCCACAAACCACTAATGTCAGGTCTTTGTTATCCGATAAGACATAAGCGGCGGGGAGGTTGTTGGTAATCACCGTAATATTGCTTTTGCGGGTTAGCGCTTCTGCAATCAATAAAGTGGTACTGCCGCTATCCAGGATCACCGTCATCCCTTCTTCAATCATTGCTGCCGCGGCCTGAGCGATTCGCTTCTTCGGATCGCTTGCGAGTTGATACCGATCTTCGAGGATTATCTCCTGATTATCGCCTTCTGCCAGATGGCTTCCGGGCTTTGCCGCGCCGCCATGAAAACGTGTGACAAGACCTTTCTCTTCCAGTAAACGCAGATCGGCACGGATAGTCACCTCCGAGATACCAAAGGTATTCGAAAGATCCATCACCAGTACGCTACCCTGGGTATTAATCAGATCGACGATTTTGTTCCTTCGTTCAAATGAATTCATGTTGATTTGCCTGATAATTAATTGTAAGTAGTTTAATCGAAGGATTGCGAAAGGTGAACGTCAAATTTCGAAAGTAAATGTGAGCCAGCGCAGGTTGCTGGCTCATGTTCTCAGGCGAGATTAAGGAGAATTTTGCCCTGCATTGGGGCACCGTTCAGCGCTTTTACCGCTCTGGCGAAACTCTCTGCATCGCCTCGGTGGGCGATAAGCGGCTCCAGTTGTAGACGTTTTTCGGCTAATAAACGCGCGGCAATTTCCCATTCTTTACCCGGCCAGGGGGCGGAATAGTTCATCCAACTGCCGAGCAGAGTGAGTTCTTTACGCAATATTTGCCCGAAAATGTTGGATGTTAGCGTCAGGTCGTGATGAAGCGTCCCTACTAAAGCCAGTTGTGCTCGTGGCCCGGCAATCTCAATGGCAAGAGAAACCGTTTGCGGCGTCCCCGCTGTTTCCAGCACCAGTTGGTCAAACTGAAAATCAGACATGGAGGAGGTCATCTCCCCGGTGGTCATCTCCCGGCTATTAAAGATATGCGTGGCACCCAGTTCTTTTGCCAGCATCAGTTTTTGTGGGTTGATATCAATGGCCGTAACACTTTTTGCGCCTAATTCCCGGGCGCACTGTAGCGCCAGCAATCCAATTGTCCCTGCGCCGACGATAATGACGTTTTTACCTTCACAGCCTTGAGCTAGCTGAAATGCATGAAGGCCCACTGTAATTGGCTCGATAAACGCCCCATCTTCAATCGGCATATCTGAAGGCAGGCGGAAAAGATTTGCCCGCTTCACAACGATGTACTCGGCATTTCCCCCTTCGCTGCGCGAACCGACAAACTGATACTTCTTACAAAGTGAGAAGTATCCACGTTCGCACTGTGGGCAGTGGAAGCAGGGAAGTAAAGGCACACAAGCAACAGCATCGCCCGGCTGAATGTCCGTGACGTCAGCGCCATAACTTTCAACATAGCCACTAAACTCATGCCCCAGCGTTATAGGGTAATAATGCGCGCCGCGTGCGAAGATTCGGGGGATATCTGAGCCACATAACCCTGAGCTGACCACTTTAACCAGTACATCATCTCCGGCTGCCAGTTGCGGCACTGGGCGTTCTTCAACGCGCACGTCTCCCTCAGCGTGAATCACCACTGATTTCATAATATTCTCCAGTAAAAGAAAGGGGGGAGCAGTTGCTCCCCTGAAATTAAGAGGAGGTCTGGCTTTCTGTTATTGCCGCCGCTTTTTCCACAGCGGTGAAATTACGTGCCCGACGCCAGGTAAGGAGCACCCCGGTAAAATAGATTGCGGCGATAACCACGAAGCCCACAACGTTTTGCCAGGTGAAGAGTTGAATCAGCAACCAGGTGATTGGCGAGCCCCCCTGATCCATCGACGCCACCATTCCACCCGCTTTTAACGCCCCGGCATTCGCAGCCAGTTGCGTATGCAGACCGATAGTTTGCGTGGCAATCCACAAGGTAATTCCCATGATAATGACGCCAGAGATCAGTGTGCGGAACAGATTGCCCTGGTGGACTGCAACGGCCATGGCAACAAAGAAGCCAATCGTCGCAAGATCGCCAAATGGCAGTACCTGGTTGCCTGGCACCAGCACGGCGACCAGGATGGTAAGAGGGATGAATATCAGGCTGGCTGAAACCACCGATGTATGGCCGAGTAGCAGCGCAGGATCGAGACCAATCAAAAACTCTTGCCCGCCAAATTTTGCCTGTAGGCGCTTACGCGCATGCTTTGCGATAGGCGTTAGCCCGTCCATGATGGGTTTAATTACGCGCGGCATCAGCAGCATCACTGCGGCGGTTTTCACGGCCAGTTGCAGTACGCCCTTCACGTCGTAGCCCGCGAGCATGCCAATCACCAGCCCCATTACAAAGCCTACGGTGACGGGTTCGCCGAAAGGCCCGAAGCGTTTTTGTACATCATCGGCGCTGAAATGAATACGATTGAGGCCAGGGATTTTTTCGATAAGGGTATCGACCAGAACTGCAATCGGGCCGAGGTATGCGGAAGAGCCGTGCGGTATAGCGATACCTTCAAGACCAAAGAAGTCGCGAGTGTCTTTAGCAAACCAGTCGCCGAGTTTGTAGACGAATGCCGCATGAACCACGACGCCCAGAATACCTAACCAGTAAGAACCCGTTGCCAGGTGGAGCATGGCGCCGGTGAAGGTCATGTGCCAGATATTCCAGATATCAACGTTTACTACTCGCGTCATCCTGGTGATCAGCATCAGGATATTGACGCCAATCGCCAGGGGGATCGCGATGAGGGCAATTTGTGATGCCCAGGTCATCGGGGAGGAGCCGGGCCAGCCGATATCAATGACATGCAGGTTAATCTGGAAATGTTCGGCCATCGCTTTCGCGGCTGGCCCAATAGAATCCAGCATCAGGCCAATGACCAGCCCAATCCCGACAAAGCCAATGCCGATATGAAGACCCGATTTGAAGCAGTCCCCAATTTTCATCCCCAACAGCTTTGAAAAAATGATAATCACCAGCGGCAGCATTACCGTTGGGCCTAAGTCGAGGATATAACGCATGATTTCGCTAAACATGGCGTTACCCCTTCAGGATGGTCAGGATTTTTTGTTGTAAGGCTTCGATACCCACGCCAGAGACGAACGGCATCCCATGTACGACGGGAATATCGCCAAAAGTACGATCGACGCGGGCTGTGGTACAGATGAGGTCGGCGCCATCCATATAGGTTTCGATTTCTGTAACCCGGCACTGCACAAGATCGAGGTTGATATTATTGGCATCGCAAAGTTCTTTTATCTCTTCAGCCGCCATTGTTGAGGTTGCTACCGCACCGCCACATGCCACAATTACTTTACGTTTCATCGGATATTCCCTTTATTATCTGTTTATTATCAAGCCTGTGCGCAGGGCGCAGGTTCAAGGATTGTGTTTTGAAAAAGCGTTGCCAGCTCGGAATCAGATGCGCTTAGCAAGGCGTCAAGCGTGTCCGGGTTTTGCAGTTCTCCAAATAAGCGGCGCAGCAGTTTGAGTTGCGCAGTCGGGTTTTCAACGATCAACGCGATAATGAGCGATACGGCAATCTCTTCATCATCATCTGCCTGCTGGAAACTCACGGGGTTATTCGGGCGAATAAGATAGATAGCGGGTGACTTTGCATGAGTTGCTTCGCAGTGTGGAATCGCAACCGCATGCTTTTCTAACGCAATCCCCGTCGGAAATATTGCCTCCCGCTCAATGAGCGCCTGTGGGTAGGTGTCATGGACGACACCTTTTGCCACCATCTCTTCGCCAATATGCGTCAATGCTTGCTGGCGTGAGCTAAAGTGAATACCTGTGCGAACAAATAGTTGGCTCATAAACTCTCCGGTTTTCAGGCCGCATCCAGCACACAACCAAAACGGTAGGCGCGGAGTACATCCTGGATTTTGTCGATAATGAGATCGTGTGGCGTAGCCGTCAGTGTTCCTTCGGAAAGGCGTTCAAACTGAACGGGCATAAACTGGCTGATTAACCCCAACGGTATTGAGATGCCCCCGAGGTTTGCGAGCAATTTCTCAACGCTTTGTTGAATACGCGGATGCGGCCAGTAGTAACGAATCCGGTCTGACAAACTAAAGTGAATATCGACCATCGCCTGGCTCCACGTCGGGCGATAGTACTTTTTCCAGTAGCCGGGTTCGTTGAGCATAACTTCGTCAATGACTTCCAGTATTCTGCTACGTTGCTCAGGAGAAATGATTTCATTCTCCATTTGAGCAAGCGCAAAAATGGCTTCGCGCAAGGCGAAGGTGAGCGCCGGGCCAACTTTCAGAATGGCGTAGTGATCGCGCACCAGCTCGCGGTAAGCCTGGCGAGTCTGGTAGTCGGTTGAGTGTGCTTCATACACCATGGGGGTCGTTTTAATCCAGGATGAAAGCGCCTGGGCTGCTTCTGGCTGGTAATGAATTATTTGCGTGTGGTCGAACTCGACTCCGGGCTGAACGACAATGGCAATCACCCGGGTAAGGGCATCCTCCAGCCCTAATGCGCGGAAGGCTGTTTGATGCGTTTCCAGCGTATTGGCGGCATCCTGTTCATGAGTGACGTGGACTGTGCCAATCGTTGAGGCCTCTCCTCCGGGAACCGGAACTTCGGTGCCAATAACATAGGTCAGGTTACGTTTTTGCTCATCCGTCGCCGTTTCCTCAGCAGCCTGGCAGAGTAGCGCTGCGCGCTGGGCGACAACCTCTGGCCTGAGCGGCGTGGGATCATCAGCACAGGACATCGAAGCATCAAGATGGATTTTGCTGAATCCGGCGGCAACATAGGCTTTAATCAGATCCACCGATTTTTTCATTGCTTCCGCCGCGGGTTCATTTTGCCAGCAGTTTGGCCCCAGGTGATCGCCACCCAAAATTAGCCGTTCATGAGGGAAGCCGATATTTTTTGCAATGCTATAAACAAAATCACGAAAGTCGGCGGGCTTCATGCCGGTGTAGCCGCCAAATTGATTGACCTGATTTGAAGTCGCTTCAATCAGAACCTTATTATCTGTAGCCAAATCGAAGCGCAGTGCAGATTCGATGACTAAAGGATGCGCTGAACAGACCGAGCAAATGCCAAGATGTTCACCTGCTTTATGGCGTAAAATTATCTCTTTCACTTCTCTCTCCGATATCTTTTGTTTTTTTTCAACATGCTTTAAAAATCACTACATTTTTCCTTCGCATCCGCAGTCTGCGATGACTTTACGCACCACCTCTTTCATGGCCGCTTTGGCGGGCATCATGTAGTGACGCGGATCGTTGGCCTCGGTATGGGCGTTAAAATAGTGTTTGAGGGCATCTGAGAAGGCGATTTTCAGTTCTGTCGCTACGTTGACCTTGCAAATTCCCAGTGAGATTGCGCGCTGAATATCGTGTGTTGAAAGCCCTGATGCGCCATGAAGGACGAGGGGAATATCGACACACTGGCGAATTTCCGCCAGGCGTTCAAAATCTAATTTAGGCTCTGCTGTATAGAGGCCATGGGCGGTGCCAATTGCAACGGCAAGCGAGTCAATGCCCGTTTTCTCGACGAATGTGCGAGCCTGTTCAGGATTGGTATAGAGTGCGTCTTTGCCATCGACGATCAGGTCATCTTCCTGTCCGCCTAATCGACCAAGTTCCGCTTCAACGCTGACGTCGTAGCGCTGGCAGTATTCGACCACTCGCCTTACCAACGCGATATTGTCCGTTAACGTCAGGTGCGAGCCGTCGATCATGACTGATCTGATGCCGCAGGCGACCCTGGCTTCAATATCCGTTGCGCTTTCATGATGATCGAGGTGGATTGCGAGGGGGTGATGCCACTCTTTCGCCAGTTCGCCTGCGATGGCAACAATATTGCCTGTTCCCGCATAGCTGAAGGTTCCGGGTGTTCCGGAAACGATCAGCGGGGAGCGTAGCTCTGCTGCCGTTTCTACCACGACCTGTAGGGTCTCAAGATTATGGATGTTGAAAGCAGGTACCGCATAACCTTCGCGCTGTGCTTTCTTAAGCATCGTTTTGCTTGAAATGATAAACATCCTTCCTCCGAATCGTTTCGCTTGAGTTCTTCGAAAGAATGTATAGGGTTTCGTAAGTTTGTTTTGTGATTTTGATCGTACAAACGAAAGATCGAAAGAAAATGGAGGTTATCGAAAGTTTTTGTGATAAGCGCACATTGTTACAGCATGCTCAGTGTCTGAATGCTCGTGAAATCCTTCAATACCAGAGACACGTTGGTTTTCCCTCATCCGAGTCACCCACTACCGGGATATCAACGCTCTGAGTATTTGACCCACGCGCCAGCACAGGCATATGCTGGCGCGACAGGGTCTTCCTCTTATCCGATTAGAATAAAATCGTTAATATTGACGCTGTTAGCATTTACGTTTTCTAAAGTAATGACATTGCCATTAAGCGGATTGCCGATGGTAATCACGGTACTGTTACCGGCTCCTCCGGCAATCGTGACGCTGCTGGCAAAATTCGCCGCGCTAATGCCTAATAGATTCAAATCAAGGAGATCCTGTCCACCGCCGGGATTACTGTCGAAACCGTTGGTAATACGGTCTCGTCCAAAGCCTGTGCTAAAGACGAAGGTGTCATTCCCGGAACCACCAGCCATGTTATCAGCGCCCTGGCCACCATCGATCCTATCGTTACCCGCTCCGCCTGCGATTTTATCGTTACCGGCTCCGCCCTGAAGGTTATCGGCGCCGTCACCACCATCAAGTGAGTCATTTCCGGCCCCGCCGTTCAGTTGATCGTTTCCTCCCATTCCATACAAAAAGTCATTACCGTTGCCACCGTTGATGGTGTTGGCAATGGCATTCCCTCTGCCGGTGAACGTGCCCACCCCGCTGAACACCAGTGTTTCGAGGTTATTGGTCAACGTGTAATTCTGTAGGGTGGTCTGGACAATATCCGTCCCGCTATTACGATCTTCCGTGACGGTATCACCTTTATTATCAACGATATAGGTGTCATTCCCAATACCGCCCTTCATCACATCAGCGCCAGCGCCGCCGTTGAGTGTGTCATTACCAGCCCCACCATTGAGCGTGTCGTTGCCGCCAGCGCCATTGAGGACGTCGTTGCCAGACCCACCATTGAGGAGATCATTGCCACTCCCGCCATTAAGGGCGAGGTTGTGGCCGACGACAACCGGCGGGTTATCGAGCTGGCTCGTCCCGAAGATATTCTCAGGAAGATTGGTCAGGCCCGTGTTGCGTGCCACAATCCCGGCAAAGCCCTGCTCCTCCATGATCTCATAGAGGTCGAGATGCTCCACGCGGTCGAGATAATACAGCCGGTCACCTTCCTGAAGCCGGTCAAGTTGCTCGTGGATGATGGCCCAGAAAGTCTGGCCAACCACACCGCCATTGATGTGTTTCTCGGCGAGTCCGCCAACGAACAGGTCAACTCTGTCGATGCCTTTGACGGTATTTCCATTGATGAATTTATAGCCAGGGTTAGCTGCCAGGAAGCCTGCAATTTGAGACTCTTCCAGCACGAGGTCGGGATA
Organism: Pseudocitrobacter cyperus; assembly: GCF_039889165.1. Classification (NCBI taxonomy): domain Bacteria; kingdom Pseudomonadati; phylum Pseudomonadota; class Gammaproteobacteria; order Enterobacterales; family Enterobacteriaceae; genus Pseudocitrobacter; species Pseudocitrobacter cyperus. The sequence goes on along the minus strand of NZ_JAYMYY010000002.1, from coordinate 444,995 downwards.
AGCCTGCCTGAATTGCCCAATGACGGTGTCGCTGAGATTGTTCCGCGCCTGGAAGTCCTCCCACGAACTGTAGGGTGTGAGGGAGCCGGCAAAGCTCACTGCCTCCTGCACATACGGATCGAGAGAGGCCATCAGGTCTGCCCGGATCTGGTTCATCGAACCTAAACCGACGTCCCACTCGCGGGCGACGTCGAAGGCGAACACGTCAGCACTCATACGAACGAGGTCGTTTCGGACAGCATCGACGATATTGACGTCGACTTCTTCCGCTTGCTGGACAACACCACCGGCAATAATCCCGGCAGCACCCAGTTGCTCATAGCCTGGCTGCGGAGAGTAAGGCAGTTGCGCTTTGGGGAAGGTGAACGCGCTCGTATCGTTGGTTGGGTTGAGGAACGCGTCGAACAGCGGTACCTGCGTTGCATTGCCCTGAGCGTCGAGCACTGTCAGTGTCTGCCCTATCAGCGAATGGCCGAACCGGTAAGCAGCCGTTGCGAACTCGTGCGAGACGCGTGCATCCACTTCCGGATTGTACCCGGCGAAGCCGTGATCGCCCGTACCTCTCATCCCACCCAGCAACTTGTCGGCAAAGTCGGTGTAAATCACGCGCTGATATTCAGCCTCGTTGATTATCTTGGCTGCCTGGAAAAGCTCTTCAGCGGTTCCTTCAAATCCGGCGTCAAGCAACCCGTTGACATGGAAGTTGTGATTCCGCTCCCAGATGTTATGAATAGCGGTGAGTGCAATATTCTCGTTCGCCCGTCCATCACCCGCCACGTAGTGGTCGAGCAGGTTGATGAAGGGGTTGGTGTCGAGCAGTAGCGCGAAGCCGCTTCCCATAAAATTAGAGGTCATGGCAGGGAGCATCGATTGGTTGATCACGCCATTGCTGTCGACCAACCCGGCGAAGTACTCCTGAAAGGCCACGCTGTGATCGCCCGGCAGTGAGTTGTCGGTAAACTGCGTGTTGTTGTTCCAGTGATGCAGGATCAGCTCCCTAAGCGTAGGCAGCAGCCTGAAATCCGGATTGGATGGATCTATTCCGCCCTCTAACAGCTTGCCCGTAAATCCGCCCAGCCCGTTGCCCTCACGCAGGAACTGGCCGACGAGTTCGTTCGAGCCATAAGTCTGATTCTGGTCTGCGAAGGGGGATGTCTTGTTGAGATGCTGCGGAATACCATTGGCATCTACGCTATCAACGGTGCCACGAGTCAGATCCGCAGGATTTGGAAACGAACCCGGAGCGCCAATCTGAATCGTTCCGTTACCTCCCTTTCCGAGAAAATCGAGACCGTGATCGAAGTACTGACCGAAGGCCGTGAACAAGCTGTTCACGCCAGCGGCGTTGCCGGAGAGGTTTGCTTCCTGTGCGCCAAGGATGTTGCTGATGGCACGCGGATCCAGCCCGGAGAACAGGGGATTGATGTCGCGGTTGTGAGTTGTCTCATTCCAGGCGCCATAATGCGCGTCGGTGAGTCGTATGAACGGCTGATCGGCCGAACCATAGTTAAGGTAAACACGGTTATTGCCGGTACCTTCAAGATCGCGGATCCCGAGAGCATCGTTGTCTTCACCGCCTTCAAGCCCGTTGACGAGATTCTTGAGGCTGGCGACGTCACTGGCGGTGAGCGGGAAGGCACCGTCGCCGCCGACATCGTCATCCGTCGACGATTCTTTGCTCGCTAAGAGCGTGGGTGCGCCAGGATTCAAACTGCTTTTGATGCCGACAGGCACGGTGCGCGTGTCCTGGGGCTGTGTAGAAAGCCTGGAACTCGACGCCAGTTCAATAACTTCCAGCGGCGATGGTATGCCAGACACACCATCCTGGCCTGTGTTGTTCGCCAGTTCGGTACCTTTGTTCAGGTTGTTAGGGATAACATTGAAGGCTCGTATACTGAATGGCAGCATAAGGCTGGCGAGTATATTGAGATTGGCTCCGTCGACATATGTTTGTGCTATAGAGGGCTGATGGAGGATAAATTTCAGGTCAGGCTTTTTGATATCGGTCATTTTCATTTCTCTCAATCATGATGATGAAAAGGCACGAAAAGGCGGAGCCGGAACGCGGCATTCGGATTACACGCCTGGAATGACTAACTGAGCGTACAGGCAGAGCGGCTCCTGAATCCCCCTTCACTTTACAAAAAGACCCTATAATGGAGATGCTCAGCCCCCACTGGAAAATCGCGACGACTTACTTTGCCAATGTGATAGCTGGCTTTAGGCAAGCGATCCCCCTGACATTGATTAAAGCAATAGCCACACTAAAATCGGTAATAAAAAAGTTTAGGAAACAACCCTGAAAATAATACGTTATTAGTACTGCTTCGTTGGCGGCTGAGCATGCCGGAAGATCGCTAAATATGAAGGGTACGATTATGCGCGCTCCTGACACCGTGGCTTACTCGCCAGCGAGCAAAGAGATGGCAGGCAATAAAAACATGGCCCTAAAGCCATGTTTTGCGAGGAATATACCAGAAGGATATCAGGTCACTGGTGCCGGGTTAAAAACAGCCAACTGGTTATGCAACCCCCACTGATCCGAGAAGGTTTTTTTCTTCCCGCTGGCGACATCCAGAATGAACTGGAACAGCTTCCAGCCCACATCCTCAATCGTTTCTTCCCCGGTGGCGATGGTGCCAGCGTTGATGTCCATTAAGTCATACCAGCGGTTTGCCAGTTCAGTACGTGTCGCCATCTTAATAACCGGAACGGCCATCAAACCGTAAGGCGTACCGCGCCCGGTGGTGAACACCTGCACCGTAATGCCGGAAGCCACCTGCTGTGTGCCACAGACAAAATCGCTGGCGGGCGTTGCCGCGTAGATCAGCCCGCGTTTGGTTGGGCGTTGACCGGGCGAGAGCACTTCCACAATCGCGCTTTTGCCTGATTTGGCAATCGAGCCGAGCGCTTTTTCCACTACGTTTGCCAGCCCGCCTTTTTTGTTGCCGGGGGACGGGTTGGCGCTGCGGTCAGTTTTGCCCATATCAAGATAGTTATCATACCAGGCCATCTCTTCCAGCAGACGTTTCCCGACCTCTTCGTTAATGGCGCGGGGCGTCAGCAGGTGGATAGCATCACGTACTTCAGTCACCTCTGAGAACATCACGGTTGCGCCGCAGCGCACCAGCAGATCGGAGGCGTAACCTACAGCCGGGTTCGCCGTCACGCCTGAGAATGCATCGCTGCCGCCGCACTGCATGCCGACGACCAGTTCAGATGCCGGGCAGGTCTCACGCTGGCGCGCGTTCAGTTTTTTCAGGTGACGTTCAGCCACCTGCAAAATATCATCAACCATCGATTTAAAACCGACGTGCTGTTCATCCTGCAAACGCACAATGCTGGCGCTGTCGACCGGGATGGCATTTACGTCCGGCGTACCTTCGAGCAGGCGTTCCGGCTGGAGTTTTTCGCAGCCGAGGCCAATCACCATCACTTCGCCGCCAAAGTTCGGGTTCAGGGCGATATTGTGGATCGTGCGGATGGGGACGATAGCGGCAGGTGCATTAATCGCCACGCCGCAGCCGTAGAGATGATTCAGGCCGACAACACCATCCACGTTGGGATATTTCGGCAGCAGGTCGCGTTCGATAATTTTGACGACATAATCAACGACACCTGCGACGCAGTGGACGCTGGTGGAGATCCCCAGCAGGTTTTTCGTCCCCACGCTGCCATCGGCGTTGCGATAGCCCTCAAAGGTGTAGCCCTCAAGCGCGGGCAGCGGCTCCGGTACTTTGGTCGCCAGCGGCAGGGTATTTAGCGGCGGCGCTTCCGGTAGTGCGACAGTAGACTCGTCAATCCAACTGCCTTTGACGATGTCGCGCACGGCGTAGCCAATGACTTCACCATAGCGGATGATTTCGCCGTTAAGAGGAATATCCACTAATGCCACCTTATGGCCTTGCGGAATATGTTCAATTAACTCCAGGCCATCAGGAAAGCGCGTTCCTGCCTTTAAGCCATTATCATTGACAATAATCGCGACATTATCTGTATCGTGCACTTTTATATAAAATGCTTTTGGCGCGTCTTGCCTTATTTCGATGTTAGCCATTGTCCAGTATTCTCCAGCCAGGTGGTAAACCTTAAAATTTACAATAAAGGGTATCGCTTTCTGACGAAGCAAAATTAATACACCGCGTGATGGCATCAAGAATGTCAGGAGTTTGCGGGTAAAAATGTGACTTAGATCACCACTTAATGTCCTCTCATCTCTGACAGGACGGGCAATACGTAAATCTGTGCATTAGCGCCCATGGTGATGGGCATATGCTCAATAGTATGCGTTATTAAAATATTCAAATTGTGGAAATGCACAGTGTGCAGGCCAGCGATGCTGATTATACTGAATCACGATTTCATTGTGTCTGGTTAGATATTCGATAATAAATAACCAGTGAAATATGTCTTCGTACAAAATAAATAATATAAGGCACTCTGTACCCGAGGATAAATAAAATGATGCTGGATACTGCTGTCGAATCGAAAAAAATTGTGCCAACCCGATATTTAATTTTATTAATCATCTTTATTGTTACTGCCGTTAACTACGCGGATCGCGCCACTTTATCCATTGCGGGTACCGAAGTGGCAAAAGAGCTGCAGCTGAGCGCAGTTTCCATGGGCTATATCTTCTCTGCGTTTGGCTGGGCTTACCTGCTAATGCAAATTCCAGGCGGCTGGCTACTCGATAAATTCGGCTCGAAGAAAGTTTACTCCTACAGCCTCTTCTTCTGGTCACTGTTTACCTTCCTGCAGGGCTTTGTGGATATGTTCCCGCTGGCATGGGCCGGCATTTCTATGTTCTTTATGCGTTTTATGCTGGGTTTCTCCGAGGCGCCATCCTTCCCGGCGAACGCCCGCATTGTGGCGGCCTGGTTCCCGACCAAAGAGCGCGGCACCGCGTCCGCAATCTTTAACTCAGCGCAGTATTTCTCACTGGCGCTCTTCTCGCCGCTGCTGGGCTGGCTGACCTTCGCATGGGGCTGGGAACACGTCTTTACCGTGATGGGGGTGATTGGTTTTGTCCTTACTGCGCTGTGGATCAAGCTCATTCATAACCCGACCGACCACCCACGCATGTCGGCGGAGGAGCTGAAGTTTATCTCCGAAAATGGCGCAGTGGTCGACATGGACCACAAAAAGCCAGGCAGCACGACACAGGGGCCAAAACTCCATTACATCAAGCAGTTGTTGAGCAACCGCATGATGCTGGGGGTGTTCTTCGGGCAATACTTTATCAACACCATCACCTGGTTCTTCCTCACCTGGTTCCCGATCTATCTGGTGCAGGAAAAAGGGATGTCGATTCTGAAAGTGGGCCTGGTGGCATCGATTCCGGCACTGTGCGGGTTCGCCGGTGGTGTACTGGGTGGCGTGTTCTCGGATTATCTGATTAAACGCGGGGCCACCATTACGTTAGCGCGTAAGTTACCGATTGTACTGGGTATGTTGTTGGCGTCGACCATCATCCTGTGTAACTACACCGATAACACCGCGCTGGTGGTGACACTGATGGCGCTGGCCTTCTTCGGTAAAGGATTTGGCGCGCTGGGCTGGCCGGTGATTTCCGATACTGCGCCAAAAGAGATTGTAGGCCTGTGCGGCGGGGTATTTAACGTGTTTGGCAACGTAGCCTCCATTGTCACTCCGCTGGTCATTGGTTATCTGGTTAGTGAACTGCACTCCTTTAACGCCGCGTTGGTCTTCGTCGGCTGTTCGGCACTGATGGCGATGTTTTGCTACCTGTTTGTCGTCGGCGACATCAAGCGTATGGAATTGCAGAAATAATTAACGGTTAAGAGACAAGGTATAAGTGATGAATAACGATATCTTCCCGAATAAATTCAAGGCCGCGCTGGCCGCCAGACAGATTCAAATTGGCTGCTGGTCTGCGCTGGCAAGCCCTATCAGCACTGAAGTGCTGGGCCTGGCCGGGTTCGACTGGCTGGTGCTGGACGGCGAACATGCGCCAAACGATATCTCCACCTTCATTCCCCAGTTGATGGCGCTGAAAGGCAGCAGCAGTGCGCCGGTTGTTCGTGTGCCGACTAACGAGCCGGTGATTATCAAGCGCCTGCTGGACATCGGATTTTATAACTTCCTGATCCCGTTCGTGGAAACGGAAGAACACGCTGTACAGGCCGTTGCGTCCACTCGTTATCCGCCGGAAGGCATTCGCGGCGTTTCAGTATCTCACCGCGCCAATATGTTTGGCACAGTGCCTGACTACTTTGCGCAGTCGAACAAGAACATCACCATCCTGGTGCAAATCGAGAGCCAGCAGGGTGTGGATAACGTTGACGCTATCGCCGCGACCGACGGTGTGGATGGCATCTTCGTCGGCCCAAGCGACCTGGCAGCAGCATTGGGCCACCTCGGCAATGCTTCGCATCCTGACGTGCAGAAAGCCATCGCGCACATTTTTGCTCGTGCCAAAGCACACGGGAAACCGAGCGGCATTCTGGCGCCGGTAGAAGCCGATGCGCGCCGTTACCTGGAGTGGGGCGCAACGTTTGTTGCCGTCGGCAGCGATCTCGGCGTTTTCCGAAGTGCCACGCAAAAACTGGCTGATTCCTTTAAAAAATAACCACCACTGCAACAAGAGAGAGACACAATTATGACGATGAAAGTTGGTTTTATTGGCCTGGGCATTATGGGTAAACCAATGAGTAAAAACCTCATTAAAGCCGGTTACTCGCTGGTGGTTTCCGACCATAACCCGGAAGCGGTTGCTGAACTGATCGCCGCAGGCGCTGAAACCGCCACCACGGCTAAAGCGATTGCTGAACAGTGCGATGTGATTATCACCATGCTGCCGAACTCTCCCAACGTAAAAGAGGTTGCGCTGGGTGAAGGCGGAATTATCGAAGGGGCGAAGCCCGGCACTGTGCTTATCGACATGAGTTCTATTGCCCCGCTGGCGAGCCGTGAAATTAGCGAAGCGCTAAAAACGAAAGGCGTGGAGATGCTGGATGCGCCGGTGAGCGGCGGTGAACCGAAAGCGGTTGATGGCACGTTGTCCGTCATGGTTGGCGGCGACAAAGCCCTCTTCGACAAATATTACGACCTGATGAAAGCAATGGCGGGCTCGGTGGTGCACACAGGTGAAATCGGTGCGGGTAACGTTACCAAGCTGGCAAACCAGGTCATTGTGGCGCTAAACATTGCGGCGATGTCTGAAGCATTAACCCTGGCAACCAAAGCGGGCGTAAACCCGGAGCTGGTTTACCAGGCGATTCGCGGTGGTCTGGCGGGTAGCACCGTGCTGGATGCGAAAGCGCCGATGGTGATGGATCGGAATTTCAAACCAGGTTTCCGCATTGACCTGCATATAAAAGATCTGGCCAACGCGCTGGATACCTCTCACGGTGTAGGCGCGCAACTGCCGCTGACTGCCGCCGTCATGGAGATGATGCAGGCACTACGTGCCGATGGCATGGGAACGGCGGATCACAGCGCTCTGGCGTGCTACTACGAAAAACTGGCGAAAGTAGAAGTCACCCGCTAATGACGTCCAGCCCGGATGGTGTGCAGCGTCCGGGCCTACACGGGTAAAATGCCAACTGGCGTTGTGCAGTAACAGGCTAATGATATGAAAATCGTAATCGCCCCAGACTCTTATAAAGAAAGCCTTTCTGCCAGCGAGGTAGCTCAGGCGATAGAAAAAGGATTTCGGGAAATCTTTCCTGATGCGCAGTATGTGTCTGTTCCGGTCGCTGACGGCGGCGAAGGAACGGTGGAAGCGATGATTGCCGCCACCCAGGGATCTGAGCGCTCTGCCGTTGTCACCGGCCCGCTGGGCGAGAAGGTGACAGCATGCTGGGGGATCTCCGGCGACGGTAAAACGGCATTTATCGAAATGGCCGCCGCCAGTGGCCTGGCGCTTGTACCAGCAGAAAAGCGTAACCCGCTGGTGACGACCTCGCGCGGCACCGGTGAACTGATTTTGCAGGCGCTGGAGAGCGGCGCAACCAGCATCATTATCGGCATTGGCGGCAGCGCCACTAACGATGGCGGCGCAGGCATGGTACAGGCGTTGGGGGCGAAACTTCACGACGCGAACGGTACCGAAATTGGTTTTGGCGGCGGTTGCCTTAACAGCCTGAACACGATTGATATCTCGGGCCTCGATCCACGCATCAAAAATTGTACCATCCGCGTTGCCTGTGACGTCACTAATCCGCTGGTTGGCGATAACGGCGCATCACGTATCTTCGGCCCGCAGAAAGGTGCCAGTGAGGCGATGATCCACGAGCTTGATGACAACCTGTCCCACTACGCCGATATCATCAGAAAATCGCTGCACGTTGAAGTCAAAGGGGTTCCTGGTGCGGGGGCGGCGGGCGGCATGGGGGCTGCGCTGATGGCTTTTCTTGGTGCAGAACTAAAAAGCGGCATTGAGATTGTCACTACGGCGCTGAATCTGGAAGAGCATATCCACGATTGTACGCTGGTGGTCACTGGCGAAGGGCGTATCGACAGCCAGAGTATTCACGGTAAAGTGCCGGTCGGGGTGGCGAGTGTGGCGAAGAAGTACCATAAACCGGTCATTGGCATTGCGGGTAGCCTGACGAGCGATGTCGGCGTGGTTCATCAATATGGTATCGATGCGGTATTCAGCGTACTGACCAGCATCGGTTCGCTGGAAGAAGCCTTCAGGGGCGCATACGACAATATTTATCGCGCTTCGCGCAACGTTGCGGCTACGCTTGCGGTCGGAATGCGCAGTGCGGGGTGACAAGGGCGCGCAAACCCTCTATACTTCGCGCCGAAGCTGACCAGACAGTCGCCGCTTCGTCGTCGTCCTCTTCGGGGGAGACGGGCGGAGGGGAGGAAAGTCCGGGCTCCATAGGGCAAGGTGCCAGGTAACGCCTGGGGGGTGTAACAGCCCACGACCAGTGCAACAGAGAGCAAACCGCCGATGGCCCACGCAAGTGGGATCAGGTAAGGGTGAAAGGGTGCGGTAAGAGCGCACCGCGCGGCTGGCAACAGTCCGTGGCACGGTAAACTCCACCCGGAGCAAGGCCAAATAGGGGTTCATAAGGTACGGCCCGTACTGAACCCGGGTAGGCTGCTTGAGCCAGTGAGCGATTGCTGGCCTAGATGAATGACTGTCCACGACAGAACCCGGCTTATCGGTCAGTTTCACTTTTTTTATGCAAAAACCCGCTTCGGCGGGTTTTTGCATTTTAGGAGTAAAATGAATACATCACTGTGATGGTATTTAGTTGCTGTATTAATACTCTTACTATTATTTTGTTGTGATCGCATTCAAATAGAGAAAATAACAGCATATTTAATCAGGTAAATAGAAAAATATTATTTACAAGGTGAAACTATATGCTTGTTATTGGTAAGACTTTCTCCCTTCCCGCGCGTATGATTTTCTCATTCTAATGACTTGCCTGCAGCGCACGTTCCCCACATCGCCCCGGAGTGGAACGAAAATAATAAAACCCTACACACATGAGCGTAAACGTATGGAAATGGCGAGGAATACAATGTCTGGCTCGTCTGCCCCGGAGGGGATGACGGCAAACGAATGGCGGAATGCGACACGTTTTGACAGTGTTGATATCGGGTGGATCACCATGAGCATCGGAATGGCGATAGGGGCGGGCATCGTGTTTTTGCCTGTTCAGGTCGGCATCATGGGGCTGTGGGTATTTTTGCTCTCGTCGGTGGTTGGCTATCCGGCCATGTTTCTGTTTCAAAAGCTTTTTATTAATACGCTGGTGGAGTCAAAAGAGTGTACTGACTACCCCAATATTATCGCAGGCTACCTGGGTAAGAATACAGGGATGCTATTAGGCGTTCTCTATTTCATTATGTTGATTATTTGGGTATTTGTGTACACCCTGGCGATCACCAATGACAGCGCCTCTTATCTGTATACCTTCGGCGTTACCGACGGTGTGTTGTCGACGAATCCACTTTATGGATTAGGCCTTATTTGCATTTTGGTGGTTATGGCTTCCACCGGGGAAAAATTGCTCTTCAGTCTGGCCGGATTTATGGCGACGACCGTTCTGGTGGCGGTAGCAATACTCGGAATACTGATGATCCCGCACTGGAACTGGCAGCATCCTGGGGCCGTGCCGGAAATCGGGACGCTTATCAAAAATGCGATTGTGACATTGCCGTTTACCCTGACCTCTATTCTGTTTATTCAGTCACTGAGTCCGATGGTCATCGCCTACCGCGCGAAGAATCAGTCCGTTGAAGTGGCGCGCTTTAAAGCGCAACGGGCGATGCGCGTCGCTTTTGTGTTGCTGTTTGTCATCGTCTTTTTTTACGCGGTTTCTTTTTCGCTGGGGCTGTCTCATGAGCAGGCCGTAGAGGCCAGCAAAGAGAATATCTCCTCTCTGGCAATTACTGCGCGTTATATACCGGGTAATTGGGTGACTGTCGCCGGTATTGTGATCAACGTTTTTGCGGTGGTCTCTTCGTTTTTTGGCGTTTTTCTCGGTTTTCGCGAGGCATGCATGGGGCTGGTGATGAATTTCCTCCTGCGGACGCGTAAAGAAGAGGAGATCAACAAAGTGCTGCTGCGTCGGGTTGTGAGCGTGGCGATTGTGCTGATGGCCTGGGGGGCACAGGTGACTAACCTGCCGATCCTCAGTTTCACTTCCATCTGTAGCCCGATTTTTGGCCTGGTTGGGTGTTTGATCCCGGCGTTGTTGGTCTACAAGGTTCCCGCACTGCACAAATACAAAGGAGCGTCGTTGTACCTCATTATCGTCACTGGTTTGTTGCTGTGCATCTCACCGATTTTGGCATTCTCCTGAGCTCCCTGATACGTGAAGGTTATGGCTATGTTTGAAACATCATTGAACCCATTATGGCAGCAGTTTATCAGCGTGATTCAGGAAGAAGTTAAACCTGCGCTGGGGTGTACCGAACCCATTTCTCTGGCGCTGGCCGCGGCTATCGCCGCTTCTGAGCTGGATGGCGTGGTCGAGCGTATTGATGCAAAAGTATCGCCAAACCTGATGAAGAACGGTCTGGGCGTTACCGTCCCTGGTACTGGCATGGTTGGGCTGCCAGTGGCGGCGGCGCTGGGGGCGCTTGGGGGGGATGCCGAGGCGGGGCTTGAAGTGTTGAAAAATGCGACGCCTGATGCTGTCGCAGAAGCGAAAGCGCTGCTGGCGGCCGGTAAGGTGTCGGTGACGTTGCAGGAGCCCTGCGAGGATATTCTTTTCTCGCAGGCTAAAGTCTGGTGCGGTGAAGCATGGGCCTGCGTAACCATTGTTGGCGGGCACACGCATGTTGTTCGTATCGAGACGCACAACGGGGTGCAGTTTACTCAACCCGATGTTGGGCCGCGCGACGCCCGGACGTCGCCAGCCGCGGTGTTGTCTGCCACCTCTCTACAAGAGATCCTCGCCTTTGTTGAGGGGGTGCCTTTTGCGTCAATCCGTTTCATTCTCGATGCGGCAAGGCTAAATGGCGCGCTGTCGCAGGAAGGCTTGAGTGGAGAATAGGGATTGCACATTGGCGCAACGCTGGAAAAGCAGCGTGAGCGCGGTTTGCTGGCGAAGGATTTGCTGAGTGCTATTTTGATCCGTACCAGCGCCGCGTCGGATGCGCGAATGGGAGGGGCAACATTACCCGCCATGACCAATTCTGGTTCCGGAAATCAGGGGATCACCGCAACGGTTCCGGTGATGGTTGTTGCCGAGCATTTCGCCGTCGACGAGGAGCGTTTGGCGAGGGCGCTGATATTGTCGCATCTCAGCGCCATCTATATCCATCACCAGCTTCCAAAGCTTTCCGCGCTATGTGCGACGACCACTGCGGCGATGGGGGCGGCGGCAGGCATGGCGTGGCTGGCCGGTGGCGACTATCAAACGATCGCAATGGCGATCGGCAGTATGATCGGCGATGTCAGCGGAATGATTTGCGATGGCGCTTCCAATAGCTGCGCGATGAAAGTCTCCACCAGCGCGGCAGCGGCGTGGAAAGCGGTATTGTTGGCGTTGGATGGTTCGGCGGTAAGCGGTAATGAAGGTATTGTGGCGGATGATGTCGAACGCTCTATTGCTAACCTTTGTGCGCTGGCACGCCATGCTATGCAGCACACTGATAAGCAGATTATTGAGATTATGTCTCGTAAAGCGATAGCCTGAAGAAACAAAAATCCCCGGAATACCGGGGATTTTTTTATGCCGCTTCTTCTTCCGACTGGCGGATTTGGGCGTCTGCGACAATCGCTTCCAGCTCACCTAACATCTCTTCGTAACCGAAGCTGACGGGAACGGTAATCTCTGGTTTTACCTGCTTTTTTGTCTGTGCTTTCTTATTGCTTTTCTTACTCATCTGCTCACTCTTTTCATCCTGAAAATCACACAGGTAAATCTATCAGTAAAGCGCGCAGCGGCGTATCGGCAACCAGCGTTATGTTATCTTCGTCACGAATAAATGCGCCATCACCGCAGGTGAGCGCCCCTTTTTCCAGCGCCTGCGTTTCAGCGTGCACGGTACCGTGGATAGACTGCAGGTAGGCGCGAGGGCCGTTCAGGTGGAAGCTGGCTTTCTCGCCTTTTTTCAACTCGATATGGTGTATCCACACTTTCTGACGCAACTGCAGGCTGCCGCCTGCGCCATCCGGCGAAGCCAGAAGTTGCCGCACCGTATCCTCAATTTCCACTTTCTGAATCAGCGGGTTTTCGCGTTCCGGACAAGCATCCAGCCAGAGTTGCATCCGGGTGAGCGGTTTATCCTTACTCAAATTATGTTCGCTGTAGCTGATGCCCGGCTGGGTCGAAATCAGCAGCGCTTCGCCTGCTTTCGCCTGGACATGATGGCCTTCGCTGTTGCGGTACTCCGCTTCCCCTTCGAGGATGATATTGAGAATATCCACTTTCGGGTACGTTCGCGGCTGGAAGGAGGCCCCTGGTGCCAGCACTTCCTGGTTCAGGACACGCAAAGAGGCGTATCCCAGCAGTTTTGGGTCAAAGTAGTGTCCAAAGGAGAAAGTGTAGCGAGCCTGTAGCCAGCCGAAGTCCGCCTGTCCACACTGTTTGGCTGTTCGGGTAGTAATCATAGTTTTTGACCTCTCTTTACACTAAATCAATGGTAAAGGTATGGACGCTGCATTGTTAGCCAGATATTCTGCCCGCTATATTCAAATTTCCTGAATGATAAAACGATGGCTAAAGAGAGAGCATTAACGCTGGAAGCCCTGCGGGTGATGGATGCAATTGACCGTCGCGGCAGCTTTGCCGCTGCGGCTGATGAGTTGGGGCGCGTTCCGTCTGCATTAAGCTACACCATGCAAAAGCTGGAAGAAGAACTGGACGTTGTGTTGTTCGACCGCTCAGGTCATCGAACAAAATTCACTAATGTCGGGAGAATGCTTCTGGAGCGTGGGCGCGTGCTGCTGGAAGCGGCGGATAAGCTGACGACCGATGCTGAAGCACTGGCGCGCGGCTGGGAAACGCATCTGACGATTGTCACCGAAGCGCTGATCCCGACTCCGACGCTTTATCCTCTTATCGAAAAGCTGGCGGCGAAAGCGAATACCCAGCTTTCAATCATTACCGAAGTGCTGGCTGGCGCCTGGGAGCGGCTCGAGCAGGGGCGCGCGGATATCGTGATTGCACCGGATATGCACTTTCGCTCTTCGTCGGAAATTAACTCTCGTAAGCTCTATTCGGTGATGAACGTATACGTTGCCGCACCGGATCACCCCATTCATCAGGAACCCGAGCCGCTATCCGAAGTGACGCGCGTGAAATACCGCGGCGTGGCAGTGGCTGATACCGCGCGCGAGCGTCCGGTGCTTACGGTGCAGTTGCTGGATAAACAGCCGCGCCTGACGGTCACGTCGATGGAGGATAAACGCCAGGCATTGCTGGCCGGTCTAGGCGTGGCGACCATGCCTTATCCGCTGGTGGAAAAAGATATCGCCGAGGGGCGTTTGCGGGTGGTGAGCCCGGAATACACCAACGAAGTGGAAATTATCATGGCCTGGCGACGCGACAGCATGGGCGAAGCGAAGTCGTGGTGTTTGCGGGAAATTCAGAAGCTGCTGGCGGTTAAGTAGGTGTTTTCCCCTCACCCTGGCCCTCTCCCCATAGGGGAGAGGGAACCGACCGCGCTCGGGCTAATGGACTGCGCTGATTTTCTCCCTCGCCCCTATGGGGAGAGGGCGGGGTGAGGGGGGGGCAATAACGCGCTACGAAATCAACTTCGGATCTGCCCCAAAGCGGTTGTCGCCCTGTGTGCCCGCCTGGCAGTTGAAAATAATAATCACCAGCCAGCCGATAATCGGGATAAGCAGCAACAGCAGCCACCAAGCCGAGCGATCGGTGTCATGCAGACGGCGGAACTGGACGGCCCACCAGGGCAGGAAAATCAGCACACCATAAATGGTTGTCAGAATGCCTTCGCCGCTGGCGCGCTGCCAGCCCAGCATCTTATCGAGAATACCCAGCACCAGCGTAAAGATGACGTTGACCAGAATAAACATCCAGTACTCTTTACGCCGCGCGCGGCCGCCAAAACCGATGTAATTTCTGAGAACTTTGAGATACCAATCCATTTTCTGCCTCTGCTATTCGTTAATCACTTGTTTTCTAAGCGATAGAATTAAGAATAGCCGTGAATGAAATGGTGGTAAATATTGATGTCACAAATTAATAGGGCATCCCTGAGGATGCCCTGTGTCATTAGCGGAAGCGTTCATCACGCCCGTGTGGCTCGTCGAGATCCTGCCACGGCCCAATGGAAATGATTCCAGTCGGGTTGATGGTTTTATGGCTGCGGAAATAGTGATTGCGGATGTGATCGAAATTCACCGTTTCGGCAATACCTGGCATCTGATAGATATCGCGCATAAAGCCGTGCAGGTTCAGGTAATCGCTAATGCGGTGCTTGTCGCACTTAAAGTGGGTGACGTAGACCGGATCAAAACGGATAAGCGTCGTCCACAGGCGAATATCCGCTTCGGTCAACTGGTTGCCTGTCAGGTAGCGATGCTGACCGAGGATCTGCTCCAGGCGTTCCAGCGAGGTAAACACTTTCTCCACGGCCTCGCTGTAGGCCTCCTGGCTGGTGGCAAAGCCGGCTTTGTAGACGCCATTATTCACCGTATCGTAGATCCAGCCGTTCAGCTCATCAATTTGCTCACGCAGCGTAACAGGGTAGTAATCACCCGCTTTTGCGCCCAGACCATCAAAAGCCGTATTGAACATGCGAATGATTTCGGCAGATTCGTTGCTGACGATGGTGTGGTTTTTCTTATCCCACAGTACCGGCACGGTCACGCGGCCGGTGTAGTGTGGGTCGGCATGCAGATAAAGTTGATAAAGAAATTCATGCTGATACAGCGAATCGCCGGTCGCCGCCGGGAAGCTGTCATCGAAAGTCCAGCCGTTTTCCAGCATCAGCGGGTTGACGACGGAAACGGAGATAAACGGCTCCAGCCCTTTCAGTTTACGCAGGATCAGCGTGCGGTGCGCCCACGGACAGGCGAGCGAAACGTACAGGTGATAGCGATCTTTCTCGGCGGCAAATCCGCCGACGCCCGACGGGCCTGCTTCACCATCCGCAGTGAGCCAGTTACGGAATGCCGAGACTGAACGTTGAAATTTTCCCCCGGTGGATTTGGTGTCATACCAGGTATCATGCCAGACGCCGTCAATCAGTTGTCCCATTTTTTCTCTCCTTCAGATGGCAAAAGCGAGGAGATGTCTCCTCGCTTTGATTCAGTATAGTGCGATTACCATTTTTTATTCAGCACGCGGTCGATGCTGAATGCGCCCGGGCCAGTGATAGCCAGCAGCAGGAAACCGCCTGCGATGGTGAGGTTTTTCATAAACATCAGCGAGTTTACGCCTTCCGCAAAGTTACTGTGGAACAGGAACGCGGTCAGGATGGTGAAGCCCGCGGTAATCAATGCGGTGGTACGGGTCAGGAAGCCAAACAGGATTGCCAGGCCGCCGCCGAACTCAAGCAGAATAACCAGTGGCAACATAAAACCAGGAACGCCCATTGCTTCCATATATTGTTGGGTGCCCGCATAACCGGTGATTTTGCCCCAGCCCGCGGTAATGAACAGGATTGGCATCAGAATACGTGCTACCAGTACACCAACATCTTCTAATTTTTTCATCTTACAACTCCAGAGAACCCATCGGGCGAACAATGTTATTTATTGTGCAAATACACGTTGATGCCGTGTGCCTGCTGTCGATGGAAAGAAGAATACCCGCGGCCTGGATCAATTGTTAGCAAGGAAAACTGTCGAATTGCTTCAAAAATTCTGAGTAATGCAATGCAAGATGAATATTTTTGTCGAGGCTGCTCGGGGAGTGGTGAATTGCCTGCTGACGGCGAAGGTTGCCGTTACCCGTACTCGATGCGCTGGCAAGGCTTTTAGCGCCAGGTTACATTACCGAAAGCCAGTTCGAGGCGGTGATGAGCTATATCGCGCAGGCCGGCCGTTCCGCCAGTCTGTTTGTCTTTTTTCGCCGGCTGGCGCGTAAGGTACCTCAACATAAGGAGACGTTGATGACGATTGCGGAGTGGATGGAAAAAGAGCGGGAAAAAGGGATCGATTTTGGCCGTCGGTTAGGGATGAACAAAGGGCGTCGCGAAGGTATTAAGGATGGGCTCCGTAGAGGGCTTCGGGAAGGGCTTGATAAAGGTCAGCGCGAAGGCGAACGCAACGCCAAACGCCAAATCTCCCAGGCATTGTTAGCCACCGGCATCGACGTGGCGATTATCGCCAAAACCACCGGTCTGACTGTTGCCGAGATAGAAGCGCTTGCCTAAAAACAAGGCCCGGCATGGTATACCGGGCCTGTGTCAGATTAACGCAGCGTATTTTTCACCAGCCGCCAGGCGCTCCAGACGCTGAATCCGCGTCGTGCCCAGCGCACCAGCCTGTTTGGCTGACGCAACCCCCAGACGGCGAACACGCCGCTACCTGCCAGAGCCCAGGTCCGCAGGCTGAGCAGCATCGCCCATTTGCGGTCGTAGACGTGGGTGAGTTCCAGCCAGTCGCGTCGGCCCGCACTTAAGTCCAGCCGCTGTTGCTGAATCTGACTCAGCAAATACGCCTTACGTGCCTCACGCTCCTTTCGGTTACTCACGATCGTCCTCCAGCAGCGCCCGGTCATTGGCCAGTTCGTGACGCGTGTGGCGCAGCAGGGTTGAGCGTCGCACTTTACGTAACGTCCAAAGCCCGCCGATTAACGCCAGCGCCAGCAAGGTGACGGTGGTGCCAATCATCACGTTCAGCCGATATTGCGGATCGACCGCCCAGATAATCAGCACCAGCAGGCTCATCAGGCCGAAAGCGGCAAACAGCAGGGTTAAGCCAACCAGCAGTAATAGCTGGAAGATGTTGGCTTTCTCTTCTTCCAGCTCTACCACCGCAAGGCGCACCCGCGTCTCAACCATCTGCACCAGCACGGTCACCAGCCGTTGGCCGATGCCGAGGATGTTTTTCCCCGGGCCTTGTGTGTGTTGATAATCCGCCATTATTAGCGACGCGTCAGCAGCACGCCCAGTACCAGCCCGACCGCAGCCCCAATTCCCACGCCCGTCCACGGGTTCTCACGCACATAACCGTCGGCACGCGCCGCGGCTTCGCGGGTCTGTTTGGCCAGCGCATCGCTGGTTTCGCCCAGGCGATGGCGGCTCTCTTTCAGCGCGCTTTCCGCTTTACTGCGCAGCTTACTTATCTCTTCTTTCGACTTATCAGAGGAGCTATTCAATACTTCTTCCAGAGTGTCAGCCAGTGATTTCAGTTCCGCGCGCAGGTTATCTGCATTGGTATCTTTAGACATGATGCTCTCCTGTTTGAATGTCCATTTGCTTAGTACTGGCGGGACTCCAGTTCTTTAAGCTCGTACTGAGATTCCGCGAGTTTATGCTCGCGTTTCGCAATTTTATCCGCATCACCTTTTTGCTTTGCTTCCTGCAGGTCACGCTGACGTTCAGCGATCTCTTCTTTTTGCTCAGCAATTTTCTTCTGATGATCGGCGCGTAACTGGCTATCTGAGCAATGTGCTTTGACTTCACTCAGCGCTTTTTTCAGGCCATCAATACGATGTTGATTGTTATGCTTTTCGGCATAGCTTATCTCACGCTGGATATCCTGCTCTTTCTCCTGACACAGTGTCGTCGCGCTCGTGCCAGCAGTAAGGGAAAGAAGGGCGATAGTCAGTGCGATGCGGTATTTCATGTAAGAAACCTTCCATTGAGTTAAGTACATCTGAAATGTACGGGTTCCAGTAAAGGGGCAAAGGTTCAGCCCATTTACTAAAGCATAGTTATAAAATCGGGAAAGCACCAAAGCCAGTGATTAGATACAGAATTATCCAAAGCGATGCGGGCTCTCACGCAACAGTGAAAGCCAGGTCATGGCGTCGCGATCTTCATCCTGTTGAGCAATGATGTAGTCGTGCGGTAGCGTACTATCGAGCACTTTTTTGGCAGCCGCGCTCTGGGCGCTGGACTCAAACTTAATGAGTAGCGCGTCTTTTTGGGGGGTAATGCTCTTAAACTGAATGCCGTTTGCATCCAGATGATGCCAGATGGAGAAGCCATCCGGCATGCTGGTTCCCTGATTTAGCGGGCGAATCGCCAGGGTGGACTCTCTGTGCTGAAGCGTTGTCCATAACCAGAGCATGGCGCAAAACAGGAGTAGTGCGCCAAGGCTCAGGGTAAATCGACGTAGCGTTACCTGTTTCAGCCCCATTATGAGCTCCGGTTGCCGTATTTTTTCTTCCACAGAACAACCAGCGACCCCACCAGACCAATTACCAGCAGGACAACCGGCAGCAGCATCAGGCATGACATCAGCGCGTCTTCATACTTAAGGAATACCGGCGTTTTACCGAGCAGGTAACCCAGTGACGTCAGAATTAAGACCCACAGCAGGCCGCTCATCCAGTTAAAGAACTGGAAACGGGCATTATTCAGCCCCGACAGGCCCGCGATCGTCGGCAACAGCGTTCTCACGAAGGCGATAAAGCGACCAATCAACAGCGCGGAAAGACCATGTTTATGGAACAGATGATGCGCGCGCTGATGGTAATGGGCCGGGAGGTGCGAGAGCCAGTTCTGCACAATTCGCGTATTCCCCAGCCATCGCCCCTGAATATAACTCAGCCAGCAGCCAAGGCTTGCTGCGGTGGTCAGCAGAAGAATGGTTTGTGGGAAACCCAGCGCGCCTTTGGCGATTAATACGCCAATGAGTACCAGCAGGCTATCGCCCGGCAGGAAGGCGGCAGGCAACAGCCCGTTCTCAAGGAACAGGATCATAAACAAGACAAAGTAGAGCATACCGACCATGGAAGGATTCGACAGGGTTTCGAAATCCTGGCTCCATAAGGCATTTAATAACTGGGTTAATAGTTCCATTCACGATTCCTGGTACAACGATTAACGTAACGCCTGAACGAACTGCGACATTGTTGGTGTTTTAATCGGTCGCGGCTAAACACATCCGTGTTAATGGCGAAGTAAGCAATTGCTAACTCACAGAACGACAAAATGCATCTAATTGTAACAAACGCCTGGGTTTTGCGTCATAAAAATTGCACTTTGTTGAGGTTTGATTTTGCGGGTTGTGGGGGTGGGAGGCGAGGCTATTTACAAAGGCTGACACTATATATGTTTTGCTTACCCTTAATAAGACTCAGGCCAGTCTGAAGACCGGCCTGAGAAGGGATTCTGATGGCTATTTTGCGCCGTTGGCGGCGGTATCGAGATGTACCACCGGGTTCTCGGCAAACAGATAGCGGTCAGCATTAAATTCGAAGTCATCGCTGGTTTCGTTAAACAGCATCAGCTTGGTGTTCTCCAGATGCTGCCACATTGCCAGTTTGGCGGCATGTGGGTCTTTGCGGATTAACGCTTTCAGGATCTGATCGTGGTCGTCGCACCAGTTATCCACCGTGCGCGCATCAATATGCTCGTGCAGCTTTTTCCAGTACGGGTTATGGCTGCGCTGCGTCCACATTTTCTCGACGATGGCGGCAAGGGCGGTATTCTGCGTCGCCAGCGCCACCTGGATGTGGAATTGCAAATCCCACTCGGAGTCGCGAAAGCACTTCTCGTTGCGCGCTTTGTCCTGGATCTCCATCAGCTTCATGATGTCCTGTTTGGTCACCTGGGTAGCGGCAAACTCGGCAATATTGCTCTCGATGAGCTGACGCGCCTGGAGCAGTTCAAACGGGCCATAATTGGCAAATTCCATGGATTCGTCAGGCGTCTGCTGATGACGCGGCGTATTGGAGATGACATGGATGCCAGAGCCCTTACGCACTTCAACGTAGCCTTCAACTTCCAGCATAATAATGGCTTCACGAACGACAGTACGACTGACGCATTTTTCGTCAGCAATAAAGCGCTCGGCAGGCAGCTTGTCACCTACGAGATAGACGCCTTGCTCAATGCGTTCTTTCAGCTCAGCGGCAAGTTGCTGATATAAACGACGTGCGTCAGTGATTTCCATATACTCTCCAGGCAGGGTACGGCAGATTAGATTTGTTATACCACTTTTACGAGAATCTAACCATAACGCCGGATGAAAAAAGCCGCCAGAGGAGGCGGCTTTTGCTACATGATTAACACTTTCAAACTAGCTTTGCGTGGCCGGTTGATGCGTTTCCTGCTCAACCTCTTCAGCCGGTTTGTTTTTCAGCACCGTCCAGATAACCAGTGCCCCTAACAAGTCAAAGATAGCCAGGACGGCGAACAGCGGGCTAAAGCCGATGGTGTCGGCCAGCGCGCCGACGACCAGTGCAAACAGGGTGCTCGCAAGCCAGGCGGACATCCCGGTCAGGCCGTTCGCTGTTGCGACTTCGTTACGACCAAATACGTCAGAAGAGAGCGTAATCAGCGCGCCAGACAGTGCCTGGTGAGCGAAGCCGCCAATACACAGCAGGCCGATTGCGACATACGGGCTGGTGAACAGGCCAATCATACCTGGGCCAATCATCAGCAGTGCGCCCATGGTGACAACCATTTTACGGGAAACAATCAGGTTCACGCCGAACCAGCGCTGGAACAGCGGCGGCAGGTAGCCCCCAACGATACAACCCAGGTCAGCAAACAGCATTGGCATCCAGGCAAACATCGCAATTTCTTTCAGGTTAAAGCCGTAAACTTTAAACATGAACAGCGGGATCCATGCGTTGAATGTCCCCCAGGCAGGCTCTGCCAGGAAACGCGGCAGTGCAATACCCCAGAACTGACGGTTACGCAGGATCTGCGCCACAGACATTTTCTTCGCTACGCCAACCTGGTGTTGTGCTTCCTGACCGCTAATGATGTAGTCGCGTTCTTCGTCAGTCAGTTTTTTCTGGTCACGCGGGTGTTTGTAGAAGATAAGCCATGCCATCGCCCATACGAAGCTCAGCACGCCAGAGATAATGAACGCCATCTGCCAGCTATGCATGACGATAGCCCAGACCACCAGAGGCGGAGCAATCATCGCGCCGATAGAGGAACCGACGTTGAAGTAACCGACCGCGATAGAACGCTCTTTCGCTGGGAACCATTCGGAACTCGCTTTCAGACCCGCCGGGATCATCGCAGCTTCTGCCGCACCGACCGCACCACGCGCCAGCGCCAGGCCGCCCCAGCTACCCGCTAATGCGGTTGCGCCGCAGAAAACCGCCCATGCAACGGCGAAGAAGGCGTAACCAATTTTGGTACCCAGAATATCCAGCACGTAACCGGCAACAGGTTGCATCACCGTATAGGCCGCGGAGTAAGCGGCAATGATATAGGAGTATTGCTGTGTAGAAATGTGCAGCTCTTCCATCAGTGTTGGAGCAGCGGCTGCAACGGTATTACGCGTCAGGTAACCCAGCACGGTGCCCAGCGTCACCAGTGCGATCATGTACCAACGTAACCCTTTAATTTTACGCATGTAAACCTCATCGTGTCGTTATTCCGCATTTTCATACGGTTATCATCCAGTACTACGGGAGGATGTCTCAATCGAGGGGCTTACCGGGAGAACCCGATACGACCCGAACCTTGCCTTCGTACTCGTGCTTAATTCGGTATCCGTACCGTTAAGTCAGTTGTATCTTTCACCAACAATGCATTCCGTCGGCTTATGTTTAACGGGGTGCACAATAACTTGTCATACAACTTTAAAAGGTGAATGCTGTCACAAAAGAGGTAATTTGAGTGTGGATATAGGTGGTAGGTCTTGAAGCCAGTCCTGGCGCGGCCTGTGTCGCTTTTTTTACTTTTTTAATGTCATTTTTTGTCAATTTTTATTGATCTAACTCACGAAAAAATCTTCGGCTTGCTGAAATTGGTGTGATAACTTTATCGGCATTACAGATAAACATCTGACCACTCGTGAGAGGAAGACGATAATGACCCCGTTTATGACTGAAGATTTTCTGTTAGATACCGAATTTGCCCGCCGTCTGTACCACGACTACGCAAAAGATCAGCCGATTTTTGACTATCACTGCCACCTTCCGCCGCAGCAGATTGCTGAAAACTATCGTTTTAACAACCTGTATGACATCTGGCTGAAAGGCGATCACTACAAATGGCGCGCTATGCGTACCAACGGTGTGGCCGAGCGTCTGTGCACCGGCGATGCATCCGATCGTGAAAAATTTGATGCGTGGGCGGCGACGGTTCCGCACACCATCGGCAACCCGTTATACCACTGGACGCACCTCGAACTGCGCCGTCCGTTTGGCATCACCGGCAAGCTGCTTTCACCGTCTACTGCTGACGAAATCTGGAACGAATGCAACGAACTGCTGGCACAGGATAAGTTCTCCGCGCGTGGCATCATGCAGCAGATGAACGTAAAAATGGTCGGCACTACCGATGATCCGATCGACTCGCTGGAGCACCACGCGACCGTGGCTAAAGACAGCACCTTCTCCATCAAAGTGCTGCCGAGCTGGCGTCCGGATAAAGCGTTCAACATTGAACAAGCGACCTTCAACGACTACATGGCGAAACTGGGTGAAGTGTCTGACACCGATATCCGTCGTTTCACCGACCTGCAAACCGCGCTGACCAAACGCCTGGATCACTTTGCCGCGCACGGCTGTAAAGTATCTGACCACGCGCTGGATGTGGTGATGTTTGCCGAAGCGAGCGAAGCGGAACTGGACAGCATTCTGGCGCGTCGTCTGGCGGGTGAAACCCTGAGCGAGCACGAAGTGGCGCAGTTCAAAACAGCGGTACTGGTCTTCCTTGGCGCAGAATATGCCCGTCGCGAATGGGTACAGCAGTATCACATCGGCGCGCTGCGTAATAACAACCTGCGTCAGTTTAAACTGCTGGGCGCGGACGTCGGTTTCGACTCCATCAACGACCGCCCGATGGCGGAAGAGTTGTCTAAGCTGCTGAGCAAGCAGAACGAACAGAATCTGCTGCCGAAAACCATCCTGTATTGTCTGAACCCGCGCGACAACGAAGTGCTGGGCACCATGATCGGCAACTTCCAGGGCGAAGGCATGCCGGGCAAAATGCAGTTCGGTTCCGGCTGGTGGTTCAACGACCAGAAAGACGGCATGGAACGTCAGATGACCCAACTGGCGCAGCTTGGCCTGCTGAGCCGCTTCGTGGGTATGCTGACCGACAGCCGCAGCTTCCTCTCTTATACCCGTCACGAATATTTCCGTCGCATCCTGTGCCAGATGATTGGTCGCTGGGTGGCTGCGGGCGAAGCCCCGGCGGACATCCAGTTGCTGGGTGAGATGGTGAGAAATATTTGCTTTAACAATGCGCGTGACTACTTCGCCATTGAACTGAACTAAGGTCTGGGGTTGATATGCAATACATCAAGATCCATGCGCTGGATAACGTTGCGGTAGCATTAGCGGATTTGGCTGAAGGCACGGAAGTTACGGTCGACAATCAAACGGTAACGCTCCGCCAGGCGGTAGCGCGTGGGCATAAATTCACGTTGTGCCCTATTGCCAAAGGTGAAAACGTCATTAAGTATGGTTTACCGATTGGCCATGCGCTGGTGGATATTGCCGCGGGTGAGCACATTCACTCGCACAATACCCGAACCAACCTGAGCGATCTGGATACCTATAGCTATCAACCCGATTTCCAGCCTGAAGCGGCGCAGCCGGCGGATCGCGACATTAACATTTATCGTCGTGCGAACGGTGACGTTGGGGTGCGTAACGAGATCTGGATCCTGCCAACCGTGGGTTGTGTTAACGGCATTGCGCGTCAGATCCAGACCCGTTTCCTGAAAGAAACCAATGACGCCGAAGGTACCGACGGCGTGCATCTTTTCAGCCACACTTACGGCTGCTCTCAACTGGGTGACGACCATATTAACACCCGCACCATGCTGCAAAACATGGTGCGTCACCCTAACGCGGGCGCGGTGCTGGTGATTGGCCTGGGTTGCGAAAACAACCAGGTCGATGCCTTCCGCGAAACGCTGGGTGAATTTGATGCCGACCGCGTTCACTTTATGATTTGCCAACACCAGGACGATGAAGTGGAAGCGGGGATTGAGCATCTCCATCAGCTCTACAATGTGATGCGTAACGACAAGCGCGTACCGGGCAAACTGAGTGAGTTGAAGTTTGGTCTCGAGTGCGGTGGTTCCGACGGCCTCTCCGGGATCACCGCCAACCCGATGCTGGGTCGCTTCTCCGACTACGTGATTGCTAACGGCGGTACGACTGTACTGACCGAGGTGCCGGAGATGTTTGGTGCAGAACAGTTGTTGATGAGCCACTGCCGTGACGAAGAAACCTTCGGCAAGCTGGTTACGATGGTCAATGACTTCAAGCAGTACTTCATTGCCCATGACCAGCCTATCTACGAGAATCCATCACCGGGGAACAAAGCCGGTGGCATCACCACGCTGGAGGATAAATCGCTGGGCTGTACGCAGAAAGCAGGTTCCAGTAAGGTCGTTGATGTGCTGCGCTACGGCGAACGGCTGAAAACGCCGGGCCTGAATCTGTTGAGCGCGCCGGGTAACGATGCCGTGGCGACCAGCGCGCTGGCGGGTGCGGGCTGCCATATGGTGCTGTTCAGTACCGGGCGCGGTACGCCTTACGGCGGATTTGTGCCGACGGTGAAAATCGCCACCAACAGCGAACTGGCGGCGAAGAAAAAGCACTGGATCGACTTCGATGCCGGTCAGCTTATTCACGGCAAAGGGATGCCGCAGTTGCTGAACGAGTTTGTCGATGCCATTGTTGATTTTGCCAACGGCAAACAGACCTGCAACGAACGCAACGATTTCCGCGAACTGGCGATCTTTAAAAGCGGCGTCACATTGTAATAAAAATGTGATCTGATACGATAAAACGGCGTTTCACTTCCTGAAACGCCGTTTTTTTATGCTGTTCACTAAGGATCTCTCCATGACTGCGTATTGGCTTGCCCAGGGCGTAGGTGTACTCGCGTTTTTAATCGGTATCACCACCTTCATCAATCGCGATGAGCGGCGCTTTAAGTTTCAGCTCTCCCTCTACAGTGCGACCATCGGTGTGCATTTTTTCCTGATGGGGGCTATCCCGGCGGGGATGAGCGCTGAACTTAACGTCATCCGAACCATTATCTCGGTCTATACCCGCCGCATCTGGGTGATGTTTGTCTTTATCGCCCTGACGCTGATTCTTGGGTTAAGTAAACTGCACCATCCTATGGAATTACTGCCTATTGCCGGTACGGTCGCCAGTACATGGGCGTTGTTTCGCTGTAAGGGATTGTCGGTACGTTGCGTGATGTGGTGCTCCACGGCCTGCTGGGTTATTCACAACTTCTGGCTTGGCTCAATTGGCGGCACGATGATTGAAGGGAGCTTTCTGGTCATGAATGGCCTGAATATTATTCGCTTCTGGCGCATGCAACGCCGCGGGATTGACCCGTTCAACGTTGAGAAAAAGGTACAGGAAGATAGCCCCTCCGCCTGATGGCGAAAGGGCTGACAGATTAATTACGCAGTGCGTTTTTTGCCAGACGCTCATCTTCCGCTATGCATGCAGCGGCGGTAAACAGTACGTCCGTTGAGGAGTTCAGCGCGGTTTCGCAGGAGTCCTGGAGTACGCCGATGATAAAGCCCACGGCCACAACCTGCATGGCGATATCATTCGGAATGCCGAACATATTACAGGCCAGCGGGATCAGCAACAGCGAGCCGCCGGCCACACCTGATGCGCCACAGGCACACAGCGAGGCCACAACGCTTAACAGCAGCGCCGTTGGCAGATCAACAGGAATGCCGAGGGTACTGACGGCGGCCAGCGTGAGCACGGTGATGGTGATTGCCGCACCGGCCATATTGATGGTCGCGCCCAGCGGAATGGAAACGGAATAGGTGTCTTTATCCAGATTCAGCTTTTCACTTAGCGCCATATTGACCGGGATATTCGCCGCGGAACTGCGGGTAAAGAATGCATAGACGCCGCTTTCACGCAGGCAGAGCAGCACCAGCGGGTAAGGATTGCGGCGGATCTTCCACCAGACCAGCAGAGGGTTAATCACCAGCGCGACGAGCAGCATGCAGCCGACCAGAACCAGCAGCAGATGCGCATAACCCCACAGCGTATCGAAACCGGTGGTTGCAAGCGTAGAGGCCACCAGGCCGAATATACCAATTGGTGCAAAACTGATAACCAGTTTCACCATAAAGGTAACGGCGTTGGAGAAATCATTGACCAGATTTTTAGTCGTTTCGTTGCCATGACGCAGGGCGAAACCAAGGCCCACCGCCCAAACCAGAATACCGATATAGTTAGCATTCAGCAGCGCGTGGATCGGGTTGGCGACGACGCTCATCAACAATCCGCGCATGACGTCGACAATGCCTGACGGCGGCACAATATCAGTGGCGGAGCTCGTCAGATGCAGCGTAGAAGGGAAGAGGAAACTGAACACGACGGCAGTGAGCGCTGCGCTGAACGTCCCCAGCAAATAGAGAAACAGAATCGGGCGAATACTGGTTTTTTGCCCATGCTGGTGGTTGGCTATCGAAGCCATGACCAGCATCAGAACCAGAACCGGTGCGACGGCTTTCAGCGCGCCGACGAACAGTGTTCCAAGGAGCCCGACAGCGATTGCCGCTGGTTTTGAGATCCATGCCAGCAGAATGCCGAGAATCAATCCGATGAGGATTTTTTTTACCAGACTACCCTGCGTAAACCTGCGCAGCAGCCCGCTTGTTGGTTGCGTTGTCATTTCTGTGTCCTTGAATATGTTGTGTCAGCCATCCTGAGGTGCTCTGAAGGCACTTTATATCAGAATGTAACAAATGTTTGCATGGTCGAGTATAAAGAAACGGCGGCAAGGTGGAAGTGCAAAATGCTGGTTTTTTATCTTAGATCTTACTTCTTAACTATTCATGAACATTATTTTGACATTTGTGGGTGTTTCATCCGTGCTGTCCCCGGTGGTTGTCACCACCGGGGAAACAGACTTATTTTACATCACACTTTTTATCGTTCTGGTGGTTTACCCAGGCGTTGATAAGCAACGTCAGCAGCAGAATGCCACCCACCACGCCCAGCGAAATCGCGATAGGAATGTGGTAGAAATCGACAATCAGCATCTTGATACCGATAAATACCAGGATCACCGCAAGGCCATACTTGAGCATTGAGAAGCGCTCTGCCACACCCGCCAGCAGAAAGTACATCGCACGCAGGCCGAGGATGGCGAACAGGTTGGAGGTCAGCACGATAAACGGATCGGTGGTGACAGCGAAAATGGCTGGGATACTGTCGACCGCGAAAATAATGTCGCTAAACTCGACCAGAATCAGCACCAGCAGCAGCGGGGTCGCGTAAAGCAGCCCCTTCTTGCGCACAAAGAAGTGCTCATTTTCGATTTTATCGGTCATGCGTAAATGGCTTCGCAGCCAGCGCACCAGCGGTTTATCGCCAATGCCGCTCTCATCCTCTTTCGCCAGCGCCATCTTGATACCGGTGAACAGCAGGAACGCGCCGAAAACATACAGCAACCATTCGAACTGAGTAATCAGCCAGCTTCCGGCGAAGATCATGATGGTACGCAGCACGATCGCGCCCAGTACGCCATAAACCAGTACGCGGCGTTGCAGCGCTGGCGGCACGGAGAAGTAGCTGAACAGCATCAACCAGACAAAGACGTTATCGACGGCGAGTGATTTCTCTATCAGATAACCGGTGAGGAAGGCGAGCGCCTGCGGATCGGCGACCGCGCGGCCCTGGGTCTCCGCCAGATACCACCAGAACGCAGCGTTGAACAACAAGGAGAGCGTGACCCAGACAATAGACCAGGCCGCAGCCTGTTTCATGGTCATGGTATTAGCGCCGCGTCGCCCCTGTAACATCAGGTCGATGGCTAACATAATCACGACGACGACAGCGAATCCGCCCCACAGCAACGGTGTGCCGACACTATTCATAGAAATTTTCCTTACGCATAAAAAAACGGCTCACGTCGGAAGACGTCAGCCGCTGCTTTTTATGCATAGACCTCGCCTTCCGGCAAGGTCTCACTTACAACAAAAAGTATGCACTTCAAACGGTTGCCAGAAGGTGCATACGTTTTATTGCCCGGCGACCGGATACGGTTTTTCACGTATCGTAATGACGATCCACCGACAAGGAAGTTACTCCCCTTTGCAGGTTACAAAATATTACAGGCCATCGACGCCGTCAATAACCTGTAACATCCGTTTTACATAGCTTTACGCAGGGAGCTGCTCGCTGACATCATCAGCAGGGAAGGTGACACCCGTCTGACGGCGGATCTCCGTCTGCAGTTTCGCCGTGGTGCGGCTGACGGCAAGCCCCGGATGATTCACTTCGTTGGTTTCCACCAGACGAGCAAAAACCTCTGCTTCATACAGCATAGTATTAATATGCTGTGGCTGAGTGAGATCCTGCGCTTTAGCGCCGCGTGGCACGAAGGTGACTTTCTGGCATTCGGAGATCTTCTCAATGACCAGCGACCCGTCTTCGCCCTGGATTTCGCTTGGCAGTACGGAATCACTCACTTTCGAATGTTGTAATGTCACGCTGAAATCGCCGTAGTCGAGCACCGCCAGACCGTGGGCATCGACACCGCTCTCCAGCAGGCTCGCGGTCGCCTGCACGCCATGCGGCTCACCCCACAGCGCAACCGCCGAGGCCAGGCAATAAAAACCGATATCCATAATCGAACCGTTGGAAAACGTCGGATTAAAGGTATTCGGATTCTCGCCATCGAGATAGCGCTGATAGCGGGAAGAGTACTGGCAGTAGTTGATGAATGCCTTGCGGATTTTGCCTGTTTTACTCAGCGACTGCTGTAGCAGCAGAAAATTCGGCAGGCTGGCGGTTTTAAACGCCTCGAACAGCACCACCTGATTTTCACGCGCGGTTTCAATGGCTGCTTCCACTTCACGCAGATTAGAAGCCAGCGGCTTTTCACAAATCACATGCTTTTTATGGCGTAAGAAAAGCTGCGTTTGCGGGAAATGGAATGAATTCGGGCTGGCGATATATACCGCATCAATGGCATCGCTCTGCGCCATCGCTTCAAGCGAAGTAAAGAGGTGCTCGACGGGATAGTCGTTGGCGAAGGTTTGGGCCTGCTCAAGGCTGCGGGAGTAGATGGCGGTAAGCTTATATTTGCCGGTCTCGTGGGCGGCATCGACAAACTGTTTGGTTATCCAGTTTGTTCCAATGACTGCGAAACGTATCATAGACGCTGACGTGCTCCATAAAAAGGGATCTTCCCTCAATGTAGCACGTCAGAATGATAAAGCGCGTGCGCCCTTACGCAGTTTGATGTAATGACATTTGTGTCAGCCACAGTCGGGTATCAAACTCCAGTTGGTGGTACTGCGGCTCCATGTGGCAGCAAAGCTGATAAAACGCTTTGTCGTGCTCTTTCTCTTTCAGGTGCGCTAATTCATGCACCACGATCATGCGCAGAAACGGCTCCGGCGCATTGCGAAAAACGGTGGCGACGCGGATCTCCGCTTTGGCTTTCAGCTTCCCGCCCTGTACGCGCGAAACGGCGGTATGCAGACCCAGGGCATTTTTCAGCACATGGATCTTGTTGTCGTACATCACCTTATTAATCGGCGGGGCGTTACGCAGAAACTGGTTTTTCAGATCCTGGGTGTACTGCCAGAGTGCCTTATCGGTGGCGAAATCGTGCGTACCGGGATAGCGCTTTGCCAGCACGCTGCCCAGACGGCCTTCGGCAATCAGCGTGCGCACCTGCGAAAGCAGGTGTTCCGGGTAGCCCTGGAGATAAGTTAGTTGCGTCATCACAGCCCCAAATTGGATTAAAAAGTGTATACTCACGCACCCTTTTCAGGGATAACGCCAAATTTTACCATTCTGGAGGGCCGATGAGCCACATAGACAACGGTTTCCGTTCACTGAACCTGAAACGCTTCCCGGAGACGGATGACGTCAACCCGCTACAGGCGTGGGAAGCGGCGGATGAGTATCTGCTGCAACAGTTGGACGACACCGAAATCACCGGCCCGGTTCTTATCTTCAATGACAGCTTCGGCGCGCTGAGCTGTGCGCTGGCGGAGCATAAGCCGTACAGCATCGGCGACTCTTACGTCAGCGAGCTGGGCACGCGTGAAAACCTGCGCCATAACGACATTGACGAATCCAGCGTCAGATTCCTCGACAGCACTGCGGAATATCCGTCTGCGCCCGGCGTGGTGTTGATCAAAATCCCGAAAACGCTCGCTCTGCTGGAACAGCAACTGCGCGCCCTGCGCGAGGTGGTGACGCCGCAAACCCGTATCATCGGCGGTGCAAAAGCGCGTGATATCCATAACTCCACGCTGGCGCTGTTCGAGAAAATCCTCGGCACCACTACTACCACGCTTGCGTGGAAAAAAGCGCGCCTGATCAACTGCACCTTCACGAAGCCGGAACTGGCAGATGAGTCGCAGATCATGAGCTGGCCGCTGGAAGGCACCTCCTGGACCATTCATAACCACGCGAACGTCTTCTCCCGAACCGGGTTGGATATCGGCGCACGCTTCTTTATCGAGCATCTGCCGGAAAACCTGGAAGGCGAGATCGTTGACCTTGGCTGCGGTAACGGCGTGATTGGCCTGACGTTGCTTGAGAAAAACCCGCAAGCGTCGGTAGTGTTTGTTGATGAATCGCCGATGGCGGTAGCCTCCAGTCGTTTAAACGTCGAAAGCAACCTGCCGGACGCTATCGATCGCTGCGAGTTTATGATCAACAACGCCCTCTCCGGCGTCGAGCCGTTCCGCTTTAATGCGGTACTGTGCAACCCGCCTTTCCATCAGCAGCATGCGCTGACCGATAATGTGGCGTGGGAGATGTTCCACCATGCGCGTCGCTGCCTGAAAATTAACGGCGAGCTGTACATTGTGGCCAACCGTCACCTTGACTACTTCCACAAGCTGAAGAAGATTTTCGGCAACTGCACGACAATTGCCACCAACAGCAAGTTTGTGGTGCTGAAAGCGGTGAAGCTGGGCCGTCGGCGTTAAGGCGAGCCCCTCACCCCGTCCCTCTCCCACAGGGAGAGGGAGCAAAACCCACCGCTTTTGGAAGCGTGCTCACAGCTCTAAAAATTTACATCTGCCTTCTCTTGTATCGCTCTATTTGAAGCGTAAGCTCATTTAGCCCTGACGATGTAACGTATTGCCAATTTGTCAACGGAGTTGATGAAGAACGCACCTGATAACACAAAAAGCATTGAAGGATGCAGTCGGGAGATTTCCACAGAATGATGGTCATTTCTGAAGTACTGAGAGCAGGTGAAAAATTGACACAAGCCGCTCCTTTTCTGGCCGGTATTCAGAACGATGAGCAGTATAAAGAAGCGCTCAAACTGATTGAGCATCTGTTGCTTAACGATCCTGAAAACCCGCTTGTTGACCTGGTGTGCGCAAGAATCACTGCCTGGGAAGCGTCAGCACCAGAGTTTGCGGAATTTAATGCGAGGCTTGAAGCCACGCCAGCAGGCATTGCGGTAATTCGTACGTTAATGGATCAGTACGGATTAACCTTATCCGATCTTCCCGAAATTGGTAGCAAATCGATGGTATCCCGGGTTCTCAACGGGCAGCGAAAGCTAACCCTTGAACACGCGAAAAAGCTGGCGGCCCGTTTTGATATTTCTCCAGCATTGTTCATTGACTAAGGCGTCGCAGCCCTAACACCACGCACGATCGATCCCCTCTCCCTCAGGGAGAGGGCCAGGGTGAGGGGGTCAAATCTCCAGCGCCAGCTTTGTCCCCTGAGCAATCGCCCGCCGCGCGTCCAGCTCCATCGCCACATCGCAACCGCCAATCAAATGCACGACTTTCCCGCTTTCCGCCAGCGGTTGCGCCAGCGCGCGCTGCGGATCTTGCCCGGCGCAGATCACCACATGATCGACCTTCAATACCTGCGCTTCATTGCCGATCGTGATATGTAACCCTTCGTCGTCGATCTTCTGATAATTCACCGCCGGGATCATCTTCACTCCACGGGAAAGCAGCGTCGCCCGGTGGATCCAGCCGGTGGTTTTGCCCAGCCCATCGCCGGGTTTACTGGCTTTGCGCTGAAGCATCACGATCTGGCGCGGGCTTTTCGGCATCATTGCGCCTTCCGGACGCAGGCCGCCCGGCTGTTGCAGCGTGGTGTCGATGCCCCATTCCTGGCAAAATTCATCGATATTCTGGCTGGCAGGAACGCCGGGTTGACTTAAATACATCGCGGTATCAAAGCCAATACCACCGCAGCCGATAATCGCCACCGAATTTCCCACCGCAACTTTGTTACGCAGCACCTGGAGATAGGTCAGCACTTTGGGATGGTCGATCCCGTCGATAGCGGGAATGCGTGGCACGATCCCACAGGCGAGGATCGTTTCGTCAAAGGCCTGAAGATGATCCGCCGTGACGAGATGATTCAGTTTGAGCGTCACGCCCGTCACCTCGATCATCCGGCGGTAATAGCGCAGCGTTTCATAAAACTCCTCTTTGCCGGGGATCTGTTTGGCGATATTGAACTGCCCGCCAATTTCGCTGTGCGCATCAAACAGCGTCACCTGATGCCCGCGGGCGGCGGCGTTGATGGCAAACGCCAGCCCCGCCGGGCCCGCGCCGACGACAGCAAGGTTTTTCTTTTTCAGCGCCGGAACGACCGGCATTTTAGTTTCATGGCAGGCGCGCGGGTTTACCAGACAAGAGGTGACTTTGCCCATAAAGATCTGATCGAGACACGCCTGGTTGCAGCCGATGCAGGTGTTGATCTCATCGGCGCGGCCTGCCTGCGCTTTCGACAGCAGCTCGGCGTCGGCGAGGAACGGGCGCGCCATCGACACCATGTCGGCATCGCCACGCGCCAGAATATCGTCGGCGACCTGGGGATCGTTAATCCGGTTGGTCGTCACCAGTGGGATCGTCACATGACCTTTCAGCTTGCGAGTTACCCAACTGAACGCACCACGCGGTACGGGCGTGGCGATGGTGGGGATCCGCGCCTCATGCCAGCCGATTCCGGTGTTGATAAGCGTTGCTCCCGCCATTTCAATGGCCTGAGCCAGTTGTACCGTTTCGTCAAACGCGCCGCCGCCCTCAACCAGATCCAACATCGACAGACGGAAAATAATAATGAAGTCCCGGCCCACGCGCTCCCTCACGGCGCGAACCACCTCCACAGCAAAGCGCATCCGCCGTGGGTAGTCGCCACCCCATTCATCGTCGCGATGGTTGGTGCGTGCCGCCAGAAATTCGTTAATCAGATAGCCTTCCGAACCCATGATCTCCACGCCGTCATACCCGGCTTCCCGCGCCAGTTGGGCGCAATGGGCGAAGTCGTTAATCAGCGTCAGGATCTCATCGTGCGCCAGTGCATGCGGTGTAAAGCGGTTAATCGGCGCCTGAATGGCCGATGGCGCGACCAGATTTGGCTGATAGCTGTAGCGCCCGGTGTGCAGAATTTGCAGGGCGATTTTGCCCCCTTCCTGATGCACAGCATCAGTCACCCGGCGGTGTTGCGGTAGTTGGCTGGCGTCATTAAGTACCGCACCGCCCTCCATTCCGACGCCGGAAGGCGCCGGGGCTACACCACCGGTGACAATTAGCGCCACGCCGTGGCGCGCCCGCTCGGCATAAAACGCCGCCAGCCGCTCCGCCCCGCTCGGGTGTTCCTCCAGCCCGGTGTGCATCGACCCCATCAGGACGCGGTTTTTAAGCGTAGTGAAGCCCAAATCCAGTGGGGCGAACAGCGACGGATAGCTCATAGAATTGTCCAGTATGTAAAATTATTGTTATGTGGTCGGATGAGTTTAATTTAGCCGTCGCGGCGCAAAAGGGAAAAGGGGAATGTGGGGATTGTGATGGGAATCAAAAAGTATGCACTTGTTGGTAAAGTCGGAGGGCAGTAAGACTGCCATCCGACCCGGCGTCATATTACTGTTTTCGGAAAAAATCGTTATACAACATATACAAATGGGCGGCGCTCCAGGAGAAATTCGGTGCGCCTTGTTGCGCGCCGGTCAGCGGGTTGTAATTCTCCTGAATCGGGCCGTCGGCGGTTAACCCTTTGGCGTGCCGGAAGAAAGTTCCGGCGAGTTTCAGGGCATCCTCACGGTAACCGTAACGCTCCATCCCTTTCAGACCAAACCAGAACTGATCTACCCATACGCGTCCGCGCCAGTAGATATCCGCGCCAAATGCCGGATTGGTTAACGCCGCCGTACCCAGAGGCACAAAGGTATTGAACTCTTCAGGGGCCAGCATCACCTTGACTACCGCGTCGGCATGGGGCTGTGTTGCCGCGCCGTTAAACAGGGGCGACCAGCCTTCCGGCCCTTTGCCGCGCTCGACAATCGGTTTGCCAGCACAGCCATTCGCCAGCGCCTTATCTTCGATGCGCACGTCATAGAAGAACTGCGTGGTCGGGTCGAACATACAGGTGTTGATATAGTCCGCAAGTTTTTGCGCCAGTTGGCGATAATGTTTGGCCTCTTCAGGCTTACCGAGGATCGTCGCCATCTCTGCCAGATAGTGATTATCGCTGTACATATAGCTGGCCTGATCCACCGACTCCTGCAACAGAGAGTAGCCCAGCAGGGTGCCGTCCTTATTTCGATTTTCAGCGAATTTCACCGTCCAGTCGCTACGTTTGCCGCCGTTCGCGACATATTTATCCAACTGTTCTTTGTCGATAAAACCAAAGACGGCAGCATCATCACGGCCAGATTCCCACCCGGCGGCTTCCTGGGCTGGAATGGTCAGGCTGTCATATTGACCGCTGCTGGCGATTTCCGTGTATTTCCGCAAACCGGACAGCGTCTCCTCCTTGTCACCTTTCTTTACCGTAAACAGCATCTCCCCCGCATCCGTGTTGTGGGCTTTATCGCGGGTCGCGCCATATTCTGGCACACCGTTGCCGTTATGGTCGCGGTTGCGTAACCACCAGTCGTGGTAGGCCACCAGTTTCGGGTACATCTCTTCCAGCCAGGCTTTATCCTGGGTGACGTTGTACACTTCCATCACCGACCATGCCGCAAGGCTGGGTTTGGTATTACGTTCGTTCCAGTTACCACCATCGCCGCCGCGTTCGGGTATTTTGTTCCAGGTCACTAAGTCGAGGATCATCCCGCTATCCTGCGGACGAACAGGATCGTTTGGCTGAATTTGCCAGTCGAACAGCGCCCGGATGCTGTCTTTCGCTATCTCCGGGTTGAAGTGCACCATCGCGTAGGCAATCTTCCAGCTATCCCAGGCGTAAGTCTGGTTACCGGAGAACCAGCGAGCGGTAACGGAAGGGGTGACAGTATTATGCTTTACGGCTCCGCCGGGGGTGCGCCAGTTACCGGTAAGCGTTTCGATAGCTTTCACCGCGACGCGGGTCTGTTCCGGCGTTGCGTCAGGATTGTTTAACCCTTTACTCAGATACTCGTCCCAGCGTTTCTGCGATGCGAGCATATAAGAAGATGGGCGCGCCAGAATATCGCGGATTTGCCCCTGTTCTTTGCTTGCTTCCAGCGCCGTCAGCAGATGAGAGTAAGTCGTATAAATCGTTGTTGAGCCGTTGATATGGGCTTTGCTGGTGAAGCGATGACCATTAACTTCGGTGTCCATCTTCAGGGACTTATGCACCACATATTCAGATTCGCCGGAGGTCAGCAGATCCCAGGTTGAGCGCACCTTACCGAAGGTGACTTTCAGGCCATCGCGGGTGGGGACGATGGTGCGCTGATAGTCAGGGTACTCGACATCAACTCTCTTTCCGGAGGTCGGTTTCCCCTCTTTAGCTTCTACTTTTTCGAGCAACTCCCCATCCCAGACCAGATCTAAAGGAGTATTGCTGATGATTTTGGTTTCCAGCAGTGACGTTCGTGCGCTGGCAAAACGCAGTGTCATATCAATTTGAATACCAGGCGCGGTCAGCTTTTGCATCAGCGCACCGGGAATGCTGTAAGCCTGCATCGTCAGGGTGACTTTTTTACCGTTTTGGTAGACGGTCAGGCGATCAAAGTTAGTCGCCATAAAGTTGATGTACTCTTCTGTCAGCAGAGCGACGCCGGGAAATCCGCCCATTGTTTCGGGCCCGTTCGGAAGCAGATGTCCGTGCCATGAGCCCAGATCGAAAAAGGGGTTAAAGCGTTGATGAC
Source organism: Pseudocitrobacter cyperus (assembly GCF_039889165.1). Taxonomy (NCBI): domain Bacteria; kingdom Pseudomonadati; phylum Pseudomonadota; class Gammaproteobacteria; order Enterobacterales; family Enterobacteriaceae; genus Pseudocitrobacter; species Pseudocitrobacter cyperus. The sequence continues at coordinate 408,413 of NZ_JAYMYY010000002.1, read as the reverse complement.
TGTCATTGTTGGTGTCACGCATATATTCAGGTGCGCCGTGACGATCAATGAGATCTTTAAAATCGGTAGCCGTAGCGGCATGTGCCGACATACTGAATAACAGGGCACAGGTCAGCGGGGCCAGGGCGTAAAAACATTTCATAAAAATGAAGCTCCTTTTCGCAACGAATGTGGAGAAGAAAATTATTCTTAGCTTTACCAGTAAAAATATTGCATCAGGAACAGCGTGTCCGTCGGGTCGCCGCTGCTGTTTTGCAGGTTAAATTTGCTGTCGAAGGCGGTGGCGAAACGGCCGCCGCCGTACTCGTACCAGATACCAAACTGCACATATGAGGTCGTTTCATCCGGGGCATTGTCCAGGCGGTGTTTGGCATAGTTGTAAGCCGTTGAGAGATAAAACCCTTTAAAGGCTTCATACATTGCGCTAACCATCGTGCCGGTTTCTGTACCGGGTTTGCCCAACCCGTCGCCGCGCCCTGTGTGGTGCCAGACACGCGCCCCGAAATTGGGTGTTAATATTCCTGTCAGAAATAACTCTCCGGTGCCATCGGTAATTTCCAGCCCGTTTAACCAGGTAACATCTTTGGCGAGGTCATACTGGATATACCCGTTCATCATCGCCGGGTAGATATATTTATCGGAGTAGCGATCGTACTTGCCGAAATGCAGCCAGGCATCATCTTCATCGGTATGTCCCGCAGGCACCGCTGTGAAGCTGTAGCGAAAATCACCCTGCAGATTCTGGACTTTCAGTGCCGTGGTGATATCCCGCGTATTGGGGATCTCATAACCAAATTCCGGCGTGAAATCAGCCCAATACTGCAAATCGTCCAGCGACGAGTCGTTATGCAGACTCAGAATAATTTCTGTGCCGTCATCGGTGCGATAGCCGCCGTAAAAACGGTTGATACCGCCCTCGAAACCGCCCCAGCTATGGTCAGGCACCCAGGCGTTGCCGTCATGGTCGGCCTGTACCGTCCAGCCTTCACCGTATATCAAGCCAAACCAGTGACCATATTTACCTTCCAGCCCTCCTTCGATATAGGTGCCGTCGCTGTATTTGTGTTTATATTCGTTTTCCAGATCCATATAGCCGCCAACGCCCATTTCGCCGTAGAAGCGAAACGAGGGGCTGGTAAGCTCCGGCGTTCTGGTATCGTCATGCTGGGCCGGAATGGACTCCTCCGCCGTGACAGGGAAAATGGCGCAGAGCGTCAGCGCAGCCGTTATTCTGCGAATATTTTTTTTGATTTCCATAGGTCTATTCCATTAGGAGTAAAATAGAAATCCTTTTGTTGTTTTTATTTCTGATGTGAAGCAGAGGCCTCACATCAGATTATTATTATATTTTGTTAAATAAAGAGTTATCGGTAGGGTTTTTCACTCGCCAGCGATTAAACAGCACACCGCAGTACCAGAATACGGCGATAATACTGACCGGGCCAAGAATCACCTGAATTAATGAACCGATAAAATTAGCTTTCCAGTCTTCCGGTGCGGGCACCAGCGCGGCCACGGTGGAGGCCGTAAAAATAACGACGATAGGAATAACAGATAACAGCGCCAGCATTCGTCCTTTCCCGAGGAAATAGAAGTCGCGTTCATAATCTGGATGGCTGGAGTTCAGGCGCAGTTTAATATATCCCGCCACCATAAATAGCACCGGGATGGTCGCCGCGCCGCCATCGAGATTTTTCACCGCCACCAGAATCGCGTTCATACCGGCGTTAAACTGGCCGAGCATAAACAGAATAATGATCACCGTAACGACAATGCCCTGCATTTTAAGGGCATTGATCGGCGTGCCTTCGTGATTCACCTCGGAGAGCTTGCTGCCGAAAATCCCCTTCGGCGCATCGACGAACAGCATTTTTACCGGCGCGGCAGTCCACAGCATCAGCGAGCCGCACAGGGTGGTGATCATCAAAAACAGGGCGATGACGTTAGTCCACCAGACCGGGAAACCCAACTGCTGGAAAGCGATATAAATCGCGGACAGCAGACCCAGGTTGGACGCCTGCTCGGCGGGCAGCACCATATTCATACAAAGAGAAGAGAGGATGATAATGCCCGAGAAAATAAAGACGTTCAGAATTAATCCGGTTCTGAAATTACGGTCGCCGCCGCGAATATTGCGCTTATACGCCGCCAGCGCTTCCAGGCCGCCCAGCGACTGTAGCGCCCATGACATTGAGGCGATCTTTGACCACGAGAGATCGATCTTCTCAAAGTACGCCGGAACCACCGGCGCGCCATCAAAGGTCACTGTACCGGTCGACAATTTCCAGGCGGCGGAGAGAATAAACAATAGCGTTAAGGCAAACCCGGCGTATCCCGAGAATGAAAGGGCGCGGGAGAGCCACTTCGGCCCCTTCATCGACACCCAGGTCGCCAGCCAGAACAGGGCGATTGAGGTAATACTGATGATGGGTTTAAACCAGGTTTGATCCAGCAGGTGGCTGACGAATGCCACGTCGCTGGAACAGGTGTACATAAAATAGGTCAGCACGTTGGGCAACAGGTCAACAAAATAGAAGATGTTGACGTAGAAATAGAAGAAACCGGCAATAAATCCCAGCTTCTTACCCATAATTAAATTAAGCCAGGTTTGATAGCCGCTTTCCGATTCACGTAATTTTTTGAGCGAAGAAAACTCAATAATCATGAATGTATAGGGGATGGCATAAAATAGTGAGGCAAAGGCGTAGAGCAGCCACGAGTTATTACCCCAGTCGGTATACTGACTGACCACACCTTTCAGAACAAATCCTCCTCCGGCGATGGAGAAGAACAGAAATGTCACTAATGACATTTGATACCGTGAATCTGATTGTTCAGACATGACCCTTTCCTTTTGCTTGATTTGATTGCGGGCGCCTGTCACGACGCCCGTGGTATGTCATAAAACGAGTTAATGGTTATCCGGCCGCACCGGGCGCAAATAAAAGGCGAAATGGTAAGGTTTCGCGGGCAACTGGTACTCCGGCGGCGGGAGCGATCGCCAGGAGTTCTGCCCGCCGGTTCCCATCTGGGCGAGGTCGATATTCCAGGTGGTGAGCGCGCCAGGCTGGACGTCCACACCGTGCCTGCGGGAGAGCGGCGTTAGCCCGGAAGCGCTGTCGCTGTCGCCATCGGCGACAAAATCGAGTTCTCCTGCGGCAAAGGGCCAGGCGCTGGTATTCAGCAGGGTGTGGTCGGCGACTGCTTCCAGACCAAAGCCATCGCCATTCACCACGCGAACCCAGCGCACATCGGTTTTGTTTCCGCTCTCCTGCGGTCGCGGATAGGCGTGGAACTGCGCCCAGGTGGTGCCGCCGTAAATCCCGACTTTGGCGCCTTTGCGGTCGCTGTAGGTTTCGCCGGGGCCGCGTCCATACCACTGAATGTAATTAAATTCGCAGGGCATAATGAGCTGTGTGCCGATGCGGGGAATGAGCGGCAGCGCTGCGTCGCCGGGGATAAAATCGGTGCTGATGTGGATTTCCCCGTTTGCCGAAATGGCGTAGCGCAGGGTGTACTGGCTGGCGACCGTTGACAGTTCAAAGCGGGTGATTACCGCCACCTGATGGGGGGAGATCTGTTCAACGCTCAACTCCATCAGAACCCGCTGGTTGGCGGCCTGCTGCCAGACTTCAGCCAGACTGAACATCTTCGCGCCGAGGTCATTGTCGGTAAGCCCGCGCCAGAAGTTGGGCTCCGGGCCGCGCTGGATAAGCGTTTTACCGTCGACGGAGAAGTGCGTCAGGCAACCGTCGGCGCGATCAAAACGCAGCGTGAAACCATCGCCGTTGATCTCCACGACGATCTGGCTCTCCTGAACGCTGAGCGGCGAGTAGCCTGTGGCGTCGGCAGGTTGCGGGGCCACGCGCGGGGTTAGCGCGAACTGATCCCAGGCGAGTTCATAGTTGCCGCCGATTAGCGGGGCGTCATCTTTGGTGACCGCGCTCAGGGTCAGTAAATATTCCTGCCCATCCTGACGGCAAAGGGGGGCTAACGGCACCTGAATCGTCTGTTGCTGGTCTGCGGCGACCGGGAAAACGCCCAGGCTGCCGCAGGCGACTTCGTGGCCCTCCTGCGTAATGTGATAGTGGATCTCCAGATGTTCCAGGGAGACAAAATCGTAGCGGTTTTCCACGGCGAACAGGCCGGACGCCGGGTCAACGGCGTGGAAGCGAACCGGCTGATAGACCTTCTTCACCTCGGCCATGTGCGGGTGAGGCGTGCGGTCGGCGGCGAGCAGGCCGTCGTTGAGGAAATTGCCGTCGCTGGGTTTGTCCGGGTGATAATCTTTCCCGTAGCCCCAGTATTTCTGCCCGCGGGCGTTGGTCAGTTCCAGCGCGTGATCCATCCACTCCCAGATGAAGCCGCCCTGCAAATTGTCGTGCCGGTCGATTATTTTCCAGTAGTCGCTGAGGATCCCCAGTGAATTGCCCATCGCATGGGCGTATTCAATCATGATCATCGGGCGATCGCCGCCCTGTTCGGCGAAGCGCTCCAGCCGTTCGAGGTCGGGGTACATCGGGCAGACGATGTCGCTGTAGTAGTTTTCACCTGCCGGTTCATACTGCACCGGGCGGCTGGGATCTTTCTCTTTGATCCACTGATAGAGCGTCTCAAAGACGCAGCCGGTGCCCGCTTCATTGCCCATCGACCAGACGATCACGCAGGCGTGGTTTTTATCGCGCTCGACCATCGCCTGAACGCGATCCAGATGGGCGGGGATCCAGGATTCGGTATCGCCGATTTGCGTTTCCGCTTTCAGCGCCAGCGGGTGAGATTCAATATTGGCTTCATCGACGATGTAGAGACCATACTCATCGCACAACTGATACCAGCGGGAGTGGCAGGGGAAATGGCTGGTGCGTACCGCGTTGATATTATGCTGTTTCATCAAGCGGATATCGGTCAGCATGTTTTCTTCGGTGGGGACATGTCCCAGCGTCGGATGCAGCTCGTGGCGGTTCACGCCCTTAATTTTAATCGCCTTGCCGTTAACCTGGAGTTGCCCGTTGTTGATTTGCACATGGCGAAAGCCGATTTTGTGGCTGGTGGATTCGATCACCTCGCCCCGATCGTCGCTGAGCGTCAGCAGCAGGGTGTAGAGGTTAGGCGTCTCGGCGCTCCACAGGCGCGGATTTTCCACCGTGCCGGAGAAGCGATGCTGCTGCTCCGTTCCTTCGCGGGTAAAACGCACCTGCTCGCTCAGTACAGGCGTGAAATCCTGCGCATCGTCCAGCAACTGCATGCTCAGTACCATCCCGGCGGGGTGCGTGTCGTAGTGCTGCAAATCGATGCTCAGGTCAATTTCCGCATGGGTGAAGGGCGGGTTAACCTGCTGGCGGCAGTGGAAATCGTAGATCCGCGTTTTACCGGTGGCATAGATAAAGACCTCCCGCTCAAGGCCGGACATATCCAGCATGTCCTGCTTTTCCAGATAGCTGGCGTTGGCCCAGCGATAGATCTCAATCGCGATACTGTTTTCGCCTGCTCTGACGTAAGGCGTAATGTTAAATTCCGCTGGATTTTTGGCGTTCTGGCTGTAGCCGACGCGCTGGCCGTTGATCCAGATAAACGATGCGGTGCGGGCGCCGGCGAGTTGTAAAAAGATCTCCCGATCGAGCCAGTGGCTGTCCAGATGGAAGCTCCGGCGATAAGAACCCACCGGGTTGTAGTCGCGAGGCACTTCCGGCCAGTGGGTGGTGAACGGAAAGCGTTCATCGATATAAATCGCTTTATCGAAGCCCTGCGCTTCCCAGTTGCCCGGCACCTGAATCGTCGCCCAGCGCGAGGTGTCGTACTCCTCCTGATAAAATGTTTTTGGCCGCGATTGCGGGTTAACCGAGCAGCTAAACTGCCAGAGCCCGTTCAGGGAAAGATAGTTGCTGGCAGCTATGGGGTCGTTACGTATTGCCAGCAGCGGGTTGGTAAACGGGAAAAGGTGAGGGCGCGGCTTCTCTTTGTTGATGCCGTTAATGCGGTGATCTTCCAGCACGGTCGGAACGTGGTCGCGTTCCGTATACAGTGCGGCAACCTGTTGTTTATCGGAAACAACGGCGTTCATAGTTCTCTCCTTGTCGATATTCGGTCAGACGTAAAATCTTTACCGTGGATTTTAGTAAAATATTTACTAAAATTAAGAGTGAGAACGCATTTGTTTTAAGTTGATCACGAAATAGTTGCGGGTGTGATAGTTACTTTTTGATAAAGAGAGGACGCGGAGGTGCGCCGAATAAGGCGAAGCGCTTATTCGGCGAGGGAGGGGGCTTAGCGGGTGGTTCCGCGTAATTTCAGTTTGCTGGGCACAAAGACTTGCAGTGGGAGCGCACGCCCATCACGCGCTTTCTCGACCAGCAGGTTGACGCCCTGGCTGCCCATCATTTCGGAATGAATGCGCACCGTCGAGAGCGGCGGGAAGGTAAAGCGTGCCGTCGGAATATCGTTGACGCTGATAAGGGCGATATCCTGCGGTATTGCCAGCCCGTGCTCATGAATGGCGCGCAGAACGCCGATGGCGATGGAGTCGGAGGCAACAAACAGCGCTTCGGGGTAGTCGCCGCGCGCCAGCATCTTTTTCGCCAGCGCATAGCCGGAGGCGCTTGAGAACGCGCCGCGCCAGATATCAGTTGTGGAAACGACCCCTTTAAGCCTGCCATATTCTACGAAAACGGACTCACGAATATCCGCTTTTCCGGGCTCATCTTCACCGCCGATATAGCCTATCCGCGTCGCGCCCTGGGAAATAAAACAGTCGATAATCTGTTTTGAGATGCGCGCCAGATCGACATCAACGGCATCAAATTCGCTCTCCTGCTCGTGGAAATCGATAAAGCAGATATTGTCCGTCAGCGCCTTAGCGACCTCGCGCAGCGCAGGCGACGGTTTGCCTACGATCAGCACCCCGGTCACTTTTTTGAGTTCCGCCTGGTAGCTGTGGAGATAGCTGTTGGTGAGTTCGATACCCAGCTTATCGCACTGTGTCTCAATGCCGTGGCGAATAGCCAGATAGTAGGGGTCGTTAATTTCCAGTTCTTGCGGGTAACTGTAGAGGGCGAGCAGATGATGATGGTTTTCCGCGCTGGTCTGTGCTTTGCGGGCGCTACTGCTTTTGTATTCCAGTTTTTCTGCGATCTCAAGAATGCGCAGTCGGGTCTCTTCTTTTACATTCAGCGTCGCATCGTCATTTAATACCCGTGATACGGTTGCCAGCGATACACCGGCTTCTGTGGCTATGTCTTTTAGCGTCGCCATTATTTTCCCTGTTTGCTGTTGCCTGTTGCGCCTGTCCATTGTAAAGGATGCACCGATTCATGCATCTGTTTTCAGTAAATGACTACGGCTTTACACGATGCGCCCTAAAACAGAAGGTGAAATTTTCGGCAAATCAGGAGATGGGGTTTACTTTTATTTTAGTAAAATTTACCCGGCGAAAACGATCGCCGGGTAAAAGCGGGTGGTTATTGCTCGGTTGCCACCTGCTGAACAACCCGCAGCGACGCCAGCGCCTTTTGGGCCGCCTTCAGCACCAGTTCACACTGTTCAACGGTGAGCGTTAGCGGCGGCTCAATGCGGATGGTTTTGGCATTGTTAAGCGTCCCGGCAACCAGCACGCGTTGGCGGAACATCTCGCTTGCGAAACTGTAGCCGATTTCGTTATCAACAAACTCAATCGCCATCAGCATGCCTTTTCCGCGCGCTTCACGTACCAGATCTGGGTATTCGCGCGCCAGACGACGGAAGCCATCCAGCAGTATGTCGCCTTTCTGCTCCGCCTGCGCCGGGAGGTTCTCCGTCAACAAGACGTTGATAGTCGCCAGCGCGGCTGCACAGGCCAGCGGGTTGCCGCCAAAGGTGGTGGTGTGCAGGAACGGGTTATCGAACAGCACCGAGAAAACCTCTTCGGTGGCGATGGTCGCGCCAATCGGCATGACGCCGCCGCCGAGCGCTTTCGCCAGGCAGAGAATGTCCGGCCGAACGTTTTCGTGCTCGCAGGCAAACATTTTGCCTGTGCGCCCCATCCCGGTTTGTACTTCATCGAAGATCAGCAACGCGCCAAACTCATCGCACAGCTTACGCACCGCAGGCAGATACCCCGGCGGCGGCAGGATCACGCCGCCTTCACCCTGGATAGGCTCCAGGATCACCGCCGCCACGTCGTCGCCGGTTTTCTGGCATTCAGATAGCGCCAGACGCATGGCGTCGATGTTGCCAAACGGCACATGGCGGAAGCCCGGCAGCAGCGGCATAAACGGCTTGCGGAAGGTGGATTTCGCCGTGGCCGAGAGCGCGCCGAGCGATTTACCGTGAAACGCCCCGCTGGTAGCGATAAAGGTGAATTTACCGCGTGGCGATTGATACGCTTTTGCGAGCTTCAGTGCCGCTTCCACCGACTCGGTGCCGCTGTTGCTGAAGAAACTGTACTTCAGTTTACCCGGCGCCAGCGCTGCCAGCGTTTTGGCCAGCATCGCCCGCAGTGGGTCGAGCAGCTCCTGGCTGTGAAGCGGTTGTTTGACAAGCTGATTCTGTACGGCGGAAACAACAACTGGATTACGGTGCCCCACGTTGAAAATGCCAAAGCCACCCAGGCAATCAATAAACTCCTGTCCCTGGGTGTCGACAAGCGTATTCAGGCTCCCCGCTTGCCACTCTACGGCTCCGTAATCCCCGCCGGCGGTAACAGACTTTCGATACTCCAGAAACCCCGGGTTTACATGCTCTTTAAAGTATTCTCTGACCTCCTGGTTGAGTGATTTCATCTCCTCATGGGAAAGCTCTCGCTTTTCAATGAGATTCAGTGCGTGTGCGCTGCAGGCTAACGCCGATGCGCTGGAAGGTAATCTGTTCAAAATAGGCTCCCGGGGGTCACGTATCACACGATACTGAATTAAGTATTGCAGGGATTACGCCACTTCGGTGTGGGCGCTAAAAATCGGGATAAACACCAGGGAGAACCGCAAATGGACAATATTTAATCGTCCGGCAGCCGCGTGGGCGAAGGAGAAGCACATATCTCGTTTCGCCATTATGGGGCAGGAGGGGCGAAAAAGGGGCGGATCGTGCGCCATATGAGGGCAGGGGAGAATATATCCTCTGGAAATGGGAGCTGAATCGAGATTAATGAGTAAAGCTCCCTCAATTAGCGCCGACATACCTTTAACCCTAATAAGCCTTAATACCGGCAAGGATACCTGCATGTCTTCTCAGCCCTATATCAGTCAGCGCGAATTTGCACTGGATGAACACACAACACTCATGTCGACATCCGATCTCAAAAGTTTTGTCACTCATGTGAATGATGCCTTTATTCAGGTAAGTGGCTACAGCCTGGAGGAGATCAGCGGCCAGCCTCATAACCTGGTACGCCATCCGGATATACCTAAAGCGGCCTTTGCTGATATGTGGTTCACCCTCAAACAGGGGGAGCCCTGGAGTGCGATTGTCAAAAATCGGCGTAAAAATGGCGACCACTACTGGGTGCGAGCTAACGCCATTCCGATGGTGCGGCAGGGCGAAATTACGGGCTATATGTCGATTCGCACCCAGGCGACGCCGGAAGAGATCGCCAATACCGAACCGCTCTATCGGGCGCTGAAAGAGGGGAAGAGTAACAAGCGTCTCTATAAAGGGATGGTTGTCAGTAAGCGCTGGTGGGGAAAGTTATCCGCAGTGCCGCTGCGCTGGCGTGTACGTGCCGTGATGATGTCTATTTTGTTGGTACTCTCCGGGGCGCTGTATGCCACACATGCGTCGTGGGCGGCGTTTGCCGCTGCGGCGCTGTTGATGCTGATTGGCACCGCACTTTTTGAAGGACAGATTGTCAGGCCGATAGAGAATGTCGCGCGTCAGGCGCTTAGCGTTGCGACCGGTGGGCGCAACAGTGTGAAACACCTGAATCGCGGTGATGAACTGGGGCTTATTCTACGCTCCGTAGGGCAACTGGGGCTTATCTGCCGCTGGTTGAAAAATGATGTGGCAAGCCAGGTCTCCAGCGTAAGTCAGGGAAGCGATACGTTAGCGAAGGGGAATGAGGATCTTAACGAGCGTACCCGTCAGACGGTCGTGAACGTGCAGCAGACGGTGGCGACGATGAACGAGATGACCGCATCCGTGCAAAGCAATTCACAGACGGCGGCGGCGGCCGATAAGCTCTCAATCGCTGCCAGCAGCGCAGCGGAAGAGGGGGGGCAGGCGATGCAAAGGGTGGTGAACACGATGGATGATATTGCCGACAGCACGCAACGCATTGGTTCCATCACCACATTAATTAATGACATCGCTTTTCAGACAAACATTCTGGCGCTTAACGCCGCAGTAGAAGCGGCGCGGGCGGGCGATCAGGGTAAAGGATTTGCGGTGGTAGCGGGTGAAGTTCGTCAACTGGCGAGTCGTAGCGCCAGTGCGGCGAATGACATTCGTAAGCTTATCGAAGCCAGCGCCAGCAAGGTGCAGTCCGGAGCCGAACAGGTGCATGCGGCGGGTCGCGTGATGAACGATATTCTGACGCAGGTGCAGAATGTGACGCAGCTTATCGCGCAGATTAGTCAGTCGACTTCAGAACAGGCTAACGGGTTGTCTGACATCACCCGCGCGGTGGCGGAACTGGATGCGATCACCCAGAAAAATGCCGGGCTGGTGGCGGAAAGCGCCCATGTGTCGGCGATGGTGAAACATCGCGCTGGTCGACTTCAGGACGCGGTTACGGTACTGCATTAATCGAGCTGTGAAATCTCCAGCGCCGCGCGGTCGATGACGCCGACAATTTTCTTAAGCTGCGCCTCGCTAATTTCGCTCTGGTTCACTTTCAGGTTCAGTACGGCTTTAAAGTTTTCCAGAGCGCGTTTCATCTGCGGATCTTTACGCAGCTCGTGACCAACCATGCGGAGTTTCAGCTTCGCCTGCACCTGATCCAGCACATCTTTGTTTTCTGTCAGTACGTTAGCGCCCTCTGCGGTGATCGCGATTTTTTTGCGGCCGCCATCTTCTTCATGAATAGTGATCAACCCCTGATCCTGTAACAGATCCAGCGTAGGGTAGATAACGCCCGGGCTTGGGCTGTAGTTGCCCTGGGTCAGATTTTCGATCTCTTTGATCAGTTCGTAACCGTGGCTGGCGTTGCGCGAGAGAATATCCAGCACCACCAGGCGCAGTTCGCCGTGGCCGAAGAAACGCTGGCGACGCCCGCCGCCACAGCCACCGCCGTGGCGTCCTTCACCATGGTCATGGCGGCCTTCGCGGCCAAATAAGGGTAAGTGTCTCATCATTAATACCTTGCTGTTTTTTAGATATATCTAATCTATATCTAAACTTCAGTTTTTAGCAAGGTGATAAAGTAATTTTTTATTATTTACATGAAATATAAAGAATAATTTATCTGTTGTGGTTTTTTGTGTGCCAGGGAAATTATATCTTAAAAAAAGCTTGCTTTCTGTCTAATTGGCAATCATTATCATTTGCATAAAATTTAGATATATCTGTTTTTCACGAAGGCGATCACACCATGACGAAAGAGAAAAAGTATCCGCAGCGCGTGCGCAACGAATTGCGTTTTCGCGAATTGACCGTGTTACGCGTGGAGCGCATCGGCGCAGGCTTCCAGCGGATAGTGCTGGGCGGTGAGGCGCTGGAAGGCTTCTCCTCACGCGGTTTTGACGATCACACCAAACTGTTCTTTCCACAGGCGGGCGAGCGTCTTTCGCCTCCCACGATGACCGATGAAGGGATCGTCTGGCCGGATGGTGTGCGCCCGCAGTCGCGTGACTATACGCCGCTCTATCATGCCGGGCGGCACGAGCTGGCCTTTGATTTCTTTATTCATGAAGGCGGCGTGGCGAGCAACTGGGCGATGAATGCCCGCGTTGGCGATACGCTGACAATCGGCGGGCCGCGTGGTTCGCTGGTGGTTCCGGAAGATTACGCCTGGCAGCTTTATGTTTGCGATGAATCCGGAATGCCGGCGCTGCGTCGCCGTCTGGAGAGCCTGCGTCAGTTGCCGATGCGCCCGCAGGTTAAGGCGATTGTGACGATTGCCGATGAGGCATATCAGGACTATCTGGCGGATTTCAGTGATTTTGATATCCAGTGGGTTATCGGGCACCGCGAGCAGGCTGTCGCCGATAAGCTGACGACGCTTGCCGTCCCGGAAGAAGACTATTTTATCTGGGTTACTGGCGAAGGCGCGGTGGCGAAATCGCTGGTTAGCCGTTTTGAAACTGATGCCATTGATCAGCAGTTGGTGCGTAGCCAGGCGTACTGGCATAAGAAGTAAACGCGCTGGTTTTGTCGGGCGGGCGCTGCGCCTGCCCGACCTGCACGGGTTTAATACCCCACCCGGCCTGGTTTCTTTAGCAAAATTCTGACTATGGTTTGCAGAAAATAATTTCACTGCACCGCCCGGTGCGGCGACTCGCTTATAACCTCTCGTAATAACACATTCTTTTTTGTTGTTTGCTATCCGTCACCCGAACCCGATATCGTCTGGACGTCCATACTTCTAAACCGCTATTTGGCAGACGAATGATAGTACTCAGGAATATTTCAAAGATTTTTAGCCCGGGAAAAGGGGCAATCACGGCGGTCGATAACGTCAACCTGAACATTGAACAGGGGCAGATCTACGGCATTATCGGCTACAGTGGCGCGGGAAAAAGCACCCTGATTCGCCTGCTGAACGGGCTGGAAAAGCCGTCTTCGGGCAGCGTGATCGTGAACGGGCAGGATATTTCCGCCGCGAAAGGGGAAGCTCTGCGTCAGGCGCGTCTGAAGATCAGCATGGTATTCCAGCACTTCAATCTGCTTTGGTCACGCACGGTCAGCGAAAACATCGCCTTTTCAATGCAAATTGCCGGTGTACCAAAAGCCAAAATTCGCGCTCGCGTGACGGAACTGGTGGAACTGGTCGGCCTGAAGGGGCGCGAAAATGCGTATCCCTCGCAGTTGAGCGGCGGCCAGAAACAGCGCGTGGGCATCGCCCGTGCGCTGGCCAATAATCCGGATGTATTGCTATGTGATGAAGCGACTTCGGCGCTCGATCCACAAACCACCGATCAAATTCTCGACCTGCTGCTGGATATCAACCGCCGCTTCCGTTTAACCATCGTTCTTATTACCCACGAAATGCATGTGGTACGCAAAATCTGCGACCGTGTGGCGGTGATGGAAGAGGGCAAAGTGGTCGAAGAGGGCGATGTGCTGGAGGTCTTCACCCATCCGCAAAAACCGATTACCCGGCAGTTTGTGCGTCAGGTTAGCCAGTACGTCGAAGAAGAGGCGTTTAACCCTGAGCTGACCGATGGCCTGACGGGCAGCATTATCAAACTGACCTTTACCGGCCAGACCACCCATCGTCCGGTGGTGGGCGAACTGACGCTGCGCTACGGCCTGCCGTTCAACATTCTGCACGGCAAAATGACCCAAACGGCGCACGGCGCGTTTGGTCAGCTTTGGCTGCATGTGGTGGCGAATCCCGAACAACTGAACAATATCCTCGCAGATTTGCAGGAAACCGGCATTGACAGCGAGGTAGTAAAGCATGGCTGAGCAATTCTTACCGCATCTGAAATGGGACGCGCTGTGGGCGGCAACGCAGGAGACGCTTTACATGACCGCGCTTTCCGGCGTGGCGACATTTGTCCTCGGCATCGCGCTCGGGCTGGCGCTTTTTTTGACCGCCAAAGGCGGCCTCTTTTATAACCGCCCGCTCTACAGCGTCATTTCAGTGGTGGTGAACGTTTTCCGTTCCATCCCGTTCATTATTTTGATTGTGTTGCTGATCCCGTTTACCAAAACGATTGTCGGCACCATTCTCGGCGCGAACGCGGCGCTGCCAGCGCTGATTGTTGGTGCGGCGCCGTTCTATGCGCGGTTGGTCGAAATTGCCCTGCGTGAAGTGGATAAAGGGGTGATTGAGGCAACCCGTTCTATGGGCGCACGTCTGTCGACGCTGATTTTTCGCGTCCTGCTGCCCGAATCTTCCCCGGCGCTGGTTTCCGGTATTACCGTCACGTTGATTGCGCTGGTGAGCTACAGCGCAATGGCGGGGGTGATCGGCGCAGGTGGTTTAGGGAATCTGGCTTATCTGGAAGGATTCCAGCGCAACCACAATGACGTCACGCTGGTCGCGACGGTGACTATTTTAATCATCGTTTTCGTCATCCAGTTTTGCGGCGACGTCCTGACTTCTCTGTTAGATAAACGCTAATAACACACAGGAACCATCATCATGAAAAAGACACTCACGCTTATCGCCGCCGCTACCCTGAGCGCCCTGAGCTTCGCCGCCTGGGCGGATACCCTGACCGTTGGCGCGTCTAACACGCCGCATGCGGAAATTCTTGAGCAGGCGAAGCCGATTCTGGCAAAGCAGGGGATCGATCTTGAGATCAAACCGTTCCAGGACTACATCCTGCCGAATACCGCGCTGGCGGGTCGTGATATCGATGCGAACTACTTCCAGCACATTCCGTATCTGAACAGCGTGCTCAAAGATCATGCGGGCGACAAGGATTACGATTTCGTGAGTGCCGGCGCTATCCATATTGAGCCGATTGGCATCTATTCCAAAAAATATAAATCGCTGAAGGATCTGCCGGAGGGCGGCAAAATCATCATGCGCGATGCGGTCTCTGAAGAGGGGCGTATTCTCTCCATTTTTGAGAAAGAGGGGGTGATTAAGCTGAAGCCGGGCGTCGATAAAGTGACTGCGCGCATCAGCGATATCGTGGAGAACCCGAAAAAGCTGAAGTTCCTGCCGAACGTTGAAGCGTCTCTCCTGCCGCAGATGTACAACAACGATGAAGGCGCGGCGGTGGTGATTAACGCCAACTACGCCATTGACGCGGGTCTCGACCCGGTTCACGACCCGATTGCGGTTGAGAGCGGTGAAAATAACCCGTATGCCAATATCATCACCGTGCATCGCGGTGACGAGAAGAAAAAAGATATCGTCGCGCTGGTGAATGTGCTGCACTCTAAAGAGATTCAGGAGTGGATCCGCACCAAATATAAAGGGGCGGTTATCCCCGTGAATAACTGATTCTTCCGCCCGGCTCAGGCCGGGCGTTTTGCCTTCCAGACACTTCTTTACAGCTTTAAGATTGCCAAACCATATTCGTCCGTTAAGATTAACCTCGAATTAATACGAGGTTATGATGATTCATCGGCAGCGAAAGGCGATATTACTGGTAGCCCTTGCATGTCTGGTGGTGCTGGTTTGCACCGCGCAGCGCATGGCGAGCCTGCACGCCCTGACGATGAGTGTTGTCACCGTGAGTCAGACCGAACAACTGGACAGCGATGCGCCGGTCACCCCCTGCGAACTGAGTGCTAAATCGCTGCTGGCCTCGCCGCCGGTGCTGTTCGAAGGCGCACTCTTTGCCGTTGCGTTGCTGCTGGCGATCCTGGCGGCGTTGCCTGTTTTCTATCAGCGCGTCTGGCCTCCCCGCGTTATCTCCTCGCCCCGATTGCGGGTACATCTACGATTATGCGTCTTCCGTGAGTGATTTTTAGCCTGCGTTATCCAGGTTAATTTATTATTTACGGAGAAAACAAATGCTTACTTATTTCAGGCAGCTTCTGCTCTGCCTGGTTTGTCTGTGGCTGCCCGCAAGCTGGGCGGCGGACAGCGGCTGGCTGCGCGCCGCCGATAACGACCACGCCAGCGTGCGGCTGCGCACGCAAACTGTTGCGGGTGGCGACACGCGCCTGCTGCTCGACGTTCAACTGGAGAAGGGCTGGAAAACCTACTGGCGTTCGCCGGGCGAAGGCGGTATTGCGCCGACGATTGCCTGGGCGTCGCCCCAGTCGGTTGTCTGGCGCTGGCCAGTTCCACAACGATTTGATGTGGCAGGGATTTCTACTCAGGGCTATCACGACAGGGTGAGTTTTCCTATCACCCTGCACGAGGTGAAAACCCCGACGCTCGCGGGGGTGCTGACGCTTTCAACCTGTAGCAATGTCTGCATTCTTACGGACTACCCCTTCTCGCTCGACCTGAGCGCCCCGGCGGAAAAAAATGTCGATTATGACTTCATCCGCGCGATGGGCACCCTGCCGCGTGAAAACGGGCTCACCACATCGTTGCAGGCGGATTATGCGCCGGGGAAGGTGGTGGTGACGGCTCTGCGTCAGGAGGGCTGGCAGTCGCCTGCGCTCTATCTCGACAACCTTGATGGGGTGAGTTTTGCCAAACCGACGATTCAGGTGAAGGGCGATACGCTCACCGCCGTCGTGCCAGTAACGGATGAGTGGGGGGATGCTGCGCCGGATCTACAGGGCAAAACGCTCTCACTGGTACTGGCAGACAATGGGCTGGCGCAGGAAAGCGAACGCCTTATTGGGCGGGCAAGCGCACTCCCGTCGGCGGGCTTTTCATTATGGCTGGTGCTGCCGATGGCACTGCTGGGCGGGCTTATCCTCAACATTATGCCCTGCGTATTGCCCGTGCTGGCGATGAAGCTGGGGTCGGTATTGCAGGGGGAACGCGCCGAACGCGGCGCGGTACGACGGCAGTTTCTGGCGTCGGTGGCGGGGATTATCGCGTCGTTTCTGGCGCTGGCATTGATGATGACCGCACTGCGCCTGAGTAACCAGGCGCTGGGGTGGGGTATCCAGTTCCAGAACCCGTGGTTTATCGCGGCGATGGTGATGGTGCTGTTCAGCGCCAGCCTGCTGGGGCTCTTCGAAATTCGCCTCTCCTCAAATACCGCCACCTTCCTCGCGACCCGCGGCGGTAACGGGCTGATGGGGCATTTCTGGCAGGGGGCGTTTGCCACGCTGCTGGCAACCCCCTGCACCGCGCCGTTCCTCGGAACCGCGGTGTCGGTGGCGCTGGTCGCGCCGTTGCCGGAACTGTGGGGGATCTTCCTGGCGATGGGGTTAGGCATGAGTCTGCCATGGCTGCTGGTGGCCGTCTGGCCGGGGCTGGCGCTGCGTCTGCCGAGGCCGGGGCGCTGGATGAACCTCGTGCGGATGGTACTGGGGATCATGATGCTGGGTTCCGCTCTGTGGCTGCTGACGCTACTGAATGTGCATTTGGGGGAGACATTCACCTGGGGGATCGGTGGCGTACTGGCGCTGGCGCTGTGTATTGCGCTGGCCTTGCGTTATCGCTGGCGTGTGGGGCTGGGCGCGGCCGGGCTAATGCTGATGACTGCGGCGGCACTCTTCTGGCTGCCGCAATCGGCGTCTCCCGTGCGTGATAGCATCGCCTGGCAGCCTCTCAGCGAGGAAGCGATTCAGACGGCGTTGGGCGACGGCAAGCGGGTGTTTGTCGACGTCACTGCCGACTGGTGCGTTACCTGTAAAGCCAACAAATACAATGTGCTGCTGCGCGAGGATGTGCAACAGGCGTTAACCGCGCCGGACGTCGTAGCGCTGCGCGGCGACTGGAGCCGCCCTTCCACCACCATTAGCCAGTTTCTGAATCGTCGCCAGAGTGCGGCCATCCCCTTTAATCAAATTTATGGCCCGGGCCAGCCGCAGGGAAACATTTTACCTCCTCTGCTCAGCCGCGAAGCGGTACTCAATGCCTTGTCCGGTGCCAAAGGAAAACAGTGATGCGAATTTTTACTCTGCTTTTATTACTCTGTGTCTCAACATTCAGCCTGGCGCAGGAGGGCGACAATGATGCGCAGGCGCAGCTCACCGAAATGATTTTCAACGACCCGGCCAGCCCGCGTCAGGGAGCCAGCAAACCCGCGCTGATTATCGTGAATTTTACCGATTACAACTGCCCATACTGCAAACAGTTCGACCCGATGCTGGAGAAAATTGTTCATGACTATCCGCAGGTGCAGCTCGTCGTCAAGCTGCTGCCATTTCGCGGTGAAAGTTCAATGACCTCCGCGCGCGTGGCGTTAACCACCTGGCGTCAACAACCTGATCAATTCTGGGCGCTGCATCAGCGGCTGATGGCGAAAAAGGGCACTCACGATGACGCTTCCATTCTGAGTGCGCAGCAGAAAACGCAAACGGCGGAGATCAAAATGGATGAGCAAAGCCGGGAGAGCGTAAACATGAATCTGATCCTCTCGCAGGTGTTAGGGATTCAGGGGACGCCTGCGACGATCGTCGGCGATCAAATGGTAGCGGGGGCGATTGCCTATAACGACCTGGAGGCGCTGGTGAAAGAACAGCTTGCGAAAGTGAATGCGCAGTAGGCTGCGCCGCTGGCTGAAGGATCTGGTCGTCCTGATACTGATTGCGATAGCGCTGATGTGGGGCATGGATCAACTGCGCAAGCCTGACCTTCCGGGCGATCTCTCCGGGATCGCCCTGCAAACGCTGGACGGTGAGAGGCACTCGCTTGCTGAAATGAGTGAAGAACAACCTGTCCTGCTGTACGTTTGGGCGACCTGGTGTGGCGTTTGCCGCTACACCACGCCTGCGGTGGAGCAACTTTCACAGGAAGGAGCGAAGGTATTGAGCGTTGCGCTGCGTTCTGGCGACGATCGCCAACTGGCGCAATGGATGGCAAAAAAGCATCTGACTATGCCGGTAGTGAACGACCCACGCGGTGAGATCTCCACGCGCTGGCAGGTCAGTGTGACGCCCACGCTGGTGGTGATCTCCCGGGGCCGGGTGGTGAATATCACCACCGGCTGGACAAGCGGCTGGGGAATGCGCGCGCGACTGTGGTGGGCTGGTTTTCAGTAGGTGACGTTGATCGTCACCGTATCGGCATAGGTGTCTGGCGTATAGTTGGCGCTCGGGACGGTGGCCCAGACGGTATAGGTGGCAGCCTGACCGTTCCCCGTCCCGGCGACCGTATTCGTGCCCGTTGTATTTCCCCACGGCGCGCCGCTGGTTCCGGCAGCGGTACGGAGCTGATAAGGCACCCGATCGCTGTTGCTGGCATTACCGGTACTGGATTTCATCACGCCGCTGCCGGTACTGCTGTTGTTGGAGGGGGCGAGGCCAATGGTATAGGGCGTATTGCTGGTACAGGCCACACCGATGCTGTTGCTGGCGTTGATATTGGTTTGGGTGGCAGGGACGCTGCCCAGGTTGATATTGCTCGCCGTGGTAACGTTACAGAATTTTGTGACCGCGGCAGTGACGGTAAACGGGAAGGTTGGCCCCTGCATGGTGCCGCAGTTGGTCGGCGGCGCCAGCAGACCGACGTTCATGGTCATGCTGGCGGTTGCAGCGGTGTAAGTATCCTGGTGATTGCCGGGGATGGCACTGGTTTGTCTGGCCGGAACTTTGGCGTAGACCGTCACGCTTCCTGTCACTGGCGTCAGGTTTAATAAATTGAGCTGAATAGCCGGAACGGTGGTGCCGCTCTGGTACTGGCTCCCCCACACCGTGGTATAGGCCGGATTCTGATAAAGCTGGTAATCCAGCGTGCCGGCAGGCGGGCCTGCGAAGGACATTCGACGGGGGATCACCTGGCCGCTGACTGCCGAGGCGCCAATGTTAAAGCAGATAGTTACGCCAGCCAGCACATCGGCGAGCTCTTTGGTGCAACTGTAGTTGAAGGTCATACTGGTGTTGGTATCGGAGGTTGCCAGCGGATTTACGTTGCCGAAACTGATGTTTTGTACGCCGGAAACGGTGCACACCACCGCTTTACCTGCCAGCGGGCAGAGCAGTAATCCGAACAGTAAAGCCAGATGAATCAAGCGCACGTTCCTGCTCCTTTTATTAACGACAAACCAGTGGGCCAATTTGCGGGATGCCTTCGGCCTGGCGCGGATAATCGAACTGCACGGCGCATGTGCCACCGGGGTGCGAGACCTCCAGTGTGTTGTGCGGCGATACCGTCTCGAAATAGGCCATACCATCAAAACCCACCATCACGGTATCGTGACGCTTTTGATTGGGGTTGAGGGTCGCCTGGCTGCCTTCCGGCAGCGCGTGGCCTTGAGGATCCACCAACACGATCAGCGCCGGATGCGTTGCGGTGATATTAAATTCAACTAAGGTGCCTGAGCGATCGGCGGGAACGGCCGCGGCATTAACGCGATCGACGCGTGTATTGGCGGGAAGGTTCAGCGTATCAATACCTATCATATTGTTTTGATAACTATTAAGTTGAGTCACCAGCAGCAATCCGTCATCCCCGCTGGTGCCGACGACATTATTTTCCAGGCTGATTGGCACATTCGGCACGCCATTGGTCGATACCACGGCAAAGCCATTATTGATTTCGCGTGCGGCAAACAGCCCGCCGCCCATCATCACCAGCGAACCAGTCGCCCCGGCGTAGGCGTAGTGGTCATCGGGCACGCGATTAAAACCGGAATAGACTTTCCCGTAGCGTCCCTGATAGCCAATTTCACCCTGGCCGCTGGTCTCAGAGGCCAGGTGACTGGCGGCGATATTCCAGCCCCATCCGCCTTCAGAAGGTAGCATCTGGCTGGCGTTCATCATGTAGCCGGTTTCATTGTTGGTGCGCTGAACGGTGCTGCTAACGGTACGGTTGCTCTCCAGCGACAGGGTCAGCATCAGGTAAACGCTGCTGTCCTGGTGGTCGTCGAGGTTTTGATTCAGCCCGAGGTTAAGCCAGGCTTTTTCCGTCAGCGCTTTCGACCAGTTAGCGTTCACATAGCGCAGGTTACTGTCGTGTGGATAGCGAAACTGCAAGTAGCCGACGCTGAAATTGCCGAATGACTGTGCGTTATAACCGACGACCGTATTGCTGTTCAGTTCCGGCGGCGGCTGACCATAGCCAGTCGCGATGTCGCGATAATCGCCGTGGGTGACGGTTGTTGAGGTATTAAAGCTGAAAATATCGTTCGACCAGCGATAGCCCAGGCTGTAAAGCGCGCCGCTGTTTCCCTCTTCGTTACTGAAGGCGAGGGCGGCGGAAAGCGTCCCACTACGGGAGCCGGGAACCCAGTCATTGCTGAGGCCGCCATTAATCAGGCTATCGCTGGCCTCACCGTGCGCGGCGCTGGTAAACGTGTTACTCACACCGTGACGCCAGGTGGCACTTAGCGCGGGCTTGCTGGCGTAGTCAAAGGAGGTATACCCGTAGTTTTCCCGCACCACACCAAGTTCGACCGACCACTCGGTTAGCCCTTTTCGCAGCAGAGATTGGTCATTATAAAATGAGAAATTTTGCACGGTCGTGCGGCCCAGCGCATCGGTCATCATCACCTGTGCGTTACCTGCGCCGTTGATATTCGGCAGGGTATTAATTTCGAAATTGCCAGCGGGGACGTTGCCGTTGTAGTTTCGCACGCCGTTTACGTACAGTTCGACGCTGGAAGGTAGCGTGGCGGAACCAAAAAAAGCCGGGAGTGGTGTGGTTGGTTGATAGGGTTGCAGGCTGAAATCGGTGCCGATTTGCAGGCCAGCGATGCGCGTGGAGCGCGACCAGGGTAGTGCGCTGGTCAGGGTATCGCCCAGCGATAGGTACAACATTTTATCGGGAAACGAAGATCGCCAGCTTGTATCCAGGCGCGTAAAGCCGTTGCTTTGATAGCCCTCACGGTTATCGGTGCTGTTCTGGCTAAGCTGGGTGGAACTGAGCACGCCTGCGGAATTAAATGCGCGCAGTTCGCTCCAGGTATTCAGCCATGCTTTATCACCCTGCGCGGCATAGATATCGTAATTTAAAAGCAGCCCGCGTGAAACGCTGGCCTGCGGATGCTCTGCATCCTCCCTTCCCAGCTTGGTTGTATCGAGAGCGAGCGCACTGAGCGGTGCCGTAAGCGTCAGCGTTTGCTGCTGAATATCGTAATCTACGTTTAATTGTGGGATATCGTTGAGCGCGCTCTCCTGGTTTCGGGGAATGCCCAACTGATGCAGCGTGGCGGGGCTGGCAAAGAGCTTGCTATCTGTATAACGAAAATGCACCAGCCCTTTAGGGTTTCCGTTCACGGTGACATCAAGGTAGAGATCGATACCTTCATGCAGAGCGTTATCATTCATCGGAGTATCCCGTGATGGGTCAGTGTCATTGTTGTTTGCGACTGCGGCGCCCGATAAACATGTTGCACTAAGCAAAATGACGTTTGCCAGCAGGCGTTGTCGGCTATAGATCGTGCACCGCTTTTTGGCCATTGATCATGACTTCGAGTTTTCCCCCCGCGTCGATGCGGGTGGTCGTCGGCGCTAATATCCAGCGCATGGTGGAGCCCGGAAGAACGTAGCCAAGCAGGCCGGGGGTTATTTCCCGTCTGGCACCTTGTTTATTGATGTAGGTCACACCAGAGAGTTGCGCATGGCTATTCCCCTGATTGCTAACCTCAAGGAAATTATCATTTCCAACACGTTTAACACCCCAGCTTAATTTTGCTTCCGGAGGGACACTATTTTTGGGTTGAATAAAAATGGGAAGCGAATAATGTAAAACAAATTCTAATTTATTGGCCTTTGGGGTCGCTTGCGGTAATTCATTCACGGATAACCGATAAGACTCCTCGACACTGTTTGTCGGGTTGCCTAAACGGATCACGCGAATCAACTGACGCTGCCCGGGGCGTAGGGTTAACATCGGCGGGCTTATCACCAGATCGCGAGAGGCGGTAAGGTTGTCTTTGAAATTGCTTTGGCTCCATTGGAAAACCCGAACCTGAGCGTTTATTTCATTGTCCCCCTCATTGCTCAGCCAGATGCCGTCCGCGTTTTTATCCTTCAGGGTCAAAGATACAGGGGAAACCTGCAATCCACTGGCCAGAGCCATATTTGTTGAAACACAGATCCCCGACAGGCAGAGCCAAACGGCGCGCCTTAAAAATGGCTTTATTCTCATAAAATTCCGTTTAATCAATAGTTAACGTTAACTGTTACCGTGTCGGCATAGCTATCAGGCGTGAAGTTTGCGCTCGCAGCCGTGGCATAGACGGTGTAGTTTTGCGCCACGCCTGTGCCAGTGCCTGCCACGCCATTACCCACCGTTGTGGTCGTGGCGGTGTTACCCCACACCGGGCCAGTAGCGGAAGTTTGGTTGAGCTGGTAGGGGACTTTATCGGTGTTAGTTGCGGCGTTGGCGATAGATGACATCGCCCCTGCACCTCCCGTACCGCCACCGTTGGCCGCAGAGGGAGCCAGGCCGATAAAGTATGGCGTAGTTTTGGAACAGTTAACGGCAATCGTACTGTTACCGGTGGTGTTGACTGCGCTGGCGTCGACTGAACCCAGATTGATATTCGAAGAAGCTCCGGCGGTAACGCTGCAGGATTTTAAAATAGTAATAAGAACCTGAAAGGTGCCTGTCGCCGTGGCGGCATTTGCTGCTGGAATAACGGAAAAAGCAATGCAGGGAAGAATGAAGCGCAGCAGGTTTGATGGTTTCATATTCCTATCCTCTACAGGTTTCTTATTCTTTTCAAAAGTGAAGGGGAATTATCTCGGTTGGACTTAAGTAAACTTTAGGGTAAGGAAAAGTTTTGTGCCAATTTAAAATAATTATTTATACGTGTTGATTAATAAGGTCAGGGATATTTAATTTGTGTGGTTAATTTATAGGAATAATCCTGTGGATGTTTTATTAATCGTGAATAAATAAGTTTAAATATATAATATATTATACGCTGAGGTGGGCTTACGCCGATCAAAATGGCAAAACGGCGATTTCCCGCTACACTCCCGATGAGGACGACTGAGGATAAGGAAGCCCGAAGAAGTGACCTGTACGAGGTTTCGTATGAAAGGTTCAAGAATCCCTTTGATATCGTGAGCCATTTGAGGTCTTATAGTCTTGTTAATCACGTGGTTAATTTAAGGATGAGAACATGCCAACAGTCATCGCTAAAGCCCTGGATTTCATCAACGCTATGGATACCACCGTACCGGTACCGCACTCTATGGATGAAAGCACAGCGAAGGGTATCTTTAAGTATCTGAAAGAAATCGGTGTACAGGTGAGTGCAGAAGAGATTACTGCGCGAGGAACGTCAGAGGGATGGAACCCGGAATTTACCAAAAAAGTGGTCGGCTGGGCGCAAAAGATCGCCTCCGACGAACGTGTTGTGATTAAAAACCCTGAGTTCTTTTCATCCTATATGCAGGAACAACTCAAAGATCTGGCGTAAGACTCGCCGCCACTGACTCCGCTTAAAAGCGAAGGGCCTGCGTTACTACGTGGGCCCTTGTTGTTTGTGGCCGGGTTTAGTCAGCGTCGAGGCGCTGCCCCTGGTACGCACCGCGATCAGTTAACCTCGCTGAATACACCCACTACGCGCCCCAGCGCTTTGATATCATCAATGCCGCACTCGAACGGCACCTTGCCGCCCGCAACATGAAGTTTTCTGCCGGGTAACTTCGTGAGTTCCCGAATGCTGATTGCGCCTTCGATATCGACAAGCCACTCTCCGTCGGCAAGGGAGGCCTCTTTCTCGATGAAATAGAGTTTTCCATCGCCACAGACGGCAATCGGGTTAGTCAGCGGTTTGCTAAAGAACTTACCCGCAATGCTCAAATCACCATCGCGCACCAAAGATTCTTCACTTAATGTGAATTTCTCCACATTTTGGGTATCAGTATTCGTGCCTCCGGCAGCGATCGCCCCTTTTCCTGTCAGTAACCATGCGAGGCTGGCTCCCGTTTCCAGAGCACAATGCACAATAAAATCATAAGAAATGGAATCGCGGCTGTACCTGTTGGCAAGAGAGCTTGAGGCAATCTCGAAGTGCCTGGCCAGTTGAATTTTCTGCGAAAAACCATAGGCTTCGCAAATCCTGTCCAGGACATCTTCGTTGTTTAATCCAAGATCTTCAATTCTCATTTAGCTTTAACCTATTTACAAACTCCATTTTGGGAGTTATTTTAAGCCTATACCTAGGCGATTAATGGCTGACGTTGTCAAACAGACGGCTATTAATTGTTATCTTTAGTCAATGGGGAATCATGCAACATGGCTTCTGAAATCGCAATCATCAAAGTGCCTGCCTCCGGCGTTCCACCACAGCCGTTGGTACAGCCCGAAGGTGTTTTGAACCTACCACATACCGCCGGGCAACGGGCGTTCACCCGTGTGTGCCAACTGAATCCCGCATTCTCCGCAAGGGATGGCAGAGAGCCGATGGCCGGATTCGAATTGTCTGCGCTCATGGGAAAGCAGGGCTGTTGCGTGAAGCGTTGTTGTCCTCCTGTTTTCAACGGGTGATAGACGCGAAGTTCACTTTTTGTGAGTTTTATTGACTGTATTCTGGATTTCAGAACATAACTTCGGGAGGGATCATGGCTATCGAAGCTGCAACAACAACGGTTCCTTTAACGGCGAGTGAACGTTTTGCGGGTCTTAATCATGTCGCTGAACTTCGCGCCAGACACTGGGGGGACGGGTGGCAGGAGGTTGTGCAATTTGTCGCGGAGATGCGCGATAAACGCGACCCCCATTTTGAAGAGAATCGCCGGGCAATGGCCGCTATTTTTTTTCTGGCAAAAATACCGGCAACTCGCCACGAAAGTGAATTAAGTGAACTGACTACTGATGAGAAAAAAGCGCTGATTTCCGCGATGAACCATTTTCGCGCAGTCGTGAGCTTATTTCCCAAACGGCTAACCATGCCTGTTTAACCCACACAGCAAATTAATGGCGTAAACCCGCCGGGCACCCTATTGCCTGAAATCAGGAGTATCAATTATGCGAAATATCCATCCCTTTATTTCTAAAACGGATAGCTATCTGTTCGAACAACTGCTTAGGGCCGCGAAAAATGAAGAACGCCAGGCGCGCGCGCTTGCGGTTTCAATTCGTCTTGAGGCGCTGGCGACCTATATCACTCAGGAGGAGATGAACGGTAAAGACGCCGCATCGCTTCTGCTTCGCGAAGCGGTTCGCTTTCGCAATGAATCGCTGGAGTTGCACTAATGGCTGACGTGATGGATTTAGCGCAACAGCGCGAGCAGGAAGATCGCGAGCGGTATATCAGCAATGCGCGCAGGCGTATTGCTGCACCCTCTTGTTTTATCTGCGAGGAATGCGATGCCCCCATTCCGGAGGCTCGCCGTATCGCCATTCCCGGCGTGGTTTTTTGTGTCGCGTGCCAGCAAATCGCAGAACAAAAATCAAAGCATTTTCGGAGGTTCTGAATTGGCTGATTCGTTCGCTTATCCGTGGAATGCCCCTCACCCGGCTATCGCCAGCCCCTATCTGACTCATGGGCAACAGCAACGCCGCGACCGACTGTTCGCGGCGTTGCTGCGCGCGAGAAAAATGCTTTCTCTTCAGCCCGCATGTGTGCGGCATGAGGTTTATCACACCGTGGATGCGCTGGAGCAACATCAGGGCAGTCTGCGGGCCAATGCCTTTTTGATTCGCTTTTGCCGGAAGGCTTTACCGCGCCTGGAACGGGTTGCCGAAAAATATCAGTGCGCCGGTATCAGTCGCGATGTTTCCGCCGCGGTATTTGGCGGGCATTTCGATACTCAACTGCTGCAATATCTGGCATCACGCATGGTCAATATGGTTGCCCGATATAACCGGCTCCCGGATATGTCGCGCGCCGATATTGACCTGCTGGCCGCGGATATCGCGAATTTCATTCGTGGTGAACTGGCGACTATTGCTGACAGCGAGGCCGAACTTAAAACGCTGTACAGTTTGTACGTGCGCGCCGGTCATATTTCCCTGCAATTCAACGTGACCCCACCACACTGGGAGCGGGTGACGAAGAAGTTTGCCTCCGGGGATGAGATAGCTCCGGCGGTGATGCGTATGTTTAATGAGCTCTGGTGGCGTGGCCGTCTGCGGCGTATTGCTGCGGCCTGGCGCGAACACTTGCAAATTGCCATTGGCAACGTCAGCAAGATAAAACAGGCCTACGCGAGTAAAAAATGCGTTGCCGACTGGCGCGAACAGAAGCGCCGCACGCGCGAGTTTCTCAAAGGCCTGGAGCTTGAAGACGAAGAGGGGAACCGTATCAGCCTGATTGATAAATACGACGGCTCGGTCGCGAATCCTGCGATCCGCCGCTGTGAACTGATGACCCGCATTCGTGGCTTTGAAAATATCTGTAATGAACTTGGTTATATCGGCGAGTTTTACACCTTAACCGCACCGTCGAAATATCACGCAACAACTAACGTGGGCTACCGTAACAGCAAATGGAACGGCTCCAGCCCCTCGGACACGCAACGTTATCTTACCAGCCTGTGGGCTCGCATCCGGGCGAAGCTGCATCGTGAAGGCATTCGTATTTTTGGTATCCGCGTTGCCGAACCGCATCACGACGCAACTCCTCACTGGCATATGCTGATGTTTATGCTGCCTGAAGATGCCCGGCGTGTGCGCCGCATTATTTGCGATTATGCATGGGAGGAAGACCGCGACGAATTGAAAAGCGAGAAAGCCCGAAAAGCCCGTTTTCACGCTGAAGCGATTGACCCGGAGAAGGGGAGCGCCACCGGTTATGTTGCGAAATACATTTCCAAAAATATCGATGGCTATGCGCTTGAGGGGGAAATCGATGATGAAAGCGGTGAACTGCTGAAAAAGAGCGCGATTGCGGTTTCAGCATGGGCGGCGCGCTGGCATATCCGTCAGTTTCAGTTTATCGGCGGCGCGCCGGTGACGGTCTATCGCGAGTTGCGCCGTCTGGTTGATACCACCGCGGCGCGTGGCCTGAGCGTGGAATTTGCCGCCGTCCAGGATGCCGCTGACGCCGGTGACTGGGCGGGTTATGTCAATGCGCAGGGCGGGCCATTCGTGCGCCGTGACGATTTACAGGTGCGCACGCTGTATGAAGCGCGCGATGCGCTTAACCAGTATGGCGAGGAGATAGTCTCCATCCGTGGGGTGTACGATGCCATCGTTGGCGCGGGGACGCCCATCTTAACCCGGCTGAAACAGTGGAAAATTGTGCCGAAACGCGCCGCTGATCTTCAGGATGGTTTTGCCGCCTCTTGGAGTTCTGTCAATAACTGTACGGGGGAGGAAAGCTGCCCACCGGTGACTGATTTATCAAAACCGCTGAACCGGCGAGAGCGAAGAGCATTAACTCGCTGGCTCAGGGAAAACGCACCGGTCATACAGAGAAAATCCTTAATTGAACTACGGCCTTAGCGACATCTCAGGGAGAGGATACGCTTTAATATTCATCCATATCATGTACATACACAGGCGCCTTTCCTGTTTTTTTCTTCCCTCTCTTTGCCAATACGTGCTACTGTATATTTATACAGTATCTCGTAGGGGAGGTTGTGTGGATAGAGAGTTAAACGAGCAAGTCATGATCGAGCGGGTCGAGATGATTGCGCGTCTGACGGCCGAAGGGGCCTGTCAGGAAAGGGATCGTGAAATTGCGTTAAATTTAATTGCCGAGATTGCGAGAGGAAACCTAATGAAAAATAATTCATTTTCTGTCGTTTTCTCTGCAACCCCTGTTGAACAACGAATGAAAAAAAGGGGAGAGGTTAGAGTATGTATAACCTTAGATAGCGAGCAGTTGATCGCACAGCCGGTTGTGGAAGCTTTTCAGTGTGAGCTAACGCGGCGAATACAGTCCGTTTTCCCTTCCACCCGGGTCATCGTTAAAAAGGGATCGATGACGGGGGTAGAACTGATGGGATTTGACAGTGATTCCGACAGGGAAGCGCTTGACTCTATTCTTCAGGAAGTCTGGGAAGATGAGAGCTGGCGCTAACGCCTGATGTCTGTAAAAAGTGACCCCACGCGATGCTGTGTGGGGTTTTTCCTCCGAAGTGCCTCCCGAACACCCTCCAACAAACTGCCACCCCCGCGCAGCACCCGCTAAACACCGACACTCTCTTTCTCTATGCCCTTTCTCATTGCGGACTCTGCGTTGTTTCAACCGCTGCACACCCCTGAGCGATGGCTGGTGGGGCAATGAATCGGGATACTGGTTCAGAACAAAACATGATGCATTGCGGAGCAAATCTGATGAATGTGATTGCACATCAGGGCGACACGCTTGATGCCCTGTGTTATCGCCATTACGGGCGAACGGAAGGCGTTGTTGAGGCCGTATTGCTGGCGAATCCTGGTCTTGCCGAACAGGGGGTGATTTTGCCACACGGCACGACGGTCAACCTGCCTGAGGTGGATACGGCGGCCGTTGCCCAGAGCGTGAACCTGTGGGACTGACGGTGGATAAAATTGCGACATTCCTGACGTACTGGATGTCCGTGGTACTGGCCTTTTTTGGCTCGCAAACCCCGGAGCGGCTGGCGCTGTATGTCGGTATGGGGTGCGCCATTTTTACTGCGCTGGTCAATTTTTGGTATCAGCACAAGCGATACCGCTACCTCATTTCACCGGGAGACGGGGAGGGGAAAAGCCGTGGCCTCGATCGTTAAAAAATGCAGCGTGGCTGCCGTACTGACGCTTGCCGCGTTCGTCCCCGACTTTCATTTACTACGTACTTCGCCCGATGGTCTGGCTCTGATAGCCGATCTGGAAGGTTGTCGGCTGCGCCCGTATCAGTGCAGCGCGGGGGTCTGGACATCGGGAATTGGCCATACCGCTGGGGTGGTCGCGAAACAGGATATTACCGAGCGTAAAGCCGCGGTGAATCTGGTCTCGGACGTTCTCAACGTCGAAAAGACGCTGGCTGCCTGCATACCCGTTGATATGCCGCAGCCGGTCTATGACGCGTTGGTCAGCTTTGCGTTTAACGTCGGTTCCGGCGCCGCTTGCCGCTCCACGCTGGCTTTTTACCTGAACCGCCAGCAGTGGTCTCAGGCGTGCGGGCAACTCACTCGCTGGGTGTTTGTGAACGGGGTCAGGAGCCGCGGGCTTGAGAACCGTCGTGAACGTGAACGAGCCTGGTGCATGGCGGGGGTGAAATGAACATGCGGCTGATGTTGCTCATGCTGGTGGCCATTTCGACTGGAATGCTGATTTATAAAAACGCCTCGCTTGCTCGCGCGCTATCTCAGGCCAATCGCGAGGCCGAAGTACAAGGGCAATTAATCAGGACGCTGCAAAAACAGTTACGCATCGCCGGTGAGATGAGTGCTGAAAAGGAGCAGGCCCAGGTTGCCCTGCGAGAAAGGCTTGATTCCGCCAGCGCTCGGGCGCAGCGAAGAGAGCAAACCGTAACGAGGTTACTGCGTGAGAATGAAACGCTTCGCCGCTGGTACGGCGCTGATTTGCCTGATGCTGTGCGCAGGTTGCACCGGCGTGAGGCCTGCGCCAGCGCCGCTAATTGTTTACAACGCCTGCCCGAAGGTCAGCCTGTGCCCGATGCCGGGCAGTGATCCCCGAACTAACGGCGACCTGAGTGCTGATATTCGCCAGCTTGAAAGCGCGCTGGAACGCTGTGCGCTTCAGGTTGAATCTATCAAATCCTGTCAGGATAACATCGATGTACAAGCCAAAGAGTCTACGTACCGCTTTAACTGAAGCTGTTCCCTTGCTGCAAACCAACCCGGAGAAGCTCACGCTTTCTGTCGAAAGTGGAAATGTTGCCTCCACCCTTGCTGCCTCACTGTCGTTTGAAAATCAGTACACGCTTAAATTGACGATTGCAGATTTTGTTGACGATCTATCGACAATTTTTGTCCCTATCCAGGCCTGGCTGCGCATCCACCAGGCCGACATGATGGCAACGCAACCCGGGCGTAAACATGGCTTTACCTATTCTGCTGCGCTGAATGACAACGGCAGCGCCGAACTTACCATCAGCCTGCAACTGACCGAGCGAACGCTGGTGAGCGAAGTGGAGGGTGAGTTGCGGGCTGAATATGCGCCTGAGCCACAGCCTGCTGAACCCGTAACCAGGCCGATGCAGTTGTATGTGCACGGTGAGCTGGTGAGTGAATGGTATGAGTAGGCGACAACCTGGCAATAGCGGTCGTTCGGCAGCCTTATGCCGATACACTCGCCTGAAAAAGCGCGCGGCGCGTTGTGCCAGCCGCGTTCAAACCCGCAGCCGTTGCTGCGCTGAGCCACGAACGGCATCCTTTTTACTATGAATACTTTCTCAGCTCTTCAGGATATTTCGCGCTTATTGCGCAACATGATTCGTACGGGTGTGGTGGTCGATATCGACCTGGCCGCCGGGCGCTGTCGCGTACAGAGCGGAGGCATTGTTACCGACTGGCTACAGTGGCTGACGCAGCGTGCCGGCCACTCGCGCACATGGTGGGCTCCCTCTGTTGATGAGCAGGTTTTGCTGCTTTCCGTCGGCGGGGAGCTTGATACTGCGTTCGTGCTGCCGGGTATTTTTTCCGATGATAACCCGGCGCCATCGGTTTCTGCGGACGCGCTGCACATCACTTTCCCTGACGGTGCTGTCCTTGAGTATGAACCCGAGAACAGCGCGCTGACGGTTAGCGGCATCAAAACCGCCAACATCACGGCGTCCGATTCACTGACCGCCACGGTACCGACGGTGCTGATTAAAGCCGCGACCAGCATCACGCTGGATACGCCGCATGTGATTTGTACCAGCAAACTGACCACCGCGACGCTTGAAGTGCAGAGTGGAGGGACGATGAGCGGGAACATTGAACATGGCGGTGGATCGCTCACCTCTAATGGAAAAGTCCTGCACAGCCATAAACACCCTGGTGACAGCGGCGGGACAACCGGAGAACCACTATGACAACACGTTACATCGGGATGAGCCGGGAGACCGGGCGAGCCATTACCGACGGCTACCATATTCGTCAGAGCGTCAGCGATATTTTGCGTACCCCGGTGGGCTCGCGGGTTATGCGTCGTGAGTATGGCTCTGAGCTTTTCTCTCTGATCGATATGCCGCAAAGCGCTGCGCTGACCCTGCAAATCATGAGCGTCTGCTATATGGCGCTGCTGAAATGGGAGCCGCGAATCCGCATTAGCGCCCTGAGCATCGAGCGCCAGTTTGATGGTCAGATGATCGTTGAACTGGACGCGGAGACCAAAGAGACCGGCGAGAGCCTTTCGTTAACTATTCCTGTGAGTTGAATCTATGGCATCCATTGATCTTAGCCAGCTTCCCGCCCCCGACGTGGTGGAGACGCTGGATTTCGAAACTATCCTCACTGAGCGCAAGGCAACGCTGATATCGCTGTTCCCGGAAGAGCAGCAGGACGCAGTGGCGCGAACGTTGGCGCTGGAGTCGGAACCGCTGGTGAAATTCCTTGAGGAGAACGCCTATCGCGAAGTGATCTGGCGCCAGCGGGTAAATGAAGCGGCAAAGGCGGTGACGCTGGCCTATGCCGGGGATAACGACCTTGACGTGATGGCGGCAAACAACAACACCAAACGTCTGACGATTACCCCCGCGGACAATTCCACCATCCCGCCGACGCCGGCGGAAATGGAGTCGGATACGGATTTACGCATGAGAGCGCAGCAGGCATTTGAGGGACTCAGCGTCGCGGGGCCGGTCGGCGCGTATGAGTACCATGGGCGAAGCGCCGATGGCCGGGTGGCGGATATTTCTGTTGAAAGCCCCACTCCTGCAAGTGTGACTATCTCGGTGCTTTCGCGCGAGGGAGACGGCACAGCGCCGGATGACCTGCTGGCGATTGTTGAAAAGGCGTTGAGCGCTGAAGAAGTTCGTCCGGTTGGCGACAGAGTCACGGTGCGGAGTGCTGAAATTGTACCGTACCAGATTGACGCCACCCTCTACTTTTACCCCGGGCCGGAAGCCGGGCCGATTCGTCAGGCCGCAGAGGAAAAACTGCGTTCTTACATCAGTTCACAACAGCGCTTAGGTCGGGATATTCGCCAGTCGGCTATTTATGCCGCACTGCATGTCGAAGGCGTGCAGCGTGTCGAACTGGCTGAACCACAGGCTGACATCGTACTTAATCAGTATCAGGCATCCTATTGCTCTGCCTATACCCTCACTTCAGGGGGCACGGATGAGTGATCGTCGGCTATTGCCTGTAGGCTCCTCACCCCTGGAAGTCGCGGCGGCGAAAGCGGCCAGTGAGATCGAGCGAGTACCGGTACCGTTGCGAACCCTGTGGAACTGGCGAACCTGTCCGGTAGCCCTGTTGCCTTATTTGGCATGGGCGTTGTCCGTTGATCGGTGGGATGAGAACTGGCCGGAAGCAACCAAGCGCAACGTAATCTCATCGTCATTTTACGTACACCAGCACAAAGGCACCATTAGCGCATTGCGGCGTGTCGTCGAGCCGCTGGGCTATCTGATTGAGGTGAAAGAATGGTGGGAGCTTGATGAAGAGCCTGGCACCTTTCGCCTCGTGGTGGGGGTTCTCGATACCGGTATTACCGATGAAATGTACCTGGAACTGGAGCGCCTGATTGACGGGGCGAAACCTGCCAGCCGACACCTGACCGGGCTGGCAATCAGCCTGAGCACGAGTGGTGATGCCTTTGTGGGCGCCTGCTGCTATGACGGCGATTTATTAACGATTTATCCCTTCACTACTGATGAAATTGTGGTTGGTGGTGATATTTATCCGGCTTCGGCCATCCATTTAATTGACAACCTGCGAGTGAGCGCATGACAACGAAATATTTTGCCACCCTAACCAATCAGGGCGCGGCGCGACTGGCAAACGCGACCGCGCTTGGCACCAAACTTAATATTACGCAGATGGCCGTCGGCGATGCAAACGGCACACTGCCGACGCCCGATCCGGCACAAACCTCGCTAATCCATCAGACGCGCATTGCCGCTATCAACTCTCTTAGCGTTGACGAAAATGATGCAGGCCAGATTATTGCCGAACAAATCATTCCGGAAAATGAGGGCGGCTTTTTTATCCGTGAAATTGGTCTGTTTGATGACGACGGTATTCTGATTGCCATTGCCAACTGCCCGGAGACCTACAAACCTTTGCTGGCCGAAGGGAGCGGCCGAACGCAGACCATTCGCATGATTCTGGTCGTATCCAGCACGTCGGCGATCACCCTGAAAATCGATCCCTCGGTGGTGCTGGCAACCCGGAAGTATGTCGATGATAAAGCGATCGAGGTGAAGGGCTACGCTGATGGTCTTATGGAAAAGCATCTGGCAGAAGCGAACCCCCATAAACAATACCCGCTGATCGCTAATGCGCTTAAAGAAATGGCTGATGCTGGAGTGGTTGGTGAGGTTCTTAAAAACCTTGGTTTGGGAGAAGGCTCTGCTTTGCCGGTTGGCGTACCCATTCCATGGCCGACAGCTACACCGCCTGCTGGTTGGCTCAAATGCAACGGAGCCGCGTTCACCGCCTCCCAGTATCCTAAGCTGGCACTGGCCTATCCGGATCTGAAACTTCCAGACCTGCGGGGGGAGTTTATTCGTGGATGGGATGACGGACGCGGGGTTGATACTGCACGTTCGCTGCTTTCTGCGCAGGGAGGTACTTATATCGGGGTTGACTGGAATAATGACACGCAGGCAACGGTTGTATTAGCAACAGCAACTGCTTATGACCTTAGCCCATTCCAAGGGGATAAATCACCATCCACAACCGCATTACAGTCTCAGACAATTACAGGTAGTACAGCTATGAATAAATTGAATGTTGACTCTGGCAACTCCGTTGTCAGCCGTCCGCGCAATATCGCATTTAATTATATTGTAAGGGCTGCATAATGACTAAAGCGATACTGAATAATAAAGGTACTGCCACAAAAGCAGGTGATATTACTGTTTACAATTATGATTGTGAGACGCGCGAATATCTTTCTTCTACGGTTGAATACTTACCCGTTGGTGTGGGCATTCCTGCGAATTCATGCACTGACGCGCCTGCCGAAAGCAAAGAAGGTTACGCCATTTGCCGGACTGAAAATTTTACCGCCTGGGAATACGTCGCCGATCACCGTGGCGAAATTGTTTACAGCACTAATACAGGTGAAGCGGTTGCCGTCAATGTACCAGGAGATTACCCGGCGGACGCCACCACGCTGGCACCCGTCACGCCTTACGATACCTGGAATGGTAGCGAGTGGGTGACGGATACGGAAGCGCAGCACGCTGCGGACGTGGAAGCGGCGGAGCAACAGAAAGCGGCGCTACTGCTTGAGGCGAAGGCAACGATCAGTCTCTGGCAGACAGAACTACAGTTAGGGATTATCAGTGATGAAGATAAAGTCAGCCTTATCGAGTGGCTGACTTATATTAAGCGGCTGCAAGCTGTTGACACATCTACAGCTCCGGGGACTAACTGGCCGATGTCTCCGGGCCGTAAATAATCTCAGCCCATGCGGGTAGACCATAACTACCCGCAACCCTCATCATTCCGTCTGGTGGTTCCCCCACGTATTCGTTAAATACCTCATCTGGTATCTCTATTGCATCACCAGGCAATGTGCCAGCTTGTTCATAACGGCGCATAAACTCAGCCAGGAAGAATGTATTCATAGATGGGCTATATTTGTTTTGCATAAAATTAGCTCCCGATTGCGATATAACGGACGTAGCACGGTGAAACATCGGTTCGTAAGGTGACAGTCCCAGTGGAGGTATTAAAATTTAGCTTCTGCACAACAACCTGAAACGTCGAAACGGTTTTCGGTGTGGCAGCACCAAAAGCAATCGCGCCTGTTGTTGAAGCATCGTCGTGGGTTATCACTACTTGAGACAACCTTGCAGGAAACGAAAATGGCAAAGTTACCACGCCAATTTCATTATTTCTGATGGTTGTGGCTCTTCCATACTGCACGATAGTGCCATCCGGTAAGGAAAAGTATCCGTTATCTCCCTTTGCTGATGTGAAAAAGGACATATCGGGGATTTGATTAGCGCCAGCACCGACGCTCCGTTTGGCAGCCTCCCCCAAACCAAGGTTTTTACGACAAACTCTCCATCTGGTTTACTGCCCTGACGTATTTTTAAACCTGAAGGAGATCACGTGCTCATCGGCTATGTAAGAGTGTCAACAAATGAACAAAACACAGATTTACAGCGCAGCGCGCTGTTGTGCGCAGGATGTGAGCAGATTTTTGAGGATAAAATCAGCGGGACAAAAGCGCAGCGCCCCGGTTTAAGAAAGGCCCTGAGGTCGATGAAAGCGGGTGATACGCTTGTGGTCTGGAAGCTGGACAGGCTCGGGCGATCTATGCGCAACCTGGTGTTGCTTATCGAGGAGTTAAAAAGCCAGGGCATACACTTTAAAAGCCTGACCGACTCGATTGATACCAGTACCGCCATGGGACGTTTTTTCTTTCATGTTATGGGGGCGCTTGCTGAGATGGAGCGCGAGTTGATTGTCGAACGCACTCGGGCGGGGCTTGCCGCAGCCCGCGCTCAGGGGCGAATAGGCGGGCGCCGACCAAAACTGACCCCGGAACAATGGCTGCAAATCGGCCGGCTGCTTGAGAAAGGGCATCGTCGCGCGGAACTGGCTCGCATTTATGATATCTCTGAAAAAACGCTCTATAAGCGCTATCCGGCGCATTCGCTTGTTGTCTCATCCGTAACAAAACGGGCATAAATAGCCTCGTTGCGGCGCACGTCCGACAATATCACTCACCCCAACCAACGGAGTTAAACGGATGAGTGATTACCATCATGGCGTGCAGATTGTCGAAATTAATGACGGCACCCGCACCATTTCAACAGTATCAACGGCTGTGGTCGGTATGGTTTGTACCGCCAGCGATGCCGATGTCGACATGTTCCCGCTCAATAAGCCGGTTCTGATTACCAACCCACAAAGCGCGATAGCCAAAGCCGGCACTAAGGGCACCCTGGCGAAATCCCTGGAGGCTATCGCCAACCAGTCTAAGCCGGTTGTTGTCGTTGTCCGCGTCGAAGAGGGCGCCGGTGAAGATGAAGAAGCGGCTCAGGCGCAAACCATCTCGAATATCATCGGCACAACCGATGAAAATGGTCAGTATACCGGTCTGAAAGCGCTGTTAACGGCCCAGGCTGTGGTCGGCGTTAAGCCCCGTATTCTTGGCGTTCCAGGGCTTGATAGCCAGGAGGTCGCGACTGCGCTGGTTTCTGTTGCACAGAAACTGCGTGCTTTCGCCTATGTCAGCGCATGGGGCTGTAAGACCATTTCCGATGCCATCGCGTATCGCGAAAACTTCAGTGCGCGTGAACTGATGATTATCTGGCCTGATTTTCTTGGCTGGGATACGACGGCGAATGCGACAACCCCTTGTTATGCAACAGCCATTGCGCTGGGTCTGCGCGCCAAAATTGACAACGACACCGGCTGGCACAAAACGCTGTCCAATGTGGGTGTTAATGGCGTCACCGGCGTGAGCGCATCCGTCTTCTGGGATCTGCAGGAGTCCGGTACCGATGCAGACCTGCTAAACGAAGCCGGGATCACGACGCTTATCCGTGCCGATGGTTTCCGCTTCTGGGGCAACCGCAACTGCTCTGATGACCTGCTGTTCCAGTTCGAAAACTATACCCGTACTGCGCAAATTATCGCTGACACGATGGCGGAAGGTCATATGTGGGCGGTGGATAAGCCGGTAACCGCCGTTCTGATTCGCGACATTATTGATGGCATCAACGCCAAATTCCGCGAACTGAAAAGCGGTGGTTACATCATCGATGCCAGTTGCTGGTTTGATGAAGAAGCCAATGACGCCGATACGCTAAAAGCGGGCAAGCTGTTCATTGACTACGACTACACGCCAGTGCCACCTCTCGAAAATCTGACCTTACGCCAGCGCATTACTGACAAGTACCTGGCGAACCTGGTCTCATCCGTCAACAGCAAATAAGGATCCTGAATAATGGCATTACCGCGCAAGCTTAAACTGATGAATCTGTTCATCGACGGGGTGAGTTATCTCGGTGTCGTGCAGTCCGTTACGCTGCCGAAATTGACCCGCAAGCTGGAAAATTATCGTGGCGGCGGCATGAATGGCGCTGCGCCAATTGACTTCGGCCTGGATGATGATGCGCTGTCGGCAGAGATCTCCCTCGGCGGGTTCCCGGATGACGCTATCTGGTCTCTGTATGCGGCCACCGGCTCTGCGGCCGTACCGCTACGTTTTGCCGGCTCCTATCAGCGTGATGATACGGGCGAAACCGTACCCGTTGAAGTGGTGCTTCGGGGACGTCAAAAAGAGATTGATCTTGGTGAAGCCAAACAGGGTGAAGAAACCGAGTCGAAAATCTCGCTGGCGTGTACCTATTTCAAACTGACGATGAACGGCAGCGAGCTGATTGAAATCGACACTGTCAATCTCATCGAAAAAGTGAACGGCACTGACATGCTGGAAGCGCATCGCCAGAACATCGGCCTGTAACGACCTTCCCGGTCAGCATGGCTGGCCGGGAGATTTATGATGATTTAAGAGAGAGTTCTATGGAAACGCGTAACGAAAATAGTGTTGTGCTGAACAACCCGATTAAACGTGGTGAACAGATTATCAGTGAAGTCATGCTGTTACAGCCCGTCGCCGGAACCCTGCGTGGCGTTAGCCTGGCATCGGTTGCCAATTCTGACGTTGATGCGCTGATTAAAGTGCTGCCGCGAATGACCACTCCGTCTCTGACCGAGCAGGAAGTTTCCGCCATGGCGCTGCCTGACCTGCTGACATTTGCTGGCAAGGTGGTTGGTTTTTTGTCAGCGAACTCGGCAGCCTGAATTTCTCTAAGAATTTAACGGTTGACGATCTGATGGCGGATATTGCGGTGATTTTTCACTGGCCGCCATCAGAGCTCTTCCCGATGAGTCTGACCGAACTTATCAACTGGCGCGAAAAGGCGCTACAGCGAAGCGGAAACACCAATGAGTAA
The DNA here is from genome assembly GCF_039889165.1 of Pseudocitrobacter cyperus. Taxonomy (NCBI): domain Bacteria; kingdom Pseudomonadati; phylum Pseudomonadota; class Gammaproteobacteria; order Enterobacterales; family Enterobacteriaceae; genus Pseudocitrobacter; species Pseudocitrobacter cyperus. The sequence continues at coordinate 369,900 of NZ_JAYMYY010000002.1, read as the reverse complement.
TACCTCCAAACTCGAAGTGCTGCTGAAAGCTGTTGACCTGGCGACCCGACCCTTTAAGTCTGTTCAGGCGGCGAGCCAGTCGCTGTCTGAAAATATTCTCACCACGCAACAGACTTTGCATGATTTGAATGGTCAGGCGTCAAAAATCGATGGTTTTCGTCAATCCAGCGCGGAGCTGGTGGTGACGGGGCTGTCGCTTCAGCAGGCAAAGCAGCAGGCGGCCGCGCTGGCCATACAGTTAAAAAATACGCAGGCCCCCACGGAAGGGCAGACCCGCGCCATGATGGATGCCAGGAAAAATGCGGCGGATTTACAACGTCAGTATGACGCGCTTCGTCTGTCCGTACAGCAGCAGCGCCTGGCGCTTAGCCAGGCAGGAATTAACACCCGCAAGCTGTCCGCGGACGATTTACGCCTGAAGAATAGTATTAGTGAAACCACCGCTCATCTTGGACAGCAGCGTGAGGCGCTGGCGCGGGTGAGTGCGCAGCAGGACAAACTTAACAGCGTTAAGAGACGCTATCAGGCAGGTAAAGATATTGCCGGCAGAGTGACGGCATTCGGTACGGCGGCGGCCAACGCAGGGGCTGCGGGCGCGCGGGCAAGCGTTAAGCTTTTGAGTCCCGGATACGTGTTCGCGCAGAAAAGTGCACAGTTACAGGCCACCCTCGGTGTAGCAAAAGATTCAGAAGACATGGTTGGGCTACGCAAACAGGCGCGTCAGCTCGGCGACGCTTCTCCGGTGTCTGCGGTCGGGGTTATCAGCGCTCAGTTGAGCCTTGCCAGAGCAGGCGGATCAGCCTCTACCATTCAGGAGGTAACACCAACCCTGCTGGCGATGTCGCAGGTAAACAACCGTTCCCTGGATGATAACGCCAGCGCACTCATCGCGTTGCACAAGAACCCGCCGCTTTCCGGCGAGAGTGTTGCGCATATTGCTGAAGCCGATGCGGTAGTCAGGGGGACAAACGCTCCTGTCACGGTACCGGTTATTACCGCACAGGCCGATGCTTCGCAGGATACGCTGAGCGGTGATATCAAACGATTTCAGTCTGCCTATGCGGCAATTGGAATCGATTTGTTTGCCCGGCAGGAAACATCGTTGCGAAGTCTGGTCACGACGGCGACCGACTTGGTTGTTCAGCTTGATAGCTGGTTGCAGAAAAATCAGGGTGTTGCGACAACGCTCTCTTATATCGCTACTGTCGGCCCCGCGGTTCTGGGCGTGGTGGGGAACATTGCTATCGCAGCCGGGCAGACGATTGGCGCAATTAACCTGATTGTCACGGCGGCGAGTACCGCAGGCGCCCTGTTTACGACGGTTTGCTCCGGCATTATCACCGCGATTGGTGCTATCACCTGGCCTGTGCTGGCCATTGCTGCGGCAGTAGTGGCGGGAGCATTACTCATTCGCACCTACTGGGAGCCCATCAGCGCTTTCTTTACCGGCGTGGTTGAGGGAGTGATGCGTGCTTTTGCGCCGATTGGTGAAATGTTTGCACCGCTGGCACCTCTCTTTGCGGCGCTGGGCGAGAAGTTGAATGGCGTCAGGCAGTGGTTTAACGAGCTGATTACGCCAGTCCAGTATACCCAGGAGGCACTGAATAACTGTCGTGACGTTGGCGTGTTGTTTGGTCAATCGCTGGCCGATGCGCTACTGCTTCCGCTTAATGCGTTTAATAAGCTGCGTAGCGGCATTGATTGGGTGTTACAGAAACTTGGCATTATTGACAAAGCCTCCAGTACGCTAGACCAGACGGCGCTAAAAACTAACGCACTTATGCAAAGCGACAGTGACGCGCCTCAAATCAGTCAAAACGGGGCTTATCAGCGCTATCAGCCTGTGCTCACACCGGCAGGGCGTTCCTATGTTGACCAGAGCAGGAGTGAATTTCATATCACTGTGTCTGCAGAGAGTGCGGCAGCAGACAGCCAGTTAAGTAACAAAATCAAAAGCGAGCTGGAGCAGTGGGAGCAATCCCGGCGTACCCGTCAGTTCTCGGGTCTGAATTATGATTTAGGAGGTTATTAATGATGCTTGCGCTGGGGTTATTTGTTTTTATGCGTCAGACGCTCCCCTATCAGACTATGCAGCGCGATTCGGCGTATAACTGGGGGATGAATAACCGGATCGGAACCCGTCCTGCCTACCAGTTTATTGGGCCTGGTAGTGATACGGTTGCGCTCAGCGGCGATCTCTATCCCGAGTTGACGGGCGGCCGCATCTCGATGCAGGCCCTGTATCTGATGGCCGAGCAGGGGCGAGCGTGGCCGCTCATCTCTGGCTCCGGCTTTATCTACGGTATGTTCGTTATCAGTAAGGTTTCCGAAACCGGAACCGAGTTTTACTCTGATGGTTCGCCACGCAAAATCAGCTTTAACCTGACGCTCACCCGCGTTGATGAATCGCTTGCGACGATGTATGGCGATATCGGAGAGCAGGTTAAGGGGCTGGCCGGCAAAGCGTCCGATCTGTTATCGGCGGGGGCATAAAGATGGTTAATATCATTACCGGTGAAGGCGCCACAATAACCCCCGGCTTTATGCTGAAGATGGGGGAGAGGGACATTACCTCTAACATTCACCAGCGTCTGATTAGCCTCACCATGACCGATGAGAAGGAGTTTCAGGCAGATACCCTGGTCATTGAGCTTGATGATACGGATGGATTGCTCGAACTCCCGGAGCGTGGGGTAGTTGTGAGTCTCTATCTTGGCTGGCAGGGCTCGGCATGGTTAGGTAAAGGCACTTTTATTGTGGATCAGGTTTCCCACCAGGGCGCGCCAGATAGAGTCACTATCACGGCGCGTAGCGCTGATTTTCGGCAGAAGTTTAGTATTGCTTATGAAGAGTCCTGGCATGACACCACCCTCGGCGCTATCGTCAATACCATCGCTGCGCGCAATAACCTGGAGGCGAGCGTCGCCGAGTCACTGGCAGGCATCGCTGTTTCTCATATTGATCAGTCGAAGGAGTCCGACGCCGCCTTTCTGACCCGTCTCGCCTCGCTTAACGGTGGGATTGTGTCAGTAAAAAATGGCCGGTTGCTGGTGCTAAAGGCCGGTAGCGCAACGAATGCCAGCGGGCAGACGCTACCGGAACGAACCATTCTGCGCCGTTCCGGCGATAGCCACCGGTTCTCCATTTCGGATCGCACATCTTATACAGGCGTCATAGCCCACTGGCTGGATACGAAAAACCCTAAGCAGAACGCGCAAATCAACGTTGAGCGTAAAGCGAAATCACAGAGCGCTCCGGTGGTTCAGCATCCGAATGCCGCGAGTGCGCAGGCGTCGCCTCAATCTCAGAAAGGACAGGATACGCCGTATGCTGAGTATATGGCGGGCGCCCCCGCGAATCCTTTCACGCTGAAGACCGTATTTTCGAGTCAGGCGCAGGCCAAACAGGCCGCAGAGGCGAGATGGAGACAACTGCAGCGCAGAGTCGTTGAGTTTTCTATTACCCTTGCCGTGGGGGATGAGAGTTTCTGTCCGGAAATGAGCGTGAGAGTGTCGGGCTTTAAAAAAGTCATTGATGAGCAGCGGTGGATAGTCAGTAAGGTTACTCATAAGCTCGATCAGAATGGTTTTGTGACGACGGTCGCGCTGGAGGTCAATAACGCCGATATCGAGTACGTCATTGAGGAGACTAATGCTAAATAATCTTCACAATAAGTGAGTTTTAATTTATTATTAATTCACTTTTTGTGAATGTCGAGGTTCAATATGTTTCATTGCCCAAAATGTCAGCACGTAGCACATGCTCGTACCAGCCGTTATCTGAGTGAAAATACGAAAGAACGCTACCACCAGTGCACCAACATTAGCTGCAGTTGTACGTTTGTTACTATGGAAGCGGTGGATCGCTTTATTTCGGTGCCCGGTGCAATCCTGCAGGAAGCATCGTCCGCAAAACCGAAAGGGCAGCGCCCTACACATGGCTGAAATCCCAGCGCGATACCTGACAAGCTGATACAAAAAAGCCACTCTTTCGAGTGGCTTAATTATATGATTTTGAATCAAAAATTTGGTGGCCCCTGCTGGACTTGAACCAGCGACCAAGCGATTATGAGTCGCCTGCTCTAACCACTGAGCTAAGGGGCCGTGGCGGAGGATTATAAAGTAACTGCGGTTTACAATCCAGTTGTAACCGAACGTCTGCTGTTTTTATAAACAACGTATTTTCAATTCGTTATAATGGTCACATGAGCCATTTATCAGAGAACATCATGGTTAAGGATATTATCGCCCCAGGTTTGCGGGTGGTGTTTTGTGGCATCAACCCTGGCTTATCCTCCTCTTCACTTGGTTTTCCCTTTGCCCATCCGGCAAATCGGTTCTGGAAAGTGCTGCATCTGGCCGGGTTTACCGATAGACAGCTTAAGCCGGAAGAGGCCGATCATCTGCTCGATTTTCGCTGTGGAGTGACGAAACTGGTCGACCGCCCAACGGTGCAGGCGAACGAGGTGAAGCGCCAGGAGCTGCGCGATGGTGGCCGGGCACTGGTAAGCAAAATCGAAGCATATCAGCCGGCGGCGCTGGCGATATTAGGTAAACAGGCTTTTGAGCAAGGTTTTAGCCAGCGAGGAACCTCATGGGGGAAGCAGGAACTGACGATTGGCGATACGCAGATATGGGTGCTGCCGAACCCGAGCGGGCTGAGCCGCATAACGACGGATAAGCTGGTGGAAGCCTATAAAGAGCTGGATCAGGTGCTGGTGTTACGGGGGCGTTGAGGCTGTAAATCCCCATAAAAAAAGCTCCCCGCAGGGAGCTTGTTACGTTTACCGCGATTAATCGTCCAGGAAGCTACGCAGCACTTCAGAGCGGCTCGGGTGACGCAGTTTACGCAGCGCCTTCGCTTCGATCTGACGGATACGTTCGCGGGTAACATCGAACTGTTTACCCACTTCTTCCAGCGTGTGGTCGGTGTTCATGTCGATACCGAAACGCATACGCAGCACTTTCGCTTCACGCGCAGTCAGGCCAGCCAGCACGTCGTGCGTTGCCGCACGCAGGCTTTCGGTGGTCGCAGAATCCAGCGGCAACTCAAGGGTGGTATCCTCGATGAAATCACCCAGATGCGAATCTTCATCGTCGCCGATTGGCGTTTCCATGGAGATAGGCTCTTTAGCGATTTTCAGCACTTTACGGATTTTGTCTTCCGGCATCAGCATGCGTTCAGCCAGCTCTTCCGGCGTCGGTTCACGGCCCATCTCTTGCAGCATCTGGCGAGAAATACGGTTGAGTTTGTTGATGGTCTCAATCATATGCACCGGAATACGGATGGTGCGCGCCTGATCCGCGATAGAGCGGGTGATTGCCTGACGGATCCACCAGGTTGCATAGGTGGAGAACTTGTAACCACGACGATATTCAAACTTATCAACCGCTTTCATCAGGCCGATGTTACCTTCCTGAATCAGGTCGAGGAACTGCAGGCCGCGGTTGGTGTATTTCTTGGCGATAGAAATTACCAGACGTAAGTTCGCTTCAACCATCTCTTTCTTCGCACGGCGGGCTTTCGCTTCACCGATGGACATACGACGGTTGATATCTTTAACCTGCTCGATGGTCAGGCCGGTCTCTTCTTCAATCTGTTGCAGTTTCATCAGGCCGCGCTGGACGTCTTCTTTCACGTCGAGCAGCTTTTCAGACCACGGCTTGTTCATCGCGACAGCAGCGTTGAACCAGGTTTCGCTGGTTTCGTTACCGGTGAACAGAGTGATGAAGTTTTTCTTCGGCATTTTGCACTGTTCAACACACATCTTCATGATGATGCGTTCCTGGGTACGCACGCGATCCATCATGACGCGCATGCTGTTCACCAGGTAGTCGAACTGTTTCGGCACCAGACGGAACTGTTTGAAGACTTCAGACAGCTTCAGAATCTCTTCCTGGGCTGCGGCATGGCTACGGCCCTTCGCCTTGATGGTGTCGCGGGTCGTTTCGTACTGCGTGCGCAGTTCGGCAAATTTCTCGCGCGCCAGTTCAGGGTCGATGCTGTTGTCGTCATCGCTGCTGTCGTCGTCGTCCTCTTCATCTTCATCGTCGTCATCCATCTCTTCCTGAGAGAGTTCAGAACCAACGTGAGTTGCGGTCGGCGCTAAATCTTCTTCAGCGTTAGGATCGACGAAACCGGTGATGAGGTCTGACAGACGAGCCTCTTCTGCTTCCACGCGATCGTACTGTTCAAGCAGATAGGTGATCGCTTCCGGATATTCGGCAACGGAGCATTGAACCTGGTTGATCCCGTCTTCGATACGCTTAGCGATGTCAATTTCGCCTTCGCGGGTCAACAGTTCGACGGTACCCATTTCGCGCATATACATGCGCACCGGGTCAGTGGTGCGCCCGATTTCAGATTCTACGCTGGAAAGCACCTGTGCGGCGGCTTCTTCCGCATCTTCATCGGTGTTGTTCGATGTTTCAGCGAGCAACAGGTCATCGGCATCCGGTGCTTCTTCCATCACCTGAATGCCCATGTCGTTGATCATTTGGATGATGTCTTCGATCTGATCGGAGTCGACGATATCTTCCGGCAGATGGTCATTGACCTCGGCATAGGTCAGATAGCCTTGCTCCTTACCACGTTGGACAAGAAGCTTAAGCTGTGACTGCGGGTTTTGCTCCATAAGACGGTATCCACACTTATTTCATGAGATTGGTGTCGGTCGGCGAAACAAGCCGCCAACAGAGTGTAACGAGGACTTATTTATATTTTGCCGCTGCCCTTCACGCGGCTTTCGGGGGCTTCCCGAGTGATATTCGGCACTTAAGCCGTTCAATTCTATTTTTTGGCCAGTTCCTGGTTTAACGTCCAGAGTTCCCGGCGTTCCTCACTGCTGAGTCCGTGTGTGCGATCGCGAGCAATCAACTCTTCTTGTCTCAGAACCAGCAATGAGTCAAACATATGGTTGAGTGAGTCGGTGAACGTTTTTTCTGCAATATCCTTATCTGCTATATCGTCCCACATCGACAGTTTTTCAAGGGTCGCGGCTTCATTTGTGCCACGATATTGTTCCAGAAGTTGACCAGTGGTCAGTCCAGGCTGTGACAAACAAGTGTTGACCAGTTCTGCAAATAAGCCAAGTCCCGGCAGTTTTTTTGGATCCAGCCCAGTTAAGGGGGGAACCAACGGCGCGAGATCGGGGTTTTGCACCAGTAACCCTATCAGTATACGCATGGTCGTGCGTTTTAGCTGTGGTGCGGGGCGAACCACGCCGTTTTCTGCTTGTTTCGGCATTAAACGTTCAAGCTGGGCATCATCCAGAATCCCTAACTTGTTCCCCAGCTCCTGACGCAAATAGATGCGTAAGGTTTCGCCCGGTACCTGGCCGATGAGCGGCAGCGCCAGCGTGCTTAACTGCGCGCGCCCGTCCGGGGTGCTCAAATCGACCTGCGGCATCAGGCTGTTAAACAGAAACGTGGAGAGCGGTTGTGCCTGCTCCATCCGCGCTTCAAACGCCGCTTTACCCTCTTTACGCACCAGCGTATCCGGGTCTTCGCCGTCGGGCAGAAACATAAAGCGTAACTGACGCCCGTCGGTCATGTACGGCAGCGCTGTTTCCAGCGCGCGCCATGCGGCATCGCGTCCTGCACGGTCGCCGTCATAACAGCAGATGACGTTGTTCGTCACCCGGAACAGCAGTTGAATATGATCTGCTGTGGTTGAGGTGCCCAGCGAGGCGACGGCATAGTTAATGTCGTACTGCGCAAGAGCGACCACATCCATATAGCCTTCGACCACCAGTAATCGCTGGGGTTCAGCTTCTGTCTGCTGCGCTTCATAAAGGCCATATAGCTGACGGCCTTTATGGAAAATATCGGTTTCCGGGGAGTTGAGGTATTTCGGCAGGGCATCGCCCAGCACGCGTCCACCAAAACCAATCACCCGACCGCGTTTGTCGCGGATAGGGAACATGACGCGCTCGCGAAAGCGGTCATAGCTACGCCCTTGATCGTTTGTCACCAGCATGCCGGCGTCGATCAGCGCCTGGCGATTTTCGCTATTGCCACCAAAGCGTTTCAGGACGTTGTCCCAACCCGGAGGCGCATAACCAATCGCGAAACGGGATATTACTTCATTGCTGAGGCCACGCTTTTCCAGATACTGGCGCGCGGGGTCAGCGGCAGGGTTCATCAGGGATTGCTGATAAAACGCGTTGAGACCGTCCATCAGTTGATAGAGACTTTGCCGTTGATGGCGTTCTATCTGACTCGGCCCGTTGCCTGCTTCATATGGCACTTCAAGATTGTGCATGGCCGCCAGTTCTTCGACGGTTTCAACGAACTCGAGCTTGTCGTAGTTCATCAAAAAGTCGATGGCGTTGCCGTGCGCGCCACAGCCGAAGCAGTGGTAAAACTGTTTTTCACCGTTGACGGTGAAAGAGGGGGTTTTCTCGTTATGGAAAGGACAGCACGCGTGAAAGTTCTTGCCCTGCTTTTTCAGCTTCACTCGCGCATCGATCAAATCGATGATGTCGGTGCGTGCCAGCAGATCATTAATGAATACGCGCGGAATTCGTCCAGCCATAAGCCCCGTAGTTTTTAATGATGCTTAAACGAAAACAAGCCGCGCATTCCTTCCGGAAGCACGGCCTTGCAACTACTACTCGGTCTGACAATTGAGAGCGTGTGCCCTCAAGAGATTAGTACAGACGAGTACGGCGTGCGTTTTCGCGAGCCAGTTTCTTCGCGTGACGTTTCACAGCAGAAGCTTTAGCGCGCTTACGTTCGGTAGTCGGTTTTTCATAGAACTCACGACGACGAACTTCCGCCAGAACACCTGCTTTTTCGCAGGAACGCTTGAAGCGACGCAGTGCTACGTCGAACGGCTCGTTTTCACGTACTTTAATTACCGGCATGTAACTCTCACCTTTAATAAATTCGGTTTGCCGCTGGCATCAACGCCAGCTTATTTCAAAATGGTGCGGAATTTTACTGCAATTGCTGCTGCTTTGTAAAGCACCGACGCGTTTTTGAAAGGGACTTTTTAAGGGTGGGGAGTATACACGAGGCTGCTTGCTGGGGCGAACAATGTTTTACAAGCCGGGGCAGAAAACCTACACTGCGCGGTATTGAAACGAGGTAAATCTAGCCATGCGTGTACTGGGAATTGAAACATCCTGCGATGAAACCGGCATCGCAATTTACGACGATGTAAAAGGTCTGTTAGCCAACCAACTGTATAGTCAGGTGAAATTACACGCTGACTACGGCGGCGTCGTCCCTGAACTGGCCTCGCGCGATCACGTGCGTAAAACGGTGCCGCTGATCCAGGCTGCGCTGAAAGAGGCGAATCTGACGGCGAAAGATATTGATGCCGTTGCCTACACCGCCGGGCCGGGCCTGGTGGGCGCGCTGCTGGTTGGTGCAACCGTTGGTCGTTCGCTGGCGTTTGCCTGGAATGTTCCGGCGATCCCGGTACACCATATGGAAGGGCATCTGCTGGCGCCGATGCTGGAAGAAAATCCCCCGGAGTACCCGTTTGTCGCGCTGCTGGTCTCTGGCGGTCACACCCAGCTTATCAGCGTCACCGGTATCGGTGAGTATGAACTGCTGGGCGAATCTATTGATGATGCCGCAGGTGAAGCCTTCGATAAAACGGCGAAACTGCTGGGGCTCGATTACCCAGGCGGCCCAATGCTGTCGAAAATGGCCTCTCAGGGCACGGAAGGGCGCTTTGTCTTCCCGCGTCCGATGACCGATCGTCCGGGTCTGGACTTCAGCTTCTCCGGCCTGAAAACTTTCGCTGCGAACACCATCCGCAACAATGACAACGACGAACAGACGCGTGCGGATATTGCCCGTGCCTTTGAAGACGCGGTGGTCGATACGTTGATGATCAAGTGCAAACGCGCGCTGGAAAAAACGGGCTTTAAACGTTTAGTGATGGCGGGCGGCGTGAGCGCGAACCGAACTCTGCGCGCGAAGCTTGCGGAAATGATGCAGAAACGTCGTGGTGAAGTATTCTATGCGCGCCCGGAGTTTTGCACTGATAACGGCGCAATGATTGCTTATGCAGGCATGGTGCGCTTTAAAGCAGGTGTGGATGCGGATCTCGGTGTCACGGTTCGCCCACGCTGGCCGCTGGCGGAACTACCGGCAGCGTAATGATAAGTGCCGGATGGCGTAAAAGCGCATCCGGCCTATGAATCTTTCTCTTCTGTTTTCTTCTTCTTAAACCGTGCCCAGATTTTCGTTTCCTGCCGCCGCCACAAGCGCTGAATATTGTCATGATGACGCAGTAAGATCAGGCAGGACAGCATTGACACCGGGAAGGTGTATTGCGGTTTAAACCACCAGACATAAAACGGCGCGACCAGCGCGCTGACAATCGCGCCCAGCGACGAATAGCCACTCAGCAGGATGGTCAAAAGCCAGGTGCCAGCCATCACGCCAGTGAGATCGAGCCCGATGGGCGCAATGGCGCCAAATGCGGTGGCCACGCCTTTACCGCCATGGAAGCCAAAGAAAACGGGCCAGATATGACCCAGGCAGGCGGCAATCGCCACTAAACCGAGCCAAAACGGGGTGAGGCCGAGGGCCCAGGCACCCCAGACTGGCAACATCCCTTTCAGGATGTCGAAAACTAAAACTGCTACGGCTGCTCCCTTGCCGCCAATTCGTAAAACGTTGGTCGCCCCGGGATTACCGGAGCCACACTCGCGAGGGTCAGGCAAACCCGCGATGCGGCAGACCAGAATGGCGCTGGAAATTGAGCCGCAAAGGTAGGCGAGGAGGATCATTCCAGGCGCGATTGCACTCATAACGCTGTTCCGTTGTGAAAATGTCGAAGTATTCTCTGCATCTGTGGATAATACGCATAATTCGCCGGAAGTGGTATCCGGTTCAGCCAAAAAGCAGGCAGGTCGTGATGGATATTGTATTTATAGAGCAACTTTCGGTAATCACCACTATTGGTGTTTATGACTGGGAACAGACCATCGAACAGAAACTGGTGTTCGATATCGAAATGGGCTGGGACAACCGCCGGGCGGCTTCAAGCGATGACGTCAAGTATTGTTTGAGCTATGCCGATATTAGCGAAGCGGTGATTGAGCACGTTGAAGGTAGCCGTTTTGCGCTGGTTGAGCGGGTGGCGGAAGAGGTGGCTGAGCTACTCATGACGCGCTTTAACTCCCCGTGGGTGCGCATCAAAGTCAGCAAACCGGGCGCGGTGGCGCGGGCGGTGAACGTGGGCGTTATCATCGAGCGTGGCCAAAATCTGAAACAAACCATTTAAATTCAGAATGGATTAAACCAAACGGTAATACACCGGTCTTAGAGCCGGGTTTATTTTATTTTTTAAATTTTAAGGGTTTAAGTGATGAGCGATATGCACTCGCTGCTGGTTGCGGCTATTCTGGGTGTTGTCGAAGGATTGACGGAGTTTCTGCCCGTATCCAGCACCGGCCACATGATTATTGTCGGGCATCTGCTGGGTTTTGAGGGGGAAACGGCGAAGACGTTTGAAGTGGTGATCCAGCTTGGTTCCATTCTGGCCGTGGTGGTGATGTTCTGGCGTCGTCTGTTTGGCCTGATTGGCATCCATTTTGGCCGACCGGTTCATGAAGGCGAAGGGAAAGGGCGTTTGTCGCTCATCCACATTTTGCTGGGGATGATCCCAGCGGTGGTGCTGGGGCTGGTGTTCCACGACACCATTAAGTCGCTGTTTAATCCGGTTAACGTGATGTACGCGCTGATTGTCGGCGGTTTCCTGCTGATCGCCGCCGAATGCCTGAAGCCTAAACAGCCGCGGGCGGTGGGCGTGGATGATATGACCTATCGCCAGGCATTTATCATCGGTTGTTTCCAGTGTCTGGCGCTGTGGCCGGGCTTCTCCCGCTCTGGCGCAACGATTTCCGGCGGCATGCTGATGGGCGTAAGCCGCTATGCGGCATCAGAGTTCTCTTTCTTGCTGGCAGTGCCAATGATGATGGGTGCTACGGTGCTCGATCTCTACAAGAGCTGGCACTTCCTGACGCTGGCTGATTTTCCGATGTTTGCGGTGGGCTTTGTGATGGCCTTCCTTGTGGCGCTGGTTGCGATTAAAACCTTCCTGCAACTCATCAAACGTATCTCGTTTATCCCGTTCGCCATCTACCGCTTTATCGTCGCGGCAGCGGTGTACGTGGTGTTCTTCTGATGAACGGCCCTTAGCCTTTTGGCTGAGGGCAACGTTTTTCCTTCCAGTTCGCAACAGCCTGAATGCGACGGCGCGTTAACTCTTCGCGGATCGCGGGCCCCTGAAAACCGGCTTCAATCACCTCTTTATTCGATACGCTTTTCGCAATGATCCAGGATTCACGCAATAGACGCCCTTGTGGATAGTCGCAGGCTTCAAAATGCGTGCGTCCGCGCACATCGGCTTCGCTGGTCAGGGCGATTTGCTCTACGCGCTGGGGTTTACGCCAGGCGTCGATGGAGTCGAACAATTTGATGATAGTTTTTGGCTGTAAAATCGGGAAGGTGTGAATGAGATCGTGGAACTCCGCCACCAGTTTTGCCAGGTCGCGCATCTCATTCGGTACTTTCAGGCGCAGACAGAGCTGCTCGACCAGTTTGACGCCCGCCGGGCCGTGGCCGTGATGGCGCGGCCAGAGATGTTTTGGCGTTAAGCCTTTGCCTAAATCATGACACAAGGTGGCGAAACGGATATCTATCTCAGGACTGAGCATCGCGGCCATTGAGAGCGTCATCAGCGTATGTACGCCGGTGTCGATTTCCGGGTGCCATTTTTCCGGCGCGGGTACGCCATACAGTGCGTCGATTTCCGGGAACAGCACTTTCAGCGCGCCGCAGTCGCGTAAAGTCTGGAAGAAAACCTGTGGATTGCGCGTGCCGAGCGCGCCTTCTGTCTCTTTCCACACGCGTTCCGGCGTCAGGTGCTCCAGTTCACCGGCAGCGGTCATGTCGCGCATCAGCGTCAGGGTTTCATCGGCAATACGGAAGCTCAGGTGGGCGTAACGCGCGGCAAAACGCGCCACGCGCAGTACGCGGAGCGGATCTTCGCCGAAAGCGGGGGAGACATGGCGCAGCAGGCGGTTTTGCAAATCGGCACGACCGCCGTAAGGGTCGATGATTGTGCCGTCGCTGTCCTGCGCAAGCGCGTTGACCGTCAGGTCGCGGCGCAGTAAATCCTGCTCCAGCGTGACGTCGGGCGCGGCGTAGCAGGTGAAACCGGTATAACCAGAACCTGACTTACGTTCGGTGCGCGCCAGCGCATACTCTTCGTGGCTTTGCGGATGCAAAAACACAGGAAAATCGCGGCCTACCTGCTGGTAGCCCGCGTCGAGCATTTGCTGCGGCGTGGCGCCGACCACGACCCAATCTTTATCTTTGACCGGCAGGCCTAACAAACCGTCTCGTACTGCACCACCGACCAGATAACTCTTCACGCCACGCTTCTCCTCACTGTTGTCCTCTGAGGATAATACGAGAGAAGCCGCGTTATAGCTAATTCATCCAGCGGTCTTTGCGTTTACGGGTTGGTACCAGATGCGGTAACACCAGGCCAAGAATCAGCCCCGCGCCGAGCACGCCGCCGCCATACATAAACCACTGCATGATGATGGTGCGCTGTTTATCGTCGAGTTGCAGGTTAGCGGCGCTGACCTTTTTCTGCGCAACGATAAGCTCATTCTTAAGCTTCTGGTTTTCTTCTTTCAGGCCATTAATCACGCTGTCGCTCTGGGAGACTTTGGTCTGCATTTCAGCGGTGCGCTGATTCCAGGTCGAATCGATATTGTTCAGTTTGTCGGTCAGGGTTTTCACCTGATTTTCCAGATCCGGCACGCGCGTGCGCAGGCTCGGGGTAGCCGTCAGTTCTTTCAGCGGGATCCACGCGGTACGGCCATTGCTGTCGCGCACCTGGCCATATTCGGTATTCGGATTGGTTTGCAGCAGGGTGACTTCTTCACCGGCATTAATGGAGCCGACCAGGCGATAGTTATCGCCGGGGCCGCTACGAACCCAGGTATTCAGTTCATCAGAAACATAGCGCTTCTCATCAGCATGGGTGATGGCAGAAGCGGTGAGTGCAAATAAAGTGACTGCGATTAGGCGTAATTTTGGCATCAGGTCATCGTTTTTGTCATAAAAGTGGAACGATAGTAGTGGCAACAGTCTGGCGACGCAAAGCCTTCTACAGCAATCAGAATCATCCAGGAGGCGCGAGTGACATCGCAATAATGTTAACCGCGTAAAGTTGCCGCGCAAATTGCGCATTGCGTGGTAATTTTTCGCAAAATACTATCTACTGACAAAAAGATTACCCGGAAGTTCGCCTGATTGGTACTTCAGGGTCACGAAACCATAAGAAATCAGCCATGACACAAGAAATCGAACTAAAATTCATCGTCGAAGAAACGGGCGTAGAAGCGCTGCGCCAACATCTCTCTGGCCTGAAGGCAGAACATTCACCTGCCGGTCAACTGCTAAATATTTACTACGAAACTGAAGATAACTGGCTGCGACGTCATGATATGGGCTTGCGCATTCGCGGTGCGGGCGGGCGCTATGAAATGACCATGAAGATAGCCGGTCGCACCGTCGGCGGGCTGCATCAGCGTCCTGAGTACAATATCGACATCGATGAACCTGTGCTGGCGCTCGATAAACTGCCTGCGGAAGTCTGGCCGCAGGGCGAAATGCCCACGGGTCTGGCAGAGCAGGTGCAGCCCCTGTTCTGCACCGATTTTTATCGTGAGAAGTGGGTGGTGAATCACGGCAAAAGCCAGATTGAAATTGCGCTCGACCTGGGTGACGTAAAAGCGGGCGACCATCAGGAAACGATTTGCGAACTGGAGCTGGAATTGCTTTCTGGCGAAACCTCCGATGTGCTGGCGCTGGCGCAGCAACTGAGCCAGACCGGGCTGGTACGCCAGGGCAGCCTGAGCAAAGCCGCGCGTGGTTATCATCTGGCGCAGGGGAATAGTGAGCGTCCGATTAAGCCTGCGGCAATTATGCAAATCGCGCCGAAATCGACCATTGAGCAGGGGATGGAAGCGGCGCTGGAAAGAGCGCTTTCTCACTGGCAATACCATGAAGAGCTGTGGCTGCGCGGCAATAAAAAAGCGAAAGAGGAAGTGCTGGTGGCGATTGGCCAGATTCGCCATACGCTGATGCTGTTTGGCGGCGTGGTGCCGCGCAAAGCCAGTGCGCAGCTTCGCGATTTACTGACTCAGGCGGAAGCAGTGTTGGGTGGCGATATTTCAGCCCATGATGCCGCCTTCAACGTCGCGGTCACGCAGGCGAAACTGGCCTTCACCGAATGGCTGGTGACGCGCGGCTGGCGCACTTTCCTCGATAGCAAAGCGCAGGCCAAAATCAGCGACTCCTTCAAACGCTTTGCCGATACCCACCTTTCTCGCCAGGCGGCTGAGTTACGCAGCACTTTTGCGTACCCGCTGGGCGATGGCTACGCCGACCAGGTGCCGCGTTTAACGCGCGATATCACCTGTGTGCAACTGCTGGCGGGCTATTATGATCGTGCGCAGGCCGAGGCGTGGCTTGAAAACTGGCTGGGATTACGTCACGCCATTCTGACCCGCCAGCACATTGAGATTGAACATTTCCGCAATGAAGCGCTGGCGGTTGAGCCATTCTGGTTACACAGCGGAAAACGATAACTGACCTCAGGGAAACCGAGTATGACCCCGCTTTCATCGCAGTTACAGCAGCACTGGCAGACGCTGGTTGAGCGGCTTCCGGAAACCTTTCCGGTAGCGACGTTGATGCCTCAGGCGCAGGCCGTCATGACGTTCAGTGATTTCGTTCAGCAGAGTCTGACGATGTATCCCGAATGGCTGGAAACGCTCGCCAGCCAGCCGCCGCAGGCGGACGAATGGCAGCACTACCGCAACTGGCTACAGGCGGAGCTGGTGGAGGTGAACGATGAAGCCGGGCTCATGCGTGCGCTGCGGCTGTTCCGTCGCCGGATAATGGTGCGTATCGCCTGGGCGCAGTCGCTGTCGCTGATTTCTGAGGTGGATACGCTGCAACAGCTCAGTGTGCTGGCCGAGACGCTGATCGTCAGCGCCCGCGACTGGCTCTATGACGCCTGCTGCCGCGAATGGGGTACGCCCAGTAACGCTGAGGGTGTCGCGCAGCCGCTGTTGATTCTTGGCATGGGCAAACTGGGCGGAGGAGAACTCAACTTCTCCTCCGATATTGACCTGATATTCGCCTGGCCGGAGCATGGCTCTACGCGCGGCGGGCGTCGCGAACTCGACAACGCCCAGTTCTTTACCCGTCTGGGTCAGCGGCTGATTAAAGTGCTCGACCAACCAACGCAGGATGGCTTTGTCTATCGCGTCGATATGCGCCTGCGCCCGTTTGGCGACAGCGGCCCGCTAGTGCTGAGCTTCGCCGCGCTGGAGGATTATTACCAGGAACAAGGGCGTGACTGGGAACGCTATGCGATGGTCAAAGCGCGGATTATGGGCGACAACGATGACGTCTGGAGCCAGGAACTGCGCGCGATGCTACGGCCGTTTGTGTTCCGCCGCTATATCGACTTCAGCGTGATCCAGTCGCTGCGCAGCATGAAAGGGATGATCGCCCGCGAGGTGCGCCGTCGTGGCCTGAAGGACAACATCAAACTCGGCGCGGGCGGTATTCGCGAAATTGAATTTATCGTCCAGGTGTTCCAGTTAATTCGCGGTGGGCGTGAACCGTCGCTTCAGCAGCGTGCATTACTGCCGACGCTTACGGCGATAGAAAACCTGAGTCTGCTCTCTGAACAGGATGCGGGCGCGCTGCGCGAGGCTTACCTTTTCCTGCGGCGTCTGGAAAACCTGCTGCAAAGTATCAACGATGAACAGACGCAAACCCTGCCAGGCGATGACCTTAACCGCGCGCGGCTGGCATGGGGGATGGGAGTAGCCGACTGGGATGCGCTCACCGTGCAGCTTGAAGGGCTGATGGCGGGCGTTCGCCATATTTTTGATGTACTGATTGGCGACGACGAAACCTCATCGGAAGAAGAACAGCTTGCTGAAGACTGGCGCGAACTGTGGCAGGACACGTTGCAGGAAGAGGACTGCCCGCCTGTACTGGCTCACCTGAGCGATGACGATCGCCGCCAGGTGATGGCGCTGATTGCCGATTTCCGCAAAGAACTTGATAAACGCACGATTGGGCCGCGCGGGCGTCAGGTACTCGATTCGCTGATGCCGCATCTGTTGAGCGAAGTCTGTGTACGCGACGATGCGCCGGTGCCACTGATGCGCATCACGCCGCTGCTGATTGGTATTGTCACGCGGACGACCTATCTCGAACTGCTGAGTGAATATCCGGGCACGCTGAAACACCTGATTCGCCTCTGTGCGGCATCGCCAATGGTCGCCAGCCAACTGGCGCGTTATCCGCTACTGCTCGATGAACTGCTTGACCCCAACACGCTTTATCAACCGACCGCCACCGACGCCTATCGTGACGAGCTACGCCAGTATCTGCTGCGCGTGCCGGAAGAGGATGAAGAGCAACAACTGGAAGCATTGCGCCAGTTTAAGCAGGCGCAACTGCTGCACATCGCGGCGGCGGATATCGCCGGAACCCTGCCGGTGATGAAAGTGAGCGATCACTTGACCTGGCTTGCGGAAGCGATGATCGACGCTGTCGTACACCAGGCGTGGACGCAAATGGTCGCCCGCTATGGGCAACCGACCCATCTGCATGAGCGCCATGGGCGCGGTTTTGCGGTGATTGGTTACGGTAAGTTGGGCGGCTGGGAACTGGGCTACAGTTCCGACCTGGATCTGGTGTTCCTTCACGACTGCCCGGCGGATGTGATGACCGATGGCGATCGTGAAATCGATGGACGTCAGTTCTACCTGCGCCTGGCGCAGCGCATTATGCACCTTTTCAGCACCCGCACCTCGTCCGGCATCCTTTATGAAGTTGACGCACGCCTGCGCCCGTCTGGTGCGGCGGGCATGCTGGTGACGACCGCCGAAGCCTTTGCCGACTATCAGCAAAATGAAGCGTGGACGTGGGAACATCAGGCGCTGGTTCGCGCACGCGTGGTCTATGGCGACCCGCAGCTTCAACAGCAGTTTGATGCCATTCGCCGCCAGATCCTCACCAATGTGCGGGATGGCGACACCTTACGCACTGAAGTGCGCGAGATGCGCGAGAAGATGCGTGCCCATCTTGGCAGCAAACAGCGCGATCGCTTCGATATCAAAACTGATGCCGGCGGGATCACCGACATTGAGTTCATTACGCAATATCTGGTGCTGCGTTACGCGCACGAAAAACCGAAGCTGACGCGGTGGTCTGATAATGTGCGCATCCTTGAATTGCTGGCGCAAAACGACATTATGGACGAGCAGGAAGCGCAGGCATTGACCCGTGCTTATACCACCTTGCGCGATGCGCTACATCATCTGGCGTTGCAGGAGATGTCGGGGAACGTGCCTGCGGAGCGCTTTACCGCCGAGCGCGAACAGGTGGAGGCGAGTTGGCTGAAGTGGCTGGTCACGCCGTGAAATGTGCTATTATCGCGCCAAATTTTTGAATCTCTCAGGAGACACGAATGAAAGTAACGCTGCCAGAATATGAGCGCGCAGGGGTGATGGTTGTTGGTGATGTGATGCTGGATCGCTACTGGTACGGCCCCACCAGCCGTATCTCCCCGGAAGCGCCGGTACCGGTGGTGAAGGTGGATACCATCGAAGAACGTCCTGGCGGCGCGGCGAACGTGGCGATGAATATCGCGTCCCTGGGAGCAAACTCTCGTTTGGTTGGCCTGACGGGTATTGACGACGCGGCGCGCGCACTGAACAAAGCGCTGGCGGATGTGAACGTCAAATGTGATTTCGTCTCCGTGGCGACGCACCCGACGATCACCAAGCTACGCGTCCTGTCGCGCAACCAGCAGCTTATCCGCCTTGATTTTGAAGAGGGGTTTGCCGGGGTTGATCCGCAGCCGCTGCACGACCGCATCAAAAGTGGTCTGGCGAGCGTGGGCGCGCTGGTATTGTCAGACTACGCCAAAGGTGCGCTGGAAAGCGTACAGCAGATGATTAAGCTGGCCCGTGAAGCGAAAGTGCCGGTGCTGATCGACCCGAAAGGCACGGATTTCGAACGTTATCGCGGCGCGACGCTGCTGACGCCAAACCTTTCTGAGTTTGAAGCCGTTGTCGGTAAATGCAAAAGCGAAGCGGAAATCGTTGAGCGCGGCATGAAGCTGATTGCTGATTATGAACTCTCCGCGCTGCTGGTGACGCGTTCCGAGCAGGGCATGACGCTGCTGCAGCCGGGCAAAGCACCGCTGCATCAGCCGACTCAGGCGCAGGAAGTGTATGACGTTACGGGTGCTGGTGATACGGTCATTGGCGTGCTGGCGGCGACGCTTGCGGCGGGCAATTCTCTGGAAGATGCCTGCTACTTCGCCAACGCGGCGGCAGGTGTGGTGGTTGGGAAACTGGGTACGTCCACCGTTTCGCCCATCGAGCTGGAAAACGCTGTACGCGGTCGCGCGGAAACCGGTTTTGGCGTGATGAGCGAAGAAGAGCTGAAAAATGCCGTGGCGGCTGCGCGTAAACGCGGCGAGAAAGTCGTCATGACCAATGGCGTATTCGACATTTTGCACGCGGGTCACGTCTCTTATCTGGCTAACGCGCGTAAGCTTGGCGACCGCCTGATTGTTGCGGTCAATAGTGATGCCTCGACCAAACGTCTGAAAGGCGAATCCCGCCCGGTAAATCCGCTGGAACAGCGTATGATCGTACTGGGCGCGCTGGAGTCCGTCGACTGGGTGGTTTCCTTTGAAGAAGATACCCCGCAGCGCCTGATCGCCGGGATCTTGCCCGATCGTCTGGTCAAAGGTGGTGATTACAAACCGGAACAGATAGCCGGTAGCGAAGAAGTATGGGCCAACGGCGGTGAAGTGCTGGTGCTCAACTTTGAAGATGGTTGCTCCACCACCAATATCATCAAAAAGATCCAGAAAGACGCCAACAAGTAAGCGCGTAAAACTCAACGTTAAAACCCCGCCCTCTTTGTGAGCGCGGGGTTTTTTATTGATATTCCGGAAATATGATTTAGCACAATAATTAGCCGCAAAAAGCGCATTTCTTGCACAAACCCCTGTGGGGAATAGGGAAATACTGAAAGTAGAAAAAGCATATGACACTCAGAAATTCAACGACTGAAGGAGTATGCCGATGAAACACAGCAATATAGATTCCCTGAATAATTTCGATTTTTTGGCTCACAGTTTTGCCAGAATGCACGAGCAGGGTCAGGACGTTGATTTAAAAGCGATTACCGGCAACATGGATGAAGAACACCGGGCATGGTTTTGCCAGCGTTATGAGCGTTACTGTCGGATGGCGAAAAAGGAAGATATCGCGGAACTGGAACATTAATGCTTTTCCAGGGATAACGTTGTAGGCCGGGTAAGCGCAGCGCCACCCGGCATTTTTCTTACTCTTTATCTTCCGCTGGCGCAGCCGCCCGGCTTTCGAGTTCGCTCAGACGCTGCTCAAGAAGCGCCAGTTTCTCACGCGTGCGCAACAGCACCTGGGTCTGCACATCAAACTCTTCACGGCTCACCAAATCCAGACGAGTCAATTGTGACTGCAGTACCTGACGAACTTTTT
Organism: Pseudocitrobacter cyperus; assembly: GCF_039889165.1. Classification (NCBI taxonomy): domain Bacteria; kingdom Pseudomonadati; phylum Pseudomonadota; class Gammaproteobacteria; order Enterobacterales; family Enterobacteriaceae; genus Pseudocitrobacter; species Pseudocitrobacter cyperus. The sequence goes on along the minus strand of NZ_JAYMYY010000002.1, from coordinate 349,286 downwards.
TCTCTACATCGTCCCCGAAGTCACGGAGGCCTTTCGGCATAGATTCATGGACCTGGCGTGCGATTTGTTCAATTTTTTTCGGGTCAATCATCGTCGTTTACCTGATTAGTCTGTTCTGACGTTCATTGTAGTGCCTTCCTCCTGGTCTATAAACCAGAATTGTTCGAAGCTTATGCATTGCCGAAGATAGTCAATAGCGTTATAGTGAGTACGCTTATTCTCAGGGCGGGGCGAAATTCCCCACCGGCGGTAAATCAGCGAGATCCGAAGTATTTCGCGTTGCGGCAAGGCGGCAACTGAGCGAATCACCAGGAGTTTAGTTTACTAAATGACTGGTGTGAGTGAAGGCAGCCAACGCAGTTGCAGCGTGAAAGACGAAGGAGCGGCTGAAAGCCCGCGAGCGCTTTGGGTGCAAACTCGAAGGTCAGCAGATCCGGTGTAATTCCGGGGCCGACGGTTAGAGTCCGGATGGGAGAGAGTAACGATCCAGCCGGGCTGAGCCCGCTCGCGTTATCCATTTGCCGCTAAACCGGCACTCCTAAGACTGCCCTGATTCTGGTAACCATAATTTTAACGAGGTTTTTTTACCATGAATCAGACGCTACTTTCCTCTTTTGGTACTGCATTTGAACGCGTTGAAAACGCGTTAGTTGCTCTGCGCGAAGGCCGCGGCGCAATGGTGCTGGACGATGAAAATCGTGAAAACGAAGGCGACATGATCTTTGCCGCCGAAAATATGACTGTTGAACAAATGGCGCTGACTATCCGTCACGGTAGCGGCATCGTTTGTTTGTGCCTGACTGAAGAACGCCGTAAGCAACTGGATCTGCCGATGATGGTAGAAAACAACACCAGCGCGTATGGCACGGGCTTTACCATTACTATTGAAGCGGCGCACGGCGTCACCACCGGCGTTTCTGCCGCTGACCGTCTGACCACCGTTCGTGCGGCGATTGCCGACGGCGCGAAACCGTCTGACCTGAACCGTCCGGGCCACGTCTTCCCGCTGCGCGCGCAGCAGGGCGGGGTACTGACTCGCGGTGGTCATACCGAAGCCACCATTGACCTGGTGACGCTGGCGGGCTTTAAGCCAGCAGGCGTGCTGTGCGAACTGACCAACGATGACGGTACCATGGCGCGCGCGCCGGAGTGCATTGAGTTTGCCCGCAAACACAATATGGCGCTGGTAACGATTGAAGACCTGGTGGCTTACCGCCAGGCACACGAGCGTAAAGCCAGCTAAGTTGGTACGCTGCAGGCTTACAGAGTCGAGACGTTCTGTAAGCCTGAGCGAGCTTTTGCAGTAATTCCCACCACGTATAACTAGTTATAGTTAATCTTGAATAGCACCACCGTCGAAAATGGCCCTGTTCTGATCGCTTCGCCACTCACCTGACTTAATTCTGCCTGATAGTTTTTTTCATGGGTCAGCAAGCTGGAGTCAAAGTCGGCATACTCTTTATAAGTGTTGTAGACAGAGAATAAATTATCCTCTGTATCGCGGATTTTGAGCTGTAAACCATTGCCGATTTTTAATGCGGTATCCTCGTCTGTCAGGGTTTCCGTCGTGTAGAAGGACGATGAGACCTTAAAGGTATCGGTGCACTCGGAATCAGCAATGTTTTTGTCCATCTTGATGGAGAAATCCCGGGTTAACGTTTTGGAGGCAATCTCCATATTGTTAAAGGTGCCAAAGTCGATGGTTTGGTTTTCCGGGTAAATACTGAAATTCACGCTGCAGTTAAGTACCCGAATTTGATCCAATCCGATGACGTGATACTTCAGGTTTTTAGCATCCGGGCTTTGGTTGACTCCTCCTACACCATCAAACTGCACCAGTATGTAGTCGCTAATGCTGCTCTGGTAGTCATGTGGCGGCATGGTGATGATCTTCACGTACAATCGCATTCGTGCAGTAAAAGTGCGGGAAAAATGGATGTCATTGACGTTTTTAGAGCAGAGCCTGTCCTCCCAACCTGAGGCTTTGATCTGTGCCGGGGTATAAATCGACAGTTTTTGATTATCGAGGCATTGGCGGGTATCAATGCCGATGCTGCCCTGTGAGGCGTCATAATCGACCCCTTCATAGGTTACGCCGAGCTGATAATAGGGATCATTAACGCTGTGATAAGGGTTTAGCCAGGCATAGATATCTTCGCTCATCATGTTGTCTGCTGTACCGTTATCGCAATAGACCGGAATTTTTATATCATTGCTCTCCCAGATTTTATCCCCCGGCCTGGCATTACTCGGCACGGCAAAAGGCTCGATATTGCTATATCCCTCTACAGAACCGCCGGAAGATCCCAGGTAGCAGTGAACAGCCAGAGCGGAGCGCAGGGGGAGCATGGTGAGCAGGATCAGGGCGAATAAACACAACAGGCGCTTCATTTTTGCTTCTCCACGGCCGCCACGACGCATTGACCGTGACAACGCACATTCAGCATGCGCATGCCGCCGTAGTCATCCATATAGCCGAGCGAAAAGGTGTCCCCGCTATAGTTACCCGTATTCAGCGTAACGGCGGAGAAGGGCGCTATCATCGTACTGTTGAAACCGGGAAATAAGCGGCTGAGATCTTTGCCAAACCAGGCAAGGGTGATGTAGTACCCTGTAGGGTTTTGCACGCGTAGCGCACCGTTCTGCTGCGCGGCGGTGAGCTGCTGCTCCACTTCGACGCCCGGTTTTTTCTTAAGCCCTGCGGGTCGCCAGAAAAGCTTCAGCCGTGATTGCACGGCCAGTTGCACTATGGCGTGATCTCCGTTGTTTTCCGGGTTGGGGGGAACTTCCCGAACGTTGAAGTAAAAAAGCGATTCGCGATCCGCCGGAAGGGTGCGGACATTTTCCTGTTTTACTACCCGTACCTGCGTGGTGGCGTTGGGTTCCAGGCGCTGTATAGGTGGCAGAGCGGTGAAGTAAGTGTCGTCTTTCTTACCCTGGTCATTTTCAATCCATGAGTAGGCCAGGTAGGGTAGACGTTTGCTCTGGTTTTCCAGCTTGAGGCTGGCGGCTTTGTCGCTCGCATTAAATATGATGCGGGTACGGTCTGGCTGGATCGCCGCCTGGCAGGCCAGCGGCAGAATGACCAGGAAAAGAGAGAGTGATTTGGAGATCGTCATTGTTCATCCTTAATTAATGACACGGCAAAATAAATTGTTGGTTAACGCCATCAAGGCTGGCAGGTAGCTCAATAAGGCAGCGCTGGCTTTCGCCCCATTGCACGCTGAATTGCTGGCCCGCCTTAACGCCACCGAGCCAGATATGCCCGTCTTCACCAACTATCCCAATATCGATATTATTTTCAGCAAGGCGCACAGTGGCACCAAGCGGGGGAAACGTCCATCAACGGTGCGGATCACCGCGCTGACGTCTTCCCCGGCACGGGAAACGATAGTTTTGTAGCCGATAGCTCCCTCGGTCCAGGTCTCGCGCGTAATATTGTCATCAACGGTCACGCCGTCTGGCAGATTATTCATATTCACGGCCACGGCAGAGGGCTGATAGCTGCTGATCATCGGCACAACAGCGTAGCCCAGCAGATTGGTCTGGTTAAAATCGCCCTGAATGGGGACGCCCGAGACACCGTCAGCATCCACCATAATTCGGGGCTCGTTGCCAAAACTGCGACGGTGTAAAGCCACGCCATGCCGGGTGGCGGTGAAGGAACCACTCCAACTGGCGCTCATGGAACTGTAATCGCTGGCGGCGTAGCTTCCCGATACCTGCAAATCACCGATGTTGGTGAGGTGCTGAAGGTTGCCGCGGAATTGCGATCCATTGTCGGGTTTATTGGTTTCCATTCCGGCTGACACGCCCCAGGTGTTGCGTGGGTTAGAGGCATCGCTCCAGCTCACCATATGGCTGGTATTGCCGCTGTTACGCATGTCGTAATTCATGCGGCGGCTGTAGTCGAACGGGACGGAGAGCGAGATATATAACTGATTTTCGTTATCGCTCTCTTCATAGTGGGTGGTGCTCCAGGAGGTGGAGAGCGACAAACCTTTCCAGTCGCCAATATCAAAGTTAAAACCTGCCGTGATGCTGGCGGTTGTTGAACTATCGCCATCCCACCACTGCTGGCGCAGCGCACTCAGATAAAGGTTGAGATTGAGCGGCTCAATGGGCTGGTTAAAGGTGACGCTGATGGTCTGCTTTTCATCCTGGGTATCGGCATCGTTATATAAATGGTCAATGAAATTGGCGTAGCTGTGAAATTCACGTTCTGAGAAACGGTAAGCTGCCAGCGAGACCTGGCTGTCGGTGGCATCAAAACGTTTACTGTAGTTTAAACGGTAGCTCCGCCCCTGCTCGGTGTGCCCGTCATCGAAGGTGCTGCTGGCGTGAGTGATATCGAAGGAAAGCGCTCCCATCCACAACATATTTTGACCGATGCCCAGAGCGGCTGAGCGGTAATTGCTGCCCGCCGCCAGTACCCCGCCGTAAACGGAGGTATTGGATAACATCCCCCAGGAGGCTTCGCCGCTGATAAAAGTGTCGTCAATGACATGGTGTGAAATATCCGGGCGCGCCCTTCCTGCGGCAACTTTGTAGCGAACCTGGCCTTCACGCGTCAGAAAGGGGGTCGACGCGGCAGAGACCTGAAACGTATTGACGCGTCCATCTTCCTCTGTGACCTTCACATCGAGGGTGCCCTGCACGGACTGGTTGAGATCGCTAATGATAAATGGCCCTGGTGCCACTTTAGTTTGATAGATGACGCGCCCCTGGTGGCTGACGGTGACCGTGGCGTTCGTTTGCGCGATCCCGCTGATTTGCGGCGCATAACCGCGTAGCTCCCAGGGCAGCATGCGGTCATCGCTAATGAGTGCAGCGCCGTTATAGGCGAAGGCATCAAAAATACTGGAGCTGAAATCCGTCTCGCCCAGCGTGAGCTTCGCGCCCAGAGAGGGCAGAGGGCGGAACAGGTACGTGCGCGAGATGCCGCGGCTGGTCTGTGAGCTCTCGTCGCTTTGGCTTTGGCTTATCTGGTAGTCGCTGCGTAGGCGCCAGGCCCCCATATTCAGCCCCGTTGTGCCATAGGAGCTATAGTTTTCGCTGTGTTCGCCGTGATTGGGGCGATAGGTGCTGGCAAAGAGGTTATAGTCCAGAAGCAGACCCGCCACACCGTCATTCCAACTGGAAGGCGGCATCCAGTTTTCCGATTTCCAGGCCAGCAACGCCTGCGGAAGGGTAATATCCAGACGCTGGTTCGCCATATCCAGGGAAAAGTGAATATCTGGGTAAGCGCTGAAATCTACACAGTTGTTTTTTAACGATAATACGGTTCGGATATTCTCTTTTAGCCCGAGTTGATCCGCGAGATCGGCAGGAATGCACACATTCACCGCTTGCCCTTCGGCTTTCCAGGTGAGCTCCCGGCCTGACGATATTTGTGCTTTGTTGACCGTGACGGAAACAAAATAATTACCCGGCGCGATGGAGGATTTCTCTTTCAACTGAGAAATATCCACGCTCTCGCGCATAGATTTATCCAGTGCGTTCAGGTTGAACTCAACGGCCTGAGAAGAAAAGGCAAGCGACAAACCACCGCTTAAAATCAGCAGCTTATATGCATCCATGGTGTCCATACCCGGGTAATTAAAAATACAAGGAGGAGGCGGCCATCATGGCCGCCTGTGGGTTATTTATAGATCAGGGTGTAATTTGCCGTAGCCGTTACGCCGCCAGGGGTGACGTCCGCCGAGCCTGTTTTTTCCATCCAGGCTTTAAACGGCAGGATCTGGGTTGCTGAAGTGGTAATCAGATCGACAGTATGCGCAGCACCCAGGGTAATGTTGGCGCTGTTTTTATCCAGTAAGCGAATCCCGACATTGTTCGCGCCGCTGGCATAGGTATTGGTCATCAGGTTACTGTCAGTGGGTTCAACACTGCCGCTGCTGAAGGTGACGTCTACTTTAGAGACTGTGTCTCCATCGCCATTGTCGGAGTTTGGCAGGTCACAGTTGATCAAATGAAGGCTGGAGTCTACTGCGTCAGAGTGGGTGTTGGCATTAATATAGCTGGCGGGAACTTCCCCGAGGTTAACCTGCTTATCGACATCATCAGCCTGAATAGAACAGGGGGCGTTAATAATCAGGCCGGAAAAGGTAATTTTACCACCGCCGCCGTCAACATCGGCCAGGGCGTAACCAGAAGTGAGTGCGGTGATAGCGAGCGCCAGTATCGTTCTTTTTCCTGTAAACATAATTTATATCCTTTTAAAAATAACGACATAACTGAATAAATAAATACAGTGTATGAAAATTATATCCTAAGGTATAAATGAACAAAGTTAGGAAATCTAAATGGATAGGCGTGAATAAGTTAAAATATTATTTTAAATAATACTCCCCGAAAATAATATTATTTTGATGATTGAGTTAGTGATGCGAGATTGTTGCTGGCGCATAATAACAATACGATGCGGACTGGCAAGGGTAAATGCCATTATTCAGATAAAATTTTGTGATAATTTGTAATCCCATGATTATGCCGTGCTATTGTTCAAGCACGGCACCATGATTAACCTAAACCAATCGATTGCAATAATACCAGGCTCAGCCCCATTACGGACATCCCGCACAATACGCCGTAGCTTGGGTTGTTATTGGGATCGATCTCTTTTGCCAGTGGCATGAGTTCATCGACTGACAGCGCTACCATAATCCCCGCCACTGCCGCCATGACGGCCGCCATCACAACAGGTGAGACCAGGCTCCCCAGGATAAGCCATGCCAGTACGCCACCGAGAATTTCCGCCATCCCGGAAATTCCTGCCCAGAATACCGCCTTTCGCTTAGACCCGGTCGCGGCGTAGATCGGCCCGGAGACCGCAAGCCCTTCCGGAATATTGTGCAGCGCCACAGCAAAAGCAATCCCGAAACCTAACTCAAGATTGCTGCTGGCAGTGACAAAGGTGGCAATTCCCTCCGGGAAGTTGTGCAGGCTGATACCCAGCGTCAACAAAATGGCCGTCCGGCGAATATTGGGCGGCAGGGGTTTCACTTCCGCCGGCGCCAGATCTTGCGGGTGAGCATGTGGCAACATGCGGTCGAGAGCGAAATAGCCCAGCAGGCCGATAACGAACATGCCGTAGCCAAGCAGCGGCGACATCCCTTCGGTATCCAGCGCGGCGGGAAGCATCTCCATCAGCGAAATCAGCAGCATAATCCCGGCGGCAAAGCCAAGGGAAAACGCCAACACGCGGTTGGAGGGCTTTTGGCCGATAACGCCGAGAAATGCGCCGATAAACGTGGCTGCACCCGCTAACAAGGTCAGAATTAAGGGTACCGACATCGTCTACTCCTTATGATAATGATTATCATTTATATTATTGAACTTTGTCTTCCATTACGAGAGGCAACTCGCTTCTTTACCCCACCTTACATTCAAATTTTCTGAAGATCATCATCATGCTTATCTGAGTTTCACTCCCCATAAAACAGGTTAATGTAGTGTTATTACACTGTACCTTCTGTGAGGATATCAACATGTCTCGTACCCGAATGCCAGCGTTGTTTTTAGGTCATGGTAGTCCGATGAATGTGCTGGAAGACAACATCTATACCCGCACCTGGCAACATTTGGGCGAGACGCTGCCCCGGCCAAAAGCGATCGTGGTTATTTCTGCCCACTGGTTTACCCGTGGTACGGGCGTAACTGCGATGGATGCGCCGAAAACGATCCACGATTTCGGTGGTTTCCCGCAGGCGCTGTATGACATTCATTATCCTGCGCCAGGCTCTCCGGCGCTGGCGCAGCGGCTTGTTGAATTGCTGTCGCCCGTACCCGTCACGCTGGATAAAGAAGCCTGGGGTTTCGACCATGGTTCCTGGGGCGTACTTATTAAGATGTACCCGAACGCGGATATCCCGATGGTGCAGTTGAGTATAGACAGCACTAAGCCTGCGGCATGGCATCTGGAAATGGGGCGTAAGCTTGCCAGCTTGCGCGACGAGGGCATTATGCTGGTGGCCAGTGGCAACGTGGTGCATAACCTGCGAACAGCAAAATGGCATGGCGACGGTGCGCCTTATCCGTGGGCGACGTCGTTTAATGACTACGTTAAAGCGAATCTGACGTGGAAAGGCCCGGTAGAGCAGCATCCGCTGGGGAATTACCTGGAGCACGAAGGTGGTTCACTGTCGAACCCGACGGCAGAGCATTTCCTGCCATTATTGTACGTGCTGGGCGCATGGGATGGTGAGGAAGCGATCTCCATGCCGGTGGATGGCGTAGAAATGGGAAGTTTAAGTATGTTGTCGGTGCAGGTAGGGTGAATCTGGCCGGGTGGCGCTGCGCTTAGCTGGTCTACGAATAGGCTGCAATATTAACCTATTACAGTCTGTTGGTGGGCGTGATAAGCACAGCGCCATTTGCTCTTTCTCTTAATCGGATTACTGGCCTGACAGGCGACGCGCTATCAGGCTTTTTCTTTACCCTCTGAGTAGTTTCAAACCCCAGGCGGCACTCATTATCAGCAGCAATACCAGACACGTACCAAAAGCCAGCATGCACGCCTGCGCCATATTCATAAAGTGCCATGGCGGCAGGAGATACCAGCCTTCAGAATGCTGATACATATCGATAAACCACTGCTGAGTACTGCTGAGCGTAACGCCATCAGGTACGATGGGCGCATCATAGCCGCAGTCACCGGTCGGTTTGAACCATTCAGGCGCCCACTGCGCCAGCGGCAGATTAAAGGGAAAAGTGGGATCTGTTGAACAGCCCTGGACGCCAAACAGCGCGTCGGGATCCGGGTTATGCACCGCATAATGGATACCATTCAGCTTGACTGAAAACTTAATCCCCATAATGCTGCCGTAGAACGCCATCACGCAGCCAATCAGTTTCAGGATAATGTTTTTCGGGTTTATCGCCGCAATCACACCGCCAAACACCATCACAAACATAGCGTAGCGAATATAAACACACTGTTCGCACGGTGCCATGTAGAGATAGATCTGGAAGAATGAGTGCGCCAGCACAATCAGCGCGCCCATCGCGATGGCCATAAAAAGCCACAGAAAGCGCCCCTCCTGCCACCTCACCAGCGTATCGACCGGGCTTGCGCGAAGGTTTCGCCATAATCCCTTAATGAAAGCCATAAGCATTTCCCTGTGTTATTTGCTCGCCAGTTCGCGAATCAACTCGGCCATAGAGTCAATAGATTTAATATTCTTGGTGTAGATCAGATATTTACCATTAACCACATAGGCCGGAACGCCCTGGATTTTTGCCACATCATAGGCCGCTTTCCATTTTTCCAGCGTTTCCTGAACCGCCGGTTCTTTCAGTGCGGTTTCGAAATCAGCCTGGCTCATGCCAGCGGCATCAAGGCCGGTTTTGATAAAGGCTGCCGGATCTTTACCGTCAGACCAGCGCTCTTTTTTGTCGTGATACGCCGCGTAGTATGCGAATTTTGCTTTTTTAAACTGTGAGTTAGCATCAAACAGGGAAATGCCTGCAGCTTTATCTTTTGCAATCAGCACGGCAAACACTTCGCTGGCCTGCTTGCCATATTCACCTTTGGTTTCCAGATGGAAAGGGGTGAATGCCACCAGATCTTTCACTTTTTCAGATACCGGGCCTGTGACCGCTTTGTCGTACTTGTAGCAGAACGGGCAGGCGTAGCTGAAGACTTTAATCAGCGTTTTGTCAGCATTGGGAATGGGTTTTTCCAGCACCATGTAATCTGTGCCTTCGGTGAATGCCGATGCTGCGAAAGAGGTTGCCAGTGCGGCGGTTAATACTACGCCGGTAAATAATGATTTAATCCATTTAGTAGACATAACTATTCCTTCTTATTTAAACATCTGCTGTGGATGAACCAGCATTGCACGGTAGTGGGTCTGATTCGGTTTATCCGACAGAACGTCGATTTCCACTTTCACTTCTTTGGTTTTGTAGTCAATTTCATTGAGCTTACCAATGGTCGGCTGGCCTATATCGAATAAATGAATGGAGCCGCTGAAGCCAAACATGGTGTCGCGATCTTTTTCATATTCGATGACGGACGTAATCGGGCTGTAGAAGTCGTATCCGCGATCTTTGCCATATTCCCAAACTTGCTGGACGGTGCCTTTTTTCTCGTCGATTTTGTATTCCACGAAGCGGGAATATTTCATCGTAGGTAGAGCCGGTTGTTCCAGATGACGGCCATCGCCATTATCAAAGACGGTGAGAGTACCTTTGCTGGAGAGCCACGCGGTATGCTGGGTATAGGTGAAGTCGAAGTCACTGTTCTGGCAGTTGCCGTTTTCATCACAACTGATCGGTTTGCCTTTGTCATCAACTGGCTTCAGCAGCTTGCTGGCAAGCTGTTTGTCCCACCCTTTGGATGGCGCAAGGATCCATTTCACCTGTTTGTCGCGGCCAATTTTGAACACGCCCTGGTGACGGGAAGAGATGATAATGGAGTCGTCTTTAGCGTCATAGGCGATGGAGTTTACGTGCGCCCAGTTACGGCCAGGGCCTACGCCCAGCGCATCACCAAACGGTGTGTCTGGCTCAAGCTTCGCCTGCTGCCCTGCGTGCGCCAGGTCGACGTTTACGCAGACGGCGCCGGCATCCAGCGCGCCAAGCAGAGCATCACGCATTGGGTCGAGGATTTTATTCAGATCCCAGACGTCGACCACGCGGCCTGATTTATCCACTTCCAGGATATGGTCGCGAATAGTGTTGACGTGCACCCCGTCATCGCGGCGATAACGGTTTTTGCCTACGCGCAACAGTACGGTGCCCTTCGATGTTTCGATTGATTCGTGGGTGGCATCGACGAACCCGCGCGGCAGTTTGTGGTCTTCCAGCACCTGACCCATCATGTCAAATTCATACCAGTGCTGACCCTGTACCGCCGTGTAGGTACCGCGCGGCGTTTCACGGATGCCCATCAGGTAGCCGCGTTTGTTGATGTTGCGGTCATGCCCGTCGTAGAAGGTTTCCTGGTCAAGCCACCAGCGATACTCCCCTTCGGTGTCGACCACAAAGGTGAATGGCGCAATATCAAAAGGCAGCGCGCCGGTTGCCGGGCCTGCATCGAGAATACCGGCGTCTTTTGATTTTTCGCCGTGCCAGTGCAGGTCAGAGCCCTGCGCGGTAAAGGTGTGCGTGTTCACCATATAGAGGCGGTCTTCAAAGCCCGGGGCGACTTTTACCACTTTAGGCTGTTGCAGGTCTGAGATAGAGCGGTTGTCCATATAGTGATTGACGATAGCGGAAGTCTGAACTGTATAGTCATCTTTCATTGGTTTGCCATTCTCTTTCCATTCCACGGTGACTTTGTTGGCAAACTTCTGATACAACCCAAAAATAGGGATACCGTCGTAGTTTTTCAGCGATTCATTGCCCACGCTGTAGCTGATAGGCACACCTTTCTCGCCTTTACCATGTACGGTGACTTTTACATCGGAGATGGTGTGGCTATCGAGTTCAACCAGTGCGGTTAATGGGGCGTGACCATAGGGATCGACGATGACCGCCCCCAGATGACCCGCCGGTGGCGCCGGTTGAAAACCTGCGGCCAGCACACCTGCGCTTGATACGCTAAAGGTAAGTGCCACCGCGCCCGCGAGGAACGTTTTTCGATATTGACTAAACATAACGATATTTCCTTATATATTCCCGTGGATTATTTATGAGATAACAAACATCGTTTTTTATGAATAGGTATAAACTTTATCTTTTCTTTTTAATTATATTAATCTGCTTTATTTATTCGGATAGTAGGTGGGCGATATATCAACCACAACCGCTATTGTTATAGACTGTGATCCTGATTACATTGTTTCAAATAGCGTAATGTATATTTTTCAGAGTTTAATTTGGTTTATTTATTTCGATGATAGTACGCGAGGTTATATATAATTAATAAACCAACAATTCGCTATTAATGTGAATAACGAGTGTTGAATGTAAATTAATTTTAACTTTTAAGGATGAAAGAATGTATATTGCGTGGTACTGGATAGCTTTGATTGCTGTACTGGTGGGATTTGCGATTTACCATGTCAGGCGTGAGCGTCGCGCCTGTCGACAGGAAAGAGATGCGTTGCTGGAGATGATTCGCCGTTGGCGCGAAGAGAAAATACCGCCCTGCGAAGGGGCGGTATCTGAATCCGGATTTACTCCACAAAAATGTGCGGATAAAAGCGGGAAAGATCCTGCGTAATCAGTGCGCGGTCTTCGCGAATACCGATCCCGGCGGGTTGATCGTTGATCAGCCAGCTACCAATTAGCGTATAGCTGTCGCCGAACTTCGGCAGCGGATGGAACTGCTGCACAATCATGCCCTCTTCGCCGTAAGGCCCTTCCACCTGTTCGACGGTTTTCCCGTTTTCAATGATGGAGATATTGGCGCCTTCGCGGGAGAAGATCGGCTTCACCACATATTTATCCATTTGCGGATGATCATCTTCCGCAAAATAGGCCGGTAACAGGTTCGGGTGATCCGGGAACATCTCCCACAACAGCGGCAGCAGCGCTTTGTTGGAAATGATGCTCTTCCATGCCGGCTCCAGCCAGCGCACGCCAGCATCTTCCAGCTTGGTAGAGAACATCTCGCGCATCATGTACTCCCACGGATAGAGCTTAAAGAGGTTGCCGATAACCTGGTCCTGGAGATCGGTAAACTGGCCTTTCTCACCGAGCCCGATGTCCTCGATATAGAGAAATTCCGTCGCGACTTCGGCTTCCGCTGCGCAGTCCTGCAGGTACTGAACGGTTCCGCGATCTTCAACGGTATCGCGACAGCAGGTCAGATGCAGTAACTGGAAACCATGCTGTTCTCGCAGTTCAGTAAAGCGTTCAATGATCTTCTCTTGCAGGCTGTTGAACTGATCGCTCCCTTCCGGCAGATTACCGGCATTGAGCTGATCTTCCAGCCAGATCCACTGGAAAAACGCCGCTTCGTACAGCGAGGTTGGCGTGTCCGCGTTGTTTTCCAACAGCTTCGGTTCACCTACGCCATCCCACGCCAGATCCATGCGTGAATAGAGCGAAGGCTGATGCGTTTGCCACGACTGGCGCACAAATCCCCAGGTGTGTTTAGGGATGCGAAACTTCGCCATCAGTTCATCACTGGCAACGACGCGCTCCACAACTTTCAGGCACATCTGGTGCAGTTCGGCGGTGACGTCTTCCAGTTTCTCAACCTGCGCCAGCGTCAGCTTATAGTAGGCTTCTTCACTCCAGTACGGCTCGCCGTACATGGTGTGGAAGTTGAAGCCATACTCAGTGGCTTTTTCACGCCAGTCCGGGCGTTCGGTAATGCTGATTCTTTCCATGTCGCTTAGCCGCCCATCGAGCGAGAAGAGGTGCCCGTAGCGCTACGCTGCATGGTGGACTGTTTAGCGACAGATTCGCCAAAGCCGCCACGAGTGACCGTGCTGGTGGTGGCCGGTTTTGGCGCCATCGCGGTTTTCGGTACGGTCATGGAGCGGCCTGGCTGCGCGGCGCCGTAGTTTTTGCCGCTGGCGTCGGTGTATTTACCGTAAGCCGGGCTGGCCGGATTTTTCGAGGTAAAGACCGGCTGCTGCTGGAAGCCCGCGCCGCCGCTCATCATACGACCCATCATGTAACCGGCCATCAACGGCATCCAGAAGCTACCGCTGCTTTGTGCCTGTGCCTGGTTTTCTGGCGCAACACCTGCCTGAGCTGGCGTTTGCTGACACTGGCCTTCACCAAATTCCGCTACGCAATCTTCACGCGTGGCATATTTCGGCGCAGTACGTTCTGCTTCTTTCTGTGCGTTATTAAAGGCGGTGGTACATTCCGCACTTTTACCCGGGTTGGCTGCCGAGCAGTCGTCCGCGTTTTGATAGAGAGTGACCGTTTCGTCGCTTTGCTCACAGCCCGCCAGCATAAAGACGGCAGTAACAGCGAAAGCAACCGGTGTTAAATGGCGCGCACTCCAGCTTTTGCGAAAAGCGGCGTGCTTAATATTGTTTGTCCGTTTCATCGTTATTTTCCTGGACCCAGTGGTAGAGCAATAGCGCTCAGGATAGTGGATGGCTGGTTGAAAATGAAGCGAGAAGGGAAAGAAACTGGGCGATCTTTACGTTGCCTTACGTTCAGTGGAAATAAAAACGCCACGCCGGGTGGGCGTGGCGTTTTTGGGCAGTAAATGCCTTAACGATTCGCGGTCGTGGTCGCGCCGTTATAGCCGTCAGCAGAAGCGTCCTGCTGCGGGTTTTCCGGGGCAACGGACTCAGGCGTCGTTGATACCGGTTTACCCAGTGAGTTGTTGAGCGCCTGCAGATCCTGTTCGTTCAGCGTGCCGAGCGCAGATTTGATATTCAACTGGTTAATCAGGTAGTTATAACGCGCACTGGAGAGCTGCTGCTTGGCGTTATACAGCGTGGTGGTCGCATCCAACACGTCAACAATAGTACGCGTACCCACAGAGTAACCGGCTTCCATCGCGTCTAATGAGCTCTGGGCAGAAACAACGGCTTGTTTATACGCATTGATGCTGCTGATAGAAGCATTGACGTTGTTGAAGGAGGAACGCACGGTCTGTACCACGGTACGGTGCGCGCTTTCCAGTTGCTCGCTGGCGCCAACGAAGTTGTACTGCGCCTGTTTAACCTGAGAGGTTACTGAACCGCCGCTGTAGATTGGCAGGTTGAAGCTCAGGCCGATGGAGTTCTGGCCAATATCGCGATCCGCATAGGTAGAGCCGCCGGTTTTGCTGCCGTCATATTTGGTGTTAGACACGCTGGTAGAGGCGTTCAAATCCAGGGTCGGCAGATGACCGTCCTGTGCCTGGCGGATCTGCTCGCGAGCCAGATCCTGGCTCAGACGCGCCTGCAACAGCGCCAGGTTGCGGCTTTCCGCTTCCTTCAGCAGCGCATTGACCGCTTTCGGCTTGTCGGTAGAGAAGCTGTCAACGTTCAGCGAAGAGAGTTCCGGGTAGTAGTTTCCGGTGACCTGACGCAGCGCTTCAACGGCGTTGTCGAGATTGTTACGCGCGGTCACTTCATTCGCCAGCACGGTATCGTACTGTGAACGGGCGTTCTGAACATCGGTGATGGCAACCAGACCGACGTTAAAGCGCTGAGTGGTTTGATCCAACTGACGGTAGATAGCCTGTTTCTGCGCTTCAGTATAGGAAAGCGCATCAATCGCGCTCAGCACGTTAAAGTAGGCCGTCGCCGTGTCCAGAATAAGCTGCTGCTGGTCAGTCTGATAGGTGACATCCTGAATACCGGCGCTTTTTTCCTGCAGCGTCAGGGCACGCCACTTCGACATATCAAACAGCGTTTGCGTTAACTGTAACGATGCGCTGCTCACGTTCGAGTTAACGCCGTTGTTGTCACGGTAGCCGTTGTTGTAGGTATAATCAGCACCCAGGCCAAGCTGTGGCAACAGTGGGCTACGCGCTTCGTTGATCTTTTCAAATGCGGCATCGCGGTCTGCTGCGGATTTACGCAGGTCAGGGTTGCTTAAACGCGCCTGCTGATACACTTGCAGCAGGTTCTCTGCCTGGCTCATTGCGCTGAAACCCGTAAGGCTCAGGCCAATAAGGATGGGGAGCAATTTCTTCATTTGCATTCCTTGTTGTGAAGCTTAGCGCTGATCTAATTCAGAAAAATATTCGCCGATTGTATCAGAGTCTGCCAGTTTAAAAAGTTGGCGTAATGTGCCATGCGGCGTTAATTTGCATCAATCTAGCACACAGCCAGCTAAACGGTAGTCAAACTAACCGTAAATCCACAATTTCAGCACAAACGCAATTGGAACCAATCATGACTAAGACGAATGACTCAGTGGTTACGTTCTCGAAAAACGATGTAGAAATTATTGCACGGGAAACGCTGTACAGCGGTTTTTTTTCGCTTGATTTGTATCGTTTTCGTCACCGTTTATTCAACGGAGAAATGAGTGGCGAAGTGAAACGCGAAATTTTTGAGCGCGGTCACGCCGCAGTCTTGCTACCCTTTGACCCTGTGCGGGATGAAGTTGTGCTGATTGAACAGATCCGGATTGCCGCCTTCGATACCAGCGAAAGCCCGTGGCTGCTGGAGATGGTGGCTGGCATGATAGAAGAAGGCGAAACCGTCGAAGAGGTGGCTCGCCGGGAAGCTGTTGAAGAGGCGGGGCTATCCGTTGGACGCATGAAGAAATTCATGAGCTATCTGGCAAGCCCGGGCGGTACAAGCGAACGTCTCTCCTTATTGGTCGGAGAAGTCGACGCGACGACGGCCAAAGGCATACATGGTCTGGCTGATGAGCACGAAGATATTCGGGTTCATGTGGTAAGCCGGGAACACGCTTATCAGTGGGTAGAAGAGGGAAAAATCGACAACGCAGCGACGGTCATCGCCCTGCAATGGCTGCAGTTGCATTATCAAGAGTTACGACAAGAGTGGTTAAAATGAAGCGCTATACACCTGACTTCCCTGAAATGATGCGTTTGTGCGAAACCAACTTCGCCCAGTTACGCCGATTATTGCCGCGTAGTGATGAGCCCGGCGACGCAGTGAACTATCAGGTGGCGAATGCGCAATACCGCTTAACGATAGTCGAATCGACTCGTTACACTACACTGGTTGAGATAGAACAGACGCACCCAAAAGTGAGCTACTGGAGCCTGCCTTCCATGACGGTACGCCTGTATCATGACGCGATGGTGGCCGAAGTGTGTTCGAGTCAGCAGATTTTTCGCTTCAAAGCACGTTATGATTACCCTAATAAAAAGTTGCATCAACGCGACGAAAAGCATCAAATTAACCAGTTTCTGGCTGACTGGTTACGTTACTGTTTAGCATATGGAGCGATGGCGATTCCGGTTTAAGCATCGTGAAACCTAAGGACACCATTTGGAAAGCCTGTTAAACCTTCCGCTGGCTGGTGGGGCCAGTGTCAGGATACTGCAAATTACTGATACTCACCTGTTCGCTAAAAAGAGTGAAACGCTGTTAGGCGTGAATACCTGGGAAAGCTATTACGCCGTGCTTGAGGCGATTAAAGCCTCGCAGCGTGAAGTCGATCTGGTTGTCGCAACCGGCGACTTAGCACAGGATCACACCTCCGCGGCCTATCAGCACTTCGCTGAAGGCATCGCGGGCTTTTCTGCGCCTTGCGTTTGGCTGCCGGGCAACCACGACTTTCAGCCAGCCATGTACAGCACGTTGCAGGACGCGGGGATCTCCCCGGCAAAACGCGTGATGATTGGCGAGCACTGGCAGATTTTACTCCTCGACAGTCAGGTCTTTGGCGTACCCCATGGCGAACTGAGCGATTTTCAACTGGAGTGGCTGGAAAAACGGCTGGCAGAAGAGCCGGAACGTCACACGCTGCTGCTGTTGCACCATCATCCATTGCCTGCGGGATGTAGCTGGCTCGATCAGCACAGCTTGCGTAATGCCGGGGCGCTTGATAGCGTGCTGGCGCGTTTCCCAAAGGTGAAACATCTGCTGTGCGGCCATATCCATCAGGAACTGGATCTCGACTGGAACGGTCGTCGCATGATGGCGACGCCGTCGACCTGCGTTCAGTTTAAACCCCACTGCGCCAACTTTACGCTGGATATCGTCTCGCCGGGCTGGCGCTGGCTGGAACTGCATGCCGATGGCTCACTCACCACTGAAGTTTGCCGCCTTGCCGGGTCGGAGTTTCACCCGGATACGGCATCAGAAGGATACTGATGGCTACGCTTCTCTACCTGCATGGGTTTAATAGCTCCCCCTGGTCTGCCAAAGCGACGGCGCTGAAAACGTGGCTTACGGAACACTACCCGGAAATTACCATGGTGGTTCCGCAGCTACCAGCGTATCCCGCCGAAGCGGCCGAAATGCTTGAGGCTCTGGTGCTGAAGCACGGTGGTGAACCGTTGGGCGTGGTTGGCTCATCCCTGGGGGGATATTACGCGACCTGGTTGTCGCAATGTTTCATGCTACCCGCGGTAGTGGTGAACCCGGCGATACGCCCTTATGAGCTGCTGACGAACTACCTCGGTTCGAACGAGAATCCCTACACAGGTGAGCATTATGTGCTAGAGTCTCGCCATATTTACGATCTTAAAGTAATGCAAATCGACCCGCTGGAAGCGCCAGATCTCATCTGGTTGTTGCAGCAAACGGGCGATGAAGTGCTTGATTACCGCCAGGCCGTTGACTATTTCGCCTCCTGCCGCCAAACGGTAGAGGAGGGCGGTAATCACGCATTTGTTGGCTTTGAAGATCATTTCACACAGATTATCGACTTTCTGGGGCTGCATTAAGCCGCTCCCATTACCTACGAACATACCATGACACAATCTTCTTATAACGCTGATGCCATTGAGGTACTCACCGGGCTTGAGCCGGTTCGCCGCCGCCCGGGGATGTACACGGATACCACGCGCCCTAACCATCTCGGTCAGGAAGTGATCGATAACAGCGTTGATGAAGCGCTGGCGGGCCATGCAAAACGTGTCGAAGTCATTCTTCATGCTGACCAGTCGCTGGAAGTTATTGATGACGGACGCGGCATGCCGGTTGATATACACCCTGAAGAGGGTGTGCCGGCGGTCGAACTGATTCTCTGCCGCCTGCATGCGGGCGGTAAATTCTCCAACAAAAACTACCAGTTCTCCGGCGGCCTGCACGGCGTTGGGATTTCGGTGGTTAACGCCTTGTCCCGGCGCGTGGAAGTCAACGTGCGTCGCGACGGCCAGGTCTACAGCATCGCCTTTGAAAATGGCGATAAAGTGGAAGACCTGCACGTTACCGGCACCTGCGGTAAACGCAATACCGGTACCAGCGTCCACTTCTGGCCGGACGAAACCTTCTTCGACAGCCCGCGCTTCTCCGTTTCGCGCCTCAACCATGTGTTGAAAGCGAAAGCGGTGCTTTGCCCTGGCGTGGAAATCGTCTTTAAAGACAAAGTGAACAACACCGAGCAGAGCTGGCGCTATGAAGATGGCCTGACGGATTACCTGAAAGAAGCGGTGAATGGCCTGCCGACGCTGCCGGAACAACCGTTTGTCGGCACCTTCTCCGGCGAAACGGAAGCGGTTGACTGGGCGCTGCTGTGGCTGCCGGAAGGCGGCGAACTGCTGACTGAAAGCTACGTTAACCTGATCCCGACCATGCAGGGCGGTACGCATGTTAACGGCCTGCGCCAGGGTTTGCTCGACGCGATGCGCGAGTTCTGCGAATACCGCAATATTCTGCCGCGCGGCGTGAAGCTGACGGCGGACGATATCTGGGAACGCTGCGCTTACGTGCTGTCGGTGAAAATGCAGGATCCGCAGTTTGCCGGGCAGACCAAAGAGCGTCTCTCTTCTCGTCAGTGCGCCGCATTTGTTTCCGGCGTGGTGAAAGATGCGTTTTCCCTGTGGCTGAACCAGAACGTTCAGGCCGCAGAAATGCTGGCTGAGATGGCGATTTCCAGCGCTCAGCGTCGTATGCGCGCGGCGAAAAAAGTGGTGCGTAAAAAGCTGACCAGCGGCCCGGCGCTGCCTGGCAAACTGGCCGACTGCACCGCGCAGGATCTCAACCGTACCGAACTGTTCCTGGTCGAAGGGGACTCCGCAGGCGGCTCCGCCAAGCAGGCACGCGATCGTGAATACCAGGCGATCATGCCGCTGAAAGGGAAGATCCTTAACACATGGGAAGTCTCTTCCGATGAAGTGCTCGCCTCGCAGGAAGTGCACGATATTTCGGTGGCGATCGGTATCGATCCGGACAGCGACGACCTCAGCCAACTGCGTTACGGCAAGATCTGCATCCTCGCGGATGCGGACTCCGATGGTTTGCATATCGCCACGCTGCTCTGCGCGCTGTTTGTGAAACACTTCCGCGCGGTGGTGAAGCAAGGGCACGTTTACGTGGCGTTGCCGCCGCTCTATCGTATCGATCTCGGCAAAGAGGTGTATTACGCACTCACCGAGGAAGAGAAGGCGGGTGTGCTGGAGCAACTGAAGCGTAAGAAAGGGAAACCGAACGTTCAGCGCTTTAAAGGGCTGGGTGAGATGAACCCGTTGCAGTTGCGCGAAACCACGCTCGACCCAAATACGCGGCGTCTGGTGCAGTTGATTATCGATGATGAAGATGAACAGCAAACCAACGCGATGATGGATATGCTGCTGGCCAAGAAGCGTTCGGAAGATCGCCGTAACTGGCTGCAGGAAAAAGGCGACATGGCGGACATCGAAGCCTGATTTCTTACCCCGCTTCGATGAACTGCTCCTTAAAGTTGGACGGTTTATATGAAGCGGGTACTGGCCTGCTGAAACACCCGGTCTACCATTTTGCCAGTGGGAAAGGCGTGGATGAGTGCAGTCGCTGGGGGGATGACTTCTACGTTGAAGCGTTGGTGCGGATGACGCAGAGCTGGAAGTTGTACTGGTAAAAGGCTTTCAGAAATTGCCGGGTAAGCGCATGCGCCACCCGGCAAAACATCGGGGAAGTTAAACGCCAGCTTCCAGGATACGAATAGACATATCCAGCACGTCGTTTTTCACCGCTTCGCTGTAAGCTTTCATGTGCGGGGTTTGCAGGTGCGCTTCAAGGTGCGCAATGCTTTCCCACTGTTCAATCATCACGATGGAATCGGGTGATGTGGTCTGGAAACTCACGCCTGCGGCATGGTCAACCATCGGCGCGTAGCCGTGGCAACCGGCTTCCTGTAATACGGTTGGGATGATTTTTGCGAACTGATCCAGAACCGCCTGACGGTGGTGTTGGCCCGGACGCGTGCGGATTTCAGCAATAACTGTCAACATAATTAACTCCTTCTAATTCCAGCCTACCAGTTAAGCAAAAATCTGCCCAAGATGCTTGCGGTATTCTGCGATATAACGCGGCACGTCCGGCATTTTGATAACGTCATTGGCGATAAAGGTTGGCAGCGCTTCCATTCCCAGGAACTGATTCGCTTTGTGGAACGGCAGATAAACGCCGTCTACGCCCACGCCATGGAAGAACTGTTCTTTATCGGTGAACGCTTCCATCGGTGCGTTCCAGGTCAGGGAAAGCATATAGGTTTTGCCCTGAATCAGGCCGCCGGAGCCATATTTTTTGCTGGCGTCAGAGCGGGTGCGGCCATCGCTGGCATACAGAGAACCGTGGCCTTCGGTGAACACGTCATCGATATATTTTTTCACTGTCCACGGTGCGCCCATCCACCAGCCTGGCATCTGCCAGATAACGGAATCAGCCCACAGGAAGTTTTGTACTTCGGCTTTTACGTCGTAATCGCCGTCAGCGCGCACGACTTTAACATCATGCCCGGCGTCGCGCAGGAAGCTTTCCGCGACCTCGGTCATGGTGTCGTTCAGTTGGCCATTAGAGTGGCCGAATTTTTTACCGCCGTTGATAATCAGGATATTGCTCATTTTCTGTCCTCGTAAGAAGCGTTTGGTCGTTATAATACCCCTCTTGTCGAAGCGTGAATATTAGCAAAATGTGCAAAGTCTTTTGCTTCCTGCGCAATAATCCAGCTACCAGCGGACTTTGGCGGCAAAGCCCCCTTCAGGAAGATTGCCAAACTCCACCGCCATACTGTGCAGCGACGCGATACGGCGGACGATAGAAAGCCCCAGCCCGCTTCCGGTCTCTTCCTGGCCCGGTGGGCGGTAAAAGCGTTCACCCATGCGCGCAAGCGCCTCTGGCGTGACGCCCGGCCCATTGTCGCGCACGGTAAAACCGTCATGCTCAAGGGTTACATCCACTATGCTGCCCCGCGGACTATAGCGCACCGCGTTATCCAGCAGATTGCGCACCAGCAGGCTCAGCAGCAGCGGTTGTGCGGTGCGGGCAACGGAGATATCGTTCAGGTGTAAACGCACTTCAATTCCGGCGCGCTGCGCCGTGTGGTAGATATCCATCACCGAAGATTGCAGCATTTCATCGAGCTGAATCGTCTGTACATCGGCCAGATGCTCCAGAGAGTCGAGGCGCGATAGGGTGAGCAGTTGTTCCACCAGGCGTGTGGCGCGATCGATCCCTTCATGGAGCTGCGACAGGGCTTTTTCCCGTGCCTGCGCATCATCCTGCGATAGCTGAGCGACCTCTGTCTGTACTTTCAGCGCCGTTAATGGGCTACGCAATTCATGAGCGGCATCGGAAGTAAAGCGCCGCTCGCGCACCATCATTTCATGGGTCTGGTGGAAGAGATTATTCAGGGCATCGACCAGCGGGCGCACCTCATTGGGCACTCCTTCGCTGTTCAGTGGCGTATCATCTTCCGGTGAGCGACGCCGCAAGGTGTGGGTCAATTTTTTCAGCGGCCCCAGTTCGCGGCTAAGCAGCAGGATCAGCAATAAAAACATCACCGGTAGCGCCACCAGCCAGGGCGTAAGCTGCGAGGTGATGATATCCAGCGCCATCTCTTCGCGGTACTCCCACTCCTGGCCGACCACGATGCGGTATTTTTTATCGGCAGTGGTGAGCCACAGAAAGCGCCAGAGGTCGTCATCGTTTATCAGGTTGCCATCATCGAACCCTTCCCGACGGTAGTGGTAGGGGATGAACGGGCCGTTTTCTCCATCGTGCATCACCATTTTGCCGTCGAGCGTGTAGACCGCGAAAGCCAGCACATCATCGTCGAGATGCCCGTGTTTCACCTTCTTCGGCGCACGGATAAACTGCGGCGAGCTGCGCAGGTCGGCTAAATCCATCGCGCTGATGCGCTTGGCGAACAGCATCTGTTGGGTGTCGAACAGTTTATCGAGTTTATTGGTCGTCTGGTGCCAGGCCACCAGGCTTGCGCACAGCCAGGCGGCTGCGGAAAGCAGCATAAAGAGGAGCGTCAGACGAACGCGCAGGCTCAGGCGGCGGAACAGATTCACAGATCCCCCAGCGTATAACCGATACCGTGGACGGTGCGGATAAACTCACTGCCCAGTTTGCGGCGCAGATGGTGGACGTGCACCTCTACGGCATTGCTGGAAACGTCGTCATCCCAGCTATAGAGCTTCTCTTCGATAAGTTTACGCGGCAGCACGCGCCCGGCGTTACGCAGCAGAAGTTCCAGTAGCGCAAACTCTTTCGGTTTCAGCGCCAGCGGTTCACCGCTAAGCGTAGCCGTGAGTTTTCCGGGGTCGAGCGTGACCGCGCCATGGCGTAACTCATTGCTGGGCTGACCGTGCGCGCGGCGGATAAGCGCCTCCAGCCGGGCGGCAACTTCAATCAGCGCAAAAGGTTTGCATAAATAGTCGTCGGCGCCCAGACGCAATCCTTCTACGCGTTGGCTGAGGGCGTCCCGGGCGGTGAGGATCAGCACTGGTTCGTGGTGTGATTTTTCGCGCCAGCTCCGCAGAATATCGAGGCCGTCGATGCCGGGCAGGGTGAGATCGAGGATCACCGCATCATAGGGTGCGCTATCGAGGGCAATTTTCCCTTCACCGCCACGGGTAAACCAGTCGACGGTAAAACCCATTTTACCGAGCCCGGTTTTCAGCCCGTCGCCAATCAATTTGTCATCTTCCACCAGTAAAATACGCATCTCACCCTCCTTGCCCCTCGGCTGTGAATGACAGTAAACCCTTACCCGGCCTACGCTGTACAGTAAAAAAATGAATATTTTCGCCTTAAGAAGTTGTTAAGTATTATCCTGTTAAATAACGTTCGAAATGACATTAAAGGGAAAAAATATCATGAAGAAACTTGCTGCAATGGCTGCCGTTCTGGCGCTGATCTCCACTCCGGTTCTCGCGACCTCTCAGGGCGGTTTTTCCGGCCCAACAACCACGCAAGGCGGTGGTTTTGTTGGCCCTGACGGCACTTCCACCACCGTTGCTAACGCGAAATCTCTGCGTGACGACACCTGGGTGACGCTGAAAGGGAATATCACTGAACGTATTTCTGACGATCTTTACACTTTTAAAGATGAGACCGGCACTATCAACGTGGATATCGACGACAAACGCTGGAACGGCCTGACCGTGACTCCGCAGGATAAAGTTGAAATCCGTGGTGAAGTGGATAAAGACTGGAACTCGGTGGAAATCGACGTTAAACAGATCCAGAAGTTGAAACCGTAACCGGAAATATTGCGCAAGATCGGTCAGGATTTAACTGCGACAGCCCGGCACTATTGTTGGCACGGAGGCAGTGATGAACGACTTACTGAAAGCGCAATACTCTGCTCGCCTGCGGCGGGTGTGTGACCATATCGAGCGCCATCTGGATACGTCTCTCTCGCTCGAGACATTAAGCCAGATGGCGCACTGTTCGCCTTTCCATTTCCATCGGCAGTTTACTGCCTGGTGTGGCATGCCGCTCTACCGCTACATCCAGTGGTTACGGCTACGCCGCGCTTCGTGGCGGCTGGCGTTCAATCCTCAGGATAGGGTTATCGATATTGCGTTGGACGCGGGTTTTCAGAACCCGGAGTCATTCACTCGTGCTTTCAAAATCGCGTTTGACCAAAGCCCGCGACAGTTCCGGCAGCATCCTGACTGGCGCGGCTGGCATCAACGCATGCCGATGATGAACATAAAAGGGCAAAAAAATATGGATGTCACCCTTGTCGATTTTCCCCGCACGCCGGTTGCTTTGCTGCAGCATCGCTGTAGCCCGGAGTTAGTCAACTACAGCGCGGCTAAATTTATTTTATGGCGCAAAGAGACGGGCCTGTCGCCCGTCTCCCAAAGCAAAACCTTCGGTATTGCCTGGGATGACCCACAAACGACGCCACCAGATGCCTTCCGCTTTGATATTTGCGGTAGCGTAAACGAACCTGTTCCCGAGAATATACACGGTGTGATCAACAGTGAAATTCCCGCCGGGCGTTGTGCCGTGGTTCGCCATCAGGGGGCGCTGGATACGCTGGCAGATAGCGTCTGGTTTCTGTTCCGCGACTGGTTGCCGGGTAGCGGTGAAACGCCGCGTGATTTCCCGGTCTTTTTCCAGTACCTCAATTTTGTGCATGAGGTTGCCGAGCACGAACTGCAAACGGATATCTACCTGCCGCTACAATAACCCTTCCTTTCCTTGCCTTATCTCACGGACTTGTGACTCAGCCCGTGAGATAGGGTATTATCTGCGGCAATATTGCCGTCCGAACGGTCAGCATGCAGATTTGAGGAACCCCAATTAATGAGCGATATGGCAGAGCGCCTTGCGCTACATGAATTTACGGAAAACGCCTACTTAAACTACTCCATGTACGTCATCATGGATCGTGCGTTGCCGTTTATTGGTGATGGCCTGAAACCGGTGCAGCGTCGCATCGTCTATGCGATGTCGGAACTGGGTTTGAACGCCAGCGCCAAATTTAAAAAATCGGCGCGTACCGTCGGTGATGTGTTAGGTAAATACCACCCGCACGGTGACAGCGCCTGCTATGAAGCGATGGTGCTGATGGCGCAGCCGTTCTCGTACCGTTACCCGCTGGTTGACGGCCAGGGGAACTGGGGTGCGCCGGACGATCCGAAATCGTTCGCGGCGATGCGTTATACCGAATCGCGTTTGTCGAAGTATGCTGAACTGCTGCTGAGCGAACTGGGGCAGGGCACTGCTGATTGGGTACCGAACTTTGACGGTACGATGCAGGAGCCGAAAATGCTGCCTGCGCGTCTGCCGAATATTCTGCTGAATGGCACCACCGGCATTGCAGTCGGTATGGCGACCGACATTCCTCCGCACAACCTGCGGGAAGTCGCCAGTGCGGCAATCAAACTGATCGAGCAGCCAAAAACGACGCTTGATGAACTCCTTGATATCGTCCACGGCCCGGACTACCCGACCGAAGCAGAAATCATCACCCCACGCGCGGAAATCCGCAAAATTTACCAGAACGGACGCGGTTCGGTGCGTATGCGCGCGGTCTGGAGCAAAGAAGACGGCGCAGTGGTGATCACCGCGTTGCCGCATCAGGTTTCCGGCGCGAAGGTGCTGGAACAGATAGCCTCCCAGATGCGCAATAAAAAGCTGCCGATGGTGGATGACCTGCGTGATGAATCAGACCACGAAAACCCGACGCGTCTGGTGATTGTGCCACGCTCCAACCGTGTGGATATGGAACCGGTGATGAATCACCTCTTCGCCACCACGGATCTGGAAAAAAGCTATCGTATCAACCTGAATATGATTGGCCTGGATGGTCGTCCGGCGGTGAAAAACCTGCTGGAGATCCTCACCGAATGGCTGGCGTTCCGCCGTGATACCGTGCGCCGCCGCCTCAACTATCGTCTGGAGAAAGTGCTTAAGCGCCTGCATATCCTTGAAGGTTTGCTGGTGGCGTTTCTCAACATCGACGAAGTTATCGAGATTATTCGTACCGAAGATGAGCCAAAACCGGCGCTGATGTCGCGCTTTGGCATCAGCGAAACGCAGGCGGAAGCCATCCTCGAACTGAAACTGCGCCATCTCGCCAAACTTGAAGAGATGAAAATTCGCGGTGAGCAGAACGAGCTGGAAAAAGAGCGCGATCAATTACAGGCTATTCTCGCTTCTGAGCGTAAAATGAATAACCTGTTGAAGAAAGAGCTTCAGGCTGACGCCGATACTTTTGGCGACGATCGTCGTTCGCCGCTGCGCGAACGTGATGAAGCGAAGGCGATGAGCGAGCACGACATGCTGCCGTCTGAGCCTGTAACGATTGTCCTGTCGCAGATGGGCTGGGTGCGAAGCGCCAAAGGCCACGACATCGACGCACAGGGCCTGAGCTATAAAGCGGGCGATAGCTGGAAAGCATCGGTGAAAGGCAAGAGCAACCAGCCGGTGGTGTTTGTTGATACCACGGGCCGCAGTTATGCCATCGACCCGATTACCCTGCCATCGGCGCGCGGTCAGGGCGAGCCGCTGACGGGTAAACTGACCCTGCCGCCGGGCGCGACCGTCGAGCACATGCTGATGGAAAGCGACGATCAGAAGCTGTTGATGGCTTCCGATGCGGGTTACGGTTTCCTTTGTACTTTCAATGACCTGGTGGCGCGTAACCGCGCGGGCAAGGCAATGATATCGCTGCCTGAAAATGCGCACGTTCTGCCGCCAGTGGTGGTGCAGGATGAGTCCGACATGCTGCTGGCGATCACCAGCGCCGGGCGCATGCTGATGTTCCCGGTTAGCGATCTGCCGCAGCTTTCGAAAGGGAAGGGTAACAAGATTATCAACATCCCGTCGGCGGAAGCGGCGAAAGGCGAAGATAGCCTGGCGCACCTCTACCTGTTGCCGCCGCAGACGACGCTGACCGTGCACGTCGGTAAACGTAAAATTAAACTGCGCCCGGAAGAGTTGCAGAAAATCACCGGTGAACGCGGCCGTCGCGGTACGCTGATGCGCGGGTTGCAGAAAATCGACCGGATCGATATCGACTCTCCGATGCGCCAGAGCGCGGGGGAGAGTGAGGAGTAAACTTGCCCCTCACCCTAGCCCTCTCCCCAATGGGGAGAGGGAACCGACCGAGTTCAGTGTTGACCCTTGCACTGGTTTTCACCCTCTCCCCTTTGGGGAGAGGGTCGGGGTGAGGGGCAAGGGCAACAACACGCACATTTTCCTGTAAAAGCGTTGTTAATTACGCCGTTGCGAATAAGAATAGCCCTCACGAGGGTTTGTGAGTCATAAATCCTGGCCGATATATAATTCTAAGCGGTCAGTGGTTCAGGGGTAGCTATGCTATTTATTTTTCGTGTCATCATCGTGGTCATTTACTGCATCCTGGTATGCGTTTTTGGCTGTATCTATTGCTTGTTTAGTCCGCGTAATCCAAAACACGTTGCCACCTTCGGCCATATGTTCGGTCGTATGGCCCCGCTCTTTGGGCTGAAAGTCGAAACCCGTCTGCCTGCGGATGCAGCGAGCTATGGCAATGCTATCTACATCGCCAACCACCAGAATAACTACGACATGATCACCGCGGCCAATATCGTTCAGCCGCCAACCGTCACCGTCGGCAAGAAAAGCCTGGTGTGGATACCTTTCTTTGGCCAGCTCTACTGGCTGACGGGTAACTTGTTGATCGACCGTAATAATCGGGCAAAAGCGCACAGCACTATCGCTGAGGTGGTGAAGCACTTTGAAAATCGCAAAATCTCTTTCTGGATGTTCCCGGAAGGGACGCGCAGCCGCGGTCGCGGTCTGTTGCCGTTTAAGGCTGGCGCTTTCCATGCGGCAATTGCGGCAGGGGTGCCGATTATTCCCGTGTGCGTTTCGAATACATCGGATAAGATTAACCTTAACCGCCTGAATAACGGCCTGGTGATTGTTGAAATGCTGCCGCCGATTGATACCAGCAAATGGGGTAAAGATCAGGTTCGCGAGCTGTCAAAGCACTGCCGCGAGGTGATGAAGGCGAAGATAGAAGAACTGGATAAAGAAGTCGCCCAACGCGAGTCTGACGGAAAAATATAATACCGGGTCAGGCTATCTCGCTGCCGGGTACAGCATGGCGGCGAGAGCAAGAACGCGATGCTGGCTTACGGGAAACGAATTCCCTTTTTGATTGATCAGTTTTCATGGAGTTTATATGTCACTCAGTCGGCGTCAGTTTATTCAGGCATCGGGCGTTGCGCTCTGCGCAGGGTCAGTTCCGCTGAGGGCAAATGCCGCAGGGAATCAGCCAGAACTGCCGGTACCGCCGCTGGTGGAATCGCGTCGCGGACAGCCTCTCTTTCTTACCCTACAGCGTTCGCACTGGTCTTTCTCCCAGGGAACGCGCGCGCCCGTCTGGGGGATCAATGGCCGCTATCTCGGGCCGACTATCCGCGTCTGGAACGGCGATGACGTCAAACTGATCTACAGCAACCGTCTGACAGAAAACGTCGCGATGACGGTGCGTGGTTTACAGGTGCCGGGCCCGCTGATTGGCGGTGCGGCGCGTATGATGTCGCCAAACGCTGACTGGGCACCAGTGTTGCCGATTCGCCAGAGCGCGGCGACGCTCTGGTATCAGGCTAATACGCCCAACCATATGGCACCGCAGGTTTATAACGGCCTGGCGGGGATGTGGCTGGTGGAAGACGAAGTGAGTAAGTCTCTGCCTATTCCAAATCACTACGGTGTTGATGATTTTCCGGTCATTATCCAGGATAAGCGGCTGGATAACTTTGGTACACCGGAATACAGCGAACCGGGCAGCGGTGGCTTTGTTGGCGACACGCTGCTGGTGAACGGGGCGCAGAGCCCGTATGTCGAAGTTTCACGCGGTTGGGTGCGTCTGCGCCTGCTGAACGCTTCTAACTCCCGCCGCTATCGCTTGCAGATGAGCGATGGTCGTGCGCTGCACGTTATCTCAGGCGATCAGGGTTTTCTTCCTGCGCCGGTTTCCGTCAACCAACTGTCACTCGCACCAGGTGAACGCCGTGAAATTCTGGTCGACATGACCAACGGCGACGAAGTGTCTATCACCTGTGGCGAGGCCGCGGGCATTATGGATCGTCTGCGCGGCTTCTTTGAGCCTTCGAGCATCCTGATCTCCACGCTGGTGCTGACGCTTAAACCCACCGGGCTGCTGCCGCTGGTGACGGATAATTTGCCAATGCGCCTGCTTTCCACCGAGATCATGACCGGCACACCGCTGCGCAGCCGCGATATCGTGCTGGGCGACGATCCTGGCATTAACGGCCAGTTGTGGGATCCGCAGCGTATTGATATTACCGCTCAACAGGGAACCTGGGAGCGCTGGACGGTTCGTGCCGATGAACCGCAGTCGTTCCATATTGAAGGGGTGATGTTCCTGATCCGCAACGTCAACGGTGCGATGCCATTCCCGGAAGATCGGGGCTGGAAGGATACCGTATGGGTGGATGGTCAGGTTGAACTGCTGGTCTACTACAACCAGCCGTCATGGCCGCATTTCCCGTTCCAGTACTCCAGCCAGACGCTGGAGATGGCCGATCGCGGCTCGATTGGCCAGATCCTGGTGAACCCGGCACCGTAATCGAATCGCTCGGGCCTGACGTTGTCAGGCCCGAAGTCTCTTCAGGAAGGGGTGAATAACCCTGGAAGCATCAGGCTGAGCTGCGGGAAATAGCAGATCATCGCCATCACCGCAAACAGCGCCAGGAACATCGGCAGCAGCGGTTTAACCACTTTATCAATGCTGATTTTGCCAATACTGCAGCCGACGAACAGAATCGTTCCCACGGGCGGTGTGCAGAGCCCAATGGTTAAGTTAAAGACCATGATGATACCGAAATGAATCGGATCTATTCCCAGGCTCTGGGCGATAGGAAGGAATATCGGCGTAAAAATCAGAATTGCTGGCGTGATATCCATAAAGGTACCCACAAACAGCAAAATAATATTGATAATCAGCAGTATGACCCATTTGTTCTCAGATACGCTGACGATCATATCGTTGATCAAAACAGGAACATCCGCATTGGTCATTGCCCATGACATTCCCATCGAGCAGCCAACCAGCAATAAAACGATTGAACTGGTGACAACCGAATCCAGAAGGATGGCTTTCATTTTTGTGAAGTTAATTTCTTTACAAATGATCGCCAGGGCCAGACTGTAGATGACTGCGATAGCAGAGGCTTCTGTTGGCGTAAATACTCCGCCTATAATCCCGCCAATGATGATAAATATTAACAGCAAGCTGGGGAGCGCATCGCGCAATATATGCAAGAATTGCGGCACGGTGATGCGTGCTGCAACCGGGTAATGGTTGCGTCGGGCGTAGAGCGCCGCCACAGCCATGAGTGCAATCGCGGTGAGTATCCCTGGCATATATCCCGCCAGAAAGAGGGCCGCGACCGAGGTGCCGCCGCTCGCCAGAGAGTAGACAATCAGCACATTACTCGGAGGGATCATCAGGCCAATAGGCGCTGAAGCAATGTTAACGGCGGCGGAGAACGCCGGGTCATATCCCTCTTTCTTCTGTAGCGGCGACATAATTCCCCCCACGGCCGCTGCGGAAGCGACCGCCGAACCGGAGATCGCGCCAAAAAGGGTGTTCGCCAGTATATTGCAGTGCGCCAGTGAACCGGGGAGGCGGCCAACCAATGCTTGTGCCAGATTAACCAGCCGACGGGCAATGCCGCCTGTATTCATAATATTACCGGCCAGAACAAAAAATGGGATCGCCAATAAGGTGAAACCATCCAACCCTACGGTCATTTTTTGTGCGACAACCGAAATAGCTGCATCGGGGGGTAAAGCTGTCAGAATAGATAATAATGATGAGAGCCCAATCGCAAAAGTAATGGGGACACCAATAGCGAGCATGATGGCAAAACTACCAAATAATAGAATCATCGGGTAGATATATTCAAAGTCCATACTGTCCTCTTTAGTGAGATAGTCTCTTATGATAATTATCGAGAATATTTATGATGGTGTAATAAACTAAAATGATGCCGCTGATTGTCATAACCCAATAAACTTTGTCCATCGGCCATTTTAAAACAGGGGACATTTGGCTAACGTGCATTGCTTTCGCGACGACGATATCGCCGCCATATACCATAAAAATTAATGCGAACAGCGTAATGACAAGCTGGATAAAACTATCAAGTAATAATGCTGCATTAAGGGAAAGTTTTTGCGCCAATAAATCGATAGCCAGATGTTTTTTTAACCCTGCGGTATAGACCCCGCCTAACAAAATCATCCACATAAAAAGAATTTGAGTAAATTCATCAAGAACAGAACTGGGAGCATTAAAAATAAAGCGCGCAATAACCTGCCAGGATACGCAGAAAACCATGACTGCCAGAATAATACAGCAAATTCCGGCAAGTATATTATTAAGGATATTGGTGAGTAGTCGCATATCTCATCCTGTAAAGGGCAGGGGAAACCTGCCCGTTCGTTTTACATATTTTCTACTTGTTCAAGATCTTTCGCGGACTGCGGATCTTTTGCCCGGAACTCGTCAAACAGCGGTTTGACGCGCGCTTTGAAAGGTGCCTTATCAACATCGACGACGGTGGCATTCATCTCTTTCATTTTTTCGTAGGCTTCTTTTTCCGCAGCCGGCCAGATGACATCCTTCATTTGCAGCATTGCTTCATCGGCGGCTTTATACAGCGCAGCGCGTTCTTTATCGCTCAACCCGTTAAGCACTTTGGTGCTGATCACCAGCACATCAGGCACCATGGTGTGCTCATCGCGAGAGTAAACCTTTGCGACTTCCGCGTTGCGCATGTCGGTATACACCACGGTGTTGTTCTCGCCACCATCGACAACGCCTTGCTGAAGTGCGGTATACAACTCACCCTGCGCCATCGGCGTTGCCACGCCACCCAGCACTTTCATCATGGCAATCGCGCTGGGGCTCTGCTGTACCCTGATTTTCATTCCCGCTAAATCTTCAGGTTTGGTGATGGGTTTATTCGCATAAAAGCTCCGTGCGCCGCCATCCAGGTAAGTTAGCCCGACAAAGCCTTTGCTTTCAGATGACTTCAGGATCCGCTGACCTAAATCACTGCGTAAAACGTTGTAGTAGTGATCGCGATCGCGGAACAAAAAGGGAAGGCTGAACAGGCTGTAGTCAGGCGCGAACGACTCCAGAGAGGCGGCATTTACCTTCACCATTTGCAGCGCCCCGGAGTTCATTAATTCCAGAGACTCACGCTCATTTCCCAGCGTCGCATTGGGGTAGATACGAATATTTAATTCGCCATCAGAATAGGTTCTAGCTTTGTCAGCCAGATAACTCAGCGCCTTATGCACAGCGTGACTTTTATCCTGGTTGTGGCTAAGTTTCAGCGTGGTTTTAGCGAATGCCGGAGACGCCAGAAATAAACAACTAGCGACAAGTATCGTTGATGCAGCGAGTGACCGTATATTTTTCATATTATGGTTCCTTATACATATCGTAGGGTACGGCTTATTTTTATTAATATCGGAAGTTAATTTCCCGTCAGATACTGATAGATCCCGTCGGGTACCGGAATCCCTTTCTGTTGACACAGCGCTTTGTAATTCATCTGCGGGTCGTTAGGTGCTAATACCTTTTCCACACCCGGTACGGGTTTAACGGCGCGTAATTCCGTCAACATCTGCGTAATGGTCTCAGCAAACAGCGCGTTACCGAATTTATTGGGGTCAATCACCATCACCAGACTCGCCAGTTTGCGCATTTTTTCGTAGTCGCCATACATTTTGACAATGTGGTTGCTGAAGTTGGC
This sequence comes from Pseudocitrobacter cyperus, assembly GCF_039889165.1. Lineage (NCBI taxonomy): Bacteria > Pseudomonadati > Pseudomonadota > Gammaproteobacteria > Enterobacterales > Enterobacteriaceae > Pseudocitrobacter > Pseudocitrobacter cyperus. The sequence continues at coordinate 316,270 of NZ_JAYMYY010000002.1, read as the reverse complement.
TCCTGCTAAAACCCCGGTCAACGCATCGATAGCCAGCGCGATGCCCGAACCTTTGTGCGCGCCGAAGGGGAGTAAATTCTCTATTTTGTGCGGATCGGTCGTGATATGACCCGCTTTATCCAGAGCCAGACCTTCTCCAATCGGTTTCCCCGTTTCCTTCGCATGTAAAATCTTGCCAAACGCCGTTGCGCTGGTCGCCATATCAACAATCATTGGGCTTCCATTCGCCGCCGGGAAACCGAAGGCGATGGGGTTGGTGCCGAGGAAGCGCTCAGCACCGCCGTGTGGAGCGACGCAGGTATCCGTTTGGGTCATCACGATGGCGATCATGCCCTGTGATGTTGCCATTTCAGCAAAGTATGAGAGCGCGCCGCAGTGCGAGGTGTTCTTCACGCTGACAAAACCGAGCCCGGTCTCTTTCGCCAGTTTTATCGCATGTTCCGTCGCCCCAATAAGAGCCGAATGGCCCATGCCATCATCAGAATCAAAAACAGCAGCAGAAGGTGAGATTTGCGCAATACTAAAATGCGCCTTTTTATTTAATCCTCCGGCTTTAAGACGAGTGCAATAATGCTCAACGCGCATGACGCCGTGAGAGTGTACGCCGGTAATATCGGCATGAACTAAAACGTCTGTTACCTGCTTTGCCGTAGTTTCATCAAGTCCCGCCGATGTTAATTTAGCCAGGGCCAATGCTTTTAAGTCCGACTCGCTGACATATACTGTAGACATTATTATTCCTTTAAAATTTAATTACGCCTTTGACCATTTCTTTGTTATCGACAACGTTTTTTTGGTAATCAAGACCGACGGTGTGAAAATCAAATTCGGTGTTTTTCATCATCTCTTCGTGGATGAGCCCGCGGGACATCAGGTCGATGACACATTCAAAATCTTCACGCGTTGCATTGCGGCTACTCAGTAGCGTCGTCTCTTTTTTATGGAATGAAGGATCATCAAGAACAAGATCGCCAATATATAAACCGATGAAGACAATTTTTCCGCCATGACGGATGAGATCAACATCTTTACTCATCGATGCTTTATTACCTGTGGCATCGAGAACGGTGCAGGCCAGTTCCCCGCAAAATAAACGGCGTAATTCGTCGATAAAGTTCCCCGCTGTCGGGTCAAGGGATTCAATGTGAAGGTTCTTTTTGACGTGCTGGCGGCGTCTGTCGTCCAGATCGGCCACAACGACGTTGGCTCCTTTTGCTTTGGCGATAGCCGATGTCGCCAGACCAATGGGGCCTGCGCCAATAACCAGAATGTTTTGCCCCGCTTTTATCTCTGCCCGACGAACGGCATGTGCGCCGATGGCAAAACATTCAACCAGAGCGGCAGAGCTATCATTTAATTGTTCGGGCACTGCAACCAGATTTTGCTGGCGTACCGCCAGGTATTCACTAAACCCACCATCCTGGTGCACGCCATACAGCGAGACACGTTCACAGCAGTTGGTTTTTCCCTCTTTACAGGCGGCGCACTCACCGCAGGGAACACAGGGAATAACCGAGTAGCGTTGGCCAATTTTAATGTCTGAACACGCACTACCTGCTTCCACCGCTTCACCGCAAATTTCATGACCAAGGACGCGAGGATAAGAAAAAAAGGGTTGCCGTCCGGCATAGGCATGAATATCGGTACCGCAAACGCCGACGGCTTTTATTTTTAATAAAACCTCATTACTTTGTACAGAAGGATAGTCTCGATCAATATACTGGATGTCACCAGGTTGGTTGCAAATTAATGTTTTCATTTATGATTACCAGATGTTATTTCTTTAATGGTTTGTTTAATTCCCGATGCTGCAATTTTATTAAATGCGAGTTCAATTTTATTTATGAACGCAATGTTTTCGGCCAGATCGCCGAATATGCTATTCGTATTCAATAAGGCCAGCGCTTTCTGCCAGCCGGTCTGTTGATGGGCGATTGCCTCTCTGAAGACGGGCAGCAGTGGATCGGTGAGTTCGCTGTTATTTTCAATATTGCTGATAACGTAGTACAACCAGCCGGCAATTAATAATGACAGGACAGGATTGGCAATGTTCTTTCGTTCAAGTTGCAGCCAGGGCGTGATGGCTCGCTGAGGTAATTTTTGTGAGCCATCCATGGCTATTTGCGCCGTCCGGTGTTTCACATTACGATTGCTGAACCTCGTCAGTAATAATTCGGCATACTGCCGCAGATCAATATCGAGCGTTGGGTTTAACGTCTGCGCCTGTTCATCAACCATTAGTTGACGCGTAATGGCATAAAATTCCGGGTCTTCCATGCACTGGTAAATAAATTCATAACCTGCGAGGCTGCCGTTATAAGCGAGAAATGAATGGCTGCCATTTAGCATACGTAGCTTCATTTCTTCATAGGGCTGTACATCAGAGACAAACATGGCGCCCGCGAGATCCCACTCCGGACGACCGCGGACAAAATTATCTTCAATAACCCACTGACGAAAATCTTCACAAACGATCCCACACGGATCGGCGTATCCCGTTTTTTCCTGCAGCATCGTAAACTGGGCTTCAGTCATCGCCGGAACAATGCGGTCGACCATCGTGCCCGGGAAGGTCACATTCGCTTCAATCCATTGAGCAAGTTCTGTATCAAGACGCATGGCGAAACCGATAATCGCATTACGCGTGAGATGCCCGTTGTCAGGAATGTTGTCGCAAGAGAGTACGCTGAACGGCTGAAGCCCCAGCGCTTTTCTCCTTTGCAGTGCAAACGTGATGAGCCCGATTGCTGAGCGGGGGTTATGTGGTGTCTGGAGATCTCCGGCAATCAACGGATTGGCATCGTCTAACTGTCTGGTCTGAGGATCAATGCAGTACCCTTTTTCGGTGATAGTTAAGGAGACAATTTTCACCTGCGGTTCAAGTAACCTGGCTATTGCTGCGCCAATACCCTGTTCTGGCGTGTGTATACCGCCAATAACCGAACGCACCTGGCGAGATGTGTGTGCTGTCGCGGACGTTTCAAGTACGCTAAATAATCCATGCTGGTTATTTAATTCATTTATTAAATTAGATTCACCAAATAGATTTATTTCAAATATACCCCATGGCACAGCGATCTGCTGATTGGCCAGATCGGTATAAACAGCCTGGTGCCCTCTGTGGAATGCGCCAAATCCAATATGAACAATATCGGTTTGTAGATTTTCTCGTGAGTATGTTGTTGCACTGTCGTAATACGCGGTTTTAATGCTGCCGACTTCCCGTTTCATGTCATCACTCTATAGGTAGTGAATTTATTGTGTAGACCAATTTAAATTAATCACCAGACCAAAAAATGAGATTAAAATCACATAAGTAATTTGAAAACAAAATAATAAATGGTCAGCATATAATTTTATTATTGTTTTTTATTGGTGTATTTTAATTGTCTATATGTTTTTCAATAAAACAGGCAATACAGGCGAGAGTTTTCGCGAGAGGAGAAGTATTGGTATACCAGTTTTAATTGTTCAGGATACCAATTCTGGCGAAAGCAGCAGATAAACCGAGCAGAGCAAGGAAAGAAAATGCTCTGCAAAAGTGAGAAGCATTGGGGGGATTAAGAGGCGAAGAAAAAATCATCGAAGTCGCTAATGGAAGAATCCTGCTTAAAAATGTTAACCAATTCATTTTTACTATTTTCCAGGTGCCTCCACGAGGCTTCTCTGGCGAGGGCTGGGTCTTTTTGCTGCAAGGCGAGAAAAATGCGCCGGTGATCTTCTAACCATTGCATACGTAAATGTTTTTCGTGCAAATATTTATAATTCAGCTTTTTCCAGCGAGGATTTTCCGTACGCACCGCGCGCCATAGCTCTGCGGCTTGTTTGATCAATACGCGATTCTGCGTGGCTTCAGCGATGATAGTGTGAAACTGGTGATCCAGATTTTCAAATTTGTCGCTGTCACCGGAAAGGAACTTTTCCTGTGCAGAGAGAATCTTTTTGAGTTCGAGAAGTTCATTGAAACGGATCTGGGTGGCGGCAAAACCCGTAATGTTGCTTTCTATCACCTGGCGTGCCTGCAGAAGTTCGAATGGGCCAATTTCCGAATAGGGCATCAATGCTTTTTGATCATGTTTGCTGGTTGAATCGATAAAAAATATACCAGCCCCCTGCTTAACGATCAGAATGCCCTTGAGTTCCAACATGATGATCGCTTCGCGAACTGTCGTCCTGCTGGTATTAAAACGTTCACTCAATTCTCGCTCAGAGGGAAGACGTTCTCCCGCTTTGAACACCCCGGAGTAAAGGAGTTGTTCGATTTGTAGACCAATATCATAATAACGACGTTTTGTAATAACTTGTTCCATATCTAGCCTTTATATATTTCACGCCTGGATTATCGAAATCTATATATTTAATGACGGCAAGCCTGAACGCGCATGGATATACTGATAACCAGTAATAAATGATGATGCTATCGGTCAGAATACTACCAGCTTCATACCGATGATAGCAGCATGGAAACGCCGGGAGCGAATTTCCAGATGTAACCTTTTTTGATGCCCTTGTTTTGTGAGCAAAGCGCTTTTTTAGTAAGGAGGCTGTTTTCAGAATTTGGCCTGCTGCCCAGAGCGCGAAGAAAGCGCTATCGTAGAACAAAAGAAGAAGGGATTACGTTCCGAGGTTAGCACATGGATTCTTTACCTAGATTGCTGTGGGTTCGCGGCCATTCTCCTGTTTTTCACTCTCCTGGCGGCGACGTCTCTGATCAGCAACGCTCAGGATGAAGCCGTTATCTCATTATGGGTCATGGCCATACAGCTAATTTTCAATGAAGGAAAAAGGTAATGGGTCGGGAGTTCGCGTTCGCAATTTGGCTATGGCCGTTGGCTATCGCCGATATTATGGCGCTCTTACTATCTTGCTGCGCGATAAAACATTCTCGTGTACGGATGATTTTTCTGTGGCTGCTGTTGCCGCAGATAGCGCTGGTCGGTGCATGTTCGTTACTGTTTTACTGGCTTAATATTAATGAAAGCCTGATCTTTTTTGCACTCATTAGCCAGTTTGTCTCACTGTCTCTTGCTATTGCCGGGCGTCGATATTTCAGATATCTATGTTTACCATGCCATCTTTTTTTTATTGCGCTCTGGGGATATCTAGAACCTGTTAATTATCTAACACGAGAGGTCGTGCATGGCTGGGAGAATAAGCAAAGCTCAAGCTTGATTGATCGTACTGAGCGAGATGGCACGATTGTGCTGGAGAATATTCATGATGATGCCCAGTTAAAACAGATACTCACACAAGCGGTACTTAAGCCAGACATTTCAGACAATACGTTGAAAGCATTGATTGCTCGGGTTGATACGCCATTTTCCTGTTGTGGTGATTCACACCCATTTTTTGTGGCCGTCACTCATCTGAATTCTCGCGCAGTTTACTTTTTTACCACTTTGCTAACCGGAGACTCCCTTCAGGCGAAGAATTATCGGTTGCAGGTTTATCAGCATAACCCCCTGTACTGGATGTATTTATACCTAAACGGGAAGTTAAAATATCAGCGTGGAAGCGGTCAGCACGATCTGGCGGCCGCCAGAGAAATTAGCGGAGTGTTGCTGGAAATAGTGCCAGAACTTTTAACGGAAGACGTTTACGAGCAAATTATTAACACCAGGGATCGCGAAACGTTAAGTTTCTTTTGGCAAAAACAACAGCCCAAAATGCAGATACATCGCCTGCAGATGTTAGCGCTGGTTGGCGACAGCAAAGCGTTAGTGGCATCAATAACCGATAACCCTTCGATATTAGAAGTACGTGATGATGATATTCCGATACTGAGCATTATTATTCGTTATGACGACATGAAGAAACACAGTAACAATATTACGTTACTGGATTTTATCGTGCGTTTTGCTGATGCTTCGGTAGTCAACGCATTGATAAACGCCAATATTATCGACTGGCAACGTTTCATCCTGGCTGACGATGACTATACGCCATTACGACTGGCGGCAATCAAACAGGAAGAGGGCGATCGTGAGACGCTCTCATTGGTATTAAAAGATATGCTTAAACAAAAAATAGCCTTCTCGGATAAAAACATTGCGGACGCGATAACAAGCGGTGCGAAGCCCGAAATATTTCTTGCCTCCGGCATGACGAAACAGCGATTGTGTGCTGCGCTTGCCGGGGCTGAAAATCAGGGAATAACATCCAGTGCATTACACGATATCGGGCCAGAGTTGTGCTGCGAGGGAAAGGGAGAGGGGGGGAATAAGGGGGATTCTGGGGAGGTATGGCGTTTCTTTACCGGTATCGCCCGATGCAGCGTTCATTAAGTTGGGGAACTACGGTGTTGAACATTTAAAGGATTAGCAAATGTGTGACCCACAAATATTCGCAATGATTATCATATTAACCATCAATAGTTGGGTTATCTATCTGGTACATTTGTTTATCTTATTCACTTTGTCCATGCAATGGCGTTACTGTCTCGATTTGTTCTGGCGCGTCGTTGCCCCTCAGATTGGTATTGCTTTGCTGTTTGCGTTCGTTTTCCGGGAGATGGGCGATAAAAAGATGTTTGGGATGCTTTGGGCGGCATCCCCTGTGTATCAGGTTCCCCTGCTTTTTGCTGTGTTGCTTACCAGGTAGTGGCTGCTCTCATCGCACCCCGTATGATTGTTGATATTTCACTTCACAAGCCTGACATTGCGCTTTGTAGGGGGATTTTGTTACTTCCATTTCTGATGACGGTCTACCTGGCAGATTGACAGATATTCGCCGCATGCCGGGCAACAATCTCCTTCATTTCCCACCTGAATACAGCGTATAATCCCCGGCCTTTGATTATTTTTTTACCACTTTTCTTTTTGGAAGCAAAATGAGCTCTATCTCCCTGATCCAACCGGATCGCGACCTGTTCTCCTGGCCGCAGTACTGGGCCGCCTGTTTTGGGCCGGCGCCGTTTTTGCCGATGTCTCGTGAAGAGATGGATCAACTTGGCTGGGATAGCTGCGACATCATTTTGGTTACTGGCGATGCCTACGTTGACCATCCCAGCTTCGGGATGGCGATTTGCGGCCGCATGCTGGAAGCGCAGGGTTTTCGCGTGGGCATCATCGCGCAGCCGGACTGGAACAGCAAAGACGACTTTATGCGCCTCGGCAAGCCGAACCTCTTTTTCGGCGTCACCGCAGGCAACATGGACTCGATGATCAACCGCTATACGGCGGATCGTAAGCTGCGTCAGGACGATGCCTACACGCCGGATAACGTCGGCGGCAAGCGTCCGGATCGCGCGACGCTGGTTTATACCCAGCGCTGCAAAGAAGCGTGGAAAGATGTGCCGGTGATTCTGGGCGGCATCGAAGCCAGCCTGCGTCGTACCGCGCATTACGATTACTGGTCTGATACCGTGCGCCGTTCGGTGCTGGTCGATTCCAAAGCGGATATGCTGATGTTCGGCAACGGCGAGCGCCCGTTAGTGGAAGTGGCGCACCGCCTGGCACAGGGTGAACTGATTTCGCAGATCCGCGATGTGCGTAACACGGCGATTATCGTCAAAGAAGCGCTGCCGGGCTGGGCTGGCGTGGATTCCACGCGTCTGGATACGCCGGGGAAAATCGACCCGATCCCGCATCCGTATGGTGAAGATTTACCGTGTGCCGACAACAAACCCGTTGAGCCGAAGAAAGCGGAAGTTAAAACCGTCACCGTACAGCCGCCGCGCCCGAAGCCGTGGGAAAAAACCTATGTGCTGCTGCCGTCCTTTGAGAAAGTGAAAAGCGATAAAGTGCTGTATGCACACGCCTCGCGTATTCTGCACCACGAAACCAACCCAGGCTGCGCACGCGCGCTGATGCAAAAACACGGCGACCGCTATATCTGGGTTAACCCGCCAGCAATTCCGCTCTCCACTGAAGAGATGGACAGCGTCTTCGCGCTGCCGTATCAGCGCGTACCGCACCCGGCGTATGGCAAAGCGCGTATTCCGGCGTATGAGATGATCCGTTTCTCGATCAACATCATGCGCGGCTGCTTCGGCGGCTGTTCTTTCTGCTCTATTACCGAGCACGAAGGGCGTATTATTCAGAGCCGTTCGGAAGATTCGATCATCAACGAGATCGAAGCCATTCGCGACACAGTGCCGGGCTTTACCGGGGTGATCTCCGATCTTGGCGGGCCAACGGCCAACATGTATATGCTGCGCTGTAAATCGCCGCGCGCCGAGCAAACCTGCCGCCGTCTCTCCTGCGTTTATCCGGATATCTGCCCGCACATGGACACCAACCATGAGCCGACGATCAATCTTTACCGTCGCGCACGCGATCTGAAAGGCATCAAGAAGATCCTTATCGCTTCCGGTGTGCGTTATGACATCGCGGTGGAAGATCCGCGTTATATCAAAGAGCTGGCGACCCATCACGTAGGCGGCTATCTGAAGATTGCGCCGGAACATACGGAAGAGGGGCCGTTGTCGAAAATGATGAAGCCGGGGATGGGTTCTTATCACCGCTTTAAGGAGCTATTCGACACCTATTCGAAACAGGCCGGGAAAGAGCAGTATCTGATCCCTTACTTTATCTCCGCGCACCCGGGTACGCGTGATGAAGATATGGTGAACCTGGCGCTGTGGCTGAAGAAGCACCGTTTCCGCCTCGACCAGGTGCAGAACTTCTACCCGTCGCCGCTGGCGAACTCGACCACCATGTATTACACCGGCAAGAACCCGCTGGGTAAAATTGGCTACAAGAGTGAAGAAGTGGTGGTGCCGAAGGGGGATAAACAGCGTCGTTTGCATAAAGCGCTGCTGCGCTATCATGATCCGAAAAACTGGCCGATGATCCGCCAGGCGCTGGAAGCGATGGGTAAAAAGCATCTGATTGGCCCGCGTCGCGATTGCCTGGTGCCGTCGCCAACGCTGGACGAGATGCGCGAAGCGCGTCGTCAGAACCGCAACACGCGTCCGGCGCTGACCAAGCACACGCCAGTGGCGCATCAACGTCAAACGCCAGCAGGCGCGAAGAAAGCACCTGTCGCGCAGGCCCGTCCGGCTAATACAGGGGCGAAAAAACGCCCTAAACCGGCGGCTGGTCGCTAAAAAACGAAACCGGGCAATTCTGTATTGCCCGGTAAACGTATTCGTTAGCGCACCGCCCCTGCAATCCACGCCGATAATTCCCGGAGCTCTTTTTCCTGTTCCGGGAAATCCCCCAACAGCGCTTCACACTCCTGTTGCAGGACATCCGCGCGGTACAGGCACCCTTGCAACCGCGCGGCGAGCGCTTCCAGCGGCGCGGGGTTCAGGCTGTCGGTAAAGACCTGAGTACGGGTGATATGCCCCTTCTCGACGTCGAAATGCAGTTCTACGCCGCCCCAGGTGAAGCGTTCATCCAGCAGATGACTAAAGGCCGGCGCCTGGCCGAAATTCCACTCCCAGCTACTCTGGCGCGCAAATGTCTCGGCAAAGTTCGGCAGATCGGGGGTTTTGTCCGGTGAAATAATCTCGGCATCGACGCGCTCGCCGTAGTGAGCAAAGAATGCTTCGGTGACTGCCGTACAAATTTGCTCATGGGTGATACCCGGTAGCAGTTCGACCAGATTCGCCACGCGCCCGCGCACGGAGGTGATCCCCTTCGCCTGAAGTTTTTTCTTATCCGGGTTCAGGTAGTTGGCCAGGCGGCTGAGGTCTGCGTTGAGCAGCAGTGTGCCATGGTGGAAACCGCGATCTTTCGTTTCGCGGTAGGCCGAACCGGACACTTTGCGATCGCCCTCCGGCGTTTTAACAATGAGATCGTTGCGCCCGGACGCCTCCGCGACCGCGCCAAGTGCATTCAGCGCTTCCAGCACAATGGCGGTTGAAACCGTTTTGTCGTACTCCGGTTTGCCCGCCATAAAGGTAAAACAGGTGTTGCCGAGGTCGTGGAACACCGCGCCGCCACCGCTGCTGCGACGAGCCAGGCGCACGTTGTCCTCTTCCATGCGTCGGGTGTTGCACTCTTTCCACGGGTTTTGCGCACGGCCAATGACCACCGTATCGGCGTTACGCCAGAGGAACAGCACACGCTGTGTGGCGGGCATCTGCCGAAAAATGCACTCTTCAACCGCCAGGTTAAACCAGGGGTCGTATGAGTCTGAGAGGAGCAGGCGTAAAGTGGCCATATTGAGTTCCCTTTCTACTCTTTTTTCTCGTCTTCCTCTTCCTGTACCGGTTTATTGGCGGTGAGAAGGAAGGGTGATTGTTGCCAGCGGGTGCGTTTACCCTGCAACAGGGTGCGCGTTAACACCACGCCAATGGCAAGCGACAGCAAAAGCATCAGGCGTAGGATATTGGTGGTGTTGTCGACCTGCTTTGCTTCCGTGGGCAGCGTATGGGTGTCGAGTGTCAGGCGCAAATAGCCGAGTGGGCCATTTTTGCCCTGAATAGGTTCGACGATTTGTTGGTTAAAATAGCCGCCCGCTTTTTTACCGTCCAGCGCCAGACGGTCACGCAGATCGACGCTCTCGCCCGCGCGGGCGATCATATCGCCTTTCTCATCATACACCCCGGCATCGAGGATGCGGCTTTCGGCGGTGAGTTGAGTCAGTAACTGGCGAACTTTTTTCTCATCCGGCGTTTCGCTGCGCACCAGCGGCGCAAGGTTGAGCGCCACCTGGCGGGCCAGCGTGCGGGCCAGTTCTTCTAGCTGCGGGTTACGCTGCTGCTGGTGTTGTTGACTGAACCATGACGCCCCTTGCATCAATGCCACCAGAAGTGCGAGGCATATCAGGACAATCACGGCGCGATGCAGTCTAAATTTCAGTTTTGCGCGTACCATATTCCACCTTTGAAAATTTGCAGCTTAATGTTGCCAGAAGCGCTGGTTACAAGGTAGCCTCATGCGTTATTTTCCTGGCCTTATTGACGTGGAGTGGAGCTGTAATGCCGAACAGTTTGACCTGGTGCGACCTGCCTGAAGATGTTTCCTTGTGGCCTGGGTTGCCGCTTTCTTTAAGTGGCGATGAAGTGATGCCATTGGATTATCACGCCGGACGCAGCGGCTGGCTGCTCTACGGGCGCGGGCTTGATAAAAGCCAGTTAACCATTTATCAGCGCAAGCTGGGCGCGGCGATGGTGATTGTCGCCGCCTGGTGCGTGGAAGATTATCAGGTTATTCGTCTGGCCGGGTCATTAACGCCGCGGGCGACTAAGCTGGCGCACGAAGCTGGGCTGGATGTCGCGCCGCTGGGGAAAATCCCGCATTTACGCACGCCTGGTCTGCTGGTGATGGATATGGACTCAACTGCCATCCAGATTGAGTGTATTGATGAAATCGCTAAATTAGCGGGCACCGGCGATATGGTGTCGGAAGTGACCGAGCGCGCGATGCGTGGTGAACTCGACTTTGCCGCCAGCCTGCGCCAGCGTGTGGCGACCCTGAAGGGCGCGGACGCGAATATCCTGCTGAAGGTGCGCGATGAACTGCCGCTGATGCCGGGGCTCACCCAACTGGTGCTGAAGCTGGAAACGCTTGGCTGGAAGGTGGCGATTGCCTCCGGCGGTTTCACTTTCTTCGCGGAATATCTGCGTGACAAGCTGCGCCTGACCGCTGTGGTCGCCAATGAATTGGGGATCATGGATGGCGTACTGACCGGGGAAGTGGTGGGCGATATCGTTGATGCGAAGTACAAAGCGAATACGTTACAACGCCTTGCGGAGCAGTATGAAATTCCAAAAGAGCAGACCGTTGCGATTGGTGATGGCGCGAACGATCTGCCGATGATCAAAGCGGCGGGTCTTGGCATTGCTTATCATGCCAAGCCAAAAGTGAATGAACAGACGGAAGTCACTATCCGTCACGCTGACCTGATTGGGGTGCTGTGCATCCTGTCGGGCAGCATGAATCAGGAAAAGAGGTAATACGTGGCGAAAGCTCCAAAACGCGCATTTGTCTGTAATGAATGTGGTGCGGATTATCCGCGCTGGCAGGGGCAGTGCAGTGCCTGTCATGCCTGGAACACCATCACTGAAGTGCGTGGTGTGGCGGCGTCGCCTACCGTTGCGCGTAATGAACGCCTGAGCGGATATGCGGGCAGCGCTGGCGTGTCGAAGGTGCAGCGGCTGTCGGATATCAGCCTGGAAGAATTGCCGCGCTTCTCGACCGGGTTTAAAGAGTTTGACCGGGTGCTGGGCGGCGGCGTGGTGCCTGGCAGCGCCATTTTGATCGGCGGCAACCCCGGTGCCGGGAAATCTACTCTGCTACTGCAAACCCTGTGCAAGCTGGCCGAGCAGATGAAAACCCTGTATGTCACCGGGGAAGAATCCCTACAGCAGGTGGCGATGCGCGCGCACCGCCTTGGCCTGCCGACGGCGAATCTCAATATGCTGTCGGAAACCAGTATCGAACAGATCTGCATGATTGCCGAAGAAGAACAGCCGAAGCTGATGGTGATCGACTCCATTCAGGTAATGCACATGGCGGATATCCAGTCGTCGCCGGGCAGTGTCGCGCAGGTGCGCGAGACGGCCGCCTATCTCACGCGATTTGCCAAAACGCGCGGCGTGGCGATTGTCATGGTCGGCCATGTCACCAAAGATGGCTCGCTGGCGGGCCCGAAAGTGCTGGAACACTGTATCGACTGTTCGGTGCTGCTGGATGGCGATGCCGATTCTCGCTTCCGCACCCTGCGCAGCCACAAAAACCGCTTCGGCGCGGTGAACGAGCTTGGTGTGTTCGCCATGACCGAACAGGGGCTGCGAGAAGTCAGCAACCCGTCAGCCATTTTCCTGAGCCGCGGCGATGAAGTGACCTCGGGCAGTTCGGTAATGGTGGTGTGGGAAGGTACGCGCCCGCTGCTGGTCGAGATTCAGGCGCTGGTCGATCACTCGATGATGTCCAACCCGCGTCGCGTTGCGGTGGGGCTGGAGCAGAACCGTCTGGCAATTCTGTTGGCGGTGCTGCATCGTCATGGCGGTTTGCAGATGGCGGATCAGGATGTGTTTGTGAACGTGGTCGGCGGCGTGAAGGTGACTGAAACCAGTGCCGACCTGGCGCTGCTGCTGGCAATGGTGTCCAGTTTACGTGACAGGCCGCTGCCGCAGGATCTCGTGGTATTTGGTGAAGTGGGCCTTGCCGGGGAAATTCGTCCGGTGCCGAGCGGCCAGGAGCGTATTTCCGAAGCGGCCAAACACGGTTTCCGCCGTGCGATTGTGCCTGCCGCCAATGTGCCGAAAAAACCGCCCGAAGGTATGCAGGTATTTGGCGTAAAAAAACTCGCGGATGCGCTAAACGTCTTTGACGATTTATAATTAACATCGCGTATTGCCGGATGCGGCCGCCGGATACAGCGTACAATTGTTTTACCAACGTTTATACCCATCAGCAGGAGGCTCTTGTGTCATCGTTCGACTATCTTAAAACCGCGATCCGTCAGAAAGGTTGCACGCTACAGCAGGTAGCTGACGCCAGCGGCATGACCAAGGGCTATCTGAGTCAGTTATTGAACGCCAAAATCAAGAGTCCGAGCGCGCAGAAGCTGGAAGCGCTGCATCGCTTTTTGGGCCTCGAATTTCCACGCCTGCAGAAGAGCGTCGGCGTGGTGTTCGGTAAGTTCTACCCGCTACACACCGGCCACATTTATCTGATTCAGCGCGCCTGCAGCCAGGTAGACGAACTGCACATCATCATGGGCTATGACGACGTGCGTGACCGCACGCTGTTTGAACAGAGCGCGATGTCGCAGCAGCCTACCGTGCCAGACCGCCTGCGCTGGTTGCTGCAAACCTTTAAATATCAAAAAAATATTCATATTCATGCTTTCAACGAAGAGGGAATGGAGCCCTATCCGCATGGCTGGGATGTCTGGAGCCATGGCATGAAAGCTTTTATGGAAGAGAAGGGCATTCAACCGGATGTCATCTACACCTCGGAAGAGCTGGACGCCCCGCAGTATATTGAACATCTCGGCATCAAGACCGTTCTGGTCGACCCGAAACGCACCTTTATGAACATCAGCGGCGGGCAAATTCGTGAGAACCCATTCCGCTACTGGGAATACATCCCCACCGAAGTGAAGCCGTTTTTCGTGCGCACGGTGGCGATCCTTGGCGGGGAATCCAGCGGTAAATCAACCCTGGTCAATAAGCTCGCCAATATCTTCAACACTTCCAGCGCCTGGGAGTATGGCCGTGATTATGTCTTCTCGCATCTGGGCGGCGATGAAATGGCGCTGCAATATTCCGATTACGACAAAATCGCGCTCGGCCACGCTCAGTACATCGACTTCGCGGTGAAATACGCCAACAAAGTCACCTTTATCGATACGGATTTTGTCAGCACCCAGGCGTTCTGCAAAAAATATGAAGGCCGCGAGCATCCCTTCGTGCAGGCGATGATCGATGAATACCGTTTCGATCTGGTGATCCTGCTGGAGAACAACACGCCGTGGATCAACGACGGCCTGCGCAGCCTGGGAAGCTCTGTCGACCGCAAAGAGTTCCAGTCGCTGCTGGTGTCGATGCTCAGGGAAAACAACATCGAGTTCGTGCATGTGGAAGAAGCAGACTACGATGCCCGTTTCCTGCGATGCGTGGAACTGGTGAAGCAACTGATGGGCGAAGCAGGATAAAGCGACTCGTGATAACGGCAGATAAAATGACTTTATCTGCCGTGAAGACTTCCTTTATCTCATCAGTAAAATATATATATAAATTAAATGGTTTAATTTAGACCCATTGTTTTTTTATTTATTTAGAATAATTAATATTATTCTTTAATTTATATTGCTGAAACCGAATAGGAACTTCTTCTGTTTCGGTCTACATTATGCTCGTTGGGATGTTCCTGAATTATACATCAAGGGAATGATGTTGATTTATTTATTGCAGTGAAAAATGGATTTCTGCAGCACCCTCACGCATTCCCCGCCTGTTATCTCCCTTCATACGTTTTACTCATTATCGGCTCTCTGGCAGCCTGAAGCCAGAGGCGGTAGCGTGCCTGATTCAACTATCGGATAAACCATGGCCAGAAGTGGTATTGACGTTCAACGAGCCGCCGTGAGTGCGCTCTTCCTTCACGAAATTAAAACCCGATTCGGGAAATACCGTTTAGGCTATTTTTGGGCGGTGCTGGAACCGGCGGCGCATATGCTGGTGATGCTGGCAGTATTCGGTTTTATTATGCATCGCACCATGCCGGATATCTCTTTCCCGGTGTTTCTGATTAACGGCATCGTGCCTTACTTTCTTTTCAGCAATATCACCACGCGCTCGATTGGCGCCATCGAGGCCAACCAGGGGCTGTTCAACTATCGTCCCGTTAAGCCCATAGACACCATCATCGCCCGCGCATTGCTCGAAAGCCTGATTTACGGCTGCGTTTATATCGTGCTGATGGCCATCGTTGGCTTTGCCGGGGAAACCTTCGCCGTTACCCGCCTGGTGACGCTCATCCTCACCTGGTTGCTGCTGGTGATTTTCTCATGCGGTGTAGGGCTCATCTTTATGGTGGTAGGGAATGCCTTCCCGGAGACGGAGAAGTTTTTGCCGATCCTGATTAAGCCGCTCTATTTTGTCTCCTGCATTATGTTTCCCCTGCATGCCATTCCGCGCGATTACTGGCCGTATATGCTGTGGAACCCGATTGTGCATATCGTCGAACTGAGCCGTGAATGCGTGGTGGCGAACTACGTCAGCGAGGGCGTGAATCTGCCGTATCTGGCGCTTTGTACGCTGGTGGTGCTGTTTCTGGGGCTGGCGGTGTATCGCCGCAATGAAGAGGCGATGCTGACATCATGATCCGTATTGAGAACCTGTCTAAATCCTACCCCACGCCACAGGGGCGGCATTACGTGTTTAAAGATCTCAACATCGAACTGCCGAGCGGCAAAAGTGTGGCGATCATTGGCCGCAACGGCGCGGGAAAATCGACGCTGCTGCGCATGATTGGCGGTATCGACAGGCCTGACAGTGGGCGGATTATCACCGACAGCACCATCTCCTGGCCTGTCGGGCTGGCGGGCGGTTTTCAGGGTAGCCTGACCGGGCGCGAGAATGTGAAGTTTGTGGCGCGCCTGTACGCCACGCGCGAGGAGCTGAAAGAGAAAGTCGCTTTTGTCGAAGAGTTCGCCGAACTGGGGAAATACTTTGATATGCCGATTAAAACTTATTCGTCCGGGATGCGCTCAAGGTTGGGATTTGGGCTGAGTATGGCGTTTAAGTTTGATTATTATCTGGTGGACGAAGTAACGGCGGTAGGGGATGCCCGGTTTAAGCAGAAGTGTGCGGAGTTGTTTAAATCAAGACATGCGGTGTCCTCATTCATTATGGTTTCACATAGCCTTAATTCATTAAAAGAGTTTTGTGATTTAGCCTTTTATATAGGATTGAATAACAATGTGATTATCTATAATTCAGTGGATGATGCAATTGATAATTACCTGCATGAGATTGAATCTTGTTAATTTATAATCATTAGGGTACATAGATAATATGACAATTCTTGTTAACCATGTTATGTCATCAAGTGTTAAAAGTGGAATTTTTACTGACCTGCTTGATTACTATAGACTTTTTTGTGATGAGGATATCAGGGTTATTGATTCTGAAACTCCAATACACAATGCTGATCTCTATCATTATCACCGAGCTCATTTAGAAAAAAAACTTAGAAAAAAATCTATTGTTACAGTGCATCACGATCTTAATGATACGGATGAATGGCTCCAATATGAAAAATTTCATGAAAGATATGCTGAAGCGAAGTTAGTACTATGCCTAAATAAGACACAGCAAGATTTTTTGCATTTAAAGGGTATTAAACAAACTAGGTTAGTACCTCATGGATACAATTCTGAAGTATTCAGGTATGAGTATAATACCAAACCTGTCGATGACAAACTAACTATAGGCATTTTATCTAAAAGATATGGTCGTAAGGTCAAAGGTGAGGCATATTTCTTTGAATTAATGAAAAGACTAGACTCTCGTCTTGTTAGGTTTATTTTTGTAGGCGAAGGAAGAACTATATCTTCCCAAAAAGCAATGTCGTTAGGGTTTGAATCTTATTGTTATGAAAGATTGCCATATTACTGCTTTGGGGATTTATATAGGAAATTGAATTTTCTGCTTGTGACTAGCTTGTTTGAAGGGGGGCCTGCGAACATTCCTGAGGCCATTTTTTCCGCAACACCTATTATCACAACCCCAATTGGAATGTCAAAGGATTATGTTGAGGATGGAGTGAATGGAATAATTCTTACTGGCGATGTTAATGTTGACTCTGAAAATATAAATAAATTCACAATTAAAAATAATTACTTATCTTTGCTAAGCGGATCTCTTGAAAAGAAAAATAGTGCGATGAGCTGGCGAGAAGTAATGGAGTTAACCTCTAAACATTACAAATCAACAATTTAATTTTAACGAGGCAATAATGAAAAATATAAGTTTGTTGTTTCCAGATAGTGTTCACTTCCATGCTAGAAATTTTAAAAGTTTATTCGATTTTATTAAGAGAAACAAAATTAAGCATACGTTTATTGAAGAAAGAAATAGTTGGGTGGCTGCCTTTGGCGATTATAGCTCTTTTGCTGAGGAGTTATCACCATATTTTGATATATTGAAAGATAAGAATGAAGAAGAGCTTGAGGTATTCAAGATTGATGGGATTAATTTGTTTGATGTCTGTCGTGACGAAGCGTTGACTTATTATCTTCCAAAAAAAGATTTTAGGAATAAAATCAATTCATTTCCTAATAAAAAAGAATTGATTAATATCATGAATGAAGTTGACCATGATTCACTAATTTTAAACATGTGTGCAGCATGGTCTTGGTGTGATTTCTGGAAAAACACTTTAAATAAAGTAAGCAACCATACATATGTTTTAATTTTTTCAGGTGCTCAAATATACAATAGAGCATTGCTTGAGATATTAAAAACACACCCATCAACACCATTAGTAATGGAACATTTTTTTACAGGTAATGAATATTATCTTGAGGAAAAATATGAGCCTATTCCAAATAATAGTGATTTAAAGTATGAAAATTACTTTAATTCTATTAGGCTTGATGAGACTAGTGATGAACTTGATAGGCTGAGAATAAAGGCTATAAATAAAGTAATTTTATCTAATAATAAGAATGTTAAAAAATCAACATTTTCTGAGGTGCTCCCAGCAAAAAATAAGGATGTTATTACTATTATAGGTCAAGTGGTGAATGACTTTTCAATAATATGTACAGCAAATAAATATCTGTCGACTATTTCTTTTTACATTGAGATTATTGACTCGTTGCTAAGAGAAACAGATAGTTTTGTAGTTTTTAAGGCACATCCATGGGAGAGAAATAAAAGTAATGTTAAAACAGCATTGACTTACGATGAGCTGAATGAGTATGTTAATAACTTGCCGACAGAGTTGCAAGAAAGAATTTATTTGACAGAGGACTTTAATTTATACGATTTAATGCGACAGTCTAAGCATATCGTGACTTTATGTTCTCAATCTGCAATTGAGGCTGCTTTTATTGGTTTAAAACCAATTCAGTTTGGTGATGCTTTTTATGGTAAAAAATCCTTCACCTATGATTATGATGACATTGATTTATTCATTGAACAATATAAACATAATAAGCTTAATCCATATTTAACAATAGAAGAATACAATTCCTTCGAGATTTTCCTCGTAAAAACATTAGAGAAGAAATTGATCTCTGTTTTTAATTCTGGCATTTTAGCATTAGAGCGTAAATTGTTTTTGGTTCCACCTATTCCATTAGTGAAATTAGAGGGTTCTTCTGAGAAGCAATCTCAACAAAAAAGTCGTGAAGATGTGCCAGTTATTCCTCCTAAAAATCCATCAAAACCCAAATCTGTAATTAAAGAGAATAAGGCAGTTTCTGCTGCACCACCCACGGGAAACAAAAAAATAGCCAAATTTAAAAAAGACCCAAAGAGATTTTTCTTAGATTCAAAATACAAAACCCTAAAATTTATAGGGCGTGTTTTTTATTAATGCATAATGTTTGAGCTATATGTTTGGTTGAAGGCTATTCAAGTTATATGTTTTTTTGATAATTCATAAGTCTTAATTAACTTGTTGCTTGGAAGTGTTTTATATTTAAGGAAAACAATTTCAGAGGTCAACGTGTCCTGTGAGCAATTTTTCGATATTGAGGATGTTCATAAAGAGTCCATTTTTTTAAGGAGCAATTTATGTTCGGATGGAAAAGAAAAGACAGTGAGAATAAAAACTAATTTCGTGCTAGGATACTACTCAGTGGGGTTGGATATTTTACGTATGAAGCAAATTAGTATATGTCAATATTTTTGCTCGTCGGTGACAGAATACGATGTGCTTGAATATTATTGTTTATACTTGCATCTTTCCCATAAAACACCGCATTTATCTGCGTCCTGTCCAGCAGATAACTACGAAACCTCGCCAACAACCCCATATCCGGCTTAAACTCCGCCGTCCAGAACTGATTAAGATGCCCCTGATACGTTAAGCCTTTTATATCGTACAGGGCATCGCCCATCACCTTCAGCGGCTTGTGGTGGATCAA
Organism: Pseudocitrobacter cyperus; assembly: GCF_039889165.1. Lineage (NCBI taxonomy): Bacteria > Pseudomonadati > Pseudomonadota > Gammaproteobacteria > Enterobacterales > Enterobacteriaceae > Pseudocitrobacter > Pseudocitrobacter cyperus. The sequence continues at coordinate 296,767 of NZ_JAYMYY010000002.1, read as the reverse complement.
CGCCGACAGGCCCGCCGTACTGTTAATTGTTACCACCGCTTTGGCATGCTTCAGCATTTCCGGCATCGGGAGATCGTGCACGTACAGCACCCGGTTGCGAATGCCATATTTCTCACTGAGCTCATCGATAAGCGGGCGATATAACCGATGACCGCGATCCATCGGATGGTGCTTAAACACTAAATATTTGGTGGTGGGCGCTTTGGTGGCAAAGGAGTACATCACATCGTTAATGTAATCGCGCACGTCAGCATAGCCGCTGTGGTTGCGGATCTGGCTGTCGTTATATACCTGCAAAATTGCGAGGTAATAGCGTTTACTCAGTTGCGTTTGCAGGCGAGGAAGAACATCGCGCTCTTTAAACGCATACCAGTGCTTGCGCCGCCAGGCGCGGAGCCAGCAGCGCATCTCGTACCACGGCGAGAATGATTTATGGTGTCGATAAAGTGGGTAGTCGTGGCGGTGTATCCAGCCTTCCCAGTAGTACCAGGCCGCATGCCAGCAGCGTAAGCGGGTCGAAGGTTTTAACGGCTGGATAGTGCGCGGCGGCAACTCGGGCAGATGGCGATAAAACTCCGGGTCGCGGGGCAGGGAGGAGTAAGCGTTTACGCCGCCCTCTTCGAGAGTAATAAAGTGCGGGCGCAGGTATCCCTCTTCAAACGCCAGAAAACGTAGCCCTTTGGCCTGCGCCCATTGACGGGCGGCCTGGTGCAGCGGTCGGCAATCACCAAAACAGACTAACGTATCAAAGGGATAGGTTTTCCAGGTCTCTTTCAGCCAGTGGGCAAAATGTTCGGGCGTCTGGTCATATTGCAGCATCGGGCGATGACGACAGTAAAAACGATCGCCGCCGTTAAAGACCACGTTCATCGCTTCGCGGCCTTTGCTCTCCAGCCAGTCGGCCAGGTCGGCAAAGAACGGCCCCATCGGCCCCTGCAGAAGCAGATAGCGTTTACCCGCCAGTAATTTGCTCATTGCTGTGCTGTCCATGCCTCAGCCCTCGCTAATTAATTGAATTTCACCCGGTAAAGGTTCACGCCCTTGCGCACCCATCGCGTGATGCGTCCGGCTTTTTTCCTCGCGATCGTTTCTGGCCTCGTCTGCTCCATCAGCCACGCCGCCGCCTCTTCCACCGGGATCAGGCTCTTCTCATGTGGATGGATATAGGTGGGGTAAACCACCAGCGTCTGGTAAATCAGGTCTTCCAGCGTAAGCGTGCGGCTGCGGCGTGGGCAGGCGTGTTCATCGTGCGTTAGCCCCCATCCCGCATAAAAGGGCAGGCCGTAGCAGTACACGGTTTTGCCATGCATCAGCGATTCAAACCCGGAAAGCGACGTCATGGTGTGCAGTTCATCGCAGGCGGTAATGCAGTCGATAATGTCGGCATCCAGCGCCACGCAATCCGCCAGTTGCGCCATCACCTCAGCATTGATGAGGCCGGGGCGATTGCCCGCCAGCACGTCGGGGTGAGGCTTATAGACGATGAACGCGTCCGGGTTACGCTCGCGCACGGTGCGCAGCAGCGCCAGGTTGCTTTGAATATCAACGGTGCCTGTCGCGATTGAGGCGTCGTTCTCCACCTGGCCGGGAACCAGCAGCAGGCGTTTACCTGCGGCTGCGTCGGGCCGTTGCCAGCCTTTGCCGAGGTTATATTTACTGAGCTTGTTGTTGACCAGCGTCTGCTGAAGCGCGAGCGCGCGTGCGCGTTGATCGGCGCGCAGCGCAGAGTGATTAAGCAAGGTTTCCAGGTCGCTGGCGCGGCGGGCGTCGTAGTAAATGCCGGTTTTGTCGAGCACCAGCGACAGCGGCATATGCAGGTCGGAGCCCAGCCCGCTTGAGCGCAGAAAACCGTCCTCCATACGCCATATCGGCAGGTTTTGCGTGTGTGCCGCCTGGCTGAATTTGGCTTCGCCGTTTACGCCCCACACGACACAGGCGGTAGCCGCAGGCGATTTCTTACTGAAATTCAGATTGTTTTCCGGCGTTTTGAGGAAGGTTTTCATGATGGCGCTCTTCCACAGTGTCAGGCCGGGAACCCAAAGATGGCCGCTGCGCGAAATCATGTGCTGGCGCTGAAGCTGGAGCGCTTGCAGCACGTCGAACAATGTCCCGCGTTTATGCGTGTTGGGGTTGAGATAGCGCGGATAACGCAGCAGTGCCGCGCCGATCAGTTGCCGCAGTGTCGCCTGGCCGCGTCTGCCAGCCAGCGACGCGGCCAGCGGGTGACGATCGTCCGTTAGCCCCCATCCGGCATACCATGGCAGGCCGAAGCAGGTTACTGGTTTCCCGGCCATCAGCGCCTCAATACCGTACTGCGAGGTGACGGTATAGATATGGCTTGCACAGCGCAGCAGCGATTGTGGGCTGACGTCCTGGGTAAACAGGCGAATGCGCGGGTCGCTGAAGCTGTGGGTAAAATAGCCCTGTTTTTTGCCACTTAGCACATCGGGGTGGGTTTTTACCCAAATCTCGGCATCCGGATTTTCGTCACAGGCGGCGGCCAGCATGTTGCTGAAGCTCTGCGCCGATGCTCCGCCAAGGGTGACTGATACATCGCCGTGCGTCTGGTCTATCACCAGCACAATCGGCCTGATGTGCGCGACGCTTGAGAAGGGCAGCGCATGGTTGTACTTCGATAAATCGCCGCTCACGATCAGATCAATGGCCGCTTGCGCCTGGTCTGCGAAGGCATTCTCTTTGCACTCTTCGTGGATCAGCCGTTCGAGCCGGCTCGGGCGGCTGGCGTCGTAGTAAATGCCTAAATCATCGACCACGATAGAGAGCGGCGGATGGCCATTCACTCCCAGGCCAAGGGAGCGGATAAAACCATCCTCCAGGCGCAGCAACGATCTGTCGGCGGCTCTCGCTTTTGCCGCGGGCAGGGCGGTGTTGTCTTTCATTCCCCAGACGGCGACGGCGGAGATATCGCCGGGGATGACGCCGCTGGCAGATAACTTACGGCAGGGCTTGCCGAGTAGCTGGCTCAGATGGGGAATTTTCCAAATCCCCGAGGAATAGACGCCGATCATAACGCTCCCTGCATTCGCGCGTTAAATATCCAGAATGACTTTCGCCGCCACCGCCAGTTGATAAAGGATGGTAGAGATGCCGCGCGTCACTTCGATGTTTTTCGACTCGTACTTCGGCAGAACCATGATTTCATCACCTGCCGCCAGGGCGCCGACACTGTCAGCATCCACTGCGGAGCCGTCCTGATGGATAACGATGATTTTCGACTGACCCGATTTCTGCGTCAGACCACCGCATTTCTCGATGTAGTCGTCGGCATCGAGTTTCTCTTGCCAACTGATGGCGTTTGGAAACAGCACTTCGCCGTGCACCATCACCAGCGAGGTTTTCTCCGGAATGCTGATGACGTCGCCATCCTCCAGCAGCACCGAATCGATATTTTTCTCGTTCAGCACCACCTGGCCTTTCGGTACCACCTGGCGCGCTTTGGCGACAAAACGGCTGACCAGTTGCGCTTCCTGCATACGAAGCTGGGCTTCTTCCTGGGTGGACGACTGGGAAGAAAGCGATGCCTGTTCCAGCTTTTGTAACTCAAGGTTGAGCATCTCTTTTTGCCGGATGGCGACAGAGTGGCGATAAAGCTGAATGCTGTTCATCTGCGACATGCTGTTCGGGCGCAACTGCGCAAGCACCTGCTTCATGCTTGCGCCATACGGCAGCACCAGCGCGTGTTCGCCGGAGTGTGCGCCTTCAATGCGTACCTGGATGGTGCCCGCGTAGCGGTCAGAACTGACGATCAGTTTGTCGCCATCCTGCAACGTGCGGCCAGCGGCTCCGCTCAGGGGATAATATTCCGTGCGTTTGACTGTGCCCTGTTGGCGGACGATGGTGAAGTGGGTGGCGCCCGGTTTTGGCCGTGCCCAGCTCAGCGCTTCATCCACTGAAATGGCGCTGCTGGCAAATTCGAAATCGTAGCTGTTGTAAACATCGCCATCCACGCTGAAGGTATACTTGCGCGGGCCCACAACGATGGTATCGCCATCTGAGAACTGCGACAGATTCAGCGTACCGTTAAGCAGGAAGTCATACAGATTGACGCGAGAACGCGTCGATTTCCCGCGTTTGATGGCGATGTCGACATAGCTGCCGCGCTCGCTGTCCACGCCGCCCGCTTTGCTCAGGTAAGAGAGCAGCGAGTCGGATGCCACGCCGCCGTACAGGCCGGGGTTTTTGACGTAGCCGGTCACGAACACTTTTACCGGCTGTGCCTGCAACAGCGAGGCATAGATATTGACGTTAGACTGATACACCTCTTTCACCTTCGCGGTGACCAGGCTATTAAGCTGCCCGTTTGGCACCCCCGCCACTTTCAGCGGCCCGATATTCGGCACAAAGATATTGCCTTTGGGGTCGACCGGCAGGGCGCCGTCAAAATTAAACGCCCCCCACAGACGCACCTGAACGGTATCGCCCAGCGAAATGACATAGCTCGGGTTGAAACCGATGCTGGTGCCGCTGTCGGCGCTGGTGCCGTTAAACAATTGCGCCCCGAACATGCGGCTTAGCGCTGGCGATTCCATCATCGGCGGCGTGTTATCAAAACCATTGCTCACCACCGGCGATTTTTGCCCGCTGAGTAACGGCGATAACGACGCCGCACCGGTCAGTTCCGGATTGGCGGTGACACCTGTCGCGAAAGCCTGCCCGACGTGAAGTACTGCAAGCAGAAATACGGATTTGGCTAATTTCATAATGTACTCTGTTAAAAATGGCTCCGAGCGTCAGTCTTTATGGTCTTCAATAATGCCCAGCAGCAGTTTGGCAGTACCAAATAGCAGGCCGCACACCAGTAACCAACTGATTAACAAGTAGGGAATATTCGGGAACGACGACTCCTCCGGGCGCTGCGGAGAACTGATAACCGACAAGGTCTTCAGCTTGCGCGCACTTTCCATGCGCGTTTTCTCAAGGGCTTTCAGCGCCAGGGCGTAGAGATCCGTATCGAAGGCCACGGTGCCTTTTATCTCTTCGAAATCGACCGCCATGCTGTTGAGCTTTTTCCCCTCCGGCGCGGTGATTTTGCTTTGCTCTTCATCAATTTGCGCCTGCAACGCCTTGATGGCGTTTTTGGTGCTGACCACCTGCGGCGCATCGGCGCGTAGATAGGTCAGCAGGTTGCGCAGATCGGCTTCCATCTCGATTTTTTTGGCAATCAGCGTATTCACCAACGTGGTTGCGGCTTCGGCGGAAGCGGCCGGGTCGAGCACGTTATTTTTATTCTGATAGGCGAGCAGTTGTTTTTTGCTCTCGTTAAGGCGTTGGCGAGTTTGGCGCAGCTCTTCTTCCGCAAACTGCATTTGCTCGCGCGAAATACGGTGCGAAAGCTCGTTGATAAAACGCTCAGACTCTTTCAGCACCGCAAGGTTAAAAGCCTGCGCAAACTCCGGCGTGAAACCCTGGGTCTGAATATTCAGCAGACCCGATTTTTCGTCATAAGCGATGGAAATTCGGCTGCGATAATAGTCGAGGAACTCTTCCGTGGTGGCGTCACCCGCAAGATGGAAAAAAACATCCCACCCGCTCTGGCTGAATGCCTGGTGGAAATTCAGGCGTTTATCCAGCGCCATCAGCATATCAGGTGAGTTGATATACTCTTTTAAATAGAGGGAATCTTCCGCCGATGATGGGTTAGACGCCCCCAGCAGCAGGCCAACGTTCAGGCTGGAATTGTCGATTTCATTGGGGCGTTTTACAGCCACTTTAGATTCGCTCATGTAGCGCGGCTGGCTGAATATCATCAGGTAAATCAACAGCAAAGCCATCGGCGCGGTAATAAAAATATGCGCAAGATAGCGCTGAAACGGTAACGTGCAGATGCAGTGTCGCCAGGCTTTCAGGCGATGCAGAAGACAAATAATAAAGGTGTTATTAGTTTTCATAATTCCCAACGTAATTTATATTTGTAAAGTGAATTATTACTGTTTTGGACGTTGGGAGTGATCGTGATATTTATTAATAAAAGACATATCAATCCTTTGTTCATGTCGATGATGAATGGTTTTAACGCATGCCGAATATAGCGACAGTGAAGAATGTATTCACTAATATTTTTGAGCTAAATATATGACGCTATTTCTTTCGGTGAGATCATTTGTAGCATAGACCATCTGGCATCTCAATCTTGTTATTCCAGAATTGCAATGAATGTTTGTAATAATATTTGGCGCGCGGATTTGTTTTTATTTGTTTTATTTATAATAGCTGTGAGGTGAATGTGATTTGTTTTGTTGTTTGTTTTATGTATGAAAATAATATCAGTGGGGAATTACGCTGTGGAGAGTAAAATCACGGAGGCGTCTGGGGCTTTATGCCTCATGTTGCGATATTTAATATTCACTTATCTGACTCGCTCGCCGCTTTACGAATTGCGAATACGAGATGAACACAGGGAGGTTGCCGCGTTTTTGGCTTGCGAATCTGGTCAGTCGCTAACCGGTGGCGGGAAGTTTTCCCCGCCATTTTCGGTGCAGATCAAGTCTGGCTAATAAGCGCCTTCTTGCTGCGCCGTCCGTGAAAACGGGCGGCGCATCTTCATCATTACTTCGCAATACGCTTGTATTTGATACGCTTCGGCTCCAGCGCGTCTGCGCCCAGCGTGCGTTTCTTATACTCTTCGTATTCGGTAAAGTTACCTTCGAAGAACTCGACTTTACCTTCATCCTGGTAATCCAGAATATGCGTGGCGATACGGTCGAGGAACCAGCGGTCGTGCGAGATAACCATTGCGCAGCCCGGGAACTCCAGCAGGGCGTTTTCCAGCGCGCGCAGGGTTTCGATATCCAGGTCGTTGGTCGGTTCATCGAGCAGCAGCACGTTGCCGCCTACCTGCAACAGCTTCGCCAGGTGCAGACGACCGCGCTCACCGCCGGACAACTCACCCACGCGTTTACCCTGGTCGACGCCTTTAAAGTTAAAGCGACCAACGTAGGCGCGGCTTGGCATCTCGGTGTTGCCGATTTTCATGATATCCAGCCCGCCGGAAACTTCTTCCCACACGGTTTTGCTGTTATCCATGGCATCACGGAACTGATCCACGGACGCCAGTTTCACGGTATCACCCAGGGTGATAGAACCGCTATCAGGCTGTTCCTGACCCGACATCATACGGAACAGCGTCGATTTACCCGCGCCGTTCGGGCCGATGATACCGACAATCGCGCCTTTTGGTACTGAGAAAGTCAGGTCGTCGATCAGCACACGATCGCCGTAGGATTTACGCAGGTTACTGACTTCAACCACTTTATCCCCCAGACGTGCTCCAGGCGGAATAAACAGTTCGTTGGTTTCGTTACGTTTCTGGTACTCAACGTTGTTAAGTTCTTCGAAACGCGCCAGACGCGCTTTGCCTTTAGACTGGCGGCCTTTCGCGCCCTGACGTACCCACTCCAGCTCTTTCTCGATCGATTTACGACGCGCCGCTTCCTGAGAAGCTTCCTGCGCCAGACGTTGATCTTTCTGTTCCAGCCAGGAGGAGTAGTTACCTTCCCACGGAATACCTTCGCCGCGGTCAAGTTCCAGAATCCAGCCCGCCACGTTATCGAGGAAGTAACGGTCGTGGGTGATTGCCACAACGGTGCCCTCGAAGTCGTGCAGGAAGCGTTCCAGCCACGCGACGGATTCAGCATCCAGGTGGTTAGTCGGTTCGTCGAGCAGCAGCATGTCTGGTTTTTCCAGCAGCAGGCGGCACAGCGCGACGCGGCGGCGTTCACCACCGGAAAGGGTGGCGATTTTGGCATCCCAGTCCGGCAGGCGCAGCGCATCGGCGGCGCGCTCCAGTTGGACGTTCAGGTTATGGCCATCGTGCGCCTGAATAATTTCTTCGAACTTGCCCTGTTGCGCGGCGAGTTTATCGAAATCGGCATCCGGCTCGGCATATTTGGCATAGACTTCGTCCAGGCCTTTCAGCGCGTTAACCACTTCGGCAACCGCTTCTTCAACGGATTCACGAACGGTATGTTCTGGGTTTAGCTGAGGTTCCTGCGGCAGATAGCCAATTTTCAGACCAGGCTGCGGACGTGCTTCGCCTTCGATGTCGGTATCGATACCGGCCATGATGCGCAGCAGGGTGGATTTACCGGCGCCGTTCAGGCCCAGTACACCGATTTTTGCGCCAGGGAAGAAGCTCAGTGAGATGTTTTTCAGAATATGACGTTTCGGCGGAACCACTTTGCCGACACGATGCATGGTATAAACGAATTGAGCCACGTTGGACTTCGCCTCTTTTATTTTGATGGTAAGAATACAAAGGCGAAGTGTAGCCTTTTTCGTTCGTTAAGCCCAGCGAGGCGATAACCTCATAAAAAGCGTAAAAAAGTGTCCAGAACGTGGCGCGTTGCCTAATGTATGGTTAGCATAAAATGAGTTGTTTTATACGCGGCATGAAGCTGCAACATGGGATTGATTAGAGGAAGATCGTGTGAAAAAAGCCAAACCAATGGCGTGGCGCGTATTAGCGGCCAGTGTTTGCCTGTTGTCACTTAACAACCTGGCTCACGCGGATTCACTGGACGAGCAGCGCAGTCGTTACGCACAAATTAAGCAGGCCTGGGACAACAAACAGATGGATGTCGTGGGCCAGATGATGCCAGGTTTGCGGGATTATCCGCTGTATCCCTATCTCGAATATCGCCAGCTCTCCGGCGACCTGAAGAACACCCCTGCAGTGACTGTCACCAATTTTGTGCGGGATAACCCAACGCTGCCGCCTGCGCGCACGCTCAAAAACCGTTTTGTGAATGAGTTGGCTCGTCGCGAAGACTGGCGTGGCCTGCTGGCCTTCAGCCCGGACAAACCCGCCACCACCGAAGCGCAGTGTAACTACTACTATGCAAAATATAACGTTGGGGAAACCCAGCAGGCGTGGGACGGTGCGAAGGAACTGTGGCTGACGGGGAAAAGCCAGCCGAATGCCTGTGACAAGCTGTTCAGTGCCTGGCGCTCTTCCGGGACTCAGGATCCCCTGGCCTACCTGGAACGTATCCGCCTGGCAATGAATGCCGGGAACACTTCGCTGGTGAAAGCGCTGGCATCGCAGATGCCGCCGGATTACCAGACCATTTCGCAGGCGGTGACCGACCTTGCGAACAATCCGAACAATGTGCTGACCTTCGCCCGTAGCACAGGGGCGACTGATTTCACCCGCTCGATGGCGGCTGTGGCGTTTACCAGCGTCGCGCGTCAGGATGCGGAAAACGCGCGTCTGATGATCCCTTCACTTGTGCAGGCGCAGCAGTTGAATGAGGATCAAACCCAGGCGCTGCGCGATATCGTCGCCTGGCGCTTGATGGGGTCGGATGTCACTTCCGAACAGGAGAAATGGCGTGATGACGCGATTATGCGTTCTAACTCCACGTCTTTGATTGAGCGTCGGGTACGCATGGCGCTGGGCACAGGCGATCGCCGCGGGCTGAACACCTGGCTTGCGCGTCTGCCGATGGACGCCAAAGAAAAAGATGAATGGCGCTACTGGCAGGCCGACCTGCTGATGGAGCGCGGGCGTGATGACGAAGCCAAAGAGATCTTCAAATCGTTAATGACTCAACGCGGCTTCTACCCAATGGTGGCGGCGCAGCGTCTGGGCGAGGATTACACGCTGCGTATTGAAGAGCCGCAGGGCACGATTTCACCGTTGCTGGTGAATGGCCCGGAGATGGCGCGTGTGCGTGAGTTGATGTACTGGAACATGGATAACACCGCGCGCAGCGAATGGGCGAACCTGGTGACCAGCCGCACGAAGAACGAGCAGGGGCAACTGGCGCGTTACGCTTACGATCAGCGCTGGTGGGATCTCGGCGTACAGGCGACCATCGCCGGTAAGCTGTGGGATAACCTGAAAGAGCGCTTCCCGCCCGCTTATAACGACCTCTTTGTACGCTATACCGCCGATAAAGATATTCCGCAAAGCTACGCGATGGCGATTGCGCGCCAGGAGAGCGCCTGGAATCCGAAAGTGAAATCGCCGGTGGGTGCCAGCGGCCTGATGCAGGTCATGCCCGCGACCGCGACGCACACGGTGAAAATGTTCAATATTCCAGGCTACAGTAACCAGAACCAGTTGCTTGACCCGGAAACCAACATCAATATTGGCACCAGCTACCTGCAATACGTTTACCAGCAGTTTGGCAACAACCGCATCTTCTCTTCTGCCGCCTATAACGCGGGGCCGGGGCGTGTGCGTACCTGGGTTGGCAACAGCGCAGGGCGTATCGATCCGGTCGCGTTTGTCGAAAGTATTCCTTTCTCGGAAACGCGCGGTTATGTGAAGAACGTGCTGGCTTATGACGCCTATTATCGTCACTTTATGGGCGAAAAAGAGGCGATCTTTAGCGATAGTGAGTGGCAACGTCGTTACTGATCTTAATGACTATGTTATGCTGTACTCGTTGAAGAGTACAGTAAGCGGATGGCCCAGTGCCATCCGCCATAACATGGCGGCATACTATGACCCAACAATCACCTTATTCAGCCTCCGTCGCCCAGCAGCGACATCAGGAATGGCTTCGCTTTGTTGAACTGCTTCGTCTGGCATACGCTGATGAACACGCACTGCCCTTACTCGACTTAATCATGACGCCCGATGAACGCGAAGCGCTGGGTACGCGCGTGCGTATCATCGAAGAACTGCTGCGCGGAGAGATGAGCCAGCGTGAGCTGAAGTCGGAGCTGGGAGCGGGGATCGCAACCATCACGCGGGGTTCAAACAGCCTGAAATCGGCTCCGGCCGAATTGCGTCAGTGGCTGGAGCAGACGCTGCCGAAAACGGTGAACAACGGCGGATAGCGCTTCGCTTATCCGCCATCCGGCCACGTTATTGCCCGTAAATCGCGTTATGGAACGGGCTTAACGCCAGCACCACCGCCTGATGGTAAACGCTGCTGCGGGTCAGCGTGCCTTTGGTGAAGACACCAATCGCGCCCTCCTTGCGGCCAATTTTATCGATGCCGGTGTAGTGCGACATCACCGGCCCCAGCGCTTCCCCTTCACGCACTTTCTCCAGAATGACTTCCGGCAGCGGCAATGTGGCGGAACGCGCTTCGCCGCGGCGTTCTGCGTTTTCAATGACCACCCAACTGAAGGTGCTGCCTTCATCGATACCTGCTTCAATCGCCACCCAGAAATCGGCGTCCGGACGCATTGCGCGCGCGTTCTCTACGCGGTTTCGTGCGCCAGCCCGCGTTTCTTCATTGCCATTCGGCTGCTCCGGCACACCGCTATCGACGGAGATTGCGTCAATATGGCAGGATCCTTCACCGTAGATCAGCTCAAAAGCCGCAAGAATTGCCTGAATTTTGGCTGGATTGGTGGTAGCTGTGACAACATTGTGCATAATCAGAACAACTCATAAGATTTAACATCACCGCAGTATACGGAATAAAGACATGTTACAGGTATACCTTGTTCGCCATGGCGAAACGCAGTGGAACGCCGAACGGCGTATTCAGGGCCAGTCTGACAGCCCTCTGACCCAAAAAGGGGAAGATCAGGCAAAGCAGGTGGGCGATCGCGTTCGCTCGCTGGGGATCACCCATATCATTACCAGCGATCTGGGGCGCACTCGTCGCACGGCGGAGATCATCGCTGATGCCTGCGGCTGCGAAGTGATCGCCGACCCGCGCCTGCGCGAGCTGAATATGGGCGTACTGGAACAGCGCCATATCGACACGTTAACGGCAGAAGAAGAGATGTGGCGTCGCCAGTTGGTGAACGGCACGCCGGATGGCCGCATCCCGGAAGGGGAGTCGATGCAGGAGCTTAGCGACCGCATGCACGGCGCGCTGCAAAGCTGTCTGGAACTGCCGCCGGGAAGTCGTCCGCTGCTGGTCAGCCACGGTATTGCGCTGGGTTGCCTGGTGAGCACTATCCTCGGTCTACCCGCGTATGCGGAGCGCCGTCTGCGCCTGCGTAACTGCTCGATTTCACGGATTGATCACCAGCAGAGTGCCTGGCTTGCTTCGGGATGGGTAGTAGAAACCGCAGGTGACGTCTCGCATCTGGACGCCCCTGCGTTAGATGAGTTGCAGCGTTAACGACGGATAGGGATCAGGTATTCGCAGCGTAGCTGAATTGGCGGTTCCTGATCCCGCGCTTCATCCTGCGGGAAGAAGCGTTCGATATCCAGCCCCTTGCGGCGGGTCAGGTTAAGCATCGGCATACAGGTGCCATACAGCGTCAGGATAAATTCCTGTAACCCGGTTCCCAGCCCTTCGTAGGTGAACATCACGTACTCGCCGCCTTCCAGCGTCACCGGATGCGAATTGTTAAGGTGGCCGTTAGCCATATCTGGCGTCACCGCAGTGGTGTAGAACACCTCTTGTTCATCATCTTTTTCAAGGCTCGGACGCGGCTCATGCAGCCCGTAAAGCACCGGCGGGATAGACGGTGAGTTGCCGAGGAACTCCTGCCAGAATTGCACACGCATTTGCTGACGGAACTCGGAAATCTCTTCCAGCTTGCAGGTATAACTTTGCGTCACCCCAACCAGCGGTGTGGCAGGCAGCGTCACGTATTCATACGGCGGCATGGTAAATTCACCCAGGCGCAGCGGCGGACGCATGCCGTAGGAGCTCCAGTCCGGCGAGCGGCGATAAAGGGCAGGCGTCTGAGCAAACTGCTTTTTGAAGGCGCGGGTGAAGGTTTGCTGTGAATCGAATCGATATTGCAGGGCAATGTCTAAGATAGGGCGAGCGGTCAGGCGCAGTGCAACGGCGGATTTCGACAGGCGACGCGCACGAATATAAGCACCAATGGCATGACCTGTGACATCTTTGAACATCCGCTGTAGATGCCACTTGGAATAGCCCGCTTTCGCCGCAACATTATCAAGCGACAGGGGTTGATCCAGATGGCTTTCCAGCCATATAAGGAGATCGCGAATAATCCCAGCCTGATCCATATAATGTCCTCGTCCTTAAAATTATAGGTACCTGATATTAAGGTAGCGGATAATAGCATTTTTTGATGTTTTAGCATTCAGTGTTTTTTTTGTTCATTCATGCGCTTTACAATGGGTTACAGCGTAATATTTGTAAAGCTGTGATCTTTCAATGCTTTATATCTGAAATGTTGAATAATCACTCAATAGAATCGTCAGAAATGGTAACAATATGAAATACAAGAAGTTAATGGCGGGGCTGCTGTTGAGCGTCTGCGGTTTTAGCGCCCAGGCGGAACAAATTGGCTCCGTAGATACTGTTTTCAAAATGTTTGGCCCGGATCATAAAATCGTCGTGGAAGCCTTTGATGATCCTGATATTACCAACGTCACCTGCTACATCAGCCGGGCGAAAACCGGTGGCATCAAAGGTGGGTTAGGGCTGGCGGAAGATACCTCCGATGCGGCGATTTCCTGCCAGCAGGTGGGGCCTATTGAGCTCTCAGATAAGATTAAAAAGGGCAAATCGCAGGGCGAAGTGGTTTTCCAGAAACGGACTTCTTTAGTCTTTAAAAAGCTGCAGGTGGTACGTTTCTATGACAGCAAACGTAATGCGCTGATCTATCTGACCTACTCCGATAAAGTGGTCGATGGCTCGCCGAAAAATGCCATTAGCGCAGTGCCGATCATGCCATGGAGTAAATAACAAGGAAGGTGTATGGAACGACCGCTGATCTGGCTGGTGGAGGATGAGATAAGCATTGCGGACACGCTTATCTATATGCTCCAACAGGAGGGATTTACCGTCAGGGCTTTTGAGCGTGGCCTGCCAGCGCTGGAAGCGGCCCGGCACCAGTTGCCCGAGTTGGCCATTCTTGATGTCGGGCTGCCGGATATCAGCGGTTTTGAATTGTGCCGACAGTTGCTGGCGCGTCATGCGGCGTTGCCGGTGTTGTTTCTAACCGCGCGCAGCGACGAAGTCGACAAACTGCTTGGGCTGGAAATCGGCGCGGATGACTACGTTGCCAAACCCTTTTCACCGCGCGAAGTCTGCGCCCGCGTGCGCACGATTTTGCGTCGCCTGCAAAAATTTTCCACGCCGCATGCACAGGTGCGCGTGGGGGATTTTGTTCTTGATGAACTTGCCGCCCAGGTCAGTTGGTGCGGCCAACCGCTGCTGCTGACGCGTTATGAATTTCTGCTGCTGAAAACACTGCTTTTGTCGCCAGGACGCGTGTACTCGCGCCAGCAACTGATGGATATCGTTTGGGGCGATGCGGCGGAAAGCTTCGAGCGTACTGTGGATACGCATATCAAAACCCTGCGCGCCAAGCTGCGCGCGATTGACCCATCACGGCAGCCTGTTAATACCCACCGCGGCCTCGGCTACAGTCTGGTGAAAGCCTGATGCGCATCGGGATGCGCGTACTATTAGGCTACTTCCTGATCGTGGCGGTGGCGGGGTGGTTCGTGTTGTCGATCTTCGTGCAGGAGATTAAGCCCGGCGTGAGGCGGGCGACGGAAGGCACGCTGATCGACACCGCTACACTGCTGGCTGCGCTGGCGCGGGACGATATGCTGGCGGGCAACCCGACGCAGGGCAAGCTGGCACAGGCTTTTCGCCAGTTGAATACGCAACCGTTCCGCGCCAATATCGGCGGGATCCAGAAAGTCCGCAACGAATATCACGTCTACATGACCGATGCGCAGGGGCGGGTGGTCTTTGATTCGGCCAATCGTGCTGTCGGGCAGGACTACTCCCGCTGGAATGATGTCTGGCTTACGCTGCGTGGCGAATATGGCGCGCGTAGCACCGCGCAAGACCCCCGCGATCCAGACAGCACGGTGATGTACGTCGCTGCACCGATTGTTGATCGAGGAGAGACAATCGGTGTGCTCAGCGTCGGCAAACCTAACGCCGCCATGGCGCCGGTGATTAAGCGCAGCGAGCATCGCATGCTGTGGGCGGCGGGCGCGCTGTTGGGCATCGCGCTGCTGATTGGCGGCGGGGTGATTTTATGGATTAACCGCTCTATCGGTAAGCTGGTGCACTACGCCGATTCGGTGACGCTTGAACAGCCTGTTCCATTACCAGACCCTGGCAGCAGCGAACTGCGCAAGCTGGCGCAGGCGCTGGAAAGTATGCGCGTTAAGCTGGAAGGTAAAAACTACATCGAGCAGTACGTTTATGCCCTGACTCACGAACTCAAAAGCCCGCTGGCGGCAATTCGCGGTGCGGCGGAGATCTTACGTGAAGGGCCGCCGCCGGAAGTTGTCGCGCGCTTTACTGACAATATTCTCCAGCAGAATGCGCGAATGCAGGCGCTGGTGGAAACACTGCTGCGCCAGGCACGGCTGGAGAATCGGCAGGAGATCGCGCTTGCGCCGGTTCCGGTGACGACGTTATTTAACCAGCTACAGGAGTCGCGAAGCGTCACGCTGGCGACGAAACAAATTGCGCTGCACGTCGAACCTACAACTCTGATCGTGGCGGCGGATGAAGCATTACTGATGCAGGCGATGGGCAATTTGCTGGATAACGCCATTGATTTCACGCCAGAGCAGGGGCGTATCACCCTTTGCGCCGACGAGCGGGGCGAAAGCGTGCTGCTGAAGGTGATTGATACTGGCAGCGGTATTCCCGATTTTGCCTTGCCGCGTATTTTCGAGCGCTTCTATTCGCTGCCCCGCGCGAACGGCCATAAAAGCAGTGGCCTGGGGCTGGCGTTTGTCAGCGAGGTCGCGCGTTTGCATCAGGGCGACGCCCGGTTATGCAACCGCGAGCAGGGCGGGGTGGAAGCGACGCTCACACTTCACCGTCACTTCACATAACTTCAAATTCACCGCACATAACCCGTTTACTCTCCTGCCATTGCAAAGGAGAAGGTTATGTCGAAATCAAAATCACCGCTGGCTGTAAAAATCGTTACTCTGGTTGGCACGATGTTGTTGCTGTTAATCCCGCTGATGGTGGTCAGAGGGCTGATTGTTGAACGCGCGGATTACCGTAGCGAGGTGGAAGAGGCGATTAGCCGCAGCACCAGTGGCCCACAGAGGCTGGTTGGCCCATTGATTGCCATTCCGGTGACGGAAATTTATATCACCCGGGAAAACAATCATGACGTGCCGCAAAAGCGCAGTTTTATCCATTTCTGGCTGCCGGAGTCGTTGATGGTGGAGGGCAATCAGAACGTTGAACCGCGTAAAGTGGGTATTTATGAAGGGCTGGTGTGGAAAACGGATGTTAGCGTTAAGGCTGAGTTTGATACCTCGCGGCTGGAAGCGCTCAATCACGACAATATCACTTTAGGAAAACCGTTTATGGTGATGGCCGTGGGTGATACGCGCGGCATTGGTGCGGTGAATGTTCCGAGCCTTGATGGCACCCCGCTGAAGGTGGAGCCCGGTACCGGGCTTGCCGGGGAGTCACAAGGGCTGCATGTCCAGTTACCGGATTTCCCTCTCGCACCGAAGAAATTTACCCTCGATTTTTCCCTTTCGCTGAGTGGCTCTGGCAATTTTTCCGTGGTTCCGCTTGGGCGTAACAGCGAATTTGTACTCAACAGCAACTGGCCGCATCCGAACTTTATTGGCGACTTCCTGCCCGTGAAGCGTGAGGTCAGCCCCACCGGTTTTCAGGCGCGCTGGCAGAGTAGCTGGTTTGCCAATAATCTGGGTGAACGATTCACTGATGTCGACAAATTTGCCTCGCCAGACCTGCCTTCGTTTAACGTAGCCGTTGCAACGCCCGCCGATCACTATCAACTGACCGATCGCGCGACGAAATATGCGCCATTACTGATTGCCCTGACCTTTACGGCCTTTTTCGTCCTGGAAGCGCTCACCGGGCGGCGCATGCACCCGATGCAGTATCTGCTGGTGGGGCTGTCGCTGGTGATGTTCTACTTTTTGCTGCTGGCGTTGTCGGAGCATATTGGCTTTACCCGCGCATGGGTAACTGCGAGCCTGGTCGGTGCGCTGATGAACGGAGTGTATCTGCAGGCGGTGCTGAAAAGCTGGCGGAGCAGCGCGCTATTTACGCTGGCGTTGCTGCTGCTTGATGGCGTGATGTGGGGGCTTCTGCGTTCAGAGGAGAGTTCGTTGCTGTTAGGGACGGGAGTACTGCTGATGGCGCTGTGCGGCGTGATGTTCCTGACGCGTCATCTGGACTGGTATGCGCTGGGTTTGCCAACTGCGCCGAAGGTGCCATCGCCGGAAAGTGATGAGTTGCGGATCTGGAAGTAAGATGCTTCAGGCCCGGTAAGCGAAGCGCCACCGGGCAACGCCAACCTGACCGACAGAAACGAAAACGGCGCTTAACGCGCCGTTTTTAATTATTCCTGCAGTTCGCCGCAGAAGCGGTAACCTTCACCATGAATAGTGGCAATGATTTCCGGCGTGTCCGGCGTAGATTCGAAATGCTTACGAATACGACGAATGGTCACGTCAACGGTACGGTCATGCGGCTTCAGCTCGCGACCGGTCATTTTCTTCAGCAGTTCAGCACGAGACTGAATTTTGCCTGGGTTTTCGCAGAAGTGCAGCATCGCGCGAAATTCGCTACGCGGCAGCTTATACTGCTCACCGTTAGGGCTCACCAGAGAACGGCTGTTGATGTCCAGTTCCCAACCGTTGAACTTATAGCTTTCCACGCTGCGGCGCTCTTCGCTCACAGTACCCAGGTTCATGGTACGGGAGAGCAGGTTACGCGCACGGATGGTCAGTTCACGCGGGTTGAACGGTTTGGTGATGTAATCGTCAGCACCGATTTCCAGGCCGAGGATTTTGTCGACTTCATTGTCGCGCCCGGTCAGGAACATCAGCGCTACGTTTGCTTGCTCGCGGAGTTCGCGTGCCAGCAGAAGGCCGTTTTTCCCTGGCAGGTTGATATCCATGATCACCAGGTTGATATCATTCTCAGAGAGGATATGATGCATTTCCGCGCCATCGGTCGCTTCGAAAACATCGTAGCCTTCTGCTTCGAAAATACTTTTTAACGTGTTGCGTGTTACCAACTCGTCTTCAACGATAAGAATGTGCGGGGTCTGCATGTTTGCTACCTAAATTGCCAACTAAATCGAAACAGGAAGTACAAAAGTCCCTGACCTGCCTGATGTATGTCGTAAATTAACATCACCGGCGTAACATGACTAAAGTACGTAATTGCGTTCTTGATGCACTTTCCATCAACGTCAACAACATCATTAGCTTGGTCGTGGGCACTTTCCCTCTGGACCCGACAGTGTCAAAAACGGTTGTCATCCTAACCATTTTAACAGCAACATAACAGGCTAAGAGGCACCAGACAGCCAATAAACCTACGCTTCGTTGACATATATCAAGTTCAATTGTAGCACGTTAACAGTTTGGTGAAATCATCGCTGCTAAATGCTAACGCTTGTCACATTATTTCCACAACTCAATTAGTTGCGTAGATTAACTGATAAACGCGTTGAATCCAATGTCTATAAGCTAAGTGGCACGAAAATAGTATTTATAAACATAGGGATATATAAGCTCTGTTAACATTAAAACACATAGTTTCAGAGCTGAATAGTTTAGCGTTTTTTATATGTTATGAAACATCATTTCAGTGATTTTTGTTGCATTTTTGTAAATTCGCGCTGCGCAATATGTTGAACTGCATCACATTTTTGCCGCGTGCCCGTTATGAAGAGAACTTTAAATGCGCTTATCGATAGTGCTGGTTTCACCAGCAAGAGCTGAAAATATCGGCGCCGCCGCCAGAGCCATGAAAACCATGGGCTTTAGTGACCTGCGCATCGTAGACAGCGTGGCTCACCTTGAGCCCGCCACCCGCTGGGTCGCCCACGGCTCTGGCGATATAATTGATAACATTACCTGTTATTCCACACTTGCCGATGCGCTGTATGACGTTGATTTTACTATTGCTACGACCGCGCGTAGCCGCGCAAAGTTCCATTACTACGCCACGCCGCAGGAACTTTTGCCGATGCTGGAAGAGAAAGCGCAGTGGATGGGGCATGCCGCGCTGGTATTTGGCCGGGAAGATTCAGGGTTAACTAACGAAGAACTGGCGCTTGCTGATGTGTTAACCGGCGTGCCGATGGTGGCTGATTACCCTTCGCTCAACCTCGGGCAGGCGGTAATGGTTTACTGCTACCAGCTCTCTTCGTTATTGCAACATCTGCCGCAGACGGCGGCCGTTGTTCAGGACAATCAGCTTCAGGCACTGCGCGAGCGCATCACTGCGTTGCTGACGCATCTGGACGTTGCCGGAGATGTAAAACTGGCTGACTGGCTGCAACAGCGAATCGGCTTACTTGAACAGCGCGATACGGCAATGTTACATCGTTTGCTCCATGATATTGAAAAAAAACTACCAGAGTAAAATTCTGTTGGTTTTTTGTTTTTTGGTTCAAAGGGCTGCTTTGTTGCGGAAATGTTGGGTTATAAAGTTAAAAAATTCCGCGTGAGTGGCGTGATGTGAAAAGGTTGCGAAGCGTGACGAACTTAAAAATTCGTTGACTTAAACGGGCAGATACTTTAACCAATATAGGTACAGCGCACAGACAGCGTAAAAATAACAGAGCACACAACATCCATGATTCGCATCAGCATCATTATCACCATGACAACCACCACTATTACCACAGGTAACGGTGCGGGCTGACGCGTACAGGAAACACAGAAAAAAGCCCGCACCGAACAGTGCGGGCTTTTTTTTCGACTAAAGGAAACGAGGGAACAACCATGCGAGTCTTGAAGTTCGGCGGTACATCAGTGGCAAATGCAGAACGCTTTCTGCGTGTTGCCGATATCCTGGAGAGTAATGCCAGGCAGGGGCAGGTGGCGACCGTGCTCTCTGCCCCGGCGAAAATTACTAACCATCTGGTGGCGATGATTGAAAAGACCATCGGCGGGCTGGACGCTCTCTCCAATATCGACGATGCCGAGCGCATTTTTTCCGAACTTCTTCATGGGCTTGCTGCGGCTCAGCCGGGGTTCCCGCTGGCTGAACTAAAACAAACCGTCGACAGCGAATTTGCTCAGATTAAACATATTCTGCATGGGATTAGCCTGCTGGGTCAGTGCCCGGACGGCGTTAACGCCGGGCTGATTTGCCGTGGTGAAAAACTCTCTATCGCGATCATGGCGGGGCTGCTGCGTGCTCGTGGTCACGGCGTGACGGTTATCGATCCGGTCGAAAAACTGCTGGCGACAGGCCATTACCTCGAATCCACCGTGGATATCGCTGAATCCACCCGTCGCATCGCCGCCAGCCAGATCCCGGTGAATCACATGATCCTGATGGCCGGGTTTACCGCGGGCAATGAGAAGGGCGAACTGGTTGTGCTTGGGCGTAATGGCTCGGATTACTCCGCCGCCGTGCTTGCCGCCTGTTTGCGCGCCGACTGTTGCGAAATCTGGACTGATGTCGACGGTGTTTATACCTGCGACCCAAGGCAAGTCCCGGACGCCCGCCTGCTGAAAAGCATGTCGTATCAGGAGGCAATGGAGCTCTCCTATTTCGGCGCTAAAGTTCTCCACCCTCGTACCATTGCCCCCATCGCCCAGTTCCAGATCCCTTGCCTGATTAAAAACACCGGAAACCCACAAGCACCCGGTACGCTTATCGGTGGCAGTAGCGTTGATGACGAACTGCCGGTTAAGGGGATCTCGAACCTCAATAATATGGCGATGTTCAGCGTCTCCGGGCCGGGGATGAAGGGCATGGTCGGCATGGCGGCGCGTGTATTCGCCACCATGTCGCGAGCGGGGATCTCCGTGGTGCTGATTACGCAGTCTTCATCCGAATACAGCATCAGCTTCTGTGTGCCGCAAAGCGACTGCGCGCGGGCGAAGAAAGCGATGGAAGATGAGTTTTATCTGGAGCTGAAAGAGGGGCTGCTGGAGCCGCTGGCGATTATGGAGCGTTTGGCGATCATCTCCGTGGTCGGCGATGGTATGCGCACCCTGCGCGGGATCTCAGCGAAATTCTTTGCCGCCCTGGCACGCGCCAATATTAATATTGTGGCGATTGCCCAGGGCTCGTCCGAGCGCTCTATTTCCGTGGTGGTCAGCAACGATGATGCCACCACCGGCGTGCGCGTTACTCATCAGATGCTGTTTAATACCGATCAGGTGATTGAAGTGTTTGTGGTGGGCGTCGGCGGCGTCGGCGGGGCGCTGCTGGAACAAATTAAGCGCCAACAGGCGTGGCTGAAGAACAAACATATCGACCTGCGTGTTTGCGGCGTGGCAAATTCAAAAGCGTTGCTCACCAGTGTTCATGGTTTGAATCTGGAGAACTGGCAGTCTGAACTGGCTGAAGCAAAAGAACCTTTTAACCTTGGCCGCCTGATCCGCCTGGTGAAAGAGTATCACCTGCTCAACCCGGTGATTGTCGACTGTACCTCCAGCCAGGCGGTTGCGGATCAATACGCCGACTTCCTGCGCGAAGGCTTCCACGTGGTCACGCCGAACAAAAAGGCCAATACCTCGTCGATGGACTACTATCACCAGTTGCGCCATGCGGCAGAGAAATCACGGCGTAAATTCCTGTACGACACTAACGTTGGCGCGGGTTTGCCGGTTATTGAGAACCTGCAAAACCTGCTCAACGCAGGTGATGAACTGCAACGCTTCTCCGGTATCCTTTCGGGCTCTCTGTCGTTTATCTTCGGCAAGCTGGATGAAGGCATGAGTTTCTCGCAAGCGACGGCAGTGGCGCGCGAGATGGGCTATACCGAACCCGACCCGCGTGATGACCTCTCGGGGATGGATGTGGCGCGCAAGCTACTTATTTTAGCCCGCGAAACCGGACGTAGCCTCGAATTGAATGATATTGTGGTGGAGTCGGTGCTGCCTGAAAACTTTGACGCTTCAGGCGACACTGAGAGCTTTATGGCGCGTCTGCCGCAACTGGATGACGACTTTTCTGCCCGTGTGGCGAAAGCGCGCGATGAAGGCAAAGTGCTGCGCTACGTTGGCAACATTGACGAAGATGGCGTGTGTCGCGTGAAGATCGACGCCGTCGACGGTAACGATCCGCTCTATAAGGTCAAAAACGGCGAGAACGCGCTGGCGTTTTACAGCCACTATTATCAACCGCTGCCGCTGGTACTGCGCGGCTACGGTGCGGGGAACGACGTCACGGCCGCCGGGGTGTTCGCTGACCTGTTACGTACCCTGTCATGGAAGTTAGGAGTTTAAGATGGTCAAAGTATATGCCCCGGCTTCCAGTGCCAATATGAGCGTCGGGTTCGATGTATTAGGCGCGGCGGTGACGCCTGTCGACGGAAGCCTGTTGGGTGATAACGTGTCGGTAGACGCGGCGGAAAGTTTCAGCCTGCGTAATGTCGGGCGCTTTGCCGATAAATTACCGCACGAGCCGAAAGAGAATATTGTTTACCAGTGTTGGGAACGCTACTGCCAGGAGATTGGCAAAACCGTTCCGGTGGCGATGACGCTGGAAAAAAACATGCCGATTGGTTCCGGGCTGGGTTCCAGCGCCTGTTCCGTGGTAGCGGCGCTGGTGGCGTTGAATGAATTTTGCGGTAAGCCGCTCGACGAAACCCGCATGCTGGCCCTGATGGGCGAGATGGAAGGGCGTATCTCTGGCAGCGTGCATTACGACAACGTCGCGCCGTGCTATCTGGGCGGCATGCAGCTAATGATTGAAGAAAACGGCATCATCAGCCAGCAGGTTCCGGGGTTTGATGAATGGCTGTGGGTGCTGGCGTACCCCGGCATCAAAGTGTCGACGGCGGAAGCGCGGGCGATTTTGCCCGCTCAGTATCGTCGCCAGGACTGTATTGCGCATGGCCGCCATCTGGCCGGTTTTATTCATGCCTGTTATTCCCGTCAGCCTCTGCTGGCGGCGAAATTGATGAAAGATGTGATTGCCGAACCCTATCGCACCAAACTGCTGCCGGGCTTCAGCCAGGCGCGCCAGGCGGTGGCGGAGATCGGCGCGCTTGCCTGTGGTATCTCCGGTTCCGGGCCGACGCTGTTCGCCCTTTGTGACAAACCCGAAACCGCGCAGCGCGTGGCCGACTGGCTGGGCAAACACTATCTGCAAAATCAGGAAGGCTTCGTTCATATTTGCCGGCTGGACACGGCGGGCGCACGAGTAGTGGGATAACCGATGAAACTCTATAACTTAAAAGATCACAACGAGCAGGTCAGCTTTGCGCAGGCCGTTACTCAGGGCCTGGGTAAGAATCAGGGGCTGTTTTTCCCGCACGACCTGCCGGAGTTCAACCTCACCGAGGTGGATGCGATGCTGGAAATGGATTTCGTGCCACGTAGCGCGAAAATCCTCTCCGCGTTTATCGGCGATGAAATCCCGCAGGAGCTGCTGGAAGAGCGTGTTCGCGCAGCCTTTGCTTTCCCGGCGCCGGTAAGCCAGGTGCAGGAAGACGTTGGTTGCCTGGAGCTGTTCCACGGCCCGACCCTGGCGTTTAAAGACTTCGGCGGCCGCTTTATGGCGCAGATGCTGACCCATATCAGCGGCGACAAACCGGTGACTATCCTGACCGCAACGTCCGGTGATACCGGGGCGGCAGTGGCGCATGCGTTCTACGGCCTGCCGAACGTTCGCGTGGTGATCCTCTACCCGCAAGGCAAAATCAGCCCGTTGCAGGAAAAACTGTTCTGTACCCTGGGCGGCAACATTGAAACGGTGGCCATCGACGGTGATTTTGATGCCTGCCAGGCGCTGGTGAAACAGGCGTTTGATGACGAAGAGCTGAAAGTGGCGCTGGGGCTTAACTCTGCGAACTCCATCAACATCAGCCGCCTGCTGGCGCAGATTTGCTACTACTTCGAAGCGGTGGCGCAACTGCCGCAGGAAGCCCGTAACCAACTGGTGGTCTCTGTGCCAAGCGGTAACTTCGGCGACCTGACCGCAGGGCTGCTGGCGAAATCCCTCGGCCTGCCGGTGAAACGCTTTATCGCTGCGACTAACGCCAATGACACCGTTCCGCGCTTCCTGCAACAGGGTGAATGGGCGCCGAAATCGACCCAGGCGACGCTATCGAATGCGATGGACGTCAGCCAGCCGAACAACTGGCCGCGCGTGGAGGAGCTGTTCCGGCGTAAAATCTGGCGTCTGAACGAGCTGGGCTATGCGGCGGTGGACGATGAAACCACCAAAGCGACCATGCGTGAACTGAAAGAACTGGGCTATCTCTCGGAGCCGCATGCGGCGGTGGCTTACCGAGCCCTGCGCGATCAGCTCAACCCAGGGGAATACGGCCTGTTCCTCGGTACGGCGCATCCGGCTAAATTCAAAGAAAGTGTTGAAGAGATCCTTCAGGAAACGCTGCCGTTGCCGAAAGAACTGGCAGACCGCGCCGACCTGCCGCTGCTCTCCCATAACCTGCCGGCAGATTTTGCGGCATTGCGCCAGTTGATGATGCGTCAGGCGTAATCGGTATCACGCTATCTCCAGATTGCCCGGTTAACGGGCAATTGTGGAGAGAACGTGGAAGAATAAAGCAGGAAAAACGCAGAAATTATCAATAGATGCGGGCGATCACAGAATAGGATTGCGGAGAATAACAACCGTCGTTCTATGGGGTTATTCTTACCTCATAGGCCGAAAGGCAGATGATAAATGAGGAATAACCTATGTCGAAGTTGAAACCCGTGATCCTTGCACTTTCTATGATGCTGGTGGCTCCGGCGATGGTTCAGGCGGAAGAAATCACACTGATTCCGGCTGTAAAGCTACAAATTGGCGACCGCGATAATAACGGCAACTACTGGGATGGCGGCCACTGGCGCGACCGTGATTACTGGAATGACCATTATGAGTGGCGTGACAACCGCTGGCATGCGCATAACAAACCGCCAAAACCGCATCATGACAATCGTGATAAGCACAAGTACAAAGATAAGCATGACGGCCCGGGTAAGGGGCACCATTAATTCGTCGCCGGGTGACATTGCGTCACCCGGCGTTTACATTACTCGTGGCGCTTAAACACCAGCTCATCCGGCGTGGATGATGCCTCATCAAAGAAATACCCTTCACTGTTAAACGCGGTTAACTGCTCCGGTTTGCTCAGGCGATTCTCAATAATAAAGCGGCTCATCAGCCCGCGCGCTTTCTTCGCATAGAAACTAATCACCTTAAACTTACCGTTTTTCTCATCGAGAAAGACCGGCTTGATGATGCGACCCTTTAGCACCTTCGGTTTCACTGATTTGAAATACTCATCTGATGCCAGGTTAACAATGATGTCATCGCCTTGCGCAGCCAGCGCGGTGTTCAGCTTTTCGGTGATTATCTCCCCCCAGAACTGGTAGAGATCTTTCCCGCGGGCGTTCTCCAGACGAATGCCCATTTCAAGGCGATAGGGCTGCATCAGATCCAGCGGACGCAGAACGCCGTAAAGCCCGGAGAGCATACGCAGGTGCTGCTGGGCAAAATCGAAATCAGCCTCGCTGAGGGTTTCGGCCTGAAGACCGGTATAGACGTCCCCTTTGAACGCCAGGATGGCCTGGCGAGCGTTGTCTGGGGTGAAATCAGGCTGCCAGTCGTGAAAGCGGGTGGCGTTCAGGTCGGCCAGTTTGTCGCTGATGCCCATCAGCTTTTTGATTTGCGGCGCGGAAAGCTTCCGCGCTTCGCGAATCAGTTGCTGAGAGTAGTCCAGCAGCTCGGGCTGGGTGTAGCGCGTGGTCGCCAGCTCGCTTTGATAATCGAGCGTCTTCGCGGGTGAGATCAGAATCAGCATATCCAGTCCTTACTAAAAATTTCACTCAACTTTAACAAAAAAAGCGTGTGAGCGGATCGATTGCTGCGATTGCCGCGCTACTCGCGCGGCGTCTCATCCCACGCCCCGGGCGCAAGCTGTTGTTCGATATCCGGATAATAGCGGGCGTTGAATACCGGCCGTACGCCCAGCTTGCGCTGGCGCAGATAGTCTCGGGCGATGATGCGGATGACCGGAGAGAGCAGCAGCAGCGCCGTCAGGTTAGTGATGGCCATTAGCGCCATAATCACGTCTGCCAGTTGCCAGACTATCGGCAGGCTGAGCAGGCTCCCGGCCAGCACCATCAGTACCGTCACAATACGTAAAATCCAGATGTTGGTTCGTGAATGCAGATGTAAAAAATAGAGGTTATTTTTGGCGTAAAGATAGTTCCCGGTAATCGACGTCAGCGCGAACAGCGCCATGATAAAGGCGACAAAGCCGGCCCCCCAGTTGCCAACCAGCATGGCCATTGACTGCTGAATTAAGTGAATACCGCTGTGGGTGACGATTTCTGTATCGTGCCCGGAGAGCAACACCACCATGGCACTGGCGCTACAAATGATGATGGTATCAATAAAAACGCCGATCATCTGCACGATGCCCTGCGCCGCAGGGTGCGGTGGCCAGGAAGTGGCAGCCGCGGCGATATTTGGCGTAGAGCCCATTCCTGCTTCGTTGGAAAACATCCCGCGCTGGAAACCGTTAGTTAAGGCCTGGCTGATGGTGTAGCCCACCGCGCCTGCGGCGGCCTCCTGCCAGCCAAAGGCGCTGCGAACTATCATCTCTAATAGCGCCGGCACCTCCACTGCATGCCATAAGGTGATCGCCAGACTGGCGCCAACCCACAGAATCGACATCAACGGTGCGACCCACTGCATCATTCGCGCGATATTTTTCAGGGTGCGGGTGATGAACAGCATCACCAGCAATCCGCCGATGATGCCAGTGATAAGTTTCGGTGTATCGAAGGCAAATTCCAGTGCGCGCGCCATTGAATTGGCCTGGACGGTATTAAAAATCAGACCATAGGCCAGCAGCAGGAAAATCGAGAACACCACGCCCATCCAGCGCATCCCCAGCCCGCGTTCCATATACCAGGCGGGGCCGCCGTGAAAATGGCCTGCGGCATCTTTTTCTTTGTAGAGCTGCGCCAGTGAAGATTCCGCGAAGCTGCTGGCCATGCCGACAATGGCCGACATCCACATCCAGAAGACGGCGCCGGGCCCGCCGACGGTAATGGCGATGGCGACGCCCGCCAGGTTACCGCTGCCGACGCGAGCGGCCAGACTGATGCAAAGAACCTGAAAGGAGGTTAACCCGCCTTGTTGTGGCGTCAGGCTGCCTTTCAGACTTCTGCCAAACTGGCGGATATAACGAAACTGAATATACCCTGTTCGCCAGGTAAACCAGACTCCACATCCGAGGAGCAGGTAGATCATCACGGAACCCCAAAGGATTTCGCCGATAAAAGAAAGAAAATCAGGCATTAAACGTCCTCTTGTTTATGCCGAAACAGGGGCTGGAATACGGAAATTATCGTCATAAGCACGATTCGATTCAGCCCATGTAAGCGTTACCATTTTACGGGCGAACCGTTGTCAGCCCTGAATGTTCAATGTCCCAGTTTATCATACTCTGCGCTCTCGAGGCTCCGGCAGTTGCGCAAAGGGCGGGGCGTGATATCATCGAAGAAGACCGGTTACATCCCCCTAACAGCTATTTAAAGAGAAACACTATCATGACGGACAAATTGACATCTCTACGTCAGTACACAACCGTGGTGGCTGACACCGGAGACATCGCGGCGATGAAGCTGTACCAGCCGCAGGATGCAACAACTAACCCTTCTCTGATCCTGGGTGCCGCTCAGATCCCTGAGTATCGTAAACTGATTGATGAAGCGATTGCCTGGGCGCGTAGCCAGAGCAGCGATCGCGCGCAGCAGGTTGTTGATGCAACTGATAAGCTGGCCGTAAACATCGGCCTGGAAATCCTGAAACTGGTTCCTGGGCGTATCTCCACTGAAGTGGACGCGCGCCTCTCTTATGATACCGACGCGTCTATCGCCAAGGCGAAACGCCTGATCAAGCTCTACAACGATGCTGGCATCAGCAATGACCGTATCCTGATCAAACTGGCCTCTACCTGGCAGGGCATCCGTGCCGCTGAGCAACTGGAAAAAGACGGCATCAACTGTAACCTGACGCTGCTGTTCTCCTTCGCGCAGGCGCGTGCTTGTGCAGAAGCGGGCGTTTACCTGATCTCCCCATTCGTAGGGCGTATCCTTGACTGGTATAAAGCCAATACCGACAAGAAAGAGTACGCACCGGCAGAAGATCCGGGCGTGGTTTCCGTAAGCGAAATCTACGAATATTACAAACAGCACGGCTACGAAACTGTCGTGATGGGCGCAAGCTTCCGTAATGTCGGCGAAATTCTGGAACTGGCGGGCTGCGACCGTCTGACCATCGCTCCGGCTCTGCTGAAAGAGCTCTCTGAAAGCGAAGGCGCGATTGAGCGTAAACTGGTTTACACCGGCGAAGTAAAAGCGCGTCCGGCGCGTATCACCGAGTCTGAGTTCCTGTGGCAGCACAACCAGGATCCGATGGCCGTTGATAAACTGGCGGAAGGCATCCGTAAGTTTGCTGTCGACCAGGGCAAACTGGAAAAAATGATCGGCGACCTGCTGTAATTCAGCCATAGTCGCACTCTGAATAACCCGCGCTTCTTTGTGAAGGCGGGTTATTTTTTTATCTTCATCATGCGTTCGCCCGCCAATCCCGTGTATCATTTCGCCTGACAGTACAAGTTTGGACGGAATGACTATGAACACCTTACGTATTGGCCTGGTTTCTATCTCTGACCGCGCTTCCAGCGGCGTTTATCAGGATAAAGGTATCCCGGCGCTTGAAGAGTGGTTGAGTAAAACCCTGACCACCCCTTTTGAACTCCAGACCCGCCTGATACCGGATGAACAGCCGATTATCGAGCAAACTCTGTGCGAGCTCGTGGACGAAATGAGTTGCCACCTGGTGCTGACCACTGGCGGAACCGGGCCGGCGCGTCGTGACGTGACGCCGGATGCAACGCTGGCGATTGCCGATCGCGTGATGCCGGGCTTCGGCGAACAGATGCGCCAGGTGAGTCTGCACTTTGTGCCAACGGCAATTCTCTCCCGACAGGTTGGTGTGATCCGCAAACAGGCGCTAATCCTTAACCTGCCCGGCCAGCCAAAGGCGATTCAGGAAACGCTGGAAGGCGTGAAAGATGCGGATGGCAACGTGCTGGTTCACGGTGTTTTTGCCAGTGTGCCGTATTGTGTGCAACTGCTTGAAGGCCCCTATATTGAGACTGACCCTGTGGTTGTTGCTGCATTTCGCCCGAAAAGCGCGCGCCGCGACGCGAATGCCTGAATCTGATGCATTAATGACATTGCCAGTCGCTCTGCTGGAGCGGTAAATACGAGCAGCCTTCCAGAATAGCAACGAACTCCTGACAACGGCTCGCGCCGGGTAGATACTGCGCCGCGAGTCAGTTTTTCAGGGGAATATTATGACAGGGAAAGTCTCAGCAGGGCCGCATGACGCGTTTTTCCGCCAGGTGATGACGCATCCTGAAGCCGCCCGTGATTTCCTCGAGATCCATCTTCCGCAGCATTTACGCGCCCTTTGCGATTTGAGTTCGCTGAAGCTGGAGTCCGGCAACTTTATCGAAGACGATTTGCGTATCCGCTATTCTGATGTGCTTTGGTCAGTGCAGATGAACGGGGAGAAGGGATATATCTACGCGCTAATCGAGCATCAAAGTAAGCCTGATAAGCAGATGACGCAGCGGCTGATGCGTTACTCGCTGGCGGCGATGCAACGTCACATTGAGAAGGGGCATGATACGCTACCGCTGGTGGTTCCTATCCTTTTTTATCATGGTGCAACGCGCCCCTATCCCTATTCAATGTGCTGGTTTGATGCTTTTTCCGATGCGGAATTGGCGAAACGGATATATTCCGGCCCCTTTCCGCTGGTAGATATTACCGAGGTTCCTGATGACGCGATTTTGACACATCGTCGGATAGCGATACTGGAATTTTTGCAAAAGCATATTCGTCAGCGCGATCTGATGGCGTTGACGGAGTCGCTGGTCAAGATTTTGCAGGCGGGATACACTTCAGATCAGCAGCTCCGAATGGCGCTGAATTATATCTTACAGGTTGGTTTTACCGCAGATAAAGGCGCTTTCTTTCGCACGCTGGCGAAAAGCGCAGCACAGCAGGGAGACGTTATCATGACATTAGCTGATGAACTGAGGCAGGAAGGTCTTGAACAAGGTCTGGAACAGGGTCTGGAACAAGGCCGTGAAGAGGCCACATTCAAAATTGCTCAGGCGATGATCGAAAGCGGTATCGATCGCATGCAGGTTCTGCACCTGACGGGGTTATCAGAAGAGACGCTGGAAACGCTGGTACACTAACGCCGGAAAGACGTTGCTCCTGCCACAGGCAGGAGCAAGAGTAATCAGTGAGATTCACCGATCGGCAGCACGGTGCGGCCAAACTGCTCGTTAAGCACTTCACCCATCGCCAGGTAAATCGCGCTGGCGCCACATACCAGGCCAATCCAGCCCGCCACGTGGACGATGCTTTCGTTGTCTGTCAGGTGGCCAATGGCCAGCAGTGCGAACAGCACGGTCAGGCTCAGGAAGACGAACTGCAACATACGCGCGCCCTTCAGCGTACCGAAGAACATGAACAGGGTGAAGACGCCCCAAAGACCCAGGTATACGCCCAGGAAGTGTGCGTTGGCGGCATCGGCCAGGCCCATTTTCGGCAGCAGCAGAATCGCGACCAGCGTCAACCAGAAGGAACCGTAGGAAGTAAAGGCGGTTAAACCGAAGGTATTGCCTTTCTTAAATTCCAGCAGTCCGGCAAAGATTTGCGCGATACCGCCATAAAAAATGCCCATCGCCAGGATGATGCCATCCATCGGGAAAAGCCCAATATTGTGCAGGTTCAGCAGAATGGTGGTCATGCCGAAACCCATCAGACCCAGCGGAGCCGGATTAGCCAACTTAGTGTTGCCCATAATTCCTCAAAAAATCATCATTAAATGGTGAAGTAATTTCCCCGCTGGACGTTACAGGTAGCGGGGCGCGGCATAATAATCAGGCAATGAATGGCTGTCTATGATCTGAGCGGGGGAAAATGAAATATTTCCCCTCTTAAAGGGGATTAAGGTGAAGGCGCGTATTTTTAATGGTTCTGTCTGGGATAGCGGTGTATGAAAGGGAGTGAGCCTTCACGCACTCTGGCATTTTCATGCCTTCACTAACGGCATTGATGACTCCGCTATTGCGCTAAAGCATATATTGCGCCGCGAACCGGGGAGTAAGCGATGTTTTACTGTATTGCTTCGATAGACCGGTTTTTTAACGTATCTAACGGGTTACAGGTTTTTTTTCTTCTTTTTGTTTATCGGGACAAAAAATTTTTTATCTCTCCCCCTTGATGGATTCAGTAACGACCCCATCTTGTACTCAACCGCAGTGGTGAGTCTGAAAAAAAACGATTCAGGGCAGTTGAAACGGCACGTTTCGCCCTTATTACAGATTCACAACCACATGTTGATCGAATTTTTAGTGGAGACGTTTAGATGGGTAAAATTATTGGTATCGACCTGGGTACTACCAACTCTTGTGTAGCGATTATGGATGGCACTACTGCACGTGTGCTGGAGAACGCCGAGGGCGATCGCACCACACCTTCTATCATTGCATATACCCAGGATGGTGAAACTCTGGTTGGTCAGCCGGCTAAACGTCAGGCAGTGACAAACCCGCAAAACACCCTGTTTGCGATTAAACGCCTGATTGGTCGCCGCTTCCAGGACGAAGAAGTTCAGCGTGACGTTTCTATCATGCCGTACAAAATCGTTGCCGCAGACAATGGCGACGCATGGCTGGATGTGAAAGGCACCAAAACTGCACCGCCGCAGATCTCTGCTGAAGTGCTGAAAAAAATGAAGAAAACGGCTGAAGATTACCTGGGTGAACCGGTAACTGAAGCGGTTATCACCGTACCTGCATACTTTAACGATGCGCAGCGTCAGGCAACCAAAGATGCTGGCCGTATCGCAGGTCTGGAAGTAAAACGTATCATCAACGAACCGACCGCTGCCGCACTGGCTTACGGCCTGGATAAAGAAGTCGGCAACCGCACTATCGCGGTGTACGACCTGGGTGGTGGTACTTTCGATATCTCTATTATCGAAATCGACGAAGTTGACGGCGAAAAAACCTTCGAAGTTCTGGCAACCAACGGTGATACCCACCTGGGTGGTGAAGACTTCGATACCCGTCTGATCAACTACCTCGTTGACGAGTTTAAGAAAGATCAGGGCATTGACCTGCGTAACGACCCGCTGGCCATGCAGCGCCTGAAAGAAGCGGCAGAAAAAGCGAAAATCGAGCTTTCTTCCGCTCAGCAGACCGACGTGAACCTGCCGTATATCACCGCAGACGCAACCGGTCCGAAACACATGAACATTAAAGTGACCCGTGCGAAACTGGAAAGCCTGGTAGAAGACCTGGTTAACCGTTCTATCGAGCCGCTGAAAGTTGCGCTGCAGGATGCGGGTCTGTCCGTATCTGATATCCAGGACGTTATCCTGGTCGGTGGTCAGACGCGTATGCCGATGGTTCAGAAGAAAGTTGCTGAGTTCTTCGGTAAAGAACCACGTAAAGACGTTAACCCGGACGAAGCTGTTGCTATCGGCGCGGCAGTTCAGGGTGGTGTATTGACCGGTGAAGTGAAAGACGTACTGCTGCTGGACGTTACCCCGCTGTCTCTGGGTATCGAAACCATGGGCGGCGTGATGACTGCGCTCATCAACAAAAACACCACGATCCCGACGAAGCACAGCCAGGTGTTCTCTACCGCTGAAGACAACCAGTCTGCGGTAACCATCCATGTGATTCAGGGTGAACGTAAACGTGCGTCTGATAACAAATCACTGGGTCAGTTCAACCTGGATGGTATCAGCCCGGCACCGCGCGGCATGCCGCAGATCGAAGTCACCTTCGATATCGATGCTGACGGTATCCTGCACGTTTCCGCGAAAGACAAAAACAGCGGTAAAGAGCAGAAAATCACCATTAAGGCTTCTTCCGGTCTGAACGAAGAAGAGATCCAGAAAATGGTACAGGAAGCTGAAGCAAACGCCGAATCTGACCGTAAGTTCGAAGAACTGGTTCAGACGCGTAACCAGGGCGACCATCTGCTGCACAGCACTCGCAAGCAGGTTGAAGAAGCGGGCGACCAGTTACCGGCTGACGACAAAACGGCTATCGAGTCTGCACTGACTGCGCTGGAAGGTTCTCTGAAAGGCGAAGACAAAGCGGATATCGAAGCGAAAATGCAGGCGCTGGCGCAGGTTTCCCAGAAACTGATGGAAATCGCTCAGCAGCAGCATGCGCAGCAGCAAGCTGGCGCAGCAGGCGCTGACGCTTCCGCGAACAATGCGAAAGATGACGACGTTGTCGACGCAGAGTTCGAAGAAGTAAAAGATAAAAAATAATCGCCCTTTGATTGGGTAATTACTGATACGGGCGAAGAGGTTTCCTCTCCGCCCGTTCATGCATGTTAAGGGCAGATAAAAAAAGATGGCGAAGCAAGACTATTACGAGATTTTAGGCGTCTCCAAAACAGCGGAAGAGCGTGAAATCAAAAAGG
This sequence comes from Pseudocitrobacter cyperus, assembly GCF_039889165.1. Classification (NCBI taxonomy): domain Bacteria; kingdom Pseudomonadati; phylum Pseudomonadota; class Gammaproteobacteria; order Enterobacterales; family Enterobacteriaceae; genus Pseudocitrobacter; species Pseudocitrobacter cyperus. Next base: position 263,394 of record NZ_JAYMYY010000002.1, on the reverse strand, counting down.
CGTACAAACGCCTGGCCATGAAATATCACCCGGACCGCAATCAGGGTGACAAAGAGGCCGAAGCCAAATTTAAAGAAATTAAAGAGGCTTACGAAATTCTGACCGACGCGCAGAAGCGTGCGGCCTACGACCAGTACGGTCATGCGGCCTTTGAACAAGGCGGCATGGGCGGCGGCGGCGGCTTTGGTGGCGGTGGCGCAGACTTTAGCGATATCTTTGGTGACGTATTTGGTGACATCTTCGGCGGTGGCCGTGGTCGTCAGCGTGCTTCACGCGGCGCTGACCTGCGCTACAACATGGAATTGACCCTTGAAGAAGCGGTTCGTGGTGTGACCAAAGAGATCCGTATCCCAACGCTTGAGGAGTGCGATGTCTGCCACGGCAGCGGGGCGAAAGCCGGTACGCAGCCGCAAACCTGTCCGACCTGCCATGGCGCAGGCCAGGTACAGATGCGTCAGGGGTTCTTTGCGGTGCAGCAGACCTGTCCACATTGTCAGGGGCGCGGTACGCTGATTAAAGATCCGTGCAACAAATGTCACGGTCATGGTCGCATCGAGAAAACCAAAACATTGTCGGTTAAAATTCCGGCAGGCGTCGATACCGGCGATCGTATTCGTCTCTCCGGCGAAGGTGAAGCGGGCGAGCACGGCGCACCGGCAGGCGATCTGTACGTTCAGGTTCAGGTGAAACAGCATGCTATCTTTGAGCGTGAGGGTAACAACCTGTACTGCGAAGTGCCGATTAACTTCGCGATGGCAGCGCTGGGCGGTGAAATTGAAGTGCCGACGCTGGATGGCCGCGTGAACCTGAAAGTGCCAGGAGAAACCCAAACGGGTAAACTCTTCCGTATGCGAGGCAAGGGAGTTAAATCCGTTCGCGGCGGTGCGCAGGGCGATCTCCTGTGCCGCGTGGTGGTGGAAACCCCGGTCGGCCTGAACGACAAGCAGAAGCAATTGCTTAAAGAGTTGCAGGAAAGCTTTGGCGGCCCGACAGGCGAGAAAAACAGCCCGCGCTCCAAAAGCTTCTTCGATGGCGTGAAAAAGTTTTTTGATGACTTAACACGCTAATGGCCGTGGCTCGTCCTGATATAGGTTGACAGTTTTCTGTCGGTAAAGCGCCTGATGAACATCATCGGGCGTTTTTTTATGTAATGAGTTAGTTTTATTTAAAATTATTTTTATTAAAACTTAAAACATCACGCCTGCCTCCTCTCATGAATTGAATTACGTTTATTTATAATTAAATGAGCATGTTTTTAGTGGCGGATGTTTTATTTATCTTAAGTATTATCTATATTGCCTCTTTTCATTGGCCAGAGGCTGACAGCGTATGGGATCGAAAGGTGCCAACAAGGAGTTTGATTATAATTTAATCAAAGTTCTTGATGCTGTTATCTCGTCAGGTAACGCCGCAAAGGCGGCAAAAAAACTGTCGGTTACTCCCGCCGCTATCTCTTTGGCACTCACTCGTCTCCAGGGGTTTTATCCGGACGAGTTATTTATTCGGGGTAAAGACGGGCTGATTCCTACCGCGAAAGCGGTGGAGATCCACCACTCCTTCCGCCAGGTGATGGCGCTTATTAATAACACCTTCATTGAGGAACAGCCTCATCGTCACGGCACCGAAATCTCGGTTCTTGGCGGCGAAATCGTTGAAAGTTATTATCTCTCCCAGCTTAACCATGACGACGTTTTTGCGCGTTTTGCCATTAGTCATTTCTCCGGTCGAAATATGCCGTTAACCGAAATGAAGGAGCTGCTCTTAACGGGAGAGTGTGATCTGGTGATAGGTATGGAACCTCTCGTTGATGCGGCGGTTGAGTTTCAGCTTATTGACACCTTTAAACATTACGTCTGTATCTGTAGCGAACAGAATCTGCTGGCGGAACTGTCACAGCTTTCATTACATCACTTCTATTCCGCGCATCACGCGGTTTATCAATCCGGTATCTTTTCCAGCACGGTGTTCAGCGAACGTAGCCTGCTCGGGGACGATGCTTTATACAAAGGGACGCGCATTCAGGGATATCGCGGTGATTCTATCAGCGGCATTATCAGTATTGTTGAGCGTACCTCGCTTATTGCGACCCTGCCATTAAAGCTGGCGTTGTTCTTCAAAAACCAGCGACGCTATACGATAAAAATGGTGCAACCTCCACCTGAGCTGACATTAAGACCGCTTTCCATTTATGCTTCATGGAACCGCAACAGCCATAAACGGAAAGAGACGGATGAACTGGTGACAATGCTGCATGCGCTCTCCTCATTCCGTCGTTAATGGCGGCTCACTGTGCTTGATTGATAATATTTGGCATGTGTTGATTTATCGTGATTAGTATTTTTAACCGTAAAGCCTGAATCTTGTGCCACTACATTGAAACAGGAGGTTAAAATGTCTATTGCTAATCATTTGGATACATCAGAAGTTGCTTTGCTGGAACTGGAAATTCTTTTCACCATTGTGGCAACTGGCGCATGGGGTGGTTTCGTCAGCTATCTTATTAAGGCTGATAAGAAATCTACCAAAAATATTAATAAAGGGATTATGAGTTGTCTGACTCAAGTTGTCGTCTCATGTTTTACCAGCTTCTTACTCAGTGCCGTAGCCATTGAAAAAAATTGTAGTTTTAATATTGTATTATTAGCCGCCGGGTTAGGTGGCGTATTTGCGGGCCCAATCCTGAAAGTGTTCGGTGAACTGGTTAAACGTTTTCTCGAAGATTACAACATTTTAAAAAGGTGAGTGTGCTTTTTTTAGTATTAAGGCCCTTCCATGGGCCTTAATATCTATCAAGACACCGCGCATGAACTTACCGTAAGTGTTATATAACAAAAATTATGCAACTCTGTTTTTTATCCAGCCATAGATGAACTCTTCATTTTTACTCGATTCTTCAGTGATATTCAGATAGTACGCCCCCTGACTACAGTTTAATGCTTTCACCAGAACATTTTCTCCCTCTTTTCCTCGCCAGTGCAGGAGAGCCTCCAGTGCATTGACCGTCATTAAGCCGATACAGCCATCTACTTTAATATCACGATAACCTTTTTGCTCACGGTTCAGTACATTTAGCCAGCGCTGAAGCCATAGGCAGGGAAGGCGTGGGCCGATATTAACGCCTGCATCGCACAGTTCAAAGGCGACATCCCACGAGACTCTGGCGATGAGATCGAAGCCGGGTTTAACCCAGTAATTTGTCTCCAGAATGGAATAGGCTTCTATCCGCGTCATCTCACGCATACTGCCCATATAACCACAGGCACGGGCGGTTTTTAGCGTGATTCCCCAGTTGGTTTCACCGCCGCTATCTTTCGGGTTAACGCTATACCCACCTTCGGTAGTTAAAATTCCATCAATAATCGGGTTCATGATATTCCTTATCCTTTAGTGAATATTAAAAAATACAGTTGTGGTTAATAAAATACTCGCCGCTACGGTGAACAGCGTTTTTGTTGACTTCGCAATAACCTCTTTTAATGATGTTTTCTTTACCGGCTCATGGAGCTTCATCGCAATCTGCGAATTGACCTGTATTCCCTGGCGCGGGATCGTAATAATCAGGTCGCTAATGCCCATGCTTTTTAAATCCTTACGGATTAAATAAAGTATCTGGGTCAAATTGGCATCACTCACAAATTCACTTCGATTTCCCCACAGCGCCTGGCTAAGCTGACGGCGGTCAATAACGCCTGTTTCTGCATGCTCAATTATGTAGCTCAGACACTTTGCGCGCATCGCCGTCATTCTGATTACCTGTGAGTTATTGGTATTTTTTAACTCGTACTGAGCTTCGTTAAAAATACAGTTGTTATTAATTAAATACATTTTCATTGCTTCATCCTTTAGATAGGTGGTTCCTGTTTGTGCTGGCGATATTAGATTTGGGATTTTGCTTATTCCATCATTTGTCTTTTATTTTCTGCTGTTTGATCGGTAAAGAGTGAGCCTTTTCACATAAAAAAGGCGTAATTAAATGACAGTTAATATCCTCATTAATTTTATTTAACTGGTTACGGAACCTCTCCTCTTTTTTCATGAAAGATGTCAATAAGTTGGCTCTGTGACTGATTTATCTACTCTCTTCGCCAAATAGATTACGGCTCATTAGAAATATGATGTTTTGTGATTAGCCAGAGGGATGAGGGCGCAGGAAGATGCGCGCAGCAGAATTGTCTGCCCCAAATTCAAACTTAAAAGGATATTAAAGTGGCTACCAGCAAAGAAGTTAAAGGAGCATCAGCACCCACCGTTACGATTAAAACCAGCAAAATCAATGTACAAAGCTGGTATCAGAAGGTGACGGTAACGCTGACTAACAGCAGCGACAGCGCTGTTGATATCAACCATGCGCAGATCTGTTTTCGTGCATCCGGCCATCCCGATCCGTGGGGCAATATTGGCGGAACCCTGAAAGGCAACCAGCCGTTGACGCTACATGATGAACCGCAGGGCAATGTGGATGCCAACACCATCACCATTAATAACAGCGGCGCGCTGTTACTCCACCCGGGGAAAAGCGGCACCCTCTTTTTTAGTTTTGCTTCTACTCAGGTTCCGCTGGTGATGTCCGACTTTTCACTGAAGCTGGTTGGTATGCCAGAGGAGCAAGAAGAAGAGGATATTGAACAGCCGGAAGAAGAGATAAAGCCCGCGCCACAGCCTGAACCAGAGAAAATCCCTGAACCGGTTAGCGGAGAGGGCATCACGATTAGCGCCAGCGAACTTAATCGCACAAGCTGGTATCAGCGCGTGGTATTCACGATTGCTAATCACTACAGTTGCGCTATCGATTTGAATAAGCTGAACATTCAGTTTACTGCCAGCGCCCATCCCGATCCTTACAGCCCGTTTGCGGGCAGCGCACTGGGCGATCAGGCTCCAATACTCGCCAGTGACGGGGGATGGCCTGTCGAGAAAAACAGCATCACTCTGCATAACAGCGCAGAAAAAATGCTGCCCACAGGTCGCAGCGCAACGCTGGAGTGCTATCTGGCGGCGACGCAAACGCCGCTGGTGTTCTCTGATTTGCAGGCGACGCTGGCCCGCGATCCTGGTCGTCAGGGAAAAATCGTGTTGAGCTTTCCGTCGCTTGCCAGCGAGCTAAAACCGATGGTCGAACTGCTGCATGCTGATGGCAAGAGCCAGATGCTTACCGGCAATTGGGGCGAATCTCTGAGCATAGATAACCTGGCGGCAGGGCAATACCGTGTGCGGGTACTTACCCTGCAAAATGAGGTGATGCAGCTTGCGCCGGTTGACGAGATGATTGCCGTGACGCTTCTCTCGTCGGCTGATGTTCAGTACTGCCAGGTGGCTTATCAGCCGGTGGTGATGTTCGCCAGCGCCGAACTTATGCTCGCCTGCTCGCCGCTGACGGGCGGCGAAGTGACGGCGGAGATCTGGAGTGATGACGGAAAATGCGTCCGCACGCTTCCCCTTACGGTGGGAAACGCGGCGAAGGTGGAGACGCTGATTTCGGGTCAGCGTTATGAAATACGTCTGCTGTCTACAGTAATTAATAACCAAATCATCACCACGCCAGCTCATGCCGTCAGCTTTGTGGCGACGACCGGCGAAGCCTGTCACGTTAGCGTAGGTTTCCAGCAAACAGCCGTCGACACGCACGGTTTCGTCAATGTGCGAGCAACGGTTCTGGGTCTACCCGAGGGCGTGGGGCCGCAACGCTACCGTCTGCGTACCCGCAGTGGACAAGGTGAATTTCAGTATGTTGTGGCGCTGCAAAGCGACAGCTTCCAGCAAACGCTGCCATTTATTGTCTCTCCTGGGCAGTACAGTGTTGAGGTGGCGGATGTAAGCTGGCAGGGCGGGCGCTGGCGCTGCGAAGCGCTCCAGCCGTTGCGTCTGTTACAGGCCACTAACGCGATAACCCTCTCTTTTGAAAAGAGTATCCCGCTTCAGGTTCGTGGCTGGCCAGCTTATCTGGCGCACGGCGGCGTCACGGTGAATGCCGCAGAAACGACAACCCTGTATCGCGATGTGCCTTTCAGCGCGCTGTTTAAGTACGATGGTTTTGATGGCGGCGGCGACCCCATTCCCGCACGGGAGATGGATCTCAACGGCGATGGTTTCCTGGATGCGAATCTGCTGCCAGTGCATAAAACGGTGGCATTAACCCGCCAGATCGAGAAAGAAGCGAAGCGCGCCGTTATGCCGGTGATGGTTATCTATACGGCTAACGCCAGCGGGGGAAGCGCCCTCAGCGATTTGCAGGATAATCAAAAGCTGCACAATCACTTTGGCAATTTTATAACCCAGTGCCTCACCGCGCAGTCATATAAAGATGCAGAACATCCGGTTCCGGCCACCTTTGTGCTGAATCCCGATTTCCTTGGTGCGATTGAACAGGAGCCTTACGGCTACACTGTCGTGCGGCAAAAAAACAGCGTGCAGGTAAATGCGCAACTGGCTGCTGCCGTGCGTGAACTGGCGTCCCTGCCTGGCTTTAACGCCCCGGCGCTGCCTGTTTTTAGTGATGACCTCTACGGTTATGTGCAGGCGATCAACTACATCGTGCGCCATTTTGCGCCAGATGTGGCGTTTGGCTGGCAAACCAACGTCTGGGCGACGGGGACGGCCGACTGGCTGCTGCGGGATAATGCCGATCCGCTGGCGCAGGGCAATCAAATCGCCGATTTTATTCAGGAGCTCGGCGTCTATACCGGACACTACATCCCTGACTTTATCGCCTTCGATAAATTTGAACGCGACTGTTTCAGTCCCGATGCTATTGCACACTATGCCTGGAATGCGCGCTGCTGGCTGAACTATCTGGAGATGGTCAGGCAAACGGCGAAGCGGCTCAGCGCACCGGCGATGCTATGGCAAATTCCCGGAGGACACATGCCGACGATCGATGAGGGCACCAGCAAACTTACTGCAACGCACTTTGCTTCCGGTGGTACGTTCTTTATGGGCGACAAAAGAATAGGCAGCAATATCGCAGCGATCACCCCGGATCTATTGAACAGCGCCCTGAACCCTGCGACCTACGGCGTTTCGACGGTTGGCCAATTCCTGGCGAAAGACCAGGGCTACGACTGGGGACAAATGCAGGCTCTGAATCTGCCGGACTACAATGTGTTCTCCGTGTTATGGGGCGGCGGTTCGACGGTCAGCATTACAACTATTCACTCGAATGGTGAAGATGGCGGCTGGCTGGCCGACAAAATGCGCGAATATTATGCCGCGCCGCGTTATTTTTATTGATGTCTGATGTGGCTGGCGATCCTGTTTTAGGATCGCCTTTTCTAACGATTAAGTTACGAGTTGTTTAACTAATTAAAATAAATGATAAGAATGTACTCAATTGAATGATGGTTGTGTTACGGATTACCTGTTTTTAGTTTTGTTTATCAACAATTATCCGCTTGGATAAAGTATTTCTATAAAATGATGTTATTTATAATTAATTGATTGCCCTGTTTTTGTCAGATATCTTCTTTTTTACCTCTCTATAACTTGATGAAAATAATGAAATTTAACATCATCGAAAACAATAATGATAATATATTGCATTCGTTCCTTTTTTCCCAGCAAACAAAACCTTATGCAGCAATAGATGGGTTGTTTTCGGCTTTCATGCCGATCAGTAAACCGTTACGGCTTGAGGCTGGTGCTGAGTTTCCGTTAGGAACGAGTAAAGAGAATGCGGAGCTGGTGTTGCTTGAGGATGGCATTTGTTCGTTTTGTCATGGAGAGAGCCAGATTCACATTACGACGATCTTTGCCCCTTCCGTGGTAGGGCTTGTCGATGGCTACGCCTTGACCTGCGAAGCGCCAAGCTGGCCGCAACACTATTTACTGGCTGAGACCCGCTGTCTGGGGCGTACTGTCAGTGTGATGGATTTTATCCGCGTGGCTAATGAACAGTCGCTGTGGCATGACGTGGCGCAGATCCTCGCACACCGCCTGGTGTTTATGAGTGCGCGAGGCAAAGAGATGATCGGCGTCGATTCTTATATAAAAGTCAGAGCGCTACTGATTGAGGCCTGGGCCTATCCTGAAGCCTATCGTAGCCAGATAAGTATTATGAGTTTCATTCAGCGACGCACCGGGCTTTCCCGTAGCCGAATTCTGAAGATCCTTTCAGAATTAAAGAAAGGAGGCTATATCGATATTGAAACCGGGAGGCTAATCTACGTCCGAAAACTTCCTTTAGCCTATTAACAGGAATAATTTCAGTCGTGATTATTTATAATTATTTTTCAGAATATCATCACGTTATCACCAGTCCTTTAAAGGATGCTTTATTGAGTTGCAACTAAATGTGCTATTTATAATAATTAAATCGCATGTTGAGTGCGCATTGTATTTTAAATAACTCACAGATGAATACTCGAGCGGGTTTGATATCCGTCGTGAGAACTCATCACATTTTTCTTGAGGAAAAAAAGAGACCGCGAGCGTAGGGGGGAGACGGCGCTCGCTATTTTAAATCAGCTCAATTTAATTCTATTTAAGGGAACGTATGAAAAAGCCTATTTTAGCTATTCTGATTGCCGCTTGCGCGGCTGGCGGGACATCCATTACCGCACTGGCGGATACCGCGACGGTTTCCGGTGGTACCGTTAATTTCGTCGGTCAGGTAGTGGATGCCGCCTGCTCAGTGTCAGCAGACTCCGTTGATCAGACCGTGACGCTGGGCCAGGTGCGATCCACCAAATTAACCGCCGCGGGTATGACTGCAAATCAGAAAGAAGATTTCACCATCAAGCTGGAAGATTGCGACATCTCCACCACTCAGAATGCTGCGGTTATTTTTAACGGCCAGGAAGACCCTTCCCAGACCGGCGCGCTGGCAAATACGGCAGGCGCTGGTTCAGCAACCAACGTGGCGTTGCAGCTTTATGGCCCGGATGGTCAGACACTTAACGTCGGTGATACCTCGTCCGCGATTACCCTGATTCAGGGGGAGAACACGATTCCGCTGAGCGTGGACTACATCGCGACGGGGACGGCCACGGCAGGTAATGTTGCCGCGACGGCAACCTTCAGCATGGTTTATTCCTGATTTTGTCCCCACCGCCCTTTGTCGGCAAAGGGCGGGTTAAGGCCTCACCCTGAAAGATTAAAAATGAAATCATTCGTCTCCACACCCTTTTTACGGCGTATTCGACGCCTTTTTCCCGTGCTTATCGTCGCCGCGTTGACGCCAGGTATTGCCCCCGGTGCTTACGCAGGCGGTGTGGCGCTGGGCGCAACGCGAGTTATCTACCCTCAGGGTGATAAGCAAACGTCGCTACCGGTCAGCAATTCTTCTGCCAGCAACGTCTTCCTGATTCAGTCCTGGGTGGCGAACGCCGATGGCAGCCGCTCGGGGGATTTTATTATTACGCCGCCGTTGTTTGTGCTGTCGCCGCAAAAAGAGAATGTACTGCGCATTATGTATGTGGGGCCGACGCTGCCTGGCGACCGGGAGAGTGTGTTCTTTCTCAACAGCAAAGCCATTCCCTCCGTGGATAAGCGCAAACTTCAGGGCAATACGCTGCAAATTGCGACCCAGAGCGTGATCAAACTCTTCGTCCGTCCAAAGAATTTACCCACACCTTCGACGGCCGCGCCCGCGTCGTTACGCTGCGATCGGCAGGCGGGGAAGATCACGGTAAATAATCCCTCTCCTTACTATGTCTCACTGGTTGAACTGCGTGTCGGGTCGTCAAAGCTTGCGAATACCATGGTTGCGCCAATGGCGAGCCTTACGTTAAACACGGCGGGTAAAAGCGGGAAGTTTACCTTCCAGACGGTGAATGATTTTGGCGCCAATACGCCCGTGCAAAGCTGTAAGGGCGCGTAACTTATGCATGTTGCGAGACCGGGGATTCGGGGCTGGCTTACGCCTGTCGCACTGGCGGTGATGGGCGTGCTGATCGTGCAAAAAGGCTGGGCGGAAAACTATTTCAACCCGGCGTTTCTCTCTGATGACCCCTCAGCCGTGGCGGATTTGTCGCATTTCGATAATAGCGAGCAGATGCCCGGTACTTATCGCGTTGATATCTATCTCAATACGGCGCTATTCGCCACCCGTGACGTCAGGTTTCACGCCGTAAAAGCGGCGGTGGACAATAGCGGGCTTGCCGCCTGTCTGACGCCGGAAATGCTGGCGCAGATGGGTGTCGATTTACCTGTCCTGATGGCGCATAAGCAGTCGGGCTGCATCGATATTGCGCAGGCAATCCCGGCGGCGACGTCGCATTTTGATTTTGCCAACCAGCGGCTGGATATCAGCATCCCGCAGGCGGCGCTGAAGAATGACGCGCGCGGCTACATTCCTCCTGAGCAGTGGGATGAGGGCATTAATGCACTCCTCCTGAATTACACTTTTACCGGCAGCCACAACAGTGACCATAGTGAGGAGGGCGAAGATAGTGATAGCCACTTCCTCGGCCTGAACAGCGGACTGAACCTGGGGCCGTGGCGGCTGCGTGATTATAGTACCTGGAACCAGGACAGCGGCGGCGACGATCGCGGCCGCTGGCAACATATTAATACCTACCTTAAGCGCGACATCATCCCGTTGAAGGGGGAGTTAACCGCCGGAGATAGCTACACGCCGTCTGATGTTTTCGACAGTCTGCCGTTTCGCGGCGTGCAGGTCGCCTCGGATGACAATATGTTACCGGATAGCATGAAAGGTTTTGCGCCCACCATCCACGGCATTGCCAAAAGCAACGCGCAGGTCACTATCCGCCAGAATCACTATGTTATCTACCAGAGCTATGTGCCGCCGGGCGCGTTCACGATTAACGATCTCTATCCCACCTCATCGAGCGGTGATTTAACCGTTGAGGTGAAGGAGTCTGACGGCAGCGTCAGCAGCTACAACGTGCCTTACTCCGCCGTTCCCATTCTTCAGCGTGAGGGGCGGGTGAAATATGCCCTTACCGTGGCGAAATACCGGGGCGATAGCAGCGAGAAAGAGGATGTCGGTTTTGGCCAGGGCACGCTGCTGTGGGGGCTGGCGCACGGCATAACGCTCTATGGCGGGGTGCAGGCATCTTCCCGTTATCGTGCGGGCGCGCTGGGCAGCGGCGTTAATCTTGGCGATCTCGGCGCGGTGTCGCTGGATATTACCCAGGCATACAGTCAGCTTGCCGACAACAGCGATCACCAGGGGCAATCCATTCGTTTTCTCTATGCCAAATCGCTTGCGGTAACGGGAACTCATGTCCAGTTACTGGGGTATCGCTACTCGACCTCCGGTTTTTACACGCTTGATGAAACCACCTGGAAACAGATGAGCGGTTATACCGGCGATGAGGATGACGAGGATGAGAAAGCGGACTGGAGCAACTACTACAGCCTCTATTACACCAAACGCGGCAAGGTGCAGATTAACGTGTCTCAGCCGTTGGGTAAGCTGGGCTCCGTTTTTGTCACCGGCAGCCAACAGAGTTACTGGCACACGGATGAGACGCAAACCCTGATGCAGGTGGGGTACAGCGATGTGCTGGCCGGTATCAACTGGAGCCTGACGTACAACGATACTCACTCTCCGGGCGACGCGCAGCATGACCGGATGCTGGCGCTGAGCCTCTCATTGCCAGTGGGACAGTGGTTACATCCTGGCGGCGATGCGCAGCAAGCGCACCACAATGTCTACGCCACCTACAGCACCAGCAGTGATAACCATCACAGCGTCTCGCAAAACGCCGGTATCAGCGGCACTTTGCTTGAGGACAACAACCTGAGTTACAGCGTGCAGCAGGGCTATCAAAACCAGGGCGTTGGCCGCAGCGGTACGGCGAGCCTGGAGTATGACGGCGCTTACGGAAATCTCTCGCTGGGCTATAACGACAGCCAGAACGGTGATTACCAGCAGGTGAACTATGGCCTGAGCGGAGGGATCGTCGCGCACTCTCACGGAATCACCCTGAGCCAACCGCTCGGCGACACTAACGTGCTGATCGCCGCACCCGGCGCGGATGATGTGAAAGTGGACGATCAGCCGGGGATCCACACCGACTCGCGCGGCTACGCGGTGGTGCCCTATGCCACGACCTATCGGGAAAACCGCATGGCGCTGGATGTGAACTCCATGCCAGACAACGTGGATATCGACGACGCTGTAACCAGCGTGGTGCCGACTGAGGGGGCGCTGGTGCGCGCGTCCTTTAAGGCGCGGGTCGGGGAGCGGGCGCTATTAACGCTACGCCATCTCGGTAAAGCGGTGCCGTTTGGCGCCACGGCGGTGAGTGGAGACAGCGGAGAAGAGTCTATCGTCGGTGAACACGGCGAGCTTTATCTGGCCGGGCTGGCGCCGCAGGGCATGATTTCCGCGCAGTGGGGGCGTAACCCGGATCAGCGCTGTACAGCGCGTTATCAACTACCGGCGGCCTCGGAACTGCTGGTGCGTCAAACGGTGGATTGTCAGTAAATGAAGAGATGTCGAATTATCCTGCTTATTGTCGGTTTTCTGGTCGCACGCAGTAGCTTCGCCGTGATATGTCAAAACGCAACGGGCACGCCCACAAGCGTTGATTATGATTTAACCACCACCTTGACAGCAGCACAAAACCAGGTGGGCAATACGGTGCAACTGCTGAGAAGCCAGGATGTGAACGTGCAGGCTATCTGCCCGGCAGATATGGGAGGTACGGGGATAACTTATCGTTCTTACGCTACGCAATATCCGGTGGTGGAGGTGGTTGGCAACTGGAAATATCTGCAACTCGATCCTGACTATCTGGAAGGGGCGATGGAGATTGAAGACTCTTCTGCGGGCAATTTTTATCCCCCGATTAATTACGTCCAGATGGGATACGACAATAACGTTGACCGGGGAACCCCTTTTTACGTGCATGATTCCAATCTGGTTTTCCAGCTAAAAATCGTCAAACCATTTGTGGGGACGGTAAACATCTCACCAAAAACAATGTTTAGCGTATATGTCACGACGACCCCCAGTGATGCCTTATCCAGCGTGGTTTACAACATCGTCTATAGCGGCAGCATCACGGTGCCGCAAAGCTGTGAAATTAATGCCGGGCAAACGGTGCTGGTGGATTTCGGCTCACTCTACAGTGGTGATTTTATTCGTGCGGGTCAGAAACCGGTCACTGTGCGGGCAAAAACGTTTCGTGTGCCAGTGAAGTGCAGCGGTGTGGATTCGCAGGTGAATTTGAGTATGCGCCTCGAAGCGACGCCGGACAGTCACTTCACGCAGGCGATCGCCTCGGATAACCCGGACGTCGGCGTGGTCGTTACTGATTCACAAGGCACGATTCTGACGCCCAACGATGCGGGCAGCGTCATTCCTTTCGTAACCGATGATATGGGGAACGCCAGCCTGACGATGCAGGCCTATCCGGTTAGCACGACCGGGCAGACGCCTGCGGAAGGGCAGTTTACCTCGCTTGCCAGCCTGCGGGTGGATTTCGACTAAATGAACAGCAAACACATCGCCTTTGTCAGCGTCGGCTGCGCATTGCTGGCCTGTGCCACGGCGCGGGCGGATGACGCCTACAATCTCGAACTGACTGGCACTATCGTGGCGCAAACCTGCAACGTGGATGTCTCCAGCCTCAACCAGACCATCGATCTGGGCGCATTTTCCATACACGATTTCCCGACGCCCGGGACAACCAGCAAATTTAAGCCCTTTAACATCAACCTGAAAAACTGCTCGCGCGGCATTACCGGCACCAGAGTCTGGTTTAGCGGCATCGCGGATAACGACAACCCGGCGCTGCTGGCGCTATCGGATACGGGAATGGGCAACGAAACCATTATGGCGACAGGCATTGGCGTGGAGCTGCTGGATGACGATCAAAACCCTATCAACATTAACAACACCACTTCGACGACATTTCCGCTGAAAGCAGGGCGCAATACGCTCTCTTTTTATATCCGTTACAAATCGACGTTACCGCAGGTGACTTCGGGTAACGCCACGGCGGTGATGTATTTCGATCTTGAGTATCAATAAGGAACGGCAATGAAATACTGGATAGTGCTCTGGCTTATGTTGGCGGTGGCCGGTGCGCAGGCGCATGACGGTCGGGTTAATATTACCGGCACGATTGACGACAATACCTGCACTTTGTCTCCTGATTCACAGAATTTCACCGTTGAGATGGGACAGGTATCCAACCGTCAGTTTTATCATGCCGGCGATGGTGGGGCGTATGTACTGTTCACAATTAATCTGGAAGATTGCGGCAGCACCGCCAGTGGCGTCAGCGTCAGTTTTAGCGGGGCAGCGGACAGCCTCAACCCGATCCTGCTGGCGCTAACGGGCGGGGCGGATAGCGCCTCTGGCGTCGGTATCGCTCTCTATAACGGAGACAAAACGCCGGTTGCACCGGGAGATATCAGCAATCTTCAGCCGTTAATTCCAGGCCAGGCGACGGCCCGCCTGAACTTCTATGCGCGCTATGTCGCGGACGGCGCTACCGTTACCCCCGGTTCGGCAAATGCTTCTGCGACCTTTGTTCTTAACTATGCGTAGCATCGGGTTATGTGTTGTGGCGCTCCTGCTGCTGTGCGCCTTGCCAGCACGGGCGGGCGTAGTGATCGGCGGGACGCGCTTTGTCTATCGGCAAGAACAACATGCTCTGAATGTGCCGCTGCGCAATGCATCGGACAGCGCCTGGCTGGTCGTCACCCGGGTGCAGTCGGCGGCGCGCTGGCCGGGAGCCAGGGTTACTGCCGCCGAAGCTTTTGTCGTGGTACCGCCGATTTGCGTCCTTGCTGGCGGCCAGGAGAATACGCTGCGCCTGATTCGCACGGCGTCGCCGTTACCGACGGATCGTGAAAGCCTGTTCACGCTGAGCGTGGCGACGGTACCTTCCGGAAAAGTGGACGGAAATCGCGTGCAGATGGGCGTCCGTTCGGCGCTGAAGCTAATTTATCGCCCGTCGGGGCTGGCGGGGGAGCCGCAGCAGGCTTACCGGCAATTGCGATGGTCTGCGGGGCGAGGGCTATCGGTCAGTAACCCTACGCCGTACTACGTCACGCTTTTCAATCTCAGCATCAACGGAAAGACGCTGGATAATCCGGGGGTTGTCGCCCCTTTCTCAACCCGAAGCCTGAGCCGTGAATTGCCGGGCAAAGTGATACAGCTTCGCTGGCAAACGCTTAACGACTATGGGCGGGTTATGCCGCCGATCACCGCCCATCCGCTTCGGGTTCCTTAACTTCACGGCGCATTGCCTGCAGTGCGCTGATTTTTAACTATCCGCTATGAGAACAGAGTATGACGATTCATCGTATAAAACTGCGCCATCTGGCCGCGCTGATGGCGCTTGCGTGGGCGACATCCGCCAGCGCCAAAGAGAGCAACGCCTTCAGTACTGAACAACAGACGCAAATTGGTCAAATTGCCGAAAGTTACCTGACGGCGCACCCCGATAAAATGGGGCAGGCCATTTCGACGTATCTGGCAGACCATCCGGAATTTCTTATCGCTGCCAGCGAGAGTTTGCGCCAGCGCCAGCAGGTGGCTCAACAGCAGGCCTATACCCAGATGGCGCTGGAGTACCGCGACGATCTGCTGAGTACGCAAAGCCCGTCCGTCGGCCCGAAAACAGCCAAAGTGGCGGTGGTGATGTTCTTCGATTACCAGTGTTCGTGGTGCAGTAAAATGGCGCCGGTGGTTGAACAGGTCATTAAGGCCAACCCGGATGTGCGTTTTGTGTTTAAGGAGCTGCCGATTTTTGCCTCCCGCTGGCCGGTTTCCGGACTGGCGGCGCGCGTCGGTGAACAGGTGTGGCTCGGCAAGGGCGGAGAAGCCTACCTCCAGTGGCACAATGCGCTTTATGCCACTGGCAAAGTGGAAGGGTCGATGACCGAACAGGATGTTTACACCCTGGCGCAGCACTACCTGACTACCGGGCAACTGGATGCTGTTAAGCACATGCAGGAAAATGGGCCGATTCATGATGCACTTCTCGCCAATCAGGGGCTGGCCAATCATATGAACTTTGGCGGCACGCCGGATTTTGTGATTATGCCGCAGGGTGACAACCCGGATGTGCAGAGAATTACCGTCATCCCTGGTAGTACGACCCAGGATATGCTGCTGATGGCAATTCAAAAAGCGAAAGGCTGATGACCGGAGAGGGGGTGTCCATCATCGGGCATCATCCCTCTCACCATGGGCTCAATGAGGGCAAAGAGATGGATAAACGAAAACATCACGGGTGTGTCAGCATGATAAATAGCCGTTCAGTTATCCTGATGCTCTATTTTCTTTCTGCCGCTGTTATTGCCAGGGGCGTATCGCAAATTCATTTTTCCGGCGCGGTTATTGAATCTGGCTGCTGGCATGAACCAGGTACGGTAGAAATTCTTTGCCAGAAGAAAAATACCGTTGAGCATCATCTTATTGTAGAAAATTTAACAACGACTATTTCTTCGCACAACGTAACGGTAGAGCAGCATTATCTTGATGAAGATAAACTTCTCACCGTTTTTCGTATTATTTATGACTAACCCAGGTCAGGCAGTTCGTTCAGAACTGCCTCATTCCACCTCATTTGACGCATCACAATATCATTCCCGCCGCCGGTGTTATTTCGAGAGAGTTAGTGATTAGCCATTTTTTTGTCCTGCCCGATTATGGCCTCAAGCAGAACGAACTGCGAGAAACATACACGTTTAAGACAACATTCAATTTTAAAAGGAAATTTAAAATGGCTACCAGCAAATTAATTAAAGGCGACACTCTGACTGAAACCAGCAATGCAGCAGATGGCTTTAACCCGGCAACCGAAACTGAAAAGTTTAGCTATACCTCCGCTCGTGTAGCGAAACCGGTTTATAACCAATATAAAGCAAACGTGGCTAAACCAAAGGTATTCGGCTACTTCACCGACTGGTCTCAGTATGATTCCCGTCTGCAGGGTGACGATATTCCGGCAAACCGCGGCCGCGGCTATGACCTGATGAACGTCTCTCCGACTGCATACGACAAAATCATTGCGGGCTTCGTCGGGATCGTCGGCTTCCACAAAGTTGATGGTCAGTATCGTGATGTGGTTGCCGAAGCGGCTGAGCTGTGCGGCAAAGTGAAATATGAGCCGACCTTCCTGGATCCGTGGGGCGACTTCCAGTCTTACATCAACGTTGGCCACGATGTTAGCGGTTGGGACGTTGACCCGAAAACCGTCACCCAGGCTAACTGCAAAGGCTTCCTCGGCGGTCTGCGCGACCTGCAGGCGAAAGCGAAAGCACAGGGCCACACTCTGGCGCTCTCTATGAGCATCGGCGGCTGGACGATGAGTAACGGCTTCCACGAGATGGCGTCCGCGGACTCTTCGCGGAAAATCTTCGCCAAAGGCGTGGTGAAACTGTTCAAACAGTTCCCGATGTTCAGCGAAGTGGATCTGGACTGGGAATACCCGAAC
This sequence comes from Pseudocitrobacter cyperus, assembly GCF_039889165.1. Lineage (NCBI taxonomy): Bacteria > Pseudomonadati > Pseudomonadota > Gammaproteobacteria > Enterobacterales > Enterobacteriaceae > Pseudocitrobacter > Pseudocitrobacter cyperus. The sequence continues at coordinate 246,028 of NZ_JAYMYY010000002.1, read as the reverse complement.
GCAGAAGGCGCCGGCAACCCGCACGGTGAGAAAGATGGCGAAAACTATGCGCTGGTGATTGCAGAACTGCGTAAGCAACTGGACGCGGCAGGCCGTAGCGATGTGAAAATCTCCATTGCGGCTTCTGCGGTGGTTTCCACTCTGGAGTACTCCAACGTGAAAGCGTTGATGGCGGCAGGTCTGCACTACATCAACGTGATGACCTATGACTTCTTCGGTACGCCGTGGGCAGAAACCCTGACTCACCACACCAACCTGAAAGCGCTGGAAAAAGGCGCGTGGGCAGTGGATACCATCGTTGATCACCTGCTGGCGGAAGGTTTCCCGGCCGATCGCATCAACATCGGTTACGCAGGTTACACCCGTAACGGCCGTAACGTGGAGATCGAATCCCTGTCTCCGCTGAAAGGCACCTATAATGCAGGTACAGGCACCACCACCGGTACGTTTGAATCCGGCACCAACGAATGGTACGACGTGATTTACAACTATCTGGATCTGGAAAACAAGAAAGGTCGTAACGGCTTCAACGTTTACACCGACCAGGTTGCGGATGCCGATTACCTCTACAACCCGACTTCTAAGCTGTTCATGTCGCTGGATACGCCGCGCAGCGTGAAAGCGAAGGGCGAATATGCCGCGAAACTGGGTCTGGGCGGTCTGTTCACCTGGACTGTCGATCAGGACAACGGCGTGCTGGTTAACGCAGCGCGTGAAGGCCTGGGTTATGAAATCAGCAAAGAGGTCATCGATATGGATCCGTTCTATTTCGAAGGCATCAACGTTGAACCAGGCGAGAAAACGGAAGAGGAAACGCAGAAAGTTAACCATGCTCCGAAAGCGGCTATTGCGCTGCTGGTGGTGGGCGGCTCTCGCGTACAACTCTCTGGTGAAGGCTCTTCTGACGAAGACAATGATGATCTGACCTTTAGCTGGGGTGTGCCGACTGCGATTACCGTGGCTGATAAAGCGCAGAAAGTGATCGAGTTCGTGGCGCCGGAAGTTAGCGTGAAGACCGAATACCAGTTCACGCTGTTTGTTCGTGACTCCTGGGGCGAGCCGTCAACGCAGCAGCGTTTTGTACTGACCGTGGTTCCGGCTCTGAGCGAAGTGAAACCACAGCCGCAGCCGGAAGAGGAAGAAGAGGAGACGATTGTTCCTCAGCCGGAAGAGCAGGAAGAAACGCCGGCGGAAGAAGAGAAAGCCGCACCGTATGCGCAGTGGAACGCCAATACTATTTATGGCGCGAACTGGGGCTCTTTCGAAATCGTTAGCTGGAAAGGCCACAACTACCAGGTTAAGTGGTGGTCTCAGGGGAACCAGCCAGACACCAACTGCGGTAACGGAGGAGCATGGACTGACCTCGGCGCTTACTAAAAATGTGATTCAACGTTAAAACCGAAACCCCATGCTTGCATGGGGTTTATTGCTTCGTAAAAACTGAACTATAATCCAGAAATAATCTGTTTTTACCGATCTTTCTTTCGCGATACATTAGTCTTATCGATGAATGAGCAGTAAAAGAGAGAGTAAAAGTGAAACATCTACAGCGTTTCTTTCATAGTGATGCATCCGGCGGAATTATCCTGATCCTGGCTGCGAGCCTGGCGATGCTGCTGGCTAACATGGGGGCGACGAGCGGCCTCTATCACGCTTTCCTTGAGACTCCGGTGCAACTGAAAGTCGGCGTCCTCGAAATTAATAAAAACATGCTGTTGTGGATTAACGATGCGCTGATGGCGGTCTTTTTCCTGCTGATTGGTCTTGAAGTGAAGCGCGAAATGGTCGAAGGGGCGCTGGCGACGCGACGCCAGGCTATCTTCCCGGTAGTTGCGGCGCTGGGCGGCATGGTCGTACCGGCGCTGGTCTATCTGGCGTTTAACTACCAGGATCCTGTCGCCAGCGGCGGTTGGGCAATCCCGGCGGCGACGGATATCGCTTTTGCGCTGGGCGTGCTGGCGTTGCTCGGTAGCCGTGTTCCGGCATCGTTAAAAATCTTCCTGATGGCGCTGGCGATTATTGATGATTTGGGCGCGATTGTGATCATTGCGCTGTTCTACACCAATGACCTGTCGCTGCTATCGCTGGCGGTGGCTGCGGTGGCGATTGTGCTGCTGGCTATCCTGAACGTCAGCGGCGTGCGGCGTACCGGGCTCTATATTCTGGTGGGCGTCATTCTCTGGACGGCGGTGCTGAAATCGGGCGTTCACGCCACGCTTGCCGGGGTGATTGTCGGCTTCTTTATTCCGCTAAAAACGGAAAACGGTAAATCACCGGCCAAACAACTGGAGCATGTGCTACATCCCTGGGTGGCGTTTATGATTCTGCCGCTGTTCGCCTTCGCCAATGCCGGAGTATCGTTGCAGGGCGTTACGCTGGAAGGTCTGACCTCGCTGCTGCCGCTCGGCATTATTGCTGGCCTGTTTATCGGTAAGCCGCTTGGGATCTCCCTGTTCTGCTGGCTGGCGCTGAAGTTTAAGCTGGCCCGCCTGCCGGAAGGCGCAAGCTTCTCACAGATTATGGCGATCGGCCTGCTGTGCGGTATCGGTTTTACCATGTCGATCTTTATTGCCAGCCTTGCGTTTGGTACGGTGGATCCCGAACTGATTACCTGGGCGAAACTGGGTATTCTGCTGGGCTCTTTATTGTCTGCGGTGGTGGGATACAGTTTGTTGCGTATGCATCTGAAGCCTGAGCAGGCATAATTAGTGTGAATGTTTTATTCAGGGAGGAAATCAGGCATGTCGCACATTAATTACAATCATCTCTATTATTTCTGGCACGTCTATAAAGAGGGCTCAGTCGTTGGCGCGGCTGAGGCGCTCTATCTCACGCCACAGACCATCACCGGGCAGATCAAAGCGCTGGAAGAGCGGCTACAGGGCAAACTGTTTAAACGTAAGGGGCGTGGCATTGAGCCGAGTGAACTGGGTGAACTGGTGTTTCGCTACGCCGACAAGATGTTCACCCTGAGTCAGGAGATGCTCGATATCATCAATTACCGTAAAGAGTCGAACCTGCTGTTTGATGTGGGCGTGGCGGATGCGCTCTCAAAACGGTTAGTGAGCAGTGTGCTGAATGCGGCGGTGGTGGAAGATGAACAAATTCACCTGCGCTGTTTTGAATCTACCCACGAAATGCTTCTGGAGCAGCTCAGCCAGCACAAGCTGGATATGATTATCTCCGATTGCCCCATCGACTCGACTCAGCAGGAAGGGCTGTTTTCGGTGAAAATTGGCGAGTGTGGTGTCAGCTTTTGGTGTATGAATCCACCGCCGGAGAAACCGTTTCCCGCCTGCCTGGAAGAGCGCCGCTTGTTAATTCCTGGCCGCCGATCGATGCTCGGACGTAAGCTGCTGAACTGGTTTAACACTCAAGGCCTGAAGGTGGAGATCCTCGGCGAGTTTGACGATGCGGCATTAATGAAAGCCTTTGGCTCCGCGCACAACGCGATTTTTGTTGCGCCGACTCTTTACGGGCAGGATTTTTTTGCCGATGGCAACATTATCGAAATCGGGAGGATGGAAAACGTGATGGAAGAGTACCACGCTATTTTTGCCGAAAGGATGATTCAGCATCCGGCGGTGCAGCGTATCTGTAATCAGGATTATTCAGCGCTGTTTGCGCTTTCCCACTAAACTGCAGACGTAAAAAAACCCGCACAAGGCGGGTTTTTTCAACAAAGCGATAACAAGCAGGCGATTAAGCCAGTTTGTTGATCTGAGCGGTCAGGTTTGCTTTATGACGCGCAGCTTTGTTTTTGTGGATCAGACCTTTAGCAGCCTGACGGTCCACGATCGGTTGCATTTCGTTAAATGCTTTAACTGCAGCAGCTTTGTCGCCAGCTTCGATTGCTGCGTATACTTTCTTGATGAAAGTACGCATCATAGAGCGACGGCTTGCGTTGTGCTTGCGAGCCTTTTCAGACTGAACGGCGCGCTTCTTAGCTGATTTGATATTAGCCAAGGTCCAACTCCCAAATGTGTTCTATATGGACAATTCAAAGGCCGAGGAATATGCCCGTTTAGCCTTCTTTTGTCAATGGATTTGTGCAAATAAGCGCCGTTAATGTATCAGCGCTTCATTACGTATTGATGGCGCAGGATTCTACCAGCTTGTGGGCGATGAATACAGCCTTTCCGGCATAAAATTCGCACGACTGGCACAGATTTTCTTGCCTTTTATGTTGATGCTGATGAAATCATTGTCTCTTTCCCTGTACAAGGTGCAATCGGCGGTTAACGTCGACTGCTGTACAAGGTATACTTTGGCGATTTTCACTCTTTTGAGCCAGACATGAAGCTGATACGCGGCATACAAAATCTCAGTCAGGCCCCGCACGGGTGTGTGCTGACCATTGGAAATTTCGACGGTGTGCATCGTGGACACCAGGCGTTGCTACAGGGTCTGCGTGCCGAAGGGCGTGCGCGTAACTTGCCTGTCGTGGTGATGATTTTTGAACCGCAGCCGCTGGAACTGTTTGCCGCTGATAAGTCGCCCGCGCGCCTGACGCGCCTGCGCGAAAAACTGCGTTATCTGGCCGAGAGCGGCGTCGATTATGTCGTTTGTCTGCGTTTTGATCGTCGCTTTGCCGCGCTGAGCGCACAGGACTTTATCCGCACTCTTTTGGTGAAGCGTTTAGGCGTTCAGTTTCTGGCGGTGGGTGATGATTTCCGCTTTGGCGCTGGTCGTCAGGGTGATTTCTTGTTATTACAGAAGGCGGGCGCTGAGTTCGGCTTTGATGTCACCAGTACGCAAACTTTCTGCGAAGGCGGCGTGCGCATTAGCAGCACCGCCGTGCGCCAGGCGCTGGCGGATGACCAGCTCGAACTGGCTGAAAATTTACTGGGGCATCCTTTTACTATCTCCGGGCGCGTGGTGCACGGCGATGAATTAGGGCGCACCATCGGCTTCCCGACGGCAAACTTACCGCTGCGTCGTCAGGTCTCCCCGGTTAAAGGGGTGTATGCGGTAGAAGTGACGGGGCTTGGCGACAAATCCTATAAAGGCGTCGCCAATATCGGTACCCGCCCAACCGTTGCGGGTGTGCGTCAGCAACTGGAAGTCCATCTGTTGGACGTTGTAATGGATCTTTACGGTCGCCATATAGACGTTATCCTGCGTAAAAAGATACGCAATGAGCAGCGATTTGCTTCGCTGGATGAGCTAAAAGCGCAAATCGCGCGTGACGAATTAACGGCCCGCGAATTTTTTGGGCTTTCAAACCCGGCTTAATGCCTGAATAAGTACGTTTAAATACGGAATCGAGAATCTAATGAGTGACTATAAATCTACCCTGAATTTGCCGGAAACAGGGTTCCCGATGCGTGGCGATCTCGCCAAACGCGAACCGGGAATGCTGGCGCGTTGGACCGAAGATGACCTGTACGGCATCATTCGTGCCGCGAAAAAGGGCAAAAAAACCTTCATTCTGCATGATGGCCCTCCTTATGCGAACGGCAGCATTCATATTGGTCACTCGGTAAACAAGATTCTCAAAGACATTATTATTAAGTCCAAAGGTCTGGCGGGTTACGACTCTCCGTATGTACCGGGCTGGGACTGCCACGGTCTGCCGATTGAACTGAAAGTTGAGCAAGAGTTCGGTAAGCCGGGCGAGAAGTTCACTGCCGCAGAATTTCGCGCCAAATGCCGCGAATACGCAGCAGGCCAGGTGGATGGTCAGCGTAAAGACTTTATCCGCTTAGGCGTGCTGGGTGACTGGCAGCACCCGTACCTGACCATGGATTTCAAAACCGAAGCCAACATCATTCGTGCGCTCGGTAAAATCATCCACAACGGCCACATGCTGAAAGGCGCGAAGCCGGTTCACTGGTGTGTCGACTGCCGTTCAGCGCTGGCTGAAGCGGAAGTGGAATACTATGACAAAACCTCTCCGTCCATCGACGTGGCGTTCCACGCGGTTGATGCGGATGCGGTAAGCGCGAAATTCGGCGTCGCTAACGTCAAAGGCCCGGTTTCTCTGGTTATCTGGACTACCACCCCGTGGACTTTACCGGCTAACCGCGCGATTTCGCTCTCTAAAGAGTTTGATTATGTGCTGGTGCAGGTGGAAGGCCAGGCAGTGATCGTGGCGAAAGATCTGCTCGATAGCGTGATGAAACGTATCGGCGCGGCAGATTACACCGTGCTGGGTACCGTAAACGGCGCAGAGCTTGAACTGATGCGCTTCCAGCATCCGTTCATGGGCTTCGACGTGCCGGCTATTCTGGGCGACCACGTAACGCTGGACGCGGGTACCGGTGCGGTTCATACCGCCGGTGGCCACGGCCCGGACGACTACACCATCAGCCAGCAATACGGTCTGGAAATCGCTAACCCGGTTGGCCCGGACGGCGCTTACCTGGCGGGGACTTACCCAGGTCTGGACGGCGTTAACGTCTTTAAAGCGAACGATAAAATCGTTGAACTGCTGCAAGAGAAAGGCGCACTGCTGCACGTAGAAAAAATGCAGCACAGCTATCCTTGCTGCTGGCGTCACAAAACGCCGATCATCTTCCGTGCGACCCCGCAGTGGTTCATCAGCATGGATCAAAAAGGCCTGCGTATTCAGTCGCTCAAAGAGATCGACCGTATCGAGCAAGAGGGTCTGGCAAAAGAGAACCTGAGCGGTTGGATCCCGGCATGGGGTAAAGCGCGTATTGAGTCGATGGTGGCGAACCGTCCTGACTGGTGTATCTCCCGTCAGCGTACCTGGGGCGTGCCGATGTCGCTGTTCGTGCATAAAGACACCGAAGAGCTGCACCCGCGTACCACTGAGCTAATTGAAGAAGTGGCGAAATACGTTGAGAAAGACGGTATCCAGGCGTGGTGGGATCTCGACCCGCGTGACATTCTCGGCGATGACGCAGACAACTACGTGAAAGTGCCGGATACCCTGGACGTGTGGTTTGACTCCGGGTCAACCAGCTACTCCGTAGTGGATGCTCGCCCTGAATTTGGCGGCCATACGCCGGATATGTATCTGGAAGGTTCCGACCAACACCGCGGTTGGTTCATGTCTTCTTTGATGATCTCCACGGCGATGAAAGGCAAAGCACCTTACCGTCAGGTACTGACCCACGGCTTCACCGTTGATGGTCAGGGCCGCAAGATGTCGAAATCTATCGGCAACACCGTTTCGCCGCAGGACGTGATGAACAAACTGGGCGCGGATATTCTGCGTCTGTGGGTAGCATCTACCGACTACACCGGTGAAATGGCGGTTTCTGATGAAATCCTCAAACGCGCCGCCGACAGCTATCGTCGTATCCGTAACACCGCGCGCTTCCTGCTGGCGAACCTGAACGGGTTCGATCCGCTGAAAGACATGGTGAAACCGGAAGAGATGGTGGTTCTGGATCGCTGGGCGGTGGGCTGTGCGAAAGAAGCGCAGGAAGATATCCTGAAAGCTTACGAATCCTACGATTTCCACGAAGTGGTACAGCGCCTGATGCGCTTCTGCTCCGTTGAAATGGGGTCGTTCTATCTCGACATCATCAAAGATCGCCAGTACACCGCGAAAGCAGACAGTGTGGCGCGTCGTAGCTGCCAGACCGCGCTGTACCATATCGCCGAAGCGCTGGTGCGCTGGATGGCGCCGATCATGTCCTTCACCGCAGATGAAATCTGGGGCTACCTGCCGGGCGATCGCGAGAAATACGTCTTCACCGGCGAATGGTACGAAGGTCTGTTTGGCCTCGGCGAAACCGAAGCGATGAACGACGCCTTCTGGGACGTTCTGCTGCAGGTGCGTGGCGAAGTGAACAAGGTTATCGAACAGGCGCGTGCGGATAAGAAAGTCGGCGGTTCTCTGGAAGCGGCTGTTACCCTGTACGCGGAACCGGAACTGGCGGCGAAACTGACTGCGCTTGGCGAAGAACTGCGATTTGTCCTGTTGACCTCGGGTGCCAACGTTGCGGAATATAACGCAGCACCTGCTGATGCTCAGCAGAGCGAACTGCTCAAAGGGCTGAAAGTGGCGCTGAGCAAAGCCGAAGGTGAGAAGTGCCCGCGCTGCTGGCATTACACTCAGGACGTCGGCAAGGTGGCGGAACACGCAGATATCTGTGGACGCTGTGTCAGCAACATCGCCGGTGATGGCGAAAAACGTAAGTTTGCCTGATGAGTAAATCGATGTGTTCAACAGGGCTACGCTGGCTGTGGCTGGTGGTGGTCGTGCTGATTATCGATCTGGGCAGTAAATTCCTGATCCTCCAGAACTTTGCTCTGGGGGATACGGTACCGCTGTTCCCGTCGCTTAATCTGCATTATGCGCGTAACTATGGCGCGGCGTTTAGCTTCCTCGCCGACAGCGGCGGCTGGCAGCGCTGGTTCTTCGCCGGTATCGCTATCGGTATCAGCGTGGCGCTGGCGGTGCTGATGTACCGCTCGAAGGCCACTCAGAAGCTCAATAACATCGCTTATGCGCTGATTATTGGCGGCGCGCTGGGTAATCTGTTTGACCGCCTATGGCACGGCTTTGTGGTCGATATGATCGACTTCTACGTCGGCGACTGGCACTTTGCCACCTTCAACCTGGCCGATAGCGCAATCTGCGTCGGCGCGGCGTTGATCGTGCTGGAAGGTTTTATACCTTCCAAAGAGAAAAAAGCTGCATAAAAAAATGCCGGAGGGCGCTGGCGCTTATCCGGCTTACAATATAACGCGATCCTTGTTTGCCCGGTAAGCGTAGCACCACCGGGCAAACAGGTTGCAACTTAGAGCAAACCTGCATGTCTGAATCTGTACAGAGCAACAGCGCCGTTCTGGTGCATTTCTCACTGAAACTCGATGACGGTTCTACCGCCGAATCGACCCGCAACAACGGCAAACCAGCGCTGTTCCGCCTGGGCGATGGCTCGCTCTCTGAAGGGCTGGAACAACATCTGCTGGGCCTGAAAGCGGGTGACAAAAAAGAATTTTCCCTGGAGCCGGATGCCGCCTTTGGCGTCTCGACGCCAGACCTGATTCAGTACTTCTCCCGCCGTGAATTTATGGATGCGGGCGAACCTGAAATCGGCGCAATCATGCTCTTTACCGCTATGGATGGCAGCGAAATGCCAGGCGTGATCCGTGAGATTAACGGCGACTCTATCACCGTTGATTTCAACCATCCGCTGGCTGACCATACCGTTCATTTTGATATTGAAGTACTGGAGATCGATCCGGTACTGGAGGCCTGAAATGCAGATCCTGTTGGCTAACCCGCGCGGTTTTTGCGCGGGGGTAGACCGCGCTATCAGCATTGTTGAAAACGCGCTGGCGATTTACGGCGCGCCAATCTACGTGCGTCACGAAGTGGTTCATAATCGCTATGTCGTTGACAGCCTGCGCGAGCGCGGGGCGATTTTCATCGAACAGATAAGCGAAGTGCCGGACGGCGCGATTCTGATTTTCTCCGCTCACGGTGTTTCTCAGGCTGTGCGCAACGAAGCGAAAAGCCGCGATCTGACCGTCTTTGACGCTACCTGCCCGCTGGTGACTAAAGTCCATATGGAAGTCGCCCGCGCCAGCCGTCGTGGTGAAGAGTCCATTCTGATTGGCCACGCAGGGCACCCGGAAGTGGAAGGCACCATGGGCCAGTACAGCAACCCCGAAGGGGGCATGTACCTGGTGGAATCGCCGGAAGATGTCTGGACGCTGGAGGTTAAAAACGACGCCAAACTGTCGTTTATGACTCAGACCACGCTGTCGGTGGATGATACTTCGGATGTTATCGATGCGCTGCGTCAGCGCTTCCCGAAAATCGTCGGCCCGCGTAAAGACGATATCTGCTATGCCACCACCAACCGTCAGGAAGCTGTGCGCTCGCTGGCGGAACAGGCTGACGTGGTGCTGGTCGTGGGTTCGAAAAACTCCTCCAACTCCAACCGCCTGGCGGAACTGGCGCAGCGGATGGGCAAAGCGGCCTATTTGATTGATGATGCGACAGACATCCAGGAAGAGTGGGTGAAAGAGGCCGCCTGCGTCGGCGTTACCGCAGGCGCATCCGCGCCGGATATTCTGGTGCAGAATGTGATTGCGCGCCTGCAAACCCTCGGCGGCGGCGAAGCGATTCCGCTGGAAGGCCGTGAAGAGAACATTGTCTTCGAAGTGCCGCGCGAGCTGCGTGTGGATGTTCGTGAAGTCGAGTAAGTTATTCCCTTCATAAATATGACAATATGCCAGACTTAATGTCTGGCATTTTTTTTATGGAGGAAATATGCGCCTGCCGATTATTCTCGATACCGATCCCGGCATTGACGATGCCGCTGCCATTGCGGCTGCTTTGTTTGCCCCGGAACTGGATCTCCAGTTAATGACCACCGTAGCGGGCAACGTTTCCGTCGAAAAAACCACATGTAACGCCCTTCAGTTGCTGCATTTCTGGGAGGCTAACGTTCCGCTGGCTCAGGGGGCGGCAAAGCCGCTGGTGCGCCCGCTGCGCGATGCGGCCTATGTGCACGGGCAGTCCGGTATGGAAGGTTACGACTTTACGGAACATCAGCGCCAGCCGCTGGAGAAACCGGCGTTTATCGCCATTCGCGATGCGCTGATGCACTCACCTGAGCCTGTCACGCTGGTTGCCATCGGCCCGCTCACCAATATCGCGCTGCTGCTCTCTCAGTATCCGGAGTGCCAGTTTAATATTCGTCGCCTGGTGATGATGGGCGGCTCCGCCGGGCGGGGTAACTTCACGCCGAATGCCGAATTTAACATCGCCATCGATCCGGAAGCGGCTGCGCAGGTCTTCCGGAGTGGGCTGGAAATCGTGATGTGTGGGCTGGATGTGACTAATCAGGCGGTACTTACGCCGGACTATCTGGCGACGCTACCCAATCTCAACAAAACCGGCGGCATGTTGCACTCACTTTTTAGCCACTACCGCAGCGGCAGCATGCAAAGCGGCCTGCGCATGCATGACCTGTGTGCCATCGCCTGGCTGGTGCGCCCTGAACTTTTCACTTTGCAGCCATGCTTTGTGGCGGTGGAAACCCAGGGGGAATATACCGCCGGTACGACGGTTGTCGACATTGAGGGGCGGCTTGGCCAACCGGCTAATGCACTGGTGGCGCTGAAGCTGGATGTTGACGGTTTTCGTCAATGGGTGGCTGAGGTTATCGCGCGGGCACCGTAAAACTATGCGGTTATCCCGATGGTCGGGGTATCCGCTTGTCTTTTGGAAGTTAAGCCGTTGCCGAGGGATCTACGACGTTACGCCATAACGTCTCTGTTTCATCAGTCCACATCAACAGGAGTAATGATGCGAAGCGCTCCGCGGCTTCTGAGAGAGGGCGATCTTTTACGCGGATCATGCCCAGGGTTCGCCTGATTACGGGCTCAACAAGAGGAATGCTTACGACCGTGCTATTCCCATTATTCGGCATGGCCAGACACGGCAACGCTGAAACCCCCAGCCCGGCCTCGACCAACCCGAGGGACGTTGATAAGTGCCTGACTTCATAAAACCAGTCCAGTTTCCATGGCTTATCTGCAAGACTCCTCTCTATTAGCTGCCTGTTGCCGCTGGATTTCCTGACGCCAATTAACGTTTGTGTGACAAGTTCCCGCCATTCGACAAGTTTTCTGCTTGCCAGCGGATGATCGTGCCTGCAAGCCAGCACGAACGGTTCATTAACCAGAGGGATAAAATCGACTTCCGGATATGTGATGAAGTTCATATTTATGCCGAAGTCGACATCTCCTTTACGCACTGAATCCAGGCAGTTTTCTATACCTTGTTCATAAATTCGGACTTTGATATTGGGGTAGCGCTGATTAAATTGAACGATGGCGCGGGGGAGAAAGTAAAACACCGCCGTCGGGATGCAAGACAGCGTTACCGTATCATGCAGACTGGAGGTGAGATCGCTGATATTGAAAATAGCGGCATCAAGGCTGGCAATCAACGATTTGGCCTCGGGAAGGAGCGTTTTCCCGGCAGGCGTAAGTGAGATTTTACGTGTCGTTCTTTCAAACAGAGAGAGATTGAGATTGCTCTCTATCTTTTTAATCTTTCTGGTTAATGCTGGCTGGGTCAGGTTCAATTGTTCAGCCGCTTTGCTGAAAGATCCTAACTCAGCAATAGTGACAAAGGCCTTCATTCCTGAAAGTTCATTCTTCATCATGACTCCGAAACCAGTAATAAGCACAGTATTTATGAATGATAGATATTTATTACGTAAAAGAGAATGAGCTATTAGTACCAGAAAGGAATAAGTCTTATGATTTAATTTTATCAATCGCTGAAAACCTTGCAAGTAGAATTGCTAAACAGGCAATTTAGTGTGATTTATGTTGGCCGGTATTTAGGTAATTAAAAACTTAAAAAACATAAAAATCACCGTTGCTGTTTATTTGTTTTATCAATGTCTATTGTGTGAGGATAATGTCATGAAAAGTATTCCCTGTGTATTAATGCGCGGTGGAACATCAAAAGGCGCCTTTCTGTTGGCAACCGATTTACCCGAAAATATTGAGGAGCGTAATAACGCGTTACTGACCATTATGGGGTCTGGTCATGAACTGGAGATCGACGGTATTGGCGGTGGAAGCCCGCAAACCAGCAAAGTCGCTATCATAAGTCAGTCCACGAGTCAGGATGCCGATATTGATTACCTGTTTGTTCAGGTCATCGTTAACGAACGCCGCGTCGATACAACACCTAACTGTGGAAATATGTTGTGCGCAGTGGGTGGGTTCGCTATTGAGCACGGGCTAATTGACGCAACCTCGCCAGTCACCCGCGTGCGAATCAGAAATGTTAACACCAATACGTTCATTGATGCTGATATTCAAACACCAGATGGCGTTGTTATTTATGAGGGGAATACACAAATTGATGGTGTTCCCGGCTCCGCAGCGCCCGTTGGTCTGACGTTTTTAAATGCCGCCGGAGCAAAGTCAGGGCAACTTTTCCCAACAGGGAACCGTAGTGATGTTTTCGATAATATCCGTGTAACATGCATCGATATGGCCATGCCAATGGTGATCATCCCGGCGCAGAGCCTGGGGAAAACGGGATATGAAACTGCCAGTGAACTGGATCAGGATAAAGCGTTATTTCAACGGCTCGAATCTATCCGTAAACAAGCGGGTGCCGCGATGGGGTTCGGTGATGTTACGAATATGGTCATTCCAAAACCTGTTCTTATTTCACCGGCTCAACATGATGGAACCCTGAATGTACGCTATTTCATGCCGCATAATTGCCATAAATCTCTGGCGATCACCGGGGCTATTGGGCTGGCGAGTGCATCTGTAATTCCAGATACCATTGTTAATGAACTGACTCAACTATCCGGATATGGACTCATTAAAGTCGAACATCCAAGTGGGAGTATTGCGGTTAATTTAAGCAATGAGGGGGCTGAGCCTGAAAATATTCGAGCATCGGTTATCCGTACTGCGCGTAAGATTCTTTCCGGCACGGTTTATCTTCCCGATTAATTTTTTGTATATATTCAGCTAATACATTTTGTCGAAAAAATGGAGTTTTTGTATGGCGAAAATGCCATCAATATCCTTCTGCGGCAGATGTAGATAAGGATTGGAAATGCGAAAGAATATGTTATGGAAGCTGCTTATTTTAATAGCCATTCCGGTAGTAATGAGTTTATTTCCTGCGCCGGAAGGATTGTCTGAGCTTGCCTGGGTTTTATCAGGAATTTACATGGCGGCGATTGTTGGCTTAGTGATTAAACCATTTTCTGAACCCGTAGTGTTACTGATTGCCATAGCGGTATCTATGGTGGTTGTGGGAAATTTAGGCGATGGTTCACTAAAAGCCTCCAGTGTCTTAAGTGGCTACGCTTCAGGTACCACCTGGCTGGTATTTTCGGCTTTCACGCTGAGCGCCGCATTTGTTATTACGGGTTTAGGTAAACGTATTGCATATCTCCTGATTGGGAAAATTGGCAGCACGACGCTGGGGTTAGGTTACGTCACCGCCTTTCTTGACCTGGTTCTGGCACCGGCGACGCCTTCAAACACCGCGCGTGCAGGTGGTATCGTTCTGCCAATAATTAGCAGTATTGCCGTAGCCCTGGGTTCTGACCCTGAAAAGAGCTCGAAACGAGCGGGTCACTATCTGATGATGAACGTATATATGGTGACGAAAACAACCAGCTATATGTTCTTTACCGCGATGGCGGGCAACATTCTCGCACTTAAAATGATCGAGGACATTTGCCATATAAAATTGAGTTGGGGTGGTTGGGCGTTGGCCGGGGGAGTCCCTGGGCTCATTATGCTGTTACTGACTCCGTTGATCACCTATAAGCTCAATCCGCCTGAACTCAAAAGAGTGGATAATAAAAAGATAGCGAAAGAAGGGCTTGCAGCGTTAGGCCCAATGACGTTGCGTGAAAAAATGCTGACCGGGCTTTTTGTGCTGGCGCTGGTCGGATGGATTTTCAGTAAATCACTCGGTGTAGATGAAGCAACCGTTGCGATTTGTGTCATGTCGCTGATGCTGGTACTGCAAATCGTCACCTGGGATGATGTTATTAAAAATAAAGGCGGATGGAATACTCTAATCTGGTATGGCGGCATTATCGGTTTAAGCTCATTGCTGTCAAAGGTTGGGTTCTTTTCATGGTTAGGTGAAACGCTGAAAGATAACATCTCTTTTGGTGGTCATGGCACTATTGCTTTTATCGTTATCGTTCTTCTCAGTATCCTGGTTCGTTATTTCTTCGCATCTGGCAGTGCTTATATTGTGGCGATGGTACCAGTCTTTGCAATGTTAGCAAATGCGTCAGGCGCACCGATCATGTTAACGGCGTTAGCGCTACTGTTCAGTAATTCATATGGTGGAATGGTCACTCATTATGGTGGCGCGGCGGGCCCGGTTATTTTTGGCCTGGGTTATAATGATAGTAAAACATGGTGGATAACTGGCGGTATATTGACGCTCCTTACATTCATTATTCATATGACTTTAGGTGTATGGTGGTGGGAGTTGCTGATGTATTTTAATATTATTTAATTACTACGATACATACATTTTAAATGTCTGGGCGTTAGCTGTCGCCCAGATAAAAAATTGTGGTTATATTTTTTTTAGGTGGAGCCAATTTTAGTCCGCTTATGAATGCTATTGTCATTAATTACTTGACGAGGTGTGATATATTATGTCTCCAGTAGCAATTACATTGTCACTATTAGTTTTTTCAATTGTTATGTTTGTTTGGGAAAAAATACCCTTAGCGGTAACGGCGATGATTGTTTGTATTACATTAGTCGTTACCGGCGTTTTTGATGTAAAAACTGCTTTTTCTGGTTTTATTAATCAGAATGTCATTTTATTTGTGGCGATGTTTGTTGTTGGTGGTGCTTTGTTTGAAACCGGTGTGACGGATGAGATCGGCGGTGTCGTTACACGTTACGCTCGCTCGGAAAAACAACTCATAGTGATAATTATGCTGGTTTGCGGCGTGCTTTCTGGTTTTTTATCAAATACAGGGACTGCCGCAGTTTTAATTCCGGTGGTGATCGGTGCCGCAGCAAAATCAGGGTATGCGAGGTCTCGTCTTCTGATGCCGCTGGCCTTTGCATCGGCGTTGGGCGGTAACTTATCGCTGATTGGTTCGCCGGGAAATCTGATCGCCCAATCGGCACTTGAACACGTTGGGCAACGCTTTGGTTTTTTTGAGTATGCGAAGTTAGGCATTCCAATGCTGCTTTGCGGTATTCTCTATTTTGTGACTATTGGCTATAAATTGTTGCCAGGCGCTCATCTCGTTGGCGACCATAAAGTCGAAAACAGTAGAAAAGTAGCGTGTCCAAAATATAAAAAAGTTATTGCATTATCAGTGCTGGTGTTGACCGTACTGGGCATGATTTTTGAACATCAAATCGGCCTTCCGATCGCCATTATTGGTTCTATCGGTGCGTTATCATTAGTTGTAACCCGGGTTATTACTGAAAAACAAGCCTATCAGTCCATTGATTCACAAACGATTTTTCTTTTTGGTGGCACGCTGGCATTAGCCAAAGCACTTGAAACCACCGGTGCGGGCGAGATCATGGCCCGTTCGATTATCGACCTGCTTGGCCAACATGCATCACCGTTCTTACTGTTAAGCGCGGTATTGGTTATTTCCTGCGCATTGACCAACTTCATGTCGAACACCGCGACGGCAGCGTTATTAATTCCAATTGGGCTTTCTATTGCTAATACCATGGGCGCCGATTCACGTGCCGTATTGATGGCGATTGTTGTCGGTTGTTCTTGTGCTTATGCGACGCCTGTCGGGACGCCAGCGAATATGATGATTTTTTCTGCCGGAGGTTATAAGTTTACCGATTATGTGAGAGTCGGCTTACCTTTAATTGTTATATCAATTATTGTCAGCTTTGTTTTATTACCCATTTTCTTTCCGTTCTATCCGTAAACGCTATCGGAGAACAGCATTCCTGATAGTGAGTCAGTTCAATATTGTTTGTAAGGATACATACTATGATAAAATTGTATGAGCAGGGGATTTATCTCTCGCATGAGCATGGCATAATTCCCGAGGATAAAAGTTCGCCATCGATGAATAAACGAGATGCGCGTAAAGGGACGATTTCCTGGTCGATATTGTCATCGCATAATACATCGGGAAATGAAGATAAGTTAAAAATCAAATTTGACTCAATGACCTCACACGACCTTACCTTTGTGGGGATTATTCAAACGGCGAAAGCATCCGGGATGGAGCGATTTCCTTTACCCTATGTTCTGACCAACTGTCACAATTCATTATGCGCAGTTGGTGGCACCATTAACAGTGATGATCATATTTTTGGTTTATCATCTGCGCAAAAGTATGGTGGAATTTATGTTCCCCCGCATATCTCAGTTATCCATCAATATATGCGTGAGATGATGGCTGGCGGCGGGAAAATGATCCTCGGCTCGGATAGCCATACACGCTATGGCGCGCTGGGGACGATGGCGGTTGGCGAAGGTGGGGGCGAACTGGTAAAACAATTACTGGGGGATACCTGGGATATTGATTATCCCGATGTGGTTGCCGTTTATTTGACCGGGAAACCCGCACCTGGCGTTGGGCCTCACGACATTGCCCTGGCGATCATTGGGGCCGTATTTAAGCGTGGCTATGTTAAGAATAAAATCATGGAGTTTGTCGGGCCCGGTGTGGCCAGCATGTCTACGGATTTCAGAAACAGCATCGACGTGATGACGACGGAAACCACCTGCATGTCTTCTATCTGGCAAACAGATGAAGATACAAGAAAGTATTTGCAGGTACATGGCAGAGAAAAAGATTATGTGCCGCTGTCGGCGAAAGATATGGCTTATTATGATGGCTGTATTGAGGTCGATTTAAGCTGTATTAAACCGATGATTGCTTTGCCGTTCCATCCGGCGAACGTTTATGAAATTGATACGCTCAACGCAAATTTATCGGATATTCTGCGTGAAGTTGAGATTGAGTCTGAAAAAATTTCTCTGGGACGGGCAAAACTCTCCTTACTGGACAAAATTGAGAACGGCCGGTTACGAGTGCAGCAGGGGATTATTGCCGGCTGTTCCGGTGGTAACTACGTCAATGTGATAGAGGCGGCTAACGCCCTGAAACATCACTCCTGCGGCGATAATATTTTCTCACTTTCTGTTTATCCCTCGTCGCAACCGGTCATGATGGATTTAACAAAAAAAGGGGTGATGAACGATTTAATGAGCGCTGGCGCGATTATTCGTACTGCGTTTTGCGGCCCTTGTTTCGGTGCGGGCGATACGCCGATGCATAATGGGTTAAGTATTCGCCACACGACACGTAATTTCCCGAATCGCGAAGGTTCCAAACCAGGAAATGGCCAAATGTCTGCTGTGGCATTGATGGATGCCCGGTCAATCGCCGCGACGGCTGTGAATGGAGGATTACTGACATCGGCAGCCGAACTCGATTGTTGGGGCGCTATTCCGGAATATGAATTTAATGTGTCTGCGTATAAAAACCGCGTCTATCAGGGGTTTGTTAAGGGTGTCACCCAGAAGCCGTTGATCTATGGGCCGAACATTAAAGACTGGCCGGAGATGAGCGAATTAATGGACAACATTCTGTTGAATGTAACGTCGAAGATAATGGATCCGGTCACGACGACTGATGAACTCATTCCTTCCGGGGAAACGTCCTCGTTTCGCTCAAACCCGTTAGGGCTGGCAGAGTTCACGCTTTCGCGACGCGATCCTGGTTATGTGGGGCGCAGCAAAGCCATTTCGACGCTGGAACAGCAGCGCGTGGCAGGCGGCGACCTCTACAGCCTGAACCCTGAACTGGAGACTGTTTTCGCTCAGATCCGCCAACTGCCAGGACAGGAGAACGTCAGCATACAGCAAACGGAAATTGGCAGTATGGTCTATGCGGTAAAACCGGGCGATGGGTCTGCGCGAGAGCAGGCTGCAAGCTGTCAGCGTGTTATCGGTGGCCTTGCCAATATTGCACAGGAGTACGCCACGAAACGTTATCGCTCGAATGTGATTAACTGGGGAATGTTACCGCTACAGATGAAGGAGATGCCTGATTTTGAGGTGGGTGATTTTATCTATATACCGGGAATAAAATCAGCGCTGGATACTGACGTCAGCGATATCACCGCCTGGGTGATTGGCAGTAATGGTTCTGTCAAACCAATTTCACTGTACATGGAAGCCTTAACGCCCACGGAGCGAGAAATCATTAAAGCGGGCAGCCTGATTAATTACAACCGTAAGCAATTGCATAAAGACGCCCATTAACGGCGCTGTTGCTGAGAATAAAAAACGGGATGACATGTCATCCCGTTTTTTATGCGCTTACGCTCTTCATTTTGATTCAGCATAAGCGTGGTAAATGCGTTCCGGCCTGCCTACTTTGCCATAGCTGATTTCCGCTTCGAGTAAATCATTCCTCACACCCTGCTCAAGATAACGACGTGCGGTGGTTTTACTACAGCCGAGAATGCGAGCCAGTGAATCAGCGGTATGAACAACGTCAGGTGCGGAAAAGAGTTGCAGCATACGGTTAAAGGTATTTTCATCGATGCCGCGCGGCAGCGCACTGTCGGGCTCGGTTTGTTCGCGCGCCTGAATATTAAAAAGGGCATCCACATGGGTTTGGCTGGCCTGTTCGCTGGATCGCAGCGAACTGCGATAGCGGGCAAAACGCTCCAGCGTATGCTGCAATCGTTGATAGTGCACGGGCTTAATCAGATAATCGAAAACCCCTAAACGCAGCGCCTCACCGATGGTATCCATGTGGTTATCAGCAGTGATGAAAATAATGCGTCCCTGGTAGTTGGTGCTCATAGCGTGACGAATCAGATCGAGCCCTTTGCCATCGGGCAGAAAATTATCCAGCAAAATGAGCTGTGGTTGGTAGAGGCGAAGCTGTTTTTTGGCGCTTTCCAGTTTATCCGCAATGCCCGTTACCCTGAACTGGGGGAATTGTTTGATGGTATCTACCAGAATTTCCGCCAGCATAGGCTCGTCTTCCACGATAAGGGTAGTGATGCTATCCATGATGTTCATCTCTGCTTAGGGGAATATAAAGAGTAAAAATGGTGCCAAAGGGGATATTATCTTCGACGATGATATTACCACCCGCTTGCTCAACATAGCTGCGCACCAGCCATAGCCCAATGCCGTGATCGCCGCTGTTGCTGCTGGTCACGCCACGTTCAAAAATACGATCGCGAAGGGAGGCGTCAATCCCGCACCCCTGATCGGCGATCTCGATGATCACTTCATTTCCTTCACTGTTGATCAGGCATTCAATTTGCCGTGAGCCGCCAGAATGGCGCAGCGTGGCGTTATAGGCATTGTCCAGCAAATTACCGACGATTGAGATCCATTCGCTGGAGGACAATGCGCTGGGCAGTGTGGCATCCACATAGCAGGCGGGATCGAAAACAAGCTCCAGCCCCAGCTCTTTAGCGCGATAATATTTGCCGATCAGCAACCCTGCGAGGTGGCTATCTCTGAAAGCCCGTGAAATAAAATCCAGTACTTTCTGGTGGCTTTCTGACTGTTGCTGAATCAGCGCCAGGGCGTTGTCATAGCGCTTTAAAAACAACAGCCCCGCGATGGTGGAAATCAGGTTGCGGTGTTCGTGCTGCACGGCGCGCAGGTTATCGGCATATTGTTGCACCTGGCTCAGTTGCAGGCTAAGGGTATTAATATCATCTTTGCTGCGAAAGCTAATCACCCATCCCTGAGCCTGATTATTCAGGATCACCGCCATACGGCTGGCAATGACTTTCGTATCGTTGAAAGTCACAATTTCGTCCTTTTTATTTTTCTGCGTCGCATCATAAAAAAACGCCTTTGGTGAGACGACGCTGTCGATATTATTACCAATAAGCTCAGACTCAGGCTGACTAAGATTGAGCATACGGCGCGCGGTTTGGTTGATTGCGGTGATACGGTAAAGGGAGTCGATAGCGATAAGACCTTCAAAGACCGACTCGAACAGGACGCTCTGTTGGATCAGCAACTGCGAGAGTTGTTGAGGTTCCATATTGAGCATCTGTTTTTTTATATGCAGAGAAAACCGACGCGCGCAGTAGAGCAGGATGAGCAATAAAACGGCCATAGGAAACATTAACGAGCCGATTTGCAGATTGAGCCAGTTTTCCAGTTGTTCAATGGTATACCCGACGGAAACGATGCCGATGACTTTACCGGTGCTATCCTGAATCGGTGATTTTCCGCGTAGCGATGAGCCCAGTGAGCCTTTGCGCACAGAGACATAACTTTGGGCGTTCAGAAGGGCATTTTCGCTGTCGCCACCCTCCATAAATTTCCCAATTTCATCAGGGTTAACGTGATATAAGCGGCGTCCGTTTTCATCACCCACGGTAATGTAGGTGGCATCGGAGAACGAGCGCATGGGATCAATCAGCGATTTGATCCGTTTGAGGTCGTTATGTTTTACAGCGTCAACAAGTTCAGGCATTGCGGAAATTTGCATGGCCTGAATCAATGCGCGTTGCCCAACCTGGTAGTGGAGGCGATCTTTTGCAATATCGGTGACATACCAGGACATCGCGAGCATAACGATCGTTGATGTAAATAAAATCAGCAGAAATATTCGATTTTGAAACGACCGCCGTGAAAACCACAGTGTTATTTTTCTGATAAACATATCGGTATGTAAAAATTAAAAAGAGGATTCTCAGGTATCCAGCGAGTTTGGTTCCTGAGCCAGTTCATAATCCTCTGTTTTTCAGAAAACATTTAGCTGGAAAGGGGATATGCAGCGCATATCCCCTTTGATATTACATCGCCATTACATATTTCAGCATTACACCTGCGGCAATGGCCGAGCCAATCACGCCAGCCACGTTCGGCCCCATCGCGTGCATTAGCAGGAAGTTCTGCGCGTCGGCTTCCAGACCCACCTTGTTGGAGACTCGCGCCGCCATTGGCACGGCGGAAACCCCTGCGGAACCAATGAGCGGGTTGATAGGAACCTTACTGACTTTATTCAGTAATTTAGCCATCAATACGCCGGCGGCTGTACCGATACCAAACGCAATCACTCCCAGCAGCAGAATGCCGAGCGTCTGCGGCTGCAGAAACTTATCCGCTACCAGCTTCGCCCCGACAGACAGGCCAAGGAAGATAGTGACGATATTAATCAGACCGTTCTGTACTGTGTCGCTCAGGCGTTCCACTACGCCGCTTTCACGCATCAGGTTGCCGAAACAGAACATCCCCAGCAGCGGTGCGGCATCCGGCAGCAGCAGCGCCACCAGCAATAACAGCACCACAGGGAACAGAATTTTTTCCCGTTTGCTGATAGTGCGCAGTTGCACCATGCGGATTTTCCGCTCTTTCTCCGTCGTCAGCGCCTTCATGATCGGTGGCTGAATCAGCGGTACCAGCGCCATATAGGAGTACGCCGCTACGGCGATTGCCCCCAGAAGTTCCGGTGCCAGTTTGCTCGACAGATAAATTGCCGTTGGGCCATCTGCGCCGCCAATGATGCCTATCGCCGCCGCCTGCGGCAGGGTGAACGAGATGAAACCAAAGTAGTTCAGCGTCAACGCCCCCAGTACGGTGGCGAAAATGCCGAACTGCGCCGCCGCCCCGAGCAGCAGGGTGCGCGGGTTTGCCAACAGCGGGCCGAAGTCGGTCATCGCGCCGACACCCATAAAGATGACCAGCGGTGCGACGCCCGAGCCAATCGCCACTTTATAGAACAGCGCCAGTACGCCCGGGGTGTAGCCCATGTCCACTGCCAGTGTTTCCATCTGGTTTTGAACCGACGGCAACGCCAGCGCCAGAGCGTCTTTAATAGCGTGGACATCCGGTGCGCAGTTGAGCTTCGCGGCAATTATGGCCAGGTGCCCGGCGTCATGATGCGCCAGCAGGCTTTCCAGCGCGGTCAGTGCCAGACCCGCTTCCGGAATATTCGACAGCAGCCCACCAAAGCCAATCGGTAGCAGCAACAGCGGTTCGAACTTCTTCGCTATCGCCAGCCACAGTAGCAGCAGGCTAACCAGCAGCATGATGGCCTGCCCCGCACCAAGGTGCATCAGCCCCATCCCCTGAATCAGGGCGTTCAGACTTTCCATTTCTTCCGTTCCTTACGCCAGCGTCATCAGGGTATCACCCGGGGCAACGGCATCCCCGGCTTTCACCGTGATACTGCGGACGGTTCCGGCCTGTGCCGCGCGGATCTCGGTTTCCATTTTCATGGCTTCCAGAATCAGCAGTACATCGCCTTCCGCCACGGCCTGACCTTCTGTCGCGATAACTTTCCAGATATTGCCCGCCAGCGGCGCGGCAACCGGCGTCCCTGCGCCAGCCGGAGCCGGGGCGGCCACGGGGGCTGCTGTCGTTGGGGCAACCTGGCTGATGTCGCCGCCATCGCTCACTTTCACCACAAAGGCTTTGCCTTCCACTTCCACGGTGTAGATACCGGAGGTGGCCGCTTTCGGCGCGCTCACCGCCGCGGCAGGTTTCGCGGTTTCCACTTCCGGGCGCGGCTCAAAGGCGGCCGGGTTATTGCGGTTTTCGAGGAATTTCATGCCCGGCTGCGGGAACAGGGCCACGGTCAGCACATCGTCAATGGCATTGTCGGCAAGGGTGATGCCTTTTTCCTGCGCCTGACGTGTGATATCCGCTTCCAGTTGTGCCAGTTCCGGCTTCAGTAAATCCGCCGGGCGACAGGTGATGGCCTGCGCGCCGTCGAGAACTTTAGCCTGCAGCACGGTGTTCACTGGCGCCGGGGTGTGGCCGTATTCACCTTTCAGGATCCCCGCCGTCTCTTTGGCGATGGTTTTATAGCGCTCGCCAGTCAGCACGTTAAGCACAGCCTGGGTGCCGACAATCTGCGACGTTGGCGTCACCAGCGGGATAAAGCCCAGGTCTTCACGCACACGCGGGATCTCCGCCAGTACCTCATCAAGACGATGGGCGGCATTCTGCTGTTTAAGCTGGCTTTCGAGGTTGGTAAGCATTCCGCCCGGCACCTGGGCTACCAGGATGCGGCTGTCGTAACCTTTAAGCTGGCCTTCAAAGGCGTGATATTTTTTCCGCACCTCGCGGAAGTACGCTGCAATATTTTCCAGTTTAAGGATATCCAGCCCGGTATCCTGCTTAGTTCCGGCGAGCGTCGCGACCAGCGCTTCAGTCGCCGGGTGGCCGTAGGTGGCGCTCATCGAAGAGATAGCGGTATCGACGCCATCGATACCCGCTTCAATGGCTTTCAGCAGCGCCATCTCTGCCATACCGGTGGTAGCGTGGCAGTGCAGATGCAGCCTCACGTCGTAGCGTTTTTTGATTTCGCTGACCAGCTCAAAAGCGGTGACGGGGGTGAGGATGCCGGACATATCCTTAATGGCAATGGAATCAACGCCGGTTTCCAGCAGTTGTTCGGTTAGGTCGAGCCAGGTCTGTAAGGTATGTACCGGGCTGGTGGTGTAGGAGAGCGTACCCTGCGCATGCGCGCCGTGGCTGCGTACCGCCTGTAGCGCGGCTTTCATATTGCGTGGGTCGTTCATGGCATCAAAGACGCGGAACACGTCCATCCCATTTTTCACCGCGCGCTCGACAAAGCGCTCAACCACGTCGTCGGCATAGTGACGGTAGCCAAGCAGGTTCTGCCCGCGCAGCAGCATCTGCAATGGCGTTTTCGGCATCGCTTTTTTCAGCTCGCGCAGGCGCACCCAGGGGTCTTCTCCGAGGAAACGGATGCAGGCGTCAAAGGTTGCCCCGCCCCAGCACTCCAGCGACCAGTAGCCCACTTCATCAAGTGCGGCGGCAATCGGCAACATGTCATCAAGACGCAAACGGGTAGCGAACAGAGACTGGTGGGCGTCGCGCAGGACGACATCGGTAATAGCAATGGTCATACATTCCTCTGGGAATTAGTTTTTGAAACGATGATGGTGAATCGCTGCTGCGATCACGGGCTTTAAGCGCGTAAAGTCATCCACAACGGGCGCGACACGCGGCGCAACAGGAATCGGTTCGGGGAAAAAACGGCTAATGGCGGCGGACATACCGCGAATAGCAAAAATGAGCAAAAGCAGAAAGGTCAGCACAAAGCCCATACCGAGGAACATCAGGGTGAAGCCTTCACCCAGTAAAGCGGCATCAGTCATGAATGATTTTCCAGAGCAGAGGCACAGCGATGCAGTTGACTACAACCTTCCAGGTGGATCCGGCTAAGGAGTCGTAGAGTGGATTTCCCTCGGCCGCCCCCGGCTCTGGCCTCTACGTTTCACCTGGTCGTCTGTAGCAACTACACCGCCGTGCGTTTTTATTACACCATCATGCTGAACACGATGCTGGCGATAACCAGCACAATACCGCCGCCCAGACGGGAGGAGATTTGTGCGTAAGAAATAAGGTTCATACGGTTACAGGCGGACAACACTTCCAGGTCGCCGGAGCCGCCGCGGTTTGCCATGCAGAGGCCTGCAGTAATGGAGGATTCAATAGGATAGAAGCCGATCAACCAGCCCCCAACGGCTGCGCCCACTACCGCGCCGACGACGATAATCGCGGCGATGACCACGTTGGCAAATGTCAGGGCATCAATAATTTCCTGCAGATCGGTGTAGCAAACGCCAACCCCAACCATCAGTACCCACAGAAGCTGTTTAGAGAAGAAGTCAGACAGACGTTTCGCACCGGCTTTAATTTCTGGTGAGCATAGGCCGGATGCGTTCAGCGCCGCGACAATCAGTACCATCCAGGCGAAATAGTGAATAGATACGCCGCCAATGCTTGGCAGAATTTTCTTGGCGATAACATAGGCCAGCAGGAAGCAGGTGGTGGATAAAACCAGGCCTACCGCCGTTTCACGATGGGTAATCTGACCCGCTTTTTCATCATCTTCTGTTTTAAAAGACGCTTTACGGACTAATTCCCCTTCACCGCTGAGCCAGGTGTATTTTTTGCCGACAATATCCAGCAGCGCAGCGAAAACGATCGCAAAGATATTCGCAATGGTCAAAATAGCGATGGCGGTAGAGTAGTACTCTTCACGAGAACGGCCAGTGACAGAATGATAAATTTCGGACAGTGGTACCGCGCCTGCGCCATTACCGCCGCCCATAATTGGCAACACGTAGAGCATCATGATGCGATCGACCGGGATGCCGAAGCACAGGCCAATTGCGATACCGAAAATAGCTGCGCCGAGGATCCCTGTCAGGATTGTCGGGATATAACCCAGCAGTGATTTCAACAGTAATTTACGGTTTACCGAAAGGATCGCGCCAGTAATCAGCACGGCAATAAACAGGTTAAGGAAGTTACTCTTATCCATAACGTTGCTGATTGCATCGATTTCTTTCTGGGTAAATATGCCTGCATAGACAAAGTAAGCGGCAACCAGGAATATCATTACCGGCGCGCCGCCAATATATTTGTTGAAAATTGGCAGGCGTTTACCGATTTCTCCAAAAATGGCGCCAATAATAAACATGATCGCAAAGCCACCGACCAAATCAGTGGGTAATGCATTATAAAAGTGAGAAAGTAAAAGCGTTATCAACGCGAAGCCATAGAGCGGTACCGACATACCAAAGATTTTAAATCCCAGTAAATCGCTAATGCCCTTTTTCTCCGTTGCCGGAGCCTGGGTCATGTTGGTCATAAATATTGTCCTGTGTGGTGATAGATAACAATGTCGGCGCATATTAATAAAATCTGTTAACGGCGAGATGTGACTATCTTCACTGAATGGTGGTGTTTTTAATTAATTTAATTGTTTTTATTTTTCTCAGGTAATTAAAAACATAAAAACCATAAACACAATAAAGGCAGGGGGAAAAATGTGAAGTCTATTGCAGACGGATAATATAAACACTGGCGAAATAGGCGGCGTTAATTGCTTACGGATGCAGAATAGAGTGAACCTGATATTTAAGCGTATTTACCTGCAAAAAGAAGCCGAGCGTCGCGAGCGGGTGGCTGCCTTCCTGCGGAATGCAGGGCTTTCTCTGGAAGCCGATTGTGAAATCGCGGTGTGCGCAGAGTGGCAGGGTGAGGTCGTGGGTTGCGGCGCGATTGCTGGTAATGTACTGAAAAGTATCGCCGTATCTCCTGCGCTACAGGGAGAAGGTCTTAGCCTGAAGCTGCTGACCGAACTGCTGACGCTCGCCTATGAGTTAAATCGTAGCGAGCTTTTCCTGTTCACTAAACCGGAAAATCGACAGCTATTTTCTGGTGCCGGGTTCTGGCCAATTGCGCAGGCGGGCGAGCTGGTGGTATTGATGGAGAACAGCAGCGAGCGCCTGTCGCGTTACTGTCGTCAACTGGCGCTCTATCGCCAACCGGGAAAAACAATTGGCGCTATCGTGATGAATGCCAATCCGTTCACGCTGGGCCATCGTTATTTAGTGGAGCAAGCGGCCGCCCGTTGTGACTGGCTGCATCTGTTTGTCGTCAAAGAAGATGCATCATTTTTTTCCTATACCGACCGTTGGGCGCTGATCGAACAAGGGATTGCCGGTATTGACAATGTCACCCTGCACCCGGGTTCGGCATATCTGATCTCCCGGGCAACATTCCCGGGCTACTTCCTCAAAGAAAAAGGCGTGGTGGACGACTGCCACAGCCAGATTGATCTGCAACTTTTCCGCGAGCATCTGGCTCCGGCGTTGGGGATAACCCATCGTTTTGTCGGTAATGAACCGTTTTGCCCCCTGACCCGCGCTTATAACCAGCGGATGCACAATATTCTGAGCGCCCCGAATAGTCATAGCCCTGCCATCGAGGTGGTCGAGTTGCCGCGTATGGAGAAACTCGGCGCCCCCGTTTCCGCTTCTCGCGTCAGAAAACTGTACGCCGAACGCGACTGGCAGGCCATACGTGCGCTTGTCCCTGGCGGCACCCTGGCGTTTTTACAGCACCTTGCCGCCGAACACACTGAAACAGTATGACGTAATACCGTTAACAAGGAACATAACTTATGGAAATCATTAAAGATGCCCTGGCAGGCACGCTGGAATCCAGCGATGTGATGATCAGGATTGGCCCCTCCTCGGAGCCAGGGATCCGGCTGGAGCTGGAGAGCCTGGTAAAACAGCAATTCGGCACAGCGATTGAGCAGGTGGTGCGGGAAACGCTGGCGAAACTTGGCGTCGAACGCGCTCAGGTCAGCATCGATGACAAAGGCGCGCTGGAGTGTATTTTGCGGGCCAGGGTGCAGGCGGCGGCGCTGCGTGCGGCAGAGAAAACGGAAATTCAATGGAGTGCGTTATGAGACCTCGTCGCAGTATGTTGTTTATTCCCGGCGCGAATGCGGCCATGTTGAGCACCTCGTTCGTGTACGGTGCGGATGCAGTGATGTTTGATCTCGAAGATGCCGTGTCGCTACGCGAGAAAGATACCGCCCGTCTGCTTGTTCACCATGCTCTGCAGCACCCTTTCTACCAGGATGTGGAAAGAGTCGTGCGCATTAACCCGTTGAACACGCCATTTGGTTTGGCCGATTTGGAAGCGGTGGTACGTGGCGGGGCAAATATCGTTCGCCTGCCGAAAACCGATAGCAAAGATGATGTGCTGGAGCTGGAAGCGCAGGTTGCGCGCATCGAACGCGAGTGCGGGCGCGAAGTGGGCAGTACCAAACTGATGGCGGCGATTGAATCAGCGAGAGGGGTGGTAAACGCCGTCGAGATTGCGACCTCCAGCCCGCGTATGGTCGCGATTGCGCTGGCGGCCTTCGATTATGTGATGGATATGGGAACCAGCCGTGGCGATGGTACGGAGCTGTTCTATGCCCGCTGTGCCGTGCTGCATGCGGCGCGTGTCGCGGGCATTGCCGCTTATGACGTCGTCTGGTCGGATATTAACGACGAAGAAGGGTTCCTGAAAGAAGTGCAACTGGCGAAAGGGCTTGGATTTAACGGTAAATCGTTGGTGAACCCACGTCAGATCGAGCTTCTTCATCAGGCCTATTCACCGACGCGCAAAGAAGTTGACCACGCATTCGAAGTGATTGCCGCCGCAGAAGAGGCTGAGTCTCGTGGGCTGGGCGTCGTCTCGCTCAACGGCAAAATGATTGACGGCCCGATTATCGACCATGCACGAAAAGTGGTGGCTCTGTCGGCTTCCGGTATTCGTGATTAAGGAAGAAACCATGAAAGAGACTGTAGCAATGCTGAAGCAGCAATATGTCGTACCGGAAGGATTACAGCCCTACGAAGGGGTGACAACCAACAGCCCCTGGCTGGCGAGTGAAACCCAGAAACGCCAGCGTAAGATTTGTGATTCACTCGAAGAGGCGATCCGCCGTTCCGGGCTTAAGAATGGTATGACGATCTCCTTCCACCATGCGTTCCGCGGCGGCGATAAGGTCGTCAATATGGTGATGGAAAAACTGGCCGAAATGGGATTTCGCGATCTGACCCTGGCTTCCAGTTCCCTGATTGACGCCCACTGGCCGCTTATCGAACACATTAAAAACGGTGTCCTGCGGCAGATTTATACCTCCGGGCTGCGTGGCAAACTGGGCGAAGAGATCTCCGCCGGTTTGATGGAAAACCCGGTGCAGATCCACTCTCACGGCGGCCGCGTAAAACTGATTCAGAGCGGCGAGCTGAATATCGATGTCGCCTTCCTCGGTGTGCCGTGCTGTGATGAATTTGGTAATGCCAATGGTTTCAGTGGCAAGTCTCGCTGCGGTTCGTTGGGCTATGCGAAAGTGGATGCCGAATACGCCAAATGCGTGGTTCTGCTGACCGAAGAGTGGGTGAGTTATCCGAACTACCCGGCCAGCATTGCGCAGGATCAGGTGGATTTTATCGTCCAGGTTGATGAGGTTGGCGATCCTGCGAAGATCACGGCAGGCGCGATTCGCTTGTCCAGCAACCCGCGCGAGCTGTTGATTGCCCGTGAGGCCGCCAAAATCATTGAGCATTCAGGCTATTTTAAAGATGGCTTCTCATTGCAGACCGGTACGGGCGGGGCATCGCTGGCGGTATCGCGTTTCCTTGAAGACAAAATGCGCCGTCAGAATATTACCGCCAGTTTTGGTCTGGGCGGGATCACCGGCACCATGGTCGATCTACATGAGAAAGGGCTGATTAAAGCGCTGCTGGATACCCAATCTTTTGATGGCGATGCAGCCCGTTCTCTGGCGCAGAACCCGCATCATATCGAAATCTCTACCAATCAATATGCTAATCCTGGTTCAAAAGGGGCGGCCTGCGAACGCCTGAATGTGGTGATGCTAAGCGCGCTCGAAATTGACGTGAATTTCAACGTAAACGTCATGACCGGATCGAATGGCGTACTGCGCGGCGCATCCGGCGGGCACAGCGACACGGCGGCGGGGGCGGATCTCACGATTATTACCGCGCCCCTGGTGCGCGGGCGTATTCCCTGCGTGGTGGAAAAAGTCCTTACCACCGTCACACCGGGCGCCAGCGTCGATGTGCTGGTGACGGATCACGGCATTGCGGTGAATCCGGCGCGTCAGGATCTGATCGACAATCTGCGCGACGCAGGCGTCCCGTTAATGACCATTGAACAACTGCAACAGCGCGCGGAACAACTCACCGGTAAACCTCAACCGATTGAATTTATCGATCGTGTTGTTGCCGTCGTGCGCTACCGCGATGGCTCGGTGATTGACGTTATCCGTCAGGTTAAAGCCTGATGAGACGCGCAGACCTGCTGTCGGGCGGTCGACCAGTCACGCTGGAAGAGATGCTGCTGGCGCGCGACAGGCGCGCTGCACGTCAGCAGAGGCTGCTGGCGCTTTATCACCAGCCGGTCGTCTCTTTTACGCTCGTCGCGCCTGGCCCGGTGAAAAACAGCCCAAAGTGGCGCAGCGTGGCAGATGCAGCCTGTGACGCCGTTTTTTCCCTGTGTCTGCATCATGACTGGCATACCGATGGCCTTTTATGGAGTGATGCGAACAGTGGGCCGGAATGGATGATGGCGGTCTGCGCGTCGCCTTTAACATTGAAAGAGGCGCTGGTTGGTCTCGAACAGGCGCATCCTCTGGGGCGCCTGTGGGATGTTGACGTGATTGATGTGGCGGGCGTGGCGGTTTCGCGACGGGAGCTTAATCTTCCGGGGCGTCGTTGTCTGCTTTGTGAGAACAATGCCCATGTTTGCGCGCGCGCCAGAACGCATTCGCTGGATCTGTTGCTGGATGAAATCACCCAAAGGATTGAGAACTATGAGCGAGATATTAACGGCTGATACCGTCAGCTCTTTTACTGAAGAGCGTCTGGAGAACCTGGTGCGTTCCGCCTTACTGACGGAGGTACGACTGACGCCGAAGCCTGGGCTTGTCGATATTCGTAACACGGGTGCACACAAAGACATGGATCTGGCGTCCTTTGAAAGAAGCACCGCAGCTATCGTGCCGTGGATGACCCGCTTTTATCGTATGGGGTTCGAGTCGGCATTGGGGGAAGCGCAGGCCGTGCTACCTATGCTGAGGCCGATTGGCCTCGCCTGCGAATGCGATATGCTTCAGGTCACTGGCGGCGTAAATACGCATCGTGGCGCAATTTTCGCATTTGGGCTGTTGTCTGCGGCGATAGGCCGTCTGAACGCTAAAAAAGAGCCGCTTGAACAAAATCGTATTTGTGATGTTGTCGCCCGCTTCTGCCGTCATCTGGTGGCGAAAGAGTTGTCCGTGTCGAAGGGCGGCGGGCTTAGCAAAAGCGAGGCGCATTTTCTGCAGTTTGGCTTGTCCGGTGCACGTGGTGAGGCGGAAAGCGGTTTTTGCACCGTGCGAACCCAGGCATTACCGGTGTACAACCGGGTGATGGAAGAGTGGGGCGACACCAATCTGGCGCTACTGCAAACGCTGTTGCATCTGATGGCCTGGAATGATGATACCAATCTGGTGGCGCGTGGCGGGCTCGAAGGCCTTTACTACGTCCAGCAGCAGGCGCAGGAACTGCTATGGGAAGGTGGTGTGCTGGCGAAAGGGGGAATTGAAGCGATGCAACAGCTTGATGATGAACTGATTCTCCGTCATCTCAGCCCCGGCGGCAGCGCCGATTTGTTGGCTGTTACCTGGTTTTTAAGTCATTTCCCGGCAGGGGCGCTTTACCGCGACTAATCCGTTGCTGGCCGATTAGCGGAAAGTTCTGGCCACCCGGTCAGAACTTTGATTTTAGAGTGTGACACATCCCACAATGTCCTGAGTGAATTGTCAGGTTAATCGATTAATCCGCTATGCTAAACGTGCTGTTCTCCTCGGGCCGGAGACACATATGAATCTTCCTGATATTCAGCCACCACAAGTGGATTGGGCGAGCGGCGCTTTCGCCGACGGCCCGCTATTATCTAAATCAACGCGGCTCCGGGATCTCGCTGGCATCTTTGCCGATGAACCCGCACGTCAGCAACTGCCTGGCGAACAGGTAATCTATGACGTTGAGATGCTCGCGACTTCCCCCGCAGAAGGTGAACTCTACACTGGCGTTACCCACCTTTATCCAGGCCGTGTCGGCGGCGAATATTTTATGACCCGTGGGCATTTTCACGCACGTCGTGAACAGGGCGAGGTCTATTTTGGCCTGCGTGGAAACGGCCTGCTACTGCTGCAGAATGAACAAGGCGAAGCGCGGCTGGAAAAGGTCTTTACCGGGTCTGTTCACATTATTCCGGGGTTTACCGCTCATCGTTTAATTAATACCGGCGGCGAGGTGCTTTCGGCGCTGGCCGTATGGCCGGGTGTGGCGGGGCATGATTATGCCGCGCTGGCTAACGGTTTTGCCCTGCGAGTCATGGTCTCATCAGAGGGGTGGGAGGTGCATCATGACTGATTATGGTCTGGACATGTCTATCACCCATCATCCGCTCGGATTCAGCTATGGCGAGGATGTCACCGGGCCAATGCCGGAGATCCGCACGTTGGATCAGATCCGCGCATCGTTGCGAGATCCGGCGTGTCAGGGGCCGAATGAGGTGTACGCCATTGCGATGGATGTCGCCCGGATACAGGATCGCGAAGAGTTGCAAAAGCGAATGCTGCTGTTTGGGGTTGTGACTTATGCTGCAGGACAGCTAGGCGATGAACCGGTGCGTAGCCAGGGGCATATCCACAAAATCAGCCAGCATAGTGGTTGGTCGCCGCCGGAGCTTTACGAAATCTGGCAGGGTAAGGCCATTATTTATATGCAGGAATATGTGGCTGACGATCCCGGGCGCTGTTTCGCCGTGCTTGCAGGGCCTGGCGAGAAAGTCCTGGTGCCGCCGGGCTGGGGGCATGCCACGATCTCTGCCGATCCCGAGGTACCCTTAACCTTTGGCGCGTGGTGCGATCGTGAATATGGTTTTGAATATGACGCGGTGCGGTCATATAAAGGGCTGGCATGGTATCCGCTGGTGCAGGAAAAGCAGATTGTCTGGCAACATAACAGCCGTTATGTTCCCGGGCGACTACAGGCGGTGACGCCGCGTCAGTATACCGAATTTGGTATTACGGCGGCGCCGGTATATCAACAGTTTATTGATTGCCCGGCGCGCTTTCAGTTTATCTCGCGTCCGGATAAAACCGCCGGACTATGGCATAACTTTCACCCGTAGCCTTCCTGTCGGGTAAGCGCCGCGCCATCAGGCGCGTCTTACCCGGCAAACAGGCCACTTGCCACGC
Organism: Pseudocitrobacter cyperus; assembly: GCF_039889165.1. Taxonomy (NCBI): domain Bacteria; kingdom Pseudomonadati; phylum Pseudomonadota; class Gammaproteobacteria; order Enterobacterales; family Enterobacteriaceae; genus Pseudocitrobacter; species Pseudocitrobacter cyperus. The sequence continues at coordinate 212,966 of NZ_JAYMYY010000002.1, read as the reverse complement.
CAATCGCCGCTACAACCAGCAACAACAACATGGCTTTGACCGGAGAGACTCCGCGTTTTGCCATCACATACCAGGTACCCAGTACCACGATCAGCGGCAGAAGCTGCGGGAAGATGCCATCCAGCATCTGTTGAAGATGAATATTTACCCCGTCTTTAGTGATGAACTCCAGCCCGGTGCCGAGTTTGACATAACTTGCCGCGACGCCGCCCATCACAAAAACGCCCAGCAATGACAGGGCTTCACGCAGACGTGTGGATTTACTGCTGACCAGCATCTCCACCGAACCGGAACCCATCTGGTAGCCTTTCAGAAACAGGAACCACGACCCGGGGATAATGATCGCCAGCCAGGCAACAATATAAAACAGCGGCCCGAGCACGTTTCCGCCGGCGGCCAGCGCCATGCCGATACTGAGCAAAATCGGGATTAACATCCCGGGGATCATGGAGTCGCCGATCCCTGCAATTGGCCCCATCAGGCCGACTTTCAGCGTGTTGATCGTTTCGCCGTCAATAGGTTCGCCGTTGGCTTTTTTCTCCTCCAGACCCAGCGCCATGCCGTTGACGATTGCGCCAAGCTGCGGTTCGGTGTTGTAGAACGACGCGTGGCGGCGCAACATTTCGGTGCGTTCGGCGGGGTCGGGATAGAGTTTTTTCGCGACCGGCAGCATACTCAGGCAGAAGCCAAAAGATTGCAGACGTTCAAAGCTCATCGACGAGAGGTTGTGCATCATCCATGCCCGCCAGCAGCGGCGCAAATCCGTGCGTGTGAGTTTACGTTCTTCCATCAAAATTCATCCTCATCGTCGACCTTTGCCGCAGGCGTTGCCGCGACCGGAGCTTCAGGTTTGTAGTTGTAGTGAATCAACGCCAGTAGTGCGCCGACGATCACCAGCGCCACCATATTCAGCTTCAGAAAAACGATGCACACGAAGCCGACCAGGAAGTAAATCAACATGGTGTAGTTTTTGATTATCTGTTTTAACAGAATGGCTATCCCAACCGCGGGAAGGATGCCGCCCAGCACGTTCATCGTGGAGAGCACCACATTGGGCAGGCTTTCCATAAAGCCGCTGATGTACTGCGAGCCAAAATAGACGGCGATAAAGGTGGGGACGAAGCGCAGTATGAAGTTCGTTGCCTGCGGGAAGATCACACTGTTGAGATAGATGCCGCGCGCATCATCCCGCTCAATGGCGGTGTCGGCGCGATGGTTCCAGAATGAGTTGACGACCATCATGGTATTAAACAGAATCGTCCCGGCAATACCGATGGTTGCCGCCAGCGCTACCGCAACCTCCGGCCCTTGCCCTGAAAGGATCCCCAGCGCAATGGCGGGATAAGCGACAAAGTTTAAGTCGGCGGGCATTGAGCCGCCGGGCGTCACCATCGCAATATAAACCGCCTGCACGGCAACGCCGATCATAATGCCCGTTTTTACATCCCCCAGGATTAGACCGACCAGTAGACCCGATACCAGCGGTCGCGTAATCAAATACCAACCGCCCGTCAGACCCAGTAACCAGGGGCAACTTAATGCGCCAAGGTAACAGAGTATGCCAATGAGTGTGGCTTCGAAAATCATCGTATGCTCCTTATTTCAGTTTTTGCCGGGCATCCTGCCAGCTATAAAAACTGGCATCGGGAACCAGACGAAATTCGATATGATGGCCCTGTTCCATTAGCCAGTTGAAGGCTGCGATTTCGTCGCTGTTGACGGATTGGTTCGGGCCGATGGTTGTGGTATTTGCACGGGCGCTCATCGGGCCAACGTTGATTTTTCCGTTGGCGTTTTTCAGGCTAATACCGGCCTGTTCGATACGTTGCAGCGTGAGCGGGGATTTACCAATCACAAAATAACGCTTCTCGCTGGCGATCACTTTTGGCAACTTTTCAATGGCCGTCGCGGTGTTAAACAGCCAGACTTTTGTATCCGGTACTGCGCCTTTCATCACGGACGAGAGCAGGGGGTCGGCTGCGACTGCGTCATCAATGGCGACAATGCCGTCACAAGGCAGCTCTTTTGCCCAGCGGGTGACGAGTTGCCCATGGATGACGCGGTCATCTATGCGGACAAATGAGATACTCATAATCGGCTCCTTAAAAATCATCCGACTGCACTGACAGGGTCAGAGTAGCCAGGGTAATCGTAGGTTGGGTTAATGCAATTAGCTGTTGTGCTGCGATGTTGGCATCCTCTAAGTGCGCCACCTCGTCGGTTTGCAGCAGCATAGGGAAATTGACGCCAGCGACCACGGCGACAGGCGGCTGCGTTTGCGGCGAAAAACTGTGCAGGCAGGCCACATTCCACGGTGTACCGCTTTGCATATCACACAGCACCACTACGCCGCTTGCGCCCTGCCCGGCACTTTGCAGCACCTGCGCGAAATCCTGTTTAAAGCCTTCAATACCGCGCTCTTCCGTTAGGGCTATCGCCTGAACGTGAGGCAGTTCGCCATAGACCATGCGGCTGCTTTCGAGTAGCGCGGTGGCCAGGGGGCCATGTGATGCGACAATAAAATGGATCATCACTCCCCCCTTACCCATGCTTTGATGGTGGCGAGCTGTTGCCCCTGGCTTCGATGGGTGGGCGAAATGCGATATTCGCCTACGTCAGCCGGAACGATAAAGGTTTCCGCGTAACGCACTACAAACGGCGAGAAGGCCTGGCTGGGGCTTTCAACGACAGCTTCATCTCCTTCCACCAGATTCAGCACGTTGACGCCGCTGCCCGTATGGTGAGAAACCGGGCCGGTAAACCAGTGACGACGCGTTTCGATAAATTCCCGTTCGTGCAGCCCGGTTCGTTCTTCGCGCCAGTGCTCTCCCTGTGCGATGGGTTCTATCCGATTTACCAGATTACGCATGACCCAGTCGGTATCACGCTGCCAGTCGATAACCTGCTCGCCATGTTGCAGATGAACCGGGCGCGGCAGGCCATCCATACCCAGGCGCCCCCAGTCCCACAGTTTGAAGGTGAAGATGTAAGGGGTGGCGCTGATCTCAAGCACCATCGTACCCGCGCCGGAGCAGTGGACTGTGCCTGCGGGAATCAAAAAGTGATCGTGCTTTTTAGCCGGTAACTGATTGACGAACTTAGCGTCATCAAAGGCTTTTTCACCTCTGGCGGCGGCATGTAAATCGTCCAGCATCGCTTGTGGATGTATGCCGTTTTTTGTCCCCAGATAGACATGCGCATGGGGCTCGGCATCAAGAATGTAGTAGCTCTCATCCTGGGTGTAATGCATTCCAAACTGCTGCTGGATGTATTCCGTTAGCGGATGCACCTGAAAACTCAGATTTTGTCCCTGCATGGTATCGAGAAAATCGAAACGAATAGGGAACTCCGCGCCAAAACGGGCGTGGACACGATCGCCCAGCAGCGCACGAGGTTGCAGCAGGATCAGATCCTGAGAGGGGATCTCGATCCGCACGTTACCAAAACGTAGCAGCAGGCTGTTTTCCTCGGGCACGCAATCAAAACACCATGCATAGTTTGGTGCCGTGGGATCGAGATCGAATTGATGCTTCATCCACTGTCCCCCCCAGATGCCGGGGTCGAAAAAAGGCATCACGCGGAAGGGGCGTTTCGTGGTTTGTTGTAGGCCGGCACGCAGGGCTTCGCCGCTGACCATCGCGGGGTTGCCGGGTTGGGTGGTATCCAACAGAAAATCGGCGCGCTGCAGCAGCGGTGTTTTATGTCGGTCGAAGACCCGCCACTCAATAAAAAAGGCGCGTTTATAGCGACGAAGCATATCTTCATCGCGATTTTCCGCACCCCAGTTTCCCAGCTCGCCACGGCGCATCCGCTGCTGGATTTCCCATCTTGGCAGGTCTGCGTAGATCAGCACATCCCCCGAGTGCACCAGCGCAGCGCCAGGGCCATAAATAATCGTCAGCCCCTGATTTTCTCTGGCCTGTTCGCGTAAATTCTCTATTTTCTGAGAGTCAAAAAACTCATTTAAATGATGGCAGGAAAGTACACCGAAAACGCGGTCGTCGGTGAGGTTGCGTGCCAGCAAATGGTGTAATGCTGTTTTATCCAGACGTGCAGATTCGACGTTCAGAAGCAGGCTGGGTGTCAACAGAGGAAAGAGATGTCGCTCCAGCTCATTCAGGTCAACGCCAGGGTAGCAATCCACAATAAGCGTCGCCTTCGACTGCTGCGCTAAGCGCTGACGCAGGGTAGCGATAATCGGCTCCCAGCCCTGCCAGGCATCATGATCGTATCCGCTAATCGCGACCTCAGGGTACTTATCGTAAACGGTGTGGGTCATCGGTAATCTCCTTCGTCTTTGAATTAAGATTAATCGATTAACCGTTTTAGGAAAGAGTGGTTAACGCGATTAACCTGCCAGTTTTCACAAGTCGCGGCTATTCCAGCAGGAGAGTGTGAAGCGACTCACAGGCATTAATGCAAATAAAAGGTTATTCGATTAATCTAAAGGGAAAAGAGAGGTGATGATGACAACGATAACCCTGGCGCAGGTCGCCGCGCACGCAGGTGTATCCACCGCGACCGTATCGATGGTATTGCGCAACCGGGGGCGGATTTCTCAGGCAACCCGTGAACGGGTGCTGAAAGCGCTGGATGATACAGGCTATGTCTATAACCAAACGGCCGCTAACCTGCGCAATCGCCGCAGTAATCAGGTCGGTTTGCTACTGCACGACATTACAAACCCGTTTTATGGTGAAATGACGGCTGGGTTGAGTCATGAGATGGAACGGCATGAGCTACTGCTCTTTCTGGCGAACAGTGAAGAGTCCGGCGAGCGCCAGCAGCGATTTGTCGATTCATTGATGCGTAACAGCGCCTGCGGGATGGTGTTGTGCGCGGCGCGAGAAACGCCGCAATCCTTTTTCGATGGCCTGAAACGGCGCAACATTCCGGCGATCATGGTTGTCAGGCCGCTTAACGATCCGGATTTTGATTTTGTCGGCACCGACAATTTTCTCGGCACCCAGATGGCGACGGCGCACCTGATTAAGCTGGGGCATCGGAATATTGCGTTTATAGGCGGCAGTCAAAATTCCGGCACCCGCGCCCAGCGAATTGGCGGTTTTACCAGTAAACTTCTGGAAAACGGTATTTCACCCAATGCCGAGTGGATAGTGACGTCTCAGGCCAGCCAAAGCGATGGGGCGCGGGTGGCAGAGGAACTTCTGCATCGTTATCCGCAAATCACCGCCGCGGTGTGTTATCAGGATATCGTCGCGCTGGGAGTGATGCTCACCCTGCGCAAAAGGGGGCGTGAGCCGGGGCGAGACTTTGCGCTGGTGGGTTTTGATGATATTACTGAGGCAGCGCTGGTGCAGCCTGCATTAACCACGGTCTCCGTCGCGGCCAAAGAAATTGGCCGCAAAGCAGGGGAGTTGCTCTATAGCCGTATTCAGGGCAACGATGAGCCGCCAAAGCGGATTATTCTGCCGCCCGCGCTGGTGATCCGCCAGTCCTGTGGTTTCGCTCCCGCAGAATAAGAACGTTACGCTTGATATGTGATTCCAGCCCATGATTCGTCCTTTCCGATGAATCATGGCTTTTACTGATATTCCCCTCTGTTTATCATTTAATTCTAATTATGGACGTTTTCAACTGGCAGCCTGCGGGCGGGCTGGTTACTCTGAGAACGGTTTACGCAAAATTAACAAAAGAGAATAGCTATGCATGATGCACAAATCCGTGTCGCCATTGCCGGTGCTGGCGGACGTATGGGACGCCAGTTAATTCAGGCGGCAATCGCAATGGACGGCGTTCAGTTGGGCGCGGCGCTGGAACGCGAAGGATCAAGCCTGTTGGGCAGCGATGCGGGCGAGCTGGCGGGCGCGGGGAAAACCGGCGTTACCGTTCAGAGTAGCCTCGACGCGGTTAAAGATGATTTTGATGTATTTATCGATTTTACCCGCCCGGAAGGCACGCTGACGCATCTGGCGTTCTGTCGTGAACACGGGAAAGGCATGGTTATTGGAACCACTGGTTTTGATGATGCCGGCAAGCAGGCGATCCGCGATGCCTCTCAGGAGATAGCGATTGTCTTTGCGGCCAACTTCAGCGTGGGGGTAAACGTCATGCTTAAGTTGCTGGAGAAAGCCGCCAAAGTGATGGGCGACTATACCGACATCGAAATTATTGAAGCACATCATCGCCATAAAGTTGATGCGCCGTCAGGCACTGCGCTGGCAATGGGTGAGGCGATTGCCGGGGCGCTGGATAAAGATCTCAAGGAGTGCGCCGTTTACAGCCGTGAAGGTTATACGGGTGAGCGTGTGCCGGGTACCATTGGTTTTGCCACCGTGCGGGCGGGCGATATCGTCGGTGAACATACGGCGATGTTCGCCGATATTGGCGAACGTGTGGAGATCACCCACAAAGCCTCCAGCCGCATGACATTTGCCAACGGAGCGGTGCGTTCCGCTTTGTGGCTTAAAGCCAGGAAAAACGGTCTTTTTGATATGCGCGATGTGCTTAATTTGAATGAATTATAGTATTTATTACCCATCGTGATGTGGTATTGCAATCAGTAAGACATTGATTGCATAGGGCAATATTTTATTGCCCTTTATTTTATCTGTTTTTAGTTACTTTTCTCTTCTTGTTTCCTATAAAAGCACATTATCCGTCCATTTTTTGTTGTTTGAATGTAAATTTTGACCGGATGGTCTACTTTTTTCTCCCTTAATCCCATTTTTAACATTCTTCTTGCCGCGCAAGCGTTTTCTGTGGGTAGTTAGGTGATCTTTTTGCCAGCTAAAAGCGTTAGTTAAATCCAGTGGCGCAAAATAATAATAAAAAATGCCCTTTAAGGTAGACTTTTGTCCGGGCTCTCTCTAGAATGCCGCCGTTTGCCAGAAATTCAAAGGTAAGCAGATTTGCATTGATTTATGTCACCATTGTGAATTAATATGCAAATAAAGTGAGTGAATATTCTCTGGAGGGTGTTTTGATTAAGTCAGCGCTATTGGTTCTGGAAGACGGAACCCAGTTTCACGGTCGGGCCATAGGGGCAACAGGTTCGGCGGTTGGGGAAGTTGTTTTCAATACGTCTTTGACCGGTTATCAAGAAATCCTCACTGATCCTTCCTATTCTCGCCAAATCGTTACTCTTACTTATCCTCATATCGGCAATGTCGGCACCAATGCTGCTGACGAAGAGTCTTCTCAGGTTCACGCGCAAGGTCTGGTTATTCGCGACCTGCCGCTGATTGCCAGCAACTACCGCAATACAGAAGATCTCTCTTCTTACCTGAAGCGCCATAACATCGTGGCGATTGCCGATATCGATACCCGTAAGCTGACGCGTCTGCTGCGCGAAAAGGGCGCACAAAACGGCTGCATTATTGCAGGCGATAACCTGGACGCCGCACTGGCGCAGGAAAAAGCGAAAGCCTTCCCTGGTCTGAACGGGATGGATCTGGCAAAAGAAGTCACCACCCGCGAATCCTATAGCTGGACGCAGGGTAGCTGGACGCTGGCAGAAGAACTGCCGGAAGCGAAAAAAGAAGAAGAACTGCCATTCCACGTCGTTGCCTACGATTTTGGCGCGAAACGCAATATTCTGCGTATGCTGGTGGATCGCGGCTGCCGCCTGACCATTGTTCCGGCACAAACTTCTGCAGAAGATGTGCTGAAAATGAATCCGGACGGCGTGTTCCTTTCCAATGGCCCTGGCGACCCGGCACCGTGTGATTACGCAATTACCGCTATCCAGAAATTCCTCGAAACCGACATCCCGGTCTTCGGCATCTGCCTCGGCCATCAGCTTCTGGCGCTGGCGAGCGGGGCGAAGACCATCAAGATGAAGTTCGGCCACCACGGCGGCAACCATCCGGTGAAAGATATCGATAATAACGTGGTGATGATCACCGCGCAGAACCACGGTTTTGCCGTCGATGAAGCGACGCTGCCGGCAAACCTGCGCGTGACGCATAAATCCCTGTTTGATGGCACGCTGCAGGGTATCCACCGTACCGATAAGCCAGCGTTCAGTTTCCAGGGCCACCCGGAAGCGAGCCCAGGCCCGCACGATGCCGCACCGCTGTTCGACCACTTTATCGAGCTTATCGAGCAATACCGTCAGTCCGCGAAATAATCAGGAGTTATAAGAGCCATGCCAAAACGTACAGACATAAAAAGTATCCTGATTCTGGGTGCGGGCCCGATCGTTATCGGCCAGGCGTGTGAGTTTGACTACTCCGGCGCCCAGGCGTGTAAAGCGCTGCGCGAAGAGGGTTATCGCGTTATCCTGGTGAACTCCAACCCGGCAACCATCATGACCGACCCGGAAATGGCCGATGCGACCTACATCGAGCCGATTCAGTGGGAGGTGGTGCGTAAGATTATTGAAAAAGAGCGCCCGGATGCGGTGCTGCCGACCATGGGCGGCCAGACGGCGCTGAACTGTGCGCTGGAACTCGAGCGTCAGGGCGTGCTCGAAGAGTTCGGCGTCACCATGATTGGTGCCACTGCCGATGCGATTGATAAAGCAGAAGATCGTCGCCGCTTCGACGTGGCGATGAAGAAAATCGGCCTTGATACGGCGCGTTCCGGTATCGCGCACACCATGGAAGAAGCTTTGGCGGTCGCCGCTGAAGTCGGCTTCCCGTGCATTATCCGCCCTTCCTTCACCATGGGCGGCACCGGCGGCGGTATCGCTTATAACCGCGAAGAGTTCGAAGAGATTTGCGAACGCGGGCTGGATCTCTCCCCAACCAACGAACTGCTGATTGATGAGTCGCTGATTGGCTGGAAAGAGTACGAGATGGAAGTGGTGCGTGATAAAAACGATAACTGCATCATCGTCTGCTCTATCGAAAACTTCGATGCGATGGGCATCCACACCGGTGACTCCATCACCGTAGCCCCGGCGCAAACCCTGACCGATAAAGAGTATCAAATCATGCGTAACGCCTCGATGGCGGTACTGCGTGAAATCGGCGTCGAAACCGGCGGCTCTAACGTTCAGTTCTCGGTTAACCCGAAAAATGGTCGTCTGATTGTTATCGAAATGAACCCGCGTGTGTCTCGCTCCTCGGCGCTGGCGTCGAAAGCCACCGGCTTCCCGATTGCTAAAGTGGCGGCGAAACTGGCGGTGGGCTACACCCTTGACGAGCTGATGAACGATATCACCGGCGGCCGTACTCCGGCTTCTTTCGAGCCGTCCATCGACTACGTTGTGACCAAAATACCTCGCTTTAACTTCGAGAAATTCGTCGGCGCCAATGACCGTTTAACCACCCAGATGAAATCGGTCGGTGAAGTGATGGCGATTGGCCGCACGCAGCAGGAATCTCTGCAAAAAGCGCTGCGCGGCCTGGAAGTCGGGGCGATGGGCTTTGACCCGAAAGTGAGCCTTGATGACCCGGAAGCGCTGACCAAAATCCGCCGCGAACTGAAAGACGCAGGCGCAGAGCGTATCTGGTACATCGCCGATGCCTTCCGCGCGGGTCTCTCCGTGGACGGTGTATTCAACCTGACCAACATCGACCGCTGGTTCCTGGTGCAAATTGAAGAGCTGGTGCGTCTGGAAGAGAAAGTGGCGGAAGTGGGCATCAATGGCCTCGACGCCGACTTCCTGCGCACCCTGAAACGCAAAGGCTTCGCCGATGCGCGGCTGGCAAAACTGGCGGGCGTGCGTGAAGCGGAAATCCGCAAGCTGCGTGACCAGTACAACCTGCACCCGGTCTACAAGCGTGTGGATACCTGCGCGGCAGAATTTGCCACCGACACCGCGTACATGTACTCCACCTATGAAGATGAGTGCGAATCCAACCCGTCTGACCGTGACAAAATCATGGTGCTTGGCGGCGGCCCGAACCGTATCGGTCAGGGTATCGAGTTTGACTACTGCTGCGTTCACGCCTCGCTGGCGCTGCGCGAAGACGGTTACGAGACCATTATGGTCAACTGTAACCCGGAAACCGTCTCCACTGATTACGACACCTCCGACCGTCTCTACTTCGAGCCGGTGACGCTGGAAGATGTGCTGGAAATTGTACGCATCGAGAAGCCGAAGGGCGTTATCGTCCAGTACGGCGGCCAGACGCCGCTGAAACTGGCACGCGCGCTGGAAGCGGCTGGCGTACCGGTTATCGGCACCAGCCCGGATGCTATCGACCGCGCGGAAGACCGTGAGCGTTTCCAGCACGCGGTTGACCGTCTGAAACTGAAACAACCGGCAAACGCCACCGTTACCACGATTGAAATGGCGGTGGAGAAGGCGAAAGAGATTGGCTACCCGCTGGTGGTGCGTCCGTCCTACGTTCTCGGCGGTCGCGCGATGGAAATCGTCTATGACGAAGCGGATCTCAAGCGCTACTTCCAGACCGCGGTCAGCGTCTCCAACGATGCGCCGGTTCTGCTCGACCGTTTCCTTGACGACGCGGTAGAAGTGGATGTCGATGCCATTTGCGACGGTGAAACGGTGCTGATTGGCGGCATCATGGAGCATATCGAACAGGCTGGCGTGCACTCCGGTGACTCCGCCTGTTCTCTGCCAGCCTACACCCTGAGCCAGGAAATTCAGGATGTGATGCGCCAGCAGGTGCAGAAGCTGGCCTTTGAATTGCAGGTGCGCGGCCTGATGAACGTGCAGTTTGCGGTGAAAGACAACGAAGTCTACCTGATTGAAGTCAACCCGCGCGCGGCGCGTACCGTACCGTTTGTCTCCAAAGCGACTGGCGTACCGCTGGCGAAAGTGGCGGCGCGTGTGATGGCAGGCAAAACGCTGGCCGAACAGGGCGTGACCAAAGAGATCATCCCGCCGTACTACTCGGTGAAAGAAGTGGTGCTGCCGTTCAACAAATTCCCGGGCGTTGACCCGCTGTTAGGGCCAGAAATGCGCTCTACCGGGGAAGTGATGGGCGTCGGTCGCACCTTCGCGGAAGCTTTCGCAAAAGCGCAACTGGGCAGTAACTCCACCATGAAGAAACAGGGTCGTGCGCTGCTCTCCGTGCGCGAAGGCGATAAAGAGCGCGTGGTCGACCTGGCGGCGAAACTGCTGAAGCATGGTTTCGAACTGGATGCGACCCACGGCACGGCGATTGTGCTGGGTGAAGCCGGTATCAACCCGCGCCTGGTGAACAAGGTGCATGAAGGTCGTCCGCACATTCAGGATCGTATCAAGAATGGCGAATACACCTACATCATCAACACCACCGCAGGTCGTCAGGCGATTGAAGACTCCAAGCTGATTCGCCGCAGCGCGCTGCAGTACAAGGTACATTACGACACTACCCTGAACGGCGGTTTCGCAACGTCCATGGCGCTGAATGCGGATGCGAAAGAGAAAGTGATTTCAGTGCAGGAAATGCACGCGCAGATCGCTAAGTAATCGTATCCTGCTGGCCTGATAAAAACGGTTCCTGAAGAGGAACCGTTTTTTTATGCCTTCAGGTTATTCCTGGCGCTTAATCTGTTTTCATTGTAACAACCACGATTTAGATCACATCCTTCAACATTTAACTCGCATACCATCCCATATAACCATGTTCTTTGTGCGGCTTAATGTCCGCAGAATATAACCGATTTTTAATTCGTGAAAATGGTGTAATTATGAGTGAACAATGTGTTGGCAAACCACTCTACTTGTTAATTGCCGAATGGATCATGGCAGAAGATCGTTGGGTAACTGCAAGGGAGATCTCCATTCATTTCGATATTGAACACTGCAAGGCAATTAATACGCTCTCTTATATTCTTTCCGAGATAGGGGAAATTAGCTGTGAGGTCAAGATGATCCCCAATAAGCTGGAAGGGCGGGGATGTCAGTGCCAGCGGCTGGTGAAAGTGGTCGGGATCGATGCCCAGCTTTATGCCCGGGTGAACCATCACGAGCGGGAAAAAATGGCTGGCGTGAGGAAAACGCCGCATGTTCCTGCGGCGCTGCCAGCCGGGCTTAATCGCGAGCAAAAATGGCAAATGATGTTGTCTAAAAGTATGCGTCGATAATGATGCTTCGCCGGAGGGCGTCGCGCCATCCGGCAGTATCACCGCTTCGGTTGTACCGATGTTGTCCCTTTCAGGCGCGGTCGATTGTTTTCCTTTTCCGTTAACGGTTCCGTTAACTGTAATCCTGTTTTACAACGTATTGCCAGATCCTGATATTCCCGGGTATTCAGCCGCTTCCAGCGCATCTCTTCGTCGGTTACTTCGCGTAAAAAGCGGGCCGGGGAGCCCACCAGCATTTGCCGGGGCGAACCGGAAAACCCGGCTTTCACAAAGCTCATGGCGGCAACAATGCTCTCATCGCCAATCACCGCGCCATCCATGATGACGCTGTTCATGCCGATTAAGGCGTCGCGGCCAATCACACAACCGTGAAGGATCGCCCCGTGCCCGATATGACCGTTTTCCCGCACGATGGTGTCCGTATCGCAGTAGCCATGCATGATGCAGCCATCCTGAAGATTCGATCCGGCTTCAAGGATAAGCCGTCCGTAATCGCCACGTAGCGAAGCGTGCGGGCCAACATAAACCCCGGCGCTCACAATCACGTCGCCAATCAGCACTGCGCTTGGGTGGACGTAAGCCTGCGGGTGAACGACGGGTATGAGCCCTTCAAAGGCGTATATGCTCATTTTGACTCCTGTGCCGTGATGAGCCGGATAAGCGCTGCGCCATCCGGCTCATCACCTCAGCGTCCTTTCCACACCGGCTCGCGTTTTTCGGCGAACGCCAGCGGGCCTTCAATGGCGTCTTCGGAATGCAGTACCGCCGGGTAGTGTTTCAACGCTCCGCTACGCATGAAGCGATAGCCCTCTTCAACGCTCATTTCGCTGGTAGTGCGGTAGATCTCTTTCAGTGCCGCCAGCGCCAGCGGCGCGCTTTGCACCAGTTGTTGCGCCAGTTCACGCGCATGGGCCATGAGTTCAGGCTGTGCCACCACGCGGTTTACAATGCCCCAGCGCTGCGCTTCTTCTGCCGTCATGCGTCGCCCGGTCATCACCATTTCGTTGAGAATTGCAGGAGGAAGATATTTTGGTAAACGCAGCACTCCGCCGCTGTCCGGCACAATACCGAGTTTGGCTTCCGGTAGGGCGAAACTGGCATTTTCCGCACAGAGGATGAAATCGGCCGCCAGCGCCAGTTCGAAACCGCCGCCAAAGGCGTAGCCGTTAACGGCGGCTATTACCGGTTTGTCGAGGTTGAAGATCTCGGTTAATCCGGCGAATCCGCCAGGGCCGAAATCGGCATCCGGCGCTTCCCCGTCGGCGGCCGCTTTCAGATCCCAGCCTGCGGAAAAAAACTTTTCTCCTGCGCCAGTGATAATTGCGACGCGGAGAGTTGGGTCATCGCGGAAATTAAGAAACACTTCGCCCATTTCGAAACTGGTTCTGGCATCAATTGCATTGGCTTTCGGGCGATCCAGGGTTATTTCCAGAATCGCGCCATTGCGGGTCAGATGTAATGAATCACTCATTTTCACTCCTTGTTCGGTTTTCCGGCGGCATTGCTGCCGCTATTGTTGTTATCTCAGGTTTTTCTTGATTATTTTTCCTGAGCAGTTACGGGGCAGGTCAGTTCTTATCTCCATATAAGACGGCACTTTAAATTTCGCCATATGTGCTTCGCAGTAGCTGAAAAACTCCTCGTCGCTTAAGGTTTCACCCTCATTGAGAACCACGAAGGCTTTAATCGCTTCATCGCGAATAGCATCTTTAATGCCGATAACCACAATGTCCTGAATCTTGGGATGGGCAGCGATAATATTTTCCAGCTCGACGCAGGAGACGTTTTCACCACCGCGTTTAATCATGTTGCAGCGTCGATCTAAGAAGTAGAAAAAGCCCTCTTCATCGCGATAGCCGGAATCCCCGGTGTGTAACCAGCCATCGGCCTGTAACGCTTTTTCGGTGGCATCGGGGCGCAGGTAGTACTCCTTAAAAATCGTTTTCCCCGGCTCGCCTTTAATGCAAATTTCACCCACTTCGCCCGGCGGCAGCGGCCTGTTTTGATCGTCGCGGATCTCCGCTTCGTAGCAAAAGCCAGGGCGGCCAATCGACGGCCAGCGCCGCTTATCGCCGGGGCGGTCGCCAATGATCCCAACGATGGTCTCGGTCATGCCATATGAGGTTAGTAATCTCACGCCAAAACGTTCGATAAACGCGTCTTTCTCCGCGACGGAAAGATTCAGGTAATACATTACTTCGCGTAACCGATGTTGCCTGTCGGATGGCGCGGGCGGCTGTACCATCAGGGTGCGAATCATCATCGGAATACACTCCGTGACCGTCGCGTCGTAACGGCGAACCTGCCCCCAGAAGGCGCGAGCGCTGTATTTTTCAATCAGCACAAATGTTGCTCCGGCGGAAAATGCCGCCATCGCCGCCGTACACTGGCAATCGATATGGAATGCCGGCATCACCGTCAGGTAGACATCATCCGCGCGCAGGCCACACTGCCAGGAGGAGTAATATCCCGCGAAACGAAGATTGTAGTGAGTGATCACCACCCCTTTGGGGCGTGACGTGGTGCCGGAGGTAAACAGGATCTCGGCGGTATCTTCCGGGCTTAAGGGCGGGGCATAGCGTAGCGTTGCGGGCTGCTCCGCTTTCAGTCGCTGGAAATGACGCGCCTCGTCGCTATCAATCAGGCAGATAGTTTCCAGTTGTGTGGAATGCGCTTCACGAATCCGGCAATACATCGGATAAAAACGCGAAGACGTCACCAGCAGGCGCGCCTGGCAGTGATGCAGAATCCATGAGCTCTCTTCCTGTAATAGCCGTGCGTTAATCGGCACCATAATGGCGCCGATTTTCGCCAGCCCAAACCAGCAGAAAATAAACTCCGGACAGTTATCGAGATGCAGTGCAACGGTGTCGCCTTTACGTACACCCAGCGAGTGAAACAGGTTCGCCGTGCGGGTGATCTCCGCGTTGAGTGCGGCGTAGCTAAATTGCTGCACTTCCCCCTCGCAGGACTCCGTTATCAACGCCGTTTTCTCTCCATAAACTTCCGCCAGGTCATCCCACATCTGACGCAAGTGTTGCCCGCCTACCATATCCATTGCGCATTCACCCACAAAATAGTCCTGATCGTTAGCCGGGGAGCCCGACTAACGTATCCTGTTAATCCTCAACTTTGGCCAGCCCTTTGCCGACCAGCGCCTGAATATCGCTTTCGCTATAGCCGATATTTTTCAGAATGGCGGCGGTGTCCATGCCGTGCGATGGCATACCACGCCAGATTTTCCCTGGGTTGTTTTTGAATTTCGGCATTACATTCGGGCCTTTACAGGTGCGGCCGTCCATGGTTTGCCATTGGGTAATGGATTCACGAGCGACGTACTGTGGGTTGCCTTCCAGCTCCGGGATGGTCAGCACTTTGGCGCAGGCAATATTCAGCTCGGCAAAACGTGCTTTGACGTCAGCGATGGTATGTACCGCCAACCATTCATCAAGCTTCTCTTCTACCAGTGGGCCATAGGGACACTCAATGCGATGGATCAACTGTGTGCCTTCCGGAACCTCCGGCGTACCAAGAATGTGTGCCAGGCCAATATCTTTGAAGCATTCATTGATTTGCGTAATGCCAACCAGCTCCATCACGATGTAGCCATCGGCGCACTTATAGAGCCCGCAACCGGCGTAGTAGGGGTCTTTCCCTTTGGTCATGCGGGGGCAAATTTCGCCGCCGTTGAAGTAGTCCATCATGAAGTACTGGCCCATGCGCAGCATCACTTCATACATTGCGATATCAATGCTTTCGCCTTTGCCGGTTTCCCGCACTTTATACAGCGCCGCCAGCGCCGAGGTGGTGGCCGTCATCCCGGAGAAATAGTCTGCGGTATAGGGGAAGGCGGGCATTGGTTGATCGACATCGCCGTTCTGAATCAGGTAGCCGCTAAAGGCCTGGGCGATGGTGTTATAAGCAGGAAGGTTGGTGTACTCATCGGTACCGTACTGCCCGAAGCCGGAAAGGTGGGCAATAACCAGTTTCGGGTTGTGCTGCCACAGTACTTCATCGGTAATGCCGCGGCGCGCAAATGCCGGGCCTTTGCTGGCTTCAATAAAAATGTCGGTGGTTTCCATTAACTTCAGAAATGCTTCCCGCCCTTCATCTTTGAAGATATTCAGCGAAAGCGCATGCAGGTTACGGCGGGAAAGCTGCGGGTAGTTAGGCTGCACGCGGATGGTGTCGGCCCAGGCGACGTTCTCGATCCAGATAACCTCTGCGCCCCATTCGGCAAACATCTGCCCGGCGAAGGGGCCGGCAATTTCAATCCCGGAAAATACAACACGCAGCCCGGCAAGGGGGCCGAAGGCGGGCATAGATAAATGAGTCATAAATGAGCTCCTGGCGTATTTGTTATGTGCAGGCCTGCTGGCGCAACCGGTCAGGCCTGCAGAGGCCATGGTTAACGATATTGCTTCAGTACAGAGCGACCGAGTGTCAGGATCTGCATTTCATCAGAGCCGCCGGAGACGCGGTCTACGCGCAGGTCACGCCAGAAGCGGGTGATGCGGTGATTACCGGCAATCCCCACGCCGCCGAGAACCTGCATCGCGGTATCCACCACTTCAAATGCGGCATTGGCGCAGAAGTATTTGCACATTGCCGCATCGCCGGAGGTAATGGTGTTGTTATCTGCTTTCCAGGCTGTTTCCAGCAGCATGTTTTTCATGGCGTTAAGCTTGATGGCCATGTGGGCAAACTTCTCCTGGATAAGCTGGAAGCGGCCAATGGTTTCGCCAAACTGCACACGCTGGTTGGCATAGCGGGCGGCATCTTCAAAAGCACACATTGCAGTGCCATAGTTGGTTAGCGCCACCAGGAAGCGTTCGTGATCGAACTCCTCCTTCACGCGGTTGAAGCCGTTGCCTTCGCGGCCAAACATGTCTTTCTCTTCCAGTTCAACGTCGTCGAAAGTCAGTTCGCAGCAGCTATCCATGCGCAGACCGAGTTTTTCCAGCTTATTAATCTTGATGCCCGGTTTGCTCATGTCGACGCACCATTCGGTGTAAATCGCTTTATCCGGCGACGCGCCATCGCGGGCCATCACCACCACATACGGGGTGTAGGCGCTGCTGGTGATGAAGCACTTGCTGCCGTTGAGGTAAACCTTGCCGTTTTTGCGGGTGTAGGTGGTTTTCAGGCTGCCGACGTCAGAACCTGCGCCCGGTTCGGTGATGGCCGAGTTCCACATCTGCTTCCCGGTACCCTGGAAGGCCATGATTTTGTCTATCTGCTCCTGAGTCCCCTCGCGCAGGAAGGTGTTGAAGCCGCCTGGCAATTGGTAAAGCACGTAGGTTGGCGCACCGAGACGGCCCAGCTCCATCCACACGGCTGCGACGGTAACGAAACCGGCATCCAGACCGCCGTGTTCTTCCGGCAGCAGCAGGCTGTCGATGCCCATATCAGCCAGCGCTTTCACAAAACGTTCCGGGTAGACGCTGTCGCGGTCGCATTCGGCGAAATAGGCTTCCCAGTTTTCACTGGCCATCAGTTCACGAATACCGGCGACAAACAGTTCCTGCTCATCATTCAAATTGAAATCCATCTTCTAACCTCTTAATCGTGTTGGGTTTAATTAGTCTTTCCAGTTCTGCTTCGCGTCTTTAATAAAGGAGAGCGTCACCATAATGTTGACGAAGAACAGCGGGCAGCCGCCGGCGATAATGGCCGTCTGAATCGGCTTCAGGCCGCCAAGCGCCAGCAGCACAATGCCGATAATGCCCACCAGAACTGACCAGCCGATACGCACCAGCAGCGGCGGCTCTTCGCCATCGCGAACTTCGCGGCAGGTGGACATCGCCAGGGTGTAGGAGCAGGCGTTAATCAGCGTGACGGTGGCGATAAAACAGAGGATGAAGAATCCCCACATGGTGGCGGTGCTGAGCGGCAGGGCAGCCCAGGTTTCAATAATGGCGCGCGGTACGCCGTGCTGTTCAATCAGTTGAGGAATGTTGAGGATGTTTTGATCCATCAGCAGCAGGGTGTTACTGCCGAGTACCGTCCACAATATCCAGGTGGATGCGGTCAGCCCCAATACCATGCCGAAGCAGAGTTCACGCACGGTACGGCCACGGGAGATACGGGCCAGGAAAATACTCATCTGGATGGCGTAAATCACCCACCATGCCCAGTAAAAGACCGTCCAGCCCTGCGGGAAACCGCCTTTGCCAACGGCGTCGGTATAGAACAGCATCCGCGGCAGATGCATCAGTAGCATCCCGACGGAGTCAGTGAAGTAGTTCATGATGAAGCTGGCGCCGCTGACGATAAACACCCAGCCCAGCATCAGAAAACTCAGGTAGCTGCGAACGTCACTGGCAATCTTCACCCCTTTTTGCAGGCCGCAGGCGACGCAAATGGCGTTCAAAATAATCCAGCAGGTGATAATGATGGCATCGAGTTGCAGCGTATGCGGGATACCGAAGAGCCATTGCATGCACTCAGTCACCAGCGGCGTCGCCAGACCAAGGCTGGTGCCCATCGCGAAGATCAGCGCCACCAGATAGAAGTTATCGACGATAGTGCCAAACAGGCCTTTTGCATGTTTTTCACCCACCAGTGGCACCAGGGTGGAGCTGGGGCGAATCACGTCCATCTTGCGAACAAAGAAGAAGTAAGCAAAGGCGACAGAGAGGAAGCTATAGGTTGCCCACGGCAGCGGCCCCCAGTGGAACAAGCTGTAGGCCAGGCCAATCTCTTTCGCCCCGGTCGAGTTAGGCGCCAGTGCGAACGGTGGGGTGGAGATGTAGTAGTAGATTTCGATGGAGCCCCAGAACAGCACGGCGGCTGAAGTACAGGAGGCGAACATCATAAAAATCCAGCTTGCGGTACTGAACTCCGGTGGTTCATTGCCTAATCTCTTTTTGGCATAGGGGCCAAATACCAGCCAGAACCAGCCAAATAGCATCACCACCATGTACCATTCAAATGCCCAGCCCCAGACATTGGTGACATAGCTAAATACGGCATTAATAACAACGTTCGCTGCATCCAGATCGCGAACAGTTAGCCAGCAAAGTATTCCGACAATAATTAACGGCGGGAAAAAAACCTTTGGTTCAATTCCTGACTTTTTCTTTTCATTTTTCATGAGTCAATTCCACTGTGAAGACTAAAATTATTTAGCGTTCCCGGTTGTTCTATTTTTTGTCTATTATTGTTAATGATTTATTAATAACTTTTCGACCTCAAAGGGATGCAAGAAAGTAACTCATAATGGGTATTCATGTTGGGCTGTTCTGTGATTTTGGTCACGTTTTAACATGAGGGTGATTAAGCGATTTAGACTTGAATTAATTGTTTATTATCAGTTGTTTGGGTGTTTTATTGTGGCCTGTTTATTCGGTTGTCTTTCAATATTGGTGATCTGCGAAACAATATTGAAAATCTTAATGGTGATGTTATTTGTTCAATATTATTTGAGGCAGATAACATTATTGAAAGTTGTATTCTTCAGCGTGTGACATTTTCAATATTGGTGATTATTGTTTTGTTTCTGAATTAACGAGCGTGATATCTCTTTACCACCGCCGATATGGACGATGATCCCTTCATGATTTCTGGAGATGCAATGAAGATAATTACTTGCTACAAGTGCGTACCTGATGAACAGGATATTGCTGTCAATAACGCTGATGGTTCATTAGATTTCAGCAAAGCGGATGCGAAGATCAGTCAATATGATCTGAACGCAATTGAAGCCGCGAGCCAGTTAAAGCAGCAGGTCGGTGACGTACAAATCGTCGCCATGAGCGTGGGCGGCAAGGCGCTGACCCATGCTAAAGGGCGCAAAGATGTGCTCTCCCGCGGGCCGGATGAACTGGTGGTTGTGATTGACGATCAATTCGAGCATGCGTTGCCGCAGCAGACTGCCGCCGCGCTGGCTGCCGCTGCGCAGAAATCAGGTTTTGATCTGATTCTTTGCGGCGATGGATCTTCCGACCTTTACGCGCAGCAGGTTGGTCTGCTGGTAGGGGAAGCGTTGGCTATCCCGGTGGTGAATGGGGTGAGCAAGATCCTCTCTCTGGCCGATAACCAGCTTACCGTTGAACGCGAGCTGGAAGACGAAACCGAAACGCTGGTTATTCCGCTGCCTGCGGTTGTTGCGGTTTCAACCGATATCAATACCCCACAGATCCCTTCGATGAAAGCCATTCTGGGTGCGGCGAAAAAGCCGGTTCAGGTCTGGTCGCCAGCGGATATTGGCTTTAGCGCCCAGGAAAGCGCCTCAACGCAGCAGGTTGCCGCGCCGAAACAGCGCGAGCGTCAGCGCATCATCATTGAAGGTGATGGCGAAGAACAGATCGCCACTTTTGTCGACCATCTGCGCAAAATCATTAACTAATAGGGGATGTTATGAGCAAGTTTTCCAGTGTCTGGGTATTCAGCGATACCCCTTCTCGCCTGCCGGAACTGATGAGTGGCGCACAGGTTTTAGGTGAACAGATTCATGCTTTCACCCTTAGCGATGCCGATAGCGTGCTGGCGTTTCAGTTGGGGGCAAATCAGGTTTGGCAGCTTAGCGGTAAACCGGACGATCGTCTGATGGAAGATTATGCCGGAGTGATGGCCGATACCGTTCGTCAACACGCCTCCGGTGGGATGATCTTGTTGCCGAACAGCCGTCGCGGCAAATTGCTGGCGGCGAAACTCGGCTTTCGTTTATCGGCCGCGGTGTCTAACGATGCCAGCGCAGTTACGGTGCTGGATGGTGCAGCCGTTGTTAAGCATATGGTGTATGGCGGGCTGGCGATGGGTGAAGAGACGATCCGTTCGCCGTTTGCGGTTATGACGCTCAGCAGCGGCACCTTTGAGGCTGTGCAGCCTGATGCTTCGCTTACGGGCGATGCGCAGAAGGTGGAGTGGCAAGCTCCCGCCGTTGCCATCACTCGCACGGCGACACGGCCACGTCAGGGCAGCAATGTCGATCTTGATAAAGCGCGGCTGGTAGTCAGCGTGGGTCGCGGTATTGGCAGCAAAGAAAATATCCCGCTTGCCGGGGCGCTGTGCCAGGCGATTGGCGCCGAGCTTGCCTGTTCGCGCCCGGTCGCAGAGAACGAAAAATGGATGGAGCATGAGCGCTATGTCGGGATCTCCAACCTGATGCTTAAGCCGGAACTCTATCTGGCGGTGGGCATTTCCGGGCAGATCCAGCATATGGTCGGCGCGAACGGGGCCCAGACGATCTGCGCGATCAACAAAGATAAAAATGCGCCGATCTTCCAGTACGCGGATTTCGGCATCGTTGGCGATCTGATGAAGATCCTGCCTGAACTGACCCGCGCACTTGCCCGCTAACTCCTCTTAACAGGGCGTTTTACGCCCTGTCTTCTGACTTCTGGAGTCGTTATGTCTGAAGATATCTTTGACGCCATTATCGTGGGTGCCGGGCTTGCAGGTTCGGTGGCCGCGCTGGTGCTGGCTCGTGAAGGAGCCGATGTGCTGGTTATTGAACGCGGTAATTCAGCGGGGGCGAAAAACGTCACCGGCGGGCGCATTTACGCGCATAGCCTGGAGCGCATTCTTCCCGGATTTGCCGACACGGCGCCCGTTGAGCGGCGCATCACCCATGAAAAACTCGCCTTTATGACCGAAAAAGGGGTGATGACCATGGACTATCTCAACGCCAGCGAGGCCAGCGCCTCGCAGGTCTCTTATTCGGTGCTGCGCAGTAAATTTGATGCCTGGCTGATGGCGCAGGCGGAAGAGGCGGGCGCGCAACTGATCACCGGGATCCGCGTCGATAACGTGGTGCAGCGTGAGGGCAAAGTCATTGGCGTAGAGGCTGATGGCGATATCCTCGAAGCGAAGGTGGTGATCCTCGCGGATGGCGTAAATTCACTGCTGGCAGAAAAACTCGGCATGGCGAAGCGGGTGGATGCCGCCAACGTCGCCGTCGGCGTGAAAGAGCTTATCGAGTTGCCGAAATCGGTGATTGAAGATCGCTTTCAGCTTCAGGGTAACGAAGGGGCCGCTTGTCTGTTTGCGGGCTCACCGACGGATGGCCTGATGGGCGGAGGCTTTCTCTATACCAATGAAGACACCCTCTCGCTGGGGCTGGTCTGCGGGTTGCACCATCTGAAGGATGCGAAGAAATCCGTGCCGCAAATGCTCGAAGATTTTAAACGGCATCCGGCGGTTGCCCCGCTGATTGCGGGCGGGAAGATGGTTGAGTATTCCGCGCACGTGGTGCCGGAGGCGGGCATGAATATGCAGCCGGAACTGGTGGGCGATGGTGTGCTGGTTGCCGGTGACGCCGCCGGAATGTGCATGAACCTTGGTTTTACCATTCGTGGAATGGATTTAGCGGTAGCGGCAGGAGAAGCGGCAGCGAAAACGGTGTTATCCGCGAAGCGCCGCAACGATTTTAGCCGCAATAGCCTGGCTGAATATCGCCAGCATCTCGATAACGGGCCGATGCGCGACATGCGTATGTATCAGCGTCTGCCCGCATTCCTGGACAATCCCCGCATGTTTACCCGCTATCCGGAAATGGCCGTGAGTATCGCCCGTGACCTGTTCACCATTGATGGCAGCGCGCCGGTAGCGATGCGTAAAAAAATCCTTCAGCACGCGAAGAAAGTGGGCTTCATCAATCTGATGAAAGACGGTATTAAAGGAGCGACCGCATTATGACTTCCCCCGTGAATGTCGACGTCAAACTGGGCGTCAATAAATTCAATGTCGATGAAGAGAATCCGCACATCATTCTGAAAACAGACCCCGATAAAGCGGCGCTGGACGTGCTGGTGAAAGCCTGCCCCGCTGGCCTCTATAAAAAGCAGGATGATGGCAGCGTGCGTTTTGATTACGCCGGATGCCTGGAGTGCGGCACCTGCCGTATTCTTGGGCTGGGGACGGCGCTGGAAAAATGGGAATATCCGCGCGGCACCTTTGGCGTGGAGTTTCGCTATGGGTGAGGTTTGTGCCGGATGCATGAAAATCGCGTATTCGTTTTTTTCCAGGCCGGATAAGGCGTAGCCGCCATCCGGCAGAAGCAACACAGGACATCACCATGCCGCAGCCCAGAAACTTTGATGACATCAAATTCTCCTCCATACACCGCAGGATCATGCTGTGGGGAAGCGGCGGGCCGTTTCTGGATGGATATGTGCTGGTGATAATCGGCGTGGCGCTGGAGCAGCTCACGCCTTTCCTCAAGCTCGATGCCGAATGGATTGGCCTGCTGGGCGCAGCAACGCTGGCGGGGTTATTTGTCGGCACCACGCTGTTCGGCTACATTTCCGATAAAGTCGGGCGGCGCAAAATGTTCCTGATCGATATCATCGCCATTGGGCTGATATCGGTCGCGACGATGTTTGTCTCTTCCCCCGTTGAGCTGCTGGTGATGCGGGTGCTGATTGGCATCGTGATAGGGGCGGATTATCCCATCGCCACCTCAATGATCACCGAGTTTTCAAACACCCGCCAGCGGGCGTTCTCTATCGGTTTTATCGCCGCCATGTGGTACGTAGGGGCAACCTGCGCCAATTTGGTGGGCTACTGCTTATATGACGTTGAAGGCGGCTGGCGCTGGATGCTCGGTAGCGCCTTTATTCCCTGCCTGATTATTTTGGTTGGTCGCTTCGACCTGCCCGAATCGCCGCGCTGGTTGTTGCGCAAAGGACGAGTGGAAGAGTGCCAGCAGATGATGATCAAACTGTTTGGCGAACCTGTTACCTTTGATGATGAGCCGCCGAAAGAGACGCGTTTTCTGCAACTCTTCAATCGCCGTCATTTCCCGTTTGTGCTGTTTGTTGCCGCCATCTGGACATGCCAGGTGATCCCAATGTTCGCTATCTACACTTTCGGGCCGCAAATTGTTGGCCTGCTGGGCTGGGAACAGGGAAGAAATGCCGCGCTGGGCAACGTGGTGATCAGCCTCTTTTTTATGCTGGGCTGCGTGCCGGCGATGTTCTGGCTTAACAGCATCGGTCGGCGCATGTTGCTCATCGGCAGCTTTCTGATGATGACGCTGGCGCTGGCTTTACTGGGGGTTGTCTCTAACCTCGGGATTGGCCTGGTTGTATTTGCCTTTGCGGTGTACGCGTTCTTCTCCGGCGGGCCGGGCATTTTACAATGGCTCTATCCGAACGAACTCTTTCCAACCGATATTCGCGCTTCCGCCGTGGGGGTGATTATGTCCCTCAGTCGCATTGGCACGATTGTCTCGACCTGGGCGTTGCCGGTGTTTATCACTCGCTATGGCATTAACAACGTGATGCTGATTGGGGCGGGAATATCGTTCGTCGGGCTGGCGATTTCAATAATGTTTGCCCCGGAGACGCGGGGCATGTCGCTGACCCAAACGGCCAATATGACGATTCGCGGCAGGTCGCTCTCCTGAACCGCGTCGCGACCTTCAGAGTGTTCTGGTTCTTTTATGTCCGACAGCACGTTAGTCTATAGTTAACAATTACATGACATAAATTGACTGAGAAGCAGGGAGAACACCATGCAAAAACGTATCGTAATCACCTCTATTTTGACTGCCGCAGCACTGTTTACCGTCGCGGGCTGTTCGTCGAACCAGGCCGTGAAGACCACCGATGGCCGGACAATTGTGACTGATGGTAAACCGCAGGTTGATGATGATACCGGACTGGTCTCCTATGAGAACGCCGAAACCGGTAAAACTGAGCAGATCAACCGCGATCAGGTTAAATCCATGAATGAGCTGAACAACTGATTTATTTTGCCGGGTGGCGCTGACGCTTACCCGGCATACCCGCCGCACAACTCCCCCCTAATTGTTCTGTTAGCCAGGCCGCTTGCGGTCTACACTGTGCTTGTTACATAACAATAATGCAGTGATAACAGGCTAAACATGATTCTCATTATTTATGCGCATCCTTATCCGCAGCACTCGCATGCGAATAAACGGATGCTTGAGCAGGTAAGGACACTGGATGACGTAGAGGTTCGCTCGCTCTACAGCCTCTATCCAGACTTCAATATCGATATCGCCGCGGAGCAGGGCGCTCTGAGTCGCGCCGACCTCATCATCCTTCAGCATCCCATGCAATGGTACAGCATGCCGCCGCTGCTTAAACTCTGGCTTGATAAAGTGCTATCGCACGGCTGGGCGTATGGCCATGGTGGCACTGCGCTGCACGGCAAAAGCATGATGTGGGCAGTGACCACCGGCGGGGCGGAAAGTCATTTTGAGATTGGCTCGCACCCTGGCTTTGATGTGCTGGCGCAACCGCTGGAAGCGACGGCGATTTATTGCGGCCTGAAGTGGCTGCCGCCGTTTACCCTCCACAGCACCTTTATCTGCGATGAAGAAACCCTGCAGGCGAAGGCGCGTCATTACAAACAGTGCTTGCTGGCGTGGCAGGAGGATAATCGTGGATAACCATACTCTGATTCAGGCGCTGATTTATCTTGGCTCCGCGGCGCTGATTGTGCCGATTGCCGTCCGTCTCGGTCTGGGTTCGGTGCTCGGCTACCTGATTGCGGGCTGCATTATCGGCCCGTGGGGTTTGCGCCTGGTGACTGACGCTGAGTCGATCCTGCACTTCGCAGAGATTGGCGTGGTGCTAATGCTGTTTGTCATCGGCCTCGAACTTGACCCGAAACGGCTGTGGAAACTGCGCGCCTCGGTATTCGGCGGCGGCCTGCTGCAAATGGTGGTATGCGGCGCCTTGATTGGCTTGTTCTGTATGTTCCTCGGCCTGCGCTGGCAGGTGGCGGAACTGATCGGCATGACGCTCGCGCTCTCTTCAACAGCCATTGCCATGCAGGCGATGAACGAGCGTAACCTGACGGTTTCTCAGGTCGGGCGTAGCGCCTTTGCCGTGCTCTTATTCCAGGATATCGCGGCTATTCCGCTGGTGGCGATGATCCCTCTGCTGGCAACCAGCGGCGCGTCCACAACGATGGGGGCCTTCGCGTTCTCTGCGCTGAAAGTGGCGGGGGCGCTGGTGCTGGTGGTACTACTCGGTCGTTACGTAACGCGCCCTGTGCTGCGATTTGTCGCGCGCTCCGGCCTGCGGGAAGTCTTCAGCGCCGTGGCGCTGTTCCTGGTCTTCGGCTTTGGTTTGCTGCTGGAAGAAGTTGGCTTATCCATGGCGATGGGGGCGTTCCTGGCGGGCGTACTGCTGGCAAGTTCTGAGTACCGACACGCGCTGGAAAGTGATATCGAACCGTTTAAAGGCCTGCTGCTGGGGCTATTCTTTATCGGCGTCGGCATGTCTATCGACTTCGGCACGCTTATCGATAACCCGCTGCGTATTATTACGCTGCTGTTCGGCTTCCTGATTATCAAATCCGTCATGTTGTGGCTGATTGCGCGCCCGTTGCAGGTTCCACGTTCACAGCGCGCCTGGTTCGCGGTGCTGCTGGGGCAGGGGAGTGAATTTGCTTTCGTGGTCTTTGGTGCGGCGCAGATGGCGAACGTACTGGATGCCGACTGGGCGAAAGCGCTGACCCTGGCGGTTGCGTTATCCATGGCGGCGACGCCGATCCTGCTGGTGCTGCTGACCCGTCTGGAAGCGCGCAAAAGCGGTGGTGAACAGCGCGAAGCGGATCAGATTGATGAAGAACAGCCGCGCGTGATTATCGCGGGCTTTGGTCGTTATGGGCAGATTACCGGCCGTTTGTTGCTCTCCAGCGGCGTGAAAATGGTGATCCTCGACCACGACCCGGATCATGTCGATACCCTGCGTAAATTCGACATGAAGGTGTTCTACGGTGATGCGACGCGCGTTGATATGCTGGAGTCTGCCGGTGCGGCGAAAGCCGAGGTGCTGATTAACGCCATCGACGACCCGCAGACCAGCCTGCAACTCACCGAACTGGTGAAAGAGCACTTCCCGAACCTGACGATTATCGCCCGTGCCCGCGACGTGGAGCACTATATCCAGCTCCGCCAGGCCGGTGTGGCGTCGCCGGAGCGTGAAACCTTCGAAGGTGCGCTGAAGTCCGGCCGTATGGCGCTGGAATCGCTGGGGCTGGGGGCTTATGAGGCGCGTGAACGTGCCGATCTGTTCCGCCGCTTTAATATCCGCTTAATGGAGGAGATGGTGGAGATGGCCGAAAACGACGCCTCTACCCGTGCGGCGGCCTTCAAACGTACCAGCGCGATGCTCACGGAAATCATTAATGAAGACCGTAATCATCTGTCGGTTATACAGCGTCACGGCTGGCAGGGGACGGAAGAGGGAAAGCACAGCGGCAACCCGGCTGATGAGCCGGAAGTTAAGCCTTCTGCCTGAGTCCTGAAAATGTGATGTCACGCAGGGTTTACGGCTAAACAGTTGTTTCTGCTTAGCTGTAATGCTGGCAGTCCACTTCTCTCCCGTGGGCTCGCCAGCAATTCTGAAAATTTTCGTATTCTTTACTCTGCGCCCAGTCGACGAAAGATTATGCTTTCCGTATAGTGGCGACAATTTTTTTGCATCCGGGAAATATTCAATGATCAGTCTGATTGCTGCGCTGGCGGTAGATCGCGTCATCGGTATGGAAAATGCCATGCCCTGGAACCTGCCCGCCGATCTGGCGTGGTTTAAACGCAACACCCTGAACAAACCCGTAGTGATGGGGCGCCTGACCTGGGAATCTATCGGGCGTCCGCTGCCGGGTCGTAAAAACATCGTTATCAGCAGTAAGCCGGGCAGCGACACGCGCGTCCAGTGGGTAAAATCTGTGGATGAAGCCATTGCCGCCTGCGGCGACGTGGAAGAGATCATGGTGATTGGCGGCGGTCGCGTCTATGAGCAGTTCCTGCCGAAAGCGGACAAGCTTTATCTGACGCACATTGATGCGGAAGTGGAAGGCGACACGCATTTCCCGGATTACGATCCGGACGAGTGGGAATCCGTATTCAGTGAATTTCACGACGCGGACGAGCAAAATTCCCATAGCTACTGCTTTGAGATTTTAGAGCGTCGATAGAGCCCTTAACCCTCTCCCCAAAGGGGAGAGGGGACGCATAGTGCCATTTTTAAAAAATGCGCTGGTTTTCGAGGGGGATTACGACGCCACAGCCTCGCCCATCCCGGGTTCAATATGACGGTTCGACGGTTGGGTAAAATAGCGTTTATCTTCCCAGCGCAGGCAGGTTAAATCCCCACCCCAGCAGCAGCCCGTATCCAGCGCGTAAACGCCTTCCGGCGTGCCGCGACCTTCCAGAGAGGCCCAGTGGCCGAACACCACGCTGTATTCATCCGTTACCGGGCCTGGGATTGCAAACCAGGGTTTCAGCGGCGCAGGGGCGTTTTCCGGCGCTTCTTTGGTATACATGTCCAGTTGCCCGTTCGGGAAGCAGTAGCGCATGCGGGTGAACGCGTTAGTGATGAAACGCAAACGCGCCAGGCCGCTCAACTGCGGCGACCAGTTGTTCGGCATATCGCCGTACATGGCATCCAGGAAGAACGGGTAGGAGTCGCTCGACAGCACCGCTTCAACGTCGCGAGCGCACTGTTTCGCCGTCTCCATATCCCACTGCGGGGTGATACCGGCGTGAGCCATCACCAGCTTCTTCTCTTCATCCACCTGCATCAGTGGCTGACGGCGCAACCAGTTCAGTAGCTCGTCTGCATCCGGAGCTTCGAGCAGCGCGTTAAGCCGGTCTTTCGGTTTGTTGCGGCTGATCCCGGCAAACACCGCCAGCAGATGCAGGTCGTGATTACCGAGGACGATGCGCACATCGTCACCCATCGATTTTACATAGCGCAGCACATCCAGGGAGCCTGGCCCGCGCGCGACAAGATCGCCCGTCAGCCAAAGTGTGTCTGTCCCAGGGGTAAACTCCACCTGATCTAACAATGCGATCAACTCATCAAAGCAACCGTGAATGTCGCCAATAAGGTATGTAGCCATCTGTTTTTAATGGATTAGTGTAGGGACAAAGAGACGGAATACGGGAATGTCGATGGAGAACGGCCTGCCGTCTACATCGATCATTTCATAGTGCCCCTGCATGGTGCCAAGCGGGGTTTCCAGTACGGCGCCGCTGGTGTACTGATATTCGTCACCGGGCGCGATATGCGGCTGGACGCCAACGACGCCCTCGCCCTGTACTTCTGTTGTACGGCCATGACCATTGGTGATGAGCCAGTAGCGGCTCAGTAGCTGAACCTGAGTTCGCCCAAGGTTGCGGATCGTTACCGTGTAGGCGAAGACATAACGCTCTTCGTCCGGTAGAGACTGCGATTCAATGTAGACACTTTGAACCTGGACGCAAACTCGGGGCGAATCAATCATGGTTTAGCTCTCCTTCGGCGGCGCGTTTTCTGCCAGATAGTTGGCCATCTTGCAGTACTGCGCAACAGAGATATTTTCTGCCCGCATCGTCGGATCGACGCCCAGTTCAGTCAGTGTCTCCACGCTGAACAGGTTGCCGAGGCTGTTGCGGATCGTTTTACGACGCTGGTTAAACGCTTCCGTGGTGATACGGCTCAGAACGCGAACGTCTTTCACCGGATACGGCATCGTGCTGTGCGGCACCAGGCGTACCACGGCAGAATCGACTTTAGGCGGTGGCGTAAAGGCGCTCGGCGGCACCTCTAATACCGGGATCACCTGGCAGTAATATTGCGCCATCACCGTTAAACGACCATACGCCTTGCTGTTCGGGCCTGCAACCAGACGGTTAACCACCTCTTTTTGTAACATGAAGTGCATGTCAGCGATCGCATTAGTATAGCTAAACAGATGGAACATCAGCGGCGTTGAGATGTTATATGGCAGGTTGCCGAATACGCGCAGCGGCTGACCCAGCGTTTGCGAAAGCTCAGCAAAGTTCATGGTCATGGCGTCTTGCTGATAAATCGTCAGCTTCGGCCCCAGAAACGGGTGTGTTTTCAGACGTGCAGCCAGGTCGCGGTCAAGCTCGATGACCGTCAGTTCGTCAAGGCGTTCGCCAACCGGTTCGGTCAGCGCCGCGAGGCCCGGGCCGATTTCAACCATTGCCTGGCCTTTCTGGGGGTTGATTGCCGAGACAATACTATCGATCACGAACTGATCGTTGAGAAAGTTTTGCCCGAAGCGTTTACGGGCTAAGTGGCCCTGATGGACTCGATTATTCATTTAGAGTTAACAATCATTTTGATGGCGAGATTAAGCGCCGTAATAAAACTGCCGACATCCGCTTTTCCCTGGCCTGCCAGTTCCAGCGCAGTCCCGTGGTCAACGGAAGTTCGAATAAAGGGTAAGCCGAGGGTGATGTTCACACCGCGACCAAAGCCCTGGTATTTTAGCACGGGTAGACCCTGATCGTGGTACATTGCGAGCACCGCGTCAGCATGGTCGAGATATTTCGGCTGGAAGAGGGTATCCGCAGGCAGCGGCCCGCTCAGATTCATCCCCTTCGCGCGCAGCGTATTGAGCACCGGAATAATAGTGTCTATCTCTTCTGTGCCCATGTGGCCGCCTTCTCCGGCGTGGGGGTTGAGCCCGCATACCAGGATATGTGGCGC
Source organism: Pseudocitrobacter cyperus (assembly GCF_039889165.1). Taxonomy (NCBI): domain Bacteria; kingdom Pseudomonadati; phylum Pseudomonadota; class Gammaproteobacteria; order Enterobacterales; family Enterobacteriaceae; genus Pseudocitrobacter; species Pseudocitrobacter cyperus. The sequence continues at coordinate 182,589 of NZ_JAYMYY010000002.1, read as the reverse complement.
TGCAATGCCAAATTTGGTCTGTAAATCGTGATGTAAGATCGTGATCACTTCATCGAGCAGTACCGGGGTGATCGCATCACTGACAGCCTTCAGCGGCAGATGCGTGGTTGCCAGCGCGACGCGAAGCTCTTCGGTCGCCAGCATCATCACTACTTTTTCCACCTGTGAGCGCTGTTCAAAAAACTCCGTATGGCCGGTAAACGCCACGCCAGCGTCGTTGATGATCCCCTTATGCACAGGCCCGGTGATCAGGGCGGCAAATTCACCGCTCAGACAGCCGTCGCAGGCGCGCGCCAGCGTATCCACCACATAGTGACCGTTCTGCGCGTTAAGCTCGCCTGGCGTCACTGGCGCGCGTAGCGGCACAGAAAGCAGGGTAAGCGTACCGGCACGTTGCGGCAGGGCGGATTCTTCGGGAGTGTAAGGCAGAAGAGAAAGCGGAAGGCCAAGGAGAGCGGCTCGCTCACTGAGGAGTGCGCCATCGGCGCACACCACCAGTTCAACGGGCCAATCGCGCTGGGCGAGCTGGATAACCAGCTCCGGGCCAATCCCGGCGGGTTCGCCGGGCGTGATCACCACACGATGGGTTGTTGTCATTAGTTGCTCAGGATTTTGACATAAGCACTGGCGCGTTGTTCCTGCATCCAGGTCGCCGCTTCTTCAGAGAACTTACGGTTCATCAGCATGCGGTACGCTTTGTCTTTCTGCGCGGCATCGGTACGGTCGACATTGCGGGTATCCAGCAGCTCGATCAGGTGCCAGCCGAAAGAAGAGTGAACCGGGGCGCTCATCTGGCCTTTGTTCAGTTTCATCAGCGCATCGCGGAACGCAGGATCGTACATGTCCGGCGTAGCCCAGCCTAAATCACCGCCCTGGTTCGCTGAACCTGGATCCTGAGACAGTTCTTTCGCAGCGTTGGCGAAAGTGGTTTTACCGCTACGAATATCGGCAGCAACCTGCTCCAGTTTCACGCGAGCCTGATCGTCAGTCATGATTGGCGACGGTTTCAGCAGAATGTGGCGGGAGTGAACTTCGGTCACGGAGATGCTCTGCGAGCCACCGCGCATGTCGTTGATTTTCAGGATATGGAAACCGACACCGGAACGAATTGGGCCGACGATGTCGCCTTTTTTCGCGGTGGTCAGCGCCTGAGCGAAGATGCCCGGCAGTTCCTGAATACGACCCCAGCCCATCTGGCCGCCTTTCAGCGCCTGCTGGTCAGCAGAGTAGGAGATAGCGAGCTTACCGAAGTCGGCACCGCCGCGAGCCTGCTCAACGATAGACTCCGCCTGGCTCTGCGCTTCGTTGACCTGATCAGAAGACGGGTTTTCCGGCAGTGGGATCAGGATGTGGCTGAGGTTCAGTTCCGTGCTGGCATCGTTCTGGTCGCCAATTTGGCTTGCCAGCGCGTCAACTTCCTGCGGCAGTACGGATACGCGACGACGCACTTCGTTGTTACGCACTTCAGAGATGATCATCTCTTTGCGGATCTGGCTGCGATAGGTGCTGTAGTTCAGACCATCGTAAGCCAGACGGCTGCGCATCTGATCCGGCGTCATGTTATTTTGCTTCGCAATGTTAGCGATAGCCTGATCCAGTTGGTCGTCAGAGATTTTGACGCCCATTTTCTGGCCCATCTGCAACAAGATTTGGTCCATGATCAGACGTTCCAGGATCTGGTGGCGCAGAGTTGCGTCATCCGGTAACTGTTGTCCAGCCTGACCCGCGTTGAGCTTGACGGATTGCATCAGCCCGTTGACGTCGCTTTCAAGCACGACACCATTGTTTACGACGGCTGCTACTTTATCGACAACCTGTGGGGCGGCGAAACTGGTATTCGCGACTAACGCGATACCAAGAAGCAGCGTTTTCCAGTTCTTCATACTTTTTCCATTTCAATTAACAAACCGCTCGGCGGTTTAAGTTTCTGTCAGTGTCGTTACAGCGAGTTCTGGTACGGCAGAATGTTCGAACGCAGCATTTGCTGGGTACCCAGACCATAGTTCGAACTCAATCCACGAAGCTCAATATTAAAGCCGATTACGTTATCGTAGACGGCGTGATCTTTAGCCCCTTCGCTATCCCAACCGTTCAGCTTACGTTCATAGCCAACACGGATGGCGTAGCAGCAGGAGTTGTACTGCACGCCCAGCATCTGATCGGCCGGTTTATGACTGTTGGTGTCAAAGTAGTACGCGCCCACAACAGACCAGCGATCGGCAACAGGCCAGCTCGCGATGCCGCCCACCTGGGAGATCCCGTTCTTATACTGCTCGGACGTCGAGTAGTTAGACGGTAATGTCGCCTGGATATATTCCGGGCTGGCGTAACGGTAGCTCAACTGGACTAAACGATCCTGGTCACGGCGATACTCAAGGGTGGTGCTACTGGTGGAGATGTTATCCAGACGTTTATCGTACTGGATGCCGCCACGCAGGCCCCAACGGTCGGTCAGACGTAAATAGGTGTCTCCCGCCCACACCAGTGAACCGGTGTTGTCATCATTTTGCCAGGTCGTTGTATCATCACCGGAACGAGACTCGGTGAAATAGTAGATTTGACCAACAGAAACGTTAAAACGTTCAATCGCAGCTTCATCATAAACGCGCGAGGTAAGACCGGTCGTCACCTGGTTGGCCGACGCAATGCGGTCAAGGCCGCCGTAGGTGCGGTCGCGGAACAGGCCGTTGTAGTCAGATTGCAGCAGCGATGAGTCATAGTTGTAGATATTGCTCTGGTCTCTGTACGGCACGTACAGATACTGTGCACGAGGCTCCAGCGTCTGGGTGTAGCCCGCAGACCAGTCCATATCGCGCTCAAACACCATTTTGCCGTCGACTTTGAACTGCGGCATGACGCGGTTCACTGAGTCGTCATAGACGGTGTTTTCGATGTTCTTCTGCTGATAATGGGTAGCGAGCAGCTTCGCTTCGGTGTTAACACTTCCCCACGCGTTCGCGAGCGGCAGGTTGATCGTCGGCTCAAGGTGCAGACGTGTCGCTTCCGGATTATTACTGTTGGTGTTAACAAAATTCACCGCCTGGCCATAAATACGGGTATCAAACGGCCCAACGTCATTTTGATAGTAATTCACATCCAACTGCGGTTCAGCAGAGTACGAGTTACTGCTGGTTCGGTCGAACACCTGGAACTGTTTGGTCGACACTGTCGCGTCGAAGTTCTGCACCGCATAGCCGACGCTGAATTTTTGCGTCGCGTAGCCGTCGGTACTGGAGCCGTACTTGGAATCAAAGTCGTTGAAATAGTTAGGATCGCTGACTTTGGTGTAATCGACGTTAAAGCGCCATACCTGATCCAGCACGCCAGCGTGTTGCCAGTAGAACATCCAGCGGCGGCTGTTATCGTCATCCGGGTGCTCATCGCTATAGACTTTATCCGACGGCAGGTAGTCGAGTTCCATTAAACCCGCACCCGCTTTGGTCAGATAGCGGAACTCGTTCTCCCACATGATACCGCCACGCTTGTGCATGTAATGCGGCGTGATGGTCGCATCCATGTTTGGCGCAATGTTCCAGTAGTACGGTAAGTAGAACTCGAAGTAGTTCTTAGTACTGTACCGGGCATTCGGGATCAGGAAGCCTGAACGGCGTTTATCACCGATTGGCAACTGTAAATAGGGGCTATAAAAGACCGGAACCGGGCCCACTTTAAAGCGAGCGTTCCAGATCTCCGCAACTTGTTCTTCGCGATCCTGAATCACTTCGGAGCCGACAACGCTCCAGGTGTTGGAGCCCGGCAAACAGGACGTGAATGTCCCGTTCTCAAGAATGGTGTAGCGGTTTTCACCGCGCTGTTTCATCAGGTCTGCGGTTCCGCGGCCCTGACGTCCCACCATCTGGTAATCACCTTCCCAGACGTTGGTATCTTTGGTATTGAGATTCGACCAGGCTTTCGGCCCTTTCAGGATCACCTGATTGTCGTCGTAGTGTACATTACCGAGAGCATCGACCGTACGCACGGGCGCGGGTTGGCCTTCCGGCTGTTTTTGATGAAGCTGAACTTCATCGGCCTGCAAGCGGCTATTTCCCTGGTTAATATCGACATTGCCGGTAAACACCGCATCGTCAGGGTAGTTCCCTTTTGCGTGATCGGCGTTAATCGTGACAGGCAGATTGTTAGTATCGCCTTGCACTAAAGGGCGGTCGTAGCTCGGCACGCCCAGCATACATTGCGAAGCGAGATCGGCAGCCATGCCTTGTTGGCTGTACAAGGCACTGGCAATCATTGTTGCCAGGAAGGTGGGAATACGTTTTTTCATACGTTGTATTTGTTGTTCCGTCATCGATAGCATTGCGGCTTGCAAACGGTCAGAGACTAACGTACTCATCGTCGTGACGCTAGTATTTATCCTGCCCGTCCCTGCCAGAGGTGTTAGGCACGGCATTGAATGACGGGTATGATAATGCATATTTTAGCTGCTGGCATGACGATTTGGGGAGTATATGCAGTATTGGGGAAAAGTGATTGGTGTGGCCATCGCCTTATTTATGGGCGGCGGGTTCTGGGGCGTGGTTCTCGGGCTACTCGTGGGACACATGTTTGATAAGGCGCGTAGCCGCCGGATGAACTGGTTTGCTAACCAACAGGAGCGCCAGTCCCTCTTTTTTGCCACCACCTTTGAAGTTATGGGGCATCTGACCAAATCGAAAGGACGTGTCACGGAAGCGGACATCCATATTGCCAGCTTGTTGATGGACAGAATGAACCTGCACGGCGCATCGCGCACGGCGGCTCAGCAGGCATTTCGCGTGGGCAAATCAGATAACTATCCGCTGCGTGAAAAAATGCGCCAGTTTCGTAGCGTCTGCTTTGGTCGTTTCGACCTGATTCGGATGTTTCTTGAAATTCAAATTCAGGCGGCGTTTGCTGACGGTTCACTGCATCCGAACGAACGCGACGTGCTGTATGTGATTGCGGAAGAACTCGGCATTTCGCGCGCGCAGTTCGACCAGTTCCTGCGCATGATGCAGGGCGGGGCGCAGTTCGGCGGTGGTTATCAGCAGCAGTCTCAGGGCGCAGGCGGCTGGCAACAGGCGCAACGCGGCCCGACGCTGGAAGATGCCTGCAATGTGCTGGGCGTGAAAAGCGGCGACGACGCGGCGACGATCAAACGCGCATACCGTAAGCTGATGAGCGAGCATCACCCGGATAAACTGGTGGCCAAAGGTTTACCGCCAGAAATGATGGAGATGGCGAAGCAGAAAGCGCAGGAGATTCAGAAGGCGTATGAGCTAATTAAGGAACAGAAAGGGTTTAAGTAGGATTGTGCAGTGGGAGCCCCTCACCCTAACTCTCTCCCACAGGGAGAGGGGACAGACGGTGCTGTTTGCTCCCTCTCCCCGTGGGAGAGGGCCGGGGTGAGGGCATCAGGCCGCAGAGGCCTCAAAAATCCACCGGCGCCTTAAACGTCATACTTGTCCCATACTCCGGATGCGTAATCGTCAGGGTCTGCGCATGCAGCAGCAGACGCGGTGCCATCGCCAGCGCTTCCGGCGTCGCGTAAAAGCGGTCGCCCAGAATCGGATGGCCTAACGCCAGCATATGCACACGCAACTGGTGCGAACGCCCGGTAATCGGCTTCAGCAGCACACGGGCGGTGTTATCGTCCGCGTACTCCAGCACTTCATACTCCGTTTGCGCCGCTTTGCCGGTTTCATAACACACCTTCTGCTTCGGCCGGTTCGGCCAGTCGCAAATCAGCGGTAAATCCACCAGACCCTCTTGCGGCTTTGGATGCCCCCAGACGCGCGCCACATACTGCTTTTTCGGCTCGCGCTCGCGGAACTGACGTTTAAGCTCGCGTTCGGCCGCTTTGGTCAGGGCCACCACAATCACTCCGCTGGTCGCCATATCCAGACGATGGACAGATTCGGCCTGTGGATAGTCGTGCTGCACACGCAGCATTACGCTGTCTTTATGCTCCTCCTGACGGCCCGGCACGGACAACAAGCCGCTCGGCTTGTTGACCACCATAATGTGCTCGTCCTGATAGAGAATAACCAGCCACGGATCCTGCGGCGGATTGTAGTTTTCCATTCCCATAGCGGGCTCCTGTTACTGGTGCGTCACGACGATGAGTCGCAGCGCATCCAGACGCCAGCCAGCCTGCGACAGGCTTTCCATCACCTGCTGGCGGTTGCTTTCAATCGCGGAAAGTTCGTCATCACGGATGTTCGGGTTCACCGCTTTCAGGGCTTCCAGACGCGACAGCTCAGCGCTCAGTTTTTCATCCGCTTCATTACGCGCAGCATCGATCAGCGCCTGCGCTGCTTTGGCAATCTGCCCTTCGCCCTGTTGCAGAATCGCGTGGACGTCCTGCTGTACGGCGTTAACCAGCTTGCTGCCCGTGTGGCGATTCACCGCGCTCAACTGACGGTTGAAGGTTTCAAACTCCACCTGCGCCGCAAGGTTAGTGCCGTTTTTATCCAGCAGCATGCGCACCGGCGTTGGCGGCAGGAAGCGGTTGAGTTGCAGTTGCTTCGGCGCGTTGGCTTCGACAACGTAAATCAGTTCCAGCAGCAGCGTACCCACAGGTAGTGCTTTGTTCTTCAGCAGAGAGATAGTGCTGCTACCCGTATCGCCGGAGAGGATCAGATCCAGGCCGTTATGAATAATCGGGTGTTCCCAGGTCAGGAACTGCGCATCCTCGCGGGAGAGCGCCACGTCACGTTCGAAGGTAACTGTGCAGCCATCTTCCGGCAGACCCGGGAAGTCCGGTACCAGCATATGGTCGGATGGGGTCAGAACAATCAGGTTTTCACCGCGGTCGTCCTGGTTGATGCCAATGATATCAAACAGATTCATAGCGAAGGCGATCAGGCTAGTGTCGTCATCCTGCTCTTCAATGCTTTCGGCCAGCGCCTGTGCTTTCTCGCCGCCGTTGGAGTGAATTTCCAGCAGACGGTCGCGACCCTGTTCCAGTTGCGCTTTCAGTGCGTCATGCTGTTCGCGGCAGGCTTTAATCAGGTCGTCAAAGCCGTCGCTGTTTTCCGGCGCGGCTAAATAGTTGATCAGTTGATCGTGTACGCTGTCATAAATGGCGCGACCGGTCGGGCAGGTGTGTTCGAAGGCGTCGAGGCCTTCATGGAACCAGCGAACCAGCACAGACTGCGCAGTACGTTCCAGATAAGGCACATGGATCTGAATATCGTGCGCCTGACCGATACGGTCAAGACGGCCGATACGCTGTTCCAGTAGATCCGGGTTGAACGGCAGGTCAAACATCACCAGATTGCTGGCGAACTGGAAGTTACGCCCTTCAGAACCGATTTCCGAGCACAGCAGCACCTGTGCGCCGCTGTCTTCTTCGCCAAACCAGGCCGCCGCGCGGTCGCGTTCGATGATAGACATGCCTTCATGGAATACCGCGGCACGGATACCTTCGCGTTCGCGCAGTACTTGCTCCAGTTGCAGCGCGGTGGCGGCTTTGGCGCAAATCACCAGCACTTTCTGCGAGCGGTGACTGGTGAGGTAGCCCATCAGCCACTCCACGCGCGGATCGAAGTTCCACCAGGTGCCGGTATCCCCTTCAAATTCCTGATAAATTTGCTCCGGATAGAGCATGTCACGGGCACGTTCTTCCGCGCTTTTGCGCGTGCCCATAATGCCGGAGACTTTAATCGCCGTTTGATATTGAGTCGGCAGCGGCAATTTAATGGTGTGCAACTCGCGTTTCGGGAAGCCTTTCACGCCATTACGGGTATTACGGAACAGTACGCGGCTGGTGCCGTGGCGATCCATCAACATGCTGATCAGCTCCTGACGCGCGGCTTCTGCCCCATCACGGTCGCTGTTCGCCGTTTGCAGCAGCGCTTCAATATCCTGCTCGCCAATCAACTCGCCAAGCATGTTGAGTTCGTCATTACTGAGTTTGTTGCCCGCCAGCAGCAGCGCAACCGCGTCGGCCACCGGGCGATAATTTTTCTGTTCTTCAACAAACTGTTCGAAATCGTGGAAGCGGTTCGGGTCGAGCAGGCGCAGACGCGCAAAGTGGCTCTCCATCCCCAGTTGTTCCGGCGTCGCGGTCAGCAGCAGGACACCCGGAACGCGTTCGGCCAGTTGTTCGATGCACTGATATTCGCGGCTTGGCGCGTCTTCGCTCCACACCAGGTGATGCGCTTCATCGACCACCATGATGTCCCACTCTGCGTCGCACAGATGCTCCAGGCGCTGCTTGTTACGGCGCACGAAGTCCAGCGAGCAGATCACCAGTTGCTCGGTTTCAAACGGATTGTAAGCATCGTGCTGCGCTTCGGCATAGCGCTCATCGTCAAACAGCGCAAAGCGCAGGTTGAAGCGGCGCAGCATCTCAACCAGCCACTGGTGCTGGAGCGTTTCCGGCACGATGACCAGCACACGCTGGGCGGCGCCAGAGAGCAACTGCTGATGCAGGATCATCCCGGCTTCGATGGTTTTACCTAAACCGACTTCATCGGCCAGCAGCACGCGCGGCGCGTGGCGGCGGCCCACATCGTGGGCGATATTGAGCTGATGGGGGATCAGGCTGGTGCGCTGACCGCGCAGGCCGCTGTAGGGCATGCGGTACTGTTCGCTCTGATATTTACGCGCACGATAGCGAAGGGCAAAGCGATCCATACGGTCGATTTGCCCGGCAAACAGGCGATCCTGGGGTTTGCTGAAGACCAGTTTGCTGTCGAGCAAAACTTCACGCAGCACAACGTTGGCTTCTTCGGTATCCAGACGGGTGCCGACATAGGCCAGCAGGCCTTTTTCTTCAATAACTTCATCAACGTGCAACTGCCAGCCATCATGGCTTGTGATCGTGTCGCCAGGATTGAACATCACGCGGGTCACGGGGGAGTCACTTCGTGCGTACAGGCGGTTCTCTCCGGTAGCCGGAAAGAGCAGGGTGACGGTGCGTGCATCCATTGCAACTACAGTACCAAGTCCCAGTTCGCTTTCTGTATCGCTGATCCAGCGTTGACCAAGTGTAAAAGGCATATGTGTTCGGCTCTATCTCTTTGTGAATTGCAGGCAATACTCATCCACCGCCTGAAGGATAAGCGGCGAATGAATGAGGTCCAGGAATGGAAAGGGCGCTATGGTACTGGATGGCGCGGCGTTAGTCACCTGTCAAAATAGCCCCAGTTGCCCTGTCACTATTGTAGCAAAATCATCGTCGACAAAGGGGAGTATTCCTTCCGCAACGGGTTCTAATTGTTTCGTCAGGTAGTGCTCGTAATCAAGCGGCGACTGTTGATAATCCAGCGGTTCCGGGCCGCTGGTTGTCCAGACATATTTTATGCTGCCGCGTTGTTGATATTGCAGTGGCCGACCCAGACGCGCGTTATGTTCGTCTGCCAGACGTGCGGCGCGCACATGCGGCGGCACGTTGCGCTGATATTCAGCCAGCGGACGGCGTAGCCGCTTGCGATAGACCAGCCTGTCATCCAGCTTGCCAGCCATCAGATGCTCGATGGTTTCAAGGATGTAATCCCGGTAAGGCTCGTTACGGAAGATACGCAGGTAGAGTTCCTGCTGGAACTGCTGCGCCAGCGGCGTCCAGTCGGTGCGCACAGTTTCCAGCCCTTTATATAACATCCTTTGCTCATCACCTTCCTGAATCATCCCGGCATAACGTTTCTTACTCCCGGTATCGGCGCCGCGAATGGTCGGCATCAGGAAGCGGCAGAAGTGGGTTTCAAACTCCAGCTCCAGCGCGCTGGTTAAGCCCGATTTTTGTAGCTCATCGGCCCACCACTGGTTGACAAACTCAACGAGGTCGCGGCCAATCTTCGCCGCGGCGTCTTCATCATGCGCTTTTTTAAGCCACACAAAGGTCGAGTCCGTATCGCCATAAATGACGTCGTAACCTTTGGATTCGATGAGCGCTTTGGTCTGGCGCATGATCGCGTGCCCGCGCATGGTGATCGACGACGCCAGGCGGGGATCGAAAAAGCGGCAGGCGCTGGTGCCGAGCACGCCGTAGAAGGCGTTCATGATGATCTTCAGCGCCTGTGACAGAGGCTTGTTTTTATGCTGTTTGGCGTCGTCGCGCGCGTGCCAGATTTGCCCGACGATCCCCGGCAGGCAGTGTTTATCGCGTGAGAACCAGGCGCCAAGAAAGCCTTCGGTACTGTGTTCCGCATCCGGCTGGCTCATCCCTTCAACCAGCCCAACCGGGTCAATCAAAAACGAGCGGATAATGGACGGATACAGACTTTTGTAATCCAGCACCAGTACGGAGTCATACAGACCCGGACGCGAATCCATCACGTAGCCGCCAGGGCTCGCCTGTGGCGGCACTTCGCCTAAGTTGGGCGCGACGTAGCCCAGGCGATGCATACGCGGGAAATAGAGATGACAGAATGCGGCAACCGAGCCGCCGTGGCGATCGACCGCCAGGCCGTTGACCGTGGCGCGCTCCAGCAGAAACGGCATGATCTCCGTTTTGTGGAAAATCTGCGTCACCAGTTCGCAATCTTTGAGGTTATATTTCGCCAGCGCAGGCTTATCTTCGGCGAAACGGCGGTCAATTTCATCCATACGATCCCAGGGATTATCAATCGCTTTTCCTTCGCCTAACAGTTCCTGCGCCACCGTTTCCAGCGAAAACGAAGAGAAATTCCAGAACGCGGATTTCAGCGCTTCGATGCCATCGAGAATCAACCGCCCGTTAGCCTGGGCAAAGAACACACCATTTTTAAACCCATGCTCGCGCCACTCCAGTTCGCTGTTGCCGCGCCCCAGCATTAACGGGATACGGTAGCGCTCGGCGTGTTTTTGCAGCACGCGTAAATCGAACTGCACCACGTTCCAGCCGATGATGACATCCGGGTCATGCAGGGCAAACCAGTCGTTCAGCTTTTCTAAAAGTTGCGGGCGGCTGGATACATAGACCAGTTCAAAATCGAGCGCCGATGCATCGCCATTCTCCGGGCCGAGCATGTAGACCACGCGCTGGCCGCAGCCTTCAATGCCGATGCAATACAGCTCGCCGTGACGTGTGGTTTCGATATCGATAGAGGCCCACTTTAGCGTGGGACGCCAGGTGTCATGGGGTTTAAGCCGTGCATTCACCAGCCCATTACCGCGGACGTCGCCATCGAACCACACCGGTGCGGTGATAAAACGCTCCATCAGATAGCGCTCCGGCGGGCGAATATCGGCTTCATAAACGGTGATGCCGTTCTCGCGCAGCAGTTTATCAAGGCGCATCAACTGCCGATGAGAACGGCAATAGAGGCCGAATACCGGCTGGCGGTGAAAATCTTTTAAGCTGAGAGGAGCAAGGCGGGCGTCACGCTCACCCTGTAACAGGCGTTCCGTCTGCGCGCGTTGCGCTTCCGGGATAAATGCAACCGACTCCTGCGGCGGCAGCGTCACGACGCGAGGGCCGGTATCCGTCGCCAGCCAGAAGGTCACTTCTGTGCCCTGTGGGGTATCCCGCCAGTGACGGGTTAAGATAAAGCCTGCTTGCGCCTGCGCCACACGCGTTTCTCACCTGATGAATAAGCGCTGATTATAACCTGGTTTAGTCGCTTTAACTGGTTTTTTGTACAGGTGCGTTTTCAATACGACTGAAATTTTCCCGGCTCGCCTTCACAGTAAAACGCCACCTGCTCACACAGCGACTGGTATTCGGGAAAAATAACCCACTTTGTACCGTGGCCATATCCCAGAAACCAGGTGGTTTTCTGCCCCGCATGGTCTGTAATTGCCAGATGGTATTTTTTATTCATTGGATAAATATTGGGTGTGAGTTTTATGCTCTCAATATTGACCCACTGCCAGCTTCTATTATCTATGGTGATGGCATCAGCGGTGAGAACGATTTGCTTCGGCGTTCTTGATTTTAGCCAGTGGGAATAAAGAAAAATAGCCAGCGCCAGCAGTAGCTCTGCAACCAGTGTTACGCCGAGTGCACCCAATGCCATTGAGAGAAACGGTACGCCGATAAACATTGAAAAAATGAGCAGAATCAGCAGGCTGACGGGAATGGTTGCCACAATAAAAAAGTTATCTTCGAGAACGATACGTGAGATTATTTTTGGGTTAAGAGTATATCTTATTTCAGAGGCCAAGATAAGGGCTCCAATATATTCACAATGTAAATGAATTTCGGTTTTTGTTGATGGGTAAAATAGCGTGATTGATATTAAATTTAAAGCGTTGCGCAAGGTAAATTCAAAAATAATGACTTATGTGGAGATAATTATTTTTCTTTAAATACAGAGGTGTTATTTCTAAACAAGAACTTAACATGTGCGCAAAATGTTGAGTAGTTCTCGAAGAGCATCTCTTCGGAGGCAAAGCCGCAGCCTAAAAAGAAGCGTTGCTTTTTATTATCATGCCCGGTGATGGTTAAGTAACATTTTTTATTCCTGGGGTAAATGTCCGGCGTCAGTTGTAGCATTTGGATATCATTCAATGACCAGTAATGATTATCGACACGAATATGATTTTGGGAGAGAGCTATCGCTTCTGGCACGTTTAATAAGGCACGAATCTTCGACGCGACGATAAATGGATAAAGGAAAAACTGGAGTATCATGCTGTAAATAAAGGTTAATACAAAAACAAACAAACAGCATATTAATAACGACCACAGACTGCCATTCAGAAATATACCTATTGCACCACATAATACCATTGTACTCATTGCCACACTGAACGGTGAGTTAAAATCAATTTTGACTCTTTTAGGGTGAATTGATTTATTTAACTTATATATTGTCTCTTCCATGTTATCCATTCCATTGAATGCTACGGAATGACTATAGTTCTCTTTTTGTTAAAAGAGTAGAAGAATTAAAGCCAGCGCCTGCGATCAGGCGCTGACGCTGATATTCACTGCCCGTAATACGCCTTCGCGCCGTGCTTGCGCAGATAGTGCTTATCCAGCAGGGTTTGCTGCATATCCGGCAACTGCGGTGCAAGCTGGCGGCAGAAGATACCCATGTAGGCCACTTCTTCCAGCACGATAGCGTTGTGTACCGCGTCTTCCGCGTTTTTCCCCCACGCGAACGGGCCGTGGGAGTGCACCAGCACGCCCGGCATTTGCGCCGCATCAATACCCAGTTTTTCGAAGGTTTCGACGATGACGTTACCCGTTTCCCACTCATACTCGCCGTTGATTTCCGCATCGGTCATTTTGCGCGTGCAGGGGATGGTGCCGTAAAAGTAGTCGGCGTGGGTAGTACCCGTCGCCGGAATCGGCTGCCCGGCCTGCGCCCAGATAGTGGCGTGACGGGAGTGCGTGTGCACAATGCCGCCAATGGTGGGAAATGCCTGGTAGAGCAGGCGGTGGGTTGGGGTATCGGAAGAGGGTTTTTTGTTGCCTTCCACGACTTCGCCAGTCGCGATGCTGACGACGACCATATCGTCGGCGGTCATCACGCTGTAATCGACGCCGGAGGGTTTAATCACAAAAACACCTTTCTCCCGGTCGACGGCGCTGACGTTACCCCAGGTGAGCGTCACCAGATTATGCTTCGGCAGCGCCAGGTTGGCTTCGAGCACCTGGCGTTTGAGATCTTCTAACATGTTGGCTCCAGAGCTGTAATCGCCCCTCACCCCGGCCCTCTCCCCAAAGGGGAGAGGGTGAAAAGAGATCCCCTCTCCCCTTTGGGGAGAGGGTTAGGGTGAGGGGTGAGGGTGTTAACGACGCAACCCGTAATAAACTTCGTTCCAGCGCAGCGCGTCTTTAAACGCTGGCAGGCGGGTGTCGTTATCGATAACCGTGATCTCAATACCGTGCAGCTCAGCGAACTGACGCATATCGTCCAGCGTCAGGGCATGGCTGAAGACGGTGTGGTGCGCGCCGCCGCCGATGATCCACGCCTCAGACGCGGTTTGCAGATCCGGCTGCGCTTTCCACAGGGCGTTGGCGACCGGCAGCTTCGGCAGGTCGTGCGGCGTCGCCACGGTTTCGATGGTGTTGACCAGCAGGCGAAAGCGATCGCCGAGATCCACCAGGCTTGCGACAATCGCCGGGCCGGTTTGGGTATTGAAGATCAAGCGTGCCGGATCGGCCTTGCCGCCGATGCCCAGCGGCTGCACATCGAGGATCGGTTTCTCTTCCACGGCGATCGATGGGCACACTTCCAGCATGTGCGAGCCGAGCACCAGATCGTTGCCGTTATCGAAGTGGTAGGTGTAATCCTCCATAAAGGAGGTGCCGCCCTGCAGACCGGTTGACATCACCTTCATGATGCGAAGCAGGGCGGCGGTTTTCCAGTCGCCTTCGCCCGCAAAGCCATAGCCCTGCTGCATCAGACGTTGCACTGCCAGGCCCGGAAGCTGTTTCAGGCCATGGAGATCTTCAAATGTGGTGGTGAAGGCGTGGAAGCCGCCCTCTTCGAGGAAGCGCTTCATCCCCAGTTCGATACGTGCCGCATCCAGAACATTTTGGCGTTTGTCGCCATTGATTTGCGCGGCGGGCGTCAGGCGGTAGCTGCTTTCGTATTCGTCGACCAGCGCATTGATATCGCCGTCGCTCACCGCGTTGACCACCTGTACCAGGTCGCCCACCGCCCAGGTGTTGACGGAGAAACCGAACTTGATCTGCGCCGCCACTTTATCGCCGTCGGTGACCGCAACTTCACGCATGTTGTCGCCAAAACGGCACACTTTCAGATGACGGGTATCCTGCTTAGAGACCGCCTGACGCATCCAGGAGCCGATACGCTCATGCGCCTGTTTGTCCTGCCAGTGTCCGGTGACGACGCTGTGCTGCTGACGCATACGTGCGCCGATAAAGCCGAACTCGCGGCCGCCGTGCGCGGTCTGGTTCAGGTTCATAAAGTCCATATCGATGCTGTCCCACGGCAGGGAGGCATTGAACTGGGTATGGAACTGTAATAGCGGTTTGTTAAGGATGGTCAGTCCGTTGATCCACATTTTGGCCGGGGAGAAGGTGTGCAGCCACACCACCATGCCGGCGCATTTGTCATCGTAGTTGGCATCGCGACAGATAGCCGTAATTTCGTCCGGGCGCGTACCCAGCGGTTTCAGCACCAGCTTGCACGGCAGTTTCGCTTCCGCATTCAGGGCATTGACCACCTGTTCTGCGTGTTGCGTTACCTGACGCAGCGCTTCAGGGCCGTAAAGGTGCTGGCTGCCAATGACAAACCACACTTCATAGTTATTAAAAATGGTCATCGTCGTATCCTTAATGAGTCAGCGCTGCGCGAGGGGCTGGCGCAACGACAGGGAGATAGTGTTGTTCGGCGCTTTTGGCCCATTGCTGGTAGCGCTGATAGAGCTGTTCAAAACGCTGCGCCTGCTGCGGACGTGGCTGAAGCGTGCTTTCAACGCGGCTAGCCATTTTCTGCTGTGCAGCAGGGATATCGCGGTAAACGCCTGCGGCGACGGCGGCAAAGATGGCCGCGCCGAGCGCGCAGCACTGGTCAGAGGCGACAATCTGCAACGGGCGGTTGAGCACGTCGCAGCAGGCTTGCATGATGACGCGGTTTTTGCGGGCGATGCCGCCCAGCGCCATTACGTTATTCACCGGAATGCCCTGGCTGGTGAAGCACTCCTGGATTGCGCGCGCGCCAAAGGCGGTGGCGGCAATCAGCCCGCCAAACAGCGCCGGGGCGTCGGTGGCAAGATTCAAATCGGTGATCACGCCTTTCAGTCGCTGGTTGGCGTTCGGCGTGCGGCGGCCGTTAAACCAGTCGAGTACCACCGGAAGATGATCGAGAGACGGATTGTTGGCCCAGGCTTCGGTCAGCGCAGGCAGCAGGTTTTTCTGGCTCTCTTTAATTTGCGTTTTCAGTTCAGGATGCTGTGCGGCAAGCTGCTGCAGCGGCCAGCCCAGAACGCGGCCAAACCAGGCGTAGATATCGCCAAACGCTGACTGGCCTGCTTCCATACCGATAAAGCCCGGTACGACGCTGCCGTCAACCTGGCCGCAGATGCCTTTCACCGTGCGATCGCCAACGCTCTGTTTATCGGCGATCAGGATGTCGCAGGTCGAGGTACCGATGACTTTGACCAGCGCATTAGGCTGTGCGCCTGCACCGACCGCGCCCATATGGCAGTCAAATGCGCCGCCGGAGATCACCACTTTCTCAGAGAGCCCCAGACGCTGCGCCCACTCCGTGGTCAGCGTACCCACAGGGAGGTCAGCGGTCAGGGTATCGGTAAAGAGCGGGCAGGGAAGATGCTGATTGAGGATAGGATCCAGCTCATCAAAGAAAGAGGCTGGCGGCAGGCCGCCCCAGCTCTCATGCCACAGTGATTTATGCCCGGCGCTGCAACGGCCGCGGCGGATATCCTGCGGACGCGTAGTGCCGGAAAGCAGCGCCGGAACCCAGTCGCACAGCTCAATCCACGACGCGGCAGCCTGTGCGACCGCGCTGTCTTCGCGGGTGACGTGTAAAATTTTGGCCCAGAACCATTCGCTGGAGTAGATACCGCCAATGTAGCGCGAGTAGTCTTCTTTGCCCGGTTGATGGCACAGGCGGGTGATGGCTTCGGCTTCTTCCACGGCGGTGTGGTCTTTCCACAGCACGAACATAGCGTTGGGGTTTTCGGCAAATTCTTCACGCAGCGCCAGCACGTTGCCGTCAGCGTCAATCGGCGCGGGGGTTGAACCGGTGCTGTCGACGCCAATACCGACGACATCGGCGCGTTGTGTATCGGAAAGTTGTGCCAGCACACTCTTCAGCGCGGCTTCCATCGACTCCATATAGTCGCGCGGGTGGTGGCGGAAGCGGTTGTTCGGGGCGTCGCAGAAACGACCCTCCTGCCAGCGCGGATACCATTCAACGCTGGTGGCTACCTCTTCGCCGCTTGTGCACTCCACTGCCAGGGCGCGGACTGAGTCGCTGCCAAAATCGAGGCCAATTGCGATTGCCATCGTGTCACTCCATCGTAAAAAAACAGGATGAGTAAACACTAGCGAGCGCCCGTAAAAATCGTCAGGCCGGAACCGCTAATCTTATGGATAATTTTGCTGTCACATCCGAAAGTGTGACGCTGTGCAAATATTCAATGTGGACTTTTCTGCCGTCTTTATAGACACTCCTGTTACACGCCAGAAACCTCGTTGCCAGCGGGATTGTTATCAAAATCACGGCATGTCGCGGGGTTAAATGTTTTTAATGCACGGTGATGGTTTGCCATGGTCGCCGGGAAGGGGGAAAACGGTAATATGGATAATTGGTTTCTTCACAACATGCGGAGAGCAGACTAAAAATGCCTGAATTGCAAAACGATCCCCTGCTGCCGGGTTACTCCTTTAACGCGCATCTGGTTGCCGGACTGACGCCGATTGATGCCGGGGGCTACCTGGATTTCTTTATCGACAGGCCGCTGGGCATGAAAGGATTTATCCTTAATCTGACGGTTAAAGGGGAAGGGGTGATAGAGAATCAGGGGCAGCAGTTTGTCTGTCGCGAAGGGGATATGTTGCTCTTTCCACCGGGCGAAATTCATCACTATGGTCGTCATCCGGACGCCAGCGAGTGGTATCACCAGTGGGTTTATTTCCGCCCCCGCGCCTACTGGCATGAATGGCTGCACTGGCCGACCATTCATGCGCAAACTGGTTTTTTCCGCCCGGATGAAGCGCATCAGGCGTCGATTTCCGCGCTGTTTGGTCAAATTATTGATGCCGGGCAGGGTGTCGGGCGCTATTCCGAACTGCTGGCGATCAACCTGCTGGAACAGTTGCTGCTGCGACGCATGGAAGCGATTAATGAATCTCTGCATCCGCCGATGGATAACCGGGTGCGTGACGCCTGCCAGTACATCAGCGACCATCTGGCCGACAGCCATTTCGATATTGCCAGCGTCGCCCAGCATGTCTGCCTGTCGCCATCACGCCTGTCGCACCTGTTTCGCCAGCAGCTTGGCGTCAGCGTCCTAAGCTGGAGGGAGGATCAACGCATCAGTCAGGCCAAATTGCTGCTTAGCACCACGCGAATGCCGATTGCTACCGTGGGGCGCAACGTGGGGTTTGAAGATCAGCTCTATTTTTCGCGTGTATTCAAGAAATGCACCGGGGCCAGCCCGAGTGAATTTCGCGCCGGATGTGAATAAAAAGTAAAGAAAAGGAAAGGGTGTGTGTGGAGAATTGTCTTTGCCAGTAAACTATTCAGACAATTGATGGCTTGACGAATGAGGGCTCGTTCCTGAGAATCCCCGATTCGTTTTCAAACCGGACACACTATGCAAGAACTGCTGCAACACTTTATTACCCAGTCGACCACTTACTCGCTCATTGCGGTGGCGTTGGTGGCTTTTCTGGAATCATTGGCGCTGGTCGGTCTGATTCTTCCGGGGACGGTGATGATGGCAGGCCTGGGGGCGCTGATTGGCAGCGGCGAGGTAAATTTCTGGCAGGCGTGGCTGGTGGGTATTGTGGGCTGTCTGTTGGGCGACTGGATCTCCTTCTGGCTTGGCTGGCGCTTTAAGAAGCCGCTGCATCGCTGGTCATTTATGAAGAAAAACAAGGCATTGCTGGATAAAACCGAGCATGCGCTGCATCAGCACAGCATGTTCACGATCCTGGTCGGACGTTTCGTCGGGCCGACGCGCCCGGTCGTACCGATGGTCGCCGGAATGCTCGATCTGCCGGTGTCGAAGTTTATTGTGCCAAATATTATCGGTTGCCTGCTCTGGCCGCCGGTCTACTTCCTGCCGGGGATCCTGGCGGGTGCGGCAATTGATATTCCTGCCGATATGCAAAGCGGTGGTTTCAAGTGGTTACTTCTGGCTGCGGCGCTATTGCTCTGGCTGGCGGCGTGGCTCTGCTGGCGTTTGTGGCGCAGCGGAAAAGCGGCGAAAGATCGCCTGACGGCGTATCTGCCTCGTCAGCGTCTGTTGTGGGTTGCGCCGTTGATATTGGGTATCGGCGTCGTGGCGCTGGTGGCGGCGATCCGCCATCCGTTGATGCCTGTTTACATTGATATTTTGCGCAAGGTGGTTGGGCTGTAGCCTGTTCTGCCGGATAGCGCTGGCGCCTGTCCGGCCTATGGTTTGTGGCTATCTGGCGCGTCGATGCCTAATAAATGCGATGCGCTGGCGCGCCCGCTCAATAACTGTGCTGTCTCACCATCCCATGCGATACGCCCGTCGGCGACCACCAGCGAGCGCGGCGCAATCTGCGATGCGTCCTCCACGCTGTGGGAAACCATTAATAACGTTATTTGCTCGCGTTCGCACACCTCTTTTACCAGCAGTAGCATCTCCTGACGTAACGCCGGGTCGAGGGCAGAGAAGGGCTCATCCAGCAGCAAAATCGGCTGTTGGCGTACCAGACAACGCGCCAGCGCTGTACGCTGGCGTTGCCCGCCGGAGAGTTCACCGGGCAAGCGCGTCATCAGCGATTCAAGCCCCATCTGTTGGGCGATAGCCTGTCGTTTCTGCTTTTGCACTGCGTTCAGCTTCAGCGATGGCGACATACCAAGCCCAATGTTCTGCTGAACGTTAAGGTGGCTGAACAGATTATTCTCCTGAAACAGCATTGATACCGGACGGCGCGCGGGCGGCGTATGCGTGTGCGTCTCGCCGTTGATCATAATCTCGCCGCTGGCGGGCGTCAGAAAACCAGCCACCAGATTAAGCAACGTGCTCTTCCCGGCACCGCTCGGCCCCAGGATGGCGATCATCTCACCCTGCGCGGCAGACAGGCTGAAGCGCATCGGTAAATGCTGGTAGAGCCAGGTGACATCATTAAGTTTTAGCATGGCGTCCCGGTAGTTTTTCAATCACGGTGAAGAGCAGAAAACAGAGTAACAGCAGAAGCAGGGCAGTAACCGCGCCATCCTGGCTGCGATAAGAGCCAATTTGCTGATAGAGATAGAACGGCAGCGTGCGGAAATCGTCGTTGCCGAACAGCGCCACCACGCCGAAATCGCCAATCGATAATACGCAGGCGAAAGCCAGCGCTTGTGCCAGCGGGCGTTTAAGGGCGCGCAGTTCAACGGCCTTCAGGCGATTGAAACCTTCCAGACCAAGTGATTCACACAGCGGCGTGTAGCGCACGGTAATATCGCGCATTGGCGTTTCCAGCACCTTCAGCGCGTAGGGGATCGCCATCAGCGCGTTGGCAAATATCACGATCCCATCGGCGGAATCGGGCAGGCCGATGGTATTGTTCAGCAGCAGGAAAAAACCGGTCGCGAGGACGATACCCGGCATCGCGAGGATTAACATTCCGCTCAGTTCCAGCGCCTGCCCGGCGAACAGCGCGTTACGCGCGCGCAACTCACGACTGCTCCACAATAGCATCATCGTCAGCACCACGCTCAGTAAGCCTGCGACAACGGCGATGCGCAGTGAAGTCCAGAGTGCCTGCCAGAGCACGGGCTGATAGAGCGTATTCAACATTGCCGGATTGACGCCATCGACGATCACCGCCAGCAGCGGCGGTAGCATCAGCAACAGGGTAAAGGTAATCAGCAGGCCATCGCTCAGGCGGCTGTGCAGGCGATCGTCCGGGTCGCGCCAGCCCTGCATCTGCGTATTACCGACGGCAATCGCCTTGCTCAGACGCTGGCTAATCAGCACCAGCGTCAGGCAGCAGGCCATCTGGATCAGCGCCAGCATCGCCGCCCGCGCCGGGTCATAATCAAAATTGAGCGCCTGGTAAATGGCGAGTTCTATGGTTGTGGCTTTCGGCCCGCCGCCCAGTGAAAGCACGGTGGCGAAGCTGGCGAAGCAGAGCATAAAGATAAGCGCGCTGATGGGCAGGATTTGCCGACGTAACCACGGCCATTCCACGAAGCGAAAGAAGTTAAACCCACGTATGCCGAGCTGGGCGGCAAGCTGACGTTGTTCGCCGGGGATCTGTTCCAGCGCCTGCAATAGCAGACGCGTCGCCATCGGCATATTGAAAAAGACGTGCGCCAGCAAAATGCCCTGTAAGCCGTAGGGCGAGAAGCGCCATTCCAGCCCCAGGGCGGCAAAAATCTGCGCCAGCCAACCCTGGCGACCGTAAACGCTCAGAATGCCGAATACCGCGACCAGAACAGGGAGAATTAACGTCATTGCGCACAGGCGCAGCAACAGTTCGCGGCCAGCAAAGCGGCGGCGATAGAGTGCGCGGGCGAGGAAAATGGCAGGCACAACCGACAGCAGCGCAGAGAGAAATGCCTGCCAGAAAGAGAAACGCACCACATGCCAGAGATAGCTATCGGCCAGCAGCGTATGCCAGCTTGCCTCCGGGGCGCTTAACCAGAGTGACAGAAACGCAGCCAGCGCCACAGCGACGATAAGCACCGCCGCTGTGAGGCCTGGCCAGAACCAGCCGGGAATTAACGGCTGACGGCGCGTTGCCATGCTGCAATCCAGTTCTGTCGTTCTGCGGCCACTTCCTGCGGAGTAAATTCCAGCGCGGTTTGCGGTTTGGCGAGCGCATCAAAACCCGCAGGCAGCGTTACTCCGGCCACCGGATACATCCAGTTGCCGGTCGGAATGGCCTGCTGGAACGCCGGAGATACCATAAATTTCAGGAATTTTTCTGCCAGTTCCGGCTGTTTGCTGGCGGCAGTGCGCGCTGCCACTTCTACCTGTAAATAGTGCCCTTCGGCAAACGGCGCGGCGGCGTAGTTGTCTTTTTTCTCTTCGATAATATGATACGCCGGGGAGGTGGTATAGCTCAGCACCAGGTCGCTCTCGCCTTTCAGGAACAGGCCGTAGGCTTCACTCCAGCCTTTAGTGACGGTGACGGTTTTTGCCGCCAGTTTTTGCCAGGCTTGCGGAGCATCATCGCCGTAGACTTTTTGCATCCACAGCAGCAGGCCAAGCCCCGGTGTGCTGGTGCGCGGATCCTGATAAATCACGCGCCATTTCTGATCGCTCTCAACCAGTTCTTTCAGGCTTTTCGGCGGGTTTTTCAGTTTGTTTTTGTCATAAACAAAGGCGAAATAGCCATAATCGAAGGGCACGAAGGTGTCATCGCTCCAGCCGCCGGGAACGTTAACGGCGCTTACCGGCACGCCGCTTTTAGCGAACAATTTTGTCTGGCTGGCGGCTTGCAATAGATTGTTATCGAGCCCCAGCACTACGTCAGCTTTGCTTTTTTTCCCTTCCATGCGCAGGCGATTAAGCAGGGAAACGCCATCTTCCAGAGCCACGAATTTCAGCTCGCAGTCACAGTCGGCTTCAAAGGCCTTTTTTACCACCGGGCCCGGGCCCCAGTCGGCAGCGAAGGAGTCATAGGTGTAAACCGTGAGCACCGGTTTGGCGAAAACTGGCATGGCGAGAAGCGCCAGCAGTGGCAGACATTTTTTTAACACTTTGCACCTCAGTAAGCAGGTGGCAAAGGATTTTGAGTTGGCCTCAAATCCCTCCGCCGGCGTTATCCGGATCAGGTTCGACGGGTATCTCTCAGCAAACTTCTGCACCCCGTTGAGTAGCTCGCTATTGTAATGATTACGTGAATAAATCAAAAGCGCTATGGATCCGGCGGAGCGAACCACGCGGATTTAAAGTCGAACCAGCCCAGCGTGTTCATTCGCACCCCGCGCATACTGCGTTGCCCCTGGATGCGCAGCCAGTGGTGGATGAGCGGCACAATCGCCTGCTGCTCCAGTAGCTGCTGGCACCAGGTCGGGAGATCCAGTTCACCCGCATGCCACTGACGAATGTCGCCCTGCCAGTCGCGCGCGATGCAGCGCTGAAGAAGCGGCACTTCACAGAGGTGGGCAAACAGGGAGAAATCCAGCGGCATGGTGAAATTAGCGCTGTTAAGCCACACATCGCTGACCACCTCGCCGCTGTGCCATTCGTCATAATCGATTTCATGAATTTCCAGTTTAACGCTATGTTCTGCCAGAAGTTTTTCCATAATTCTGGCAATAACCCGATGTTCGACGTGGTCGCGATAGAAACCGAGCGTAATGCGTTCCAGCCCGGCGGGTTTTTCGCTGATTTTTCTATGTGCGTGGTGCCAGCGCGGCAGCATGCCGTAGGCCGGGAACCAGTACTGCTGATACTGTTCAGAGGCGTGATAGAGCACATTCGCCGGGGAAAGTATGTGACTCAGCCAGCGGCGCACATTCTGATTAGCGCCGCGTGGTGAACGCGCGTCGAACAACAGATAGTAGCAGCCCTCTTCAAGACGGCTTTCGACGGCCTGCTCGCTTTGCGTGGTGCCCTGCAATGTGAGCCCGCAGCTAAGATCTTCCGCTACATCAGGGAGTACCCAAACATTCACTTCGTCTATTAATGCGCGAAACCCGAAGTATTCTTCGAAGGCATGTATTTTGAGCTGGTTCTGATTATTGCGCACTACCGCATAAGGGCCGGTACCAATCGGCTGATGGGCGAAATGGGGGAGTGAAGGCCATTCGCGCGGTAAAATCATCGCCGGTGTATGGCCCAGCAACCACGGCAGCCAGCGGTCGGCGTGGGAGAGATGGATATCCAGCGTCCAGGCGGTGGGAGAGACAATTTGCGTGATATGGGAGTAGAGCGGCAGAGCGTTAATACGCTCCAGCGAGCGGATAATGTCTTCCATCTCCAGCTCGCGGCCATTATGAAAATGAATACCTGGGCGCAAATAAAAGCGCCAGTGCAAAGGGGAAATCTCCTTCCAGTGGTGCGCAATGTCGGCTTCCAGTTCCCCATTTTCCTCATTTATGCGCGTCAGGGCGCTGAAAATCTGCCGGGCGATATGGGTTTCTGAACGGCGTAACGCCGTGCCAGGCAACAGATTTTGCATCGGGCGATAGTAGAGGACGCGCAGGATATGCCGCCCCTGGCGGAAGCTGCGCCCCAGATGCGAGACCAGCATTTGCCGCACCGTCGATTTATCACCAACCAGTTGCACCAGTTGGTCGATGCGATCCTGTTCCAGCAGGTCTTCTGCCCGCTGCTGCTGTAATGCCAGCCCGGTATAGAGAAAGGTTAAACGTGACCGTTTACCGCGCCCGGCCTCGGCTTCCCAGGTCAGCCAGCCGCGCTCTTCCATGGTGTTTAACAGGGTGCGCATGTGGCGGCGTGAACAGCTCAGTAGCTCCGCCAGTTCGTTCAGCGTCGTTTCCTGCGCCTTGCCATCGCAGCATTGCCACAGCCGGATGAATTGTTGTTGCAGTCGACCAGAAGGCATAAAAGGGGAACTCCTGACAAAAACTCAGCAATTTATTAATCCCTATATTAAGCCAATAATCAGTTTCGATGAAGCGGGGAGGTGAATATGAAGAGGTCAACCACACGTCAGTTCTATCAGTGCTATTTTCACGCGACACGCCATGTTTGCTGGCTGGCCCGCCAGATGGCAGGGATGCGGCTCAAAATGCTTGAAGATCTGATGCAGTGGGAGGTTACGCGCTCGACCTCTGAACACTAAATCGCCAAATCATGTGTGACTGAGTATTTGCCAGCAGGTATCATCTGCTGGCTTTTTTTATTTCTCGTGCGCTAAAGGATCTCTCATGCTCTGGATTATGACGATGGGACGACGTCTCAACGGTGTCTACGCGGCCTTTATGCTGGTGGCGTTTATGATGGGCGTTGCCGGGGCGTTACAGGCGCCGACGCTCAGTCTGTTTCTCAGCCGGGAAGTGGGCGCACAGCCGTTCTGGGTGGGGCTGTTTTATACGGTTAATGCTATCGCCGGGATCCTGGTCAGCCTGTGGCTGGCAAAACGATCTGACAGTCAGGGCGATCGTCGCAAGTTGATTATGTTCTGCTGCCTGATGGCGGTGGGAAATGCGCTGCTGTTCGCCTTCAATCGTCACTATTTAACCTTGATCACCTGCGGCGTGCTGCTGGCGTCTATCGCCAATGCCGCGATGCCACAGCTTTTTGCACTGGCGCGTGAGTATGCAGACAGCTCGGCGCGGGAAGTGGTGATGTTCAGTTCGGTGATGCGTGCGCAGCTTTCTCTGGCGTGGGTAATTGGCCCGCCGCTGGCGTTTATGCTGGCGCTGAATTACGGCTTTACGATGATGTTCGCGATTGCCGCCGGGATTTTTGCCATCAGCCTGGCGATGATTACGCTAATGCTGCCGTCTGTGGCGCGTGTTGAGCAGGCGGCGGACGTTGAAATCACCCAGGTCAGCGGCTGGAAAGATCCCAACGTGCGGATGCTGTTTATCGCCTCAACGCTGATGTGGACATGCAACACCATGTATATCATCGACATGCCGCTGTGGATCAGCAGCGATCTCGGCCTGCCGGATAAACTGGCAGGGATCCTGATGGGCACCGCAGCCGGGCTGGAAATTCCGGCGATGATCCTTGCGGGCTACTACGTTAAACGCTTCGGCAAGCGGCGGATGATGGTGACATCGGTAGCCTTTGGCGTACTGTTCTACGTGGGGTTGATTCTGTTCCACAGCGAAACGGCACTGCTGATTTTACAGCTATTTAATGCGGTGTTCATTGGCATCGTCGCCGGGATCGGCATGCTGTGGTTCCAGGATTTAATGCCGGGGCGCGCGGGGTCAGCGACAACGCTGTTTACCAATAGCATATCAACGGGCGTGATTCTGGCGGGGGTGATTCAGGGAGCCATCGCGCAGAGTTTTGGTCACGGGATGGTGTACTGGGTAATTGCCGCGATTTCGCTGGTGACGCTGTTTATGACCAGCCGGGTGAAAGACGTGTGATTCAGGTATGCCCTGCATGGAGGCAGGATGCTGGCTGTCATTATCTTGATGTATTCCGAATCGTCGTATCGGCCCACTTTTCTGCAGGAAAATGCCTTATCCTCTGGCTATTGCTTAAACATGAGCCAGAGGAAGGATGATGAATAAATTGCTGATTTTATCGTTGGTTATATCCATTTCGGCGATCTCCTGCGCCGAAGCGGCGTACCGTTCCTGCATGCTGAGTGGAGGGGAGGCCACGCACTGTTCGGGGCTCGCCAATGCCAACCATTTTCCGATTGAACAAAGCAATGGGCAATACCGGGATTGCCAGGTCGTTGGCGGAGATGTCACTGGCTGCTAAGGGCTATCAAATGTCAGCCATTTTCCGGTGAGGCAGAGCGGGGGAGAGTATCGTGATTGCGATATTGTGGGCGGAGAACCCGCCTCCTGCGTGGCGCTATCTGATGCGTCTGACTTTCCCGTTGAGAGATAAAATAAAAACCCGGTGCGGCTCTTTCACCGGGTTTTACTTACGTCAGGGAAGTACTAGCGCATAAACGCCGGCTGCTTATTCTCATACGCCGAAATGGCGTCTTCGTGTTGCAGCGTCAGGCCGATGCTGTCCAGGCCGTTCAGCATGCAGTGGCGGCGGAAGTCATCAATCTTAAAGCTGTAGGTTTTATCGCCCGCTTTCACCACCTGCGCTTCCAGATCCACCTCAAAGGTGATGCCCGGATTCGCCTGCACCAGCGCGAACAGTTCATCAACCTGTGCGTCACTCAGCGTCACCGGCAGCAACTGATTGTTAAAACTGTTGCCGTAGAAAATATCAGCGAAGCTCGGGGCGATAACCACCTTAAAACCGTAATCGGTCAGCGCCCAGGGGGCGTGCTCACGCGAGGAGCCACAGCCAAAGTTTTCTCGCGCCAGCAGAATCGACGCGCCTTTATAAACCGGGAAGTTCAGCACAAATTCCGGGTTCGGCTGTTCGCCTTTATCGTCGAGGAAGCGCCAGTCGTTGAACAGGTGCGCGCCAAAACCGGTGCGCGTTACCTTCTGCAAAAACTGCTTTGGAATGATGGCGTCGGTATCGACGTTCGCCGCGTCCAGCGGAACCACCAGCCCGGTATGTTGGGTAAATTTCTCTGCCATGATGGTTTCCTTATTTCAGACTGCGAATATCGGCGAAGTGACCGGTAACGGCTGCCGCTGCTGCCATTGCCGGGCTGACCAGATGGGTGCGTCCGCCGCGGCCCTGACGGCCTTCAAAGTTACGGTTGCTGGTGGATGCGCAGCGCTCGCCCGGGTTCAGACGGTCGTTGTTCATCGCCAGGCACATGGAGCAGCCCGGCAAGCGCCACTCAAAGCCTGCTTCGATAAAGATCTTATCGAGCCCTTCCGCTTCCGCCTGCGCTTTTACCGGGCCGGAGCCTGGCACAACCAGCGCCTGCACGCCCGGCGCGACTTTACGCCCTTTGGCAATCTCCGCCGCCGCGCGCAAATCTTCGATGCGTGAGTTGGTACAGGAACCAATAAATACTTTATCGACAGCTACTTCCGTCAGCGGTACGCCTGATTTCAGACCCATATAGGCCAGCGCTTTTTCCGCTGATGCGCGTTCAACCGGATCGGTAAATGACGCCGGATCGGGAATGATGTCATTCACAGAAATCACCTGGCCCGGGTTAGTCCCCCAGGTCACCTGCGGGGCAATCTCTTCGGCCTGCAGGGTGACGGTTGCGTCAAATTGAGCGCCTTCATCTGTGTGCAGGGTTTTCCAGTATGCGACGGCGTCGTCAAAATCTTTCTCTTTTGGCGCATGCAGCCGACCTTTGACGTAGTTAAAGGTGGTTTCATCCGGCGCAACCAGGCCCGCTTTCGCCCCCATTTCGATTGCCATGTTGCACAGGGTCATGCGGCCTTCCATGCTCAGGGCACGGATAGCGTCGCCGCAGAACTCGACCACATGGCCGGTGCCGCCCGCGCTGCCGGTTTTGCCGATAATCGCCAGCACGATGTCTTTCGCGGTGATACCTGGTGCTGCGGTGCCTTTGACTTCAATCTTCATGGTTTTGGCGCGACCCTGTTTCAGGGTTTGCGTCGCCAGCACATGCTCCACTTCGGAGGTGCCGATGCCAAATGCCAGTGCGCCAAATGCGCCGTGTGTCGCGGTGTGAGAGTCGCCGCAGACAATCGTCATGCCAGGCAGAGTGATGCCCTGTTCCGGCCCCATGACGTGCACAATGCCCTGGTATGGGTGATTCAAATCATAAAGCTCTACACCAAACGCTTTGCAGTTTTTAATCAGTTCCTGCATCTGAATGCGGGCCATCTCGCCGGACGCATTGATATCTTTAGTCTGCGTTGAGACGTTGTGATCCATGGTGGCGAAGGTTTTACCCGGCTGACGCACCGGGCGATTGTGCGCGCGCAGGCCATCAAACGCCTGTGGGGACGTCACTTCATGCACCAGGTGACGGTCGATGTACAGCAGCGGCGTTTCGCTGGGGGCTTCATAAACCACATGGGCATCGAACAATTTTTCATACAGTGTCTTTGCCATGATTACACCCCTTCAGCGATATAGCGGGCCACAATATCGCCCATTTCATCGGTACTGACCGCCGCGCCGCCGCGAGCCAAATCACCGGTGCGGATACCTTCTTCCAGCGCACGGTTGATCGCGTTTTCAATGGCATCCGCCGCGTCGTTCGCGTCCAGGCTGTAGCGCAGCAGCAGCGCCAGCGACAGGATCTGGGCGATCGGGTTGGCGATGTTTTTCCCGGCGATATCCGGCGCAGAGCCGCCCGCGGGTTCATACAGGCCAAAACCTTGTTCATTCAGGCTGGCGGAAGGCAGCATGCCCATTGAGCCGGTTATCATCGCGCATTCGTCAGAGAGAATGTCGCCGAACAGGTTGGAGCACAGCACCACGTCAAACTGCGACGGATCTTTGATCATCTGCATGGTGGCGTTGTCGATGTACATATGGTTCAGTTCAACGTCTGCATATTCGCGGCTAATTTCGCTGACGATTTCGCGCCACAAAATAGAGGACTGCAACACGTTGGACTTATCAATTGAGGTCACTTTGCGACGACGTTTACGCGCAGATTCAAAGGCAATACGGGCGATACGTTCAATTTCAAAGCGGTGATACACCTCGGTATCAAACGCTTTTTCGTACTGACCGCTGCCCTCGCGGCCTTTCGGCTGGCCGAAATAGATACCGCCGGTCAGTTCACGCACGCACAGAATGTCGAAGCCGTTAGCGGCGATATCGGCGCGCAGCGGGCAGAACTCCTCCAGCCCCTGGTACAGTTTCGCCGGACGCAGGTTGCTGAACAGTTTGAAGTGTTTACGCAACGGCAGCAGCGCGCCGCGCTCGGGCTGATCGTTCGGCGGCAAATGTTCCCATTTCGGGCCGCCAACGGAGCCAAACAGCACGGCGTCAGCCTGCTCGCAACCTTCCACGGTGGCTTTCGGCAGCGGCGTACCGTGATTATCAATCGCGACACCGCCCACATCATAGTGGCTGGTGGTGATGCGCATATCAAAACGCTGACGGATGGCTTCCAGTACTTTCAATGCCTGTGTCATCACTTCCGGGCCAATACCATCACCCGGTAACACAGCAATATGGTAATTCTTCGACATTACACGGTTTCCTTGTTGTTCTCGTTATTCTGAGCTTTGCGTTGCAACTCTTTTTCAACTTCGGCGGCGCGCCAGATGTTATTCAGGACGTGAACCATCGCTTTCGCGGAAGATTCAACGATGTCCGTCGCCAGGCCAACGCCGTGGAAGCGACGACCGTTATGGGTAACGACGATATCCACCTGACCCAGCGCATCTTTGCCGTGGCCTTTGGCGCTCAGGCCGTATTTCACCAGTTCGATGTCGTATTGCGTGATACGGTTAATCGCCTGGTAAATGGCGTCGACCGGGCCATTGCCGTTGGCGGCTTCGGCTTTCACTTCATCGCCGCAGGCCAGTTTGACCGAGGCGGTGGCGATATCGCTGGAGCCTGACTGCACGCTGAAGTAATCCAGGCGGAAATGCTCCGGCTCTTCCTGCTGCTTGTTGATGAACGCCAGCGCTTCCAGGTCGTAATCGAAGACCTGGCCTTTTTTGTCCGCCAGCTTCAGGAAGGCGTCGTACAGGTGATCCATGCTGTAGTCGGTCTCTTTGTAGCCCATCTCGTCCATGCGGTGTTTTACAGCGGCACGGCCAGAGCGGGAAGTCAGGTTCAGTTGTACCTGATTCAGGCCGATGGATTCCGGGGTCATGATTTCGTAGTTTTCGCGGTTTTTCAGTACGCCGTCCTGGTGAATACCGGAGGAGTGCGCGAAGGCGCCGCTGCCAATGATCGCTTTGTTGGCCGGAATCGGCATGTTGCAGATCTGGCTGACCGTCTGGCTGGTGCGCCAGATTTCGTTGTGGTTGATGTTGGTATGCAGGTTCAGGATATCCTTGCGCACCTTAATCGCCATGATCACCTCTTCCAGCGAGCAGTTACCGGCGCGTTCGCCGATACCGTTCATCGCGCCTTCAACCTGACGGGCACCGGCATGGACTGCAGCGATAGAGTTGCCGACAGCCAGGCCTAAATCGTCATGGGTGTGAACGGAGATAATCGCTTTATCGATGTTCGGCACGCGTTCATACAGGCCAGTGATGATATTGCCAAATTCGAACGGCATGGTGTAGCCAACGGTGTCAGGGATGTTGATGGTGGTCGCACCGGCATTAATGGCCGCTTCTACCACACGTGCTAACTGATCGATGGGTGTCCGGCCAGCATCTTCACAGGAGAACTCAACGTCGTCGGTATAATTGCGGGCGCGTTTCACCATGTATACCGCGCGTTCAATCACTTCATCCAGCGTACTGCGCAGTTTAGTGGCAATATGCATCGGCGAGGTGGCGATAAAAGTATGGATACGGAACGCTTCTGCTACTTTCAGGGATTCTGCTGCAACGTCAATGTCATGCTCGACACAACGAGCCAGCGCACAGACGCGGCTATTTTTGATGTTGCGCGCAATAGTCTGTACGGATTCGAAGTCACCCGGTGAAGAGACCGGAAATCCGACTTCCATCACATCGACGCCCATACGCTCAAGGGCTAAGGCAATCTGCAGTTTTTCTTTCACACTCAGGCTTGCCTGTAACGCCTGTTCACCATCACGTAAGGTGGTATCGAAGATAATGACTTGTTGGCTCATGTTTGAGGTCCTTAGTTTACCAGGGGCGCCTTGCTACGAGCGAAAAAAAACCCGCGCAATGGCGCGGGTTTCGTCTTACTGGAAGATGACTTAACGCTTAACGTCGTCCACCAGCCCACCGCGCACAAATGAGGCGTTTAGTAGTAGTAGGCTGATGAAACGAGTGCTGCGGATCATTGTCGTCATGCTCCAGGTAAATTCGATATGCTTTTAGTGGTACTGGATATGATGATTGATGTCAACCCTTGTTTATCAAAAGGGTCTTCTAAGCGTCGTCTGAGGGGCGTGTGCATTAG
Source organism: Pseudocitrobacter cyperus (assembly GCF_039889165.1). Taxonomy (NCBI): domain Bacteria; kingdom Pseudomonadati; phylum Pseudomonadota; class Gammaproteobacteria; order Enterobacterales; family Enterobacteriaceae; genus Pseudocitrobacter; species Pseudocitrobacter cyperus. The sequence goes on along the minus strand of NZ_JAYMYY010000002.1, from coordinate 151,530 downwards.
CTAATTGTGCTGATGGAGATCACAAAATCCAGAGGATCGTTTTAAGCAGCGGTAACGATTTTTATATCCAGACGCATATGAAAATATTTTTTTGTAATTTTTTACGATGTTGCGATAACAGGGCATGATGCTTATCACTCTGATTCAATAGACTTAATTTTTAGAATATATTCATTTAGTGAATGTTTCGTAATCTAACTTGCTAAGGAAACGTTAAAAAATATAAATTAAGAATATAACACTTTAATAATACTTAAAGTGTCGTTAATTATTCGTGCTGTTGTTTATTTAGCAAATCTATGAGTACACTATGTATCATTAGTTTTTCGTTATGAGTCCCGGTTTTATTGTCAGGCACCCTGGCAAGAAACCGGTCTTTATAAATTCCTAATTTTATCATTTTCTCTTTTTTGGATCTTATATGCATGGTAAATCATATTGTCATAATATATTACTGCGATTTTGCAAAGGGAGTTTAGTATGACAGTGGAGTCAGAAAGCGTTATAAGCAAACCAGAGCCACGTAATGTTGGTCTTCATGAAAGCTCTAAACCGCAGCTTCGAATGGTTGATCTCAATTTGCTGACTGTGTTTGATGCCGTAATGCAGGAACAAAATATCACTCGCGCCGCTCACATGTTAGGGATGTCGCAGCCCGCAGTGAGTAACGCTGTTGCGCGTCTGAAAGTGATGTTTAATGATGAGTTATTTGTACGTTATGGCCGTGGTATCCAGCCGACCGCGCGCGCATTTCAGCTCTTCGGTTCCGTGCGTCAGGCCTTGCAACTGGTACAAAATGAGTTGCCGGGTTCGGGTTTTGAACCCATCAGCAGTGAACGAATCTTTAATCTGTGTGTCTGCAGCCCGCTGGATAACTATTTAACGTCGATTATTTTTAATCGCGTTGCGGAAGTAGCACCCAATATCCATTTAGTCTTTAAGTCATCGTTAAATCAGAATACCGAGCATCAGCTTCGTTATCAGGAAATAGAATTTGTTCTGGGGTATGAAGAGTTCCGTCGCCCGGAGTTTGCCTGCGTGCCTTTATTTAATGATGAAATGGTATTAGTTGCCAGCAAGAAAAATCCACGTATAAACGGGCCATTAACAGAAAGTAGCGTTTATCAGGAAGAACATGCCGTTGTTGCACTGGATCGTTATGCATCTTTCAGCCAGCCGTGGTATGACACGCCGGATAAACAAAGCCGAATTGCCTATCAGGGAATGGCGCTGATAAGCGTATTAAATGTGGTTTCACAAACGAATATGGTGGCCATTGCACCGCGTTGGCTGGCGGAAGAGTTTTCTGAGAAACTGGAACTACAGGTACTGCCGTTGCCAATGAAGCTTAATAGCCGTACTTGCTATCTCTCATGGCATGAAGCCGCCGGGCGCGACCGCGGTCATCAGTGGATGGAAGAGCTGTTGGTAAATGTTTGTCGCCACTAATTTATCTGAATAATAACCGGATATGCAGGTATCCGGTTTATTTTGTCATACAGTAAAAATAGGGAATTTTATTCTGTTGTTATCCGCAAGGGGTGGGTGACGCAAGGAAAAAAATGGATGTTTTGCTGTAAAAATGCCATTCCTCCATGTATCTGCGACACGCTTTTCTTATCACTGAACGAATCCACCATCTTTACGGTTAATTCCCTTTTTTTCCTCTTTTTTCTGTTGCTGGCTCCGTAGTTACGCCGATTGCCTGCCCGATGTTGAGCGGTTATGTTATTTCGTTATGGTAATGACATAAGCATGCGCAGGCGTTTCTCTGCCCGCGATGCATGATTGCGCGGAAATGAGTTCTGCCATCATAAAAATTTAGCCTGGAGGCAAACCATGGAGATGTTGTCTGGCGCCGAGATGGTCGTCCGGTCGTTAATCGATCAGGGCGTAAAGCAGGTCTTTGGCTACCCTGGGGGCGCGGTGCTCGATATCTACGATGCGCTGCATACGGTAGGGGGAATCGATCATGTGCTGGTTCGCCATGAGCAGGCGGCGGTTCATATGGCAGACGGTCTTGCCAGGGCTACCGGGGAAGTGGGCGTCGTTCTGGTGACGTCCGGCCCGGGGGCAACTAACGCCATTACCGGTATCGCGACGGCCTATATGGACTCTATTCCACTGGTCGTGCTTTCTGGTCAGGTCGCCACATCGCTGATTGGCTACGATGCCTTTCAGGAGTGTGACATGGTGGGGATCTCCCGCCCGGTGGTAAAACACAGCTTCCTGGTGAAGCAGACGGAAGATATTCCAGGCGTGCTGAAAAAAGCCTTCTGGCTGGCGGCAAGCGGTCGCCCGGGCCCGGTGGTGGTCGATCTCCCGAAAGATATTCTCAACCCGGCGAACAAAATGCCTTACCACTATCCGGATGCGGTGAGCATGCGCTCCTATAATCCGACCACCACCGGGCATAAGGGGCAAATTAAGCGAGCCCTGCAAACGCTGATTGCGGCGAAAAAACCGGTGGTGTATGTGGGCGGTGGGGCAGTCAACGCCGGGTGCCATGAACAGTTACGCGCGCTCATTGAAAAACTGAATCTGCCAGTGGCGTCATCGCTGATGGGGCTTGGCGCGTTCCCGGCCACGCATCAGCAGGCGTTGGGTATGCTGGGCATGCACGGCACCTACGAAGCCAACATGACGATGCACCATTCCGATGTGATCTTCGCCGTTGGCGTGCGTTTTGACGATCGCACCACCAATAATCTGGCCAAGTACTGCCCGGATGCCACCGTGCTGCACATCGATATCGATCCTACCTCGATCTCAAAAACCGTTGCGGCGGATATTCCGATCGTCGGCGATGCGCGGCTGGTGCTGGAGCAGATGCTGGAACTGCTGAGCCAGGAAGAGATACAGCAGCCGCTGGATGAGATCCGCGACTGGTGGCGGCAGATCGAGCAGTGGCGCGCGCGTCATTGCCTGAGCTACGACAAAAACAGCGATCAGATCAAACCCCAGGCGGTCATTGACACGATCTGGCGCCTGACGGAGGGGAAGGCATACGTCACCTCGGATGTCGGTCAGCATCAGATGTTCGCTGCGCTCTATTATCCATTTGATAAGCCGCGCCGCTGGATAAACTCCGGTGGACTCGGCACGATGGGCTTTGGTCTGCCTGCCGCGCTGGGCGTGAAAATGGCGCTGCCAGATGAAACGGTGGTCTGCGTAACCGGCGATGGCAGTATCCAGATGAACATTCAGGAACTCTCCACCGCCTTGCAATACAACCTGCCGGTGCTGGTGCTGAACCTCAACAATGGTTATCTCGGCATGGTGAAGCAGTGGCAGGACATGATTTACTCCGGCCGGCACTCGCAATCCTATATGCAATCGTTGCCTGACTTTGTTCGCCTGGCGGAAGCCTATGGTCACGTGGGAATACGTATCACCACACCTGACGAGCTGGAAAGCAAACTGACGGAAGCGCTGGAGCAGGTGCGCAACAATCGTCTGGTGTTTGTCGATGTGGCGGTTGATGGCAGTGAGCATGTCTATCCGATGCATATTCGCGGTGGCGGAATGGACGAGATGTGGTTGAGTAAAACGGAGAGAACCTGATTATGCGCCGGATATTATCTGTATTACTGGAAAACGAGTCAGGGGCGCTGTCGCGCGTGATTGGCCTCTTTTCGCAGCGTGGCTACAACATTGAGAGCCTGACCGTTGCACCGACCGACGATCCCACTCTTTCGCGCATGACCATCCAGACCGTCGGCGACGACAAAGCCATCGAGCAAATTGAAAAGCAACTGCATAAGCTGGTGGATGTGCTGCGGGTGAATGAAATTGGCCAGGGTGCCTATGTTGAGCGCGAAATTATGCTGGTGAAAGTGCAGGCCAGCGGCTATGGACGAGACGAAGTGAAACGCAACACGGAAATCTTCCGCGGGCAGATTATCGACGTCACACCGTCTATTTATACCGTTCAACTGGCGGGTACCAGCGACAAGCTGGACGCCTTCCTCGCTTCTCTGCGTGATGTCGCCCGAATTGTTGAAGTGGCCCGCTCCGGCGTGGTCGGGCTGTCGCGCGGCGATAAGATCATGCGCTAGCCCGAAAGTCATCGGTTTTACGTAGCCCAGCGTTGTGTTGGGCTTTTTTTTGCGAAACGGGCAATAACTGCGAACAAAAGCTATTGCCGCCGTCCGCATTCTGCGTTTAGATGTTATAAATTTTATTCCATGATTTAACAATGGTTATGGATTGTACTATTCAAGCAAGGGGCAATTGTGAAACTGGATGAAATCGCCCGGCTTGCCGGTGTGTCACGTACCACCGCCAGCTATGTGATTAACGGTAAGGCCAAGCAGTATCGCGTCAGTGACAAAACAGTCGAAAAAGTGATGGCCGTGGTGCGCGAGCATAACTACCATCCAAACGCGGTCGCTGCCGGGTTACGTGCGGGACGCACACGTTCCATCGGTCTGGTGATCCCCGATCTGGAAAACACCAGCTACACCCGCATTGCTAATTACCTGGAACGTCAGGCGCGCCAGCGCGGTTATCAACTCCTGATCGCCTGTTCGGAAGATCAGCCGGACAACGAGATGCGTTGTATTGAGCATCTGTTGCAGCGCCAGGTCGATGCCATCATCGTTTCAACGGCTCTGCCGCCGGAGCATCCTTTTTATCAGCGCTGGGCTAATGACTCCTTCCCGATTGTCGCGCTGGATCGCGCGCTGGATCGTGAACACTTCACCAGCGTTGTCGGTGCCGATCAGGATGACGCCGAGATGCTGGCGGAAGAGCTGCGTAAGTTCCCTGCGGAAACCGTCCTTTATTTAGGCGCATTGCCGGAACTCTCCGTCAGTTTCCTGCGTGAGCAAGGCTTCCGTACCGCGTGGAAGGACGATCCGCGTGAAGTGCACTTCCTCTATGCGAACAGCTACGAACGTGAAGCGGCGGCAGCGCTGTTTGAAAAGTGGCTTGAGACGCATCCGATGCCGGAAGCGCTGTTCACGACCTCTTTTGCATTGTTACAGGGCGTGATGGACGTGACGCTGCGCCGCGAAGGTAAACTGCCTTCCGAACTGGCGATTGCTACCTTTGGCGATAACGAACTGCTCGATTTCCTGCAATGTCCGGTGCTGGCCGTAGCGCAACGCCACCGCGATGTTGCCGAGCGTGTGCTGGAAATTGTGCTGGCAAGCCTCGATGAACCACGCAAACCGAAGCCTGGTTTGAGCCGGATCCGCCGTAATCTTTACCGTCGGGGCAGTCTGAGCCGTCGTTAAATAATCTGGCGGTGGCGGTTTTTATTGCCTCCATCGCCAAATAATTAGCCAGCATATATTATTCAGATAATTCCTCATTTTTCTTAGGATTTAATTTCAACCCCTGCATAAAGGGTGGAAAGCTAAATCATCGAAGTAAATAGAAAGTAAAAATACGTCACCAGTGAATTATTTTGTTACATTCCCCCCTCTGAATGCTGAAATAACAAACACTTCATCCTTCGACCCGCAAAGCCAGACCTGGCAGGCCTTTTAAATACCACTGTTACGCAAAACAAGGACTGTTAACGGCCTTCAGAATGTCCTAAAATGCCGCTCGCGTCGCAAACTGACACTTTATATATTCTATTGATGATATTTAGTGACCTTAAAATGTTACGGATTTGTTGAGTTTTTTTCTTACACATATTCATGACGTTAATTTGCCTCGACAGGTGTATTGAATTTAATCGGGGCTATTAATGGCCGCAAAGAGTGGGATTTTAGCCTCCGTTGGCATTGATGCTGGCTTGACAAGCTTTTCCTCTGCTCCGTAAACTCCTTTAGGTGGGAATTTGTGGGTTAAAGTGGCGAGAAGGGGGAAAGCTGGCATGTTCCGCGGGGCAACGTTAGTTAATCTCGACAGCAAGGGGCGTTTAGCCGTCCCTACCCGGTATCGGGATGCGCTGATTGAGAATGCTACCTGTCAAATGGTGTGCACCATTGACATCCATCACCCATGCCTGCTGCTTTACCCCCTGCCCGAATGGGAAATCATCGAGCAAAAACTCTCGCGTTTGTCGAGCATGAATCCCGTAGAACGCCGCGTGCAGCGGTTGTTGTTAGGGCATGCCAGCGAATGCCAAATGGATAACGCCGGGCGACTCTTGATCGCACCGGTCTTACGGCAACATGCCGGGTTGACAAAAGAAGTGATGCTGGTCGGGCAGTTCAACAAATTTGAACTGTGGGATGAAACGACCTGGTATCAACAGGTCAGGGAAGATATCGACGCTGAGCAAACCGCTTCAGGAGCGCTTTCGGAGCGGTTGCAGGATTTGTCCTTATAAAATGATGGAAACTTTTAAACATAAAACGGTACTACTGGACGACGCCGTCAACGGCCTGAATATCCGTCCGGATGGTATCTACATTGATGGCACTTTTGGTCGCGGTGGCCACTCGCGTCTTATCCTCTCGCAGCTTGGCGAGCAGGGTAGACTGCTGGCTATCGATCGCGACCCGCAGGCTATTGCCGTAGCAAACACCATTGATGATCCTCGCTTCTCCATCATTCATGGCCCTTTCTCTGCGCTGGCTGATTATGTTAGTGAGCGCGAACTTACAGGCAAGATCGACGGCATTTTGCTCGATCTTGGCGTCTCTTCACCGCAGCTTGACGATGCTGAACGCGGCTTCTCCTTTATGCGCGACGGGCCGCTGGATATGCGTATGGATCCAACGCGCGGCCAGTCTGCCGCCGAATGGCTGCAAACGGCGGACGAAGCGGATATCGCCTGGGTGATTAAAACCTACGGCGAAGAGCGTTTTGGCAAACGTATTGCCCGCGCCATCGTTGAGCGCAACCGCGTTGAGCCCATGACCCGCACCAAAGAACTGGCGGAAGTGGTTGCTGCGGCGATGCCGGTGAAAGACAAATTCAAACATCCCGCGACCCGTACCTTCCAGGCGGTGCGCATCTGGGTGAACAGTGAACTGGAGGAGATAGAGCAGGCGCTAAAAGGCTCGCTCGACGTGCTGGCCCCGGGTGGGCGGCTGTCGATTATTAGTTTCCACTCGCTGGAAGACCGCATTGTGAAACGCTTTATGCGTGAACAAAGCCGCGGCCCGCAGGTTCCGGCAGGGTTACCGATGACCGAAGAGCAACTCAGGAAGCTGGGTGGCCGTCATTTGCGAGCGCTAGGCAAGTTGATGCCGGACGAAGAAGAAGTGGCTGAAAATCCACGTGCCCGTAGTTCAGTACTGCGTATCGCAGAAAGGACGAACGCATGATCAGCAGAGTGACAGAAGCCCTAAGCAAAGTTAAGGGATCGATTGGAAGTAACGAGCGCCATGCCTTGCCTGGCGTAATCGGAGACGATCTTTTGCGGTTTGGGAAGCTGCCACTCTGTCTGTTCATTTGCATCATTGTTACGGCAGTCACCGTGGTGACGACGGCGCACCATACCCGTCTGTTAACTGCGCAGCGTGAGCAGTTGGTGCTGGAACGCGATGCGCTGGATATCGAATGGCGCAACCTGATTTTAGAAGAGAACGCCCTCGGCGATCATAGCCGGGTTGAGCGTATCGCTACGGAAAAGTTGCAAATGCAACATGTTGATCCGTCAAAAGAAAACATAGTTGTACAGAAATAAGGATTATCGCAACGCATGAAAGCAGCGGGAAAGACGCTTAAACCAAAACGTCAGGAAGAACAGGCCAACTTTATCAGTTGGCGTTTTGCGTTGCTTTGCGGCTGTATTCTGGTGGCACTGGGGCTTTTGCTGGGGCGTGTCGCCTGGTTGCAGATAATCAATCCGGATATGCTGGTGCGCCAGGGGGATATGCGTTCCCTGCGTGTGCAGGAAGTCTCTACATCCCGTGGCATGATTACTGACCGCTCCGGCCGTCCTCTGGCGGTGAGCGTGCCGGTAAAAGCCATCTGGGCTGACCCGAAAGAGGTGCATGATGCCGGTGGTGTTAGCGTTGGCGACCGCTGGAATGCCCTCTCTACCGCGCTGAATCTGCCGCTCGATCAGCTCGCGAACCGTATCAATGCCAACCCGAAAGGGCGCTTTATCTATCTTGCCCGCCAGGTGAACCCAGACATGGCGGACTACATCAAAAAACTCAAACTGCCGGGTATTCATCTGCGTGAAGAGTCGCGCCGTTACTATCCGTCAGGCGAAGTGACTTCCCATCTCATTGGCTTCACTAACGTCGATAGCCAGGGGATCGAGGGTGTTGAGAAGAGCTTTGATAAGTGGCTGACCGGGCAACCGGGCGAACGTATTGTGCGTAAAGACCGCTACGGCCGCGTGATTGAGGATATCTCCTCAACGGACAGCCAGGCGGCGCATAACCTTGCCCTGAGTATTGATGAGCGTCTTCAGGCGCTGGTTTACCGCGAACTGAACAACGCCGTGGCATTTAACAAAGCGGAATCAGGTAGCGCGGTGCTGGTGGATGTGAACACCGGCGAAGTGCTGGCGATGGCCAACAGCCCATCCTATAACCCGAATAACTTCTCCGGTACGGCAAAAGACACCATGCGTAACCGCGCCATCACTGACGTGTTTGAACCGGGTTCAACGGTTAAACCGATGGTGGTGATGACCGCCTTGCAGCGCGGCGTGGTGCGCGAAAATACCGTGCTGAATACCATTCCTTACCGAATTAACGGTCACGAAATTAAAGACGTGGCGCGTTATAGCGAATTGACCCTGACCGGGGTTTTACAGAAGTCGAGTAACGTCGGTGTTTCCAAGCTGGCGTTAGCGATGCCGTCCTCAGCGTTAGTAGATACTTACTCACGTTTTGGGCTGGGAAAAGCGACCAATTTGGGGTTGGTCGGAGAACGCAGTGGCTTATATCCTCAAAAACAACGGTGGTCTGACATAGAGAGGGCCACCTTCTCTTTCGGCTACGGGCTAATGGTAACGCCGTTACAGTTAGCGCGAGTCTACGCAACGATAGGCAGCTACGGTATCTACCGCCCGCTGTCGATAACCAAAGTTGACCCTCCGGTTCCTGGTGAACGTATCTTCCCGGAATCCATTGTCCGTACCGTCGTGCACATGATGGAAAGCGTGGCGCTGCCTGGCGGCGGCGGCGTGAAAGCGGCGATCAAAGGCTATCGCATCGCTATTAAAACCGGTACGGCGAAAAAAGTAGGGCCAGACGGGCGTTACATCAACAAATATATTGCTTACACCGCGGGCGTCGCGCCAGCCAGCCAGCCGCGTTTTGCGCTGGTGGTGGTCATCAATGACCCGCAGGCAGGTAAATACTACGGCGGCGCCGTTTCCGCGCCGGTCTTCGGTGCCATCATGGGCGGCGTTCTGCGCACCATGAACATTGAGCCGGACGCGCTGGCAACGGGCGAAAAAAGTGAATTTGTGATTAATCAAGGCGAGGGAACAGGTGGCAGATCGTAATTTGCGCGACCTTCTCGCTCCGTGGGTGCCAAATGCGCCGGAGCGAACACTGCGAGAGATGACACTCGACAGCCGTGTGGCTGCATCGGGCGATCTCTTCGTGGCGGTGGTAGGTCATCAGGCGGACGGGCGTCGTTATATCCCGCAGGCAATTGCGCAAGGTGTCGCTGCCATTATAGCCGAGGCAAAAGATGAAGCGGCCGATGGCGACATCCGTGAAATGCACGGTGTCCCGGTTATCTACCTCAGCCAGTTAAACGAACGTTTGTCGGCCCTGGCAGGGCGTTTTTACCATGAGCCGTCTGAGCGGCTGCGCCTCGTCGGCGTTACCGGCACTAACGGTAAAACCACCACCACCCAACTGCTGGCGCAGTGGGGCCAGTTGCTGGGCGAAACCAGCGCGGTGATGGGGACGGTGGGTAACGGTCTGCTGGGTAATGTGATCCCAACGGAAAATACCACCGGTTCAGCGGTTGATGTTCAGCACGTGCTGTCCGGCCTTGCCGATCAGGGCGCGACGCTGGCGGCAATGGAAGTTTCTTCCCACGGGCTGGTACAGCACCGCGTGGCGGCACTGAAATTTGTCGCTTCTGTGTTTACCAACCTGAGCCGCGATCACCTTGATTATCATGGTGATATGGAACATTACGAAGCGGCGAAATGGCTGCTTTACTCCACGCACCACTGCGGCCAGGCGATTGTGAACGCCGACGATGAAGTGGGTCGCCGCTGGCTGGCAAAACTGCCGGGCGCGGTTGCGGTGTCAATGGAAGATCATATCAACCCTAACTGCCATGGACGCTGGTTAAAAGCGACCGAGGTGAACTATCACGACAGCGGCGCGACTATCCGCTTTAGTTCCACCTGGGGTGACGGCGAAATCGAAAGCCGCCTGATGGGTGCGTTCAACGTCAGCAACCTGTTGCTGGCGCTGGCGACGCTGCTGGCGCTGGGTTATCCGCTGGCGGAACTGCTGAAAACCGCCTCCCGCCTGCAACCAGTTTGTGGCCGTATGGAAGTGTTTAGCGCGCCGGGTAAACCGACGGTGGTTGTCGATTATGCCCATACGCCGGATGCGCTGGAAAAAGCGCTCGAAGCGGCGCGCCTGCACTGTACAGGCAAACTGTGGTGCGTCTTCGGCTGCGGTGGCGATCGCGATAAAGGCAAACGTCCGCTGATGGGCGCGATTGCCGAGCAATTTGCGGATATCGCGGTGGTAACTGATGATAACCCGCGTACCGAAGAGCCGCGCGCTATCATCAACGACATCCTGGCGGGCATGCTTGACGCCGGCCACGCCAAAGTAGTGGAAGGACGTGCGCAAGCGGTCACTAACGCCATCATGCAGGCGAAACCTGATGACCTGGTGCTGCTGGCCGGTAAAGGCCATGAAGATTATCAAATTGTCGGGACTCAACGTCTCGACTATTCCGACCGTGTAACCGCAGCGCGTCTGCTGGGAGTCATCGCATGATTAGCGTAACGCTTAGCGAACTGGCTGGCATCCTGCACGGTGAACTGAACGGTTCTGACCTGCGTATCGACGATGTCACCACCGATACGCGCAAATTAACGCCGGGCTGCCTGTTTGTGGCTCTGAAAGGCGAGCGTTTCGATGCCCACGATTTCGTTGAAAAAGCGAAAGAGGGCGGCGCGGGCGCGCTGTTAGTCAGCCGTAAACTGGATATCGATCTGCCGCAACTGGTGGTGAAAGATACCCGTCTGGCGTTCGGTGAACTGGCGGCGTGGGTTCGCCAGCAGGTGCCAACGCGCGTCGTCGCGCTGACAGGCTCCTCCGGTAAAACCTCGGTCAAAGAGATGACGGCTGCCATTCTTGGGCAGTGCGGCAACACGCTTTATACCGCAGGCAACCTCAACAATGACATCGGTGTGCCGATGACATTGCTGCGCCTGACAAAAGAACATGAATATGCGGTGATTGAACTGGGCGCCAACCATCAGGGTGAAATCGCCTGGACGGTGAGCCTGACTCGCCCGGAAGCGGCGCTGGTGAATAACCTGGCGGCGGCGCACCTGGAAGGATTTGGTTCGCTTGCCGGCGTGGCAAAAGCCAAAGGTGAGATCTTCACCGGCCTGCCGGTTAACGGTATTGCGATCCTCAATGCGGACAACAACGACTGGCTGAACTGGCAGGCAATTATTGGTTCCCGCAAAGTGTGGCGCTTCTCACCGAATGCGGCGAACAGCGACTTCACGGCGACCAATATTCACGTTACCAGCCATGGTACCGAATTTACGCTGCAAACCCCGACCGGAAGTGCGGATGTATTGCTGCCGCTGCCGGGACGCCACAATATCGCCAACGCGCTTGCCGCAACGGCGCTGGCGATGGCCGTTGGCGCGAATTTAGGCGCGGTGAAGGCCGGGCTGGCGAAGCTGACTTCCGTTCCGGGACGTCTGTTCCCCATCCATCTGAGCGACACACAATTGCTGCTCGACGACTCCTATAACGCCAACGTGGGCTCAATGACCGCTGCGGTGCAGGTGCTCGAAGAGATGCCGGGCTATCGCGTACTGGTGGTGGGCGATATGGCTGAATTGGGCGCAGAAAGCGAAGCCTGCCACAAGCAGGTGGGTGAAGCGGCGAAAGCGGCGGGCATCGATAAAGTCTTAAGCGTAGGTAAATTGAGTCAGGCAATCAGTTCTGCCAGCGGCGTTGGCGAGCACTTCGCTGATAAAGCGGCAGCTATTGCGCGTCTTAAAACGCTGATTAATGAACAACAAACCCTCACCATTCTGGTGAAAGGATCACGTAGTGCCGCCATGGAAGAGGTAGTACGCGCATTACAGGAGAACGGGACATGTTAGTTTGGCTGGCCGAACATTTGGTCAAATATTATTCCGGCTTTAACGTCTTTTCTTATCTGACGTTTCGCGCCATTGTCAGCCTGCTGACCGCGCTGTTCATCTCGTTGTGGATGGGCCCGCGCATGATTGCCCATTTACAGAAACTCTCCTTTGGTCAGGTTGTGCGTAACGACGGCCCGGAATCGCATTTCAGCAAACGCGGTACGCCGACGATGGGCGGGATCATGATCCTCACCGCGATTGTGGTTTCCGTGCTGCTGTGGGCTTATCCGTCCAACCCATACGTCTGGTGTGTGCTGGTGGTGCTGGTCGGCTACGGCATTATTGGTTTTGTCGATGACTATCGCAAAGTGGTGCGTAAAGACACGAAAGGCCTGATTGCGCGCTGGAAATATTTCTGGATGTCGGTGATTGCGCTGGGCGTGGCGTTCGCGCTGTATCTGGCAGGCAAAGATACGCCAGCCACACAACTTGTGGTGCCGTTCTTTAAAGATGTGATGCCGCAGCTTGGCCTGTTCTACGTTCTGCTGGCTTACTTTGTGGTGGTCGGCACCGGTAACGCGGTCAACCTGACCGATGGCCTGGATGGCCTGGCGATTATGCCAACCGTCTTCGTCGCTGGTGGTTTTGCGCTGGTGGCATGGGCTACCGGGAACATGAACTTCGCCAACTATCTGCACATTCCTTATCTGCGACACGCCGGGGAACTGGTTATTGTCTGCACCGCGATTGTCGGGGCAGGGCTGGGCTTTCTGTGGTTCAACACCTATCCGGCACAAGTCTTTATGGGCGATGTCGGTTCGCTGGCGCTGGGTGGCGCATTAGGCATTATCGCCGTGCTGCTGCGTCAGGAGTTTCTGTTGGTGATTATGGGCGGCGTGTTTGTGGTTGAAACGCTGTCGGTGATTTTGCAGGTCGGTTCCTTCAAGCTGCGCGGTCAGCGTATCTTCCGTATGGCGCCGATTCACCACCACTATGAACTGAAAGGCTGGCCGGAACCGCGCGTGATCGTGCGCTTCTGGATTATTTCGCTGATGCTGGTGCTGATTGGCCTGGCTACGCTGAAGGTACGTTAATCATGGCAGATTACCAGGGTAAAAATGTTGTCATTATCGGTCTTGGTTTGACCGGGCTCTCCTGCGTCGATTTCTTCATGGCGCGTGGCGTAACGCCGCGCGTAATGGATACGCGAGCCACTCCCCCTGGGCTGGATAAACTGCCGGAAGAGGTTGAGCGTTATGTTGGTAGCCTGAATGATGACTGGCTGCTGGCCGCGGATTTAATTGTCGCAAGCCCGGGTATCGCGCTGGCGCATCCCTCTTTAAGTGCTGCCGCGGATGCTGGCGTGGAGATTGTCGGCGACATCGAACTCTTCTGCCGCGAAGCGCAGGCGCCAATTGTGGCGATCACCGGTTCAAACGGCAAAAGTACCGTGACCACGCTGGTGGGCGAGATGGCGAAAGCGGCGGGTGTCAATGTGGGCGTTGGCGGCAACATTGGCTTGCCCGCGTTAATGCTGCTCGATCCGACGCGCGAACTCTATGTTCTGGAACTCTCCAGCTTCCAACTGGAAACCACCTCCAGCTTACAGGCTGCGGCGGCAACCATTCTTAACGTCACTGAAGATCATATGGATCGCTACCCGTTTGGCCTGCAGCAGTATCGCGCGGCCAAACTGCGGGTCTATGAAAATGCTAAAACCTGTGTGGTGAATGCCGATGATGCGTTGACCATGCCGATTCGCGGGGCTGATGAACGCTGCGTCAGCTTCGGCATTGATGTGGGCGATTACCACCTCAACCGCCAGCAGGGTGAGACCTGGCTGCGGGTTAAGGGGGAAAAAGTCCTGAATGTCAAAGAGATGTCCCTGACCGGCCAGCATAACTACAGCAATGCCTTGGCGGCGCTGGCGCTGGCGGATGCTGTTGGCCTGCCGCGAGCCAGTAGCCTGAAGGCGCTGACTACCTTTGCGGGTCTGGCGCACCGTTTCCAGGTGGTGCTCAATCACAATGGTGTTCGCTGGATCAACGACTCGAAAGCGACCAACGTAGGCAGTACTGAAGCGGCGCTCAATGGCCTGCACGTTGACGGTACGCTCTGGCTGCTGCTGGGCGGCGATGGGAAATCCGCAGATTTCAGCCCACTGGCGCGTTATCTGAGCGGCGACAACATTCGTCTTTATTGCTTTGGTCGCGACGGCGCTGAACTTGCCGCATTGCGCCCTGACGTCGCTGCCCAAACGGAAACGATGGAACAGGCGATGCGCGCCATTGCGCCGCAACTGAAGGCGGGCGATATGGTGCTGCTGTCTCCGGCCTGCGCCAGCCTCGATCAATTTAAAAGTTTTGAGCAGCGCGGCGATATCTTTACGCGCCTGGCGAAGGAGTTAGGTTGATGCGTTTATCCCTCCCGCGCCTGAAAATGCCTCGTATGCCAGGGTTTTCCATCCTGGCATGGGTGTATGCGGCATTAAAAGGCTGGGTAATGGGCTCGCGGGAGCAGGATTCCGATAGCCTGGTTATGTACGATCGCACTCTGTTGTGGCTGACTTTTGGCCTGGCGGCGATCGGCTTCATTATGGTGACATCGGCATCGATGCCTGTCGGGCAGCGCCTGGCGAACGATCCTTTCCTGTTCGCCAAACGTGATGGTCTCTATATCGTGCTGGCGTTCGCCCTGGCGATGATCACGCTGCGCCTGCCGATGGAGTTCTGGCAGCGCTACAGCACCTCAATGCTGATTGCCTCTATCGTCATGCTATTGATTGTACTGGTAGTTGGTAGCTCGGTTAACGGGGCATCGCGCTGGATTGCCTTCGGCCCGCTGCGTATTCAGCCGGCGGAGTTTACCAAGCTGTCCCTGTTCTGCTATATCGCCAACTACCTGGTGCGTAAAGCCGATGAAGTGCGTAATAACCTGCGCGGCTTCTTAAAGCCGATGGGCGTCATTTTTGTGCTGGCGATTTTACTGCTGGCGCAGCCTGACCTTGGGACGGTGGTGGTGCTGTTTGTCACCACGCTGGCGATGCTGTTCCTGGCTGGCGCAAAGCTGTGGCAGTTCATCGCGATTATCGGTATGGGGATTTCAGCGGTGGTGCTGCTGATCCTTGCTGAACCTTACCGTATCCGCCGTGTTACGTCGTTCTGGAACCCGTGGGAAGATCCTTTCGGCAGCGGTTATCAGCTTACCCAATCATTGATGGCTTTCGGGCGCGGTGAGATGTGGGGGCAGGGGCTTGGTAACTCCGTCCAGAAACTGGAGTATCTGCCGGAAGCGCACACCGACTTCATCTTCGCCATTATCGGCGAGGAGCTCGGTTATATCGGTGTGGTACTGGCGCTTTTAATGGTATTCTTCGTCGCTTTCCGCGCCATGTCCATTGGCCGAAAAGCACTGGAAATCAACCAGCGATTTGCCGGCTTTTTGGCCTGCGCCATTGGCGTGTGGTTCAGCTTCCAGGCGCTGGTAAACGTTGGTGCCGCCGCCGGTATGTTGCCGACCAAAGGTTTGACACTGCCATTAATCAGTTACGGCGGTTCCAGCCTGCTGATTATGTCGACGGCGATTATGTTCTTGTTACGTATCGATTATGAAACACGTCTGGAAAAAGCCCAGGCGTTTACCCGAGGTTCCAGATGAGTGGTGAAACGAAGCGGTTAATGGTGATGGCTGGCGGTACCGGCGGGCATGTGTTCCCCGGGCTGGCGGTTGCGCACCATTTAATGGACCAGGGCTGGCAAGTACGCTGGCTGGGTACCGCTGATCGTATGGAAGCGGATCTCGTACCGAAACACGGTATTGATATCGATTTTATTAGCATCTCCGGTTTACGTGGCAAAGGCGTGAAAGCGCTGCTGCTGGCACCGTTGCGTATCTTCAACGCCTGGCGTCAGGCGCGCGCAATCATGAAGCGTTTTAAGCCGGATGTGGTGCTGGGGATGGGCGGTTATGTCTCCGGGCCTGGTGGCCTTGCGGCGTGGTCGCTGGGTATTCCCGTCGTGCTGCACGAGCAAAATGGCATTGCAGGCCTGACCAACAAATGGCTGGCGAAGATTGCGAAGAAAGTGATGCAGGCGTTTCCTGGCGCATTCCCTGATGCGGAAGTGGTAGGCAACCCGGTTCGCGTGGATGTGCTGGCGCTGCCGCTGCCGGAACAGCGTCTTGCTGGTCGCGAAGGGCCGGTACGCGTATTGGTCGTCGGCGGTTCGCAGGGGGCGCGCATTCTCAACCAGACGCTGCCGCAGGTAGCATCGAAACTGGGCGAAACCATTACCATCTGGCATCAGAGCGGTAAAGGGGCGCAGCAAACTGTTGAACAGGCCTATGAGGACGCGGGCGAGCCGCAGCATAAAGTCACCGAGTTTATCGATGACATGGCGGCTGCGTATGCCTGGGCTGATGTGGTGGTGTGCCGTTCCGGCGCGCTGACCGTCAGCGAAATCGCTGCGGCGGGTCTGCCCGCTATCTTTGTGCCGTTCCAGCATAAAGACCGTCAGCAGTACTGGAATGCCTTGCCGCTGGAGCAGGCTGGCGCGGCAAAAATTTATGAGCAACCGCAGTTTACCGCTGAAGCGGTTGCCACCACGCTCGAACATTGGGATCGCAAAACCCTGCTGGAAATGGCAGAGCGCGCACGCGCGGCGGCGATCCCGGATGCAACAGAGCGAGTAGCAAAAGAAGTGAGCCTGGCAGCTCAGGCTTAACCCTCGCGGCGCGCGTTGCGCTGCACGAATTTTAGAAGTCGATGGCGTTGAGAGAATGAATACACAACAACTGGCGAAACTGCGTTCCATTGTGCCCGAGATGCGTCGCGTCCGGCACATTCACTTTGTGGGTATCGGCGGTGCCGGTATGGGCGGGATCGCCGAAGTTCTGGCCAATGAAGGTTATCAGATCAGCGGTTCCGATCTGGCGCCAAACCCGGTGACGCAGCAATTGTCGACACTGGGCGCCACGATTTATTTCAACCATCGTCCGGAAAACGTCCGCGATGCGAGCGTTGTGGTGGTTTCAACGGCGATTGCTGCTGATAACCCGGAAATTGTCGCTGCACATGAAGCGCGTATCCCGGTTATCCGCCGTGCGGAAATGCTGGCCGAACTGATGCGTTTTCGCCACGGCATCGCCATCGCCGGTACGCACGGTAAAACGACCACCACCGCGATGGTCTCCAGTATTTACGCGGAAGCCGGGCTGGATCCGACCTTCGTTAACGGCGGTCTGGTAAAAGCGGCAGGCGTGCATGCGCGTCTGGGCCACAGTCGTTACCTGATTGCGGAAGCCGATGAGAGCGATGCATCGTTCCTGCATCTGCAACCGATGGTGGCGATTGTCACCAATATCGAAGCCGACCATATGGATACTTACCAGGGCGACTTCGAGAATTTGAAGCAGACGTTTATCAACTTCCTGCACAACCTGCCGTTTTACGGCCGTGCGGTGATGTGTGTGGATGACCCCGTGATCCGCGAGCTGCTGCCGCGTGTGGGGCGTCAAATCACCACCTATGGTTTCAGTGATGACGCGGACGTGCGCGTTGAAAACTACCAGCAGATTGGCCCACAGGGGCACTTCACGCTGGTTCGTCAGGATAAAGAAAACCTGCATGTCACGCTGAACGCGCCGGGGCGCCATAATGCGCTGAACGCTGCGGCGGCTGTTGCGGTCGCCACCGAGGAAGGCATCGATGACGAAGCTATCCTGCGGGCGCTGGAAAGCTTCCAGGGCACAGGTCGTCGCTTCGATTTCCTCGGCGAATATCCGCTGGACGAGGTGAATGGCAAAGCGGGTACCGCGATGCTGGTTGATGACTATGGTCATCACCCAACGGAAGTCGACGCCACCATTAAAGCCGCACGCGCGGGCTGGCCGGATAAAAATCTGGTGATGGTGTTCCAGCCGCACCGTTATACCCGAACGCGCGACCTGTACGATGATTTTGCCAACGTGCTGACGCAGGTTGATGCGCTGCTGATGCTGGATGTGTATCCGGCTGGTGAAGCACCGATTCCGGGCGCGGACAGCCGCTCCCTGTGCCGCACGATCCGTGGCCGCGGTAAAGTTGACCCGATTCTGGTCTCTGACCCGGCTCAGGTCGCTGAAATGCTGGCGCCGGTACTGACGGGTAACGACTTAGTGCTGATTCAGGGCGCTGGAAATATCGGCAAAATCGCGCGTAACTTAGCTGAAATCAAACTCAAGCCGCAAACTCAGGAGGAAGAGCGTCATGGCTGATAAAATCGCTGTCCTTCTGGGCGGTACCTCCGCAGAGCGCGAGGTTTCGCTGAACTCCGGCGCAGCCGTGCTGGCGGGGTTACGTGAAGCGGGTGTGGATGCACATCCTGTCGACCCGAAAGAGGTCGATGTTACCCAGTTGAAAAACATGGGTTTTCAGAAAGTGTTTATTGCACTTCACGGTCGGGGCGGGGAAGATGGCACGTTGCAGGGGTTACTGGAACTGCTAAATCTGCCCTATACCGGTAGCGGCGTGATGGCATCGGCAATTTCTATGGACAAACTGCGCAGCAAATTGCTGTGGCAGGGCGCGGGTTTACCCGTCGCACCGTGGGTGGCGATGACGCGCGCAGAGTTTGAAAATGGGCTTAATGATGAAGTAAAACAGCAGTTTACCGATTTAGGTCTGCCGCTTATCGTCAAGCCGAGCCGTGAAGGCTCAAGCGTTGGGATGTCAAAAGTTAACGAGAGTGGTGAATTGACCCAGGCGTTAACGCTGGCGTTTCAACATGATGAAGAAGTTCTGGTAGAGAAATGGCTAAGTGGCCCTGAATTTACCGTTGCGGTGCTTGGTGAAGAAATTTTGCCGTCAATTCGCATCCAACCTGCCGGAACCTTCTATGATTATGATGCAAAGTATCTCTCTGATGAGACGAAGTATTTCTGCCCTGGTTGTGAAGATAACGTCCAGGAAGCGGCAATGCAGTCTTTGGTGTTAAAAGCATGGACTGTCCTTGGTTGTCACGGCTGGGGACGTATTGATGTGATGCAGGACGGCGACGGGCAGTTTTATCTGCTGGAGGCCAATACCTCTCCGGGGATGACCAGCCATAGTCTGGTGCCGATGGCGGCGCGTCAGGCGGGAATGAGCTTCTCGCAACTGGTAGTACGAATTCTGGACCTGGCGGGGTGATATGTCGCAGGCTGCGCTGAATACGCGGAACCGTGAAGAAGAAGAGTACAACGCTTCACGGCGCAATAATGGAACGCGTCTTGCAGGAATCGTTTTCCTGCTGGCGGTGTTATTAACCGTGTTGATTAGCGGCTGGGTCGTGCTGGGCTGGATGGAAGACACGCAACGGTTGCCGATTTCGAAACTGGTGGTTACCGGTGAGCGCCACTACACGCGCAACGACGATATTCGCCAGTCAATACTGGCTCTCGGGTCGCCGGGAACCTTTATGACCCAGGACGTCAACATCGTTCAGGGGCAAATTGAGCGTCTGCCGTGGATTAAGCAGGCAAGTGTGAGAAAACAATGGCCGGACGAATTGAAGATTCATCTGGTTGAATATGTGCCGATTGCACGTTGGAATGATCAGCATATGGTGGACGCCGAAGGCAACTCCTTCAGTGTACCCGCCGATCGCGCCAACAAGCAGAGTTTGCCCATGCTCTACGGCCCTGAAGGCAGCGAAAGCGAAGTCTTGCAGGGATACCGCGACATGGGAGCCGTGCTGGCGAAAGGGAAGTTCACGTTAAATGTGGCAGCAATGACGGCGCGCCGTTCCTGGCAGTTAACGTTGAGTGATGGAATTAAGCTCAACCTTGGACGGGGCGACACGATGAAGCGGCTTCAGCGCTTTTTAGAACTGTATCCGGTTCTCCAGCAGCAGGCGCAAACAGAGGGTAATCGGATTAGCTACGTTGATTTGCGCTATGACTCAGGGGCGTCAGTAGGTTGGGAGCCTGCCCCGGTAGAGGACACTAATCAACAACAGAATCAGGCACAGGCAGAACAACAATGATCAAGGCGACGGACAGAAAACTGGTAGTTGGACTGGAGATTGGCACCGCGAAGGTTGCCGCTTTAGTAGGGGAAGTTCTGCCCGACGGCATGGTTAATATCATCGGCGTGGGCAGTTGCCCATCGCGGGGTATGGACAAAGGCGGGGTGAATGACCTCGAGTCGGTAGTGAAATGCGTACAGCGTGCGATCGACCAGGCTGAACTGATGGCGGATTGCCAGATCTCCTCTGTGTATCTGGCGCTTTCCGGCAAACACATAAGCTGTCAAAATGAGATAGGCATGGTGCCTATCTCAGAAGAAGAAGTGACACAGGAAGATGTCGAAAACGTGGTGCATACGGCGAAATCAGTCCGTGTCCGTGATGAGCACCGTGTTTTACATGTTATTCCGCAAGAATATGCCATTGATTACCAGGAAGGGATCAAAAATCCGGTCGGCTTGTCCGGCGTGCGTATGCAGGCCAAGGTACATCTGATTACCTGCCACAATGATATGGCGAAAAACATCGTTAAAGCCGTGGAACGTTGTGGCCTGAAAGTTGACCAACTGATATTCGCCGGCCTGGCAGCCAGTTACTCCGTACTGACGGAAGATGAGCGTGAGCTGGGCGTCTGCGTGGTGGATATCGGTGGTGGTACAATGGACATCGCCGTTTATACTGGCGGGGCGCTGCGCCACACCAAAGTGATCCCTTACGCAGGGAACGTGGTCACCAGCGATATCGCTTACGCTTTCGGTACGCCGCCGAGCGATGCCGAAGCGATTAAAGTGCGCCATGGGTGCGCACTGGGCTCCATCGTGGGCAAAGATGAGAGCGTTGAAGTGCCGAGCGTGGGTGGTCGTCCGCCGCGCAGCCTGCAGCGCCAGACGTTGGCAGAAGTGATTGAGCCTCGCTACACCGAGCTACTCAATCTGGTCAACGAAGAGATTTTGCAGTTACAGGAACAGCTCCGCCAGCAAGGGGTCAAACACCATCTGGCGGCGGGGATTGTGCTAACCGGTGGCGCGGCGCAAATTGAAGGCCTGGCGGCCTGCGCCCAGCGCGTGTTCCATACGCAGGTGCGTATCGGTGCGCCGCTGAACATTACCGGCCTGACGGATTACGCCCAGGAGCCGTATTATTCAACGGCAGTGGGGTTGCTGCACTACGGGAAAGAGTCCCATTTGAGTGGTGAAGCAGAAGTAGACAAGCGAGTTACAGCGTCAGTCGGCTCATGGATCAAGCGTCTTAATAGCTGGCTGCGAAAAGAGTTTTAATTTTTTTAAGAGAGCGTAGACAATTAGCGCTTTCAGGCGACAGGCACATACACGATGTCCTTCAGGCTGTGGTAGAGCGGTTTGATTGAATAAGTGTATAAAACGGAGAGAGACTATGTTTGAACCTATGGAACTGACCAACGACGCGGTGATTAAAGTCATCGGCGTCGGTGGCGGCGGCGGTAATGCCGTTGAGCACATGGTGCGCGAGCGCATCGAAGGTGTTGAATTTTTCGCAGTGAACACCGACGCGCAGGCGTTGCGTAAAACTGCTGTTGGCCAGACCATCCAGATCGGTAGCGGTATTACCAAAGGTCTGGGTGCGGGTGCGAACCCGGAAGTGGGCCGTAATGCTGCTGATGAAGACCGCGAAGCGCTGCGTGCTGCATTAGATGGCGCAGACATGGTCTTTATCGCCGCAGGCATGGGCGGTGGCACCGGTACGGGTGCTGCGCCGGTGGTTGCTGAAGTGGCTAAAGATTTGGGTATTCTGACCGTTGCTGTCGTGACTAAGCCTTTCAATTTTGAAGGTAAGAAGCGTATGGCGTTTGCGGAACAGGGTATTACTGAACTGTCCAAACACGTGGACTCCCTGATCACCATCCCGAACGACAAGCTGCTGAAAGTGCTGGGTCGCGGTATCTCTCTGCTCGACGCTTTCGGCGCGGCAAACGACGTACTGAAGGGCGCGGTTCAGGGTATCGCCGAGCTGATTACTCGCCCGGGCCTGATGAACGTCGACTTTGCTGACGTGCGCACCGTGATGTCCGAAATGGGCTATGCGATGATGGGCTCCGGCGTGGCTAACGGTGAAGACCGTGCAGAAGAAGCGGCTGAAATGGCTATCTCTTCTCCGCTGCTGGAAGATATCGATCTGTCTGGCGCGCGCGGCGTACTGGTCAACATCACCGCTGGCTTCGACCTGCGTCTGGATGAGTTCGAAACCGTGGGTAACACTATCCGTGCGTTTGCATCGGATAACGCGACCGTGGTTATCGGTACTTCTCTTGACCCGGATATGAACGACGAACTGCGCGTGACTGTTGTGGCAACCGGTATTGGCATGGACAAACGTCCTGAAATTACCCTGGTGACCAACAAACAGACTCAGCAACCGGTTATGGATCGCTACCAGCAGCACGGCATGACGCCGCTGACGCAGGAGCAAAAGCCAGCCGCTAAAGTGGTTAACGACAATACGCCGCAAACCACCAAGGAACCAGATTATCTGGATATCCCGGCGTTTTTGCGTAAGCAGGCTGATTAAGAATTAGCTCAAAGTTGGGAATCCCCGCTCTTTGTGCTAAACTGGCCGTCCGAATGTATAGTACACTTCGGTTGGATAGTTAATTTGGCGAGATTATACGATGATCAAACAAAGGACACTTAAACGTATCGTTCAGGCGACTGGCGTCGGTTTACACACCGGCAAAAAAGTCACACTGACCTTACGCCCTGCGCCGGCCAATACCGGGGTCATCTATCGTCGCACCGACTTGAATCCACCGGTAGATTTTCCGGCCGATGCCAAATCTGTGCGTGATACAATGCTCTGTACTTGTCTGGTGAACGAGCATGACGTGCGGATTTCTACTGTTGAGCACCTGAATGCCGCGCTGGCGGGGCTGGGTATCGACAACATTATTGTTGAAGTCGATGCGCCAGAAATCCCGATTATGGACGGCAGTGCTGCACCGTTCGTTTATCTGCTGCTGGATGCCGGCATCGATGAACTGAACTGTGCGAAGAAATTTGTTCGCATTAAAGAGACCGTGCGTGTCGAAGATGGCGACAAATGGGCTGAGTTCAAACCGTACAATGGTTTTTCGTTGGACTTTACCATCGACTTTAACCATCCGGCGATTGATGCCAGTACCCAGCGCTATGCAATGAACTTCTCTGCCGACGCGTTTATGCGCCAGATTAGTCGTGCACGTACCTTCGGTTTCATGCGTGATATCGAATATCTGCAGTCCCGCGGCCTGTGCCTGGGCGGCAGCTTCGATTGTGCCATCGTTGTTGACGATTATCGCGTACTGAACGAAGACGGTCTGCGTTTTGAAGACGAATTTGTTCGTCACAAAATGCTGGATGCGATCGGTGACTTGTTCATGTGTGGTCACAACATTATTGGTGCATTTACCGCGTTCAAATCCGGTCATGCGCTGAATAACAAACTTCTGCAGGCAGTCCTGGCAAAACAGGAAGCCTGGGAATATGTGACCTTCGAAGACGACGCTGAACTGCCACTGGCATTCAAAGCACCGACAATGGTTCTGGCATAAGCCTGACCATTTCATAAATTCGACTGGCAACCTGGCACTCTCTCCGGTCAGGGAACCAGTCGTTTTTTATTTCTACCTTTAAATTTTCCTTTCTTGTGCGAATGCTGCTTTCCTGGCCACTTTTCCACTACTGATTTCTTCATTGATGCTGCTGTTATTGACCAATAATGGTAATATCGGTGCGCGAAAATAATAATCATGACGTTATACATCTGGGGTGGACGATAAGTGAGTGGGTTACTGACGCGTTGGCGACAGTTAGGTAGACGCTATTTCTGGCCGCATCTCCTGTTGGGGATGGTCGCTGCCAGTTTCGGCCTGCCTGCGCTCGCAAATAACGCCGAATCTGCTTCGCCTGCCCGTGAGACATCCAGCAATCATCATCCCGCTGCAAAAGTCAATTTCACGCACCTGGCGCTGCTGGAAGCAAACCGTCGCCCCTCTTTTAGCGTTGATTACTGGCACCAACATGCCATCCGCACGGTTATTCGCCACCTCTCTTTTGCCATGGCGCCACAAGCGCTGCCGGTTGCTGAAACAACCGCAGCCACGCCATTGCAGGCCGCTCAGCATCTTGCTTTGCTCGACACCCTTAATGCGTTACTCACGGTTGAAAGCAAACCGCCAGCCATTGTTCGCCAGGCCGTTGTTATACCGTCGGTTGCGCCTTCCGTCTTTAGCGTCCCTGCATGGGTAAGCCAGGTTCAGGGCATCCGCGCCGGGCCGCAGCGCCTCGTCTGAAAATAGTCGTCTTTCTTTTATTTTCCTGACTCCGCAAAGCGGGGCGTTTGAGATTTTATTATGCTAATCAAGTTATTAACAAAAGTATTTGGTAGTCGTAACGACCGTACCCTGCGTCGCATGCGCAAGGCGGTAACCCTGATTAACGCGATGGAACCGGAGATGGAAAAACTCTCCGATGATGAGCTTAAAGGCAAAACGGCAGAATTTCGTGCGCGCCTGGAAAAAGGCGACAGCCTGGAAAGCTTGATTCCTGAAGCGTTTGCCGTTGTGCGTGAAGCGAGTAAGCGCGTGTTTGGTATGCGTCACTTCGACGTGCAGTTGCTGGGTGGTATGGTGCTGAACGAGCGCTGCATCGCGGAAATGCGTACCGGTGAAGGTAAAACGCTGACCGCGACCCTGCCTGCCTACCTGAATGCTTTGTCTGGTAAAGGCGTTCACGTCGTTACCGTCAACGACTACCTGGCGCAGCGTGACGCCGAAAACAACCGTCCGCTGTTCGAGTTCCTGGGAATGAGCGTCGGCATCAACATGTCAGGCCTGCCTGCTCCCGCCAAGCGTGAAGCGTATGGCGCAGACATCACCTACGGCACCAACAACGAATACGGCTTTGACTACCTGCGTGACAACATGGCGTTCAGCCCTGAAGAACGTGTCCAGCGTAAACTGCATTACGCACTGGTGGATGAGGTCGACTCCATCCTGATCGATGAAGCGCGTACCCCGCTTATCATTTCCGGCCCGGCTGAAGATAGCTCGGAAATGTACAAGAAAATGAATAAAATCATCCCGCATCTGGTGCGTCAGGAGAAAGAAGACTCTGACACCTTCCAGGGCGAAGGCCACTTTTCTGTTGATGAGAAAGCGCGTCAGGTTAACCTGACAGAACGCGGGCTGGTGCTGATTGAAGAGTTGCTGGTACAGGAAGGCATTATGGATGAAGGCGAGTCCCTGTACTCGCCGGGTAATATCATGCTGATGCACCACGTTACCGCCGCCCTGCGCGCGCACGTGCTGTTCACTCGCGACGTTGATTACATCGTTAAGGATGGCGAAGTCATCATCGTCGATGAACACACTGGCCGTACCATGCAGGGGCGTCGCTGGTCTGATGGCCTGCACCAGGCTGTTGAAGCCAAAGAAGGCGTAGAGATCCAGAACGAGAACCAGACGCTGGCGTCCATCACTTTCCAGAACTACTTCCGTCTGTATGAAAAACTGGCCGGTATGACCGGTACGGCAGATACTGAAGCGTTCGAGTTCAGCTCTATCTATAAGCTGGATACCGTGGTCGTGCCGACTAACCGTCCGATGATCCGTAAAGACATGCCAGACCTGGTCTACATGACCGAAGCGGAAAAAATTCAGGCAATCATTGGCGATATTAAAGAGCGTACTGCGAACGGCCAGCCGGTGCTGGTCGGTACCATCTCCATCGAGAAATCCGAAGTGGTTTCTAACGAGCTGGTTAAAGCGGGCATCAAACATAACGTTCTGAACGCGAAATTCCACGCCAACGAAGCCGCAATCGTTGCGCAGGCAGGCTACCCGGCAGCAGTCACCATCGCGACCAACATGGCTGGTCGTGGTACTGACATTATGCTCGGCGGTAGCTGGCAGGCAGAAGTTGCCGAGCTGGAAAACCCGACCGAAGAACAGATCGCGCAGATCAAAGCTGACTGGCAGGTACGTCACGACGCGGTGCTGGCGGCTGGTGGTCTGCACATTATTGGTACCGAGCGTCATGAATCTCGCCGTATTGATAACCAGTTGCGTGGCCGTTCAGGTCGTCAGGGTGATGCCGGTTCTTCCCGCTTCTACCTGTCGATGGAAGATGCGCTGATGCGTATTTTTGCCTCCGATCGCGTTTCCGGCATGATGCGTAAACTGGGCATGAAGGAAGGTGAAGCCATTGAGCACCCGTGGGTGACTAAAGCGATTGCCAACGCGCAGCGTAAAGTGGAAAGCCGTAACTTCGACATCCGTAAACAATTGCTGGAATATGATGATGTTGCCAATGACCAGCGTCGCGCTATCTACACCCAGCGTAATGAACTGCTGGATGTGAGCGACGTTAGCGAAACCATCAACAGCATCCGTGAAGACGTGTTCAAGGCGACCATCGACGCGCACATTCCGCCGCAGTCTCTGGAAGAGATGTGGGATATCCCGGGTCTGCAGGAACGTCTGAAAAACGATTTCGATCTGGAATTGCCGATTTCCGAATGGCTGGATAAAGAGCCTGAACTGCACGAAGAGACGCTGCGTGAGCGCATTCTGCAGAGCGCGATTGAAGTTTACCAGCGTAAAGAAGAGGTGGTTGGCGCTGAGATGATGCGTCACTTCGAAAAAGGCGTGATGCTGCAAACCCTCGACTCCCTGTGGAAAGAGCACCTGGCAGCGATGGACTATCTGCGTCAGGGTATCCACCTGCGTGGTTACGCGCAGAAAGATCCGAAGCAGGAGTACAAGCGCGAATCCTTCTCCATGTTTGCGGCGATGCTGGAATCACTGAAATATGAAGTGATCAGCACCCTGAGCAAAGTACAGGTTCGCATGCCGGAAGAAGTCGAAGCGATGGAACAACAGCGTCGTGAAGAGGCTGAGCGTCTGGCGCAGATGCAGCAGTTGAGCCATCAGGACGAAAATACCGCCGCCGCGCAGGAACTGGCCGCACAGACCGGCGACCGTAAAGTGGGCCGTAACGATCCTTGCCCATGTGGTTCTGGTAAAAAATATAAACAGTGCCATGGCCGCCTGAGCTAAGGTTGGATAAAACGCTAAAAGGCGCAGATAACTGCGCCTTTTTTTTGGATGAGACAATATGAAAAAACTGCAAATTGCCGTGGGCATTATTCGCAACGATGCGGGGGAAATCTACATTACCCAACGCGCCGCTGATGCACACATGGCCAATAAATGGGAGTTTCCTGGCGGTAAAATTGAAGCGGGTGAAACAGCCGAAGACGCGGTGATCCGTGAATTGCAGGAAGAGGTGGGGATCACCGCAAGCGCGCCGCAATTGTTTGATAAACTGGAGTATGAATTTCCCGATCGCCATATCACGCTGTGGTTCTGGCTGGTGGAAAGCTGGCAGGGCGAGCCATGGGGAAAAGAGGGGCAGCCTGGGCGCTGGGTCTTACAGAACGCGCTGATTGCTGATGAATTTCCACCGGCGAATGCACCAGTGATCGCTAAACTGGTGCCTGTACAGCAGGCTCGTTAAACCCATCGCCATCGGGCATTTCAGGTGTCCTGCCGGATGGCGACATAAACGTCTTATCTGTCCTGTTGCGGGTTTTCGCTCCAGTCGTCACTATCGGACATATCTCCCGCGCTGGAAATACGCTTCTCTTCCGCTGCCCACTCACCCAAATCAATAAGCTGACACCGTTTCGAACAGAATGGGCGATAGGGGCTCTGCTCGCCCCAGATAACCGGTTTTTGGCAGGTTGGGCAGTTGACGATCGTTTCTTCAGACATAGTGTCTCCTTAACAGCAAGCCAGTTCGAAATCCAGACGTTCAGGTATTACACCATTCTCGCTGTCCAGCGGCACGAAGCGAATGGCGAAACGGCTCTTGTGGCCGGAAATTTGCGGGTAGAGCTGGGGCGCCAGATCCAGTTGTAGACGCAGCAGATCGGCATCTTCGCCATTGTCCTGATAAAAACCGTTGAGGCTGGTTTGCTTGCGGAAAGGGGCGGAATTACGAATCAGGTCGAGTATCAGATCCAGTGCCTGATTCAGCGGCTCGAGGCTGCCAAGCCAGGTTTCTACCTGTGTATCGCGCTGCTGTTGCGGCGAATGTAGCCACATATGTAGCGTCGGGAGGTCAAAGCTGCAACAGCCGCCCGGAATACTCAGGCGCTGACGGACGAGGGCAATCAGGCGATCTTCACGCAGGAACTGACCAACGCGTGGGGCGGCCATAAGAATGCTGCCGCTGCTTTTTAGTTGCTGGCGCACGGCATCAATACGGCTCTGGTCAACGCCGGGTACTTCATTCCATGCCTGTAATTTACGCTGCTGACGCTCCAGTTCTTTGAGCATCTCCGTGCGAACGTCGCCGCGTTCGAACACATCCAGTAAATCCCCTAAATTACGAAAAAAATGTAATGCGCTGGCGTGATCCGTGATGGGTAGCTGGGTGCGTAGCTGCTGGTTGAGAAATTCAATACGCAGCCAGGTACGCATTTTTTCGTTCAGGGGGTGCTCAAAAAGGATGTGGGTGTGCATTAAGGTTTTTCCTGTGATACAGCCTGCGCCGCGAGCTCAAGATAGCGTGCGTGAAGGCGGGCAACATCCGAAGCAATAGCTTCTGGTGTGCCGTTGTTATCAATGACGTCATCAGCCACCGCAAGCCGCTGTTCGCGCGTCGCCTGGGCGGCAAGAATGTGCTCTGCATGCTCACGAGATACATGGTCGCGCTGCATGGTTCGAAGGAGTTGCGTATCGCGTGTAACATCAACCACCAGTACCCGATCGGCGCGGGAGGCGAGATTGTTTTCCACCAACAGGGGAACCACCCACAGCACATAGGGCGACGTTGCCTGCTGTATCTGTCTCTGGGTCTCTCGCTGGATCAGCGGATGGAGCAGGGCATTCAGCCAGCTTTTTTCGTCAGGGGTGGCAAAAATCCGCTCGCGTAACAGGCGCCGATTAAGTGCGCCATCCGAGGTAAGAATCTGTGGGCCGAAGTGCTCCGCAATGGCTTTTAATGCCGGAGTACCGGGTTCAACCACCTGACGGGCAAGGATGTCGGCATCAATAACGTTAATTCCGAGGTGAGAAAATGCATCAGCGACGGTACTTTTGCCACTGCCAATGCCACCTGTTAACGCTACCGTATACCCCATTCCTGTGAATCCTGATAAGAATTGATCCGATAAATCAATTGGTTAAAAACGAAACACTTCAGCGCCTTTTTGCCCGCGCTCATGTTCACCGAACTAATGGTAAATTTATAGGATTGTAGCGTAAAAAAAGTGAAAATCGCAGTCTTGCGAAGCCCTGATTAGTGCGTATGATAACGTTACTGGAGTTGTGCTCTTATAATTAATGCCATTAACCCCAGGAATCCGCACATGCGTATCGAAGAAGATCTGAAGTTAGGTTTCAAAGACGTTCTTATCCGCCCTAAACGCTCTACTCTCAAAAGCCGTTCCGATGTTGAACTGGAACGCGAATTTACCTTTAAACATTCAGGCCAACGCTGGTCTGGTGTACCGATTATTGCTGCAAATATGGATTCCGTGGGCACCTTCGCAATGGCAAAAGCGCTGGCATCCTTCGATATTCTGACGGCAGTGCATAAGCACTATACCGTGGAAGAGTGGAAGGTATTCGCTCAGAACGAGTCCGAAGATGTGCTGAAGCATGTGATGGTTTCAACTGGCACGTCTGATGCCGACTTCGAAAAAACCAAACAAATTCTGGCGCTGCACCCAACGCTGAACTTCGTGTGCATTGACGTGGCTAATGGTTACTCTGAACACTTTGTTCAGTTCGTGGCGAAAGCTCGGCAGGCCTGGCCGACCAAAACCATCTGTGCAGGTAACGTCGTGACCGGCGAGATGTGCGAAGAGCTGATCCTGGCCGGTGCCGATATCGTGAAAGTCGGCATCGGCCCGGGTTCCGTGTGTACCACACGTGTAAAAACCGGCGTTGGCTATCCGCAGCTTTCTGCCGTGATCGAATGTGCTGATGCCGCGCACGGCCTGGGCGGGCAGATTGTCAGCGACGGTGGTTGCACTATGCCTGGCGATGTCGCCAAAGCCTTCGGCGGCGGCGCAGATTTCGTGATGCTCGGCGGTATGCTGGCAGGCCATGAAGAGAGCGGCGGCTCCATCGTTGAAGAGAACGGTGAGAAATTCATGCTTTTCTATGGCATGAGCTCGGAGTCTGCGATGAATCGTCACGTTGGCGGCGTCGCGCAGTATCGTGCGGCGGAAGGTAAAACCGTGAAACTGCCGCTGCGTGGCCCGGTTGATCATACCGCTCGCGATATCCTTGGCGGCCTGCGCTCAGCCTGCACCTATGTTGGCGCTTCTCGCCTGAAAGAGCTGACCAAACGCACTACGTTTATCCGCGTTCAGGAGCAAGAGAACCGCGTGTTCAACAGTCTGTAATGCTTCGCGCTGGCGCTTCCTGCGCCAGCGCTTATCCCGCCCCGCTAATCGCATCCCCCAGATGAAATATCGGCAGATACATTGCCACTACCAGTGTGCCAATAATGGCGCCAGTCACCAGCAATAGCATTGGCTCCAGCAGCGATGTCAGGTTTTCCGAGAGTTGGTGCGTTTTTTCACTGTGGTAGTCCGCCAGATTTTGCAACATTTGCTCCAGTGCGCCAGACGTTTCACCCGTTCTTACCAGTTGCAGGCAGAGCGGAGTGAAGGTCTCACTTTTTTCCATCGCCTGCCAGATGGGGCTTCCTTGTGAAATCGCCTGATGGAGCCGGGTAATAACATCCCGCCAGTGAGGATGGGTCAGCGTATCTTCAAGCGTCTCCAGGCCTTGTAGAAAAGTAATACCTGCACTTTGCGTCAGCGCAAGCACGGTATAAATGTGGCTTAGCATCTGTCCACGCACGAGGCGCCCCATGACCGGCAGTGCCAGCACAATTCGCAGATGAAATCTCTGCCAGCGTGGCTCCTTTTTCAGTAACAGACCCGGAAGGAAGGGAAGCATTATAGTGACGGCGATCAGCCCGAAATGCTCCTTCACACCGTCGGCCAGGCGCATGACTATTTGGGTGAGCAGGGGCAGCGGGGTGTTAAAGGTTCGGTAGATTGCTGTAAATTCGGGGAGCACAAAACCCAGCATCGCCACCACAACGGCCACCGCCAGCGACAAAATAATGCACGGATAACGGAGCGCCTTTTTGACTTTCTGCGTAATCGCCTGTTGCGCTTTTTGTTGCTGAGCCAGCGACTGGCAGCAGAGTTCCAGTTTCCCGGTGACTTCTCCGGTGTGGATCATCGCCAGCCAGAGCGGTGGAAAAGCTTCCGGCCATTGCCGCAAAGCTTCAGAGAGCGTGCTCCCCTCCGCCAGCCGTTTGGAGAGCGTGGAGAGCAGGGCCTGCCACTGCGGTATCGGGTGCTGTTGCGCCAGCATTTCCAGACCATCCGATAGCGTGAGCCCGGCATGAAGCAGCGTTGCCAGTTGCTCAATGATCTCGCATCGCCAGGCTGTGCGCCAGTACGCGGGCCTGACGGGGCAGCGGCGGAGTGATAGCGCAGTGACTCCCTGCTGCTGTAAGGAGAGCATTGCCTGCAGACGGTTTTGTGCCCAGAGCGTACCCTGCCGCTCCTCTGCCTGAAGCGTCAGGCCACGCCAGCGCCAAAGTTGATTAGCTGCCATGCGGTATTCCCATGACGCGCAGCAGCTCTTCCTGGGTGGTTAAGCCGCGTTCAACGGCCAGGCAGCCGTTTTCGAACAATGTGGTCATTCCTGCGAGGCGCGCTTTCTGGATAAGCTCCCCAGTGTCGCGACCAGCAGCAATGGCATGGCGTAAACTGTTATTGAGCGGCAGGATTTCGAATATTGCCGCTCGCCCAAGGTAGCCATGATAGCAGTGCTGACAGCCCGCGGCCTGCCAGCGCGGAAGCGGGCGGGGCCAGAGCGCATTCGGTAGCGGGGCTTCAGTGCCGTTTTTTACCCGGCAGTGCGGGCAGAGTTTCCGTACCAGGCGCTGGGCCACGACCAACTGGAGGGCAGAGGAGATCATCCAGCGCGCTACGCCCATTTGTTCCAGGCGGATCAGCGTTTCGACGGTCGAGTTGGTATGGAGCGTAGAGAGCACCAGGTGCCCTGTTTGCGCGGCTTTAATAGCAATTTCCGCCGTTTCGCCATCGCGAATTTCCCCCACCATCACGATATCCGGATCCTGGCGCAACAGCGCCCGCAGTACGCTTTGAAACGTGAGCCCGGCACGTGGGTTTATTTGCGTTTGATTCAACCCGGCGATGGGAATTTCCACC
This sequence comes from Pseudocitrobacter cyperus, assembly GCF_039889165.1. Taxonomy (NCBI): domain Bacteria; kingdom Pseudomonadati; phylum Pseudomonadota; class Gammaproteobacteria; order Enterobacterales; family Enterobacteriaceae; genus Pseudocitrobacter; species Pseudocitrobacter cyperus. The sequence goes on along the minus strand of NZ_JAYMYY010000002.1, from coordinate 119,076 downwards.
GGGTCTTCCACGCTGCAAATATTGACTTCATTGTGGTTTCGACGTTGCAGGGCGCTATAGAGTGTGACCGTTTTACCGCTGCCCGTCGGCCCCGTCACCAGAATGAGCCCCTGCGGCTGGTTGAGGGCATCGCTAAACAGCGCTAACTGGTCGCTGTTCATGCCGAGCTGATTAATATCCAGCGCCTGCTCAACGTTGTGCAACAGACGCAGAACAACCTTTTCACCGTAGCGGCAGGGTAGCGTTGCAATACGAAAAGAGACGGTTTGAGCGGCAATTTCCACGGTAAATTGTCCGTCCTGGGGGACACGCCGTTCGGCTATATCAAGATTGCCGAGTACCTTCAGCCTGGCGGTTAATGTCGCCGCCAGCGATGACGGTAGGGTTGAAAGCACATGCAGCACACCATCCACGCGCAATCGTAGGCGCAGGTGATTTTTGCCCGGTTCGAAATGGATATCCGACGCACGTTGAGCCAGTGCCTGCTCCAGGGTGCGGTTAAGGAGATCGACGACGTTGTTAATATCATCATTGGCCGCAGGCTGTTCCGCAGTGGCTGAAAGTTGCAGGTGTTTGTCCATCCGCTCCTGGCTCCAGCATTCGATATCAATCCTTTTTTGGGTGGCAAAGCGCAGGGCGTCCATCAGTTCGTCCGAAGGCGCACCCACGACCGCGATACTCAGTACCGCCTGATCGCTGCTAATTAGCAGAGCGTGATACTTTTTACACAACGCCAGCAACTGTTCCTGTTTCATTGCGACCTCCTGCTTACTGTGCGTCGAAGCGGAAGACGTCTTCACAGGCCTGTTGTAAGGCGCTGTCGCCCTGAATGTCGCAGACTCGCGTCCAGCCAGTCACGCCGCTTGCGTTATCCCAGCCGGGAGTCATGTTGACTGAAAGACCGTTCAGGCTCTCTTGCCCGCTAAGAATGACCACGCCTTTGGCGATGCTCATGCCAGAGACGTAACGCGTCGTGGTGGGGGAGGGAATGCCGTTGGTTCCCGCATCGCAACTGTTTAATCCTCCGTGGTCGAGCGCGCAGAGTTCAATCGCCGTTCGATAGGGGACGAAAGTTTGTAGCATATCGGTGAGCGCGGCCTTGCGCAGATAGTTTTGATACGCCGGGATGCCGATGGCACTTAAGATGGCGATGATGCCAATCACCACCATTAACTCGATAAGGGTAAAGCCTTTTTGCTTTTCCATGATGCACACTCCTGGTTGAGATGGCGGAAGTGTGTCAGGGGCGTGAAGCGGGGGCGAGGGGCAAAAAAAGATTCAGGAATGCGCGTTCCAGAGAATTTTCACGCGTTGCAGAAGGCGACATAAAAGTGGAAGAAGGCTCGGGGAATTGTCAGATGGCGTTGCGTTTGTCCGGCCTACGGCGCAGGCCGGACAAGGAGAGTTAACGGAAGCGCATCGAGAGGTCTAAGGCGTGCACATGTTTAGTCAGCGCGCCAACAGAGATGTAATCCACCCCAGTTTCCGCAAATTCCCGAATAGTTTCGAAGGTGACATTACCGGAAACTTCCAGACGCGCCTGACCGTTGGTGATGGCGACAGCTTTGCGCATCAGTTCGGTGTCAAAGTTATCAAGCATGATGATATCGGCCCCGGCTTTCAGTGCGTCCTCAAGTTCTTCCAGACTTTCCACTTCCACTTCTACCGGCACATCCGGATGCAGCCAGAACGCTTTTTCCACCGCCTGGCGCACAGAGCCAGAGGCGATTATGTGGTTTTCTTTAATCAGGAAAGCGTCGGAAAGACCCAAACGGTGGTTCGCGCCGCCGCCGCACAGTACGGCATATTTCAGGGCGGTGCGCAGGCCAGGCAGCGTTTTGCGGGTATCCAGCAACTGCGTTTTAGTGCCATCCAGCAGGTCGACATAGCGACGAACCTCACTTGCCACGCCGGAGAGGGTCTGCACAAAATTCAGTGCGGTGCGCTCCCCGGTCAGCAGGATGCGGGAAGGGCCATCGATTTCAAACAGCGGCTGATTGGCTTTTACCTGATCGCCATCGGCGACGTGCCAGGTCAGGGTTACGTCATCACCCGCCAGTTGGATAAAGACTTCTTCAACCCAGCGTTTGCCGCAAAAGACGCCGTCTTCGCGGGTAATGACCACCGCGTGAGAGCGGGTTTCCGCTGGCAGCAGTTGCGCAGTAATGTCGTTATTGGCATCCACTTCTCCGCCCAGATCTTCACGGAGCGCCTGTGCCACGGCGTTGGGAATGTCGAGATTGATACGTTCCAGAAGCGCGTCACGTCGGTGGTCTGGATTGTAGCGGCGAGGCGGCATGATAAAACTCCAAATTGGTAACGATTCGAATGGTTTAAACATGCTACTCTGAACCGAGTATCAGCACCACACATAAGGAGATCCAGCATGTTGTTAGAGAAGGGATGGCTGGTGGGCGTTCGGCAGGTGCCGTCGCCACACTTTGACTGCCGCCCGGACGATGAACCCCCGTCATTGCTGGTTGTTCACAATATCAGTTTACCCCCGGGCGAATTTGGCGGCCCATGGATCGATGCGCTGTTTACCGGCACGCTCGACCCCGACGCTCATCCATTTTTTGCCGAGATTTCTCACCTGCGCGTTTCTGCCCATTGTCTGATTCGCCGCGATGGGGAAATTGTGCAGTATGTTCCCTTTGATAAGCGCGCCTGGCATGCTGGCGTGTCGGTGTATCATGGCCGCGAGCGCTGCAACGATTTTTCGATAGGCATTGAACTTGAAGGTACCGACATTCTGGCCTATACCGATGCGCAGTATCAGCAACTGGCGGCGTTGACCCGGTTGCTGACCACCGTCTACCCGGCGATAGCCGACAACATGACTGGACATTGTGATATTGCGCCCGTGCGTAAAACCGACCCCGGCCCGGCGTTTGACTGGGCCCGCTTTCGCGCACTGGTCACCCCCTCGTCAGATAAGGAGATGACATGACGCTGTTTACTACGCTTCTGGTACTGATTGCCGAGCGTTTATTTAAGTTGGGTGAGCACTGGCAGCTCGATCACCGCCTGGAGGTGCTATTCCGCCGCATCAAGCATTTCTCTTTCACAACGACGCTGCTCATGACGGCGGTGGCGATGGTAGTGGTGTTTTTGATCCAGCGCGCGCTTGATGGCCTGCTGTTTAATGTGCCGCTGCTGGTGTTCTGGATTTTGCTGGGGCTGCTGTGCATTGGCGCCGGGCGAGTGCGTCTGCACTATCACGCCTACCTGAAAGCCGCTTCCCTTAACGATAGCCACGCCCGTGAAGCGATGGCCTGTGAACTGACGATGATCCACGGTGTGCCGCCGGGCTGCGATGAGCGCGAATTTCTGCGCGAGTTACAAAATGCGCTGCTGTGGATCAACTATCGTTTCTACCTCGCTCCGCTGTTCTGGTTCGTGGTAGGCGGCCCGTGGGGGCCTGTGATGCTGATGGGCTATTCGTTCCTGCGAGCCTGGCAATCCTGGCTGGCGCGTTATCAGACGCCACATCACCGTTTGCAGTCAGGAATTGACGCTATTCTGCATGTGGTGGACTGGATCCCCGTGCGGCTGGTGGGGGTGGTTTACGCACTTCTCGGTCACGGTGAGAAGGCTCTGCCCGCCTGGTTTGCCTCGCTGGGCGATCGTCATTCGTCGCAGTATCAGGTGCTGACGCAACTGGCGCAGTATTCGCTGGCGCGTGAACCGCATGTCGATAAGATAGAGACGCCAAAATCGGCGGTGTCGATGGCGAAGAAAACCTCGTTTGTGGTGGTGGTGATTATGGCGCTGCTGACCATCTATGGGACGCTGGTGTAAGTGGATTACCGGATGGCGCGGGGCCGTTTTGTCGGCCCGGTAAGCGAAGCGCCACCGGGCAACGGTTTAGACGCTATCTGCTGGTGGAATGCCGAAATCCGGCATTCCGTCTTCCCGCCAGCGCACTAATTTCAGCCGCGTGTGGCGATTCGGATCGTACAACGGGTCGCCTTCAATCTCCGTATAATTCCGCGCGTGATAAACCAGCACATCTTTCCCATCTGGCGTTTGCGTAAAGCTGTTATGCCCTGGCCCGTACTGGCGGTTTTCATAGCTGGTGGTGAACACCGGCTGTGGTGATTTATGCCAGTTATCCGGCTTTGTCATGTCAGCGTTCAGGTCAATCCACAGCAGGCCCATGCAGTAGTTCTCATCGGTGGCGCTGGCGGAATAGCTAATAAAAAGCTTATCGCCATGTACCAGAACCGCCGGCCCTTCGTTGACCAGAAAACCCCGGCACTCCCACTCATATTCCGGTTTGCTGAGCATCACCGGCTCACCTTTGATAGTCCAGGGATTTTCCAGTTCGGCCAGATAGATGTTGGAGTTTCCGGCAATCTCCGGCGATTTTTGCGCCCACAGATACCACTGTTTTCCCTGATGGTGGAAGGTGGTGGCGTCCAGACAGAAAGTATCGAACGGGGTTTTTACCTGACCGCGTTCAATCCATCGTCCGGTAAGGGGATCGGCGTCTGAGCAGGTTAGCGCATACATCCGGTGCTGGAACATACCGAGCGCATCCAGCGCCTGCGTGTGGGCGGCTGCGAAGTAGATGACCCACTGGCCCGCGATATAATGCAGTTCCGGTGCCCAGATAAGCTCGCACATCGGCCCGCTGGCGGGTTTACGCCAGACGACAACCGCTTCCGCGCTGCGTAACCCGTCAAGGCTACTGGCGCGGCGGATCTCCAGTCGGTCATACTCCGGCACCGAGGCGATAAAATAGTACTCTCCCTGATGGTGCAGAATGAAGGGGTCGGCACGCTGTTCAATAAAGGGGTTGGGCCAGCTATTCATTATGCTTTCCTTACATGTTCGGTGGTTTTTAATTCCTGATACGCATTCAGTTCGCGGTAGTTTTCGCGGCGTTTCGCTAAATCTGACTGGATTTGTTTCATCAGCTCGCGGTCAACTTTCAGCAAGCGCACGATGCCTGCGGTGAGCAGATAACCCACCCCCGGGATCACGGTAAACAGCAGCATGATGCCGTTAATCGTGGTTTCGCTCTGCTGTTTTGCTCCGGCATCGTAGCCATACCAGGAGAGCAGGAAGCCGACCATCGCCCCGGCGACAGCCAGACCTACCTTCAGGAAGAAGAGGTTGCCGGAGAAGCTGATACCGGTGATACGTTTGCCCGTTTTCCACTCGCCGTAGTCATCGACGTCCGCCATCAGCGACCAGTGCAGCGGGGAAGGGATCTGATGCAGGATATTGAGCAGGAAATAGAGCACCACAATCATCACCGTGGCGTGCGGGTCGAAGAAATAGAATGCGATAGAGAAAATCGCCAGCGCGATGTTAGTCCAGAAGAAGACCTGTAATTTACACCAGCGGTCGGTGAGCAATTTTGCCAGTACGCTGCCGAACATCATGCCGATTACGCCGAGGCTGATAAACAGCGTAGCGAAATGGGTGCTCTGGCCCATCACCCAGGTGACGTAGTACATAGTGGCCGCCATACGGATAAAGCCCGGGCAGACGTTGCACAAGGTCAGTAGCAGGATGCGCACCCACTGATCGTTTTTCCACACGTCTTTCAGGTCTTGTTTTAGTTCGTCGTTAGTTTGCACAGCGGGTTTCACACGTTCGCGCACGCTGGCAAAACAGAACAGGAACATACACATACCAATAAAGGCCAATACCGTCATCGCCATCTGATAACCCTTGGCTTTGTCGCCGCCGCCAAACCAGTCGACCATTGGCAGGAGGGTCAATGACAGCAGCAGCGTGGCGATTCCGACCAGCACAAAGCGGTAAGACTGGCAGGCGACGCGTTCTTTAGGGTCATTCGTGATAACGCTGCCCAGTGAGCAGTAGGGGATGTTAATCGCGGTATAGGTCACTGACAGCAGGAAATAGGTGACAAAGGCATAGATAACTTTGCTGTTGTAAGTCCAGTCAGGGGTCGTAAACATCAGGATGCTGAACAGCGCATAGGGGAACGCAATCCACAGCAACCATGGACGAAATCGCCCAAATTTACTGCGGGTTCGGTCGGCGAGCGCGCCCATAATCGGGTCGGTGACGGCATCGATGACGCGCACGGAAAGCAGTAATACGCCAACCAGTGCCGGGGCAAGACCAAAAATATCTGTATAAAAGTAATTAACAAACAGCATGATAGCGCCGAATATGATGTTGCAGCCAGCGTCGCCCATGCCGTAACCAATCTTCTCTCTTACTGATAACTTATTGTTATTCATTGCCAGAACTCCCTATGACAGTATGGAGAGAATTATTGGCTGTTAGCCTATGAAATACGTTGCAGTATAAAGGCGATGATATGGATTAAATTGCTGGGAAGAGGAAAGTGTGAAGCGGATAACAGAGTCAGCCCCCTCCGGGAGAGGGGGCCGTTGAGAAGAGGGTTAGTGCGCCTTAACGGCGTTTTTTGCCCCTTTCTGTTTAAATAAATAGCCGACACCCAGGATACAAATCCATACCGGGATCAGGTAAACGGAAATTGCCATTCCCGGCGTCATCAGCATGATAACCAGCACCGCCGCCATAAAGAGCAGGCAGACCCAGTTGCCAAGCGGGTAGAGCAGCGCCGGGAAGCGCGGCGTAACGCCCTGTTGCTGTTTCGCTTTGCGGAATTTCATGTGTGCGAGGCTAATCATCGCCCAGTTGATGACCAGTGCAGAGACAACCAGCGCCATCAGCAGGCCGAAAGCGGATTCCGGCGCCAGGTAGTTGATCAGTACGCACAGTGCAGTGACTACCGCGGATACCAGAATGGTGTTCACCGGTACGCCGCGTTTATCAACGGAAAGCAGGGCTTTCGGTGCGTTCCCCTGCTGCGCCAGGCCGAACAGCATGCGGCTGTTGCAGTAAACACAACTGTTGTAGACCGAGAGCGCCGCCGTCAGAACCACGATATTCAGGGCATTAGCCACCAATGTATCGCCCAGTTCATGGAAGATAAGTACAAACGGGCTAACGTCTGCCGTCACGCGCGTCCACGGCAGCAGAGAAAGCAGAACCGCCAGTGAACCCACATAGAAAATCAGAATGCGGTAGATAACCTGATTAGTCGCTTTCGGGATGCTCTGTTCCGGGTTATCGGCTTCTGCCGCCGTGATACCGACCAGCTCCAGCCCGCCAAAGGAGAACATGATAATAGCCATCATCATCACCAGCCCCTGCATGCCATGCGGCAGGAATCCACCCTGTTCCCACAGATTGCGTACCGTTGCCTGCTGGCCCGCGTTGCCGCTGAACAGCAGCCAGCCGCCGAACAGGATCATGCCGACAACCGCGACGACTTTAATAATGGCGAACCAGAACTCCATTTCACCAAATACTTTTACGTTGGTGAGGTTAATGGCGTTAATCAGGATGAAGAAGGCGGCCGCGGAAGCCCAGGTGGGGATCTCCGGATACCAGAACTGGACATATTTACCGACGGCGGTGAGCTCCGCCATGGCAACCAGTACGTACAGAACCCAGTAGTTCCAGCCTGAGGCGAAACCGGCGAAACTCCCCCAGTATTTATAGGCAAAGTGGCTGAATGACCCGGCTACCGGCTCTTCCACAACCATTTCGCCTAGCTGGCGCATGATCAGGAAGGCAATAAAGCCTGCAATGGCATAACCCAGAATAATGCCAGGACCCGCTGACTGGATAACGGAGGCACTGCCGAGAAACAGGCCCGTTCCGATAGCTCCACCCAGTGCGATAAGCTGGATATGGCGGTTTTTGAGGCCGCGCTTTAGCTGATCGCCGTGCTGTTGACCTTCCATCATGAAACCTCGTGTGTGGTTGTTATTTGTACGTGTGTAATCATGAAATTCCGTTTTCTGTATTCTTTTATTTACGAATGAGCGTGAATAAAAATGAGAGGAACTCTTTCGCCCAGGGAAGAATAGTGGTAAGCGGGCGGAAATGCACCTGCTTTATGAGTGGTTGATGACGGATTGAATAAAAAGAAACCATTTGTAAGTTTAACAAAGGTTCAGGTGGTGGATAAAAATGTCCCCTTTCTGAGTATTTATTGAATAGTTATTCATTTATTGCGTGAGTGAAACGCTTCAGTTTGCGTAGTATTCGTTTGTTTTTCGTTAATTGTACTTCTTTCGTGGTAAAGGCATCTTTTGTGCGAAGTTACATTTTTGAAACATCATTTCTGTGAAGTTGTTAAAAAGTGCGTGGTTTACTGATTTCAATCAAAACCTGTATGGACAGAAGGTGAATACTTTGTTACTTTAGCGCTACGAACTTGAAATTGGTAAGACCAATTGACTACGGGCTTATGGCAGAGACAGGGAACTATGGCCTACAGCAAAATCCGCCAACCAAAACTTTCTGATGTGATTGAGCAGCAGTTGGAGTTTTTGATTCTTGAGGGGACGCTACGCCCCGGCGAAAAACTTCCACCTGAACGCGAACTGGCGAAACAGTTCGACGTTTCCCGTCCTTCGCTGCGTGAGGCGATCCAACGTCTCGAAGCGAAAGGGTTACTGCTTCGTCGCCAGGGCGGCGGGACTTTTGTACAAAGCAGCCTGTGGCAGAGCTTCAGCGACCCGCTGGTAGAACTTCTGTCCGACCACCCTGAATCCCAGTTTGATCTGCTTGAAACCCGTCATGCGCTTGAAGGTATCGCTGCCTATTACGCAGCGCTGCGCAGCACTGATGAAGACCGCGAACGTATTCGCGAACTGCATCAGGCCATCGAACGGGCTCAACAATCGGGCGACCTTGACGCTGAGTCGAGCGCCGTCGTCCAGTATCAAATCGCTGTAACCGAAGCCGCCCACAATGTGGTGTTGCTCCATTTGCTAAGGTGTATGGAGCCCATGCTGGCACAAAATGTTCGTCAAAACTTCGAATTGCTGTATGCGCGACGCGAGATGCTTCCGCAGGTCAGCAATCATCGCACCCGAATTTTCGAGGCGATTGTCGCCGGTGAGCCGGAGCAGGCGCGTGAAGCGTCGCACCGTCACCTGGCGTTTATTGAAGAGATTTTGCTGGACAGGAGCCGTGAACAGAGCCGTCGTGAACGCTCGTTACGTCGCCTGCAACAGCGTAAGGATTGAGTTTTTTCTGGCAGCGGTTTTACCAGAAAGATGTGATAAGCGCCGATAAATGTGCGCGGCAACTAACGCAGAACCTGTCTTATTGTGTTTTCCCCTGAAAGCACAATGGGACAGGTTCCAGATAAATCAACGTACTAGATAGATAAGGAAAAACCCATGTCAGAACGTTTCCCAAATGACGTGGATCCGATCGAAACTCGCGACTGGCTACAGGCGATCGAATCGGTCATCCGTGAAGAAGGTGTTGAGCGCGCTCAGTATCTGATCGACCAGGTACTGTCTGAAGCCCGTAAAGGCGGCGTTCAGGTAGCGGCTGGTGCAGGTGCTAGCGGTTATGTAAACACTATTGCCGTTGAAGACGAACCGGAATACCCGGGCGATCTGGATCTGGAACGCCGCATCCGCTCTGCTATCCGCTGGAACGCGATTATGACCGTTCTGCGTGCGTCCAAGAAAGATCTGGAACTGGGTGGCCACATGGCATCCTTCCAGTCTTCCGCAACCTTCTACGAAGTGTGTTTCAACCACTTCTTCCGTGCGCGCAACGAGCAGGATGGCGGCGATCTGGTTTACTTCCAGGGTCACATCTCTCCGGGCGTTTACGCACGTGCATTCCTCGAAGGTCGTCTGACCGAAGAACAGATGAACAACTTCCGTCAGGAAGTTCACGGTAAAGGTCTTTCTTCTTACCCGCACCCGAAACTGATGCCAGAGTTCTGGCAGTTCCCGACCGTGTCTATGGGTCTGGGCCCAATCGGTGCGATCTACCAGGCGAAGTTCCTGAAATATCTGGAACACCGTGGCCTGAAAGATACTTCTAAACAAACCGTTTACGCGTTCCTCGGCGACGGCGAGATGGACGAACCGGAATCCAAAGGTGCGATCACTATCGCTACCCGTGAAAAACTGGATAACCTGGTCTTCGTTATCAACTGTAACCTGCAGCGTCTGGATGGCCCGGTCACCGGTAACGGCAAGATCATTAACGAACTGGAAGGCATCTTTGCGGGCGCTGGCTGGAACGTTATCAAGGTTATCTGGGGCGGTCGTTGGGATGAACTGCTGCGTAAAGACACCAGCGGTAAACTGATCCAGTTGATGGAAGAGACCGTCGACGGCGATTACCAGACCTTCAAATCCAAAGATGGCGCTTACGTGCGTGAGCACTTCTTCGGTAAATATCCGGAAACCGCAGCGCTGGTTGCTGACTGGACTGACGAGCAGATCTGGGCCCTGAACCGTGGTGGTCACGATCCGAAGAAAGTTTACGCGGCACTGAAAAAAGCGCAGGAAACCAAAGGCAAAGCAACTGTTATCCTGGCCCATACCATTAAAGGTTACGGCATGGGTGATACCGCTGAAGGTAAAAACATCGCTCACCAGGTGAAGAAAATGAACATGGACGGCGTGCGCTATATCCGCGACCGCTTCAATGTTCCGGTAACCGACGAGCAGGTTGAAAACCTCTCTTACCTGACCTTCCCGGAAGGTTCTGAAGAGCACACCTATCTGCACGCTCAGCGTCAGAAACTGCACGGTTATCTGCCAAGCCGCCAGACCCACTTCACTGAGAAGCTGGAAATGCCGACTCTGGAAGATTTCGCACCGCTGCTGGAAGAGCAGAACAAAGAGATCTCCACCACTATCGCTTTCGTTCGTGCCCTGAACGTGATGCTGAAGAACAAGTCGATCAAAGATCGTCTGGTTCCAATCATCGCCGATGAAGCGCGTACTTTCGGTATGGAAGGTCTGTTCCGTCAGATTGGTATCTACAGCCCGAACGGTCAGCAGTACACCCCGCAGGATCGTGAGCAGGTTGCTTACTACAAAGAAGACGAGAAAGGTCAGATCCTGCAGGAAGGTATCAACGAACTGGGTGCCGGCGCATCCTGGCTGGCTGCTGCGACCTCTTACAGCACCAACAATCTGCCGATGATCCCGTTCTACATCTACTACTCCATGTTCGGGTTCCAGCGTATCGGCGACCTGTGCTGGCAGGCAGGCGACCAACAGGCTCGCGGCTTCCTGGTAGGTGGTACTTCTGGTCGTACTACGCTTAACGGCGAAGGTCTGCAGCACGAAGATGGTCACAGCCATATTCAGTCTCTGACTATCCCGAACTGTATCTCTTACGATCCGTCTTACGCGTATGAAGTTGCGGTCATCATGCATGATGGTCTGGAGCGTATGTACGGTGAGAAACAAGAGAACGTTTACTACTACATCACCACCCTGAACGAAAACTACCACATGCCGGCCATGCCGGAAGGTGCTGAGGAAGGTATCCGTAAAGGTATCTACAAACTCGAAACCGTTGAAGGTAGCAAAGGTAAAGTTCAGTTGCTGGGCTCCGGTTCTATCCTGCGTCACGTCCGTGAAGCAGCACAGATCCTGGCGAAAGATTACGGCGTAGGCTCTGACGTTTACAGCGTCACCTCCTTCACTGAACTGGCGCGTGATGGCCAGGATTGTGAGCGCTGGAACATGCTGCACCCGCTGGAAACTCCGCGCGTTCCGTACATCGCTCAGGTGATGAACGACGCTCCGGCTGTGGCATCAACCGACTATATGAAACTGTTCGCCGAACAGGTACGTACTTATGTACCGGCTGACGACTATCGCGTGCTGGGTACGGATGGCTTCGGTCGTTCCGACAGCCGTGAGAACCTGCGTCACCACTTCGAAGTTGATGCTTCTTATGTGGTGGTGGCAGCGCTGGGCGAACTGGCTAAACGTGGCGAAATCGACAAGAAAGTGGTAGCGGATGCGATTACCAAATTCAACATCGATGCAGATAAAGTTAACCCGCGTCTGGCGTAAGAGGTAAAAGAATAATGGCTATCGAAATCAAAGTACCGGACATCGGGTCTGATGAAGTTGAAATCACCGAGATCCTGGTCAAAGTGGGCGACACAGTGGAAGCTGAACAGTCGCTGATCACCGTAGAAGGCGACAAAGCCTCTATGGAAGTTCCGTCTCCGCAGGCTGGCGTCGTAAAAGAGATCAAAGTCTCTGTCGGCGACAAAACCGAGACTGGCGCACTTATCATGATTTTCGATTCCGCCGACGGTGCAGCAGACGCTGCACCTGCTAAGGCAGAAGAGAAGAAAGAAGCGGCTCCGGCAGCAGCACCTGCTGCGGCAGCGGCGAAAGACGTTCATGTACCGGACATCGGCGGTGATGAAGTCGAAGTGACCGAGATCCTGGTTAAAGTGGGCGATACCGTTTCCGCTGAACAGTCTCTGATCACCGTGGAAGGTGACAAAGCTTCGATGGAAGTCCCTGCACCGTTCGCCGGTACAGTGAAAGAGATCAAAGTGAACACCGGTGACAAAGTTTCTACCGGCTCGCTGATCATGGTCTTCGAAGTAGCGGGTGCTGCACCTGCTGCGGCTCCGGCGAAAGCAGAAGCGGCTCCGGCGGCGGCTGCTCCGGCAGCATCCGGCGCGAAAGACGTTAACGTTCCAGATATCGGCGGCGACGAAGTTGAAGTTACCGAAGTGATGGTGAAAGTTGGCGACAAAATCGAAGCCGAACAGTCTCTGATTACCGTAGAAGGCGACAAAGCGTCTATGGAAGTTCCGGCACCGTTCGCGGGCACCGTGAAAGAGATCAAAATCAGCACCGGCGATAAAGTGAAAACCGGCTCCCTGATTATGGTCTTTGAAGTGGAAGGCGCTGCGCCTGCTGCGGCTCCGGCTGCTGCACCGGCTCAGGCTGCTTCCGCTCCGGCACCTGCGGCAGCTCCGGCTCCGGCGGCGAAAGCTGAAGGTAAATCTGACTTCGCAGAAAACGATGCTTATGTTCATGCAACGCCGGTGATTCGTCGCCTGGCGCGCGAATTTGGCGTTAACCTGGCGAAAGTGAAGGGCACGGGTCGTAAAGGCCGTATCCTGCGGGAAGACGTTCAGGCTTACGTGAAAGACGCGGTGAAACGCGCTGAAGCGGCTCCGGCTGCTGCCGCTGGCGGCGGTATCCCGGGCATGCTGCCATGGCCGAAAGTGGACTTCAGCAAGTTCGGTGAAATCGAAGAAGTGGAACTGGGTCGTATCCAGAAAATTTCTGGCGCGAACCTGAGCCGTAACTGGGTAATGATCCCGCACGTTACGCACTTCGACAAAACGGATATCACCGATCTGGAAGCGTTCCGTAAGCAACAGAATGCCGAAGCTGAGAAGCGCAAACTGGATGTGAAATTCACCCCGGTTGTGTTCATCATGAAAGCGGTTGCTGCGGCGCTTGAGCAGATGCCTCGCTTCAACAGCTCTCTGTCCGAAGATGGCCAGAAACTGACGCTGAAGAAATACATCAACATTGGCGTGGCGGTTGATACCCCGAACGGCCTGGTAGTTCCGGTCTTTAAAGACGTGAACAAGAAGAGCATCACCGAGCTGTCTCGCGAACTGACCACCATCTCCAAAAAAGCGCGTGATGGTAAGCTGACGGCTGGCGAAATGCAGGGCGGTTGCTTCACTATCTCCAGCATCGGCGGCCTGGGTACCACCCACTTCGCGCCGATTGTTAACGCGCCGGAAGTGGCTATCCTCGGTGTCTCCAAATCAGCGATGGAGCCGGTTTGGAACGGGAAAGAGTTTGTACCGCGTCTGATGATGCCGATTTCTCTCTCCTTCGACCACCGCGTGATCGACGGTGCTGATGGTGCTCGCTTTATCACCATCATTAACAACACACTGTCTGACATTCGCCGCCTGGTGATGTAATCGAAAAAGCCGGCCTGACGGCCGGCTTTTTTCTGATAATCTCAGGGAAGTTTTGGGGTTATTAGCAACAAAGGACAAAATCGTTTGCCGTTTGTTGTTTCAAAATTGTTAACAATTTTGTAATATAAACGCGGATAGAACGTCCCGGTGGATATGGGCGACAAGAGTACCCAGGACCGCCGGAAATAATTAAGAGGTCATGATGAGTACTGAAATTAAAACTCAGGTCGTGGTACTTGGGGCGGGCCCGGCAGGCTACTCTGCTGCTTTCCGTTGCGCGGATTTAGGTCTGGAGACCGTCATCGTAGAACGTTACAGCACCCTCGGCGGTGTTTGTCTGAACGTCGGCTGTATCCCTTCTAAAGCACTGCTGCACGTAGCAAAAGTTATCGAAGAAGCCAAAGCACTGGCTGACCACGGTATCGTCTTCGGCGAGCCGAAAACCGATATCGACAAGATTCGTACCTGGAAAGAAAAAGTTATCACTCAACTGACTGGCGGTCTGGCCGGTATGGCGAAAGGCCGTAAAGTGAAAGTGGTTAACGGTCTGGGTAAATTTACCGGGGCCAACACCCTGGAAGTGGAAGGCGAAAACGGCAAAACCGTGATCAACTTCGACAACGCGATCATCGCGGCGGGTTCCCGTCCGATTCAGTTACCGTTTATTCCGCATGACGATCCGCGCGTTTGGGATTCCACCGACGCTCTGGAACTGAAAGAAGTACCAAAACGCCTGCTGGTTATGGGTGGCGGTATCATCGGTCTGGAAATGGGTACCGTGTACCATGCGCTGGGTTCACAGATTGACGTGGTTGAAATGTTCGACCAGGTTATCCCGGCTGCCGACAAAGACGTGGTTAAAGTCTTCACCAAACGCATCGGTAAGAAATTCAATCTGATGCTGGAAACCAAAGTGACTGCCGTTGAAGCTAAAAAAGACGGTATCTACGTTTCTATGGAAGGCAAGAAAGCGCCTGCTGAAGCTCAGCGTTACGACGCGGTTCTGGTAGCAATCGGCCGTGTGCCGAATGGTAAAAACCTCGACGCGGGCAAAGCTGGCGTGGAAGTTGACGACCGTGGCTTCATCCACGTCGACAAACAACTGCGTACTAACGTACCGCACATCTTTGCTATCGGCGATATCGTCGGTCAGCCGATGCTGGCGCACAAAGGTGTTCACGAAGGTCACGTTGCCGCTGAAGTTATCGCCGGTAAGAAACACTACTTCGACCCGAAAGTTATCCCATCCATTGCCTACACTGAACCAGAAGTGGCATGGGTTGGCCTGACTGAGAAAGAAGCGAAAGAAAAAGGCATCAGCTATGAAACCGCCACCTTCCCGTGGGCTGCTTCTGGCCGTGCTATCGCTTCCGACTGCGCAGACGGTATGACCAAACTGATTTTCGACAAAGAATCTCACCGTGTGATCGGTGGCGCGATTGTCGGCACCAACGGCGGCGAGCTGCTGGGTGAAATCGGTCTGGCTATCGAGATGGGCTGTGACGCGGAAGACATCGCGCTGACCATCCATGCTCACCCGACCCTGCATGAATCTGTTGGCCTGGCCGCAGAAGTGTACGAAGGTAGCATCACCGACCTGCCAAACCCGAAAGCGAAGAAGAAGTAAGTTTCTGAGCGAGTCGCCTGATGGCGGCAAACAAAAAAGCGGCTATTCAGCCGCTTTTTTTTACTCTTCCGGCTGCCATGGCGCTGCCGCGTCAAAGCGGGTTATTGCCGCCACTTTCTCCGCCGTTTCCTCACCGAAGTCTGCCTGATAGACCCGATCGTCCTGGCTGACCATAAAACTCATCACCCCGGTTTCTCCATACTCCACGGGCCAGGCGATGAGTGCAAAGCCATCGGATTGATTACTGTCGATAATGCGAAAACGGTAGCCGTGATAACCTTCACCCGGCGTTACCGGGCTGAACGCTGGCCCAAGCGGGCTTGGCGTTTCACCAGGCTTTGCCGCCCAGTACAGACCATCTTGCTGACCTTCACTACTGATAAGTTTGCTGGCATAACGCTGTTTACGCAGGCGGTAATCCTCCTGCGCATCAACGTAAGCATGCATCGCGCCAATCGCTGAGAGTTCGTTGCGCCCGATGGTGCGGGTGAGGATCTCCTCCTGCGCGGCCTGCATATCAAAATGCCAGCCAGCCTCCGTTTTGATGATAGGCAGGGGGAGTTGCCAGCTATCGGCGCCGACATTGATGTGTGCGGTATCGCCCTGT
Source organism: Pseudocitrobacter cyperus (assembly GCF_039889165.1). Taxonomy (NCBI): domain Bacteria; kingdom Pseudomonadati; phylum Pseudomonadota; class Gammaproteobacteria; order Enterobacterales; family Enterobacteriaceae; genus Pseudocitrobacter; species Pseudocitrobacter cyperus. The sequence continues at coordinate 103,065 of NZ_JAYMYY010000002.1, read as the reverse complement.
TGTTCAATGCGATGGCTGATTTTCCAGTCTCGTTCAAAGCGGGCAACGGCTTCCGGATCTGCCCCTTCCGGTGGTAAAAATTGTCGCCAGTTCTCGCCCAGCAGTGCGCTGAGCTGTGGTTCATTACGGGTGCTGACCGCATTAGCAAAGGCCGTTGCGGCGTCCTGTGGATTAACAAACTGCTGCTGTGCAAAACTCACCAGAGGGAGCGAGAACAGCAACGTGCTGAGAAGGATCTTTTTCATAGTGCGCTCTCTTATCGACGGTGAAATTCCCGGTGCTCAGAAACCCGTTCGCGAACGGCTTCCCGGTTGGTGTTACGCACAACGTTGCGGCTTTGCTGCCCGCGTTGCGCCTGCTGTTGCCAGGACGGCGCTCGACTTTCGTTGCCGCTGAAGAGGTTGGCGTTGGATGCCGCCATACGTTGATGCACATTTTCCTGCCGCTGCTGACGTTGCTCCGGGGTGATGGTGCTGCGACGTTGCTGCACGTTTTCATGTCGTTGTTGACGCTGTTCGGGTGAGCGCTGCTGCTGGAGCCTCTCTTTGTGCTGCTCCGGTGTGCTATTACTGAGCCGTTGCTGTACCTGCCTTTTTGATGCTTCGCGCTGGCTGGTGGTTCGCGGGGTATCGTAACCCCGATAGTTATCCCGCTGTGCTATCTGCTGCAGTTGCTTTGATGCTGCCTGACGCTGAGCGTCTTTCGGTACAGCGCCGATCGATTGCGTTGGCACTTTAATGCCGCCCTGCGAGAGTTTGTCCATCGCCGCCTGCCGTTGACTGTCGCGGCTTGCCGTATTCTGCGTCGCGCTCAGGCCGCCTGGAACGTTGGTTTGGTGGAACTGATTCGCCAGCGTGTTAGTGGGATAGGGCACCTGGTTGCGGTACGCCGGGTTATGTTGCCAGCGTGCGGTATTGCCTTGTAAGTTCTGCCCGGTGATGTGGTTGAAGTTATCGACATTAATGTTGATGTTGTTGTCGCCGTTGCGGTTGTAGTCGCCATGGTGATAATCATCGTCGTGGTGATGATCGTCATCATCCCAGTCGATGTTGCTGAAGAGTGCATAAGTGGTGGCGACACCTAAGCTATAGCCAAAGCCTTTTACCAGGCTGTTGGTAAACTCCTCACCGGGAGACGGCGGAATATAAACCGGTGGATAGGCGGGCGTCGGCCAGGTGCCATACACCGTCGATGGGTTGTAGCTCGGTACGTACACCACCTGTGGGTCGGTCGGCTCTATTTTGATAACCGTTGGTGCTGGCGCACTATTATGCGCCGTTGATTGCGCGGTGGTTGCGGTAGTGGAGGTTGATGCCGGGGCGACGCTCTGTTTTGGGACGCTGGTGACGGTTTGCTGCGGCGTCGATTTTAACGTGCCGGTTTGCTGCGCCAGCGCGCGCAGTTGCTGCACGGCGTCCATCACATCCTGCGGCTGTGCCAGAAAGGCATTACCCAAATTTTCTACCCATACGGGGTCTTGCCCCATCATGGCCATCAATGGCGGGAAGGCGACCAGGGATTTCACGCTGGCATCCCACGGCTGGTCAGAAACGGCCTGAATCGCGGGATCGCCCTGTAACGAAGGGTGATCCTTTGACCATTGTACCGCCTGAACGACATTTGCCGGGTAGGTCGACGCCATCAATACCTGCGACAGCAGCGCATCAGGGTAAAGCGCAATCGGGGCAACCCATTGATTAATTTGCGCTGGGGTATAGGTGGTTTTCACCTCAGGCGCAGCGGCGGGAGCAGGTGTTGCCACCGGGGCTACGACCGTCGCGGGGGCGGCTGGTGCGGGTTCAACGGGGGCGCGGCTTTTAACGTACAGCGTACCGGCAGCGGCAAGCAACCCCGCGCTGCATATCAGCGCGAGCACGTGAGGCTTAAAGGGCAGGTTCATATTTATACTCCCGATTTCTGAAGAAATCGCCAGGTCGATACGCCTGCATTCGGCAGGTACGATAAAGCGTGAGTATAAAGAGACGATAGTTTAATTTTTGATTAATCTTGGGATAAATTAGACAGATTAATAGTTGAGCAAGGGAATTATGTGACGAAAGATTTCAGCTAATAATTCCCCTTTTAGGGAAAGGGTACTTTTTATAGACCATCCTTAACGATTCAGCCAATATTTTATGTTGCTTTTTTGTAAACAGATTAACACCTCTCTAAATTCCTGTTATTCTGCCATCTGCGGTACCCGGCCTCCCCCCTACAAACTGCTGTCTCACAGGAGCATGAAGAAGAGCCGACCGCATATGACAATGAGAGCGAGGAGATACCGTCGTGCTAAAAGAATACCGTGAGCACGTAGCTGAGCGTGCCGCCGAAGGGATTGTTGCTAAACCCCTGGACGCAACCCAAATGGCCGCGCTGGTTGAGCTGCTGAAGAACCCGCCTGCTGGCGAAGAAGAATTCCTGTTAGACCTGTTGATTAATCGTGTACCGCCGGGCGTTGATGAAGCTGCTTATGTCAAAGCCGGATTCCTTGCTGCTGTCGCTAAAGGCGAAGCCACTTCCCCGCTGATTACACCAGAAAAAGCCATCGAACTGCTGGGCACCATGCAGGGCGGCTACAACATTCACCCGCTGATTGACGCGCTGGACGATGCGAAACTGGCACCGATTGCTGCCAAAGCGCTCTCCCACACCCTGCTGATGTTCGATAACTTCTACGATGTAGAAGAGAAAGCGAAAGCGGGCAACGCTTACGCGAAGCAGGTGATTCAGTCCTGGGCCGATGCCGAATGGTTCCTGAGCCGTCCGCCGCTGGCGGAAAAAATTACCGTCACTGTTTTCAAAGTGACCGGCGAAACCAACACTGATGACCTCTCACCGGCACCGGATGCCTGGTCGCGCCCGGATATCCCGTTGCACGCGCTGGCGATGCTGAAAAACGCCCGTGAAGGGATCGAACCGGATCAACCCGGCGTGGTTGGCCCGATCAAACAGATCGAAGCCCTGCAACAGAAAGGTTTCCCGCTGGCTTACGTGGGCGATGTTGTCGGTACCGGTTCTTCGCGTAAATCGGCGACCAACTCCGTGCTGTGGTTCATGGGTGACGATATCCCGCATGTACCGAATAAGCGCGGCGGTGGCCTGTGCCTGGGCGGCAAAATTGCACCTATCTTCTTCAACACCATGGAAGATGCGGGCGCGCTGCCAATTGAAGTGGACGTTAACGACCTGAACATGGGCGACGTGATTGACGTTTACCCGTACAAGGGCGAAGTACGTAACCACGAAACCGGCGAACTGCTGGCAAGCTTTGAACTGAAAACCGACGTGCTGATCGACGAAGTGCGCGCCGGTGGCCGTATTCCGCTGATCATCGGTCGCGGTCTGACCACCAAAGCGCGTGAATCACTCGGCCTGCCGCACAGCGATGTGTTCCGTCAGGCGAAAGACGTGGCGGAAAGCAGCCGTGGCTACTCGCTGGCGCAGAAAATGGTGGGCCGCGCCTGTGGCGTGAAAGGCATTCGTCCGGGCGCATACTGCGAACCGAAGATGACCTCTGTGGGTTCTCAGGACACCACTGGCCCAATGACCCGTGACGAACTGAAAGACCTGGCGTGCCTGGGCTTCTCTTCTGACCTGGTGATGCAGTCCTTCTGCCATACCGCCGCTTATCCGAAGCCGGTTGACGTGACCACGCACCATACGCTGCCAGACTTCATCATGAACCGTGGCGGCGTCTCGCTGCGTCCGGGTGATGGTGTTATTCACTCCTGGCTGAACCGCATGCTGCTGCCGGATACCGTCGGTACGGGTGGTGACTCCCACACCCGTTTCCCTATCGGTATCTCCTTCCCGGCGGGCTCCGGCCTGGTGGCGTTTGCTGCCGCGACCGGCGTCATGCCGCTGGATATGCCTGAATCCGTTCTGGTGCGCTTCAAAGGTAAAATGCAGCCGGGTATTACCCTGCGCGACCTGGTTCACGCCATCCCGCTGTATGCCATCAAACAGGGCCTGCTGACCGTTGAGAAGAAAGGTAAGAAGAACATCTTCTCTGGTCGAATCCTGGAAATCGAAGGCCTGCCGGATCTGAAAGTTGAACAGGCGTTTGAGCTGACCGATGCCTCCGCTGAGCGTTCTGCTGCGGGTTGTACCATCAAGCTGAACAAAGAGCCGATTATCGAGTACCTGAACTCCAACATCGTTCTGCTGAAGTGGATGATCGCCGAAGGCTACGGCGACCGCCGCACCCTGGAGCGTCGTGTTCAGGGCATGGAAAAATGGCTGGCGAATCCTGAACTGCTGGAAGGCGATGCAGATGCAGAATACGCGGCGGTGATCGACATCGATCTGGCTGATATTAAAGAGCCGATTCTGTGCGCGCCGAACGATCCGGATGACGCGCGTCTGCTCTCTGACGTACAGGGCGAGAAGATCGACGAAGTATTTATCGGTTCCTGCATGACCAACATCGGTCACTTCCGTGCCGCGGGTAAACTGCTGGATGCGCATAAAGGCCAGTTGCCGACCCGCCTGTGGGTGGCGCCGCCAACCCGTATGGATGCCGCGCAACTGACGGAAGAGGGCTACTACAGCGTCTTCGGTAAGAGCGGCGCGCGTATCGAGATCCCGGGTTGCTCACTGTGCATGGGGAACCAGGCGCGAGTGGCGGATGGCGCGACGGTGGTTTCCACCTCTACGCGTAACTTCCCGAACCGTCTGGGTACTGGCGCGAACGTCTTCCTGGCTTCTGCGGAACTGGCAGCCGTCGCAGCGCTGATCGGCAAACTGCCGACGCCGGACGAGTATCAGACCTATGTGGCGCAGGTGGATAAAACCGCTGTCGACACTTACCGCTATCTGAACTTCGACCAGCTTTCTCAGTACACCGAGAAAGCGGACGGGGTGATTTTCCAGACTGCGGTGTAATGCGTTAACCCATTTAGGGTGAAAATGCATCAATGCCCGAAGAAGCCTGCTTCTTCGGGCATTTTTATTTCCGTTCCTTCTACCCGCCCCGCTATTTTTTTTCGGCTGGGCTGCGATAATTACATCATGGTGCAACGCGATACAGACGTGTTGCCGGGAGTAGAGGAACACATTATGGATTACGAATTTCTGCGCGACGTTACCGGTGTGGTAAAAGTGCGCATGTCCATGGGTCATGAAGTGGTCGGGCATTGGTTTAATGAAGAAGTGAAAGAAAACCTGGCTCTGCTTGATGAAGTGGAACAGGCGGCACAGGCGGTGAAAGGCAGCGAGCGCACCTGGCAACGAGCAGGGCATGAATACACGCTGTGGCTGGATGGCGAAGAGGTGATGATCCGCGCCAATCAGCTTGAGTTTACGGGCGATGAAATGGAAGAGGGGATGAACTACTACGACGAAGAGAGTTTATCCCTGTGCGGCGTTGAAGATTTTCTACAGGTGGTCGCGGCCTATCGCGATTTTCTCAGGCAGCGGTGAACTGATGACTACGCCTTAGCAGGCCTGCGATGGGCCAGGCCTGCTAAGCGAATCGCCATCAGGCGATATTGCGCGCGTAGTAAATCTCGCGCATCTCCTTCCATAATGCGGCGGTGATCTCTTTGCGCTCGCTTTCCGTTAAGTCTTCCGGTTTGGTGTGGAACATGTAGTGCTTCAGGTCGAACTCTTTGAGCATCATCTTGGTGTGGAAGATGTTCTCCTGATAGACGTTCACATCTACCATGTCGTACAGCGACTTCATATCCTCAGACATAAAGTTCTGAATCGAGTTGATCTCATGATCGATAAAGTGCTTCATGCCGTTGATGTCGCGGGTGAAGCCACGAACACGATAGTCAATGGTGACGATATCGGATTCGAGCTGGTGAATAAGGTAGTTCAACGCGTTGAGCGGTGAAATCACGCCGCAAGTTGAAACCTCGATATCCGCACGGAAGGTGCACAGCCCGCTTTCCGGATGGCTTTCCGGATAGGTATGGACGCAGATGTGGCTTTTATCCAGATGCGCGACGACGGCTTCCGGCAGAGGGCCTGGATGCTCCGTCTTATCGATAAGCTGCGGGTCGACAGGTTCTTCGCTCACCAGGATGGTGACGCTTGCGCCTTGTGGTTCATAATCCTGGCGGGCGATGTTGAGAATATTCGCGCCAATAATCGAGCAGGTTTCTGACAGGATCTCTGTCAGGCGGTTAGCATTGTAGAGTTCATCGATATAGGCGATGTAACCATCGCGCTCTTCTGCGGTTTTGGCGTAGCAGATATCGTAAATACAAAAACTCAGGCTTTTGGTCAGGTTGTTAAAGCCGTGCAGTTTCAGTTTTTTCAATTTTCGTCACCCCCTTAGCGTTACTGTGTGGACAGTGCGTCATGTAGATATTGCGGCAGCGCGAACGCCCCGGTATGGATGGCCGGATTGTAGTAGCGGCATTTCAGTTTCGCGCTGTGGAAGCGCGCCTGGATTATCTCGGTGGATAAGTGACGTAGCGCCGGGTTATCCGTCGCCCAGGCAAAGGTCATAATGCCGCCGAAATAGGTTGGAATTGCCGCCTGATAGAAGCTCACGTCGCTGAAGTATTGGCTGAGCTTGCGGTGACTGTCCAAAGCCTCATCCTGTTGCAGGAAGCAAACGCCGTTCTGCGCGACAAAAATCCCGCCCGGCTTCAGGCAGCGTTTACAGCCTTCATAAAACGCTGAAGTGAAAAGCGATTCGCCGGGGCCAATCGGGTCGGTGCAGTCGGAGATAATGACGTCAAAGGTCTGTGATGTTTGATTGACGAAGTTGACACCATCATCAATTACCAACTGGAAACGCGGGTCGTCGTAAGCGCCTGCGCTGTGATTAGGCAAATATTGGCGGCAGAAGGAGACCACGCCTGCGTCGATTTCTACCATGGTGATGGTTTCAATATTTTGGTGGCGGCTCACTTCCCGCAGCATTGCGCCATCGCCACCGCCGATGATCAGCACATGCTTCGCCTGGCCATGGGCCAGCAGCGGAACGTGGGTCATCATTTCGTGATAGATAAACTCATCGCGCTCGGTCGTTTGTACCACACCATCCAGCGCCATCACGCGGCCAAAGGCGGCATTTTCGAAAATGATCAAATCCTGGTGATCGGTTTTCTCATGCCAGAGAATGTTATCAACGGCAAAATACTGACCAAACTGGTCATGCAGCGTTTCATGCCATACGGCGTTGTCGGCCATAGTTTGAACCCTCCTTTGTTAACACCTTTGAAACAGGCGCAACATAATAGCTAACAATAACCGCAGGTGCACGGTCGTTTTTTTAGCAGGAAGGCAGAGAGAGGTTATTTCACGTAGGCGAGCAGGCTCAGGGAGTCGCGGGCCAGTGATTTACATTTTTTCGCCGTAGGGATGCCAATACCGCTGAGATCGCGATAGCTGTCTTCGCCGAGCGATTTCATGTCGAAGGTATCGTAGTTGCTGAGATCCCACTGATTTTGTTGGGCAAAGAAAACGAGGGCTCGACGAATCTGGCCGTTGGGGAGATTTTGGTAACCGCAGTCGTTTTTCAGGAACACAAATACCGCCGTGAGATCGGCCATGTCTTCTGCTTCAGACTCGCTTAATGCATAGCTGTAACTGGACGTGGCTAACAGACATCCAAGCAGCATTGTACGGAAAAACGTCTTCATTTCTTCTACCTTACCTCGTCGAGATTCAACGTTAGCACACTTCCTGTTGGGACGCAGAGCCTTTTTCAACGCTTCTTACTTGACCTTCCCGCAAGGGTAGGGTTTAAGCTTAAATTTTCACCCGCAGCCAGCAAAAGGATGTAATGATGCAACGTCGTGAATTTCTCAAATTGAGCGCAGCCGTCAGCGTGGCGAGCGCCTTACCTCTCTGGAGTCGCGCGGTTTTTGCCGCTGAGCGACCCGCACTACCCATTCCTGGTTTGCTGGCTGCCGATGCGCGCAGTTCAGTGACGCTGACCGTTCAGGCAGGGAAAACGCAGTTTGGCGCGAAAAGCGCGACGACATGGGGTTATAACGGTAACTTACTGGGCCCGGCGATACAGTTGACGAAGGGGAAATCCATCACCGTCAACATTCATAACCAACTGGCGGAGGAAACCACCGTGCACTGGCATGGGCTGGAGATCCCCGGTGAAGTCGATGGTGGGCCGCAGGGTATCATTAAACCTGGCGACACACGAACGGTGTCATTCACCCCCGATCAACGTGCGGCAACCTGCTGGTTCCACCCGCATCAACATGGCAAAACGGGGCATCAGGTGGCGATGGGGTTAGCAGGGCTGGTGCTGATTGAAGATGACGAAATACGCCGTCTGATGTTGCCGAAACAGTGGGGTATCGATGATGTGCCGGTCATTATTCAGGACAAGAAATTCAGCGCTGACGGGGAAATTGATTATCAGCTCGACGTCATGACCGCCGCCGTTGGCTGGTTTGGCGATACCCTGCTGACGAACGGAACGCTTTACCCGCAACACGCCGCACCGCGCGGCTGGCTGCGCCTGCGTTTACTGAATGGATGTAACGCGCGCTCCCTTACGATTGCCGCCAGCGACAATCGCCCGCTTTACGTGATTGCCAGCGATGGCGGGTTACTCCCTGAGCCGGTGAAAGTGAGCGAGCTACCGATGCTGATGGGGGAGCGTTTTGAATTGCTGGTAGAGACCCGCGACGGTAAACCGTTTGATCTCGTCACGTTGCCGGTCAACCAGATGGGCATGACCGTTGCGCCGTTCGACAAAGCGCATCCGGTGCTGCGCGTACAGCCTGTTATCATTAATGCTTCCGGGGAGTTGCCGGACGTGCTCGCATCGATGCCTGCGCTGCCTTCGTTGGATGGCCTGACGAGACGCACGCTACAGCTCTCTATGGATCCCATGCTCGATATGATGGGTATGCAGGCGCTGATGAAAAAGTACGGTGCGGGCGCGATGGGGAATATGCAGCACGGCGGGATGATGGGCCACGGCAATATGGAACACGGTAATATGGAACACGGCAACATGGGGCATATGAACCACGGCGGCGGCGGTTTCGATTTCCATAATGCCAACCGTATTAATGGCAAAGCGTTCGACATGAATACGCCGATGTTCGCCGCCGCGAAAGGGCAGTATGAGCGCTGGTCTATCTCTGGTAAGGGCGACATGATGCTGCATCCGTTCCATATCCACGGTACCCAGTTCCGCATTTTGTCGGAAAACGGCAAGCCGCCTGCGGCGCATCGTGCGGGATGGAAAGATACGGTTCGTGTGGAAGGTGACGTGAGTGAAGTTTTAGTGAAATTCGATCATGACGCGCCGAAAGAGCATGCTTATATGGCGCACTGTCATCTGCTGGAGCATGAAGATACGGGAATGATGTTAGGCTTTACGGTATAAGAAAGGCCCTCACCCTAACCCTCTCCCACAGGGAGAGGGAACCGAATTAGAGGGCCGGTAAATTACTTCACATCATCCGGCAGCGCATACGCGACAATATAGTCGCCCATCTTCGTACCAAATGAACCGTGTCCCCCTGCGGAAATCACGACATATTGCTTACCGTTAACTTCATAGGTCATTGGCGTTGCCTGACCACCTGCCGGTAAACGACCCTGCCACAGTTTTTCACCGTTGCTCATGTTGTACGCGCGCAGATAGTTATCGGCAGTTGCGGCGATGAACAGAACGTTACCTGCGGTGGAGATTGGCCCGCCCAGCATTGGCATACCCATGTTAAACGGCACCGGAACCGGCATCGGGAACGGCATGCTGTCCTGCGGGGTACCGATACGTTTTTTCCACACCACTTCGTTGGTTTTCAGATCCAGCGCGGAGATATAACCCCAGGCCGGTTGTTTACACGGCAAGCCAAACGGCGACAGGAACGGGTTCAGGGTAACGCCAAACGGTACGCCGTACTGCGGCTGAATACCGGATTCGGTACCACTGCCTTTCGCATCTTTCGGCGGCTCCATCGGGTTGCCCGGGCCGCGTGGGATCAGTTTAGAGACAAACGGCAGCGCCATCGGGTTAGCAATCGCCACCTGACGGTTCGGGTCAACGGAGATACCGCCCCATTCGAACATCCCCAGGTTCCCCGGGAACACCAGCGTGCCCTGCTCAGACGGCGGGGTGAAGATACCTTCATAGCGCATCTGGTGGAACATCACGCGGCACACCAGTTGGTCGAACATGGTGGCGCCCCACATATCTGCGCCGGTCAGATCTTTCTTCGGACGGAAACTGAGGTCAGAGAACGGCTGCGTTTTGGTGACGTAATCGCCTTTCGCTGCGCCCTGCGGAACCGGTTTTTCCGGTGCCGGCACAACCAGTTCGCCGTTACGACGGTCGAGCACAAAGATGTTGCCGGTTTTCGCTGGGGCGTAGATAACCGGAACCTTCTCGCCTTTCACCGTAATATCCGCAAGCGTTGGCTGGGATGGCATATCCATATCCCACAGATCGTGGTGAACGGTCTGATAGCTCCACGCCAGTTTACCGGTGGTGGCATTCAAGGCGACGATAGAACTGGCATAGCGCTCCTGTTCCGGGGTACGGTTGCCGCCCCAGATATCCGGCGTTGTTACGCCCATCGGCAGATAAACCAGATCCAGCTTCGCATCGTAGGCCGCGGGTGCCCAGGAGTTCGGTGAGTTGAAGGTGAAGGTGTGTTCATCTGATGGGATCGCGTTCGGATCTTTCGCGCCCGGATCGAATGCCCACAGCAGCTTACCGGTGTTCACGTCGAAACCGCGGATAACCCCGGAGGTTTCGCGGGTAGAGAAGTTATCGGTGACTGAACCGGCGATCACGATGGTTTTATCGGTGATAATCGGCGGAGAAGTTGGTTCATACAGGCCCGGCGTGGTGTCCGGCATGTTGGTTTGCAGGTTGAGGATACCTTTGTTGGCAAAGGTTTCGCACAGCTTGCCGGTTTCAGCGTTCACTGCGAACAGGCGGCCATCATTCACTGGCAGAATAATACGACGCGGGCAGTCGGCGACCACTTCCGGGCTTGCCGTTTCGGCACGCGCTTCGTGGTAAGAGACGCCACGACAGGTAACGTGCTGGAAGCTCGGGTTAGAGTTCAGTTGCGGGTCGAAGTGCCACTTCTCTTTCCCGGTTGCCGCATCAAGGGCGAACAGACGCTGGTGGGCGGTACAGAGATAGAGCATGTTGCCGACTTTAATCGGCGTCACTTCGTTGGTTAGCTCGCCCGGATCGTCTTCACGCTTCAGGTCGCCTGTACGGAACACCCAGGCTTCTTTCAGCTTGTGTACGTTGTCTGCGTTAATCTGTTTAAGCGGAGAGAAGCGCTGTCCTTCCTGATTACGGCCATAGGCGGGCCAGTCTTGATCGGCCACATTGGAAATCGGCTCTGCCGGGGTGGCATCAGCGCTGAGCGTACCGTTCACTTCCTGCGGGTCATTGAAGCCCGCCCAGGTCAGGATGCCACCGCTAATCAGCAATGCGACAACCAGCGCGGCAACGGCTCCGCCGGAGGGGATAATCAGGCGACGCCAGACAAACGGCAGGATCAGCCAGATGCCGAAGAAGACCAGAATATCGCTGCGTGGCGTCAGCGCCCAGAAGTCGAAGCCGACTTCCCAAACGCCCCAAATCATGGTCGCCAGCAGGAAAGCGGCATACAGCCAAAGCGCCGCGCGTTTGCTGCGCCACAGCATCACTGCAACGGCCAGCATCACCAGGCCAGCGATAGGATAGTACCAGGAGCCGCCAATGGCGACTAACCAGCCCCCTCCGATGAGAAGATAGAGCCCACAGATAGCCGCAAAAACGGCCGTGAGCACCACGAGTAGCCGTGGTTGTTGTGAATTTGTTTCTGCCATAGAGAATACTCGCGTCAGTTTGTTAATTATTGCTTTCAATTGATTATAGGATTTAACAAGTGTGACTTGTATCACAAATATTGCTTTATTATCCAATTCAGCGGAGAAATCGATTTGCTGGTATACTGACGCGCTTGCCGAACGACGTCTGGACATAGCGCCGGGGTGTCGATAGATTTACCTCTAAAATCATATGGTTAGTTTTATGAAACATACTGTGGAAGTGATGATCCCGGAAGCGGAGATCAAAGCGCGTATCGCTGAATTGGGCCGTCAGATTACTGAGCACTACAAAGACAGTGGCAGTGAAATGGTGTTAGTGGGTTTGCTGCGCGGCTCATTTATGTTCATGGCTGACCTGTGCCGTGAAGTCCAGGTGTCGCATGAAGTCGATTTTATGACGGCTTCCAGCTATGGCAGCGGTATGTCCACCACTCGTGATGTGAAGATCCTGAAAGACCTGGATGAAGACATTCGTGGCAAAGACGTGTTGATCGTGGAAGACATCATCGACTCCGGGAACACGCTGTCGAAAGTACGCGAAATCCTTAGCCTGCGCGGGCCGAAATCGCTGGCGATTTGTACCCTGCTCGACAAGCCATCCCGTCGTGAAGTCGATGTACCGGTTGAGTACGTGGGTTTTGCTATTCCGGATGAGTTCGTGGTGGGTTATGGCATCGATTACGCGCAGCGCTATCGCCATCTGCCGTATGTCGGGAAAGTGGTCTTGCTGGACGAGTAATCGCCGTGTCGTGTCGGATGGCGCTTCGCTTATTCGAACTGCAAAATATAAAGCCGGGGAAGGCTAGCCTCCACCCGGCTTTTTAACAGATGTTACTTGTGGTTCGCGTGTTTCAGCTTGAGATTGGAAATCCCGTGGCGATAACGCTGCTCCAGGGTTTCGCGGTTGGTCGCCGTCACATCGAGATCGCGCAGCAGGCCGTCGTGAATACCATAGGCCCAGCCGTGAACCGTCACTTTCTGCCCACGTTTCCAGGCGGACTGCATAATGGTAGAGTGGCCGAGGTTATACACCTGTTCCATGACGTTCAGTTCGCAAAGCGTGTCCAGACGGCGCTCCTGCGGCATTTCGCCCAGCAGAGAACTGTGTTTGAACCAGATATCGCGAATGTGCAGCAACCAGTTGTTGATAAGGCCGAGTTCCGGGTTTTCAACCGCTGCCTGTACACCACCGCAGCCGTAGTGGCCGCAAATGATGATGTGCTCAACTTCCAGTACATCCACCGCGTACTGAACCACGGAGAGGCAGTTCAAATCGGTATGAATAACCAGGTTGGCAACATTTCGGTGAACGAATAATTCGCCCGGCTCAAGACCGGTTAAACGTTCAGCGGGAACGCGGCTGTCGGAACATCCAATCCATAGAAAGCGCGGTTTTTGCGCTTGCGCCAGTTTCTCGAAAAATCCGGGGTCCTCTTCCACCAGCATTTTTGACCATAGTTCATTGTTGCTGATGAGTGTATCTATGTCTTTCATGGAGGTTAACGACCTGTAACCAAGTAAGTGCGTTGCGCTAATATAGGTCAACTTAACTTTTTTTAAAACCATACATTGAACGCAAGAATTTAAAAGAGATATTCAATGACCATTGCACTGGAACTAAAACAGCTTAAAAAAACTTACCCTGGGGGAGTCCAGGCACTGCGCGGAATCGATCTGCAAGTGGAAGCCGGAGACTTCTACGCTCTGCTCGGGCCGAACGGTGCGGGTAAATCGACCACCATCGGCATTATCAGCTCGCTGGTGAATAAAACCTCTGGCTCCGTCAGCGTGTTTGGCTACGATCTGCAAAAAGATGTGGTTAACGCCAAACGCCAGCTTGGCCTGGTGCCGCAGGAGTTTAACTTCAACCCGTTTGAAACCGTGCAGCAAATTGTGGTGCAGCAGGCGGGTTATTATGGCGTTGAGTACAAAGATGCGCTTGTGCGCAGCGAAAAGTATTTAAAACAGCTTGATCTGTGGGAAAAACGTAACGAACGTGCGCGAATGTTGTCCGGTGGCATGAAGCGTCGTTTGATGATTGCCCGCGCGCTGATGCACGAGCCAAAACTGCTGATTCTGGATGAACCGACGGCGGGCGTGGATATCGAACTTCGCCGCTCAATGTGGGGCTTCTTGAAGGATTTAAACGACAAAGGCACCACGATTATTCTCACCACCCACTACCTGGAAGAGGCTGAAATGCTCTGCCGCCACATCGGCATCATTCAGCACGGCGAGCTGGTGGAAAACACTTCGATGAAAGTCCTGCTTTCTAAACTGAAATCGGAAACCTTTATTCTCGACCTGGCGCCGAAAAGCCCGCTGCCGACGCTGGAAGGCTATCAGTATCGACTGGTCGATACCTCGACCCTGGAAGTTGAAGTGCTGCGCGAGCAGGGGATTAACAGCGTCTTTGCCCAACTCAGCGCACAGGGGATTCAGGTATTAAGTATGCGTAACAAAGCGAACCGACTGGAAGAGCTGTTTGTCTCGCTGGTTCATGAAAAACAAGGAGAGCAGGCATGATGCAGCTTTACTGGGTGGCGCTGAAAAGCATCTGGGCGAAAGAGATCCACCGTTTTATGCGTATCTGGGTGCAGACCCTGGTGCCGCCGGTCATCACCATGACCCTTTACTTTATTATTTTCGGCAACCTGATTGGTTCGCGTATTGGTGAAATGCATGGCTTCAGCTATATGCAGTTTATCGTGCCGGGGCTGATTATGATGGCGGTTATCACCAACGCCTATGCCAACGTTGCGTCATCATTCTTCAGCGCTAAATTTCAGCGCAATATTGAAGAGTTGCTGGTAGCCCCCGTACCGACACACGTAATCATTGCCGGGTACGTTGGCGGCGGCGTGGCGCGCGGGCTTTGCGTGGGGATTCTGGTGACGGCGATTTCCCTGTTCTTTGTGCCGTTCCAGGTGCATTCGTGGCTGTTCGTCGCCTTAACGTTGATCCTGACGGCGGTGCTTTTCTCGCTGGCGGGGCTGCTGAACGCGGTATTTGCCAAAACTTTCGATGATATCAGCCTGATCCCGACCTTCGTGCTGACGCCGCTCACCTATCTCGGCGGGGTGTTTTATTCCCTGACGCTGCTGCCGCCGTTCTGGCAGGGGCTGTCGCACCTGAACCCCATCGTCTATATGATCAGCGGTTTCCGCTACGGCTTTCTCGGTATTCACGATGTGCCGCTGGTGACGACCTTTGGCGTGCTGGTGATTTTTATCGTGGCGTTTTATCTTCTCTGCTGGTCGCTGATCCAGCGCGGGCGCGGTTTGCGTAGCTGACAGTAAAGCCGAAAGCAAATTGTCGGCCCGGTCAGCGATGCGCTGCCGGGCCGTTTTCTTTACTGCAGTTTAATTGTCAGCGTGGCGGTGGCTTCGTAGGTGCCAGCCTCAGGGGCATCACCGGTGGTATTCACCGGACGAGACTTAAACTTGATGCTGCCCTGCCGATTACCAAAGTCTGTGATCGGCAGCCGGGCATTGCCGTTGGGCGCCACGACATTACCTTCGTTATCGGTGATTTTGATCCCAATATCGTCATTGCTGGTTTTCAGATAATCCCCTACATGTTCGTCGTTTTCGCCGGTGATGGCGACGGAAACATCGCTGCCGTCCGCGACGTTGCTACAGGTAAATGTCACATTGGTCGTCTGTTCGCTGGCGTCCGGGCTGGCGCCGTTCAGACGAATGTCGCTGGCCCGCAGGTCAGGAAATTTCACCTCAATGGTTTGCCCGGCGTTGATAGTACAGGACTGCGGGATGGTGATGACGCCAGAGATGTAAAACTCCGCAATGTGTGGGACGGCGGGAGATGGGGTGCCAACGCCGGTTTTTGATAAATAAAGGTTCATTATTTTTGTTGACGGAATAACAATTTGTCCGGAAAGCGGTGCTGCAATATAGATGCGGACGTATCCATGATCTCCAGCGGACATGTCATCCATGATAGCGTTGCCGCACCCTCCTGCGCTGGGATCATTATTGCTAATGTTGTCGAATGGTACTGGAATGTAGGCTTTTAGTTTGCCGGCAATTAGTGTTTCAGTACCAATCTCCAGTTTACCGGGAACCAGTTCATAATAGTACATCGTGTATCCAGAAAAGCGCTGATCCGTATGCGAACCCAGAACATGCAGATCTCCGGTATCGGCACTAAAATAATTGTAGCCACGATAATCAGTATTTGAACAGTCGCATCTGGCGGAATAGGTGCCGGGACTGTCCCATTGTATTTCCTTGACGCTGTTCGTGGGGTCGTTTGAATCATAATTGATGGTTGAGGTGACATCTTTGGTGAAGATATGCGCACCGTTGGTGGCGGCACACCAGCCCGAGCCGCTGCCCATATCATCAGCGAAGGCGGAAGCGGAAACCAGCGCCAGCGCTAACAGACTGAAATGTTTCCCATATTTCTTGATCATGTTCTATTCCCTGCTTACTGGCAAATCGCGCTACCGGTGACAATGCCGT
Organism: Pseudocitrobacter cyperus; assembly: GCF_039889165.1. Lineage (NCBI taxonomy): Bacteria > Pseudomonadati > Pseudomonadota > Gammaproteobacteria > Enterobacterales > Enterobacteriaceae > Pseudocitrobacter > Pseudocitrobacter cyperus. Next base: position 86,806 of record NZ_JAYMYY010000002.1, on the reverse strand, counting down.
TGTTGTTCTTGCTCGGGTCGAGTTGATAGGCCACGTGGCAGGCTTTATCCGCACTGTTACCCCATGTCACCCACAGTTCGCCGTTTTCCTGTAATCCGCTGATAAAAAGCTGGCCTTTATCGCCGACGATACTGGCGCTCTCATCCTGCTGTTTGCTGACGCTGGCCGTGGCGCCAAATGGCACATAATCGCCATTCGCACGGGTGAGCGTCAGCAGCGCGCGGAAGCCTTTGCGGATATCGAAAGCCACCCGCACAATCGCGTCGCGGGTAGGGATCGCCATCTGGCTGTTGTGGGCTAAATCCACGTCATCAGCAAAGCTTCCGGAATCGAGAGAGACGTCGTTACGGGTGTAGGAGGAAACGTGGGGGATGACGGTATAGCCGCGAAAATCGGTACTGACGCCAGTCTGGCCAAGCACCGGGACATTGGCCGCCCCTGGCGCTTTGACCAGAATGGCGGAACCGGTGATAGGCTGGCTTAAGGTAACGCCGTCGGCGTGGGCGAGAAGGCCGCCGGAGAAGCCATAGTTCACCATTTGCCTGTCGGGAGACCAGCTATAGCCGACGTTAGTATTGCCGTAAGTCCCCTGATAGCTGGTGCTGAACCCTGCGGAATCGCCGTCCTGGTTACTGTGGCTCTGCTGGAGCGACCAGCTCAGGCTGTTGTCTTTCAGCGCCGTGCCGCTCAGCGAAGTGCTGTTAACCGTGGCGCCATTTTTGCTCGTGTTGACGTTGTAATGGGCGTAGGTTGACGCGCCAAACAGCGAGAACGGAACGTTCAGCGAGAACGTAAACATCTGATCGTTCTGATGATAATTATCGCTGTCGTCGTCATCGTTGCCGTAGCGCTGATAGGTGTTACGGTTATAGCTGTAGCTCAGCGAATAGCTGATTTGCTTCCATGAGTTACTGTAGCCCACGCCGAGCGACTCCATCTTCTGCGAGCTGTTCCAGTAGTTTTCTCTCACCCAACTCAGGGACAGCGAGCCGAGGGTGTCGCTAAGCTGCTGGTTAAGGGTGACTTCAAAGCGGTTATGCCGCTTACCGTAATAGTCGTAAAACCGGTCATCGGCATCCATGACATCCTGTAAGGAGTTGTAGCCTTCACTGGCGTAGCGATACCCGGCGATGGAGATGTTTGTTCCGGTGCTCAGAACCCCTTTGCTGTAACGCACGCGCCATGACTGGCCGCTTTCTTTGCTACCGTCATCAAATTTAGCCTGTGACCAGGTGCCATCAACGGTGACCGCGCCGAGCATCGCCAGGTTCTGACCAAAGCCCAGCGCCAGCGACAGATATTTGTCTCCCGCCGCCTGGCCGCAGCCGTAAACGGTCATGCCATACGGCAGGCCGTAGATCAGCGTACCCTGAGCGAAGTTATCTTCCGTATGGTTGCCCTCCCGGTATTTCCCTGCTGTCAGGCTGTACTTCGCGCGCCCTTCACGCTGAAGGATAGGCAATGTGGAGTAGGGGACGACAAAGTGCTGCTCACTGCCGTCGGCCTCTTTGACGGTTACTTCGTAGTCGCCGCTGCTGCCGGTCGGGTACATATCGGGAATTTCGAAGCTACCGGGCGCGACCGCCGTCTGGTACGTAATACGCCCGTTCTGACGGATCACCACCTGGGCGTTGGAACGCGCGACGCCGCGAATGACCGGGGCGTAGCCGCGCTGGCTGTTCGGCAGCATCTGATCGTCAGAAGAGAGTTGCAGGCCGCGAAAGGAAACGCTGTCGAAAACATCGGAGTTGGTATTGCTGTCGCCTGCGACAAACTGGCTCTTCAGCGCGACGATATCACGCGACAGATAGCTGTAAATGTTGTTCCACTCCTGGTGACGATCGCCGTCGCTAGACTGCGTCGTCCAGGTGGAGTAGTTGCGAAAGCGCCATGGCCCAATATTCAACCCAGGTTGCAGTGCGAGGAAATTCGACGCTTCGTCGTCATCACCATCATCGTCGTCGCTGCCGGAGCCGTACATTTTGTAGCCATTGAAGTCGTAGTTCAGCACGACAGCGTTGATCCCCTCATCCCACTGCTCTGGTGGAATGTAGCCGCGAATGGCGTTGGAGATATAGGCCTGCGGAATGCTGAGCCGCAGCTTTTGATTCTGAAAATCGAAATGTTGCGAGGCCGCGGGAATAACCGAAAAGTCCGCACAGTCGGGGGAGTCGTTAAAGGCGGGAAAGAGGTCGGTTTTTACGCCATATTTTTTCAACTCTGCCACGCTGAAGCAACCTTGCAGCGCCGGGCGTTTGCCATCGGCGGTTTTGCCTGCCTGGAAATCGACGTTACGTTTCTCTACAAAGGCGTTGTTGATATACACATCGACATAATAACGCCCGGGATTCTGACTCTCATCGCTCCCAAAGGTGGACAGATCGGTTGTTGCACCGTTGCCGGACTGATTCTCAAGAAACGCCGGGTTAAAATAATCACGGGCAAAACCTGGCGAGGATACTGCACAGGAGAGCAGTACTAGCCACGCGCACCGTGATAGTTTGAAATATGGGGGCGCGCGATGCTGAATGAGATAACTGTTTACAACATCCTTTGTCGTCATATAAATCCGCTGTCTTAAGGTTGCTTATGTTGCGGCCCGGTGCCGCCAAAATCATTAATTAACGCCCAGGTGACCTGGCCGTGCGCGCCTGACGGCAGCGAAAATTGGTCGTTGCTGAAGGGGGCGAGATAGCGCGCTTCTTTTATTTTTACGCCGCCGACGGTTACGTTTGCGAGATTCATGTAATAAGCGGTGGGGTTATTGACTATTAAACGGCCACCTTGTTGTTGCCAGCGTAATTTATCGGTCACGTCTTCCGGTTTTTGTGTTAATGCTTTTGGGCGATAAATAAGTTTAAATTCAGATTTAACGGCTAAAACCAGTTTATTCTGTTGGTCTTCCGGCACGCTGGTGGGGATGGCTTTTATATTCAGCCAAAATAGTGATTCGCGATCCTGAGGAAGATTGCCGCCAGTATTAATGATTCTTAAAACGTTTTTTTGTCTGGCATTCAGACGAAAGAGCGGCGGTGTGACAATAAATGGTACCTCTTCGGCGCTGGCGTTATCTGAACGCACCCAGGACTGAATCAAAAACGGGGCATCGCTGTTGGCGTTTTCTACGGTGATAGTGGCATCTTTCGCGCCACCCGGATAAATCACACGCGTGGCGCCGATAGTGACATCGGCCTGCGCGGGGATGCTGAAAAGCGCGCACAAAATGAGGCTCGCGCGGAGAAAAATCTTCATAGTCACCTGTCATCCTTAACAAAGGGTGGGGATGACCCCACCCGAAAACTGACATCTGCTTAGTTATACTGCAGGTAGAACGTGGCGGTGGCGTCGACAGTGCCTGTCTCCACGGTCGCTGAAGTAGAAACATAGTGGGCTTCGAAGGGGATGTTAACCGCACCATTGGCGCCTGCAGGAATGGCGACGTCGCTTGTCCAGTTATTCACGTCGGTAAAGCTGTAGCCGTCAGATTCCGTGGTTAAACCCGGGTCGGTGACCAGAATGCCGACACCCGTTGCGTCGCCGCCATTTTTTAATACTTTGCCGCTGCCGTAGGCGTCCGCCGTGCCGCTGAAGCGCGCCTGAACCTTAGTGGCCTTGCTGCCGTCGCAGTTAGTCAACTCAATATCGAAGTGCTTAGTACCCTGAACGCTACCTGCTGCACCGCCGAAATCGCCGGGTGCAACGGTAGGTAAGGTGACTGCAATATCTTTGGTTTTGATGGTACAGGCATCTTCCATAATCTTACCGGTAAAGTGAACGGTACCATCACCCGTATCTGCAAAAGCGGCAGCAGAAGATGCGACAGCCAGTGCTAACACGGTGCTTTTTATAATAAATTTCATTTTTCGTCCTTAAATAACGCATATGGGTGAAACATAAAATATTAATACGGAGCCATTTTACCTTTTGTAGGTAATTCAGTGGGGACTGTTTATTTGTCGTCAAACAAAAATAAGAATATATAAATACTTAATTTTTATTGTTTGTTCGTGATGTATTTTTTGTGATTATAAATCATGTGTTCACGATCGCATTATTGCGATAAAACATTTTTCATTTCAGCTCAAATTTATCATCATTCATCAATGTTATTCCGTAGAGTGACCTTTCAACCCGGGAGATAAACGATGTTAGGTTGGGTGATAGCTTGCCATGACGATGCCGCAGAGGAACTGCTGACGCGTCTGGAGAACAAATTTGGCCCCCTGGCCCAGTGTCGGGCGGTCAATTACTGGCGCGGAATGAGCTCCAACATGCTTAGCCGCATGATGTGCGATGCGCTACATCAGGCAGATTCCGGTGAGGGTGTCATTTTCCTGACGGATAAAACCGGTGCAGCGCCGTACCGCGTGGCGGCCCTGATGAGCCATAAACATGAATGCTGTGAAGTGATTTCCGGTATCGACTTTCCGTTGCTTGCCCAGTTCTATCCCCTACGGGAAACCTTAACTAGCGAAGCGTTTCGCAATGCCATTGTCGATCGCGGCCCGGCGGGCGTGAGCAGCTTGTGGCACCAGCAACAAAAAAATCCCCCCTTTGTATTGCTGCATGATGCGTATAAATATTAACCGTAGTTATTGATGTCGCTTTTGTTACAATGGCGGCAGTCATTTGCTGCGGTTCTTATCCATGTTGATGCGTTTTATATTTTTGCTGACGTTGCTGCTTTCCGGCAGTGCGGCAGCGGCTCTGACGGCCCCGCAAGGGCTACCTCCACGCTATATGCAAACCACGGAAGACGCGGCCATCTGGGCGCAGGTGGGCAACCATGTTGTTACGGTTGGCCATATTCGCGCCGGGCAGATCCTCGATGTGTTGCCCACCGCGGCGGATTACTATGAATTTCGCTTCGGATTTGGCACCGGTTTTATCGACAAGAACCATCTGGAGTTAGTGCAGGGGCGGCAGCGCGTAGAGGATGGCCTGGGGGATTTACATCGACCGTCAAGTAATCAGAATCTGATAACCTGGAAAGATACGCCCGTTTATAATGCGCCGGATGCCGGTAGCGCGCCGTTTGGCACGCTGGCGGAAAACCTGCGCTACCCGATTCTTGGCGCGCTGAAAGGGCGTATGAATCAGACCTGGTATCAGATCCGCATCGGCAATCGGCTGGCCTACGTAAGTTCTCTGGACGCCCAAATGGATAATGGGATCCCGGTACTCACTTATCATCATATTCTGCGTGATGAAGAGAACACGCGCTTCCGGCATACATCAACCACCACATCAGTACGCGCTTTCAGCAACCAGATGACCTGGCTGCGGGATATGGGCTATACCACGCTCAGCATGTATCAGCTTGAAGGCTATGTGCGGAACAAAATGAACCTTCCCGCGCGGGCGGTGGTGATAACCTTTGATGATGGTCTGAAATCGGTCAGCCGCTATGCGTATCCCGTACTCAAGCGGTATGGCTTCAATGCGACGGCGTTTATTATTTCGTCACGTATCAAAGCGCACCCACAGAAGTGGGAGCCAAAATCGTTGCAGTTTATGAGCGTTTCGGAACTACGCGGTATACAAGATGTGTTTGATTTCCAGTCACATACGCACTTCCTGCATCGTGTTGATTATGCACGCCACCCGATATTGCTCAGCCGCAGCTATCACAACATTCTGTTCGATTTCAAACGCTCACGCCGGGCGCTGGCGCAGTTCAATCCGCATGTACTCTATCTCTCGTACCCCTTTGGCGGCTATAACGCCACGGCGGTGAAAGCGGCAAACGACGCGGGTTTTCATCTGGCGGTCACGACGGTGAAGGGAAAAGTAAAACCGGGGGATAATCCGTTTCTGTTAAAACGGCTCTACATCTTAAGAACGGATTCGCTGGAGACAATGTCGCGGCTGGTCAGCAACCAGCCGCAGGGGTAGGGCAATCAGGCAACCTGAACCGGAATAGCTTTGGCGGTGCGTTTCATCTCATTGTCGCCTTCGAAGTAGGCCACTTTCGGACGCCAGGTACGAGCTTCTTCATCCGGCATGGTGACGAAGCTTGCGATGATCACGATATCGCCCACTTCCGCGCAGTGCGCTGCCGCACCGTTCACGGAGATGATACGGGAACCGCGCTCTGCTGCGATCGCGTAAGTGGAAAAACGCTTACCATTGGTCACGTTCCAGATATCAATGGCTTCATTTTCGAGAATGCCGGCTGCGTCGAGGAAATCCTGGTCAATGGCGCAAGAGCCTTCGTAGTGCAGGTCAGCCTGGGTCACTTTGACGCGATGGAGCTTACCTTGCAGCATAGTGCGAATCATAACTTCTACCTTTCTACCATAACGATAACAAAGCTGGTGTGAATATCAGCTTCAGGAAATTCCTGGCAGTATTGCCCGATTTTTAATGAGTGTCTACTTATCTGATGGGGTTTATTCGCACAGTTTGCGTACAACGACGATGTGCTGACGGTAATGAATGTATCTCGCTGATTTTTATCCCGTGCCTTCTCGTAAAGATGAAAACCTCGCGCTGACGCCAGGATATTGCCTGTGGATACTGAACGCATGGATGAATAACGCAGGTCTGGACGATGGCAACGGCAGGTACAACACCGCATGATGCGGTTTTCAAACAATTTTTAATGCACCCGGATGCGGCGCGTGATTTTCTTGATATTCACCTACCGGCCGAGATTCGGGCGATATGTGATTTAACGACACTACGGCTGGAGTCCGGGAATTTTGTCGAGGAGAACTTACGGGAGCACTACTCCGATATACTCTACTCGGTGAAGATGCAGGGGGAGCCGGGTTATCTGCATGTCTTGATCGAACACCAGAGCACACCGAGCAAAAAGATCACCTTTCGCATGGTTCGTTATGCGATTGCGGCCATGCATCGCCATCTTGAAGCGGGGTTTGAAAAGCTCCCGCTCGTTGTCCCCATTCTCTTCTATCAGGGGAAAGCGTCGCCTTATCCCTACTCCATGCGATGGCTGGATCTCTTTGCCTCTCCGGAACTGGCGAAGCGGTTATACAGCGAACCCTTCCCGTTGGTTGATATTACGGTCATCCCGGACGACCAAATCATGCAGCACCGACGCGTCGCCGTTCTGGAACTGCTGCAAAAACACATTCGCCAGCGTGATTTAATGCAGATGCTGGAGGATCTGGTCACCTTATTGAACACGGAGTACACTACCGAAAATCAACTAATAACGCTGGTAAACTATATGTTGCTACTGGGTCATACGGATCAAGAAACATTGTTTTTCAGGGAACTGGCAAAGAGATTATCAAAAGAGAAAAAGCTGGGCTCTCTCGGGCAGTGGTTTGAAGATCAGGGAATGGAAAAGGGAATACAGAAAGGGATTCAGGAAGGCGAAGACGCGGCCAGGCAACGGGTTGCTCTGCGCATGTTGAAAAACGGCATGTCGGTGGAACTGGTGGCGGAGATGACCGAACTTCCCCCTGAGGCGATTGCGAAAATGGCTGACGAGCGCTAACGCAAGTTAGCGCTCGTTACGGCAACTTAGCCTAATTCGACGATTTTATTGTCGATTAAACGCGCCTGGCCGAGCCAGGCGGCCATCAGGATCACTGCACGTTTGCTGCTGTCGGTCAGGTCGAGCAGGGTATCCGCATCGCGGATCTGAATATCGTCGGCGCGGAAGCCTTTTTCATTCAGTTCCTGCCCGGCGATCGCGATAATTTCCTGCTGATCGCGCTCACCGTTTTGCAGTTTCTCTGCCACGTTACTCAGCACTTTATAGAGCCCTGGCGCAATTTTACGCTGCTCTGCGGTCAGGTAGCCATTACGCGAACTGAGGGCCAGGCCATCTTTGGCGCGAATAATCGGCACGCCGACGATTTCAATGTCAAAGCCCAAATCGGCAACCATCTTGCGGATCAACGCCAGTTGCTGGAAATCCTTCTCTCCGAAGCAGGCCACATCCGGCTGGATCAGATTAAAGAGTTTGCTGACGATGGTGGAGACGCCGCGGAAGTGGCCCGGACGGCTGGCGCCTTCGAGCATCGTCGAGAGCCCTGGCACATCGACAAAGGTATGGTTTTCGGTACCTTGCGGATAGATTTCCTGCGTCGACGGCGCGAAAACCAGATCCACTTTGCGTTTGTTCAGCTTTTCGCTGTCTTCCTGCAGCGTGCGCGGGTAACGCGCCAGATCTTCCGGACGATCAAACTGCATTGGGTTGACAAAGATACTGACGATCACCACATCGGCGCGGGATTTTGCTTCGTCGACCAGTTTCATATGGCCATCATGCAGATTGCCCATGGTCGGCACCAGCGCCACGCGCTTGCCTTCCATACGCAGGCGACGGATGTGCTGGCGCAGCAGCGGCAGGGTTTCGATAATTAACACAACTTAACTCCTTAATGGAAACTGTGTTCTTCGCCCGGGTAAACGCCGGACTCCACTTCTGCCATATACTGCCGCACCGCAGCGCGGATGTCGCCCGTTTCAGCCAGGAAGTTTTTCGCAAATTTAGGGATATGACCACCGGTAATGCCGAACGCGTCATGCATGACCAGAATCTGACCGTCGGTGACGTTGCCTGCGCCGATACCGATAACCGGAATGGCAAGGGCTTCGGTGACGCGTTTTGCCAGTTCAACGGGCACACACTCCAGCACCAGCAACTGCGCGCCTGCGGCTTCGAGGGCCAGCGCATCGCTGAGCAGCTTATCTCCGGCATCGCCACGCCCCTGTACTTTATAGCCGCCGAAAACATTCACCGACTGCGGGGTTAACCCAAGGTGCCCGCACACCGGAACCGCGCGCTCAGTCAGCATTTTGACCGTATCCGCCAGCCATGCGCCGCCTTCGATTTTGACCATGTTCGCGCCTGCGCGCATCACGATGGCAGAATTTTCAAATGCCTGTTCCGGCGTGGCGTAAGCCATAAACGGCAGGTCAGCCAGCAGCAGACAGTTCGGCGCGCCACGACGCACGGCGGCGGTGTGATAGGCGATATCGGCGACCGTAACCGGCAACGTGGAATCATGGCCCTGGACGGTCATGCCCAGAGAATCACCTACCAACATGACGTTGAGGCCTTCATCAGCAAACAGTTTGGCAAAGCTGTAGTCATACGCAGTGATGGTGGCGAAGCGTTTCTTTTCCTGTTTGCATTTTTGCAATAAGGAGAGGGTGGTTGGTTTCATCATAACCCCTGTAGGACATAGATTTTGTCAATGATATTGGCGCATTGTAGGGGATGAGAGTGATGAATGTTAGTGCTTTTCTGGCGATACTGGCGGGTTTCCCCGCCAGTAAACGAGCTCAGGGATAGGTGACTGAAAAAATGGCGGTGGCTTTAAAATCGCCAGGGCTAATGACTGATGTACCGTCGCGCATCATGGTAGCCTGAAAATGCAGCGTTCTGGCGAGCGGCACCCCTGTGCCGCCTTTGCCGTATATTCCATTCGTCGTGTCGATTTCAGGCTGATAGTCTCGATAGACGGAAGAGGCATCGTTAGGCACGATCACCATTTGTTTGCTTATGCTCGTTGACTTTCCCTGAATCTCAATCCCGACGCCTGAGGCGGCGGAGTCCGTTGTTAGCGTATTCGCCAGCAGGGTGGGTTTCTGTATCCGACGACGGAACTCACCAGGCGGGTTTCGATATTGGTGACGCGATAGCAATTATTCAGCGCGATATCGAAGTCAACCGGGGTGGCTCCGTCAATGATAGTTGCGGGGTTATAGGTTCCCATTTTTACCGTTGACGCCACAACGCTGCTCCCGGAAAGTGCATAGGTGAAACAAGTTGGAGAACTGAGAACGACGTTATTGAGGTCGAGTGTCGCTTTAATAGAATATAATGCGTAGCCCTTACCTGGATTATAGTTTTTTAATGAGAAGTGAGAGCCGTCGGAGCTGAGTAAGGAAATGCTCCCCGATGTGTCAGGATTAAACGTCGCATCATTATAAAACTCGAGATCAATGGTTGCCACAAAACCACCAAATACCTGATAACCCGTAATAAAACCGCATTTATTGTTATCAAAATTGACGGGCTGTTGCGCCTGATCGCCAATGTAGAATGCTTCGCTGGCTGTAATGGCTTTGGTGGTAATGTTGTGTATATAGGCGGTGAAATATAACCCCTGAATATTGGTTTTAAAGAGCTTGTGCCCGCCATAGCTTGCTCCGCTATCGATAAACTTACTTTCCAGCGTGATGGGGCTTGTTGTGCTCATCCCCACGCAGAAAACCTGCCCGTTATTGGCACCGCTGGCGGTATCGACATTCAGCGTCAGTCTGATATTGCTGGGTTGCAGTGCACTCGCGCGAGGGATCACCAGGGTGTTCGACCCTGTAGAAAAATTGGTTGTTGAGGCCCCGTCGCCATTCGGCCCCTGAGTTGAAGACGTTTCATTGCCCACCAGAAACGATCCCTTCGCTAAGGCCTCACTGGCGCACAGCAGCAGGAAAAGCGCCAGCAGGAGAGGGCGATATGCACCCCATTGAGCTCTGTTCATCTTTTTTCTTCCCTGAACTGGTTGGAACATGGTTTTTTGTGTCGCGGCACCGCTGCGCTATTCATAATAAATGGTCACCTGTACGCGAGATTGCACGGCTCCTGGCGTGATAGGTTGTGCCGACAGGATCTTTTGCATCCGGGCGTAAAATGAGTAGTGGGCATTGGTGTAGTCTGCCGGGGTCACGTCATAGACGCTACGCGGTGTGCCATCAATGTTCATGACGTTAAAAATATTATTAGGGTCGTGCGTAGAGAAGATCACTACCCCAATGTTTTGTGCCCCGTTGCTGTCCTCGTTAGCAAAAATTTGCTTTGAGTAGGGGGACATGCTGCCGGAAACGGGCTGGAAGTCGATGGTCATTTTGGTGGGGTTGACGCCGCCAACCGGGGCGCAATCTTTCACCGTGATATAAAAAGGCGAACCCTTGCCATGTAAATCCTCGGGGGTGACGCTGTTATCGAAATCGTTCACGCCCAGGTCGCCCAGATTCACGTACTTGCCACGATCAAATGAAAACTCGCAGGTGGTATTGATGATGTGGGCGGTGATCTCCACGTTGACATCCGCCCGCGTAAACAGCGGCGAGATCAGCAAAGCCACGATAAAAGTGCGTAACCGACGAGCCATATCAGGATCACTCATAGATCACCGTAAACACGGTGTGGGTGGAAAAATTTCCCGCCTGGAGGTTCGCCGAACCGCTTCCGGCGGCGGGAACGATGCGTGTGCTGAAGACTTCGGCAACGGTTTGCTGATCTTTGGCATTGCGCACATCGATGCCGATTAACCTCTGGGTCGACGAGGCGCAGGTGAACTGCACGGCGCCGGAACCTGCCGGGGTGTCGGTGCTCCAGATTTCGGCGGATACGCCATCCGCTGCGCCCGTTCCGCTGAGCGCATTTTTATACCCGCTCCCCACGCCGTTGCCGTCGCAGCCGGTGCTAGGCTTAACGGTCACCCATGCCTGGTTTTCAACCAGCCCCTCGCAATGGCTGAAAACCAGGGAAAACTGTTGTGAATTGGATTTATTGCGCACCGCAGGAAGATAAACATCACCGATATCAACGGTGGCGGTGGGTTGATTATTGCGATCCTGGAGTTGCACGGTACAGGTACTCGGAGTGATCTGCGTCTTCACTGTCAGTTCGAGAGTATTATTACTGGCCTGAGCAACACTACTGCTCAGCGCGACGATTAATGCTGTGAGGGAAAGAAGAAGTCGGTTGACCATGGTGAGTTTTCCCTATCGGTAAATAAAGGTGAAAGTGGCTTTCGCCTGAAAATCACCGGCGACGATATCGCTGGTGCTGGCGCGGCGGATCATGGCCGTTAGATCCATACCGTTCTGGATCTGATCTTTTGTCCAGCGAATGGTGCCTGAACCATCCACTTTAATGGCGCCGATGTTATCGGCGTTGCCCATCGGCTTAAATCCGAGGCCCACGTTTTGCGCAGCACCAGTGGCGGAGAGCGCATTTTCCAGCAGGTAAACAGAGCTTGCCGTTGTGGCTCCGGTAATCGTCATATCCACGCCGCTAATGGCGTTATTGCACGCTGTTGGTAAGAGCTTAAAGCTGGCCTCTGACGCCGCCAGGCGCTGGCTGATTTGCAGAATGGTCATCGCGGGAATGGTCAGAGTATATTGCGCTTCACCGGTTTGTGCCGCGGTGCCCGACGATAACGCGGTGAGTTCCATTGTGCAGGTGGTTTCTTCGATGGTGGCAGTAAAGTCAACGCTGATATTCTGGGCGCGGGCCGGTACGGCCATCAGCGCCGCCATCAACGTGAGTCGTAGAATTGTGCGATAAATCATATGCTTTCCCTAAGACTTACTGCATCTGACATACGACGTTATCCAGCATCAGCGTTTTCCCTTTTTGCGGCGCTTGCTCAGGCAACTGATAATGGATTCGACAGGATTTTGGCTGGCTCTTTTCCATCCAGCGAACGTCCAGGTTGCCCTGCTCGTTCAGTCCTCTGACAAAGGCCTGATTTCCCTGGCCGACAACCCCCATTGATGTGTTGTTTTCAAAGACTTCAGCGGCAAATGGCACCGGCAAACGGTCACTACGGCGTATGTTAAGGATCACCGCGCGCCCCTGATTGGTTTCAAATTTACGTAACAGAACCGCCCCCTGGCGTGGAACGACGGTGGTACTGGTGCTTTTTAGTTCCACATCCTCGTCCAGGCTGTCGATATTCAGGCTGAGGTTATTTTCCCGATAGGGGCTTAACGCGTTGGTTACGCCATAGCCGAAGCGATCGATGGTACTGTTGCCATAGTTAATGCTGGCGCCTTTTGCGCCTGGCGCATTGACGATCGCCAGCGTGTCGTTTTCGTTGAAGCCATCACTGGCAAAGGTTAAGCCGCCAGAGTGCAGGACGAAGCCGCCATCGGTATTCAGCGAATATTGCCGTGAATGGTCGTTGCTGGCGGAGGCCGATGCGCCATACGTCCCCCACGGGGATTCATAACTCAGGAAGGTGCCAACAGTTGAGATCGGGTCGCTCTCTTTCATGCTGCTGTAGCCCGCGCTGACGGTGTAGTTCCACTTGTTATCGGCGCTGTTGCCGTTCACGCTGGCGTTATACTGATTGCTGCCTTTCATGTCGGAGTTGAGGCTGGCGTTGAGGGTTCTGAAACCGCCGCTATCGCTCTCGCGGTGAAACAGTTTATCCAGCGGAATGGTGACGCTCAGATAGACCGAGTCATCTTTGTTGTTGTCCTCATCGTAAGCGCGTTGCAGGTTGATGCTGTAACTGCCCCAGTTAAAAGCGTTGCTGTAGCCAAAGGAGAAGGTACTGCGCGTTTCATTGTCGGCCCAGTAGTCTGTCCATAAGCCGGTTAAATAGAACGAACCGTAGTTGTGCTTGTCGTTCTGCAAAGATTGGTTGAGGCTGACGCTGAACTGGTTTTTCATTCGGCTGTAGGTCGCCATCTGCTGATACTCGCCCTCCGTCGGATGTTTCGCCTGATCGATTAGCGTCAGGGCATCGCTCAGACCGAGGTAATTTTCCGTTGAATAACGGTATGCCGCGAGGTTGACCGAAGTGTTCGTGGGGGTAAATAGTTTATTCCACGACAGCCGGTAGCTCTGTCCCTGATAGACGTTGTCATCCGGAATATCCGTTCTGGCGTGCGTGATGTCAAAGGAGAAGGCCCCTAACGAGGTATTCATCCCCAGGCCGAGCAGGCCCGCGGCGTAGCCGTTATCGGTGAGCTGGAAACCGCTATAACCGGTGAAGGTATTATTCAAACCGTAATAGAACGTGCCCTGGGCAATGCCGGGGTTATCCTGGAGATCGTCCTGGTTAACTTCGCCGATGCTGACATCCCAGCTTCCCACGCCCGGGTGCATCATTTGCACCAGCGAAGAGAAGGGCTGAGTGAAGCTTGTACGCGAGCCATCCGCTTCTTCAACGGTGACTTCAAGCTCAGCGCCGTAGCCGGAAGGCGACAGATCATCAATGACGAATGGCCCTGGCGGCACGGTGGTTTCATAGATTTTGTAACCATTCTGCATGATGGTGACTTTGGCGTTCGATTTTGCCACGCCGCGCACAATCGGCGAGAAGCTGGAGAGAAGCGGCGGCAACATGCGGGATTCGCTGAAAAGACGGATGCCGCGGATGCCGATTGAGTCGAAGGTGTCGCCAGTGGTATTGGTATCGCCCAGCAATAGCTGCGAGCGCAGGGCGGAAATGTCTCTTTGTAGATAGCGATCCTGAAATGCTAGCGAACTGCCGCCACTGTTGCTTTGTGAGTAGTTACCGCGCGAGCGGAAATGCCAGCCCCAGAGGTTGAAACCTGCGGTCAGCCCGGCATACAGGCTTTCGGTTTTATCATCCACATTTTCATTGCGCCATGCGTTGATATCATAAGAAAACATCGCCGCATTTACGCCCTCATCCCACATAGAGGGATCGACGTAGTTGTCATACCCTCTTTGTTGTCATGCCTGCGGAACGCCAATATTCAACTGCTGATCGTTTTCACTGTAGCGAACCACTGACAGCGGAATGAGAGCCGGTAAATCCAGGCAATCTTCCATCGGTGAGGCGTTTTTGCGTAACACGCCAGCGTCAGCGTTGCGTTCTGGCTGATTAATATGCCACTGCGTCAGCAAGGTTTGGGTTACGCAGGGGACAGCGCTTTTCTTTTTGTCGAGCTCAATAAATTCAATCTGCTGGACGCTGACCGGCTTCTCGTTAACGAAAATATTAACTTCATAGGTTCCGGGAAGAGTGGCATTTTCCTTCGCGTAGCGGGTCAGATCCATATTGCGCGCGCTGCTGCCCATCAGAAAGGTGTTATCAAACTCCAGTTGTTCCGCATCCGACAATGCTTGTGGGCTCCAGGCGAGTGCTATCAGAGCAATCATTTGCCCTGACAGTCTTCGTTTGACATCGTCCAGTGAATACATCGTATGTTCCAGAGTAATGACGAGAAACCCTCTCCGGGTCAGAGTGCGACGTTACCTTTGATTACTCCGCCGAAATCGCTGATGGCGGAATACTCTATGCTGGCGCTGGCCGGGCGGCTGCTTAACCCCTGTACCTGTTCATCAAGGTCGCTTTTGGGCGCAATCATCGACGAGTTAAGGAGATAGCGTTTTCCCGCGGCCTGCAGGTTGATGCTGTTGAAGGAGATATAGAACGGCGTGGGGTTGGTGATGTGTATCACCGCGTGGCCACCGGTCTGACGTAATTGCCACTGCTGTTTTGCTGGCGCTTCCGAGGCGGTGCCTTCCAGCCCATCCGGGCGGTAGAAGAGCTTGATGCGGGTACGGAATGCCAGTTGCAGCAGGTTTTTGCCTTTGGCTTCGCTGTCCGGCAGTTTGGGCGGCACTTCCAGCACGTTAAACCAGAAGATGCTTTCGCGATCGCTGGCGAGCGGCTGGCTGCCGGTATAGGTCACTTTTACCGTCTGCCCCTGTTTGGCATCGACTCTGGAAACCGGCGGGGTAGCGACAAAGGGCACGTTGATGCTGCCGGGGTCGGCATTCTGGTCGCCGGTATCGAACCAGCTTTGCACCAGTAAAGGACGCTCGCCTTTATTTTCCATGCGGATAGTGGCGTCTTTCATTGCCGCTTTATAGATAATACGGGTGCTGGATAAAACGATATCCGCGCAGGCGGATTGGCTGACGGTGAGGCTGAATGCAACCACCAGCGCGGAGAAAAGAGGTTGACGGATCCTGATCATAACACTTCCTTGTGTGGGCTTTTATTTATGTGGCGCATCCGGGTGCGCCACTGATTTACCGGACGATCAATTATTTGTATTCAAAGGTATACGCGGCGTTGCTCTTCACATAACCCGCGACGACCGGAACTGACGAACTTTGTGCAACATAGGAAACGGCAAAGTTGAATACCGCTTTGCCATCAGGGCTGAATAACTTTAAGTGTTCATCGGTGCTATCGTTAATTTTCACCTGCTGGTAGGTGCCTGCAGAGACGATTTCATGGACAGCCAGATTGACGCCGCCAGCCGGATCGTGAACGGAAATGTCATTGTTCAGCGTACCTTTGCTGTTACTGAAATAGATCGACGCCATTTTCAGCGCTGCGTTGGGGGTGTTTGTAAAATCCATACCCGCCCCGCTGCAATCGACAGAGATGGAGAAAATTTTGGGTTTGATGCCGAGGTTTGAGAGATTAACCTCGCCATAGTCGCTGATTTCTTTTGCCGTTGCTGTTTCTAGTTGGATCGTGGAGTCTTGTGCGCCGCCATCAACGTGCATGATGCAGGTGTTACTGCTGACCAGACCGCCGAACAGCAACTGACCGCCATCCGGATTGGCGGCATAGGCTGAAGTGGTCGCCGCCAGTAGCGCGACCGCCATAATGCTTTTTTTCATCACAAATATCCTTATCGTTTAAATAGTACGGGTAAAAACCGTTATTACCACATGAAGAACGTTCACGCTGGAATTTTACCGCGCGCTAAAATAAAAAGTAAAATTCATAATTAGCATCATTTGAACTTCGGTATTTTGTTTTTAAATAATATTTGTTTGTTGAATGGTTTAATAGCCTTTTATGTTTGTCAGTGAGGGGCAATATTTCTCGTTTCTCCTTTACCAGATATTGCCCCGCATGATGACTTATCGGTATTCAAATGTGTAAGCGGCGTTACTTTTCACAAAGCCTGCGACAACAGGAACCGAGGCATTTTGTTTGATATAGGAGACGGCGAAGTTAAAAGTTGCCGTACCATCGGAATCAAATCGTTTCGAGTGTGTATCGGTACTGTCATTCACCTTCACCTGCTTATAGTTGCCTGCAGAGATAATTTCATGGATAGCCAGATTGACGCCGACCGCCGGCTCATTTACAGAAACGTCATTATTCAGCGTACCCTTACTGTTGCCAAAATAGGTGGAGGCCATTTTCAGTACGGCGTCGGATATCATGCTTAAATCCATCCCCGAACCGCTGCAATCCACCTTAACGGAGAACAGTTTCGGCTTGGCGCCGGTGGCGCTGAGGTTCACTTCCCCTGCATTTTCCACGGCAACGGATGTGGCGGTCTCAAGCTGAATGGTGGCATCCTGCGCACCGCCGTTCACATGCATGATACAGGTGTTGCGGCTGACCAGACCGCCGAACTGTAGTTGTCCGCCATCAGGGTCTGCTGCGAAGACGGCTGACGATGCGAGCAAACCAATGGCCAAAACCAGAGTCTTTTGTTGCATAAAGTAATATCCTTATTTATTAATATTTTCAATTGATTAGATGAACATACAGATTCTTAGCCGGGATTTTTGGCTAATGAAAATATGTTTTCAGGCGTTTTATACAAGGATTGATTTAGGTTGTAAAATTCACAAAGATAATTGGTTGTGATTTTATATTTTGTTTGTGTATATATATCGAAATAGAGCGTATTGACTCATTATTTGAACGGGGGTGGGGGTTTGTAAGACAGGGAGTGATGCAGTAAATGAGTTTGTTAATATAATGATAAGATTGGTTTTTTTGGTTTCTTAATCAAGATGATAAATCAGGATCGCACTCTCTAAAGTTCATGGTATGAATTGATTTATTAAAATAAATTACTTTGGTGAATTATATATGTTCTGGTTGGCTATTCATGGCTCGCCTTAGTTATTTTTAAATGATTTTTAAGGAAATATCATGAAAAAAACTAATGCTATGTTATATATAATATTGAATTATTATGTGGCGATACGAATTAATATTATTCGGGAATATAAAATCTTAATAGCGCCATTCTCCTACCAGCGCGCCGGGCACGGCGATTTCAGCGACGTTAAATGTTCATTCAGGGATGTGCCATCGGGGAAGTGCAGATCGGGCGCAATCTCAAACAGTGGCCACAGCATAAACCCGCGGTTTTTCATGTCGTAGTGCGGAACTGTCAGACGTTCCGTATTAATTGTCGCCTCGCCAAACAACATTATGTCGAGATCCAGCGTTCTTGGCCCCCACCGTTCCGCTTTACGTACTCGGCCCTGCTGAAGTTCAATGCGTTGGGTATGATCGAGAAGCGCTTCAGGAGAAAGCGAGGTGTCCAGCGCCACGGCGGCGTTGAGGTAGTCTGGCTGATCCTGCGGCCCCAGCGGCGGGGTGCGGTAAAAAGAGGAGAGCGCGACAACCCGGCTTTGTGGGATCTCGCCCAGCGCCTGAATTGCCGCAGTGACCTGTTCCAGCGGAGAGGCCAGGTTGCTGCCGATGGCGATATACGCCAGGGTCATGCCTTGTTGCTCTCGCGGCGCGGCGCGCGTTTGCGCGGGCGACGGTGGCGACGACGGGTATCCGGCTCGTCATCCAGGTTGGTCAGCATATCTTTCTGGGCTGGCGGCGCAGCGACCTGAAACTCGCCCCACCATTGAGTCAGGCGTTGCAGCTCGGTGTTGCGTTCCGCTTCGGCGCGCAGCGCCAGCAAATCGTAGGCGGCACGGAACTTAGGATGCTCCATTAACTTCCACGCACGTTTGCCCTGGCGGCGAGACATACGCAACTGTAATTGCCAGATATCGCGAACCAGTGAGGTGATGCGTTTAGGAATAGCCAGCGAACGGCAGGCTTCATCCAGCACTTCGTTCATCGCCAGTGCGAAAGCATCATGATAGGTCAGGCCGCTTTCCTGGGTGATCTTCTGCGCCATCTCCAGCAGGGGATACCAGAACATCGCTGCGAACAGGAATGCCGGATTCACACGCATATCGTTACGAATGCGGTTATCGGTATTTTTGAAGACCTGACTGATGATCCGCTCCATCGAGCTATCGCCTTCTTCAGTGAAGTAGCGAGTGATGGTCGGGAACAGCGGCTGGAACAGATTGTATTCGCGCAGCAGCTTATAGGTATCGAAGCCGTAGCCTGCCTGCAACAGCTTCAGCGACTCTTCAAACAGGCGCGCAGGCGGCACGTCGTTAATCAGTGTCGCCAGCCGTGGGATCGGCTCGGCGGTCTCTTCGCTGATGCGCATGCTCAGTTTGGCGGCAAAACGTACCGCGCGCAGCATACGTACCGGGTCTTCGCGATAGCGCGTTTCCGGATCGCCAATCAGACGAATGACGCCTTTTTCCAGATCCTGCATACCGCCGACGTAATCACGGACGGTGAAATCCGCCACGCTGTAATAGAGGCTGTTGATTGTGAAGTCACGGCGCTGGGCATCTTCTTCGATGGAACCGAAGATGTTATCACGTAGCAGCATGCCGTTTTGCCCACGCTGAGAGGTGGTACGGTCAGATTGCGTCTCTTCGTGGTGCCCGCGGAAGGTGGCGACTTCGATGATTTCCGGGCCAAACATGACGTGAGCCAGACGGAAACGACGGCCGACAAGGCGGCAGTTGCGGAACAGTTTACGTACTTGTTCCGGCGTGGCGCTGGTGGTTACGTCGAAATCTTTCGGTTTTTTGCCCAGCAGCAGGTCGCGAACGCCGCCGCCAACCAGATAGGCCTCGTAACCCGCTTTGTTCAGACGGTAGAGAACCTTCAGGGCATTTTCGCTGATATCTTTGCGGGAAATAGCGTGCTGCTCGCGCGGAATAACCGTCATTTGAGGACGGGCGACGGCATTGGCAGCCTCGCTTTCCTCACGGCTTAGCACCTTGCGGCAAAAATTAGCGACTCGGGTAAAAATGGTACACCTCGGTAGTGTCAGTCTTATGGACTAAAAAAATAGCGGCTAATCATAGCTCAGCATCATGCATTTGAGAATGGCGGATTTACAATCGCCCTCTCGGCACACTGTCAAGCGTCCAGTTATCTACGGCATTTTTCAGTAATTCAGCAAGGGGTAAATCCTGCCAGTGCGCCGCAACGTTCTGCCCTAAAAAGTGTAACGCCCGAATTAATATTGGGCGAGGATCGCCTTGTGGCAGGGCAGGAGCATGATTTTGCTTGGAAAGTTTAGCGCCTTCTGCGTTGAGCGCCAGCGGAAGATGAATATATCCAGGCTCCGGCCAGGCAAAATGGCGATAGAGGGAAATCTGGCGCACGGTCGGTTCGATTAGATCCGCACCGCGCACAATTTCCGTTACTCCCTGGAAGTGGTCATCAACGACGACGGCGAGGTTATAGGCGAACAAACCATCCCGGCGGTGAATAATAAAATCTTCCGCCGCCAGGCGCGGGTCGGAGTGAATGAGCCCACGCAGGCTGTCGTCGAACTCTGTCACCGGCTGCTGTTGACGTAAACGCAGTGCGGCATTTTCCGGGCGAAGGCCTAAATCACGGCAGTGGCCGTCATAGATGCCGCCGATGTGTTGAATACGTGCGCGCGTACAGGTGCAGTAATAGCAAAGCCCTTGCTGATGCAGCCAGGAGAGCGCTTCACGGTAGGCGTCATGGCGGCGGGATTGCCAGAGAACCTCGCCATCCCACTCCAGCCCATAATGTTCCAGTTGGCGCAAAATTGTGGTTGCGGCACCGGGAACTTCACGGGGGGGATCGATATCTTCAATGCGAACCAACCAGCGACCCTGCTGCGCGCGGGCTTGCAGGTAGCTGCCGAGGGCGGCTATCAGCGAACCAAAATGCAGTTCACCAGAGGGGGAAGGGGCAAAGCGGCCAATATAAGGTTGTGATGACATGATTTGTACAGACTATAAAAACGGCAAGGCGGGAATCGCTCCCGCCTTGAGGATAATCATGGTTAGCGCTCGGTTAGCCAGCCATCTGTTTTTCGCGGATTTCCGCCAGCGTCTTGCAGTCAATGCACAGATCGGCGGTTGGACGCGCTTCCAGACGACGGATACCAATTTCGACACCGCATGATTCGCAGAAGCCGAAGTCTTCGTCTTCTACTTTCTTCAGCGTCTTCTCGATCTTTTTGATCAGCTTACGTTCGCGATCGCGGTTACGCAGTTCGAGGCTGAACTCTTCTTCCTGGGCTGCACGGTCTACCGGATCCGGGAAGTTGGCTGCTTCGTCTTGCATATGTGTAACGGTGCGATCGACTTCATCCCTAAGTTGATTACGCCATGCTTCCAGAATACGACGGAAGTGCGCTAGCTGGGCTTCGTTCATATACTCTTCGCCCGGTTTCTCCTGGTACGGCTCCACCCCAGCGATGGCGAGAATACTCAGGGACGATGTTTTACGGTTTTGCCCTTCTTGCATGTTGCTTCTCCTTAACACGCACTATCGATCCCCGTGTTCGGGGGAAAAATCAGGCCGCTATAAATAGCAGATGCGATTCCGTATGGCAATTATCTAAACGTAACACTTGACAATGCTGTGAGGAAAAGCGTATTTGCGACGCAGCCCGAACACTAATTGTCCAGATCACACCCGTGGTAATGTTACGGGCAACGGTGATCTCAGAGTGATGTTATCGGCAGAAAGTTCCGCTTTATAAGCCAGAATCTCTACCCCCCGTTTGTGTGCTTCCGCTAATAGTTGCGCGTATTGAGCATCAATATGGTGTGCTGGTGCGAAATATTCAATGGCTGAATGCAAAACAGTAAACAATAACACCGCCCGATCGCCCGCTGCGACAACACTCATCAGCTCGCGTAAATGCTTCTGCCCGCGCAGGGTAACGGCATCCGGGAAGTAGCCATACTCCTTTTCCGCAAGCGTCACCGATTTCACTTCAATATAGCACCGGGGGCGATCATCCGCCTGTAACATAAGGTCAATTCTGCTGCCTTCTTCGCCATATTTCACTTCACTTTTCAGCGAACTATAGCCGACCAGTTCAGGAATTGTTTCAGACAATATCGCCTCTTTCGCCAGTTGGTTGGCGCGTTGCGTATTGACGCAAATAAAATTGCCCGTCTGAGTCTGGGTGATCTCCCAGGTGTGCGGGTATTTACGCTTCATATTTTCTGAGGTGGAGTACCACACAGTATCGCCAGGCGTGGCGCATCCGGTCATCGCGCCAGTGTTAGGGCAGTGGATCGTCAGGGTTTCCCCTTCAGGTGTCACAACGTCTGCGAGAAAACGTTTGTAGCGTTGAATCAGGGTCGCGTGCTGAAGAGCAGGCAGGTATTGCATGGGGCATCCTTGATTATTCTGAAAGTGTCCAGCGCTGGAGTGGCAGGTAGCGGGTTCGGCCATTTTTATACTGCGACTCATAGAGGACGAACTCCCTCACCGGGATTTCCCAGTGAAAGCCAGGGGCGGGAATAGGTACCGCTCGGGTCGTGTTGCGCAGCAGCGTCAGATGCGGATGAAACGGCTGCGGGCTTTGATAACACCCGCTGCGCGCTGCCTGAGAGCGAAGCATATCCGCAAGCTGAATGACCCCGCGCGGCGGCTGACGCGTTCCTAACCACACCACGTGCGAACGCAGCCATTGCCCGGCGTCGTCAAGATGCAGCGTGAAACCTGGCTGACGAATACGGCCTGCCATTGCCGCCAGTGCCGTCTGTTTCTCCGCGCTAATCTCGCCCAGAAACGCCAGAGTGATGTGCATATTCGCCGCCGCAACCGGCCTTCCCGCGTCATCGGGGAAGTTTTCCGCTCGCCAGCGCACAATCTGGCGCTGGATTTTGGTCGGAACCTCAATGGCGAAAAAGACTCTTTTCGACTCAGACATAGTGGGTACTCGGTAATGAATTGTGGCGATGCTACAATGTCCGTCGATTAATGTTAACCCTCTGGAGCCAAACGTGTCGTTGTTGCCGGTCGCTGCTGTCCTTCCCGATCTTCTTTCCGCTCTGGCGGATGCGCCTGCTGTACTGCTTAATGCACCGACCGGGGCGGGGAAATCTACGTGGCTGCCGCTGCAAATTTTGCGAGAGGGCAAGATTCGCGGGCGGATCATTCTGCTGGAACCACGTCGGCTGGCGGCGCGTAACGTGGCCCAGCGTCTGGCGGAACTGCTGGATGAAAAAACCGGTGAAACCGTGGGTTATCGTATGCGCGCGGAAACCTGTGTCGGGCCGGACACGCGGCTTGAGGTGGTGACGGAAGGCATTCTGACGCGCATGATCCAACACGATCCCGAGCTCGCCGGTGTGGGCCTTGTGATCCTCGATGAATTTCATGAACGTAGCTTACAGGCCGATCTCGCGCTGGCGCTGCTGCTGGACGTTCAGCAGGGGCTGCGTGATGACCTGAAACTGCTAATCATGTCCGCGACGCTGGATAACGAGAAGTTGCAACGCCTGTTACCGGAAGCTCCGGTGATTATCTCAGAAGGGCGCGCGTTTCCGGTTGAGCGCCGCTATCAGGCTCTGGCGACGCATCAACGCTTCGACGAAGCGGTTGCCATTGCTACGGCGGAACTGTTGCGTTCAGAGCCCGGCTCATTACTGCTCTTTTTGCCCGGCGTGGGTGAAATTCAGCGTGTGCAGGAGCATCTGGCGGCGCGAATTGCCTCTGATGTATTGCTCTGCCCGCTTTATGGCGCATTACCACTCAGTGAGCAACGTCAGGCGATTCTTCCCGCGCCTGCCGGTAAACGAAAAGTCGTCCTGGCTACCAATATCGCTGAAACCAGTCTGACCATCGAAGGTATTCGTCTGGTGGTCGACAGCGCGCAGGAGCGTGTGGCGCGCTTTGATGCCCGCACCGGGCTAACCCGGCTGGTGACTCAGCGCGTCAGCCAGGCGTCGATGACCCAGCGCGCAGGCCGCGCCGGGCGACTGGAGCCGGGTATCTGTTTACATCTGCTGGGAAAAGAACAGGCGGAACGCGCGGCTGCGCAAAGCGATGCGGAAATTCTGCAAAGCGACCTCTCTTCACTGCAACTGGATCTGCTGCAATGGGGCTGTTATGACCCCATGCAGCTTAGCTGGCTGGATGAACCCCCTGCCGTTAATCTTGCTGCCGCGCGTCGGTTGTTAACACAGCTTCAGGCGCTGGAAGGGGAACGCCTCACGGCAACGGGGCAAAAAATGGCCGCCATCGGTAATGACCCGCGCCTGGCCGCGATGCTGATTGCGGCGAAAAGTGACGATGAGGCCGCTACGACGACCCGGCTGGCGGCGATCCTGGAAGAGCCGCCGCGCGGCGCGGGAAGCGATCTCCGTCATGCTTTTTCGCGCAGTCAGTCGAACTGGCAGCAGCGCAGCCAGCAGTTGCTTAAGCGTCTTAATCGCCGTAGCGGTCAGCCTGATAGCGACCTTATCCCCGAATTACTGGCGCAGGGTTTTCCCGACCGTATCGCCCGCCGCCGCGGGCTGGACGGGCGCTATCAACTGGCAAATGGCATGGGGGCGATGCTGGATGCCGACGATGCATTAAGCCGCCATGAATGGCTGATTGCGCCGCTGCTGTTGCAGGGCAATGCGTCACCGGATGCGCGTATTTTACAGGCTTGCGCGCTGGATATTGACGCGCTGGCGGCACGGTGTCCGCAACTGTTTGAGCAATCCGATACCATTGAGTGGGACGATGTACAAGGTACGCTTAAAGCGCTGCGTCGCAGCCGAATTGGGCAACTGACGGTAAAAGTGCAGCCGCTGGCGAAACCGTCGGAAGAGGAGCTGCATCAGGCGATGCTCAATGGCATCCGCGATAAAGGCTTAAACGTCCTGAACTGGACAGAAGACGCGCAGCAGCTACGCTTGCGTCTGCAATGCGCTGCGCGTTGGCTGCCGGATGACGCCTGGCCGGCGGTTGACGACGCCTCGCTACTGGCGGAACTGGAAGCCTGGCTGCTGCCGCATATGAATGGCGTAAAATCGCTGCGGGCGCTGAAAAACGTCAATGTCGGAGCGGCGTTACAAGCCTGGCTTCCCTGGACATTACGACAACGTCTGGATAGTGAGCTACCAACTCATTACACTGTGCCCACCGGAAGCCGGATTAGTATTCGCTACGATGATGAAAACCCGCCCGCGTTGGCGGTGCGAATGCAGGAGATGTTTGGCGAGGCGAACACGCCGACGATAGCCCAGGGGCGCGTACCGCTGGTGCTGGAATTGCTTTCCCCGGCGCAGCGCCCGTTGCAGATTACGCGCGATTTAAGCGCTTTCTGGCAGGGGGCGTACCGGGAGGTGCAAAAAGAGATGAAAGGGCGTTATCCGAAACACGTCTGGCCGGACGACCCGGCAAATACCGCGCCGACGCGGCGGACGAAAAAGTATTCTTGAGGGGATTTCCTCTCCCTGTGGGAGAGGGCCGGGGTGAGGGCATCGGTGCGCGGGTTTCCCCCTCACCCTAACCCTCTCCCTCAAGGGAGAGGGGACAGATTGTGCGCGTTGTTAAGTTCAGTGCATGTTTTCCCCCTCTCCCCAAAGGGGCGAGGGGACGGATTGTGCACAGTTGCTAAGTTCCGCGCCGGTTTTCCCCCTCTCCCTGTGGGAGAGGGCCGGGGTGAGGGCATCAGCGCGCAGGGTTTCCCCCTCAAGAACGAGTGAAAATTGAGAGATATCTTCTTCTGTTCCTGTACGGAAGAACTGAGAATCAGGCCTTTGCGCCTGAATGTTGCGGAGAGAAAGCATGGCGGGGAATGACCGCGAGCCGATTGGACGTAAAGGCAAGCCTGCGCGTCCGGCGAAACAAAAGGTGAGCCGTCGTCGCCTCAGAGATGAGGATTACGACGACGATTATGATGACGACTATGAGGATGATGAGCCAATGCCACCACGTAAAGGAAAGGGCAAGGGCGGCAAGCCTCGTAAAAAACACGGCTGGTTCTGGCTGCTGGTAAAGCTGGCTATCGTTTTTGCCGTTCTGCTGGCGATTTACGGCGTCTATCTTGACCAGAAAATTCGCAGCCGCATCGACGGTAAAGTCTGGCAGTTGCCAGCGGCAGTCTATGGCCGCATGGTTAACCTTGAGCCGGATATGCCCATCAGTAAGAAAGAGATGGTGCAGTTGTTAACGGCGACACAGTACCGCCAGGTGACCGCAATGACGCGTCCCGGCGAGTTTACCGTGCAGGCCAACAGCATTGAGATGATCCGCCGTCCATTCGACTTCCCGGACAGCAAAGAGGGGCAGGTGCGCGCGCGTCTGACTTTCGATGGCGATCATCTGGAAACCATTGAGAACATGGAGAATAACCGTCAGTTCGGTTTCTTCCGTCTCGATCCGCGTCTGATCACCATGCTCTCGTCAC
The DNA here is from genome assembly GCF_039889165.1 of Pseudocitrobacter cyperus. NCBI lineage: Bacteria > Pseudomonadati > Pseudomonadota > Gammaproteobacteria > Enterobacterales > Enterobacteriaceae > Pseudocitrobacter > Pseudocitrobacter cyperus. The sequence goes on along the minus strand of NZ_JAYMYY010000002.1, from coordinate 60,835 downwards.
CAAACGGCGAGCAACGTCTGTTTGTGCCGCGTAGCGGTTTCCCGGATCTGCTGGTTGATACCCTTTTGGCGACTGAAGATCGTCACTTCTACGAGCATGATGGCGTCAGCCTCTACTCTATCGGTCGTGCAGTACTGGCGAACCTGACGGCGGGGCGCACGGTGCAGGGCGCGAGTACGTTGACCCAGCAGTTGGTGAAAAACCTGTTCTTGTCCAGTGAACGCTCCTACTGGCGTAAGGCCAACGAAGCGTACATGGCACTGTTGATGGATGCGCGTTATAGCAAAGACCGTATCCTTGAACTGTACATGAACGAGGTCTATCTCGGTCAAAGCGGCGATAACGAAATTCGCGGTTTCCCGCTGGCGAGCCTCTATTACTTTGGCCGCCCGGTGGAAGAACTGAGCCTTGATCAGCAGGCATTGCTGGTGGGGATGGTGAAAGGCGCGTCTATCTACAACCCGTGGCGCAACCCGAAACTGGCGCTGGAACGTCGTAACCTGGTACTGCGTTTGCTGCAGCAGCAGAACATCATCGACCAGGAGCTGTACGATATGCTCAGCGCGCGTCCTCTGGGCGTGCAGCCGCGCGGCGGCGTCATTTCACCGCAGCCTGCATTTATGCAGATGGTACGCCAGGAACTTCAGGCGAAACTGGGCGATAAAGTGAAAGATCTCTCCGGCGTGAAGATCTTCACCACCTTCGATTCAGTGGCGCAGGATGCGGCAGAAAAAGCGGCGACGGAAGGTATTCCGGTACTGAAGAAGCAGCGTAAGCTGAGCGATCTTGAAACGGCGATGGTGGTGGTTGACCGCTTCAGCGGCGAAGTCCGCGCGATGGTGGGCGGCGCAGAGCCGCAGTTTGCTGGCTATAACCGCGCAATGCAGGCGCGCCGCTCCATCGGCTCGCTGGCGAAACCGGCGACCTATCTGACGGCGTTAAGCCAGCCGAATCAGTATCGTCTGAATACCTGGATTGCCGATGCGCCGATTTCCCTGCGTCAGCCAAATGGTCAGGTGTGGTCGCCGCAGAACGATGACCGTCGCTTTAGCGGCCAGGTGATGCTGGTGGATGCACTGACGCGTTCCATGAACGTGCCGACGGTTAACCTCGGTATGGCGCTGGGCTTGCCTGCTATTACCGATACCTGGCAGAAACTGGGCGTGCCGAAAGATCAGTTGCACCCGGTTCCGGCGATGATTCTGGGGGCGCTGAACCTGACGCCGATTGAAGTGGCGCAGGCGTTCCAGACTATCTCCAGCGGCGGTAACCGCGCGACGCTCTCTGCGCTGCGCTCGGTGATTGCAGAAGATGGCACCGTGTTGTATCAGAGCTACCCGCAGGCTGAACGCGCAGTGCCTGCACAGGCTGCCTATATGACGCTGTGGACAATGCAGCAGGTGGTTCAGCGCGGTACCGGTCGTCAACTGGGCGCGAAGTATCCAGGTCTGCATCTGGCCGGTAAAACCGGTACCACTAACAACAACGTCGATACCTGGTTTGCCGGGATTGATGGGCGTGAAGTGGTGATCACCTGGGTTGGTCGCGATAACAACCAGCCAACGAAGCTGTACGGGGCGAGTGGCGCGATGTCTATTTACCAGCGTTATCTGGCAAACCAGTCGCCAATCCCGCTGGTGCTGACGCCGCCGGAAGATATTGTTGATATGGGCGTGGATTACAACGGTAACTTTGTGTGCTCTGGCGGCTCACGTATGTTGCCTGTGTGGACGACCAACCCGGATTCGCTCTGCCAGCAGGGCGAGATGATGCAGCAGCAGGAGCAGCAGTCTGGAAATCCGTTCGACCAGTCTTCTCAGCCGCAGCAACAGCAGCAGCCTCAGGAACAGCCGAAAAAAGAAGAGAAGGACGGCGACGGCGTCGCTGGCTGGATCAAGGATATGTTTGGCAGTAACTGACATCGCTAAAGCTCAAAGCCCGCTTCGTTAAGCGGGCTTTTTTTTGCGTGATTGTCAGAATGTCGTAATGCCTAAAATCAATCTATTAACCCTCTGTTTTCATCTGGTTATTTCTTGAACTTTTAGCGGCCGCGTTCCCCTATATTGCTTGCCATATCGCCGCCGTTTGGCCTATCATTCGGCGGTTATAATAATAATTCTCGTTTACGTTATCATTCATCATTTCATCAGAGATATACCAATGGCGCATTTGAAAACTGCTCAGCCAAACCACTCTCTGCGTAAAATCGCAGTTGTAGTCGCCACAGCGGTTAGCGGCATGTCTGTTTACGCACAGGCGGCGGTTGAACCGAAAGAAGAAACTATCACCGTCACTGCGGCGCCTGTGTCCCAGGAAAGCGCATGGGGGCCGGCACCGACTATCGCGGCGAAACGTTCCGCGACCGCAACCAAGACTGACACGCCGATTGAAAAGACGCCGCAGTCTGTTTCTGTCATCACGCGTCAGGAGATGGACATCCGTCAGCCGACTACGGTAAAAGAGGCGATGGCCTATACGCCGAGCGTTTTCTCCACCCGTGGTAGCTCTTCCACTTATGATGTTGTTTCTATTCGCGGATTCACCGCACCTACCACCGTAAATACCAACCAGTATCTGGATGGTATGAAACTTCAGGGTAACAACTATTCTGAAGTCTCAATGGATCCCTATTTCCTGGAACGCGTAGAAGTGATGCGCGGGCCAACGTCAGTGCTGTACGGCAACAGCAACCCAGGCGGTATCGTGAGCATGGTCAGCAAACGCCCGACCACCGAACCCCTGCGCGAAATCCAGTTTAAAATGGGTACGGATAACCTGTGGCAGACCGGTTTTGACTTCAGCGACGCGATCGATGATGCGGGCGTGTGGTCTTATCGTCTGACCGGTTTAGGCCGCAGCCAGGACACGCAGCAAGAGATGGCGAAATCAACCCGCTACGCGATTGCGCCTTCCTTCAGTTGGCGTCCGGATGATAAAACCGACTTCACCTTCCTGAGTAATTTCCAGAGCGATCCGGATGCGGGTTACTATGGTTGGCTGCCGCGTGAAGGGACTGTTGTGCCTTATGTTGATGCGAACGGTAACTCACATAAGCTGCCGACCGATTTTAACGAAGGTGAGAAAGACAACAAGATGCAGCGTCGCCAGCAAATGGTGGGCTACAACTTCTCCCATGAATTTAATGACACCTTCACCGTGCGCCAGAACCTGCGCTACGACCAGGTGAAAACGCTTTATAAAGCGGTATACGGTTTTGGCTATGATGGCGCGGGTAAAATTAACCGCAACTATGTTCGTTCTGACGAAGCGCTGAATGCGTTTACCGTTGATACGCAGTTGCAATCCAGCTTCGCCACTGGCGACGTTGACCACACGCTGCTGACCGGCGTTGACTATTCACGCATGCGCAACGACGTGGATGCGCAGTACGGTTCTGCCAGCCCGCTGGACATGAGCAACCCGCAGTACGGTAATGCGAATGTGTCCGTCAACTTCCCGTACGCGGTACTTAACCGTATGGAGCAGACGGGGCTCTATGCGCAGGATCAGATCGAGTGGGATAAATGGGTACTGACGTTAGGTGGTCGCTACGATTACGCGAAAACGTCAACACTCACCCGCTCAAGCAACGATTTAGCGGAGAAGAACGACCAGCAGTTTACCTGGCGCGGTGGTTTGAACTATCTGTTTGATAACGGTATTTCTCCGTACTTCAGCTACAGTGAATCTTTCGAGCCAACTTCCGGCTCCACGAAAGAAGGCACCCCATTCGATCCGTCTCGTGGTAAGCAGTACGAAGCAGGCGTGAAGTATGTACCAAAAGACAGACCTATCGTGCTGACTGCGGCGTTGTATGAGCTGACCAAAAATAAAAACCTGACGGCGGATCCGAACGACCCAACGGGTCTGTATAGCGTACAGACAGGTGAAATTCGTTCCCGCGGCATTGAGCTGGAAGCAAAAGCGGCGTTGAATGAAAATATCAACCTGACTGCGGCCTACAGCTATACGGATGCAGAATATACGGAAGATACCATCTTCAAAGGTAAGCGTCCGGCAGAGGTACCGCGTAACCAGGCTTCCCTGTGGGCGGATTATACTCTCTATGATACCGTCTTGAGCGGTCTGACCTTTGGCGCAGGCGTTCGTTATACGGGCTCCACCGTAAGCTACTACAAAAACGATACCTCGACCGGGACGAAAAACGAGTCGTTCAATGTCGGCAGCTACACCGTGGCTGATGCGATGGTGAAATACGATCTGACGCGTTTTGGCCTGCCGGGTTCGTCTGTCGCGGTGAACGTCAACAACCTGTTTGACCGTGAATATGTCTCCAGTTGCTATAGCGAATATGCATGCTACTGGGGCGCGGAACGTCAGGTTGTCGCGACAGCGACCTTCCGCTTCTAATCTCTCCTATCGGGCGCGGTTTATCCGCGCCCTTTGACAAGTTGACGGCTATGCAGGACATCACAACCTCTCCCGATACCACCTTTGCGCTCGAAAACGTCACGTTTCGGGTTCCAGGCCGCACACTGCTTCATCCTCTCTCGCTCACTTTCCCTGTGGGGAAAGTTACCGGTCTTATCGGCCACAACGGCTCCGGTAAATCCACGCTGCTGAAAATGCTGGGGCGTCATCAGGCGCCGTCAGAAGGGGATCTCCTGCTGGACGGTCAGCCGCTTGAGAGCTGGAACAGCAAAGCATTTGCCCGCAAAGTCGCCTATCTGCCGCAGCAGTTACCGCAGGCGGAAGGCATGACGGTGCGCGAACTGGTGGCGATTGGCCGCTATCCGTGGCACGGTGCGCTGGGGCGTTTTGGCGTAGCCGACCGCGAAAAAGTGGAAGAAGCGATTACGCTCGTCGGTTTAAAACCGCTGGCTCATCGTCTGGTCGATAGCCTTTCCGGCGGCGAGCGTCAGCGCGCGTGGATTGCCATGCTGGTTGCGCAGGACAGCCGCTGTCTGCTGCTGGATGAACCGACATCGGCGCTGGATATCGCCCATCAGGTTGATGTGCTGGCGCTGGTGCACCGCTTAAGTCAGCAGCGCGGGTTGACGGTCATCGCGGTGCTGCACGATATCAACATGGCGGCACGCTACTGTGACTATTTAGTCGCGCTGCGCGGCGGCGAGATGATCGCTCAGGGCACGCCGGATGAACTGATGCGTAGCGAAACGCTGGAACATATTTATGGTATCCCGATGGGGATACTGCCACACCCGGCAGGCGCAGCGCCGGTGAGTTTTGTCTATTAATGGATGATTCCTCTTTGATTAGCCGTCGACGCCTGTTGACGGCGATGGCGCTCTCGCCGTTGCTCTGGCAAATGCGTAACGCGCAGGCGGCGACGGTTGATCCTCATCGTATTGTGGCGCTGGAGTGGCTCCCGGTTGAACTGCTGCTGGCGCTGGGCATCACGCCTTACGGCATTGCCGATATCCCGAACTACAGGCTGTGGGTTAACGAGCCCGTATTGCCGGAATCGGTCATTGATGTTGGCCTGCGGACTGAACCCAATCTTGAACTGCTGACCCAGATGAAACCATCGTTTCTGGTCTGGTCGGCGGGCTATGGCCCCTCACCCGAGACGCTGGCGAAAATCGCCCCAGGGCGTGGTTTCGCGTTCAGCGACGGCAAACAGCCGCTGGCGCAGGCGCGACGCTCGCTGATTGAGATGGCGCAACTGCTCGGGCGCGAGCCGCAGGCGCAGCGTCACCTGCAGGAATATGACGCCTTTATTGAAAGCCTGAAACCTCGCTTTGCTGCGCGTGGCGACCGTCCGTTGCTGATGGTCACGCTGCTGGATGCGCGTCATATGCTGGTTTTTGGGCCAAACTGCCTGTTCCAGGAGATGCTCGACACGATAGGCGTCAAAAACGCCTGGCAGGGCGAAACCAACTTCTGGGGCAGCGTAGTGGTCGGCATTGACCGACTGGCGGTCTACAAAGATGCGGATGTGCTCTGCTTCGACCACGGCAACGACCCGGAAATGCGTAAGCTGATGGCAACGCCGCTGTGGCAGGCAATGCCCTTCGTGCGGGCAAATCGCTTCCAGCGAGTCCCGGCGGTCTGGTTTTATGGCGCGACGCTCTCAACGATGCATTTTGGCCGCGTACTGGACAACGCGCTGGGAGGTAAAGCGTGAGAACAAAAATCTCCCCGTTTGCTGCGCTGCTGTTAATGGTGCTGTTTATTGCCTCGCTGGCGCTCACCTGGTTTAACTTCAATATCGCATTGCCATACACGCAATGGGGACAGGCGCTGTTCCAGCCGAATATTGATTCCATCGCCCAGATGCTGTTCCACTACAGCCTGACGCCGCGCCTGGTGATTTCGCTGCTCGTCGGCGCGGGGCTTGGGCTGGTGGGGGTACTTTTCCAGCAGGTGCTGCGTAACCCGCTGGCGGAACCGACCACACTGGGGGTGGCAACTGGCGCACAGCTTGGAATGACCGTCACCACGCTGTGGGCGATTCCCGGTGCGCTTACCTCGCAGTTTGCCGCGTTGGCCGGCGCCTGCATTGTGGGGGCGCTGGTGTTTGGCGTGGCGTGGGGCAAGCGTCTCTCGCCGGTGACGCTGATTCTGGCGGGCCTGGTGGTCAGCCTCTACTGTGGGGCCATCAACCAGTTGATGGTGATTTTCCACCATGACCAGTTACAGAGCATGTTCCTGTGGAGTTCCGGTACGCTGACGCAGACTGACTGGAGCATCGTTCAGCGCTTGTGGCCACAATTGCTGGGGGGCGTCATTATCACGCTGCTACTCCTGAGGCCATTAACCCTGATGGGGCTCGATGACGGCGTGGCGCGCAACCTGGGGCTGGCGCTATCACTGGCGCGTCTGGCAGCGTTGACGCTGGCGATTGTGATCAGCGCCTTCCTCGTTAACGCGGTAGGCATAATCGGTTTTATCGGCCTGTTTGCGCCGCTGCTGGCGAAGATGCTGGGAGCCCGACGATTGCTGGCGCGCCTGATGCTGGCGCCATTGATTGGCGCGTTGATCCTCTGGCTCTCTGACCAAATTATTCTCTGGCTCACCCGCGTGTGGATGGAAGTCTCTACCGGCTCCGTTACCGCGCTGATCGGCGCACCGCTGCTGCTCTGGTTGCTGCCGCGGCTTCGTAGCATGACCGCGCCGTCGATGAATGCCAGCGACAGCGTCGCGCCGGAGCGTTATCACGTTCCAGCATGGGCGATAGCAGGGCTGGTGGTTTTGCTGGTCGCTGTCTTTGCGGCACTGGCGTTTGGTCGTGATGTTGATGGCTGGCGCTGGGCGAGTGGCTCACTGCTGGATGAATTGCTGCAATGGCGCTGGCCGCGCGTGCTCTCTGCGCTGATCGCCGGGATGATGCTGGCGGTGGCAGGCTGTATTATTCAGCGTCTCACGGGCAACCCGATGGCCAGCCCGGAAGTGCTGGGGATTAGCTCCGGCGCGGCGTTTGGCGTGGTATTGATGCTGTTTCTCGTGCCGGGGAATGCCTTTGGCTGGCTGCTGCCTGCCGGGAGTCTCGGTGCTGCGGTGACGCTGTTGGTGATTTTGATTGCCGCCGGGCGCGGCGGCTTTTCGCCTCACCGCATGCTGCTGGCGGGGATGGCGCTCAGTACTGCGTTCACCATGCTGTTGATGATGCTGCAGGCGAGCGGCGATCCGCGTATGGCGCAGATCCTGACGTGGATTTCCGGCTCAACCTACAATGCTACAGGTAAGCAGGTGCTGCAATCTGCGGTGGTGATGGCGGTGCTGTTCCTGCTGGTACCGTTGAGTCGCCGCTGGTTAACGATTCTGCCGCTGGGAGGCGATACTGCGCGGTCTGTTGGTATTGCGCTAACACCCGCACGAATTGCCTTACTCTTGTTGGCGGCCAGTCTGACGGCGGCGGCGACGCTAACCATCGGCCCGCTGAGCTTTGTTGGCCTGATGGCGCCGCATATCGCACGGATGATGGGCTTTCGCCGCACAATGCCGCATATTGTGATGTCTACGCTGGTAGGGGGCTTGCTGCTGGTGTTCGCCGACTGGTGCGGGCGTATGATCATGTTCCCGTATCAGATCCCGGCAGGGTTACTTTCGACCTTTATCGGTGCGCCGTATTTTATTTATTTGCTGAGAAAGCAGAGTCGCTAAAATGCGCATGGTCGGTTCCCTCTCCCGACGGGAGAGGGAAGGGGGAAAGGCTACAACTGCGCAAACACCTTCCGTGCCGCATCAATCGTTTTATTGATATCGTCCGGCGTATGCGCGACGGACATAAAGCCCGCTTCAAACGCCGACGGCGCCAGATAAATCCCTTCGTCCAGCATCATGTGGAAGAAACGCTTGAAGCGTTCAACGTCGCACTTCAGGACGTCCTGATAGCAGGTCACAGTTTGTGCATCGGTGAAGAAAATCCCAAACATTCCGCCAACGTGGTTAATAACCAGAGGAATGCCTGTCTCCTGTGCCGCTTCCAGCAATCCTTCCGCCAGTTGGGAGGTGAGCTCGTCTAAGGTTTCGTGAACGCCCGGCTGCGCCACCTGGGTCAGACAGGCGTAGCCTGCCGCCATGGCAATCGGGTTGCCTGAAAGCGTACCAGCCTGATAAACCGGGCCAGTTGGCGCCAGCGCGTTCATCACATCACGGCGTCCGCCGAATGCGCCTACTGGCATGCCGCCGCCGATGATCTTGCCAAGGCAGGTCAGATCCGGCACGACGTCATAGTAAGACTGCGCGCCCGCCAGAGCGACGCGGAAACCGGTCATGACTTCATCGATAATCAGCAGCGCGCCGAACTCATCGCACAGGGCGCGCAGGCCTGGCAGAAATTCCGGCAACGGTGGTACGCAGTTCATGTTGCCCGCGACCGGTTCCACGATGATGCAGGCGATCTCCTGCGGGAACTGCTCGAACGCCTCGCGCACGGAGGCGAGATCGTTATAGGTGCAGGTCAGGGTATGTTTGGCGAAATCTGCCGGAACACCAGGGGAGTTTGGCTGGCCGAGGGTCAGCGCGCCGGAACCGGCTTTCACCAGCAGGTGGTCGGCATGGCCGTGGTAGCAACCTTCGAATTTGATGATTTTATCGCGGCCGGTGAAGCCACGCGCCAGACGAATGGCGCTCATGGTCGCTTCCGTACCCGAGTTCACCATGCGTACCATATCCATGGTCGGCACCAGTTCGGTCACCAGTTCCGCCATTTTCACTTCCATTTCGGTTGGCGCGCCGAAGCTCAGGCCACGTTCGGCAGCTTCAATCACCGCGTTACGAATGGTGGCGTTATTATGGCCCAGCACCATCGGGCCCCAGGAGCCGACGTAATCCACGTAGGCTTTGCCGTCCGCATCATATAAGTAAGCCCCATCCGCACGTTCGATAAACAGCGGCGTGCCACCCACGCCGGTGAAGGCGCGTACCGGTGAGTTGACGCCGCCGGGAATGAGTTCCCGCGCTGCGTTGTAGAGGTTTTCCGATTTGCTCATGAAACGGCTCCTGATTCGGGGGAGAAAAAAGATTAACGGGCTATTCTAATTATTCCAGGAAGGTTATGAAAGTTTTGCCGAAATGAAACACCCGGCAATTCAGGGGATTTTTTACGCGACGAGGGGCGAGAGGCCCGCTAGAATGCCCCCTTCGGATTTGTATTACCAATTAATGATAAGCAGATGAAAGCAGATTCTTCCTCTTTTGAGTCACAGCAAATTGCACGCTTACGTCGTGGCGATACGATACGGCGGTTGTTGAACCGCGATAAAGCGCCGTTAAAAATTCTGTTGATGGCCGCGCTGGTCGGCACCGTCGCCGGTTTCGTCGGCGTGGCGTTCGAAAAAGCGGTCAACTGGGTGTCGAACCTTCGCATGGCGTCGATAGCCCAGGTGGCGGATCACTGGTTTATCGTCTGGCCGCTGGCGTTTATTCTTTCCGGGCTGCTGGCGATGGTGGGCTACCTGCTGGTGCGCCGCTTCGCGCCGGAGGCTGGCGGCTCCGGCATCCCTGAAATTGAGGGGGCGCTGGAAGAGTTGCGTCCGGTGCGCTGGTGGCGCGTGCTGCCAGTGAAATTTATCGGCGGGATGGGGACGCTTGGTGCCGGGATGGTACTGGGGCGCGAAGGGCCGACGGTGCAAATCGGCGGCAACATTGGGCGCATGATCGGCGATATCTTCCGCATGCGCAGCGCCGAAGCGCGTCACACCCTGCTGGCGACCGGGGCGGCGGCGGGGCTGTCGGCGGCGTTTAATGCGCCGCTGGCGGGGATCCTGTTCATTATTGAAGAGATGCGCTCGCAGTTCCGCTATAACCTGGTCTCCATCAAAGCTGTCTTTACTGGCGTCATCATGTCGAGCATCGTGTTCCGCATCTTCAACGGCGAAACGCCGGTGATAGAGGTGGGCAAACTGACCAACGCGCCGGTGAACACGCTGTGGCTTTATCTGGTGCTGGGGATGATTTTTGGTATCGTCGGCCCCATTTTTAATACGCTGGTGCTGAGAACGCAGGATATGTTTCAGCGCATTCACGGCGGCGAAATCAAAAAGTGGGTGCTGGTCGGCGGCCTGATTGGCGGGCTGTGTGGCGTGCTTGGGCTGATTGAACCGGCGGCGGCGGGCGGTGGTTTTAACCTGATTCCGATTGCGGCTGCGGGTAACTACAGCGTAGGTTTGCTACTGTTTATCTTTATCGCGCGCGTGCTGACCACGCTGCTGTGCTTCTCCTCCGGCGCGCCGGGTGGGATTTTCGCCCCGATGCTGGCGCTCGGTACGCTGTTGGGTACCGCTTTTGGCATGGCAGCCATGAATATCTTTCCGGGCTATCATCTGGAGGCGGGCACCTTTGCGATTGCAGGCATGGGCGCGTTAATGGCGGCGTCGGTGCGCGCTCCCCTCACCGGGATTGTGCTGGTGCTGGAGATGACCGACAATTATCAGCTCATTTTGCCAATGATTATTACCTGCTTAGGTGCAACGCTATTAGCGCAGTTCCTGGGCGGCAAACCGCTCTACGCCACCATCCTTGCGCGCACTCTGGCGAAGCAGGAAGCGGAGCAGGCGGCAAAAGCCCAGCAAGCGGCCGGGCAGAATACTTGAATGAATTACCAGGGTATTAGATAATGACCAAAAGAATCGGGTTATTATTTGCCCAGATTACAGCATTAATGGGAGCAAAAAATGAGTGATGACGTAGCGCTGCCGCTGGAGTTTACCGACGCCGCAGCCTCTAAAGTAAAAAACCTGATTGCGGACGAAGACAATCCGAATCTGAAATTGCGCGTGTACATCACCGGTGGTGGTTGCAGCGGCTTCCAGTACGGCTTCACCTTTGACGATCAAATCAACGAAGGCGATATGACCATTGAGAAACAGGGCGTTGGTCTGGTGGTTGACCCGATGAGCCTGCAGTATCTGGTCGGCGGTTCCGTTGATTATACCGAAGGTCTGGAAGGTTCCCGTTTCATCGTGACCAACCCGAACGCCACCAGCACCTGCGGTTGCGGCTCTTCGTTCAGTATCTGATACTCGCCGGTTTATCCGGCGTGGAAATGAATACCGTTCTACAGAAGCGGTAAATATAAAAAGCCTGAATACCTATGGTGTTCGGGCTTTGTTTTTATGGCTAATAACACGGAATGTAACTTTTTAATATTAAAGGACTTAATTATGAAATACGCTAAATTAGCGGCTGTTTTTGCATTTTCTCTGGCGGGCTCACACAGCGCAATGGCTCTGGATATTCAGCCTGGTGAATGGGTCATGGAAAGTCAGGGGACGGCTATCCATATGTGTTATACGGAAAAAATGGCCGAAGATTCGAAAAAAATCGCCAAAGGTTTTGAAACTACCGTAGAAGGTTGTACCACGAAGTTTACCGAAAGCACGGATACGCTGCTGGTAAACGAAACCACCTGCGATAAGCCAGGCAGCAAAATGCACACTGTCGTTGAGACGAAAAAAATCAGCGATACCGAGTTCCACATGACCATGAAGATGGATCTCGAAAACGGTGGTCAGAAGATGAGTAACAGCAGCGAAACCGTGCAGAAGTTTGTCGGGAAAGAGTGCTCAGAAGCCTCAAAAGGAAAAGTGCAGAAATAATTCCCCAGCCCGATGACGCCACGTCATCGGGCTGAATCACATCATTTCCCCGGCTCGTCCAGCGCAAATGTCGGCAGCTTCAGATGCCAGCGAATCGCTGCCAGGCGAATAACTAAGGTGATGACCATCCCAATCATGCTGGCGCTCTCCAGCGGAACGTCAAACGTATAAAACGCAGTCGCATGTACGATGCCGCCAATAATACAGGCGGTGGCGTAGATCTCCGTGCGCAGGATCATCGGCACTTCGCGCGCCAGAACGTCGCGAATAATGCCGCCGCCGACGCCTGTAATCACCCCCATACAAACGGCGACCAGTGGCCCGGTTCCGGCAAGAAACGCTTTATTGACCCCGATACCGACGAACACAGCCAGGCCGACGGCGTCCAGCACCGGCAGCACCCATTTGGGTAATCTGCGCGGCTGACGAATCAGCACGATGGTGAGCATACAGGTGACCATCGCCGCCACCAGGTCGGTGGGATCTTTCACCCAAAAGACCGGGCCGTGATCGAGCGCCATATCGCGGATTGTTCCACCGCCAACAGCAGTAACCACGCCCAACACCAGCACGCCGAAGGGATCCATACGCAGTTTTCCCGCCAGCAGAACGCCGGAGACTGCAAATACAATAGTGCCAAGAATATCCAGCCAGTAGACGAGCATATCCCGAATTACCTGATCAATTAACCTGCGCGAGGGCAGTACAGAGTTGTTTCGCGGCGAGGATGATACGTGGGCTTGCGCGCTCAAACCAGTCGCTATTGAGAGGAATCACCGGGATTGTGAGCTGACTACCCCAATACTGCTCAATTTTCGCTATCTGACTTGTGTCGCCCGCCACCACAATAGCCTGCGGCTGTTGCGTCAGCACCTGTTCGCGGCTGACCTGCGGCCAGGGGACGCGACTGTTGGCAAAGACGTTTTCACCGCCGCAAATCTCCAGCACCTGGCTTTGAATCGCGTTTTTATTACTGGTGAAGATAGGGTTGAAACCAAACTGAAGGAAAACACGTTTTTTCGCCTGCTGCGCATACTGCGCTTTCAGTTCAGTGTAATCATGCAGAAGCTGGCTCGCGGCCTGTTCCGCTTTTTCCGGATGCGGGCTCCAGCGGGCGATTTCCCGCAGCGTGCCGGCGATACTTTCAATGGTGTGGTTATCGATCCAGATAACTTTGATGCCGAGTGAACTCAACTGGTTAACCTGCCGTTCGGCATTTCCTTCGCGCCAGGCGAGCACGACGTCAGGCTTGAGCGCCACGATGCGTTCGAGGTTGATACCCTGCCAGGAGGCGACCTGCTCAATGTTTTTCGCGGCTTCGGGATAATCAGAGTAGTTGCTGACGCCAATCGGCGTGATCCCGGCAGCAAATGCCAGCTCCGTATTGGCCGGGGAGAGGGTAATGACCCGCGGCGCGGCACTAAGCCACGCCGGGGTAATCAGTGCAAGGGCGAGAAGCCCCGAAAGCCACGACTTAACCACGCGCCAGCTTCTGCACCAGGGTTTCCACCATCAGGGTGGACTGTTTTGCCGCAACAGCCAGGAACTCATCAAAGCTCAGGTGAGACTGTTGATCGGCGACGTCAGAGATTGCGCGAACCACCACGAACGGGACGTTAAAGTTGTGGCAGACGTGCGCGATGGCGGTCGCTTCCATCTCAACAGCCACCGCCTGCGGGAAGTTGTGACGGATTTTCGCCAGACCTACGGAGCCGTTGATGAAGGCGTCACCGCTGACGATCAGGCCGCGCACCGCATGCAGATTTAATGCTTCAATGCACTCTTCTGCCGCAGAGATCAGTTTTTCGTCAGCTTTAAAACCTGCCGGGCAGCCCGGAAGCTGGCCAAATTCGTAGCCAAACGCAGTGACGTCCGCATCGTGATAGCGCGCTTCATCGGAAACGACGATATCACCTACCTTCAGCGTCGGCGCCAGGCCGCCCGCAGAACCGGTGTTAACAATCACGTCCGGCTGGCAACGTTCCAGCAGCAGGGTTGCGCCCATTGCGGCAGCGACTTTACCGATTCCGGACTTCAGTAACGCGACATCCACCCCGTTAAGCTTGCCGATATAAATTTCACTTCCGCCGATTAAGAGAGTTTGACGGTTTTCGATTTTGTCACGCAGCAGCGTAACTTCTTCTTCCATTGCGCCAATGATGCCGATTTTCATAGATTTACTCGCGATATGCCCTATTTGGATGCATAGTCTACCATGGGGTTCAGGGGAAGCGCATTTCCCGCGATGGAGAGGCTATGGCTAAGATTGATTTTCGCAACAAGATTAACTGGGGTCGGCGCTATCGCTCGCCGGAAGGTGTGACCTCTGAGCATGAGATCCTGCAAATATTTGAAAGCGATCGCGGGCGTATTATTAACTCTCCGGCGATTCGCCGCCTGCAGCAGAAAACCCAGGTTTTTCCGCTGGAGCGTAACGCCGCCGTGCGCACGCGCCTGACCCATTCGCTGGAAGTGCAGCAGGTGGGGCGCTATATCGCGAAAGAAGTGCTCAGCCGCCTGAAAGAGAAAAATCTGTTAGCCGCTTATGGGCTGGATGAGCTGACCGGGCCGTTCGAAAGCATCGTGGAGATGGCCTGCCTGATGCACGATATCGGTAATCCGCCATTTGGCCATTTTGGCGAGGCGGCGATTAACGACTGGTTTCGCCAACGACTGGTTCCGGCGGATGCCACACAGCAGCCATTGAGCCACGACCGCTGCCACGTTGCGTCTCTGCGTTTACTTGAAGGGGATGAGACGCTAAACGAATTACGCCGCAAGGTGCGTCAGGATCTCTGCCATTTCGAAGGGAATGCGCAGGGGATCCGCATGGTGCATACATTAATGCGTATGAACCTTACGTGGGCGCAGGTCGGTTGTATTCTGAAATATACCCGTCCGGCCTGGTGGGCCTGCGATGTACCGGCAAGCCACAGCTATTTAATGAAAAAGCCTGGCTATTATTTAGCCGAAGAGCACTATATTGCGCGCTTACGTAAAGAACTGGATTTAGCCCCTTACAATCGTTTTCCCCTAACCTGGATTATGGAGGCGGCGGATGATATCTCCTATTGTGTGGCGGATCTTGAGGACGCGGTAGAAAAACGGATCTTTAGCGTTGAACAGCTTTATCAGCATTTATATGATGCCTGGCCTGAGCATGGGAAAGGCTCGCTGTTTGCGCAGGTGGTGGAAAACGCGTGGGATAAATCGCGTTCCAATTCATTAAGCCGCAGTACGGTCGATCAGTTCTTTATGTATTTACGCGTCAATACATTAAATAAACTGGTGCCGTTCGCCGCCCAGCGCTTTATTGATAATCTGCCGGATATCTATCGTGGTGACTTTAATCATGCGCTACTGGAAGACGAAAGCGATTATAGCCAGCTATTAGACCTCTATAAAAAAGTCGCTATAAAACAAGTTTTTAGTCATTCTGATGTCGAGATGCTTGAACTCCAGGGTTATCGGGTGATTAGCGGGCTGCTGGAGATCTATTCCCCTTTGTTGAATTTATCGCAACACGACTTCACCTTATTGGTTGAGAAAGAGCGTATCGTTTCACTGCCGATTGAGTCTCGTTTGTTCCAGAAACTCTCGCGCAACCATCGGCTCGCCTATATCGAGGCCGTAAATAAAGTGCCGCGTGAGTCGGTCGAATTTCCGGTGATGGAATACTATTACCGCTGCCGTTTGATTCAGGACTATATCAGCGGGATGACCGATCTCTATGCGTGGGATGAATATCGTCGCCTGATGGCCGTGGAATAATCGTGAGTTTTGTAAAGACAGACAATAAATTTTTACTTTTTCCAGCGCTTTAGGCGTGGAACTTCGCGTTATAAAATGACTCTGATAGTCACGTACACAGCAACTTTGCATAATCTGAAATTGAGATTGAAACACATGAAAAAAACCACGTTAGCAATGAGTGCACTGGCTCTTAGTTTAAGTTTGGCACTGTCTCCGTTGTCCGCTAGCGCGGCCGAGACGGCTTCATCCGCCGCTACCGCACAACAGATGCCAAGTCTGGCTCCGATGCTGGAAAAAGTGATGCCCTCCGTCGTCAGCATTAATGTTGAAGGCAGCACCACCGTAAATACCCCGCGTATGGGGCGTAACTTCCAACAGTTCTTCGGCGACAACTCGCCGTTCTGTCAGGATGGATCACCGTTCCAGAACTCTCCATTCTGCCAGGGCGGCGGAGCGCAGGATGGTGGCCAGGGCGGCGGCCAGCAGCAAAAATTCCAGGCGCTGGGTTCGGGCGTCGTGATTGACGCGGCGAAAGGCTACGTCGTGACAAACAACCACGTGGTGGATAACGCCACCACGATCAAAGTCCAACTGAGCGACGGGCGTAAATTCGACGCTAAAATTGTTGGCAAAGATCCGCGCTCTGATATTGCGCTGATCCAGATTCAGGATCCGAAAAACCTGACGGCGATTAAGATGGCAGACTCCGACGCGCTGCGCGTGGGTGACTATACCGTTGCTATCGGCAACCCGTTCGGCCTGGGTGAAACTGTGACCTCCGGTATCGTTTCTGCACTGGGACGTAGCGGCCTGAACGTTGAAAACTATGAAAACTTTATCCAGACCGATGCGGCGATTAACCGGGGTAACTCCGGCGGCGCGCTGGTGAACCTCAACGGTGAACTGATCGGTATCAACACCGCGATTCTGGCACCGGACGGCGGCAACATCGGTATCGGCTTCGCTATCCCGAGTAACATGGTGAAAAACCTGACCTCGCAGATGGTGGAATTTGGCCAGGTGAAACGCGGTGAGTTGGGTATCATGGGTACCGAGCTGAACTCCGAGCTGGCGAAAGCGATGAAAGTTGACGCTCAGCGCGGCGCCTTTGTAAGCCAGGTGATGCCGAACTCATCCGCCGCAAAAGCGGGTATCAAAGCGGGTGACGTGATCACCTCGCTGAACGGTAAACCGATCAGCAGCTTTGCGGCGCTGCGCGCGCAGGTTGGCACCATGCCAATCGGCAGCAAAATCAGTCTCGGCCTGCTGCGCGACGGCAAACCGGTCACTGTGAGCCTGGAACTGCAACAGAGCAGTCAGAACCAGGTTGAGTCCAGCTCCATCTTTAGCGGTATTGAAGGGGCGGAAATGAGCAATAAAGGCCAGGATAAAGGCGTGGTGGTTAACACGGTGAAAGCCGGTTCCCCTGCTGCGCAGATTGGCCTGAAAAAAGGTGACCTGATTGTCGGTGCGAACCAGCAGGCAGTGAAAAACATCGCTGAACTGCGCAAAATCCTCGACAGCAAACCGTCCGTACTGGCGCTGAACATTCAGCGTGGTGATAGCTCAATCTACCTGCTGATGCAGTAATCTCCTCACCCCTTTCCCCATCCTGGGAAAGGGGTTTATCACTGTTCTGTGAAGCCCCCCACAACTCCATATTTCTTACTCCGGCTTTGTGCATTTGCACAGTGCGACAGTTAACCATCTTCCTTATGCTGTAACCTGCTCACAGGAGGATTACATGGCTGGCTGGCATCTTGATACCAAAATGGCGCAGGATATCGTGGCGCGAACCATGCGCATCATCGACACCAACATCAACGTAATGGATGCCCGTGGTCGTATTATTGGCAGCGGCGATCGCGAACGAATTGGGGAATTGCACGAAGGCGCGCTACTGGTGCTGTCCCAGGGCAGGGTTGTCGATATTGATGATGCCGTGGCGAGGCACCTGCACGGCGTGCGTCAGGGGATCAACCTACCGCTGCGTCTGGAAGGTGAGATTGTTGGCGTCATCGGCCTGACTGGCGAACCGGAGACGCTGCGTAAATACGGTGAACTGGTCTGTATGACCGCCGAAATGATGCTTGAACAGTCGCGTCTGATGCACCTGCTGGCGCAGGATAGCCGTCTGCGTGAAGAACTGGTGATGAACCTGATTCAGGCGGAAGAGAATACCCCCGCCTTAACCGAATGGGCGCAACGTTTGGGTATCGATTTAAACCAGCCGCGCGTGGTGGCGGTGGTGGAAGTGGATAGCGGGCAACTTGGTGTTGACAGTGCGATGGCGGAGCTTCAGCAGCTACAGAATGCGCTGACCACGCCCGAGCGCAACAACCTGATTGCGATTGTTTCACTCACCGAAATGGTGGTGCTGAAACCCGCGCTCAATCAGTTTGGTCGCTGGGACGCGGAAGATCACCGTAAGCGCGTTGAGCAGCTTATTTCGCGCATGAAAGAGAACGGGCAACTGCGTTTTCGCGTCTCGCTGGGCAACTATTTCACCGGGCCGGGGAGTATTGCGCGCTCTTATCGTACCGCGCGCACTACCATGATGGTGGGTAAGCAACGGATGCCCGAGAGTCGCAGCTATTTTTATCAGGATCTGATGCTGCCTGTGTTGCTCGATAGCCTGCGCGGTGGCTGGCAGGCTAATGAACTGGCGCGCCCGCTTACGCGATTAAAAGCGATGGATAACAATGGCCTGCTGCGGCGCACGCTGGCGGCGTGGTTTCGCCATAACGTTCAGCCGCTGGCGACATCGAAGGCGTTGTTTATACACCGCAATACGCTGGAGTATCGTCTGAACCGGATTTCGGAGTTAACGGGGCTGGATTTGAGTAATTTTGACGACCGGCTGCTGCTGTATGTGGCGTTGCAGCTTGATGAGCAGCCGTAGCTGACGGCGTCACCCTCACCCTAACCCTCTCCCTGAGGGAGAGGGGATCGACGGTGCCATGGGTTAAATGTGTGTGCGGTTTTCACCCTCTCCCCGAGAGAGAGGACAGATGGTGCTATGGGTTAAATGTGTGTGCGGTTTTCACCCTCTCCCTGAAGAAGAGGGGATCGACGGTGCCATGGGTTAAAAGTGTGTGCGGTTTTCACCCTCTCCCCGAGAGAGAGGACAGATGGTGCTATGGGTTAAATGTGTGTGCGGTTTTCTTCCTCTCCCTGTGAGGGTGGGGACTGATAGTGCCATGGGTTAAATGTGTGTGCGGTTTTCTCCCTCTCCCTGAGGGAGAGGGCGGGGTGAGGGTGCTATTTATTCCGCGTCAGTTTTTCCAGATCGGCTTCAATCTCGCTGATCTTGTTGGTTACCACCGACTCCAGATGGCGCAGATCGTCCAGGATCTTACGCTTCAGATCCACCTCTGTACGATCGCGCTGACAGAGCTGATCCAGCTCATCAATCACATAACGCAGGTTGGGGCTAATCTCCTGCACCTCTTTGTAACCCTGACCTACACCGTCAGCCGCCACGGTTTTGCGGTGCCGCGGATACTTAAACTTCACGCTCTTGGCGAAAAACTCACCCTTATCCTTCTGAAAGTAGATTTTCAGGATATCGTTGTTGGCTTCCTGCCGGAGGCTGTAACGATCGATTTCATCAGGATTGGTAATGCCCAAACTTTTCAGATTATCGTACATAGCGGTACCTCAAAAGGAGTCAGTTAATTTTGATTATCTTATCATCCAGCCCGGTGGCTCCGGCTCGACTATTATCATGGCGTAAAAATTAGAAAATTACCTGTTTTATCTTAGCGATACCCCACGGAACGGGTTCGCTTCCTGTTGCCTCATCATTCATATAGTCAACGACGGGTTGCCAGTCGGGAACGTTGTTGTAGAGGCCGTGTTCGTTGAGTGTGAGGCCAAAGCGCCGGTGGAGATCGTTGTGCAGGCCGTGACAGTGGGAGGTGTGAAATTCACCGCCTATATCCAGACCCACAATATCGTATCCAAGGAACTGTTCATTGATATCATCATTCTCCGGTTGCCGGAGCATTAATTTTTGCGGGATACCCAACAGGCCGTCGCGCTCACTTTTCGGCTGCCAATGGGCGATAAATCTCCGGGCGTCGCTATCATTAAAGTAAAGACCAAAAAGGTAGCAATTTTGTGCGTGCTGGAAGAACTGTTTTTTATATTCAATAGCCGTGGCGGCTGACATAAAAACGCCACACCAACCGATAAGCTCCTGGTCGAACTTTTCATTCACCCAGATACGAATGTTTTCTCGTGCAATGTCGTCCAGCCCGAAGGCGGATTCAAGGTGGTCAAAGAGCGTTGTTGAGGCATCATAAAGCGTGTCTTTAACATCAATGCCCCAGCCATAGGACCAGGCGTTAAGCAGGCTTTCGTTAAAACAGGTACTGCACGTCAGTAGCGGTTTGCCATCCAACTGCGGGTGTAAATGGTTAACCGGTAAACAGCGCAATAAAAGATAGCCGCCCAAATAATAATCCATCATTTTTTCTCCCTTTAAAGCAATTCCAGAATCGTCACTTCTGGTCGGCAGTTTAACCGCAATCCATATAAGCTCCCCACGCCGCGCGTGGTGTAGATTTGGCGTTCGCCATATGCATTCAGCCCTGCGACATACCTTTTGTCCTGGACGGGAGCAAAAGGTTCGCCAATTAGCGGAATATGTATTTGCCCACCGTGGGTATGCCCACACAGCATCAAATCCCATACCCCATCGCGCAGTACGTCTTTGCTATCGGGATTATGTGCCAGCACCAGGCGCGGTAATTCTGCGTTGCGCCAGCCAGGGACGGCTGCACTATTACATTGCCCACACCATAAATCGCCCACGCCAGTTAATTCAAACTGCTGTTTTTCCTTCGTAATAACCGTAGTGTGATTAAATAAAAGGGTCACGCCCGCATTGATAAGCGCCTGACTTATCGCATCATTGTGCGCGCTTCCTGCTTTGCGATCATGGTTGCCGAAACAGGCAAAAACAGGCGCATGCGCCGCCAGTGGCGAGAGTACCTTACTGAATGCCGGAAAATTCAGCGGCATATCAAATAATACATAATCACCACCCAACAGAATGAGGTCAGGATCGTGTGCAAGCCCCAGAGTTATCGCTTCTGAAATCAAGGATAAAGGAACGTAGCGAGAGTAATGAAGATCCGCCAGAAACAGGATTTTAAAGGGTTGTGTAGAAGGTGAGGGGGAAGGAAAAAAAGAAATTCGCTGGCGGATAACCTCAAGCCAGCCGGGCTCCCGGTAATGGGCGTTTATACCGCTTGCTGTGCCGATCGTAGCGGCTGCCCCTAAAAGAAAACGCCTGCGAGAAATCATTGGTCGTCCATGATGTAAAAAAGGGTGACATCGTGTCACCCGTTGTTGCGCGATTAGTCGATAGTCCGCAGCAGTTCGTTGATGCCCACTTTACCGCGGGTTTTGGCGTCCACTTTCTTGACGATCACTGCGCAGTACAGGCTGTATTTGCCATCTTTCGACGGCAGGTTGCCGGAAACGACAACGGAGCCCGCCGGAACGCGGCCATAGAAGACTTCGCCGGTTTCACGGTCGTAGATTTTGGTGCTCTGGCCCAGGTATACGCCCATGGAGATAACAGAGCCTTCTTCAACGATCACGCCTTCAACCACTTCAGAGCGCGCGCCAATGAAGCAGTTGTCTTCGATGATGGTCGGGTTCGCCTGCAGCGGTTCCAGTACGCCGCCGATGCCAACGCCGCCGGACAGGTGGACGTTTTTACCGATTTGCGCGCAGGAGCCAACGGTCGCCCAGGTGTCAACCATGGAACCTTCATCAACGTATGCGCCGATGTTGACGTAGGACGGCATCAGCACGGTGTTGCGTGCGATATATGCGCCCTGACGAACGGCAGCAGGTGGCACCACGCGGAAGCCTTCTTTCTGGAAGCGCGCTTCGTCGTAGTCGGCGAATTTCATCGGCACTTTATCGAAGTAGCGGCTTTCCGCACCATCGATAACCTGGTTATCGTTAATACGGAAAGAGAGCAGAACCGCTTTCTTCAGCCACTGGTGAGTGACCCACTGTCCGTCGATTTTTTCCGCGACACGCAGTGCGCCGGAATCCAGTAAAGCGATAACCTGGTTTACCGCTTCGCGGGTTACGGTGTCGACATTGGCTGGGGTAATGTCGGCGCGACGCTCGAAAGCGGACTCAATAACGTTCTGTAATTGCTGCATTGTTACTCTTTCCATCTGTGTAAAAAAATGATTACCCTTTATCGTTTGGATTGAGGGCTGCTGTCAACCGTTGTTGTACCTCTAATTGCAGCGCATTATTAAGCGCACGCCGGTCGGCGGTGGCGATTATAAATAAATCTTCTACTCGTTCACCAATTGTCGTAATTCTGGCCCCGTGGAGGGAGATCCCGAGGTCGGCAAAGACTTTGCCGACGCGCGCTAACAGGCCTGGCTGATCGAGCGCAATCAGTTCAAGGAACGATTTTCGGTCTGTATGGGTCGGCAGAAAATTGACCTCCGTGTCGACAGAGAAGTGGCGCAGTTTTGCCGGCTGACGACGAGGTGGCGGTGCCTGCCAGCTACGCTGGGTAATCGTCTGTTCCAGCCCAAGACGGATAGCCTCATGGCGATCGGAAGAGAGCGGGCTGCCGTCAGGTTCCAGTACGATAAAGGTGTCCATCGCCATGCCGTCGCGAGTGGTGAAAATCTGCGCGTCGTGAACGCTGAGGTTACGTCTGTCCAGCTCCGCGCAGACTGCTGCGAAGAGGTAAGGGCGATCCGGGCTCCAGATGAAAATTTCTGTTCCGCCGCGCGTGGCTTGTGGGCTTAACAGGATCATCGGTTCTGTCAGATTATGCCTTAACAGGTGCCGGGCGTGCCAGGCGAGCTGGTTTGGGCTGTGGCGCACAAAGTAGTTCGCACGGCAGCGGCTCCAGATTTGATGTAGCGCTTCTTCATCTATATTGTCCATGCGCAGCAGGGCGAGCGCCTGCATCTGATGGTGACGCACCCGTTCGCGCATATCCGGTGTATTTTCCATGCCCCGACGTAGCTGTTTTTCAGTGGCGAAGTAGAGTTCCCGCAACAGGCTCTGCTTCCAGCTATTCCACAGGGTTTCGTTGGTGGCGCAAATGTCGGCCACCGTCAGGCATACCAGATACCGCAGGCGGTTTTCTGTTTGCACGATTTCGGCAAACTGCTTAATGACCTCTGGATCCTGGATGTCGCGACGCTGAGCGGTGACGGACATCAATAGATGATGGCGCACCAGCCAGGCGACCAGTTGCGTTTCGCGGGAGTTAAGGCCATGTAGTTCGGCAAACTTGAGTACGTCTTCCGCACCGAGAATCGAGTGATCGCCGCCGCGCCCTTTGGCGATGTCGTGAAACAGCGCGGCCATCAGGATCAGTTCCGGATGGGTGAGGCGTGGCCAGAGGTCGACGCACAGCGGGTGACGCGGGCGTGTCTCTTCTTCCGCAAAGCTTTCCAGCTTAAGCAGTACGCGAATAGTGTGTTCATCCACCGTGTAGGCATGGAACAGGTCAAACTGCATCTGGCCGACAATATGCGACCACTGCGGCATATAGGCCCATAGCACACTGTGGCGATGCATCGGCAGCAGGCCGCGTTTCACCGCGCCAGGGTGGCGTAGCATGCTGAGAAAAATTGAACGCGCCTCCGGGATGTAACACAACGGCTGCGCCAGATGGCGGCGCGCATGGCGCAGATGGCGCAGGGTGGTGGAGTAGATCCCGGTGATGTTGCTGTTGCGCACCATCAGCGAGAACATGCGCAGGATCGCCTGCGGCTCCCGCATAAACAGCGTGTCGTCACGCAGATCGATAAGCGAACCGCGTAGCTGGAAGTCATCATCAATCGGACGCGGCTTTTCATCTTCCGTCAGAGCGAGGATGGCTTCGTCGAACAGTTGCAGCAACATGTGATTGAGTTCGCCTACCCGGCGGGTAACGCGATAGAAATCCTTCATCATGTGCTCAACCGGCTGGTTGCCTTCGCCGCCGTAGTTCAGACGCTGGGCAACACTTAGCTGGCGGTCGAACAGCAGGCGGTTATCGTAGCGGCTGATTTCCAGGTGCAGGGCAAAGCGAATACGCCACAGCAGATGCAGACATTCGTTGAGTTCGTTACGCTCGGCTTCGGTCAGAAAGCCGAAACCGACCATTTCATCCAGCGATGTCGCGCCAAAATGACGACGCGCAACCCACTGTAAAGTCTGGATGTCGCGCAGGCCGCCAGGGCTACTTTTGATATCTGGCTCCAGGTTATAGCTGGTGCCGTGATAGCGCTGGTGGCGCGCGTTCTGCTCTTCTACCTTGGCAGGGAAGAATTTCTCCGACGGCCAGAAACCCTCGCTGAAAATATGTTTTTGCAGTTCGAGGAACAGGGCGACGTCGCCAATCAGCAGACGTGATTCAATCAGGTTGGTGGCAACGGTCAGGTCTGAAAGACCTTCCAGCAAGCACTCTTCCAGCGTTCGCACGCTGTGACCCACTTCCAGTTTGAGATCCCAAAGGAGCGTTAACAGTTCGCCGATTTTCTGTGCCTGCTCATCGGGCAGTTTTTTCCGGCTTAAAATCAGCAGGTCGATGTCCGAAAGCGGGTGCAGTTC
Organism: Pseudocitrobacter cyperus; assembly: GCF_039889165.1. Taxonomy (NCBI): domain Bacteria; kingdom Pseudomonadati; phylum Pseudomonadota; class Gammaproteobacteria; order Enterobacterales; family Enterobacteriaceae; genus Pseudocitrobacter; species Pseudocitrobacter cyperus. The sequence goes on along the minus strand of NZ_JAYMYY010000002.1, from coordinate 36,455 downwards.
GCCGCGACCGTAGCCGCCTACGGCAACCAGCGCCGCATCTTCAACATCGCCAAAACCGTACTGAAGCCACAGGCGTTGCAGAAGCTGGTCGATGAACTCGGTGCGGGCTTCAATGAGCTGTTCGGCGGAAATTCCATTATCAAAGGCCGCGCCCAGCCAGCGCTGGAAATCGTCGAGATGGGCTTTGATTGTTGTAATGGTCAGTGCGTCAGCAGGCCAGGCGCCCGGATTTTGCGGCTGGTCAGGAAGGGTGGGAAGAGCGGTGTTTGCGTGTTGTTCAGGAAGAGTTTTCATTGATTATGCGCCACCCATATAAAAAGCCGGATGGCGGCGCACGCGTTATCCGGCCTAAGATGCATCCGCATCGCCATCAGGCAAATCAATTATTCGTCGTGCGAGATGACCGCCGGGATGGTGTCATCCTTACGCAGCGTCAGAATTTCGCAGCCGTTCGCCGTTACCACAATAGTATGCTCGTACTGAGCAGACAAGCTGCGGTCTTTAGTTTTTACCGTCCAGCCATCTTTCATGGTGCGGATGCGGTAGTCACCGGCGTTCAGCATCGGTTCGATGGTGAACGTCATCCCCTCTTTCAACACCACGCCGCCGTCGTCCGCATCATAGTGCAGTACCTGCGGTTCTTCGTGGAAGCCGCGACCGATACCGTGACCGCAATATTCACGTACTACAGAGAAACCTTCCGCTTCCGCGTATTTCTGAATGGCGGCGCCGATGGTGCGCAGGCGAATGCCCGGTTTCACCATTTTGATGCCGAGATACAGGCTTTCCTGAGTGACGCGGCACAGACGCTCGCCCAGAATGGTCGGTTTACCGACGATAAACATTTTTGAGGTATCGCCGTGGAACTCGTCTTTAATCACGGTGACATCGATGTTGACGATATCGCCATCTTTCAGATGTTTAGCATCGTCAGGGATCCCGTGGCAGACCACTTCGTTAATCGAGATGCACACCGATTTTGGGTAACCGTGGTAGCCAAGGCAGGCGGAGATCGCGTGCTGGTGGTTGACGATCCAGTCGTCACAGATGCGATCCAGCTCGCCGGTGCTCACGCCCGGTTTGATGTGCTGCTCGATCATCTCCAGCACTTCGGCTGCCAGACGACCCGCGACGCGCATCTTTTCAATTTCTTCAGGTGTTTTAATAGAAATAGCCATGGAGTTTGTCCATCAGGGTCGAATTTATCGACAATAATTGTGTAAGTGCTGTCAATGTTAACAGTCTGAAGCATCCACTACCAGATTGAGAATCAGTTACAGCATCGAGTGCCAACAATTATTGGTGTCGGCGGCGTATTTGTGGTATAAAGCGCGCCGGACTTCCGTTCCATTTGATATACACAGAATGGACTGAAGCGACAATCTCACTTTGTGTAACAACACACACGTATCGACACATGTTCCGGGGTGCCCTTCGGGGTCGGTAATATGGGATACGTGGAGGCATAACCCCAACTTAATCTATAGAGGTTTTAAATCATGGCAACTGTTTCCATGCGCGACATGCTCAAGGCTGGTGTTCACTTCGGTCACCAGACCCGTTACTGGAACCCGAAAATGAAGCCTTTCATCTTCGGCGCGCGTAACAAAGTTCACATCATCAACCTTGAGAAAACTGTACCGATGTTCAACGAAGCTCTGGCTGAACTGAACAAGATCTCTGCTCGTAAAGGTAAAATCCTTTTCGTTGGTACTAAACGCGCTGCAAGCGAAGCGGTGAAAGAAGCTGCTAATAGCTGCGATCAGTTCTTCGTGAACCATCGCTGGCTGGGCGGCATGCTGACTAACTGGAAAACCGTTCGTCAGTCCATCAAACGTCTGAAAGACCTGGAAACTCAGTCTCAGGACGGTACTTTCGAAAAGCTGACCAAGAAAGAAGCGCTGATGCGTACTCGTGAGCTTGAGAAACTGGAAAACAGCCTGGGCGGTATCAAAGACATGGGCGGCCTGCCGGACGCACTGTTTGTAATCGATGCTGACCACGAGCACATCGCTATCAAAGAAGCGAACAACCTGGGTATCCCAGTGTTCTCTATCGTTGATACCAACTCCGATCCAGACGGCGTTGATTTCGTTATCCCGGGTAACGACGATGCAATCCGTGCTGTAACCCTGTACCTGAGCGCTGTAGCGGCTACCGTTCGTGAAGGCCGTTCTTCTGACCTGGCTTCCCAGGCTGAAGAAAGCTTCGTAGAAGCTGAATAATAAGGAACGCTCGTTAGAGCCCCCTTATAGACCAGGTAGTATCAAGTTTGGTTAAGGGGCCCTTTATGGCCCCTTTTTCACTTTTTTAAATCCGTTCGGTTATCAGGCCGGGCGGATCACTCTTCCGAGGATTTTAGAATGGCTGAAATTACCGCATCCCTGGTAAAAGAGCTGCGTGAACGTACCGGCGCAGGCATGATGGATTGCAAAAAAGCACTGACTGAAGCTAATGGCGACATCGAGCTGGCAATCGAAAACATGCGTAAATCTGGTGCGATCAAAGCGGCTAAGAAAGCAGGCAACGTTGCTGCTGACGGCGTGATCAAAACCAAAATCGAAGGCAACTTCGGCGTGATTCTGGAAGTTAACTGCCAGACTGACTTCGTTGCTAAAGATGGTGGTTTCCAGGCGTTCGCAAACAAAGTTCTGGACGCGGCTGTTGCTGGTAAAGTAACTGACGTTGAAGTTCTGAAAGCTCAGTTCGAAGAAGAGCGTGTTGCACTGGTTGCTAAAATCGGTGAAAACATCAACATCCGTCGCGTTGCAATCCTGGAAGGCGACGTTCTGGGTAGCTATGAGCACGGTGCGCGCATCGGTGTTCTGGTTGCGGCTAAAGGCGCTGATGAAGAACTGGTTAAACACCTGGCAATGCACGTTGCTGCAAGCAAGCCAGAGTTCGTTAAACCAGAAGACGTATCTGCTGAAGTAGTAGAAAAAGAGTACCAGGTTCAACTGGACATCGCGATGCAGTCCGGTAAGCCGAAAGAAATCGCAGAGAAAATGGTTGAAGGCCGCATGAAGAAATTCACCGGCGAAGTTTCTCTGACTGGTCAGCCGTTCGTTATGGATCCAAGCAAAAACGTGGGCCAACTGCTGAAAGAGCACAACGCTGACGTGACTGGCTTCATCCGCTTTGAAGTGGGCGAAGGCATCGAGAAAGTCGAAGCTGACTTCGCAGCAGAAGTTGCTGCAATGTCCAAACAGTCTTAATTGCACTGTCCGGAGCCGCCTCAGGGCGGCTCCTTTTTGTACCCGTCATGTGAAAATCAGCCAGCTCTTATAGGGGCGAACCGGCAGGAAGCGCATGATGTCACCTGATTTAAATCATCCCATTCGTGACACTCGCAGGAAAGAAAATGGCTACCAACGCAAAACCCGTCTACAAACGCATTCTGCTTAAACTGAGCGGCGAAGCATTGCAGGGGACTGAAGGTTTCGGTATTGACGCAAGCATCCTTGACCGTATGGCACAAGAGATTAAAGAACTTGTTGAACTGGGCATTCAGGTTGGCGTAGTGATTGGCGGCGGTAACTTGTTCCGCGGTGCAGGTCTGGCGAAAGCGGGTATGAACCGCGTTGTGGGCGACCACATGGGCATGCTGGCGACAGTAATGAACGGCCTGGCAATGCGTGACGCACTGCATCGCGCCTATGTGAACGCCCGCCTGATGTCCGCCATTCCGCTGAACGGCGTGTGCGACAACTATAGCTGGGCAGAGGCTATCAGCCTGCTGCGCAACAACCGCGTGGTGATCCTCTCCGCAGGTACCGGCAATCCATTCTTCACCACAGACTCCGCAGCCTGCCTGCGTGGTATTGAAATTGAAGCCGATGTTGTTCTGAAAGCGACCAAAGTGGACGGCGTGTTTACCGCTGACCCGGCGAAAGATCCAACCGCCACCATGTACGAGCAGTTGACCTATAGCGAAGTACTGGATAAAGAGCTGAAAGTCATGGATCTGGCGGCGTTTACGCTGGCTCGTGACCACAAATTGCCGATTCGCGTCTTTAACATGAACAAGCCTGGCGCACTGCGTCGCGTGGTCATGGGTGAAAAAGAAGGCACTTTAATCACGGAATAATTTCCGTGAGCGCCAAATACGGGTAAGATTCCGCTTTAATTATGCCGGTCACTTACCCGGTGGCATATTTTAAACGAGACTATACTTAGCGCATCAGTGCTACCGTCTGGTCTGTCTGAGACTAGTTTTCAAGGATTCGTAACGTGATTAGCGATATCAGAAAAGATGCTGAAGTGCGCATGGAAAAATGCGTTGAAGCGTTCAAAACCCAAATCAGCAAAATACGCACGGGTCGTGCTTCTCCCAGTCTGCTGGATGGCATTGTCGTTGAATATTACGGCACCCCGACCCCACTGCGTCAACTGGCAAGCGTAACGGTAGAAGATACCCGCACGCTGAAAATCAACGTGTTCGACCGTTCAATGGGCCCGGCCGTTGAAAAAGCGATCATGGCATCAGACCTCGGTCTGAATCCGAGCTCCGCGGGTACCGATATCCGTGTTCCGCTGCCTGCACTGACCGAAGAGCGTCGTAAAGATCTGATCAAAGTCGTGCGTGGCGAAGCAGAACAGGGTCGTGTCTCTGTGCGTAACGTTCGTCGTGACGCTAACGACAAAGTTAAAGCGCTGCTGAAAGATAAAGAAATCAGCGAAGATGACGATCGTCGTTCTCAGGACGACGTGCAGAAACTGACCGATGCCGCCATCAAGAAAATTGATGCGGCGCTGGCAGATAAAGAAGCGGAACTGATGCAGTTCTAATCTGCATTTGTTTCCAGCAAACGCCGTACAGGAAGCGTAATGCTTTGCTGACGGCGTTTTGCTTTTTAGCGCCTCAAATAGCAAGCTGGACCTCACATGAAGCAAATAACCGTACTGGGCTCAACGGGCTCTATTGGCTGTAGCACGCTGGACGTGGTGCGCCATAACGTCGACCGCTTTGCCGTTGTTGCACTGGTGGCCGGGAAAAACGTTAACCGGATGGTCGAACAGTGCCTGGAGTTTTCCCCGCGTTTCGCGGTGATGGATGACGCCCGGAGCGCCGAGGCTGTAAAAATTGCGCTGCGTGAACATGGCAGCGCGACGGAAGTGCTCTGCGGAAAGCAGGCTGCCTGCGAGGTCGCGGCACTGGATGAGGTTGATCAGGTGATGGCGGCGATTGTCGGCGCCGCGGGTTTAGTTCCGACCCTTGCCGCGATTCATGCCGGAAAAACGGTTTTACTGGCTAATAAAGAGTCGCTGGTGACTTGCGGACGCCTGTTCCTGGAAGCCGTTAAGTCGAGTGGGGCGCAGCTTTTGCCCGTGGATAGCGAACATAACGCCATCTTTCAGAGTTTGCCGCAAACTTTTCAGCAAGACCTGGGTTACGCTGATCTCGGGCAGCATGGCGTCACGTCCATTCTGCTTACCGGGTCTGGTGGCCCGTTCCGTGAGACGCCAATCAGCGATCTGCGCGCAATGACGCCGGATCAGGCTTGTCGTCATCCGAACTGGTCGATGGGGCGTAAAATTTCCGTCGACTCTGCCACCATGATGAATAAAGGTCTGGAATACATTGAAGCCCGCTGGCTGTTCAACGCCTCCGCCGCGCAAATGGAAGTGGTGATTCACCCGCAGTCGGTTATCCACTCTATGGTGCGCTATAAAGATGGCAGCGTGATCGCGCAACTGGGTGAGCCCGATATGCGCACGCCTATCGCCAACGCGATGGCCTGGCCGGGGCGCGCAGAGTCTGGCGTGAAGCCGCTTGATTTTTGTAAGCTGGGCGCACTGACATTTAGCGAACCGGATTACGGCCGCTATCCTTGCCTGAAACTGGCGATGGATGCGTTCGACCAGGGGCAGGCGGCAACGACCGCACTCAATGCCGCGAACGAAATCACCGTCGCCGCATTCCTGGATTCGCAGATTCGCTTTACCGATATTGCGGCGGCTAATCTGGCCGTGCTGGAAGCGATGTCGCTTGCGGAGCCGCAGTCCGTCGATGAGGTGCTGAAGATTGATGCCCTTGCGCGTGATGTGGCGCGAAAACAAGTGACGCGTTTCGCAAGCTGAGGATTATCAGCCTGGGAACTGTCATGGTATTTGTTAGCGTCTGGCTTCAGTGATATAGTCTGCGCCACCGATTGCGCCTCTGTTATCAGGGGGAATCGTGAAAGCCGTGCTTCAACACGGCTTTTTTGCGAGAGAAATATCAGTATTCCGGGGTACCGCTCATTCCTTTTCATGGACTAAAAACGCGTTATGTTGTCTGCTAATCAACCAATCAGCGAAAATGTGCCTGCCCACGGGTGTCGCCATGTGGCAATCATCATGGACGGCAATGGTCGCTGGGCGAAGAGACAAGGGAAGATTCGCGCCTTTGGACATAAAGCCGGGGCGAAGTCTGTTCGCCGCGCCGTATCGTATGCGGCGAATAACGGCATTGAAGCATTAACCCTGTATGCGTTCAGCAGTGAAAACTGGAATCGCCCCGAGCAAGAAGTTAGCGCATTGATGGAGCTTTTCGTGTGGGCGCTGGATAGCGAAGTAAAAAGCCTGCACCGCCACAATGTTCGGTTGCGTATCATCGGTGATACTAGCCGGTTCAACGTCCGCCTGCAGGAGCGTATCCGTAAAGCGGAAGCGTTGACTGAAAATAATACCGGGCTGACGTTAAACATCGCCGCCAATTATGGTGGTCGATGGGATATTATTCAGGGAGTTCAGCGACTGGCTGAACAGGTTCAGGAAGGGTTACTCCGTCCCGATCGCATCAGTGAAGAGATGCTAAGTCAGCAAATCTGCATGCATGAACTGGCTCCCGTAGATTTGGTAATTAGGACAGGGGGAGAACATCGCATCAGTAATTTTCTTATCTGGCAAATTGCCTATGCTGAACTTTACTTTACCGATGTTCTTTGGCCCGATTTCGATGAACAAGACTTTGAGGGTGCGCTGCATGCTTTTGCAAATCGCGAACGTCGTTTCGGCGGCACCGAGCCTGGTGGCGAAAAGGCCTGATGGGGGTAGCTTTTGCTGAAGTATCGCCTGATTTCTGCATTAATTTTAATACCCGTTGTTATTGCGGCGCTGTTTTTGCTGCCGCCAGTGGGGTTCGCCATTGTTACGCTGGTCGTCTGTATGCTGGCGGCGTGGGAATGGGGACAACTGAGCGGATTTAGCTCGCGTACGCAGCGGGTATGGCTGGCGGTACTTTGCGGCCTGTTGTTGGCGGTGATGCTCTTCTTGCTTCCTGAGTATCATCATAACCTCCATCAACCGGTTGTTGAGATTTCGCTATGGGCCTCACTGGCCTGGTGGGTTGTGGCGCTATTACTGGTGCTGACCTATCCAGGTTCAGCGTCGTCATGGCGTCATTCAAAAACGCTGCGTCTGCTGTTTGGCCTGCTGACTATTGTGCCGTTCTTCTGGGGCATGGTGGCGCTGCGCGCCTGGCACTATGACGATAACCACTATAGCGGCGCGCTGTGGCTGCTGTATGTCATGATCCTCGTCTGGGGCGCGGATTCCGGCGCGTATATGTTTGGCAAACTGTTTGGCAAGCATAAGCTGGCGCCGAAGGTCTCGCCGGGGAAAACCTGGCAGGGATTCATCGGCGGGCTGTTTACAGCAGCGATCATTTCCTGGGGCTATGGAATGTGGGCAAATCTGGACGTAGCCCCCTCAACGCTATTAATATGCTCCATTGTCGCCGCGCTGGCCTCTGTGCTGGGTGACTTGACTGAGAGCATGTTTAAGCGTGAAGCCGGTATCAAGGACAGTGGACATTTGATCCCCGGTCACGGCGGTATTCTGGACCGAATTGACAGCCTGACGGCGGCGGTACCAGTGTTTGCGTGCTTGCTGTTGTTAGTTTTCAGGACGATTTAACGGATGGGTCTATGCTGAGCATACTCTGGAATCTGGCGGCATTTATTGTTGCCCTGGGTGTATTGATCACCGTCCATGAATTTGGTCACTTCTGGGTTGCTCGCCGCTGTGGCGTTCGCGTAGAGCGTTTTTCCATTGGTTTTGGCAAATCGCTCTGGCGACGTGTCGATAAACACGGCACTGAATTTGTTATCGCCCTCATTCCCCTGGGCGGCTACGTCAAAATGCTGGATGAGCGCGTCGAGCCGGTTGCACCGGAGATGCGCCACTATGCATTCAACAATAAAACGGTGGGACAACGTGCTGCCGTTATTGCTGCCGGCCCTGTCGCTAATTTCCTTTTTGCTATCTTCGCCTACTGGCTGGTGTTTATCATCGGCGTCCCTGGCGTTCGTCCTGTTGTTGGTGAAATAACCCCCAATTCGATTGCGGCGGAAGCACAAATTGCACCAGGTACGGAACTAAAAGCCGTAGATGGTATCGAAACGCCTGATTGGGATGCAGTGCGTTTGGCGATGGTCGCGAAAATTGGCGACGAGCGCGCGACCCTTACTGTTGCCCCTTTCGGCAGTGAACAGCGTCAGGATAAAATCCTGAATTTGCAGCACTGGGCGTTCGAACCGGATAAAGAAGATCCTATCGCTTCACTCGGTATTCGCCCGCGCGGTGCGCAGATTGAACCTGTTCTCGCCGAGATTCAGGCCGACTCTGCTGCCAGCAAAGCCGGTTTGCAAGCAGGCGACAGGATCGTTAAAGTCGATGGTCAGCCGCTGGAAAACTGGATGATGTTTGTCACGCTGGTGCGTGATAACCCCGGTAAAGGACTGCGGTTAGATATCGAAAGGCAGGGGAGTCCCTTGTCTTTGACGCTGATACCGGATACAAAACACGGTAACGGAAAAGCGGAAGGGTTTGCGGGTGTGGTTCCAAAAGTGATCCCGCTGCCTGACGAATACAAGACAGTGCGCCAGTATGGGCCGTTCAGCGCCATCGCACAGGCCACGGATAAAACGTGGCAGTTGATGAAGCTGACGGTAAGCATGCTGGGAAAATTGATTACCGGTGACGTCAAACTGAACAACCTCAGTGGGCCGATTTCGATCGCTCAGGGGGCTGGGATGTCAGCGGAGTACGGGTTGATTTACTATCTGATGTTTCTTGCGCTCATCAGTGTGAATCTGGGTATCATCAACCTGTTCCCGCTCCCCGTGTTAGACGGGGGCCATCTGCTGTTTTTGGCGATTGAAAAGCTGAAGGGCGGTCCGGTATCCGAGCGAGTTCAAGACTTTAGTTATCGCATTGGCTCAATACTGCTGGTGCTGTTAATGGGGCTTGCACTTTTCAATGATTTCTCTCGGTTATGAGAGTTAGTTAGGAAGAACGCATAATAACGATGGCGATGAAAAAGTTGCTTATAGCGTCGCTGCTGTTTAGCAGCGCGACCGTATACGGTGCTGACGGGTTCGTGGTGAAGGACATTCATTTCGAAGGCTTGCAGCGAGTCGCTGTTGGTGCGGCCCTCCTCAGTATGCCAGTACGTCCTGGTGATACCATAACTGATGACGATATCAGTAATACCATTCGCGCACTGTTTGCCACTGGCAACTTTGAGGACGTTCGCGTCCTGAGAGACGGCGATACGTTACTGGTTCAGGTTAAAGAGCGTCCAACGATTGCCAGCATCACCTTCTCCGGCAACAAGTCGGTGAAAGATGACATGCTCAAGCAGAACCTTGAAGCATCTGGCGTTCGCGTGGGTGAATCTCTTGACCGCACCACCCTCTCGGATATCGAAAAAGGGCTGGAGGACTTCTACTACAGCGTCGGTAAGTACAGCGCAAGCGTCAAAGCCGTTGTCACTCCGCTGCCGCGTAACCGTGTTGACCTGAAACTGGTCTTCCAGGAAGGCGTCTCCGCGCAGATCCAACAGATTAACATCGTGGGTAATCACGCGTTCAGCACCGAAGATCTCATCTCTAACTTCCAGTTACGTGATGAAGTGCCGTGGTGGAACGTAGTGGGCGATCGTAAATATCAGAAACAGAAACTGGCGGGTGACCTTGAAACCCTGCGCAGCTACTATCTGGATCGCGGTTACGCACGTTTCAACATCGATTCCACGCAGGTGAGTTTGACGCCGGATAAAAAAGGCATCTACATCACCGTTAACATCACCGAAGGCGACCAGTACAAGCTGGAGAGCGTTCAGGTGAGCGGGAATCTGGCAGGTCACTCTGCTGAAATCGAAGCGCTGACCAAAATTGAGCCGGGCGAGCTGTATAACGGCACCAAAGTGACCAAAATGGAAGACGATATTAAAAAGCTTCTGGGTCGCTATGGTTACGCCTATCCGCGCGTTCAGTCTCAGCCGGAAATCAACGATGCGGATAAAACCGTTAAGTTGCATGTAAACGTCGATGCGGGTAACCGTTTCTACGTGCGCAAAATCCGCTTTGAAGGTAACGACACCTCGAAAGATTCCGTTCTGCGTCGCGAAATGCGTCAGATGGAAGGGGCATGGCTGGGCAGCGATTTAGTTGACCAGGGTAAAGAGCGTCTCAACCGTCTGGGTTACTTCGAAACCGTGGATACCGACACCCAACGTGTACCGGGCAGCCCGGATCAGGTGGATGTGGTTTACAAGGTGAAAGAGCGCAACACCGGTAGCTTCAACTTTGGTGTCGGTTACGGTACAGAGAGCGGCGTCAGCTTCCAGGTTGGCGTACAGCAGGATAACTGGTTGGGTACGGGCTACTCCGTTGGTATCAACGGCACCAAGAACGACTACCAGACCTATTCTGAGTTTTCTGTGACCAACCCGTACTTTACGGTCGATGGTGTGAGCCTCGGCGGGCGTATCTTCTACAATGACTTTAAAGCAGATGATGCGGATCTCTCCTCCTACACCAATAAAAGTTATGGTGTAGATGGAACGCTGGGCTTCCCGATCAACGAATACAACACGCTGCGCGCGGGTCTGGGGTACGTCCACAATGACCTGTCCAACATGCAGCCGCAGGTGGCGATGAACCGTTACCTGGAGTCAATTGGTCAGAATGCCAGCACCACGTCCGATGATAATAACTTCTCGGCGGATGACTTCACCTTCAACTACGGTTGGACGTATAACAAACTGGACCGCGGCTACTTCCCGACGGACGGTTCGCGCGTTAACCTGAACGGTAAGGTGACAATTCCGGGCTCTGATAACGAGTTCTATAAAATCACCCTGGATACCGCGTCCTACTTCCCGATTGATGACGACCACAAGTGGGTTGTGCTGGGTCGTACACGTTGGGGTTATGGTGATGGTCTGGGTGGCAAAGAACTGCCGTTCTATGAAAACTTCTATGCCGGTGGTTCCAGCACCGTGCGTGGCTTCCAGTCGAACAACATCGGCCCTAAAGCGGTTTACTACGGGCCGGGTACGGATAACTGCGAAACCACGAAAACTGGCGTATGTTCTTCTGATGATGCAGTCGGCGGTAACGCCATGGCCGTTGCAAGTATGGAGCTGATTGTTCCGACCCCGTTCGTGAGTGATAAATACGCGAACTCTATCCGTACATCCGTCTTCTGGGATGCGGGTACCGTATGGGATACTAACTGGAGCACGAAAGGGATGCCGAGCGATATCCCTGACTACAGCGATCCAAGCAACATCCGTATGTCTGCGGGTATCGCATTACAATGGATGTCCCCATTGGGGCCGTTGGTCTTCTCCTACGCCCAGCCGTTCAAGAAATACGATGGAGACAAAGCCGAGCAGTTCCAGTTTAACATTGGTAAAACCTGGTAATTGCTCACTAGCAAAGGAATGCAGTGCAGTGTAGTGACGCTGTATAGGCATAGCGTTAAGTGGCCTTCGGGCCACACAAAAAACGGTACCTTCGGGTACGCATGGGATGGTAAGGAGTTTTATTGTGAAAAAGTGGTTAGTAGCTGCAGGTTTAGGTTTAGCAATGGCTGCGTCTGCTCAGGCAGCAGATAAAATCGCAATTGTTAACATGGGCAACCTGTTCCAACAAGTTGCACAGAAAACCGGTGTTTCCAGCACGCTGGAAAATGAGTTCAAAGGCCGTGCCAGCGAACTTCAGCGTATGGAAGGCGACCTGCAGTCTAAAATGCAGCGTCTGCAATCCATGAAAGCAGGTGCAGACCGCACCAAGCTGGAAAAAGACATCACTTCTCAGCGCCAGACTTTCGCTCAGAAAGCCCAGGCATTTGAGCAGGATCGTCAGCGTCGCACCAACGAAGAACGTGGCAAACTGGTTACCCGTATCCAGACTGCTGTGAAATCTGTTGCAAGCAGCCAGAGCATCGACCTGGTTGTTGACGCTAACGCCGTTGCATTCAACAGCAGCGATGTTAAAGACATCACCGCTGATGTACTGAAACAGGTTAAATAAGTAATGCCTTCAATTCGACTGGCTGATCTCGCGCAGCAGTTGGATGCGGAATTACACGGTGATGGCGATATCGTCATCACCGCTGTCGCGTCCATGCAATCCGCGACCACAGGCCATATTACGTTCATGGTGAATCCTAAGTACCGTGAACACCTGGCCGCTTGCCAGGCCTCTGCTGTCGTCATGACCGCAGACGATCTTCCTTTCGCCAAAAGCGCGGCGCTGGTAGTGAAGAATCCCTACCTGACTTATGCCCGCATGGCTCAAATTTTAGATACCACGCCGCAACCGGCGCAGGATATCGCCCCCAGCGCGGTCATCGACCCTACGGCGACGCTCGGTAATAACGTCTCTATCGGCGCGAACGCGGTGATTGAATCCGACGTTGTGCTTGGCGACAACGTGGTGATTGGGGCCGGCTGTTTTGTCGGTAAAAAGACGAAAATCGGCGCAGGCTCGCGTCTGTGGGCAAACGTCAGCATTTACCACGACATCGAGATCGGTGAAAATTGCCTGATCCAGTCCAGCACCGTGATCGGCGCGGATGGTTTTGGCTACGCTAACGATCGTGGCAACTGGATTAAGATCCCACAATTAGGTCGCGTCATTATTGGCGATCGCGTGGAGATTGGCGCCTGTACCACTATTGACCGCGGTGCGCTTGACGATACGGTAATCGGCAATGGTGTTATTATTGATAACCAGTGCCAGATTGCACACAACGTGGTGATTGGCGACAATACCGCGGTGGCAGGCGGCGTTATTATGGCCGGCAGCCTGAAAATTGGCCGTTACTGTATGATTGGCGGCGCCAGCGTCATTAATGGTCATATGGAAATTTGCGACAAGGTTACAGTAACCGGCATGGGCATGGTGATGCGCCCGATTACTGAACCTGGCGTTTATTCTTCTGGTATTCCGCTACAACCGAATAAGGTGTGGCGTAAGACAGCAGCACTGGTGATGAATATTGATGATATGAGCAAGCGTCTGAAAGCTATAGAACGCAAGATCAGTCAACAAGACTAAACAGTCACCCACATTGAACTGTCCCCGACTCCCCGGGTTTTGCTCTGGTGTGACGGCGTGACATTTATCGGCCTGTCGGATTTCTTCAAATCTGGCAGGCCGTGTTATTATTGCCATTCAGTATATTTTGACAGGAAGAGTATTTTGACTACCGACACTCATACTCTGCACATTGAAGAGATTTTAGAACTTCTGCCGCACCGTTACCCGTTCTTGCTGGTCGATCGCGTGCTGGATTTTGAAGAAGGTCGTTTTCTGCGCGCAGTGAAAAATGTTTCCGTAAATGAGCCGTTTTTCCAGGGCCACTTCCCTGGTAAGCCGATTTTACCTGGCGTGCTGATTCTGGAAGCGATGGCGCAGGCTACCGGTATTCTGGCGTTCAAAAGCGTAGGTAAACTGGAACCTGGCGAACTTTACTACTTCGCAGGTATTGATGAAGCGCGCTTTAAGCGCCCTGTTGTGCCTGGCGATCAGATGATTATGGAAGTCACCTTCGAGAAAACCCGTCGCGGCCTGACGCGCTTTAAAGGCGTTGCGCTGGTTGACGGCAAAGTTGTCTGCGAAGCGACTATGATGTGTGCGCGTAGCCGGGAGGCCTGATCCGTGATTGATAAAACCGCCTTTATCCATCCTACCGCCATTGTTGAAGACGGCGCCGTTATCGGTGCTAACGTTCACATTGGCCCATTTTGTATTGTGGGGGCCAACGTCGAAATTGGCGAAGGTACCGTTCTGAAGTCTCACGTTGTAGTTAACGGCAACACCAAAATTGGCCGTGATAACGAGATTTATCAGTTTGCCTCCATTGGTGAAGTGAACCAGGATCTGAAATATGCTGGCGAACCTACCCGCGTGGAGATTGGCGATCGCAACCGCATTCGCGAAAGCGTCACCATTCATCGTGGCACAGTACAGGGTGGTGGATTGACGAAGGTGGGCAGCGATAACCTGCTGATGATCAACGCGCACGTCGCGCATGATTGCCAGCTTGGCGATCGCTGTATCCTTGCCAACAACGCCACGTTGGCAGGTCACGTTACGCTGGATGATTTTGTGATTATCGGCGGTATGACTGCGGTTCATCAGTTCTGCATCATTGGTGCGCACGTGATGGTTGGCGGTTGTTCCGGCGTTGCGCAGGACGTTCCACCGTTCGTGATCGCGCAGGGCAACCATGCCACGCCGTTTGGGGTGAACATCGAAGGTCTGAAACGTCGCGGATTTAGCCGTGAGGCGATTACTGCTATCCGTAATGCGTACAAAGCGTTGTACCGTAACGGTAAAACGCTGGATGAAGCGAAAGCTGAAATCGCTGAACTGGCAGAGCAGTATCCGGAAGTGAAAGCGTTTACGGAATTTTTCGCGCGTTCTACCCGCGGTCTGATTCGTTAATGACTGAGCGTCCATTAACGATTGCACTGGTCGCCGGAGAAACTTCCGGCGATATTCTTGGTGCTGGCCTGATCCGTGCCCTCAAGGCACGGGTGCCCAATGCGCGGTTTGTCGGCGTTGCCGGCCCGCGCATGCAGGCTGAAGGTTGTGAAGCCTGGTATGAGATGGAAGAGCTGGCGGTGATGGGGATTGTCGAAGTCCTTGGCCGTTTGCGTCGACTGTTGCACATTCGTGCCGATCTCACTAAGCGTTTTAGCGAACTGCAGCCGGATGTTTTCGTCGGCATTGATGCCCCGGATTTTAACATCACGCTTGAGGGCAACCTGAAGAAGCAGGGCATTAAAACCATCCACTACGTCAGCCCGTCCGTCTGGGCCTGGCGACAGAAACGTGTTTTCAAAATAGGCAGAGCCACCGACCTGGTGCTCGCATTTCTGCCTTTCGAAAAAGCGTTTTACGACAAATTTAACGTTCCCTGCCGCTTTATTGGACACACCATGGCCGACGCCATGCCGCTGGATCCGGATAAAAACGCGGCGCGGGATGTGCTGGGTATTCCCCATGATGCTCACTGTCTGGCTCTGCTGCCGGGCAGTCGCGGCGCGGAAGTGGAAATGCTCAGCGCTGATTTTCTGAAAACGGCGCAAATTCTGCGTCATCACTATCCGGATCTGGAAGTGGTGGTGCCGCTGGTTAATGCTAAACGTCGTGAACAGTTCGAACGCATTAAGGCCGAGATTGCGCCGGATCTCCACGTTCACCTGCTGGATGGCATGGGGCGTGAAGCGATGGTTGCCAGCGATGCGGCACTGCTGGCCTCAGGTACGGCAGCGCTGGAGTGCATGCTGGCGAAATGCCCGATGGTGGTGGGCTATCGCATGAAACCGTTCACCTTCTGGCTGGCGGAACGACTCGTTAAAACTGATTATGTGTCGCTGCCTAACCTGCTTGCCGGGCGCGAGCTGGTGAAAGAGCTGCTGCAGGACGAGTGCCAGCCGCAGGCGCTTGCAGATGCGTTACTGCCGCTGCTGGCGAATGGCAAAACCAGCCACGCTATGCACGACACTTTCCGCGAGCTACATCTGCAAATCCGCTGTAACGCCGATGAGCAGGCAGCCGACGCGGTTCTGGAGTTAGCACGATGATTGAATTTGTTTATCCACACACCCATTTAGTGGCCGGTGTGGATGAAGTTGGCCGCGGCCCGCTGGTCGGTGCCGTGGTGACGGCGGCGGTGATCCTCGATCCCGCCCGTCCGATTGTGGGTCTGAATGACTCCAAAAAACTGAGTGAAAAACGCCGTCTGGCGCTGTTTGATGAAATCAAAGAAAAAGCGCTGTGCTGGAGCCTGGGTCGTGCAGAGCCGCATGAAATCGATGAACTGAATATTCTGCATGCGACAATGCTGGCGATGCAGCGCGCTGTCGCAGGTCTGAGCATTGTGCCGGAGTATGTGCTGATTGATGGCAACCGTTGCCCCGCATTACCGATGCCCTCGATGGCGGTGGTGAAGGGCGACAGCCGTGTGGCGGAAATCAGTGCCGCCTCGATCATGGCGAAAGTGACGCGTGATGCTGAAATGGCCGCACTTGACGGTATATTTCCGCAATATGGCTTTGCCCAGCACAAAGGCTATCCAACCGCTTTCCATCTGGAAAAGCTGGCAGAATACGGTGCCACCGAGCACCACCGACGCAGTTTCGGCCCGGTCAAACGGGCGCTGGGTCTGGTATCCTGAATCTCTACGCCCTCAGTAAGCAACGCGGGATCTAACAATGGCTGAACCACGTTTCGTACACCTTCGGGTGCACAGTGACTACTCCATGATCGATGGCCTGGCGAAAACGGCGCCGCTGGTAAAAAAAGCGGCGGCATTAGGCCAGCCAGCTCTGGCGATCACCGATTTTACTAACCTCTGTGGTCTGGTGAAGTTCTACGGCGCAGGCCATGGCGCGGGGATCAAACCGATCGTCGGCGCGGATTTCCACGTGCAGTGCGATCTGCTCGGCGATGAGATGACGCAGCTTACCGTACTGGCGGCTAACAACGTCGGCTATCAGAATCTGACGCTGCTGATTTCGCGTGCCTATCAACGTGGCTACGGTGCCGCAGGCCCGTGGATTGACCGCGACTGGCTGGCGGAGGTGAAAGAGGGGTTAATCCTCCTTTCCGGCGGCCGGATGGGCGATGTCGGTCGCTGTCTGCTGCGCGGGAACATGCCGTTGGTAGAAGAGTGCGTCTCGTTCTATGAAGAACACTTCCCGAACAGCTATTTTCTGGAATTAATTCGTACCGGTCGTCCGGACGAAGAGAGTTATTTGCACGCTGCCGTTGAACTGGCTGAAACCCGTGGCTTACCTGTCGTCGCAACCAACGACGTTCGTTTCCTTGAAACGGGCGACTTTGATGCACATGAAATTCGCGTTGCCATCCATGATGGTTTTACCCTTGATGACCCGAAACGCCCGCGTAACTATTCGCCGCAGCAATACATGCGCACTGAGGAGGAGATGTGCGAACTGTTTGCCGACCTCCCGGAAGCGCTGGAGAACACGGTAGAAATTGCCAAGCGCTGTAACGTTACGGTGCGTTTGGGCGAATACTTCCTGCCGCAGTTCCCCACCGGAGATATGAGCACCGAAGACTTCCTGGTGGCTAAATCCCGCGAAGGGCTGGAAGAACGTCTGGCATTCCTGTTCCCGGATGAAGCGGTGCGTCAGGAGCGCCGTCCGCCGTATGACGAACGTCTGGAGACTGAACTTAAAGTTATCAACCAGATGGGCTTCCCCGGCTACTTCCTGATCGTTATGGAGTTTATCCAGTGGTCGAAAGATAACGGCGTGCCCGTCGGCCCTGGCCGTGGTTCCGGTGCGGGTTCGCTGGTGGCGTATGCGCTGAAGATAACCGACCTCGATCCGCTGGAATTTGATCTGCTGTTCGAACGTTTCCTTAACCCTGAACGTGTATCCATGCCTGACTTCGACGTTGACTTCTGTATGGAGAAACGCGACCGGGTTATCGATCACGTAGCAGAAATGTATGGCCGCGACGCGGTCTCGCAGATCATCACCTTCGGTACCATGGCGGCGAAAGCGGTTATCCGCGACGTCGGCCGCGTGTTGGGTCATCCGTATGGCTTTGTGGATCGCATCTCCAAACTGGTGCCGCCCGATCCGGGAATGACGCTGGCAAAAGCGTTTGAAGCAGAACCTCAGCTACCGGAAATCTACGAAGCAGACGAAGAAGTTAAAGCGCTTATTGATATGGCGCGCAAGCTGGAAGGTGTCACCCGTAACGCCGGTAAGCACGCGGGTGGGGTCGTTATCTCACCCACCAAAATCACCGATTTTGCGCCACTTTACTGTGATGAAGCGGGTCAGCACCCGGTAACTCAGTTTGATAAAAGCGATGTTGAATACGCAGGCCTGGTGAAGTTCGACTTCCTTGGCCTGAGAACGCTCACCATCATCAACTGGGCGCTGGAGATGATCAACGCCCGGCGTGAAAAACAGGGCGAGCCGCCGCTGGATATCGCGGCTATTCCGCTTGATGACAAGAAAAGTTTCGACATGCTGCAACGCTCGGAAACCACAGCGGTATTCCAGCTTGAATCGCGCGGCATGAAAGACCTGATTAAACGCCTGCAGCCTGACTGCTTCGAAGATATGATAGCCCTGGTGGCCCTGTTCCGCCCGGGCCCGTTGCAATCGGGGATGGTAGATAACTTTATCGACCGTAAGCATGGTCGCGAAGAGATCTCTTATCCGGACGTTCAGTGGCAGCACGAATGCCTGAAACCGGTACTGGAGCCGACCTACGGCATCATCCTGTACCAGGAACAGGTTATGCAGATTGCCCAGGAGCTTTCCGGCTATACCCTCGGCGGTGCAGATATGCTGCGTCGCGCAATGGGTAAGAAAAAGCCGGAAGAGATGGCCAAACAGCGCGGCGCGTTTGAAGAAGGCGCCAAAAAACGCGGCGTTGACGGCGAACTGGCGATGAAAATCTTTGACCTGGTGGAGAAATTCGCCGGTTACGGGTTTAACAAATCGCACTCCGCCGCCTATGCGTTGGTCTCTTACCAGACGCTGTGGCTGAAAGCACACTACCCGGCTGAGTTTATGGCGGCGGTAATGACCGCGGATATGGACAACACCGAGAAGGTGGTCGGGCTGGTGGATGAGTGCTGGCGTATGGGGCTGAAAATTCTGCCGCCAGATATTAACTCCGGTTTATATCATTTCCACGTTAATGATGACGGGGAAATCGTGTATGGTATCGGCGCGATTAAGGGCGTCGGTGAAGGGCCAATTGAGGCTATCATCGAAGCGCGTAACAACGGCGGCTATTTCCGCGAACTGTTCGACCTCTGCGCGCGCACTGATACCAAAAAACTGAACCGTCGCGTGCTGGAAAAACTGATCATGTCCGGCGCGTTCGACCGGCTTGGCCCGCACCGCGCGGCGTTGATGAACTCGCTTGGCGATGCGCTGAAAGCGGCGGATCAACACGCGAAGGCGGAAGCCATCGGGCAGGCCGATATGTTTGGCGTGCTGGCGGAAGAGCCGGAACAGATTGAACAATCCTACGCCAACTGCCAGCCGTGGCCGGAGCAGGTGGTGCTGGATGGTGAACGGGAAACGTTAGGTCTGTACCTGACGGGCCACCCGATCAACCAGTATTTAAAAGAAATTGAGCGCTATGTCGGAGGCTACAGGCTAAAAGACATGCATCCGACAGATCGTGGTAAAGTCACCACGGCTGCGGGGCTCGTGATTGCTGCAAGGGTTATGGTCACCAAGCGCGGCAATCGTATCGGCATCTGTACGCTGGATGACCGTTCCGGGCGGCTGGAGGTGATGTTGTTCACCGACGCGCTGGATAAATACCAGCAATTGCTGGAAAAAGACCGCATACTTATCGTCAGCGGACAGGTCAGCTTTGATGACTTCAGCGGTGGGCTTAAAATGACCGCCCGAGAAGTCATGGATATTGACGAAGCCCGGGAAAAATATGCTCGCGGGCTTGCTATCTCGCTGACGGACAGGCAAATTGATGACCAGCTTTTAAACCGACTCCGTCAGTCTCTGGAACCCCACCGCTCGGGGACAATTCCAGTACATCTCTACTATCAGAGGGCGGATGCACGTGCGCGGTTGCGTTTCGGTGCAACGTGGCGTGTCTCTCCGAGCGATCGTTTACTTAACGATCTACGTGGCCTCATTGGTTCGGAGCAGGTGGAACTGGAGTTTGACTAATACAGGAATACTATGAGTCTGAATTTCCTTGATTTTGAACAGCCGATCGCAGAGCTGGAAGCGAAAATCGATTCTCTGACTGCGGTTAGCCGTCAGGATGAGAAACTGGATATTAACATCGACGAAGAAGTGCATCGTCTGCGTGAAAAAAGCGTAGAGCTGACGCGCAAAATCTTTGCCGATCTCGGCGCATGGCAGGTAGCCCAACTGGCGCGCCATCCACAGCGCCCGTACACCCTGGATTATGTCCGCCTGGCGTTTGATGAATTTGACGAACTGGCCGGCGACCGTGCTTATGCTGACGATAAAGCTATCGTCGGCGGTATCGCGCGTCTGGATGGACGTCCGGTGATGATCATTGGTCATCAGAAAGGCCGTGAAACCAAAGAGAAAATCCGTCGCAACTTTGGTATGCCAGCACCAGAAGGTTACCGTAAAGCCCTGCGTCTGATGGAGATGGCTGAACGCTTTAACATGCCGATCATCACCTTCATCGACACCCCGGGTGCATACCCTGGTGTGGGTGCGGAAGAACGCGGTCAGTCTGAAGCGATTGCGCGTAACCTGCGTGAAATGTCACGTCTGAGCGTGCCGGTTATCTGCACCGTTATTGGTGAAGGTGGCTCCGGTGGCGCGCTGGCGATTGGCGTGGGTGATAAAGTGAATATGCTGCAGTACAGCACCTATTCCGTTATCTCTCCGGAAGGTTGTGCCTCTATTCTGTGGAAAAGCGCGGATAAAGCCCCGCTGGCCGCAGAAGCGATGGGTATCATTGCCCCGCGTCTGAAAGAGTTGAAACTGATTGATTCTATCATTCCGGAACCGCTGGGCGGCGCGCATCGTAACCCGGAAGCGATGGCGGCCTCACTGAAAGCGCAACTGCTGGCAGACCTGGCTGACCTTGAAGTGCTGAGCAAAGACGACCTCAAAAACCGTCGCTATCAGCGTCTGATGAGCTACGGCTACGCATAATCGAATCATTTTCTGAAAAGGCCACGTAATGTGGCCTTTTTTTGATCTTCATAATGGCCAGTTTGTATCAATCTGGACTTTTTCCAGCCCGCTGTGGCGCTGTTTTTCCCGAATCCTGAGGTTATAATATACCCACTTTATTTGTGGTTATTGATTTTTTCTAAGGATGAGAAAGATGAAAACGATTTTGGGATTCGATCGTCTGTTAATGCCGAGCGTACTGGTCTTTTTTTACTGGATTTCCATGCTCGTTATTTTGGTTGGCGGTTTGTATGTCATGTTTACCGTAAGCCTGGTCTACTATTTTTTCTGTACGATTTTTGGCCTGATTAGTTGCCGCATGACCTTCGAATTGATTATGGTGGCGTTCAAAAATAACGAGTATTTGCGTCGCATTGCTGAAAATACGCAGGAAACCTCCGCAGAGTAAGCTCGAGGATTTTCCTCATCTACTTTCTCAAAAGGGCTGATGATTCAGCTCTTTTTTTTCGTTGATATCCGCCGGTAAGAAAATGATGTCGCGATGAGCATTGATGATTAACGTTTTCGAACTGTCTCCCGTAAAACTGCCATTACTGTCAGGCACCTGGCCTGGATAGAAAATTAACGAAATTCAAGGAGAATCACGATGGCATTACGGAAAACGATGGCGTTAAGCGCGGTAGCGGCCGGGGTATTATTAAGTGTATCTGGCGCGCAGGCTGCATCACTGCTGAGCAGCAGTGAGCCAATGACAATCAAAGCGAGCGAATTAGCGGCAAAAGAGAAAGCGCTGACCAGCTTCCCTTTAATGAACGCAGTGAAAACGTCAATTGCGACGCTGCCTAACAGCGAAGTTGAACTTATCGCGCCGGGTCGCGCAGCTAACCCGGCTAACGTTAAACGTGTTGAAAGCATGCTGAAAGAGAGCGACTGGGATTATCTTTTCCCGATGCGCGCTCCGGAATATACCTATACCAACTTTTTGAAAGCAATTGGCAAGTTCCCGGCAGTTTGCGGTACCTATACCGATGGTCGCGACAGCGATGCTATCTGTCGTAAAACCCTGGCGACCATGTTTGCTCACTTTGCCCAGGAGACGGGCGGACATGAAAGCTGGCGTGATATTCCTGAATGGCGTCAGGCGCTGGTTTATCTGCGTGAAGTTGGCTGGGTGGAGGGCCAGAAGAATGGCTATAACGGCGAGTGTAACCCGAACGTCTGGCAGGGACAGACCTGGCCTTGTGGCAAGGACAAAGACGGCGACTTCCTGAGCTACTTTGGCCGCGGGGCAAAACAGCTCTCTTATAACTATAACTATGGCCCCTTCTCGGAGGCGATGTACGGCGACGTTCGCACGTTGCTCGATAAGCCTGAACTGGTCGCGGATACCTGGATGAACCTGGCCAGCGCGGTATTCTTCTTTGTTTACCCACAGCCGCCGAAGCCTTCTATGCTGCACGTTATCGACGGCACCTGGCAGCCGAATGACCGTGATAAGGCCAATGGCCTGGTGACCGGTTTTGGCGTGACCATTCAGATCATCAACGGCGGCGTAGAGTGCGGCGGCGCAGAAGAAAATGCGCAGTCTCTGAACCGCATCGCTTACTACAAAGAGTTCGCGAAATATCTGAAGGTGCCGGTTCCGGCAGATGAAGTGCTGGGCTGTAAGAAGATGAAGCAGTTCGACGAAGGCGGCGCGGGCGCTCTGCCAATCTACTGGGAACAGGATTGGGGATGGAGCAACGATACGGCTGACGGTAAGACGTATTCCTGCCAACTGGTAGGCTATCAGACGCCGTATACCGCATTTAAAGAGGGCGATTACACCAAATGCGTACAGCACTACTTCAATGTCAACATTGTGGATGACAAGGGAGAGACGACTCCGGCAGAGGATAAAACTCCGGACAATCAGCCTGCTCCGGTCACCAACGTGGCGCCAGTTGCCCACATCGCCGGGCCGGTTGGTGCGGTAGCCGCTGGCAGCCAGGTTTCCCTGAGCGCGGAAGGCTCCACGGACGCCAATGGCGATAAGCTGAGCTATAAGTGGATGGCGCAGAATGGTCAGACCGTCAGTGGTCAGGATCGCGCGGTGATTAATTTCAATGCGCCGCAAAGCGATCGTGACGCGCAGTACGTGATTAGCCTGACGGTGAGCGATGGCTCTTTATCCAGCACGACCAGCTACACGCTGAACGTGAAAGCGAAAGCAACGGCTGATGAAGGTAAGGGCGGCACTGTCACTTATCCTTCCTGGAGCAGCAGCCAGAAATGGAATGCGGGCGATATCGTCAATAACCACGGTGCGCTGTATCAGTGTAAACCGCTACCGGTAGGCGCATGGTGTAATGTTGCGCCGGCCTACTACGAGCCAGGTGCCGGTCTTGCGTGGCAGGATGCGTGGAACGCCCTTTAATATTGATGTGGACAATACGCCAGTGCATAGCACTGGCGTGATTGTTACTATGCTTACCTCAGGGATTAGCCAGGAGGAGCGCATGAATATAATCGCCATAATGGGGCCGCACGGCGTCTACTACAAAGATGAGCCGATAAAAGAGCTGGAAGGCGCGCTGCTGGCGCAAGGCTTCAAAATTATCTGGCCGCAGAACAGCGCGGATCTGCTGAAATTTATTGAACATAACCCGCGTATCTGTGGCGTCATTTTTGACTGGGACGAATATAACGTCGAGTTGTGCAGCGATATTAATCAGTTAAACGAATATCTCCCGCTGTATGCTTTTATCAATACGCACTCGACGATGGATGTCAGCGTTCATGATTTGCGTATGGCGTTGTGGTTCTTTGAGTATGCGCTGGGACAGTCTGGCGATATCGCCACCCGCATTCGCCAGTACACCGATGAGTATCTGGATAACATCACCCCACCGTTTACCAGGGCGCTGTTTACCTACGTTAACGAAGGCAAGTACACCTTCTGTACGCCAGGCCATATGGCGGGAACGGCGTATCAAAAAAGCCCGATTGGCTGCCTGTTTTATGATTTCTTCGGTGCCAATACCCTGAAGGCCGATGTCTCTATTTCCGTCACTGAGCTGGGGTCGCTGCTGGATCACACCGGCCCGCATCTGGAAGCCGAAGAGTATATTGCCCGCACGTTTGGCGCTGAGCAGAGTTATATGGTGACAAACGGTACTTCTACCTCGAATAAAATTGTTGGTATGTACGCTGCGCCCGCGGGGAGTACGCTGCTGATTGACCGTAACTGCCATAAGTCGCTCGCACACCTGCTGATGATGAGCGATGTGGTGCCGCTGTGGCTAAAGCCGACCCGCAATGCGCTGGGGATTTTAGGCGGTATTCCACGCCGGGAATTTACCCGCGATAGCCTGCAACAAAAAGTCGACTCTACTGCCAACGCACAATGGCCGGTGCATGCGGTGATCACCAACTCCACCTATGATGGCCTGCTGTATAACACCAACTGGATCAAGCACACGCTGGACGTACCGTCGATTCACTTTGACTCGGCGTGGGTGCCCTATACCCACTTCCACCCGATTTATCAGGGCAAAAGCGGTATGAGCGGCGATCGCGTTCCGGGTAAAGTGTTCTTCGAAACTCAGTCAACACACAAAATGTTGGCGGCGTTGTCGCAGGCCTCGCTGATTCATATCAAGGGCGACTACGATGAAGATACCTTCAACGAAGCCTTTATGATGCACACTTCTACGTCGCCAAGCTATCCGATTGTCGCTTCGATTGAGACGGCGGCGGCGATGCTGCGCGGCAATCCGGGCAAACGTCTGATTAATCGCTCGGTGGAGCGCGCACTCCATTTTCGTAAAGAGGTACAGCGGCTGCGGGAAGAGTCAGATAGCTGGTTCTTCGATATCTGGCAGCCGGAAGAGATCGACGAAGCTGAATGCTGGCCCGTCTCGCCGGGAGCCGACTGGCACGGATTTACCGATGCTGATAACGATCATATGTTTCTCGATCCGGTCAAAGTGACCATCCTGACGCCGGGTATGGATGAGCAGGGCAACATGAGCGATGAAGGTATTCCTGCGGCGCTGGTGGCGAAATATCTCGATGAGCACGGCGTGGTGGTGGAGAAAACCGGGCCTTACAACCTGCTGTTCCTCTTCAGTATCGGCATCGATAAAACCCGTGCGATGGGCCTGCTGCGTGGCCTGACGGAGTTCAAGCGCGCCTATGATCTTAATTTACGGGTGAAAAACATGCTGCCGGATCTCTATGCAGAAGATCCGGATTTCTACCGCAATATGCGTATTCAGGATCTGGCGCAAGGGATCCACAAACTGATCCGCCAGCACGATCTGCCGCGGTTAATGCTACGCGCGTTCGATGTACTGCCAGAGATGAAAATGACGCCGCATCAGGCGTGGCAGCAACAGATCAAAGGCGAGGTAGAAACGGTGGCGCTGGAAGAAGTGGTGGGGCGTATCTCCGCGAATATGATCCTCCCCTATCCGCCGGGCGTACCGCTGCTGATGCCGGGGGAGATGATCACCGAAGAGAGTCGCTCGGTGCTCGATTTCCTGCTGATGTTGTGTTCTGTAGGGCGTCACTATCCTGGCTTCGAGACGGATATTCACGGCGCGAAGCGTGATGAGAACGGTGTTTACCGGGTTCGAGTCTTAAAAAGTGGCGAAGGGGTTGCGCGTTAAGCCCGGGCAAAGGTAATGTGCTGAAAACGATAAAGGAGAATAAGAATGCTGGGTTTAAAACAGGTTCACCATATTGCCATTATTGCGTCTGATTATGCGAAGAGTAAGGCCTTTTACTGCGATATTCTGGGCTTTACCTTACAGAGTGAGTTTTACCGTGAAGAGCGTGACTCCTGGAAGGGCGATCTGGCGCTGAATGGGCAGTATGTGATTGAGCTGTTTTCGTTCCCGTTTCCGCCTGCGCGTCCAAGCCGCCCGGAAGCCTGCGGCCTGCGGCATCTGGCCTTTAGCGTTGACTCTCTTGATACGGCGATTGCTCATCTGGAAGCGCACGGAGTAGCCTGTGAAGCCGTTCGTGTTGATCCGTTTACCGATAAGCGCTTCACTTTCTTCAACGACCCGGATGGCCTGCCGCTGGAACTATACCAGCAGTAGTCCTTGCAAGCGTAAGCCTTGCCCGGTAACGTGCCGGGCTTAGCCTCCCTAATGACAACATCATGACGACGATTTCCTCCCTTTCTCCACAGCGCCAGTTTCTGGTGGCTTTTAGCGGTGGCCTGGATTCCACGGTATTACTGCACCAACTGGTTTGCTGGCGGCAGAGAGAGCCTTCGGTCGCACTGCGGGCAATTCATATCCATCATGGGTTAAGTACTCATGCGGATGCGTGGGTGGAGCACTGCCGACAGCAATGCGAAGCGTGGAATGTCCCTTTGCAGGTGGAATACGTAAAGCTGGCGCAAAATGGTCTTGGCATCGAAGCCCATGCGCGTCAGGCTCGTTATCAGGTATTCAGTGACGCCTTACGGGCAGGAGAGGCATTGGTCACGGCACAGCATCTGGACGATCAGTGTGAAACCTTCCTGCTGGCTCTCAAGCGTGGCAGTGGCCCTGCGGGGCTGTCGTCAATGCCTGCCCGCATGCCGTTTGCCGATGGTTTCCTGGTTCGCCCGCTGCTTAATGAGACACGAGCCTCTCTGTTAGCGTGGGCGAAAAATCATCATCTTTCATGGATAGAAGATGAGAGTAACCAGGATGATGCCTATGACCGTAATTTTCTCCGTTTGCGCGTCGTGCCGCTGTTAACTGAACGCTGGCCCCATTTTGCACAGGCGACAGCGCGCAGCGCAGCGCTGTGTGGCGAGCAGGAACAACTGCTGGATGAACTGCTCGCCGATGAACTGGCAAATCTGATGACGCCGGAAGGGGCGCTGGAATTAGGGCCAATGCAATCGATGAGCGAGCCGCGCCGTGCCGCGCTGTTGCGCCGCTGGCTGGCGTCTCATCATGCCGCGATGCCTTCGCGCGATATGCTGGCGCGTATCTGGCAGGAGGTTGCTCTGGCGCGCGAAGATGCATCACCGTGTCTGCGTCACGGAGAGTATGAGATTCGTCGTTACCAGCAGCGACTCTGGTGGGTAAAAACGCTGGTTTCACCGGGGGATTCACCGATCTACTGGCCTGATATTACCCGACCTCTGACGTTATCCTTCGGAAGCTTGTCTGTAGTGAGCGGTGGTGATATCCGCCCGCCCCATGAAAATGAAACAGTCTCTATTCGCTTTAAAGCTTCTGGTACGCTGCACATTGTTGGTCGCAATGGTGGCCGCAAGCTGAAGAAAATCTGGCAGGAACTGGGGGTGCCGCCGTGGCTGCGCGACACCACGCCGCTGCTGTTTTATAACGATATTCTTATTGCGGCGGCGGGGCGATTTATTACACAGGAAGGGGCGGTTACGCCAGGTGCGGGTTTACGGCTGGAATGGGAAAAAACGGGCAGCTAAGCTGCCCGTTGTTCACTCAGGATTCGCTCACCACGACGGTGCCGATTTGCGGATGGCTGAAGCTTGCGATGCGGTCGAGGCGCACTTCGCGGCTCTCTCCACCGGTTTCAACCACCAGGTACTCGACGTTTTTACGCGAGAGCAGGTCGTTGGCTTTCGCCTGCAGCACTTCGCCGTCTTTCAGTTCCAGCGTCAGCACAAGGTGATGCTGGCAGGCGAGCTCGAGATTGTCATAGTCGTCACAATTGATAGGTTGATAGATCTCATTCATTGACATAATCGCTCACCAGTAAGTTTGCTGCCGCATAGGCCGCTTTTTCCCTGATCGACTCTGAAAGGGCGCTATCCGCCGCAACTTCGTTTAATACTTTCAGTACACAGCCCAGCGCATCCGGGATGTACCCTAAATCTCCGCTGGCAATTTCCGCATAGCGTTGACGAATCAACTCACAATAATTGTCCACATGCCCTCCTGTCAGCGTTCTGACTCAACCGTGGATGCAAGTTAAGCCTACGAAGATAAACTCTGTTTAGCAAGGTGACTATATCATACTCATTTAAGCATTATCAGCAGGATGAATGTCGGCCCCTGTAAATCCCGACAGCCTTTTACCGTTGATTTCGTTACAATGAGCGCCATTTTTACAGGAGCTAATATATGGCACTGAAAGCGACAATTTACAAGGCGGTGGTCAATGTGGCCGACATCGACCGCAGCCAGTTCCTCGATGCGTCCCTGACGCTGGCGCAGCATCCGTCCGAAACGCAGGAACGCATGATGCTGCGCCTGCTGGCGTGGATTAAATATGCCGATGAGCGTCTCCAGTTCACCCGTGGCCTGAGCGCCGATGATGAGCCGGAAATCTGGCTACGTAACGACCATCTGGGCATCGATCTGTGGATTGAACTCGGCCTGCCGGACGAGCGCCGCATCAAGAAAGCGTGCAGCCTGGCGAAGGAAGTGGCGTTGTTCACCTATAACAGCCGTGCGGCTGAAATCTGGTGGCAACAAAACCAGAGCAAACTGGCATCATTCGACAAACTGAGCATCTGGTACCTGGATGATGAGCAACTGGCGAAGCTCAGCGCCTTTGCCTCTCGCACCATGACGCTGCAGGCGACGTTACAGGAAGGCGCGATTTGGTTATCGGATGCTCAGAATAATCTGGAAATTCATTTTACGCCGTGGCAGCAACCGGCATGATTGTTCTCTCACGGGCGGTCAGTATCCCGGATGAAGAGATAACCATTACCGCCATCCGGGCGCAGGGGGCGGGGGGCCAGCACGTCAATAAGGCCTCGACGGCTATCCATTTGCGTTTCGATATCCGCGCTTCCAGCCTGCCGGACTATTATAAAGAGAAGCTGCTGGCAGCCAGTCACCACTTAATTTCTGCCGACGGTGTGTTTATCATTAAAGCGCAGGAGTATCGCAGTCAGGAGATGAACCGCGAAGCGGCCATTGCGCGGCTGGTGGCTGTCATTAAGGAATTAACGGCAGAACAGAAAAGTCGGCGTGCAACCCGGCCAACGCGCGCGTCCAAAGAACGCAGGCTGAATGCCAAAGCGCAAAAATCGAATGTAAAAACATTGCGTGGCAAGGTGAACTACTAACGACTGCGGACGTAATAAGAAATCAAAGAGGGAATTGATGGTGAAAAAAGCAATATTGACGATAGCTGCCGCCGGTATGCTGTTTGCACTGTTTGGGTGTAACAATCGTGCGGAAGTGGAAACGCTGTCCCCGGCACAAATGGCTGAATTGAAACCGATGCAGCAAAGCTGGCGTGGTATTTTGCCTTGCGCCGATTGCGAAGGGATCGAAACCTCGCTGTTCCTCGCCGAAGACGGCACCTGGGTAATGAATGAGCGCTATCAGGGCGTGACGAAAGAGCCGTCGTCGTTCGCCAGCTACGGTACCTGGGCGCGTACCGCCGGGAAGCTGGTGTTAACCGACAGTAAAGGTGAGAAGTCCTGGTATCGGGTGAAGGGGGATAACCTGGAGATGCTCGACCAGGAAGGTAACCCGATTGAGTCCACGCTTAACTACACGCTGGCACCGGTGAAGGCGAGCCTGCCGACAACGCCAATGGCGATGCGCGGGATGTATTTCTACATGGCGGATGCGGCAATCTTCACCGATTGCGCCACAGGCAAGAAGATGGCGGTGGCCAGCAATGCGCAGTTAGAGCGTGATTATGCGGTTGCGCGCGGCACGGAAACGAAGCCTGTACTGCTGGTGGTGGAAGGGCATTTCACCCTGGAAGCTAACCCGGACACCGGCGAGATGGTGAAAACGTTACAACCGGACAGCAATACGAAGTTTATTCCGGGGAAAGATTGTTACTGATCCGGAGTGCAGGACGGGTAAACCAGACAAAAAAAGCCTCGCAATCGCGAGGCTTTTTCACATCATAACCCAACTTAGCCTTTGATAGCTTTCACCAGGTAATCGACGATATCGCCGGTTTTAATCAGTTGCTTCTCGCCGCTACGACGATATTTGTATTCGATATCATCATTGTCGAGGTTACGGTCGCCCAGAACGATGGTATGCGGAATACCAATCAGCTCCATATCTGCGAACATCACGCCCGGACGCTCTTTACGGTCGTCCATCAGCACTTCGATACCCTGCGCACGCAGCTCAGCGTACAGTTTTTCAGCCAGTTCCTGCACGCGGTAAGATTTGTGCATGTTCATCGGCAGAATCGCCACCTGGAACGGTGCGATAGCTTCTGGCCACAGGATCCCACGGTCATCAAAGTTCTGTTCGATTGCGGCAGCAACAACGCGAGTTACCCCAATGCCATAGCAGCCCATGGTCAGGGTCTGGTTACGACCATCTTCACCTTGTACAGACGCTTTCATCGCTTCAGAGTACTTGGTACCCAACTGGAAGATATGGCCGACTTCGATACCGCGTTTAATCAGCAGGGTACCTTTGCCGTCCGGGCTTGGGTCGCCGGCAACGACGTTACGGATATCCGCCACTTCTGGTGTTGCGACATCGCGATCCCAGTTGATACCGAAGTAGTGCTTACCGTCGATGTTGGCGCCAGCACCGAAATCGCTCATTACAGCAACGGTACGGTCGATAACCATCGGAATCGGCATGTTTACCGGGCCCAGCGAACCCGGGCCTGCTTTCACCACAGAGCGAATTTCTTCTTCGGTGGCGAAGGTCAGCGGGCTGGCAACCTGCGCCAGTTTTTCAGCTTTGACTTCGTTCAGTTCGTGGTCACCGCGTACCAGCAGAGCAACCAGTGGAGATTTGCTGCCTTCTGCGGCTTTCACCAGCAGCGTTTTGACGGTTTTTTCGACAGGCAGATTAAACTGTTCAACCAGCTCGGCGATAGTTTTCGCATTCGGCGTATCAACCAGCGTCATCTCCTGAGTCGCTGCGGCGCGAGGCTCTTTCGGCGCCACGGCTTCAGCAAATTCGATGTTAGCCGCGTAATCGGAAGAGTCAGAGAAGATCACGTCATCTTCGCCGCTTTGCGCCAGCACCTGGAATTCATGGGATGCGTTACCGCCGATAGAACCGGTGTCAGCTTGTACGGCACGGAAATCCAGACCCATACGGCTGAAGATTTTGCTGTAGGCGGCGTACATGGCATCGTAAGTTTCCTGCAGGGATTCCTGAGAAGTGTGGAAAGAGTAAGCATCTTTCATCAGGAACTCACGGGAACGCATTACGCCGAAACGCGGGCGAACTTCGTCACGGAATTTTGTCTGGATCTGGTAGAAGTTCAGCGGGAGCTGTTTGTAAGAACTCAGTTCATTACGAATCAGGTCGGTAATAACTTCTTCGTGAGTAGGGCCGAGTACGAACGGACGCTCGCCACGGTCGGCGATACGCAGCAGTTCCGGGCCGTACTGTTCCCAGCGACCACTCTCTTGCCACAGTTCAGATGGCTGAACTACCGGCATCAACACCTCGATAGCACCGGCGTTGTTCATCTCTTCACGCACGATGTTTTCGACTTTTTTCAGGACGCGCACGCCGGTCGGCAGCCAGGTGTATAACCCGGAGGCCAGCTTGCGGATCATCCCGGCGCGCAGCATCAGTTGGTGACTGATTACCTCGGCGTCGGCAGGTGTCTCCTTGAGAGTGGAGAGCAGGTATTGGCTAGTACGCATGTTGTTACGATTCCAGTTGGACAATCGAACAGGCTCAACGAGAGCCTGATGCAAAAAAAGTGATTTAGTTTACCAGCGTGAAAGGGATGTCAAAAGAGAGCGCGGCGAAATTACCTGGCTTCCAGCACAAAGACTTCAAAGCCAGCAGACGTTACGCGCCAGCGCACGTTGAAATCAAGCAGCCAGACAGCGTAAGTTTTTCCCTCTTCTTCATTTTTACGGTAGGCCGGACGTGGGTCTTGTGCCAGCACTTCACGGATAAACTGTTGTAAACGCGGGTAGCGTTTCTCCAGATGCAAAAGCTGCTGCTGTACATCCGGCGTAAATGTGATATCGACGGCGGCCTGTGGCGCATCTTGCGCATAGCTGGCGTTTGCATGCGGCAGTGCTTCAGCAAAGGGCAGATAGGGTTTGATATCGACTACCGGTGTGCCATCGACTAAATCCAGGCTACCCAGTTCCAGAATCACCTGGTCTTTCTGCGTGCGGATCCCGCGTAGTTCAACCAGCGACATCCCAATAGGGTTTGGGCGAAAAGTTGAACGCGTGGCGAAAACGCCCATGCGGGTATTGCCGCCCAGGCGAGGAGGGCGAACCGTTGGGCGCCAACCGCCTTCCATCGTCTGGTGGAAAACGAACAACACCCATAAATGGCTGAAACCTTCCAGGCCGCGAACGGCATCCGCCTGGTTATAAGGTGCTATTAAGTGAAGTTCACCGCCACCGCTTTTCACAAGACCTGGCTGGCGTGGAACGGCAAACTTCTCTTTATACGGTGAGCGAATAACGCCTATTTGCTCAAACTGAAAGGTGCTCATTTTGCCGAAACGTTAAGCGCCGATCCAATGCAGACGGCCTGACGGTAGCAGCCTGGTGTACCACTGGTGACTTCGCAGCTATGTAGCAGAACTGCATTCGCTTTCATTTTAGAGGCGTTGATCTGCATACGTTTGCGAGCGGTAGGGATGTTTGGCGGAGAGTCCTGATTTGTCGCCTGGCAGGAATCGCCGGAGACTTCACCTAAATCACGGAAAGGTTTACCGACCAAATCTTCAGCCTTGGTGTAGATCCTGACCGGGGTAGCGCGGACAGGTTTTGGTTTTACGGTTTCCGTTTTAGGCGTAGACGCAGTGCTTTGAACAGGTTCAACGGGTGATCTGTTTAGCATCGAACAGCCGCCTAACATCAGTGCTAATAAACAGATCGGTAAAGCACGCATAATATATCCTCAATTTATGGTAGACCTGCGCTTATTGAATCAGGTGCTTGCAGAAATGACAAGACGGGCATGAGCCCGTCCTGAAAGATAGTGCTTAATGGGGGTAACTTACCAGCCTTTTACCGCGCCACCGTTGAAGACTTTGTTAGCAGCTTCGTACACTTCGTCAGACTGGTAAGCCTCAACGAATTTCTTCACATTTTCCGCGTCCTTGTTATCTTCGCGAGTCACGATCAGGTTAACGTACGGAGAGTCTTTGTCTTCAACAAAGATGCCGTCTTTCGCCGGGGTCAGGCCAATCTGGCTGGCGTAAGTGGTGTTGATTACCGCCAGCGCGATTTGTGCGTCGTCCAGAGAACGCGGCAATTGCGGCGCTTCCAGTTCAACAATCTTCAGGTTTTTCGGGTTCTCGGTGACATCCAGAACGGTTGGCAGCAGACCAATACCGTCTTTCAGTTTGATCAGACCCACTTTCTGCAGCAGCAGCAGGGAACGGCCAAGGTTGGTTGGGTCGTTAGGAACGGCAACCTGAGAACCTGGTTGCAGCTCATCCAGCGATTTGATTTTTTTCGAGTAGCCCGCGATCGGGTAAACGAAGGTGTTACCTACGGATACCAGTTTGTAGCCGCGGTCTTTGATCTGCTGATCAAGATAAGGTTTATGCTGGAAGGCGTTAGCATCGATGTCGCCTTTACTCAGCGCTTCGTTAGGCAGCACGTAGTCATTGAAGGTCACCAGTTCTACGTCCAGGCCGTATTTTTCTTTCGCCACTTTCTGAGCAACTTCAGCAACCTGCTGTTCTGCGCCGACAATCACGCCGACTTTGATGTGGTTGGGATCTTTCTCATCCTGACCGCAACCCGCCAGTGCCAGAGTACCGATCAGAGCGCCGACCGCCGCAAAAGTTTTAAACTTAAACGCCATGTTATTTCCTTAATTCTTCGAGTTGTGTTGTCTATACTCTTCATCCTTCAACTTGCTTCTGTGTTGGCTGCGGATTACTCGGCTCATCCATGAGCCTCGCCCTTACGGGCCACCGCTTTGCGGTGTTCAAACCTGTTCCTGACAGATTTGTCGCTCACCCCAGTCACGTACTTATGTACGCTCCTGGGGATTCACTCTCTTGCCGCCTTGAAGCAACTCGAATGATTTTGAGTATATTACGTTATTTATGAGTTACAGTCCGAACGATGCGATCGCCAGATAGCTGAATTAAATAAACCAGAACGACCAGTAATACCAGCACTGTATTCATTACCGTTGCGTTATAGCCGATATACCCGTACTGGTAGCCAATCTGACCCAGGCCGCCTGCGCCGACGGCACCGCCCATCGCAGAATAACCAACCAGCGTGATCAAGGTGATGGTGGCGGCATTCACCAGGCCCGGCAGCGCTTCCGGCAGCAGGACTTTGCGCACGATCTGCATCGGCGTGGCGCCCATTGCGCGAGAAGCCTCAATCAACCCGGTCGGGATTTCCAGCAGGGCGTTTTCAACCATACGGGCGATAAACGGCGCAGCACCAACGGTCAGCGGAACAATAGCGGCCTGCAAACCAATTGACGTACCGACGATCACGCGGGTGAACGGAATCATCCACACCAGCAAGATAATAAAAGGAATAGAACGGAAGATGTTTACCAGCGCCGACAAAATGCGGTAGAGCTTTGCGTTCTCAATAATTTGCCCCGGACGGGTGACGTACAGCAGCACGCCCGCCGGTAAGCCAATCACAAAACCGAAAAAGCCGGACACAAAGGTCATCGCCAGCGTTTCCCAGACGCCACGCGCCAGTAACCACATCATTGGCTCAGACATAACCCAGTACCTCTACTTTTACATGGTGTTGTTGCAGCCAGGCAATGGCGGCTTGTGTATCGTTTTGTTCGCCGTGCATTTCGGTCAGCATGATGCCGAACTTCACGCCGCCGGCGTAATCCATCTGGGCGCTAATAATGTTGTTGTTGACGTTGAAGCGACGCGCGGTTTCTGAGAGCAGCGGCGCATCCACGGACTGGCCAGTGAACTCCAGGCGCAGCATCGGCACGCTGTCAGCGAACGGTTCGACTTTCAGGCGGGCCTGATAGTCATCCGGAATGTCCAGATGCAGCGTAGACTGAATAAACTGTTGTGCCAGCGGGGTTTTCGGATGGGAGAATACTTCGCTTACCGTATCCTGTTCAATCAGCTCACCGTTGCTGATGACGGCCACGCAATCGCAGATGCGCTTCACCACATCCATTTCGTGGGTGATGAGCAGGATAGTCAGCCCCAGACGGCGGTTAATGTCTTTCAGCAGTTCGAGAATCGAGCGGGTGGTCGCCGGGTCAAGCGCGCTGGTGGCTTCATCGCACAGCAACACTTTCGGATTGCTTGCCAGTGCGCGGGCAATCGCGACGCGCTGTTTCTGGCCGCCGGAGAGATTTGCCGGGTAGCTGTCATGTTTGTCGCCAAGACCGACCAGATCCAGCAACTCGGTGACGCGACGTTTCACTTCCTCTTTAGAGGTGTTGTCCAGCTCCAGCGGTAATGCCACGTTACCAAAAACGGTACGGGAGGAGAGCAGGTTAAAGTGCTGGAAAATCATGCCAATTTGACGGCGTGCTTTGGTCAGCTCACCTTCAGAAAGCGCGGTCAGCTCCTGGCCGCCTACTTCAACGCTTCCCTGGGTTGGGCGCTCAAGCAGGTTCACGCATCGAATCAGCGTACTTTTACCCGCGCCGGATGCGCCAATGACGCCGTAAATCTGCCCGGCAGGAACATGCAGGCTAACGTTGTTCAACGCCTGTATGGTGCGGTTTCCCTGCTGGAACACTTTGGTAATATTCGAAAGTTTAATCATTAGACTATTTATTATCGCTTATGGGTTTGCCGTGGCATTTTCTTCTGCCAGAAACGGTCGATAGCCGTCAACTGAACGGATGTTAAGGCATCCAGACGTCTAAATCAATCCGGCTTTGTACGATCAGCACTTTATTGCCCGTCGAAACATGAGATACTAACGTCACATGCCTTATTCAGGAGCAACACGGTGGCAAAGTCTGTACCCGCTATTTTTCTCGATCGTGATGGCACGATTAATGTCGATCATGGCTACGTCCATGAAATAGACGATTTCGAATTTATCGATGGCGTGATCGATGCCATGCGTAAATTAAAGGAAATGGGCTACGCGCTGGTGCTGGTGACTAACCAGTCCGGAATTGCGCGTGGCAAATTTACCGAAGCGCAGTTTGAAACCCTGACCGAGTGGATGGACTGGTCGCTGGCCGATCGCGGTGTTGACCTGGATGGCATCTATTATTGCCCGCATCACCCGCAGGGGACGGTAGAAGAGTATCGCCAGGTGTGTGATTGCCGTAAACCGCATCCGGGAATGTTGAAATCCGCCCAGGAGTATCTGCACATTGATATGGCTTCTTCTTATATGGTGGGCGATAAACTGGAAGACATGCAGGCCGCTGCGGCAGCCAGTGTCGGCACGAAGGTTCTGGTTCGCACCGGCAAGCCGGTAACAGAGGAAGCGGAACAGGCGGCAGATATCGTGATTAACAGCCTTGCAGACCTGCCCACGCTCGTTAAGCCGCATAACTAAACCCTGTTTAAATGGCTAATTGTGGATAACTCTGTGGGCAAGTGGGTATAAAGTGGGGTGTTGCTGTGGAATGCAGCAGTCAGTCATTTTTCTGTCATTTTTCTATTGCGGCCTACAGAG